>NZ_JADYTL010000010.1 GCF_021531055.1 Collinsella tanakaei
GAACTACATACAAAACAATAAACGGCGGCGCCGCAATGCGGCGCCGCCGTTTGCATACGCGTGCAAACGCGGGAATTCAACTAGAAAGTGCCCGTTTTTGTAACCGCCCGCCGGAACGAACGGTTTCGGGCGCTCGTCCGACGGGTCTGCTGCCGCGCAAGCGTCCAAAACGGACTTACCGCGCGGGTCAGCGTACGAAATTCGTCCAGGTGCCGGCTTCCTGTTCGGGCAGCTCGATTCCGGCGGCACGCCCCGCCTCGATGCACTTGAGCATCCAGGCCATGTTGCGCCCGAGCTGGCGCATGGTCCACAGGCCCTCTTCGTCCTGTTCCACCTGCTCGGCGCTGTTGCCGTGGACGTTGTTCCAGTAGCGCGAGCTCACGATGGGCATCTGCGAGATGGTAAAGAACTTCTGGATGTCATCGAGCGCGGCGGTGGTGCCCGCGCGGCGGGCGCTCGCCGCGGCCGCCGCCGGCTTGTAGGCGAACACGTTGGGCTGGCCTGCGCGTCCGTTGGCGTAGAACAGGCGATCCATGAACGCGAGCAGCGAACCCGCGGCGTGCGCGTAGTGCACCGGCGCGCCGAACACGAAGCCGTCCGCCTCGGCGGCCTTGATACGGAACTCGTTTACCACGTCGTCGAACACGCAGGCGCCTGTGGTTGAGCACCCACCGCATGCGACGCATCCGCCCACGGGTTTGGCGCCGATCCAGAAGATCTCGGCCTCGATGCCGTCGTCCTCGAGCGTACGCGCGACCTCACGCAGCGCGCGGTCGGTGCAGCCGGCCTTGCGCGGGCTGCCGTTGACGAGCATGACCTTCATGTCGATCCCTCCTCATGTGCTTTCCGCGGCCGCTGCCGGCGGGAAAGTTCGTTCATGCCGGCAGCGGCTTAATGCGCGACCTCGTTGCGCAGGGGCTCGCCGGCAGCCAGATGACGCAGGTTCTCCGCGGCGATCGCGGCGATGTTGTCGAGCACGGTGTACAGGTGGAACTGTCCGGCCACATGCGGGGTGATGAACAGGTTGGGCGCGTCCCACAGCGGGCTGTCGGCGGGCAGGGGCTCGGGCGTGGTCACATCGATGGCGGCGCCGGCGAGCTTGGTGCTCTCGAGCGCGGCGATCAGGTCGTCCTGTACGACGAGGTCACCGCGGCCGCCGTTGACGAAGTAGCAGCCCTGCTTGCACGCATCGAAGAACTTCTTGTCCGCCAGGCGGCGCGTCGCATCCGAACTCGGCAGGAACGACACGACGACGTCGGCGTCGGGCAGCAGGTCGAACAGCTCGTCCATCGTGCGCATGGCCTCGAAGCCCTCGGGTACCTCGCCCACGTGGCGACGCAGACCGCATACGTGCGCCCCCATGGCCGAGCAAAGCCGCGCGAAATGCGCGCCGATGTCGCCTGCGCCCAGCACGAGCACGCGCGTGTTCGCAAGCGTGGTGACCGGACCGCGGTCGGTCCATTCGTGCGCGCGCTGGTCGTCGCGATAGCCGATCAAGCGCTTCATAAGCGCGAGCAGCATGGCGAACATATGCTCGGACACGGCCTGGCCGTAGGCGCCGACGGCGCAGGTGAGCTTGACGTCGGCGGGCACCGTTCCCGCGGGGTTGACGTAGTTGTCGTAGCCCGCGGAGTTGAGCTGCAAAAGCTTGAGGTTGCGTGCCGCCGGCAGACGGTCGGGCGCCAGGCTGCCGATGATGGCGTCCGCGGCCTCGATCTGCTCGTCGGTCACGTCGGCCTTGGTGGTGTAGACGAACTCGGCATCCGGCGCGCCCGCTTCGAGGGTTGCGCGCTGTCCGTCGTGGAAGGGAAGAAGGACCAGGACGTTCATGGGGTCTCCGTTCGGATCGGTGCAGATGATCGCGCGCCGCGTGCCGTGCGCGCCGTATCAGTATAGCGCTCGGAACAAGGCGTCCGATATGGTCCGAAGCCCATCGATCGTCCGGCGCGCCCGCGCAGATAGCGGCGATCAGCCGAGCAGCTCCAGCGTGTCGGCGGCCATGGCCTCGATCGTCATGCCGTTGCGCGCGAGGAGCGCCTCGGGATCGTAGCGATCCGGGAATCCGGCGTGCACGCCGTGGCAGCGCACGCGCACGTCGCACGGTCCCAGATAGCGCGCGACCTTCTCGCCCCAGCCGCCCTCGAGCACACCGTCCTCGAGGGTCACGATGAGCCGATGCGTGCATGCGAGCTCGTCGAGCAGGTCGCGGTCGAGCTCGTTGATGAAGCGCGGGTTCACGAGCGTGGCGCGGATGCCGACGCGGCGTTCGAGCTCGTCGGCGAGCAGCATGCCCTTTCCGAAGAAATCGCCGAGCGCCAAGATCACGACGTCGGAGCCCTCGCGCACCACCTGGTAGGAGGCGGATGCGTAGTCGCGCATCACCGTGCGGGGTGCGGCGAGGTCGGCGCCCTCGGGCATGCCGGCGGCCTCGGCCGCGGCGACCGGCACGCGGATCGCGACGGGCATCTCGCGCTGGCCGAGCGACCAGTCGAGCATGGCGAGGTACTCCTCGGCGCCGGTGGGGGCGAGGTAGCGCAGGCCGGGCATGTCGCCGAGCATGGCGATGTCGAAAAAGCCCAGATGCGTCTGGTCGGTGTTGCCGTACACGGACGAACCGTAGACGAGGATCGTGGCGGGTGCGGCATTGAGGCACAGGTCGTGCCACAACTCGTCGTAGGCGCGCTGCAAAAACGTGCCGTACAGGCCGAGCACCGGCTTGGCGCCCGCCGCGGCGAGTGCGGTCGCGTACGTGACGGCGTGTTCCTCCGCGATGCCCACGTCCACGAATTGCGGACCCGCGGCGGCCCGGCGTTCGGGCGTGAAGCCCATGATATAGGGGGTCGCGGCGTTCACGGCGACGATGGAGCGGTCGCGCTCCATGCGGGGGATCAGGTGGGTGGCGGTGAGCTCGGCGTAGTCGACGTGCGCGGGTCTGTGAGCGGCCGACTTGGCGCCGGTCTCGATATCGAAGGGGCCCACGTGGTGCCAGGCCTCGGGGTCGGCCTCGGCGGGCGCGAATCCCATGCCCTTGACGGTATGCACGTGGAGCACGACCGGATGCTCGCAGCCGCGCAGCTCGGTGAGGGCGTCCACCAGGGCGAGCACGTCGTTGCCCGCCTCGAGGTAGCGGTAGTCGAGCCCGAGGGCGCAAAAGAAGTTGTTCGCGGCGCGGCCCTGCGTGGCGCGCAGCTCGGCGAGGTTGCGGTACAGGCCGCCGTGGTTCTCGGCGATGGACTGGTTGTTGTCGTTGATGACGATGATCAGGCCGCCGTCCAGCTCCGCGGCGTTGTCGAGCCCCTCGAACGCGAGGCCGCCCGAAAGCGACCCGTCGCCGATCACGGAGACGACGTCGTAGCTCGCGCCCATGAGGTCGCGCGCATGCGCGAGGCCGACGCCCAGACCGATGGAGGTGGACGTGTGGCCCATGGCGAACAGGTCGTGCTCGGATTCGAGCGGGTTGGCGAAGCCCGAGGCGTCGTGGTAATGCGCCGGATCGATGAAGCTCTGCGCGCGGCCGGTCAGCGCCTTGTGCGCGTAGATCTGGTGCGAGACGTCGAAGACGATCTTGTCATGCGGGGAGTCGAACACCCGGTGCAAGGCGACGGTGAGTTCGATGACGCCGAGGTTGGGGGCGATGTGGCCGCCCACGCTCGCGGACGACTCGAGCAGCGCCTGGCGGATCTCCCGGCACAGGTCGGGGAGAGCGTCGCGATCGAGATGCTTGATATCGGCCGGTGATGCGATATGCGAAAGATACATCTGCGCGCCCCTCCCTTCGATGTCCGCTCGGCTTGCATCGAACGCGCTTGCGTAACCAATCCAGTGTCTCACACTTTCCCGTGGGATGCGTGGCATCTGTGTGAGTGTCGCGACGTCGTCGGTGGTCGGAATCGTCATCCGCGCCGGTGAACGACGGTAAACGTAGCGCTGTCGCCCTCGTGTTGATTACGTGAGCGTGCAGCCGACCGTCCGAGCGCCCCGGCTAGCCTACGATGAGCTGGGCCAGCTTGATGAGGGCGATGAGGATGGAGCCACCGGCGACGATCGTCTTGAGCGTGGACGCGTCGATGCGGTGCGCGTTGGCGGCGCCTGCGAGGACGCCTGCTCCGTGGGCGATCAGGGCAGCGGGCAGCAGCGTCCACACCTCGGCGCCGATGGAGCCGCCGGCAAAGTAGCCGATTGCGGCTGGGATGCCCACGGCGACCGAGTCGATGAGTGCCATGGCGACGGCCTGGCGCGCGGGGATCCCGAACAGCATGAGCACGGGCACCACGAGCACCGGCCCACCGGCTCCCGACTCCGCGCACACGACGGCGGTGACTGCGCCGATGACGAACAGGACGACGGGGGAGGGTCGACCGGCGGCCTTCGGGTCGGAGCTGGCGTCTGCGGCGGTGTCCGAGCGCGCGGCGTCAGCCCGTATGCGGATGAGCACCGAGGTGCCGCTTGCCAGCACAACCAGGTATAGGATGACCGCGAGGACCGCGGGCGGCAAGATGAGCCCCACGCGCGTGCCCGCGACCGCACCGATCAGGCTTCCGGCGAGCAGGCTCGCGCTGGCGCGCAGCGGCAGATCGCCGGTCTTGCGGTAGGCGGGGCAGCCCAGGATGCCCGACACGATGAAGGCGGCAAACGACAGCGCGAGGCTCTCGATGGGCGTCAGGCCGAGAAAGCCTGCGTAGAACATCGGCAGCAGGAAGCCGGCGATGCCGGTCAGGCCGATGCAGGCGCCGACGAGCGCGTTCATGAGGGTGACAAGGAACAGGGTCATAAAGGGCTTCTTTTCATGAGATGGGTTGGCTGGGGACGTGTTCCGTTCAACCCGTTTTTGGGTGAGCTGCAAGGCAGGGCGCGTCCCCACCGAGGCGGATCCCGGCGGGGACGCGTGGGGTCGACGGGAGACGCGTGCGGTCCCGTTACGCGTTCAGGTCGTCCAGGTAGGCCTGGTACTCGTCAGCCTCGGCGAGGATGGCGTCCTCGTCCAGGGTGAGCACGCGGCGGTCGGCCATGATCAGGCGTCCGTCGACCACCATGTCGCGCACGTCCGAGCCGGTCGTGCATTCCACGAGGGTGTTGACCACGTTGCCGGACGGGTACATACCGGCGTTGCGCAAGTCGACGGTGATGAGGTCGGCGACGGCACCCGGCTCGATGCGGCCGGCATCCGGCTCGCCCAAGAACACGTAGCCGTTCTCGGTCGCCATGTTGACGATGGCGCGCGCCGGCATGACAGCGGGGTCGGCGATGGGCACGCCGTGCTCGACGTTCATGATCGAGCGGAACAGGCGCATCTCGGCCCATAGTGACAGACCGCCGTGGGCGGCACCGTCTGAGCCTAGGCCCTCGACCACGCCGCGGCTGCGCAGGCTCGGGGTCTCGGGCGTGGCCTTGGCGCAATTGGAGAACGGGCAGTGGCACACCTTGACGCCGCGCTCCACGAGGATGTTCTTCTCGACCTCGGAAAGCATGAGGCAGTGGGCGCCCAGGAAGCGCTCGGAGAGCACGTTTCCCAGGCGCTCCAGGTACTCGAAGGGACGGACACCCTGGTTTTGCAGGCTGTAGTTGACCTCGGCGGCGTACTCGTTCATGTGCGCCTGCAGCAGGGCGCCGCGCTCGTTGGCGTGGTCGGCGGTCTTGCGGATAAGCTCCTCGGAGCAGCTCATGAGCGCGCGCAGGGCGTAGGCGACATGCAGGCGGCCCTCGGCTGCGCCGTTCCAGCGATCGTAGAGGCCATCGGCCGCCGCGACGGCCTCATCGCAGGTCATGGCGATGGATGCGGGTAGACCGGGCTGGTCCATGGTCGATACGGATAGTACGCCGCGCAGGCCCGCCTGCTCGTAGACCGTCGCCGCCTCATCCATGAAGTACGACCCGGCATCCGCGAACGCCGCGGTGCCGTTCTTGATCATCTCGAGGGCCGAGAGCTTTGCCGACAGGCGCATGAGCTCCGGGGTGAGCGTGGACTCGAACGGCAGCATGATGCGCGTCCAGATCATGGGCAGCTCGTCGAGCACGCGGCCGCGCAGCAGCTGCTGGCCGGTGTGCGTGTGGCAATCGACCAGGCCCGGCATGACGAGCTTGTGCGTGCCGTCGATGCGCGTGGCGGCCTCGAGCACGGCATCCGCCTCGGCGTCCGCGTCGCGCACAAAGGCGATCTTGCCCTCGGCGATACCGACGGTCCGATGACGCGCAACACCCTCGGCATGCGGCATAAGTACGCTCACATTTTCGATAACGATATCAACCATGGAAAACCCTCCAACTAAAACCTAAGCAGCGAAGGCGTGATCGACGCCGTCGCAGCGGCAGCTCGTCCTCCCCGGCGCGATCAGATTGGCTACCGAGGATGGAGGATATCCCTCAAGTGCAGTTCCGCATGAGCAGGAGGCGCCAGCGGCGCCTCCGTCGCGAAGAGGACTGTCTGAGCATTGAGGGATATCCTCCATCCCCGCATGTCAGCCTAAATCGCGCCGGTGAGGCCGAGCAGCAGCTGCGAGATGACGGCGGTGAGCACGAACGAGCCCGTCATGAAGACGATGCCGACCACGACCATCTTCCAGCCCTGCTTGGCAAAGAATCCGAGCTGGTCGGCGACGCCGATACCGGCGAACGCGCCCACGAGTGCGAGCGGCGCGGTGAGGTCGATGACCGCGACCGACGAGATCACGAAGTCGCGGATCGGCGAGATCGGGCAGGCGACCAGCAGGCCGAGCACCGACACGTACGCCACGATGGGGAGCTTGAGCGGGATGAGCTTGGTGCATGCCATGCCCAGCAGCAACAGCACGATGACCACGCAGATACCCGGCAGGCTCTCGGCGATGCCCACCTGGAAGCCCACGAAGTTGGCAAGGGCGATGCCGATACCGGAGAGCACGAACAAAAAGCCCCATTCGATCGAGCGCATCATGCTACTCACCGTCCTTTTCCTTGGCCTGCACGTTTGCGGCGGCGTCACCGGAGCCGGCCTGTCCGAGGACCTCGGACGGCTCGTGGCGCCATGCGGCGAAGCGCGGCTCGAGCTTCTTGTACAGCCAACCGGTGAAGGGCAGGGCGACGAACATCGCCAGGTATACGCCGTCGATGCCGGCGATGGTCTGCGACGCGCTCGCGAGTGCGGTGATCTGGTCGGCTTGGCCGGGATAGATCACCGACAGCGACCCCACGGCGGCGGCCATCATGATGCCGGCACCCACGCCGGCGGCAAGGCCGAGCGCGAGCGGGTGGAAGATGTTGAAGGCGGCCACGATGCTCGCCATCAGGCCGAAGTAGATAGTGCCGAGCATGCCGCCCACCACGTAGATGGACAGGCTGCCGCGTGCCTCGGGGCTCTCGGCGCCGAAGACGTCGGTGGTGACGGCGAGGTTGGTCTCGCGGTTGATGGAACTCGCGGCGCCGATCGCCTCGCGCTTGAGGCCGAGCGCGAGCGCCACGGGCAGGGCGATCACGATGGTGAGGATGTCGCCCGCGGCATGGCTGAACAGGGCGGGACCCGCCGACACAACCGTGTCGAGCGCAGCGCCGGCGTTGATGCCGAGCTTGGCGATGAACGGGCAGATCGCCACGATCACGAGTTTGGACGCCGCTTTGACCTCGCGCGACTTGAAGATCTTGGCGACGCTCGGGCCGGATAGGATGCCCAAGATGAGCGAGTAGAAGATGGGGAACAAGATAAGCTGTCCCGGTCCCACCGGCACGGCGATCTGTCCGATCGCACTCGCCACCACGGCGAATACGAGGGCGACGATGTAGATCTTCCATTCGGCGCGGATGCGCTCGGCAAGCGAGATGTACGCGTACGCGGAAGCTTGCGGTTTGGCGTTGTCAGCCACGGGTCTTCCTCCCCAAATCGTATGCCTGCTGCGCGCGGCGCGACTGTTTAGCCGCTTGAACGCGCAGGTCATAAGCATGCATCAGCGAGGTTGGTTGGGGGTTGGGTGGGGACGTGTTCCGTTCAACCCATTTGCGTCGGTGTGAAAAAACGTCTGACGTTCTTCACCCGCAGGGCGGATCGCAGAGGTGTTCTTTTATTGTTTCCAGCAGATGACAAACGTGCTACGTCTTCTTTTCCATGTGATGAATTTCGGCGTCGAGCGCGTTGCGCCCCACGTCGCCGTGGCACGATACGCTCGAGCGCATCGTGTGCCCATCGGATTCAAGGATTGCGGAGGCGATCATCATGGGATATATCCGACAGACTGGCGACGTTGCCGTAGTGGATGCGCAACCCGCCTGGCAGCCGAGGGGAATCGAGCTTCTCGCGCCTCGTCGTGACGAGCGTCGCGAGGAGCGTGACGCCGCGGTGCCGTCCATGGCATATCTTTGGTCGATGTCGTTTTTGGCAGACCAGGGACTCTCCCAGATGAGCATGTGAAAACGGCAGACGCTATTGCGCGTTATTTGAGGAAGCCGCCCCCGCGGAACATGAAGCCGGCGCTGCGCTCGAACTTGAGGTAGGCGTCGGTCTTGTGCGACTTGAGGGTGATGAGGCACAAAGGGATCTTGACCGTCTGCGCGGGGTCGATACTCACGAGCGTCATGTAGTCCTGCACGATCTGTGAGAACGGCAGGTAGGCGGCGAAGGCGATGCCGTTATGTTCGGTGAAGAAGGCATCGATCTCGGCTTCGGTCGTCTCGGGCGTGAACATGGCCCTGGGCGACTTGAGGCCGCGCTTGCGGTACATCACGTGGATGGAGCGGTTGAACTCGTCGTAGGTCTCGGACCAGACCACCGGATAGGGGCGCATGTCCTCGAGCGTCACGAACCCCTTGCGCGCCAAGGGGTTCGTCTTGGCGACGGCGATACCGGTGGGCAGGCTGCCGATCTTGAACATGTCGGTGTCGGGGCTCGTGTACTCGCCGAGCGTGCAAGCGACGTCGATCTCTCCACGGCGGAGCGCCTCGATGGCCTCGCGGCCGCCGGTCACGATGATGCTCACCTTCATCTTGAGGTGCGTGCTCGTGAACTTCTCGAGGTTGGTGATGAAGCTCTGGCGGTTGGCGAACTCGGGGGAGCACAGGGCGACGAGCATGGTATCGGGGTCTTTGTCCGTGGGGAAGCAGCGGGCGAAGTCATCGAGCTCGTCAAAGGCGGCGAGCGCCTTGCGCGCGTGATCGTAGAAACCCTGACCGATCGCCGTGGGCTTGACGCCGCGGTTGCCACGGACGAGCAAGCGGGCGCCGAGCTCGCTTTCGAGCTCGGAGATGGCCTTGGAGACGGCCTGCACCGTCACGAACTGACGCTTCGCCGCAGCGGAAAGCGATCCGCCCTCCAATGCGAACACGAAGTATCGAATCTGTCGTATATCCATGATCACCGTGCGTTTCGAATGTGCGACGGATTATCCGTCTGGTCATACATAGTCACAATATGATGAACGCATGCTGTTCGGCTAGCTGTTTTGTGGGTATTCAACCACACGTAGAAGTGGGTCGCCCGCCGGTAAGGGGGTGGAAAAGAGCAGGTCAAAAGCCTGCGCGTGCCGGGCGTGCGGAATCGGCGGCGATATGCGTCGATATGTATCGGACTCACCGCCCGGTGGGTACCATCTTGGCATGTTGCCGATACGGATCCGCGGCGCCGCCCTGTGCGTATGGGAGGCGTTCGCGGTGTGCGATGGATATCGAAGGAGGTCGGTATGATCGATGCCGAGATGATGCGTGCGCTCGTGTGGGCTGCCGCCGGATGCGGGTTCACGTGGTTCATGACGAGCGCCGGGTCGGCCGTGGTGTTCTTCTTCCGCAGCGAGCGCAAGCTCATGCACCATATCTTTTTGGGATTCGCCGCCGGCGTGATGATCGCCGCGTCGGTGTGGTCGCTGCTCAATCCCGCCATCGAGCAGGCCGAGGAGCTCGGACAGGTCGGGTGGGTCCCGGCGGCGGGCGGCTTTTTGCTCGGCGTCGCCTTTCTGGTGCTGCTCGATTCGCTGCTGCCGCATCTGCACGCCGGGGCGGACGAGCCCGAGGGTATGCCGAGCGGCTGGAAGCGCACGACGCTGCTCGTGTCAGCCGTGACCCTGCACAATATCCCGGAGGGCATGAGCGTGGGCTTGCTGTTCGCGATGGCGGCGCAAAACGCCGGCGCGGCGGGCGATGCTTACCTAGGCATGGCCGTCGCGCTCGCCGTGGGCATCGGTCTGCAGAACTTCCCCGAAGGCGCGGCGGTCTCGCTGCCGCTCGCCCGCGAGGGGCTTTCCCGTCGGCGGGCGTTTGCCATGGGTAGTCTGTCGGGTATCGTGGAGCCTATCTTCGGCATCCTGGTCGTGCTCGTGTCCGGCTGGATCCAGCCGTTCATGCCGTGGCTGCTGTCGTTTGCCGCCGGCGCGATGATCTACGTGGTGGTCGAGGAACTCATCCCCGAGGCTCATCTGGGCGAGCATTCCAATGTGGGAACGTTCGGGGTCATCGCGGGATTCGTGATCATGATGGTGCTCGACGTCGCGTTGGGTTGAACCGTCCCCGCGACTTGCCGAGATGCCCGACCTCGCCCCTCATTCGGTCGGTCGCCGCTCATCAGGCGTGCTCCCTCCTCTTTCGGGGCGATCTCGGGCATCTCAGCAAGTCGTCTCCGTTGTGGGAAAATGGGGACAGGCACTTTTTTCCCATTGATTGGAAGGTATTCGTGATCAAGCTGTTCGCCAGCGACCTCGACGGGACGCTGCTCAACGCGTTCCACAAGGTCGACCGCACGATCGTCTCCGCCATCCGCGAGGTGACCGATGCCGGAGCGCACGTGGTGCTTGCGACCGGGCGGACTCTGCTGTCCGGCTCCGACTTGGGCTTCGGCGACCTGCCGGTCGAGGTCTGCGGGGCGAACGGTGCCATCGTCGCGGACCGCACCGGGGTGCTCAAGACCTTTCCGGTCCGTCCCGAGCTGCTTGAGCTGCTGATCCCCGCCTTTCCCGGCATCTGCTTCGACTGCATCGCGCTCGAGGGGACCTTTGCGACCGGCACCGCCGAGATGCGCACGGCCGGATTCGCCTCCGATCCTTGGTGGCGCCAAATCGCCATGCGTGGCATGCGCCAGGTGTTCCAGCAGTCAATCTCCTTCGAGACGCCGCTTTCCGACCTGCTCGATCGTGAGGTGCTCAAGGTCAACTGCCGCGTTGCCGATGCGGGGCTCGCCGCCGAGCTCAAGGCGTTTCTTACCGAGCATGCGGATCTGGTGGTGAACGCCCCCTTCTCGCCGGTGATGTTCGAGATGACCGATCCGGCGGTGAACAAGGGCGCGTCGATCGCGTGGCTGGCTCGGCATCTCGGCGTTCGCGAGGACGAGGTGGCGGTCTACGGCGACGGTGGCAACGATATCGCCATGCTCGAGCGCTTCGAGCATTCGTACGCGACCTCAAACGGCAGCGCCGCCTCCAAGCGCGCCGCCCGCCACACGATCGGCCGCTGCGCCTTCCACGCGGTCCCGCGCCACATGGTCGCCACCGTCCGCAAACAGCGGCGTCGCAACTCCTTGTGACAAGATGGTGCCAGGTTCAATCTTGTCGGTTGGTGGTTCCCGTTGTCGTGGCGACAAGATGGTGCCAGGTCCGATCTTGTCACCTAGCAGTTGCCGGTATAGACGTGCTCCAAATGGCGCCGGGCGACGTCTGCCAAGTGGTACACGGTTTCCACGGGCGTCGGCCCGCGGTCGGTCATGTGCCAGCGCGGGAAGAACCGTGTGATGTGGTAGGTGATGCTCTCGCGCCCACGCCCTTCGTCACGTGAGGCGAGCCAGCGCGCCGCCGCATCGATCTCGTCGTCCGTGTCGTTCATGCCGGGCACGATGAGCGTGGTGACCTCCAGGTGGCAGGCGGGGTCTGCCGCCAGGTGCGCGATGGTTCCCTTGACGCGCTCGAGTGCACCCGGCGCGCCGCCGCAGGTGTCGTAGAACGCGTCCGTGAAGCCTTTGAGGTCGATGTTCGCCGCGTCGATGAGGCCGGCGAGCTCGTCGAGGACGTGCGCCTCGGCGCAGCCGTTGGACACGAGCACGTTCACGAGGCCGTGCTCATGGGCGAGACGGGCGCAGTCACGCACGTATTCCCATCCCACGAGCGGCTCGTTGTAGGTGTAGGCGATGCCCGTGACGCGCTTATCGCGTGCGCGCGCATCGATCGTGAGGCCCACCAGCTCCTCAGGCGAGACGTCCCGCCACGGGATATCCGCTTCGCCCGCATGCGAGATGTCGGCGTTCTGGCAAAACGGGCAACGCAGGTTGCAGCCGTAGCTGCCGACCGACACCACGAAGGTGCCCGGCATGAAGCGCGCGAGCGGCTTCTTTTCGATGGGATCGAGGGCAAGCGAGGTCACGCGGCCGTAGTTCTCTGCGACGACGACCCCGTCGCGCGCCCTACGCGCTCGGCAGAATCCGAGCTGCCCGGGCGCTAGCCGGCAATGCCGCGGGCACGCGGTGCAGGTCGTGCTCATGATGCCTCCAAAGCCGATGGGAAAAAGGTGCCTGTCCCCATTTTCCCGCGTGGGAAAATGGGGACAGGCACCTTTTTCCCACTGTTTCCGTTACAGATGGCGGGTGACGGTGAAGCGTTCGAGCGTGACGCTGGGTTCATCCAGATTGATGCCGCCCTTGCGCGCCGCGATGCGCAGCTGCTCGTCGACGGTGTCCACGCCGTCGAGGTCGGGGAGCAGCAGCCCGCGCCGCCCGCGGCTCGCGCTCACGATCACGCCGTAGCGCGTGGGGTCGAGCTCGTGGGGCCCGTCGATGGGCTCGGGCGCCGACAGGACATCGACGTCGTAGACGAGCTCGTCCAGCTCGTCGGCATCGACCGCATCGAAGCGCGGGTCGCGGCAGCCCGCCGAGACGGCGTTCGCGCAGATCTCGGCGGCGAGCGTGTCCCGCGTGGGCATGATGGTCCCGATGCATCCGCGCAGCTGGCCGTTCTTCTTGAGCGAGACGAACGCGCCGGCCGCGGTGGAGAACAGCTCGTCGGGAAGGGATGCGGCCAAGTCGTCAGGCAGGTCGTGCGCCGGATCGATGCGCCGCCCCTCGCGCACGTAGGACTCGAGGGCGAAGCGCGCGAGCCGTACCCACGGGCTTTCCGCCGCCTTGCGCCGCGCCATATCCTCGGCGCGCCACGCCGTGTACCGCTCGTCGATCGCGCGCGATCCGTCGGATCCGACGGCGCCTGCGGGCGTGAACGCGGCGATGCCGTACCCCACGCCGAAGGGCCCCTCATGCGAGAGCAGCTCGGCGCACACCGCCGTGCGGTCGAGTGTGCCCGCCATGATCTGGAACGAACGCAGGCCGCATTCGGCGGCGCGCTCGCACATGCCCGGATCGGCGGTGAGCAGGGCGAGAAAATCGCCGGCTGCGAACGCGTCGCACACGTAGCCGTCGAACACGGGGCCGTCCGCCGCGAAGCCGTACGGCCCGTCCTCGGCGAGCTTATGCGACAGGTCGCCCGAGGCGATATAGACGCAGCGACGGTCGAGGTCGTCGGCGGCGCGTTGCACCAGCTTGCCCAGGCGATAGTGGTCGAGCGGGGAGAGCCCGGATATGCCGATGCGCACAATGTGGTAGGCTCCCGGCTCGTCTCCTGCGGCGCGGCGGCGCTCATATTCCTCCTGCACGAAATGCAGCGGGACGAGCACGCCCCAATCGAGGTCGGGGACGCGCTCTCCGGCCGTTCCCGCGGGAAGACCTTGCTCGTCCGCCATCCGGCAGAGGGTGTCGACGAATTCGCGGTCGTAGTGCACACGGCTCCCATCGGCGCGATCGCCGAACTGGGAGAACGTCCCGCGCGCGCCCTCGCCGCCCGAGATGTGGAGGTAGTCGAGATAGCACGTCGCATGCGGGCTCGAGATCACGATGGTCTCGGGCGCGAGATCGGCGATGCGACGGGCGACCTCGCGGTAGGCGTCGATGGTGGCCTGGATGCCCGCCTCGCGACCACCTCCCACGCCGGGCACGATCAGCGGCGGATGCGGAACGGCGAAGGCGGCGAGGATGGACATGCGATCATCTCCCTATGCGAAGGCATATTCCCAGTATTCCCAAAATGGGTTATTTGGGGACGTGTTCGTTGTAGACGACACGGTGTCGGCCAAAGGGTGACAAGTTTGAACCCGGCCCCATCTTGTCGCTTGTGCAGAGACGGTGCCGGCGGGTGCCCGCGGTATATTCATGCACACGGTGTGCAATAATGCACACAGAGTGAAATTGCAACCGGAAGGACTGCATGGCTCAGGCCGACTACAGGTGCGACCGCCGCTCGCGCCGCTCGCAACATGCGCTCATCGGCGCGCTGACCGAGCAGCTCGGCGAGGGCGAGGACCTCTCGCGCATCACGGTGGCGTCGCTCACCGACCGCGCGGGCCTCACGCGGCGCACGTTCTACACGCACTACAAGGACATCCCCGATTTCGTCGAGCAGGTCGAGACGGCGTTGCTGCACGAGATCCGCAGCCGCATCGAGCGCATCGGCTCGGCGACGCTGCCGGAGCTCTACCGCAACATCGACGAGCTCGAGCCGGCGCCCGGCTCGGTTGAGCTGCTGTGCTACCTGCGCGACAACAGCGAGCTCATCGGTTCGCTGCTCGGCCCGGGCGGCGATCCCGCTTTCATCAAGAAACTCATCGACCTCGCGCGCGCCACGGTGGCCGACCGCATGCAGACCGGCATCTTCCCGGGGGCGCTCGGCGCGTTCTTCGATTACTACCTGAGCTACGTCGTCACCGCCGAGGTGGGCGTGGTGCAGCGCTGGTTCGAAAACGGCCTGCGCGAGAGCCCCGAGACCATGGCGCGCATCATGACGGTCATCGCCTTCGTGCGCCCGGGCGACCTGTACGGCAAACCCATCGACATCAACGTGCCCGCATACGGCATGAAACTCTTGAATCTGCAGCTTGAGGAACGGAAAGGACGCACCCATGAGTGAGGACAGCAAGATGGACGGCACCGCGGTGCCCGAGGGGGCCATCTGGAACCCGGACAACGTCTACGGGACGCTGCATCTGGGCATCGACGTGGGATCCACCACGGTCAAGCTCGCCGTGCTGAACGACGACAACGGCATCGTCTACGCCAAGTACCAGCGCCACCATACCGACGTGCGCGCCTGCGCGCGCGACCTGTTCGCCGGCGCGGTCGGTCTGCTCGGCGACACGCCCATGACCTGCGCCATCACCGGTTCGGGCGGCCTTTTGCTCTCGCAGTGGCTCGGCCTCGAGTTCGTGCAGGAGGTCATCGCGAGCAAGCGCGCGGTGGAGACCCTCATCCCCGCCACCGACGTCGCCATCGAGCTCGGCGGCGAGGACGCCAAGATCATCTACTTCGATCAGGGTATCGAACAGCGCATGAACGGCACGTGCGCCGGCGGCACGGGCGCGTTCATCGACCAGATGGCCACGCTTTTGCACACCGACGCCTCCGGCCTGAACGAGCTCGCGAAGGGCGCCACCACCATCTACCCGATCGCCAGCCGCTGCGGCGTGTTCGCCAAGACCGACGTCCAGCCGCTGCTGAACGAGGGCGCCCGTCCCGAGGACGTCGCGGCCTCCATCTTCCAGGCCGTCGTCACGCAGACCATCTCCGGCCTCGCGTGCGGCCGCCCCATCCGCGGCAACGTCGCCTTCCTCGGCGGCCCGCTGCAGTACCTCTCCGAGCTGCGTCATCGCTTCTACATCACGCTCGAGCTCGACGAGGCGCACCGCATCGTGCCCGAGAACGCCCACCTGTTCGTGGCGAGCGGCGCCGCCATGGCCCGCGAGTCCGACAAGCTCTCCACGTTCCCCGAGCTCATCGCGGCCATCGACGCGCTCGGCGACACGCAGGGCTCCGAGGTCGCGCGCCTGGACCCGCTGTTCGCCGACGACGAGGCCTACCGCGCCTTCAAGGACCGCCACGACCGCGAGGTCGTGCCCAAGGGCGATCTTGCGAGCTATGCCGGCGGTCGCGTGTTCATCGGCATCGACGCCGGCTCCACCACGATGAAGGCGGCTATGGTCGGCGAGGACGGCCAGCTGCTGCACACCTGGTACGGCAACAACAACGGCGATATCCTCGGCACGGCCAAGACGATCATGGCCGACTTCTACGCGCACATCCCCGCGGGCTGCACCATCGGGCACGTGACCACGACCGGTTACGGCGAGGCACTGCTCATCGAGGCGCTCAAGGCGGACTCGGGCGAGATCGAGACCGTGGCGCACCTGCGCGGCGCCAAGGCCTTCCTGCCCGGCGTCGAGTTCATCCTGGACATCGGCGGCCAGGACATGAAGTGCCTGCGCGTGCGCGACGGCGTCATCGAGCACATCATGCTCAACGAGGCGTGCTCCTCGGGCTGCGGTAGCTTCATCGAGAGTTTCGCGGTGTCCATGAACATGGACGTGCGCGCCTTCGCCGAGGAGGCCATCCGCGCCAAGAACCCGGTCGATCTGGGCAGCCGCTGCACGGTGTTCATGAACTCCCGCGTCAAGCAGGCGCAGAAGGAGGGCGCGACGGTGGGCGACATCGCCGCCGGCCTGTCCTACTCCGTCATCAAGAACGCCCTGTTCAAGGTCATCAAGCTGCGCGATCCCAAGGAGATCGGCACCAAGGTCATCGTCCAGGGCGGCACCTTCATGTCCGACGCCACCCTGCGCGCCTTCGAGCAGCTCACCGGCGTCGACGCCATCCGCCCCGACATCGCCGGCTGCATGGGCGCCTACGGTGCGGCCCTGCTCGCGCGCGACCGCGCGGGCGAGGCGGGTGTCTCGACCATTCTCACGGCCGACGAGATCGCGACGCTCACCGTCACGCAGAAGCACGCCCGCTGCGGCCGCTGCTCCAACAACTGCCAGCTCACCATCAACGACTTCGGCGGCGGCCGTCGCTTTATCACCGGCAACCGCTGCGAGAAGGGCGCGGGCCACAAGAAGACCAAGACCGAGGCCCCCAACCTGTTCGCCCGCAAAAACGAGCTGTTGTTCGACCGCCCCGTGCTCGACGAGGCCGACGCCCCGCGCGGCACGGTGGGCATCCCCCGTGCGCTTAACATGTACGAGAACTACCCGTTCTGGCACACGTTCTTCACCAAGCTGGGCTTCCGCGTGGTGCTGTCGGACAACTCGAGCAAGAAGGTCTACGAGGCGGGCATCGAGTCCATGCCGTCGGAGTCGGTGTGCTACCCGGCCAAGCTCTCCCACGGCCACATCATGAACCTCATCGACAAGGACGTCGACTTCATCTGGATGCCCTGCATCCGCTGGGAGCGCAAGGAGGACGAGGCCGCGGGCAACTGCTACAACTGCCCGATCGTCATGAGCTATCCCACGGCGCTCGGTCTGAACATCGACGACATCGCCGCCAACGACGTCGAGTTCATGTACCCGTTCGTGCCATACCACGATAAGATCGAGCTCAAACGCCGCCTGTACCAGCTCATCGCCGTCGATCGTGTGGCCGACGCCGAGGCCGGGCGCGGTCGCGTGCGCGGGCCCAAGATCACCCGCTCCGAGATCGACGCCGCGGTGAACGCCGCCTACGAGGCCGACGCCGCCTTCCACGAGCAGATCCAGACCATGGGCGAGGAGACCATCGCCTGGATCGAGGAGCACGGCGGCCACGGCATCGTGCTCGCCGGGCGCCCCTACCACAACGACCCCGAGATCAACCACGCCCTGCCCGAGCTCATCTCGAGCTTCGGGTTCGCGGTGCTCACCGAGGACTCGGTGGCGCACCTCGTGAAGCCCGACCGCCCGATCCGCGTCGTGGACCAGTGGATGTTCCACAGCCGCCTGTACCGTGCGGCCAAGCTCGTGACGCTGCGCAACGATCTCGACCTGATCCAGCTGAACTCCTTCGGCTGCGGTCTGGACGCCCTCACCACCGACCAGGTCCAGGAGATCCTCGAGGGGTCCGGCAAGATCTACACCGTGCTCAAGATCGACGAGGTGTCGAACCTCGGCGCGGCGCGCATCCGCGTCCGCTCGCTCATGGCCGCCCTCAAGGACCAGGAGGCCGAGCGCGCCGCCGCGGCCGCTGCCGCCGGTGAGGCCTACGAGCCCGGTGACGCCGCGCCCGTGACGCCGAGTGGCGATGCCCCGGCGTTCGCCACGCACAAGTACGCGCTGTCCGCGCAGCGCCGCGCTAACTCCGCTGCGTTCGAGAAGGTGCCCTTCACCGAGGAGATGCGCGATGCGGGCTACACTATCCTGTGCCCGCAGATGGCGCCGATCCACTTCGACCTGGTGAAGGAGGTCATGAAGGCGGGCGGCTACAACTTCGAGCTGTTGCCCTCCACCGATCGCGGCGCCGTCGAGGCCGGCCTGCGCTACGTGAACAACGACATCTGCTACCCGTCGATTCTCGTGACCGGCCAGATCATGGAGGCCATCGAGAGCGGCCGCTACGACCTGTCCAAGACCGCGGTCATCATCTCCCAGACCGGTGGCGGCTGCCGCGCCACCAACTACATCGCGCTCATCCGCAAGGCGCTGCGCGAGTCCGGTCACCCCGAGATCCCCGTGATCAGTCTGGCCGCCGTCAAGCTCGACGAGTCCAACCCCGGCTTCAAGCTGTCGCCCGGCCTGCTCAAGGCCGCCGTGTACTGCGTGCTGTTCGGCGACGTGATGATGCAGATGCTCTATCGCTGCCGCCCCTACGAGGCTACGCCGGGCGCCGCGAACGCGCTGTTCGAGGAGTACATGGCGCGCGCCCGCAAGCTCGCGCCCAAGTTCACGCGCCGCAGCTTCACCAAGCTGTCGCGCGAGGCCATCCACGCCTTCGACACCATGCCGCTCGTCGGCGAGGGCTCCAAGCCGCGCGTGGGCGTGGTCGGCGAGATCCTCGTCAAGTTCCATCCCACCGCGAACAACCATGTGGTCGAGGTCATCGAGCACGAGGGCTGCGAGGCCGTGGTCCCGGGTCTGCTCGACTTCTTCCTGTACTCGATGAGCAACGCCAAGGTGCAGAAGGACGAGCTCGGCAGCTCCGCGGCATCGCGTGCCGCGATGGACGCGGCGATCGCGGCGGTCGACTGGATGCGCAAGCCGGTCGACGACCTGCTGGAGAAGTCC
The DNA here is from genome assembly GCF_021531055.1 of Collinsella tanakaei. GTDB lineage: Bacteria > Actinomycetota > Coriobacteriia > Coriobacteriales > Coriobacteriaceae > Collinsella > Collinsella tanakaei_B. The sequence continues at coordinate 19,003 of NZ_JADYTL010000010.1, forward strand.
GTGCGCTTCGAGCGCCCCGAGCCCATCTCCGTTATGGCCGAGAAGGCCAACACGGTTCTGTCGCTGTGCAACAACATGGGCGAGGGCTGGTTGCTCACCGCCGAGATGCTCGACCTCATCGATCACGGCGCGCCCAACATCATCTGCACGCAGCCGTTCGCCTGCCTGCCCAACCACGTGGTGGGCAAGGCCGTGATCAAGGAGCTACGCCGCCTGCATCCCGAGAGCAACATCGTGGCCGTCGACTACGACCCGGGTGCTTCGGAGGTGAACCAGCTGAACCGTATCAAGCTCATGATCTCGGTCGCCAAGGAGAACATGCGCGCGGGCAAGGGCTTCACGATGGAGCATATCAAACCGCTCGAGATGGACGCCGTGGATTCCAAGTTCCGTCCGCATCACGACGAGGACGAGGGCGCCTCGGGGTCCTGCACCGCCTGCGGCGCGGTAAGCGAGGAGGCCGTGGCAGCCGTCGCCGACCGTCTGATGGGAAAATAGGGACAGTCCCCTTTTTCCCAGTTCGTATCCGGCAGGGCGGGAAAATAGGGACAGTCCCCATTTTCCCGCTATTTCCGGTTCGCCGCCCACAGCAGGGCGAGGCCGCGCAGCGTGAGGGTGTCGTCCACGGCTGCGTCGTGGCGCAGCAGCGCGGCGATGGTCGCGGCGCCCTTGCCGGTCACGATGACGGTGGGATCGGCGAGCCCGGCCTCGGCGATCGCGGCGTCGAGCAGGCCGTCGATGCGCGCGACCTCGCCGAAGACCACGCCCGACTGCATGGCGGCGCGGGTGTTGCGGCCGATGACGCGCGCCGGCGCGCGCAGTTCGATGATGGGCAGGCGCGCGGCCGCCGCGGCGAGCGAGCGGGCGCCGAGCGCGACGCCCGGCGCGATGATGCCGCCGGCGAACGCTCCGCGGTCGTCGATGATCTCGAAGTTGGTCGTGGTGCCCAGGTCGACCACGACCGCCGGCGCGCCGTAGGCGGTCCGTGCGGCGACCACGTCGGCGATGCGGTCCGGCCCCACCTCGGATGGGTCGTCGTAGCGCATCTGGACGCCGGTCTTGAGACCCGGCCCCACCACGAGCGGCCGCCTGTCGCAAAGGGCGGCGAGCGCTTGGCGCCAGGTGTCGGTCAGCGAGGGGACCACGCACGAGAGGATGGCGCCGTCGATGTCGCGGGCGTCGAGCAGTGCGAGCGCCTGGCGCACCTGGATGCGCGCCTCGTCGCAGGTGAGCGGCTGCTGGGTCGTGAACTCGCATGAGCCCAGCAGCTCGGGCGCGTCGCCGTCGTCGGCGGTGAACAGCCCGAAGCGCGTGGTGGTGTTCCCCACGTCGACGGTCAGAACCCGCTCCATATCGTCCTCCTCTGTAAAATAACCCCTGGGGTAATTCTACATGGTGCCCCGAGGCTCGTGGGCATTGTATAATCTCACGCGTCCGTTCCGTAACCCGACTTCCCGGTTCGAGGGGAAGCGGATATACGAGGGAGAACAACATGAGCTCTACGAGCGACCGCGCGGGTCTGCGCGGGCAGCTGTCGGCGGCCGGCATTCTGATCGGTTGCGTCGGCTGCGTCATCATCACGGCGTCGTCGGTCTACACCGCCCTCAAGATGGGCTCCCTGCCGTGGCCGACCATCTTCACCTCCATCACCGCACTCGTCCTGTTGCGCGCAGTGGGCAAGACGAGCCTCAACGAAGCGAATATCACCCAGGTCATCATGTCCGCCGGTTCCATGGTCGCGGGCGGTTTGGCCTTCACCATCCCCGGCATCTGGATGCTCGGCATGACCGATCAGGTGGGCTGGGGCGAGATGCTCGCGGTGGCGCTCGCCGGCACGTTGCTCGGCCTCGTGTGCACCGCGCTCATCCAGCGGCACTTCGTCGAGGAGTCCGACCTCGAGTACCCCATCGGCACCGCCGCGGCCGAGACGCTGCTCGCCAGCCGTGACGGCGGCTCCACCGGGCGCAAGCTCTTCGGCTCCATGGCGATCGCCGGCCTGTGGTGCGTGGCGCGCGACGTGTTCGCCCTTATGCCCTCGCTCGTGCTGCAGCTGCCGGTGCCGGGCGTGGCCTTCGGCATCCAGAACTCGCCGATGCGCTGGGCCGTGGGCTTTTTGGCCGGTCGCCGCTCCATCGTCTACTGGGCGCTCGGCGCCGTGCTCGGCTGGTTCGGCATCGTGGTCGGCGGCGACGCCATCGGCCTGTGGGATACGGAAACGGCGCAGGGCATCGTGAGCAGCCTCGGCATGGGGCTCATGATGGGGTCCGGCGCGGGCGTGGTGATCCGCGACATCGCGCTGCCGGTGCTGCGGCGCGCGCGCATCAAGACGGTCGCCCACGGCGGCGCGTCGGCCGGTGAGCCGGAAGCGCACCAGGACGCACCGCAGGGCTTCGTTTCCCGCTTCATCTCGCGCTACGACGCCGGCGTGCTCGCGCTCATGGCCGCGGCCGCGGCGCTCATCGTGTGCTTCGTCCTCGACCTCGGCCCCGTGGTCGCCGTCGTCGTGGTGCTGCTCGCCTTCGTGACGGCCATCATGAGCGCGCAGTCCGTCGGTCAGTCGGGCATCGACCCCATGGAGATCTTCGGCCTCATCGTGTTGCTGTTCGTGGCGGCGTTCTCCGAGGCAACGCAGGTGCAGCTGTTCTTCGTCGCGGGCATCATCGCGGTGGCGTGCGGTCTTGCGGGAGACGTCATGAGCGATTTCAAGACCGGCCAGATCATCGGCACGAGTCCGCGTTCCATGTGGTTCGGCCAGGCGATCGGCGCGGTGCTGGGAACGTTCGTCGCCGTGGCAGTCATGGTCGCGCTCGTGACGGCCTACGGACCCGAGGCGTTCGGCACGGACGCGCTGTTCGTGTCCGCCCAGGCCAACGTCGTCGCCACGATGGTGTCGGGTATCCCGAGCGTGCCGGGCTTCGCGATCGGGCTGCTCGCCGGCGCGGTGCTCTACGTGGCGGGCATTCCCTCGATGATGCTCGGCCTCGGCGTGTACCTGCCGTTTTACATGTCCATCTCGACCGTGCTCGGCGCCGTGGTCCGCTCGGCCTACGACCGCGTCTGCGCCGTCCGCGGAACGGATGCGGAGGCTTCGGAGGAGGCGGGCGTGGTCGTCGCCTCGGGCGTGCTCGGCGGCGAGTCCATCGTGGGTGTCATCGTGGCCTTCGCGACCGTGGCGTCCGGTCTTGCGGGCTGATGCGGGATCCGCTCGGGATCGTCGATCGTTCCGTGCGAACGACAGCGATTTCCCGTTGTCTTCGTTCGGGGGATTGTCGCGGCTTCAGGTGGGTATCAGCTTGTAGTACCATAACGGATACCTGCGGGCCGGTCGCGCCCGCCCGCACGATCGCATAGGAAAGGAGCCCCCTGTGGCTGTCAACGAGAAGCTGCTGCTTGCCGTCCTCGAGGAGATCCGCCCGAACCTGCAGGCCGACGGCGGCGATATGGAGTATCACGGCGTCGACGAGAACGGCGTCGTCTCCCTCGAGCTCACCGGTCACTGCGCCGGCTGCCCCATGAGCCAGCTCACGCTCTCCATGGGTATCGAGCGCATCCTGAAGGAGCACGTGCCCGGCGTCACGAGCGTCGTGGCCGTCAACGAGATGGGCGGCGACATGTCCGACCTGTACGACGAGTACGCCCCGTTCTAATCGCGGCGTCAAACGACCTGTGCGCGATGCGGCCACCTCACCGTGGCCGCATCGTCTGTATAGGGACCGAATACGAGATGCGGCGTCCCACCCGCTTTGCTTCGCACGGGCGCCGTCGTTCGTCCCGTCCCGCTCGAAGGGGGTATCGTGCTCAACGAGCTCTACCATAGCCTGGATCCCGTCGCGTTTTCGTGGGGGCCGATCACGATCTACTGGTACGGCCTGGCCTATATCGTCGGCTCGATCCTCACGGCGATCGTCATGTACCGCACCCAGCGTCGCTGGAAGCTCGGCGTGTCGCTCGAGGACCTCGTGACGGTCGTCACCGGTGTCGTGCTCGGTCTCATCGTCGGGGCGCGCCTGTTCTACGTCGTCTTCTACGGGGCGGGCTACTATCTCGAGAACCCGCTGGAGATCTTCGCGCTCAACCACGGCGGCATGAGCTTCCACGGCGGCCTTGTCGGCGGTATCGTGGGCGGCGCGCTCGTGTGCCGCCTGTACCGCCTGTCGGTGTGGACCATCGCCGACCTCGCGGTGATCGGCGCGCCGGCGGCGCTGTTTTTGGGCCGCTGCGCGAACTTCGTCAACGGCGAGCTGTGGGGCAAACCAACGGACCTGCCGTGGGGCGTGGTGTTCGAGAGCGGGGGAGACATCGCGCGGCACCCCTCGCAGCTGTACGAGGCCCTGCTCGAGGGCGTCGTGCTGTTCTGCATCATGCAGGTGCTCTCGCGCCGCACGCCGATCCCGCCCCAAGGGACGTTCATGGGCGTGTTCGTGGCGTGGTACGGCGTGGCGCGCATCCTCGTCGAGTTCGTGCGCGTGCCGGACGCGCAGCTCGGCTACCTGTTCGGCGGCGTCATCACCATGGGGCAGCTGCTGAGCCTGCCGCTCGTGGTCATCGGCGTCGCCCTGATCGCGTACGCACAGCGCGCCGACAGGCCGCAGCGCGCCTATATCGAGGAATGAGGGTTACAGGGATATACGGGTGAGGTGTCTGCTCGAACGGCGAGCGGGTACCGATGGCTTGACGTGAACGTGTCGGTGTCGGGGGGGGATGACCGAAAGGACGATACCGTATGGCATCACGCGACAACCGCCGAGGTCCCTGCGTGCGCGAGCTGTTGTTCGCGCGCTACCGCCCTGCCCAGACGGCGGCGGCATGCGCCATGGCGCTGCTCGTGGCGATCGCGGCCTCACTCGATCCCGCGGCTTCCTCCTATGAGGCGATCCGGCGCATCGACCCCGATGCGACCGGTGCGCTCTACATCTGCTACGAGGTGCTGCTTTCGTGCTCCGGGCGCGTATCGGCGCCCGCCTTGCTCGCGCTCGCCGGTCTGGCGGCGCTTCCCATCCGCGCCGTCGTGTTCGGCATGCGGAGCGCCCGGAGACCTTCGGTGCTGCTGCCGGCACTCGGTTTCGCCTGCTGCATGGTGGTGGGGAAAAGCTACGATGTGGCCGGTGACGCCTCGTTGGTGCTCGGCGGTGCGAGCCGCATCATCGAGTCGCTTGTCGCCGCGGCGGGCTGGTGCATCTGCGGTATCGTCGGGATCACCGTGCTGTTCGAGCTGTTCGATCGAGCGGGGCGGCGGCGGGAGCATACGGGCGCGCGGGGTGCGGACACGCTCGCGCGTATCGCGTGGCGCCTGTTCGACCGGCATCCGTTCGCCGTGCCGTTTTCCGTGCTGATCGTCGCGTGGCTGCCGGCGCTTGTCGCCAGCGTCCCCGGGGTGTTCATGGGCGACACGGGCGACCAGATCCGTCAGTGGTTCGGTCTGCCGAGCGGGACGAGTTCGTATCTCGAACTGCTCGACCCGGACGTGCTGCTCAACGGCCACCATCCCGTGGTGCACACCGCGATCCTCGGCGGATGCGTGCAGCTCGGCATGGCAGTGTTCGGCGACGAGAACGTCGGGCTGTTCATCTACACGGCCCTGCAGTTCGCGGCGACCGCCGCCTGCGCGGCGTATCTGGTGTCCACGCTCAGGCGGCTCGGCGCCCCTGCGGGCGCCCGCGCGGTTGTGCTCGTGATCTTCGCCGTGGTGCCGCTGTTTTCCAACTATGCCGTGCTGGCCACCAAGGACGTGCTGTTCGCCGACGCCTTCGCGCTGATGGTGGCGCAGGCGGCTATCCTGCTCGCCACGTTCCCGCGCGCCGGTGCCGTGGTGGGTGCACCGCGCTGGAGTCTTCGCGACGGGGCGCTGTTCATCCTCGCCTGCACGGCAACGGCGGTGCTGCGCAACGGCGGCGTGGTATTCCCTGCCGTCATCTGCGCGGCGCTCGCCGTGATCGGTCTTCGTGCCGCGCGCCGCACCGACGGGATCGCCGTGGGGGCGCCCCGCCGTGTCGCCCGCTGCGCGGTCGCCGCGCTGGTCGTGGCCCTCGCCGTGCAGGTCGCCCTCACCGCCGTCGTCATGCCGGCGCTCCATATCACGCCGGGCAGCCGTCGCGAGGCGCTCTCCATCCCGTTCCAGCAGACGGCGCGCTACGTGGCAAAGCACGACGGGGCGAACGCCGGTATCGCGGACGGCGCTTCGGATGGGTCGGTGAGCGCGGAGGAACGCGCGATGATCGACCGCGTGCTCGGCTACGATACCCTGGCGTCCCGCTATGTGCCGACCAAGTCCGACGCGGTCAAAAACGGCTTCAACGAGCGCGCGACATCCGATGACCTTGCGGCGTACCTACGCGTATGGGCGGCGCAGTTGCTCCGCGACCCGGCCTGCTACCTCTCGGCGACGATCGCCAACTACTACGGCTACTTCTATCCCAGCGAGCGGACGCCCTGGATGTACACCGCGGCGTCAAGCGATACGATCATGGCGCGCGAGGAGAACCGCGCGCAGTTCGATTTCCATCGCTGGTTCACGCCGGTATCCGAGGCGCTCGGCCACGCGGTCGACCTCTACCGGACGGCATGGCTGCAGCTGCCGGTCCTCTCCCTGGCGATGACGTCGGCGCCGTATGTGTGGCTGCTGGTGCTGCTGCTCGTGTATCTGGTGCGCGAGCGCCGCTGGCGTTCCTGCGCCCTGCTGCTGCCGCTCGTCGCGGTGCTCGCCGTGTGCCTCATCGGTCCCTGTAACGGGTCGACCTACCTGCGCTACCTGTATCCGGTGATGTTCACGCTGCCCTTTGCCGGTACCGCGGCACTCGGGGCGTGGAAACAGGCCGGGGTCGTTGCGTGACGACTCCCGGCCCGAATCCACCCGTTTTCCCGCGCTGCGCCGTTATGCGAAGAGCCGGCGGATCGCGTCCCGTCCCTCACGGCTGCAGAATAGGATCGCCTCGTCGCCGGCGTGCAGTACGGTGCGACCGTTGGGGACGGTAAGGGTGTCGCCGCGCTCGACGGCGACGACGATCGTCTGCGCGGGGAACGCGATGTCGGCGAGCGAAGTGCCGTCGACCTTGGAGCCGGGGTTCACCGTCGCCTGGACGATGCTGTGCTCGTCGCGTCCGAGCTTCATGAGGGTGAACATGTCGCGCAGGTTCATGCCCTCGTGGATGAAGCGCACGGTGATCTCTGCCTGGTTGATGGCCACATCGACGCCGTTTGCCGGCGTGAACATCCAGGCGTTTGCCGGGTCGTTCACCCGTGAGATGACGCGCGGAACGGCGAATTCCATCTTGCCGAGCATGGCGATGACGAGGTTCACCTCGTCCTTGCCCGTCACGACGGCGAGGGCGTCCGCCATGTGGATGCCGGCGCGCTCGAGCACGAGCGGGTCGGTCGCGCTGCCCTCGATCACGGTGCATTCCGGACACGTGCGGTGCAGGCGCGCGATCGCCTCGGGATGGCTCTCGACGATGGTGACCTTCTCGCCATCGCCGCAGAGTTGGGATGCCAGGTGGGCGCCGACCTTGCCGCCGCCCGCGATGATGATCTGCATAGCTATCGCCTACTCTCCGATGCCGAGCATCTGCTTGAATTTCCGACTTGCCGAGGCCGCGACCGCCGCGTAGACGATATCGCCGTCGGCGAGAATCGTCCCCTGCGTGGGGATGAACGTCTCGTTGCCGTGGGAGACGCCGACGATCTGCACCTCCCCGATGCTGGTGATCTCGCGGACGGTCGAACCCGCCAGCAGCGGCGGCACGTCCGCGCGCACCAGGCGCACCTCGCCCGAACCGATCTCGAACACGCCGTCGAGCTGTCGATAGGTGAGCAGCTCGCAGATGCGCGAGATACCCCAGGCGTTGGGCGAGATGGTCTGAATATCCAGACGCCGATACGTTTCGGCCTTGGAGAGGTCGTGCAGGCGGGCTATGACGCGCGGGACGCGGAACATGCTGCGCGCGATGTGGGCCACGACGATGTTGGCCTCGTCGGATCCCATACACGACACGAGTGCGCTCGCGCGCGTGATGCCCGCCTCCTCCAGTACCGCGCGGTCGAATCCGACGCCGCAGATTCGAGCGCCTTCGAAATCTGATCCGAGCGCGTCGAGGGCGGCTTGGTCGCGGTCGACGGCGGTGACGTCGAATCCCTGCCGTGTAAGGCGCTTGACCAAACCGGATCCCATGAAACCGACGCCAACGACGATCACGTTCATCGTGCACCATCCTTACGAAGAGGGGAGAAAGATTTCATCATGCGAAGCCAGGCGACGTCGCGGCGCCCTCGTGTGGGGCGCACCTGTCGCGCCGGGTACCTCGCCGGTGCCGGCGATTTCATCGCGCACCACCTCGCCTCGCGCGCACCGCGTCGCGATGGCGCAGCCACGCCTTGCGCGCCTCCTCGATCGCGACCACCACGGGCGGGATGCAGCACAGAAAGACGTAGTCCTGCCATGCGAGCGGGGCGGTGTGGAACACGCCTTGCAGCGGCGGGAACATCGTGAGGAACACGATGAGCACGACCTCGAAGGCGATGCCGACCAGGATCTTGCGGTTGGAGAACAGGCCGACCTTGAACACCGAGGTCTTTTCGGTACGGCAGTTCATGACCTGGCCGATCTGGGCGAAGACGATGCCGGCGAGCGTCATGGTCGTCGCCTGGATGTAGACCGGGTCGGCCTCGTCGCCCAGACCCGCCAGCGGGACGTCGGGCCAGCCGTTGAGCACGTTGACCAAGAAGTACCCGATCATGGCGGCGACCGAGCCCATGAGGCCGTACCACAGGAACGCCTTGACCAGCACGCGACGGTTGAGCAACCGTTCGTTGGGGTCGCGCGGCGGCTGGTCCATGACGGTCTGCTCGGGCGGTTCGGTGCCCAAGCCGAGTGCCGGCAGCATGTCGGTGCCCAGGTCGATGGTGAGGATCTGCATGGTGGTCAGCGGCAGCGGGACCGCTCCACCCGAGAGCAGATACACCGCGTTCGGCACGGCCTCCGGCGCATTGGAGTTCAAGATATAGAGCAAGAACTTGCGGATATTGCTGTAGACGGCGCGTCCCTCCTCGATCGCGGCGACGATCGAGGCGAAGTTGTCGTCGGTCAAGATCATGTCGGCGGCTTCCTTGGCCACGTCGGTCCCGGCGACGCCCATCGCCACGCCGATGTCGGCTTTCTTGAGCGCGGGCGCGTCGTTCACGCCGTCGCCGGTGACGGCCACGACCTCGCCCATCTCCTGCAGGGCCGAAACCACGCGCAGCTTCTGCTCGGGTGCCATGCGGGCGAAGACCACCTGCCCGGCAAGGCGGCGTTTGAGCTCGGCGTCGTCCATGTGCGCGAGCTCGAAGCCCGAGATGACCGACAGGTCGTCGCCGTCCACGATGCCGATACGGCGTGCGATGCTCGCGGCGGTGAGGCCGTAGTCACCGGTGATCATGACGATGCGGATGCCGGCGCGGCGGCATTCCGCCACGGCCGCTGCCACCTCAGGACGAGGCGGATCCATCATGACCTCGAGGCCGACGAAGGTGAGGTGGCACTCGATGGTTTCGGGCGTGTAGGCGCTCATGGATGCCGGCACTCCCTCGCGCGCCGCTTGGGCGCCGAGGGGACGGTACGCCACGGCGAGCACGCGCAGGCCGTCGGCGGCGTAGCCGTCGTTGGCCTCCATGATCCGCGCGCGGAGCTCCTCGGTCATGGGTACGGTTCGCCCACCGACGCGGATCGTGTCGGCAAGGCGTACGACCTCGTTGGGCGCGCCCTTGGTAAAGGCGATGCGCGTGGCGCCGTCGATGGGGTCCTCGAGTGCGTGCACCGTGGTCATGCGTTTGCGGCGGCTCTCGAAGGGCAGCTCCTTCACGCGGGGCATGCGCCGCTCGAGCTCGGCGGGATCGATGCCGCCCTTCTGCGCGGATACGATCAGGCATGCCTCGGTGGGGTCGCCGTAGACCTCGTAGCGATGCTCGGGGTCCTCCGGCGCGCGCAGGCGCGCGTTGCCGCACAGAAGGCCGCCTTCGAGCAAGAGCTCCAGATCGGGATCGTCCACGGCGCGGTACGTCGTCCCTTGCGATTCGATGGAACCTGTCGGCGCGTAGCCCACGCCCGTCAGGTCGTATTCGCGCGTCGCGGTCCACAGGTGGTTGACCGTCATCTCGTTTTGCGTGAGCGTGCCGGTCTTATCGGTGCAGATGACGCTCGTCGATCCGAGTGCCTCCACGGAGTTCAGCTTCTTGACCAAGGCGTTCCGCTTGCTCATGCGCTGTACCGCCATGGCCAGCGACAAGGTCACGGTCGGCAGCAGGCCCTCGGGGATAAAGGCCACGACCATACCGAGCGCGAAGATGAACGAGCTCGCGAACGGCTCGTGCACGACGAACATGCTCAGGGCGAAAAAGATAAGGCCCATGCACATGGCGAAGACGGTGACCTGCTTGGTCAGCCGGTCGAGGTCGCGCTGAAGCGGACTGGGGGCCTCTTGCATGTTCTGGGTGAGGCTCGCGATCTTGCCGAACTCGGTGTCCATGCCGATGCGCATGACGACGGCGCGCCCGTTACCCTCCGAGACGCTCGTGCCGGCGAATACCAGGTTGGGTATCTCGGCGGGCGAGAGGCCTTCCTCGAGCACGGCGTCGGCGACCTTGCGCGAGGGGTTCGATTCGCCGTTCAAGGTGGATTGGTTGACCTGCAGGTCCGAGCTTGCGATGACGCGGGCGTCCGCCGAGATCCTGTCGCCCTCGGCGAGCAGCATGATGTCGCCTGGGACGAGGTCCTCGGCCAAGATCTTCTGCTCCTGCCCGTCGCGGATGACGTCGGTGTAAGCGGGCAGCATCTTCTTGAGCGCTTCGGTCGCCTGGCTCGCGCGGGCCTCCTGCCAAAAGCTGAAGACGCCGTTGATGATATTGACGAGCCACACGGCGACACCCAGTTCGGGCAGGCCGGCGATAAAGGCGATGGTGCCCGCGACCCACAGAAGGATCGCCATCAGGTGCGTGAAGTTCGACAGGAACGCGAGCACGGGGGAGCGCTTCTTGCCCGATTCGATCAGATTCTTGCCGTGCGTCGCCTGGCGTCGCGTCGCTTCCTCGGAGCTCAGCCCACCGGTGTTCGCCGAAAGCCGTTCGAGTGCATCTTCGATTGTCGCGTGTCTGATTGATTCCAGCAGATCGTCAGCGTTCGCGTCTGCTCGTGCATGCGTGGTCGACCCCAGGTGAGGGTCGGGATCTTGGCTCATCGCCGCATGCGACGATGCATCGTTCGGTCGTCCCATGAGACCTCTCCTTCCCACCGTTCGGAGCTGAGCGCTCCGGCGGAAAAGCGGAATACATGGCCACAGGGCTCGCGCGACCTCCCTGTGGTTGGCACGCATCATAGTCATGTGCCGTCAACCATGCAACAACTTTTTAAGAATGTTTTCAGAAACCGTGAGACTGGGCAGATCCGATTTCACGACGATCCGGTTTGAGTGGGTATCCGCGCCTACTCGTCTTTAGTGGAGAGGAGCAGCAGGATGCCCGCGATGAAGTTGCAGAAGATGAGCGTGCAGATGCCGAAGGTCATCGTGTTGGGTTTATTGCCCTTGTAGATGCCGTACGCATGGACGGTCATGGGGACCATCCAAATGAGCGGGACGATCAGCCATCCGAAACCGACACACGACAGGATGCAGAAGATGAACGCCACCATGCGCAGCGTCGTGTCGTTGGAGTTCGCAGGCTGCACGGGGGTTCCGTATTCGACGATGGGCGAGGAGGATGCCTGGTCGTAGGTGTAGGTCTGGCTCGGTTCGGCGGTCGGCTGCTGAGGCTGTGCCGCCGCAGTCGCCTGCGGTGCGCTCGCAGCGGTGGTTGCACGGGCGGTGCCGGGGAACTCGGGCAGCGGTTTTCCGCAGCCGGCGCAGAATTTGGCGTTATCGGGATTTTGATGACCACATTGAGGGCAGAACATGGCGGTGGCTCCTTCCATGAGGTGCGCGACGGGAAAGACGGATTCCGTCGGTTGCATAGAGCTTACCACGCAGGGCGCAAGCGATACCGGGGCAGATGGGTTGGTACGGGTGATTTAACGCGCCGGTATCCTGACAGGGAGGGAACCGTCCGATCCGATTGCGCGCACCCCGATTCCACGCAGGGCGGTCCGTGCGCTTTGCGTGGCAACGGCGTCGGGGTCTTTTGCTGCGGGGGCATTCGGTATATCATGCTTGAACGTGTGTTTCTATGGGCCGTCCGCACGCCCGCGCGTGTGCGACGGTGGTATGAATTCGAAGGAGCCTCGCATGTCAGGACACTCTAAGTGGGCCACTACCAAGCATCGCAAGGGCGCGCAGGACGCCAAGCGCTCGGCGCTCTTCTCCAAGCTGAGCCGCAACATCACCGTTGCCGCCCGTCTCGGCAACGACCCCAATCCCGATAACAACGCCAGCCTCGCCGCCGCCGTGGCCAAGGCCAAGGCGCAGTCCATGCCCAAGGACAAGATCAAGAGCGCCATCGACAAGGCCTTCGGTGCCGGTGCCGACGCCGCCGTCTACGAGAACATCGTCTACGAGGGCTACGGTCCCGCCGGTGTCGCCGTCTACGTCGAGTGCCTGACCGACAACCGCAACCGTACCGCCGCCGACGTCCGCTCCGCGTTCAGCCACGCGGGCGGCAACCTCGGCACCTCCGGTTCCGTGGCGTTCCAGTTCGAGCGCAAGGGCCAGGTCGTCGTCGCCAAGGAGATCGTCGATCCCAACGACAAGAAAGAGAACATGATGGCCAACGGCGCCGCGGGCGACGAGGAGGAGTTCATGATGGCCGTCGCCGAGGCCGGCGGCGATGACTACGAGGATGCCGGCGAGGAGTGGGTCGTGTGGACCAACCCCGGCGACCTCATGGCCGTCTCCAAGGGTCTCGAGGAGCAGGGCATCGAGGTCAAGGGCTCCGAGCTCACCATGGTCCCCACCACGCCGACCGACGTGACCCCGGCCGACGCCAAGAAGGTCCAGCGTCTCATCGACCGTCTCGAGGATCTCGACGACGTCCAGGACGTCTACCACACCATGAACATGACCGACGAGGTCGTCGCCGCCCTGGAGGAGGAGTAACCTCCAGCCGGCCTCGTCCCCGCGCGGATCGAAGCCTACATCGAGCCGGGTTCGCGACGCCGTTCGTGAGCCCGGCTTTCCGTTACCGGTGCGTATCGCGGGCGACGCCCGTGTAAGAAGGGGCGCGCCGACGGGTATACGTACATCCATGGGCGGCCCCGCGCGGCGGTCGCGACGATCGGAAGGAGCACGGCGGTGCGAGCGCTCAGGAACATCCTCGCCACCATTCACCTCTTGTCGGGTGTCGCCGTCCTCGGCGCCGCTCTCTGCTTGCTGACGGGCGTCATGGGCGATCGCGTGCGGGCCCTGCTCGACACGCCTGCGGGCCGTATCGGCGCGTACGTGGCGATCGGCATCCTCGGGCTCGGCGTGCTCGTGAACGTCATCGCGACCTACGCCCGGCGCCCCGACCCGACGTGCGTGCATCCCGACGGCAATCCGAACGTCGAGGTGAGCCTGCAGGCGCTGACGTCCGCCGCCACGCGCGCGGCGGCTGCCGGCGACGTGCTCATCGAGGGCGTGGAGGGCCGTATCATCGGACGCGACCGCGACCGCGCGCGCCTGCTCGTGGAGGCGATCGCCTTTACCGACGAAGGCCTCGACGGACTCGCACACGGTATACAGCAGCGCGTGACCGACGCGTGCACCCGTCTGCTCGGCACCGCCGGCATCGAGGTGCGCGTGCGCTTCCTGCCCAGCAAGACCACCATCATCACCAGGGAGGTTCCAGATGAGCGATAAGACCGCCTCCGACGGGCGCAGGTCGTCCGCGTCGCCCAAGCTGTCCATCGAGCAGGGTCCCGTCGCCGACGAGGCGACCGAGCCGGTGGAGGAGCCCAAGCGCCGGACGCATCGCCTCGATGCGGACGCCATCGGGTTCATCAAGGGGCTCGGCGCCGCGGTGTGGGCATATGCCGATTCGCATCACTACACGGTGCTCTACGGCGTGATCGGGTTCGTGCTCGCGGTGCTGATCCTGACGATCGGCCTGTGGGCGACCATCGTCATCGCCATATTCGCCGGCGTTGGTGCCGCGCTCGGCCAGATCCGCGATGGCGACAACGGCATCGTGAACTTCTTCAGGCGACTGTTTTCCGGCAAGCGCTAACGCGCCGCACGTAGACCGAAAGGGGATCATCTCATGAGCGATGAACTGAAGATCGAGGTTGCGCACGAGGACGAGGCCGACGAGCGCGTCGAGGACGCCGCCGAGAACGCGGTGGAAGCGGTCGCCGGCGATGCGGCGGATGCAGTCGATGAGGTCGCGGAGGTAGCCGACGAGGCGATCGACGCCGATGGGGACGAGGACGAGGAGCTCGACTCCGAGGACTCCCTCACCTACTCCAACGGCGTGATCGAGAAGATCGTCGCGATCGCCACGCGTGAGGCCGCGCACGTCCTGGGCATGAAGGGCAACCTGATGCACTTCGTGCAGGAGACGCTCGGCGCCGAGAACCTCACCAAGGGCGTGTCGGTCGAGGTGACCGACGACAACCGTGTCATCGTGAACATCTCGGTGATCATCGAGTACGGTGCGTATGCCCCCGCCGTCTTCGAGGACGTGAAGGCGCGCGTGACCGAGCGTCTCGAGTCCATGACGGGCCTTGAGGTCGCCGGCATCAACCTGCGCATCGAGGACGTCATGACGCGCGAGGAGTACGCCGCGAGCCACAAGCACGCTCAGGAGAACGCCGAGTAGGTCGTTTTCGCGTACGGCGGCTTCGATCTGCTGTTCTGTCCGGCGCGGCGGAGCGGGGATATCCCGTTCCGCCGCGCCGTTTCCATGCGGCAGTGTCCCAAAAGGGGCTAGGAGATTTTTGGGACATTGGTGCCGCATCGAGCGTGCGCCTGCGGAACGCCCTCTGTACAGTCGAGTCGGCAGCGTTCCGTATCTGCACAGGCGAGGGTATACCGAGCCGAGACGTAAGCCGAGGTGCAACAAGTTGCCCGTTCGGCCGCTCTGTCACTTTTTCGTCTGCGTACTTGCATCGGGTAAAGCGCCCTGCTACCCTAAATCCCATGTTTACGTTTGCCGCACATATGATGATGGTCATGGAGATGCCCTCGCCCGGGCACTTTGCCATGCCGAGCGCATCGCTCGCGCATGGGGAGACCGGGCGCCTTCGTTAGGTCGTCTCCGGCGGGAGGCGGCCCGCCTTCTTGCCTCATCCATATCATCGAGCGGAGCCAATCCCGTGATCAGTATCCAACACGTGTATAAATCGTTCGACCTGCCCAAAAAGGGCTCTGGTCATGTGGCGCGCGAGTCGGCCGAGGCCGTCTCGCTCGCTTCGGCGCAGGGGTCCAACCTTGCGATGGCAGCCGCCGCCGCGACCGCGGTGACGTCCGAGGCGGCGGAAACCCTCGCCGCACCCGACGGCAAGGTCCATGCGCTGGAGGACATCTGCCTCGATATCGCCGACGGCGACATCTTCGGCATCATCGGTATGAGCGGCGCCGGCAAGTCCACGCTCGTGCGCACCATCAATCTGCTCGAGCGGCCGACTTCCGGTTCCATCGTGGTCGACGGTCTCGACGTGACCGGGCTGTCCGGTGCCGCGCTGCGCAGCTACCGTCGCCGCGTCGCGATGATCTTCCAGAGCTTCGGCCTGCTTGCGCAAAAGACCGTCCTCGACAACGTGTGCTTCCCGTACCTTGCCGCCAACGGCAAGGTCACCGCGGCGGATCGCGATCGCGCCCTGGCTCTCCTCGACCGTGTCGGTCTGCGCGAGAAGGCATCGTCGTATCCCTCCCAGCTCTCCGGCGGCCAGCAGCAGCGCGTCGCCATCGCGCGTGCGCTCGCTTGCGAACCCGAGGTCATCCTGTGCGACGAGGCCACGAGCGCGCTCGACCCCAAGAGCACCAACACGATCTTGAAGCTCCTGCGCGACATCAACCGCGAGACGGGCGTGACCCTCGTGGTCATCACCCACTCCATGGACGTGGTGCAGAAGATCTGCAACAACGTCGCGGTGCTCGAGAGCGGGCACGTGGTCGAGCAGGGGAGCGTGGAGCGCGTGTTCGCCGACCCCCAGGCCGAGGCGACGCGCGTGCTGCTCGGAAAGGTGGAGTGGGATGCTTAACGACTTTCTTTCCGAGTACGGTGCCCTGCTCGCCCAGGGTACGCTCGATACCTTCATCATGCTGTTCCTGTCCTGCGCGATCGCCTACGTGATCGGCATCGTGCTCGGCGTCATCCTGCACCTGACCGCACCCGGCGGCCTGCGACCGGCGCCCGTCGCCAACGCCGTGCTGGGCTGGATCGTGAACATCGGGCGCTCGATGCCCTTCATCATCCTGCTCATCCTGCTCATCCCGGTGACCCGTACCGTCGCGGGGACCATCACGGGCGTGCGCGGCGTCATCGTGCCGCTCGTCGTGTCCACCGCGCCCTTCGTGGCGCGCATGATCGAGCAGTCGCTCGCCGAGGTCCCGCGCGATGCGGTCGAGGCCGCCGAGGCCTGCGGCGCGAGCGTGCCGCGCATCGTGTTCTCCGCGTTGCTGCCCGAGGCGCTGCCCTCCATCGTGCGCGGCGTCGCCGTCACCCTCATCGCCGTGCTGGGCTACACCGCCATCGCCGGCGCCGTGGGCGCGGGTGGCTTGGGCGACATCGCCATCCGCTACGGGTACTACCGCTATCAAAGCGAGCTCATGATCATCACCGTCGTGTTGCTCGTGATCGTGGTCCAGCTCATCCAGAGCATCTGCGACCTCATCGCCCGCAAGGTCGACCACCGCTAGGGCTCACCGTCGCCTTCCAGTTCCATCCTTCGCATCCAAGAAAGAGGTTTCCCATGAACACCATCTCGAACATCGATCTTTCCCGCCGCAGCGCCATCAAGGCGGCCGTCGCCGGCCTGGGGCTTGTCGGCCTGGCGGGCCTTGCCGGCTGCGGCTCGAGCGACACCGGCACCGACGAGGCGGGCAGCGCCGCCGCCTCGAGCACCACGCTGACCGTCGCCGCGTCGCCCTCGCCCCACGCCGAGATCCTGAACGAGTACGCCGCTCCGCTTCTGGCCGAGCAGGGCATCGAGCTCGTGGTGAAGGAGTACACCGACTACATCATCCCCAACCAGGTGACGAGCTCCGGTGAGGTCGACGCCAACTACTTCCAGCACATCAACTACCTCAACAACTACAACGAGGAGAACGGCACCGACCTGGTGAACGCCGGCTCCATCCACTTCGAGCCGATGGGCGTGTTCGCCGGCAAGTCGGATGACATCGCCAACGTGGCCGATGGCGCCAAGATCTCGGTTCCCAACGATCCCACCAACGAGGGGCGCGCCCTGCTGCTTTTGCAGGATCTGGGGCTCATCACCCTGTCCGAGGACGCGGGGATCACGGCCGCCAAGAACGACATCGTGGACAATCCGCACAACCTCGAGATCATCGAGCAGGAAGCCGCGATGCTGCCGAGCACGCTCGCCGATGTCGACTTCTCGGTGATCAACGGCAACTACGCCATCGATGCCGGCCTGTCGCTGCGCGACGCGGTCGCCTCCGAGGATCCGCAGTCCGAGGTCATCCAGACCGAGTACGCCAACATCATCTGCACGACGCCCGACCATGAGGACAGCGAGGCCGTGCAGGCGCTCGTGGCCGTGCTCACCACGGACGATTTCAAGGCCTATCTGGACGAGACCTACGACGGCGCGGTGTTGCCCGCCTTCTAAGGTCGAGTCGCCTTCTGTTCCACACGCCCGCCATGGCGCCCGGGGATGTTTCCCGAGGTTGCCCGGCGGGCGTTTCGCGTTGCGTGGACGCTGGCGGTCCGGTGCGGGCGGGACGCCCCTCTCGAGATGCCCGAGGCGCGGGGTGCGCGTCTTGCGTTATCGCGTCGGTTACGCGTTCCGTAACGTTGGATGGGCACGCACCGTCCATCTGTCGGATGGCGTACAATGACGGGACGCCCCGGGTGCCGACCCGGCATCCGCGAAGGAAAGGGGAGACGATGTTTTGCAACCGATGCGGCAATCAGATGGACGATGCCGCCCGCTTCTGTCCCGCGTGCGGCGCGCCCAATGCGAAGCTGGCCCAGCAGGAGGCGGCCGCGGGCGCTAGCCAGTCCCAGCAGCCCGATCCCGCAACCGCTCAGGCGCAGTCCCAGCAGCCCGGATCCGCTGCGGCGGATGGGCGGACCCAGCAGGTGCCCGCTCCGGACGCCGCCGCGACGGCGCAGGTTCCGCCGGCTTTCGATTGGAACACCGCGCCCGCCTCGACTTCGACGCCGCCTCAGACGCCCGGCGGCTTTTACCCGAAGGGTTGCCTGGCCCAGGCGTTCGACGACATCACCAAGGTGCCCGGCGCCATGAAGCGCGTGATGCAGATCGCGTTTCTGCCGGCGATCATCGCGCTCGTCTCGCTGCTCGTGCTGATCATCCCCATCATCGGTTGGATCGCCTGCCCCATCGGGCTTGTGATCTCGTGGATCGCGGGCATCTGCTGCAACGGTTACGCGATCGAGTGGGGCCGCGAGCTGTCGCGCGGGCGCGGGTTCGACACGAACGCCTCCATCCTGCGCACGTCGTTGTTCTCGCTCGGCTTCCTCAGCAGCTCGCTTTCGGGCGCGCTTTCGCTTATCGCTTTGTTGCCGTCGCTGATCGCCCAGCTCCTGATGGTGCTCGGCGGAGCGGCGAGCATCGGCGCGTGGGCGTACTCGAGTTCATACGGCTATGGTGACACGATGGGCGGCCTTTCCGGCATCCTCATCATCCTGTCGCTCGTGACGATGCTGCTCTACATCGTCTCGTTCGTGCTCGGCATCCTGTTCACCATGTTCTCGGACGCCGCCGTCATGCATCTCGCGGTGACGGGGCGCGTGGAGTCCGCCTTCTCGTTCGGCAAGGTGTGGCAGCCGTACAAAAAGCAACTCGGCAAGCTGTTCTGCGCTTCGCTGCTGCCTGGCATCATCACCGGGGCGATCCTGGCGGTGGTCGTCTTGATCCTCGTCGGCATCTTGCTCGCCATCGTCGCCGGCTCCGCATACAACGGCTATTATGGGTCCGGCATCGCCGGTGCGCTGCTCTCCGGTGGTTTCGGCATGATCGTGGTGCTTGCGCTGATCGTCTTCGTCGTGGCCTTCATGGGCGCGTTCACGAGCATGCTCAAGTACCGCGCCGTCGGCTACTGGGCGCAGCGCTATGCGGATGCATGGACGCACGAGGGCGACGAGGACTATACCTTCCGTCTGCCCGGCGGCCAGACCGTGTAGCCTGCACGCGAAAACCGCCGGACCGCTTTGCCCACTCGGCAGGGCCGTCCGGTGCATATCCGGTACCCGGATTCGAATCGATGCGGGAGCGTGGCCAAGCGCCACGCTCCCGTTTGCCGTCAGAAGGACCGTCGCGCTCCTACTCGGCGAGGAAATCGACCGTGTATTGCGCGGCGAGCATCACGCCGTCGGCGAGGGCCGACTCGTCGATCGTGTAGAAGCACGAATGCTGCGGCCACGTGGCGCCGATCGCGGGGTTGCGCACGCCCACGAACGCGAGCACGCCCGGAACCCGCTGCAGGTACAAGGAGTAGTCCTCTCCCGAAAGCGTTCCCTGGTAGCGGCCGATCGCCTGCTCGCCGAGAACCTTGACGATCGCGGAGCGACAGCGCTTCGAGGCGGCCTCGTCGTTGATCACGGCGGGGTGGGCGATCGTGTACTCGGTGAGCTTCGCCGTCGCGCCGAGGGCGGCCGCGGTGTTGGCGCAGATGCGCTCGATGAGGGAGGGCATGCGGTCGTGCGCCTCGTCGGTGTAGGTGCGCACCGTGCCGGTGAGGTAGGCGGAGCCGGCGATGACGTTGCGCGCGGTGCCGGCGTGGAGCTCGCCGACCGTGACGACGGCGGGCTCGTAGGGGGACAGGTCGCGCGAGACGATCGTCTGCAGGGCGTCCACGACCTGGGATGCAGCCACGACGGCGTCCACACCGCGCTGCGGCAGCGCGCCATGGGCGGATGCACCTTCGATGTCGATGCGGAACCAGTCGGTGTTGGCCATGCGCGGGCCGCTTTCGCAGGAGATCTTCCCGGCATCGACCTCGCTCCACACGTGCATGGCGAAGGCGCCGTCCACGTTGTCGAGCGCCCCGGCGTCGATCATCATCCGGGCGCCGGAGCCGTTTTCCTCCGAGGGCTGGAACACCGCGCGGACCTCGCCGTGGAGCTCGTCGGTCATGTGGGAGAGGACGTGCAGCGCCCCGAGCAGCATGGCGATATGGCAGTCATGGCCGCAAGCGTGCATGACGCCGTCGTTCGCGCTCGCGAACGGCGCGTCGGTGCGCTCGGCGACGGGCAGGGCGTCGATGTCGGCGCGCAGCATGATGCGGCGGCGCGCCGTGCCGTCCGCGCCGTAGGCGTCCTGCGCGGTGCCGCGCAGGGTGGCGACGAGACCGGTGTCGAGCGGCCGCTCGTAGGGGATGCCCATCTCGTCGAGTGCGTGGGCGATATCGGCGGTGGTGCGGAACTCCCGCAGGCTCACCTCGGGGTGCTTATGGAAATGGCGACGCCACTCGATGACGCGCGGCTCGATCTCGGCGGTGAGCGTTTGGATGGTGGCGGTGATGGTGTCCTCGGTTTCCATGGCGTGTCCTTTTGCAACGGTGCCTGTATACAAAGGACATTCTACCGACGTCGGGTCATCCACATGTGAAATTGCGTCAGGCACCGTTTCGCATGTGAAAAACGTCTGACGCACGTTCACGTATGGCTGAGGGGGACTGAAGAAATCTAAGTGCCGAGAATTTAGATTTTTTGCCTTTGCGTTGTATAAGTCGGACAAGGTGGGTATTATTCTTGGCGTACGTAAGGCAAGGGCCATGGTGAGCGCTGCGAATGCGCCGCATGGTCGCACAAAGGAGGAATCGAGCATGAGCCTTAAGCCGCTTGGAGACCGCGTTCTGATCAAGCCGGATGCAGCCGAGCAGAAGACCGCTTCCGGTCTGTACATCGCCAGCAACGCCCAGGAGAAGCCGCAGCGCGGCGAGATCGTCGCGGTGGGCGCCGGCAAGCTCAACGACAAGGGCGAGCGCGTCCCGATGGATGTCAAGGTCGGCGACCATGTCATCTACGGCAAGTTCGGTGGCAACGAGATCAAGGTCGACGGCGAGGACTACCTGCTCATGCGCGTCGACGACATCTACGCCGTCGTCGAGTAGACGCCCCGCGCAGTAGATCAGCTCAACAGTTCATCTTTTGGAGGAATTCGAAATGGCTAAGAACATCACGTTCGATACCGACGCGCGCGCCAAGCTCGCGAAGGGTGTCAACACCCTGGCCGACGCCGTCACCGTCACCATGGGTCCCAAGGGCCGCTACGTCGCCCTGCAGCGCTCCTACGGCGCTCCCACGATCACCAACGACGGCGTCTCCGTCGCCAAGGAGATCGAGCTCGAGGACAACATCGAGAACATGGGCGCCCAGCTGGTGAAGGAGGTCGCCACCAAGACCAACGACACCGTGGGTGACGGCACCACCACCGCGACCCTGCTCGCCCAGGCCATCGTCAACGACGGCCTGCGCAACGTGGCCGCCGGCGCCAACCCGCTTGCCATCCGTCGCGGCATCGACAAGGCCGTCAACGCCGCCGTCGAGGCCATGAAGGATCACGCCCAGCCGGTCGAGACCAAGGAGCAGATCGCTTCGGTCGGCACCATCTCCGCGGGCGACCCCAACGTCGGCGCCAAGATCTCCGATGCCATGGACGTCGTGGGCAAGGACGGCGTCATCACCGTCGAGGACGGCCAGACCTTCGACATCACCATCGACACCGTCGAGGGCATGCAGTTCGACAAGGGCTACGTCTCCGCGTACTTCGTCACCGACAACGACCGCATGGAGGCCGTCCTCAAGGATCCCTACATCCTGATCACCGACCAGAAGATCTCCAACGTCCAGGACATCATGCCCGTGCTCGAGGCCGTCTCCCGCGCCGGCAAGAGCCTGCTGATCATCGCCGAGGACATCGACGGCGAGGCCCTGCCCACGCTCGTCCTCAACAAGATCCGCGGCGCCCTGAACGTCTGCGCCGTCAAGGCCCCCGGCTACGGTGACCGCCGCAAGCGCATGCTCGAGGACATCGCCGTGCTGACCGGCGGCCAGGCCGCCCTCGACGAGCTCGGCATCAAGGTGGGCGACATCACCGCCGACATGCTGGGTACCGCCAAGTCCGTCACCGTCTCCAAGGACAACACCACCATCGTCGACGGTGCCGGCTCCAAGGAGGCCATCGCCAACCGCGTCGCGCAGATCAAGGGCGAGCTCGAGCACACCGACTCCGAGTTCGACCGCGAGAAGCTCCAGGAGCGTCTGGCCAAGCTCTCCGGCGGCGTCGCCGTCATCAAGGTCGGCGCTGCGACCGAGACCGAGCTCAAGGAGATCAAGCACCGCGTCGAGGACGCCCTGCAGGCGACCCGCGCGGCCGTCGAGGAGGGTATCGTCGCCGGCGGCGGCGTGGCCTTCATGGACGCCATCCCCGCGCTCGACGGTATCGTCGTCGAGGATCCCGAGGAGCAGATCGGTATCGACATCATCAAGAAGGCACTGACCGCGCCGGTGGCCACCATCGCCAAGAACGCCGGTTTCGAGGGTGCCGTCGTGGTCGACAAGGTCGCCTCGCTGCCCGCGGGCGAGGGTCTCAACTCCGCCAACGGCGAGTGGGGCAACATGATCGCCATGGGCGTGCTCGACCCGGTCAAGGTCACCCGCACCACGCTCCAGAACGCCGCCTCCGTCGCCTCGCTGATCCTCATCACCGAGGCCACCGTCACCGACGTCCCCAAGAACACCGCTCTTGAGGATGCCATCGCCGCTGCGACCGCCGGTCAGCAGGGTGGCGGCATGTACTAAGCCGCAAAGGGGATAATCTCCCACCGGAGCGCCCCTCGGTGTCCCTTGCGAACGTCCTCGGCCTTACGGCCTGCGGAATGTTCGCGCGGGAGCACCGAGGGGCGCTCCTGCGTTCACCTCCTTGTGGCGGCAGGCGGTAAAGGGGGTGTCCCGGGCGCTGTTTGGGGTCGGTGCGTTGACGGGGATGCGCCGGCCACTGCTTGAATTGTCACTGTGGCTCCACGCCGTCGGTGTTACCATGCCGTTGCATCTTGGGTCGCCTTGGTTCACGGGGAGGTAGTTCGGGCATGGCCGAGGATTGGGACAAGCCGGAAGAGGGCACCTATGTGCGCGATGCGCAGGCGCGCGCCGCGCTGAAGGAGCGCGAGCGCAAGGAGGAGGCTTCCGGAAAGCACCGGCGCATCAGCGACGCGCCGGTGGTCGCCGACGTCGTCGCCGAGGTCGAGCATCTGCGCAGCCTGCGTCGTCGCCGCATCGTCCGCCGTGCCATCACCCTGTGCTTCGTGATCGTCTCCGCGCTGCTGCAGGCCTATGCCATCCAGGTGTTCGTGCAACCCGCGGGCCTGCTGTCCAGCGGGTTCACGGGTCTCGCCATCCTCATCGACCGCATCACCTCGCTGTTCGGTTTCAGCTTCCCCACGTTCGTGGGCATGGTCGTGCTCAACATCCCCGTGGCGCTCGTGTGCTGGAAGAGCATCAGCCGGCGTTTCGTGATCTTCTCGATGATCCAGGTGTTCCTCGCCAGCTTCTTCTTGAGCCAGATGCGCTTCGAGCCGATGCTCGACGAACCGGTGCTGCTGGTGGTCTTCGGCGGGTTCATCTACGGCCTGTCCATCGCCATCGCGCTGCGTGGCGGCGCCTCGACGGCGGGCACGGACTTCATCTCGCTCATGGTCTCCAACAAGACCGGCAAATCCATCTGGGGCCTCGTCTTCGCGGGTAACTGCGTCGTGCTGCTGATCTTCGGCTATCTGTTCGGATGGACCGCCGCCGCGTACTCCATCATCTTCCAGTTCATCTCGACGAAGACCATCGAGATGTTCTACCACCGCTACGACCGCATGACCCTGCAGATCACCACGAAGAAACCCGACGACATCCTCGAGGCCTACCACGATGCGTTCAAGCACGGTTCCTCGTGCTACGAGATGATCGGCGGGTACAGCCGCAAGACGTTCTGGCGCATCGAGACCGTCGTGTCCTCCTACGAGGTGGGCGAGATCGTGGCGCTCGTTCGCGCGCATGACGACCGCGCGGTGATCAACGTGTTCCGCACCGAGAGCTTCTTCGGCCGCTTCTATCGCGGTCCGGTGGACTGACGGATCCCGACGGCCCGCCTTGGCGATGCGGTGAATACGGCCGGCGCGATCGCAAAGTTGTGCGCAGCGCATGCATTCCCGCTAGAATAGAAGGTCGCATGATACGCATTTTGGACCGGCGCACCGCGCCAGGGGAGTGTTCGCATGGCGCAACAGCACGATCTGTTCGACGACATCATCGATATCAGCAAGGGTATCAGCGCCCTCAAGAACCCGCTGGGCGGCGTGACCGACGCCCTAATGGGTGCCGAGGGCGACGGCACCCCGCATTGGAACCCCGCGGACTACAAGGATAAGCCGCGCGCCAACTCCATCCCGTGCCTCGTGTGCAACTACGAGAAGAGCAGCTGCACCGCCTGCATGGACGCCTGTCCGGTCGACGCGATCGAGATCGAGGACTTCAGCATCGACATCAAGGACAGCTGCCGCAAATGCGGCCTGTGCGTGAGCGTGTGCCCCACCGAGGCCTTCGTCACCCAGCGCCTGACCCCCAAGAAGCTCTACGATTCCATCGCCGGCGCCGCGGCGGCGTTCAACACGGCCTACGTGACCTGCACGCGCGCCCTGCGTCGCGTCCCGCGCGAGAACGAGGTCGTCGTGGCCTGCATCGGCGACGTGCCGCCCGAGGTGTGGTTCTCGGTGATGGCCGACTATCCCAACGTGAGCGTCTACCTGCCGCTCGATATCTGCGAACGCTGTCGCAACACCACCGGCGAGGAGATCTTGGGCGACTCGATCGCCACCGCCGAGGAGTGGGCGGGGACCGGGCTCGGTCTGGAGGTGGACTCCAAGCAGCTCAAATGCGTCAAGCGCCGCGAGTACGAGCGCAAGGAGTTCATGGACAACATCATGAAGACGACCGGCCTCGCGGTGAGCAAGCTCAACCCGGCGACGGCGGCGGTCGCGTCGGTCACGCAGCGTCTGCGCGACCATTCCAAGAAGATCACCGAACTCGAGAAGACGCTCAAGGCGGCCTGCGGCACGACGACCCAAAAGCGCCGCCGCCTGCTCATCCAGCGTCGGCAACTGCTGCTCTCCACGCTGCAGTCCCATCCCGAGCTGGCCTCGAACATCCAGGTGAGCACACCCGAGTGCGACTTCGACCGTTGCACGGCGTGCGGCGAGTGCGTGAAGAAGTGCCCGACGCACGCGACGGACCTGCTCGGTTCCGGGCGCTTCGTCGTCGAGCCGGCTTACTGCGTGGGTTGCGGCCTGTGCGCCGAGGTCTGCGAGGAGCACGCGATCAAGATGGTCGAGCACGATGCGAGCGACCTCGTGGTGCCCGATCCCGAGGCGCAGAAGAAGGCGGCGGATGCCGTCAAGACGCGTGCCGAGATCGCCAAGACCAAGGAGGAGGGCAAGAAGGTCCTCACCAAGGTGCTCGACTCGGTGGAGAAGATGGCGGACTAGCCCTGCGCGCCGTCTTGCGCGGTGCGATTCGCGGCACGGTGCGCCGCGACGGTTTGTTGACGTGACGCCGGTTCTGCGGACCGGCGCGATAGGAGAAAGCGAGCGATCCCATGGCTCTGTCAATCGGTATCGTCGGTCTGCCCAACGTGGGCAAGTCGACGCTGTTCACCGCGCTGACCAAGAAGGGCGGTCTGGCGGCCAACTACCCCTTCGCCACCATCGACCCCAACGTCGGCATCGTCGACGTACCCGATGACCGCCTGCAGAAGCTGGCCGACATCGTGCACCCCGGCCGCATCGTGCCGGCGACGGTCGAGTTCGTGGACATCGCCGGTCTTGTGAAGGGTGCCAACGAGGGCGAGGGCCTGGGCAACCAGTTCCTGGCCAACATCCGCGAGACCGACGCCATCTGCGAGGTCGTGCGCTACTTCACCGATCCCAACGTCATGCGCGAGGTCGGCCGCACCGGAGACTTCGTCGATCCCGCGGGCGACGCCGACACCATCATGACCGAGCTGATCCTGGCCGACATCCAGACGCTCGAAAAGCAGCTGCCCAAGCTCGAGAAGGAGGCCAAGCGCGACCACGACCTCATGTCCAAGCTCGAGATCGCCAAGCGCCTGGTCGGCTGGCTGAACGAGGGCAACCGCGCCGCGGCGCTCGACATGACCGACGAGGAGCGCGCCGCCGCCAAGGGCCTGTTCCTGCTCACCATGAAGCCGATCCTGTACGTGGCCAACGTCGACGAGGACATGCTCGGTGAGGAGCTCGAGCCCATCGACGGCGTCACCCCGATCCCCATCTGCGCCAAGGTCGAGGCCGAGCTGTCCGAGCTCGACCCCGAGGAGGCCGCCGAGTACCTGGAGACGCTCGGTCTCGAGCGCCCGGGCTTGGAGGTGCTCGCGCAGGCGGCATACAAGCTGCTCGGCCTGCAGTCGTTCTTCACGGCGGGTGAGATGGAGGTCAAGGCGTGGACGGTCCGTCAGGGTGCCACGGCTCCTCAGGCCGCCGGCGTGATCCATACCGACTTCGAGCGCGGCTTCATCAAGGCCGAGGTCATTTCCTATGACGATTACATCGAGCTCGGCGGCGAGCAGGGCGCCAAGGCGGCCGGCAAACTGCGCATGGAGGGCAAGGAGTACGTCATGGCCGACGGCGACGTGGTCCACTTCCGCTTCAACGTCTAAGGTGGGCGGAGTCGTCCGTCGCGCGCACAAAGGAGTATCACCTATGTCATCTCTGTCCATGTTCAAATACGGGAAGAAGGCCGGCTATCTCGGCATCGCGACCATCGTGCTCGCGCTCATCCCGGTCGTCATCGCGCTTGTGCTCGTCCCGGGGCTTCCCGACGAGGTGCCCATGCGCTTCGATGCCACCGGTGCGGTCACGCGCTACGGCAGCAAGTTCGAGATGCTGATCCCGGCGGCGATGTCGGTCGCGTTCGGGTTCGGCATCTACGTGCAGACGGCGCGCAAGGCCGCCGAGCACGCTAAGGACTCCATGACCATGGCCGTGGGTCTGGCCGAGCGTTTCCTGCGCAGCGGCGTCATCACGACCGCGGTGATCAACGTGGCCAACGCCTACCTGCTGTATATGGTGCTGACGGGCACGAACCCACTCGTGTTCTAGCCGGGGCGGTCTACTCCGCCGCTGTGAAATCGGATGGCGTCAGGGGCCCGCGCATGCGCGGGCCCCTGTGCAAAAACGTCTGATCTGATTTCGCCGCCGGAACGTCAAGCTGTCGGCAGACGGTCGTAGTTGACGGGCTGGTAGAACAGCTCCTCGATGCGCGAAGGGTCGCCCGATTGCCCGCGCGCCCACATGGTCTTGGCGACGAGCGCCTCGGTGGTCATGTCGTCGCCCTTGAGGATGCCGGGATGTTCGGCATAGGCGCGACCGACCTCGTAGACGCCGAGGTCGAGGCCCTCCTCGGGCACCTGCGTGGTGATGACCATCGTGCGTCCGGAGTCCACCCAGTCAAAGATCGCCTGCTTGAAGGTGAGCGCGCCGGGCGTGGTCCGCTCGTAGTCGGGGATGCCGCCGATGCCGAACGTCTCGAGGATGACCGCGTCGTAGCGCGGCTTGAGCAGTTCGAAAACCTCCGGTTCGATACCCGGGGTGAGCTTGAGCACGAAGACGCGCTCGTCGAGGTTGTCGAAGAAACGCGGACCGTCGATCGAGGCCTTGGGAAGCATCACGCCGTGCGCACGGGCGAGCGCGTCGCCGCTGCGGATGATGCGGTCGTTGCGGATGTAAGCCAGCGACGGGTAGTTGACGCTCTTGAACGCGTTGAAGCTCATGGTGCGCTGCTTGCGGCCGCGCGTGCCGGCGATCACCGCCCCGTTGAACACGATGACCACGTCGTGGCTGCGATCGTCCACCGCATAGACGATGCTTTGGAACACGTTGAGCTTGGCATCGGTGAACGAATCTCCCATGGGCTTTTGCGAACCGGTGAGCACGATGGGCTTGGGGCTGCTCTGGATGAGGTAGGAGAGGGCGGCGGCGGTGTAGGCCATGGTGTCGGTGCCGTGGAGCACCACGAAGCCGTCGTATTCGTCGTACGCCTCGACGATGGCCCGTGCGATGCGCCGCCAGTCGCGCGGGCGCATGTTGGTGCTGTCGATGTTCATGAGCTGGCGCACGCCGATGTCGGCGAGATCCGCGATCTCGGGCACGGCGCAGGCGAGATCGTCGCCGGAAAGCGCAGGCGCCAAGCCGTGCACATCTTGAGCGGAGGCGATCGTGCCTCCGGTGGCCAGCAGCAAGATCCTCTTCATCGTGCATCCCTCGTTCACTCGCGGATCGGTCCGCACCTATTGTGCGACAAGAAGGTGCCAGGTACAAACCTGTCGCAAACTTGTCGGCAGCGTTCCCGACAAGAAGGTGCCAGGTACAAACTTGTCGCAAACTTGCCGGCAACTCCCCAATTATCTCCTGGCCCCTTTTGGGACATGCACACCGCCGCCCCATGCGGATCGACGACCCCATAAACCCGCCGATGCGGTGCAGTTTTTAGGAGGTGCGGCGTGAGCATGTATGATAGTGAGGTTCGAGTAGAGACGGTGCCCGGGGCACCGTCCCTTCGCTTGCATGCAGAAAGGGAGCAGCATGTCGCAGACTTCTTCCAGCAGCACGGGGAGCAAGGTCCTCGTCTTCGACTTCGGCGCGCAGTACGGCCAGCTCATCGCCCGTCGCGTGCGCGACCTGCACGTGTATTCCGAGATCGTCCCGTGCGATATCACGGCTGACGAGGTTCGCGCCATGAACCCCGCCGCGCTCATCCTGTCCGGCGGTCCGGCCTCCGTATACGCCGAGGATGCACCCTCGATCGATCCCGAAGTGCTCAAGCTCGGCATCCCCGTGCTGGGCTTCTGCTACGGCCACCAGACCATGGCGGTGGCGCTCGGCGGCGAGGTCGCGCACTCCGAGATCGGCGAGTACGGCCCAGCGACGATCGAGCGCGATCGCGAGAGCGCGCTGTTCAACGCCACGCCGATCGAGCAGACCGTATGGATGAGCCATCGTGACGCCGTCTCCCGTGCGCCCGAGGGTTTCGTGGTGACGTCGTCCACCGAGGTGTGCCCCGTGGCGTCCATGGAGTGCCCCGAGCGCAAGCTCTACTCCACGCAGTTCCACCCCGAGGTGCGCCACACCGAGTACGGCCAGCAGATCCTGTCCAACTTCCTGTTCGACATCTGCGGCATCGAGCCCACGTGGACCATGGACAACCTCGTCGAGTCCATGTGCGCGGACATCCGCGAGACCGTGGGCGAGGATCGCGTGATCCTGGCGCTGTCGGGCGGCGTGGACTCGAGCGTGGTCGCCGCGCTCGGCGCGCGTGCCATCGGTCGCCAGATGACCTGCGTGTTCATCAACCACGGCCTGTTGCGCAAGGGCGAGCCCGAGCAGGTCGAGGAGGTCTTCACCAAGCAGTTCGACGTCGACTTCATCCACGTGCACGCCGAGGACCGCTATGCCGCCCTGCTCGACGGCGTGACCGAGCCGGAGGAGAAGCGCCGCATCATCGGCACGCAGTTCTGGAAGGAGTTCTTCGCCGTCGCCCAGCAGCTCGACGGCGTGAAGTACCTGGCCCAGGGCACGATCTATCCCGACATCATCGAGAGCGGCGCGCGCAAGACGGGTGGCAAGGCGTCGACCATCAAGAGCCACCACAACCTCATCCCGTTTCCCGAGGGCGTGCACTTCGACCTTATCGAGCCGCTCGACCACTTCTTCAAGGACGAGGTGCGCGAGCTTGGCTTGGCACTCGGCCTGCCCGAGCACATCGTGTACCGCCAGCCGTTCCCCGGCCCCGGCCTTGCGATCCGCATCATCGGTTCGGTGAGCCCCGAGAAGCTCGAGATCCTGAAGAACGCCGACGCGATCGTGCGCGAGGAGCTCGATGCCTACAACGCGCGCCTGTTCGAGGCGACCGGCGAGCGCAACTCCGAGCACAGCTGCTGGCAGTATTTCGCCGTGCTGCCCGACATCAAGAGCGTGGGCGTCATGGGCGACGAGCGCACCTACGCGCGTCCGGTCATCATCCGCGCCGTCGAGTCGAGCGACGCCATGACCGCCGACTGGGCCAAGCTGCCCTACGAGGTGCTGGCGCGCATCTCGAGCCGCATCGTGGCCGAGGTCCCCGGCGTGAACCGCGTGGCCTATGACATCACCTCGAAGCCGCCCGCGACCATCGAGTGGGAGTAGAAAATCAGCAGTTATGGGGGTATTAATCGTCAAATCTGCTAAAAATACCCCGATAAACGAGATATTTGCTATACTGGCTCCAGTCGAGAGATTGGGGCCAGTATGCGTTTGTTCGAGCGCGAGGACTACCTCGAGAAGATCCGCGGGTTCTACCACGACGACGGCGTGATCAAGGTCCTCACCGGGGTCCGCCGGTGCGGCAAGTCGTGCCTCATGCAGACCATCGCCGGGGAGCTCAAGGCCACGGGGGTGCGGGAGGACCACATCATCTACCTTGACCTCGACCGGTACGGCTTCCGCTCGGTGAAGACGCCGGACCAGCTCGAGGCGCTGATCGAGCCCGCGCTCAAGATTGACGGCATGAAGTACCTCTTCATCGATGAGATCCAGAACGTCGAGGGGTTCGAGGAGGTGGTGAACGAGTTCCGCGCCGAGGGCGGATTCTCCATCTTCATCACCGGCTCGAACTCCTACCTGCTCTCCGGCGAGCTCGCCACCAAGCTGACGGGGCGCTACGTCGAGTTCGAGGTGCAGACGCTCAGCTTCAAGGAGTATCGCGAGATGAAGCGCTTCCTCGGGCAGGCGGTCGACTCCAACCCTGTGGCCGAGCTCGACCGCTACATCCTCGAGGGCGGCTTCCCCAAGGCGCTCGACTACCCCAAGATGGCGGACAAGCGCGCCTACGTGAGCTCCGTCATCAAGGAGATTTTCGAGAAGGATATCCGCAGGCGCGTGAAGGTGAAGAACGTCTCGGTCTTCAACCAGGTGCGCGACTACGTCATCAACAACTTCGGTGCGACGACCTCGCTGACGAACATCCAGTCCGACCTCGAACGGCAGGGCGTCCGCATCAAGCGAGAGACGCTCAACCGCTACCTTCAGATACTCGAGGATGCCAAGATCATCAGCAAGTGCGCACGCTTCGACATGAAGTCGCGCAAGTCGCTCAAGGGCGAGCAGAAGTACTACCTCGCCGACCTGAGCTTCTACTTCGCGCTCAACACGGACAACCGCATCAACTACGGGCCCGTGCTGGAGAACATCGTCTATTGCTACGCGAGGAGCCTGGGCTACGAGGTGAGCGTGGGTCGCATCGGCAAGCTCGAGTGCGACTTCGTCATGCGCTCGCCCGAGATGGAGTACGCCTACGTGCAGGTGGCGATGACCATCATGAACGACCTGAAGACCGAGGACCGCGAGTACCGCCCGCTCGAGCAGATACGGGACAGCTGGCCCAAGTTCGTCATCACGCGCGGCGACCCGATACAGCACCGCGGCGGCATCGTGCACGAGAACGTGACGGAGCTGATCGGGGAGGGGCGGACGTTCGGGTTGGAGCAAGTGAGTGTCTCGCCGGGAGCGGACTGCTAGTAAGTTGCTCTTACCTGCGTCACTCTTATGTCTATTTCCGCGCGCTCCGTGTGGCTCCCTGGCTGCTATCGTTCTTGCTGTCCATGCTGCGTTGCCTTTCGCGTTGTCGGGCGGCCGACATGAAGGCAGTCCGCAAACCTTCTTGAAGGTTTGCGGACTGCCACAAGTTCAAGACGAATTTGTCGTTGTAGTAGCTTTACCTAATTGCTCCTTCGTCCTCATCGGTGCAGGTAGAGTATTCATCTAGCAGCTCTTTGAGAAATCCTGCAGGCTCATATATTTCTTCCGGCATCGGATATTCATTGGACATGTGGCACGAATGGTAATTACCATCTTCATCAATCCAGATTAGCCATGATAGCTCAGACCACGCTTCGGTCTTCGAGAGTCGTTCCTCTGCAAGCCGGTTGCCGCCTCTCTGGAGAGTTGCGTACCAAACAGGATGCAAGTCGCGAGCGCACAGGGCTTCGAAGAGTAGGTTCTTGTTAGCAAGCAATGCTTGATAGTGCTGCCTGTACGGCTCGCCATATTCCACGTCCTCGAATATGGTGTCGCCGTCAGAATTGAAATAGCGCAATCCGTCGGTGTGTGCCACGTCGCATAGGTCCATCGCGAGCTTCGAGGGAAATCGATACCAGCAGTCTCCAATATCAGTCAGGTTGTCGGCACCGCTTCCTGATAGCGGAGAAGCCACGACATGGGCATCGGCGATCTTGTCGTGCTCGTGTCCCTCGTCGTATTCGCTGATCCATGGTGCCGACATGAATTCGACCGGTGAAATATAGGTGGCCTCAATGTTGATGCTGGTGGAAAACGCGGAAGCATGGTCGTAGCCATCTATCGATGCCGTTCTATTCTCTGCAAGTTTTGCCAGATTGGCAGAATCCATGGCGCCGCAGTACGCCCAGCAGCAGGCTTGCTTGCCGCAAATGCCCCAATCGCTAGCATATAGCGCGACGGGCATCACGTCATCAGAGATAGAAATGCTGACGTTGGGCTTGTATCTGAGAAGGGCGATGAGGACATCAGCGCTCCCGGAGCCAATCCAATCGCTGAGCTTTTGTTCGGTGCAAATTGAATCGCCGTCATCGCACGAGAAAGAGGCCGGGAAGGATGGGGTGATGCCCGCTCTCTCAGCGGAAAGGCGGTTCACGGTTGCCTCGAATAGCGGGCTCCGGTAGCTCAGTAAGTCGTTGTAGTCGGACGCAAGCTCGTAGGCATTTTGGTCGGGTCCATTTTGCCACTTGCTCGCAAATACGGGCACTCTGTCTGCCATGAAACCGCAAATTTCATTCCTCGCGCACCATACGTATTTTTCTGCAACGGTCATGATCGTGCTCTGCAAGCCGTGGTCGGCACTGCCGAAAGAGCCCGATATCCTACGATCGATACCGCCCAGGCGATACCCATCCTCTCCGACCGGTCCAACGAATACATCCGGATCATATCCATGGTCAACGAGGTACTGATAAGCCGCGGCAATGACCCAGCCTTCAAACTCCGGCGGCTCAATGTCTATCATTTCGGCGGAATTCTCTACGATACGCTGAATATCATCCGCGTTGTGGTCGTTGCTTGTACGATGGCGAGAAATACCAAACGCCATCTCCAGCTTGTCAACGAGTACGTAGCGCGCAAGATCATAATGAATGGTCTGGAATCCTTCCATCCTGCTCGCATTAGCGGCATCCACATAGATGGGAAGTGCGCCCGCTGCGGCATCAACGTCAAACGGCGGACGACAGCATTTTGCCGCGCCGGGATCTATGGCACCGTCCACACAACACTTCTCGACGATCATCCTTCCATAATGTCGTATGGACGCATCTCTGTTGCCCGGCTTGTCTGGTGCACTGAAAACCGAGGCGATGGCGATTTTGGCGAAGCGCTTTTCGGTCGCGTCATCAACCAGTCCCTGACATATTACTTCCCCTGCAATGGCAAACAGATCCTCGCGAATCTGCGGGTCGTTGCATTCGCTGAAATGGTCGAAGAGCTTCACGTACTCATCTGGGCGATACATGGCCCACGTTACGAGCTCGCTTCTGCAATGTCGTCTCCTCAGGTTACTGATCGTTGCAAGGCACCAGGCAAGCAGTAGTGGCATTTGGTTCCACATGTCGTCGCCGTGCAAGCGAGGTAGACGCCTTGCGCCACCTCGTTCGTAGTACATGGATAGGCTGTAGTTGTCGTACAACTTGATAGGTATCGACCAGACCTCATCACGCTCAACCGAAGTCCGAAATGCCCTCATGTACTCGTCTAAAAGAGTAGGCCCAAGCGGATGTCCCTGTACGTCCGCAACCTGGACAACAATCCCATTGACAATATCGCGAAGCGAATCACTGCTCTTGGCCATTTCGTCAAGGGCCCATTGGCGAAACTTTCCCGCAGCACTCTTCTCCGCATCTGCAAGTGCATCAATGGTGAGTTGGCGCACTCTCGCCGTGCCAAGAGATCCGATAAGCTCATTGCTCTCTAAGGGCAGGATGCCACGTTTCTCGATGAGCCGTATCGCGTACATGTAGGCGACGTCGCCATGATGAAGGAGCGCGTTGGCCACCGTAGCTTCTTCCGTCTCTATGAGCACGACGGCCATGAAGTAATCCCACAGGTGACGCGATCCAGGCTGGTACATGACAATTGGTGGGGAAACGCTCGTTGGTCCTGCTTGTTGGGAAGTGGAGAGTATTCCATATCCCTCGAGAAAGTCGAGCATTCTGTCAGCGTATTCGCGCTGAATGCCGGCTTTTTCGATAACGTCGCTGATTGCTGACCGGTTCCTCTTGCTGTCGTCTTCCAAAAAC
The DNA here is from genome assembly GCF_021531055.1 of Collinsella tanakaei. Lineage (GTDB taxonomy): Bacteria > Actinomycetota > Coriobacteriia > Coriobacteriales > Coriobacteriaceae > Collinsella > Collinsella tanakaei_B. The sequence continues at coordinate 53,507 of NZ_JADYTL010000010.1, forward strand.
GCTATTGCAAGCTCAGAGAGTGCGGATCTGACCGGCTTCTGATACAGTCCGACAGTTTTACCGGTGCGAGCGGCGTATTCTTCATCAAGTCTGTCGACCTCAGCGTTGACCAGAGCAGTTAGGCAGGTTGATACCTCCTTATCTATCCGTCTCCCGCAGTAAGCGGTGCAGAACATGCGAAGTTCCATGGGTGTACGGAGCGTCCATCTGTAGTGTTTGTTGCTGACAATATCGATTGAGTAGCGCTCGATGTAGCGGTCAAAAAGCTCGTGAGCGGGCACGTCGCCTTCGTCATCGACATGATGAGTGCATTCCCAGGCATCATCGGTGAGGCTGCGCTCAATACCGTAAGGACGAGACGAGTAGGCAAACCTAATCCTAGGGTACTCGCATGAAATGGCATCGCCCTGCCTGACCAAAGAGGTCCAGCTTGATGCCGGCGGCCTTTCGTCGAGACCATCGACAAACACAGCGACCTTGGCTCGTACAGTAACGCAGCCTTCGCGCGCGTCGCGCATTGCGGCGGACGAGCTCAATGCCTGCCACAGTTCGGCTTCATCCCAGTCAGATAGACCGAGAGCATTGCATATAATTTCCCTCCACCCATCGTGCTCGTTGATCTCTCCAGCTCGAATAAAGATAGGCAGGTGCTTACCATCCTTCAGGAATCCAACTGCTGCACTGGCGAAGCCACAGGTCTTGCCGGTTCCCTGCTCACCAATAACGAGGCAGTGCGGATAGCAAAACGCTTCACGTACCGCCCTGCAGATATCGTACTCGCTCGGCAGCTCTTTGAACCTGTCTATCAGTTTAATAAGCTCGTCTGCATGTCCTGTTAGCTTGTACTTCCTCTTCAGGTCCTGCATGTCGAACTCAAAGCGCTCGATTGCCCCATAGTCGACGATAATGTTGTCGATTTCGACCAATCCATATGGCTCTGTCACGAGCATGCGTCTCCATAAACTCAGATGGTCAGCATACGCGGTGACAGCATCGCAGCACTTTGTAGCAGAATCCTTCAATGTGTCAGATAGCTCGTTTTCGACGTTTACCAAAGAGTTGGCCACATAGGCAAGGTCGTGGCATACATTAAGGCAGATGTCTATCTCTTTGATAAGGGCGGCTCTACTCTCGATTGTTCCGAAGAAGTTGCCGAGAAAGATTGCCATATCACCGTCGCCTACGACTTCTGGCACATAACGGTCTTTCAAGCCCTCTACTGCACGTCGAAGTGCAAGGTGTATCCCTTCTGAATTGATTGCAGTCTTCTCAAACCAAAAGCGCCAGCACCCCTCGTTTTCGAGCTTCTGCAAGAGGGTCAGTACGAAGTGCTCGTTCCATAGAACGAGCTCAAGGTTTGGATAAGCCTGCTCTATCGAATCTTTGAATTTCTCCCAAGCACTTTCCTCGCCGGGGGAGATTGTCTCGTTCTTGCTTTTTCTGAGCGAGGTAAGATTATGCGGTATACAAACGATGTATTTCGTTAAGTTTGGCCGCACCTCTCTGGCCTTGTCTATTGATTTCTTGATCTGTCCATACTGGGAAGGCGTTATTGACTTCCTGAACCACTTTGCTTGGACACCAATGAACTCATCGCTGCTCGTATTGTGCCAGCATGCCTCAATTCCGCCGTCTCCGCCATCCCCACGTATGTCACGATAAGTCCAGCTGGAATCGAAGTTCATCGTATGCGTACCCCATGTCTCGAAGAGCTGGCAGCACAGCTCCTCGAATGCCTCCTTATCTCCCAGACCCTGGTTGTTGAACTTCTCAAATATGCTCACTCAACGGCTCCTCAACCAATCGCAAGGTGGTTCCTATCGTTGGATAAAAACTAGATGCTCTGTGTTTTGGAAAGCTTTTCGATCAGACATAGCTTAAAGAGCGAGGTGAAGTTCAAACCGCCAAGCCTAGCATCTTCTTTGGCTGAGTCGCGCATCGTGCGTGGCAAGCGAAGTGTCACAGTCACTAATTCTGAGTCTGTGAGGTAAGACTGCATCTCCGGGGTCGAAGCGCCAGATTCTATGAGCTCCTTGTAGTTCATATGATTCCTTACTACGTAAATCGTGTGCAAATTCAGAATTAAGTACATTCTAGCGGGCTACAGTGGCAAGAGGATTAGCCGCCGGCTCTCAAGCAAGAATCACGAAACGGGGCCCCGTGCGCGTTGAAAAGCAGTGCTGAACGTATTTGCGGTCGTCTGCTATTGACGAACTGATAAAGCCGTTAACGGCGCGATTCGTCATCGAGCTCGCGGTGCCGCAGACATCTGGGGCGCTATCGTTCTCGATGTCTAGAGCTGTCCGAAGGTGTTGCCGCATTCCTTGGCATCGTCAAGTATCTAGTTTGTGTACTTTTCGATAGTCCTCTAGGCCCGTCATCGGTACGGACCCTCTTCCAGCGGCGTCACATCTAGGTAACGCCTCGATCTCCACTCACTCTTGGCGACGTGTCTGAGCCGGACGGCGACAAGCATCAGGGCTGATCTCCCGTCGGGGAAGACGCCTCCGCCCTTGGTCCGCGGCGGATTCCCGGTTCGGTCTCTCGGAAGCGTTGCTTGCACCGATTCTCCTCCAGCGGGCGGTGTGGAGCTTCGTGCAGGTTAGGGCTTCGGCATGGCCCTCGCGGACGACCTTGACCTCCTCCACGATGTCCCTCTTGTTCCGACAGCTCGAATCATGCCGGGTGGGTTGTGCCCCGTCCTGTCTAGACGTTATTCCGCTGTCAAAGTGCTGAAGTGTTTCGCGTAACCCTCGGCGTTCTCGATGCGTTAATTTGCGTGATTCCCAGGGCCCGTTTTCTTCTATTGAGAAAAAATGCCGCATACGGCAAAATTGCTCAATAGTAGTCGATCGGGAATCAAGGCGAGGCACACATGGAAATCAAGCGGGATCGATATCTCAACAGGCTCATCGACCGCATGCACAACGGCATGGTCAAGGTGGTTACGGGTATCCGCCGCTGCGGGAAGACGTATCTGCTCTTCAACCTCTTCAGCGACTATCTGCGCTCGGAGGGCGTCGACGACGGGCACATCATCGAGGTCGCGCTCGATGTCGAGGAGAACGCCGCTCTCCGCAACCCCGACGCGCTGTCCGCCCATCTGCGCTCGAAGATCGCGAACGGGCGCGAGCAGTACTATGTCTTTCTCGACGAGGTCCAGTATGCCATTTCGCGCGAGGAGCTCAAGAGCCCGGACGTCCCGCCCCGGCTCTACGGCGTGCTCAACGGGCTTCTGCGCATGGGCAACGTCGACGTGTACGTGACAGGGAGCAACTCGAAGCTCCTCTCGCATGACGTCATGACGGAGTTCCGGGGGCGCGGGGACGAGGTACGCGTGCGACCGCTGTCCTTCTTCGAGTTCATGCAGGGCTTCGACGGCGACCGCTACCAGGGTTGGGCGGAGTACACGGTGTACGGCGGCATGCCGCTTGCGCTCTCGATGCATACAGATGAGCAGAAGGCACGCTACCTCGAACGTCTCTTCGAGGAAACGTATCTAAAGGATGTTGTGGAGAGGCACGAGATCAGGAAGCGTGGTGAGCTTGACGACCTGGTGAACGTGCTCGCCTCAGGCATCGGGACGCTCACGAATCCGAGCAAGCTCGAGAACACCTTCCGAAGCGTGCTCCACTCCAAGATCTCCTCGAACACGATTTCCAGCTATATAGGCTACCTCGAGGACGCCTTCGTCATCGAGGAGGCGCGGCGCTACGACGTGAAGGGGAGGGGCTACATCGGCAGCCCCCTGAAATACTACTTCGAGGACGTGGGGCTCCGAAACGCGCGGCTCGGCTTTCGGCAGGTCGAGGAGAGCCACATCATGGAGAACGTGGTCTACAACGAGCTCAGGGCGCGCGGGTACTCGGTGGACGTTGGCGTGGTCGAGAAGCGCGTCCGCGAGGAGGGCAGGGACGTTCGCAAGCAGCTTGAGGTCGACTTCGTCGCCAACAGGGGTTCCGACCGCGTCTATATTCAGTCGGCGCTGGAGATGAGGACGCCCGAGAAGGCGGCCCAGGAGAAGGCATCCCTGCTCGGCATCAGCGACAGCTTCAGGAAGGTTGTGCTCGTGCGCGACGTGGTGAAGCCCCTGCGCGATGAGCGGGGTGTGGTCACGATGAGCGTGTTCGACTTCCTGCTCGATGAGAACAGCCTCGCCGGGATATAGGAGAAGAAGCGACTACGTTGAGTTCATTTTTGAGTTCATTCGGGCGTCGAAGATTCGGCTGATTTTGGTTAATGGGGAGACGGCGGTACACCACGTAGACGAGAGACCATGGAAATGCACGATTTGATTACTGAGTGGGAATAGGAGAATATGGATAACACAGGGAAAGAAACAGCAGGTAGATAGCCCGTTTTCATCTCGACGCGCGGCGCGGTGATGACAAAACGATGCCGCGCGCCCGATTGCGTCTCATATGTATCAGGGGGAGCCCCGGCGAGCGGTCGCCGGGGCTCCTTTGTTTTTGCGCGACCAAGGAGGCTGGATCGATGGGGCGTATGGAGAGAGCGCGCCGGGCGGCAGTGAATCTGAATCTCCCCCGTTTCCGTTGACACATCGAGTTCCGTTTGGGCATGATGCCGTAAACGGGGAAAGGGGGCATGGGATGGGACATCCGTCGCCCAAGCATTCGGCAGAGTTCAAGCAGCAGGCGGTGAGGCTGTACAGGGAGCGGGGCGGTACCTACGCGGAGACCGCCCGCGAGCTCGGCGTCGACCCGGGGAGCCTGTCGGACTGGGTCAGGAGGGCCGACGCCGCGCAGGCGCCGGCAGGGGACAACCCCTTCCAGATGGCGGAGGACCTCCGCAGGCTGAGGCGCGAGAACGAACGGCTGAAGAGGGAGAACGAGATACTTTTGAAAGCGGGCGCCTTCTTCGCCGGCAGGCAGCTGTAGGCGCCCAGGCGGAGAGGGCGAAGCTCGCTTTCATATTGCTCAACGAAGGAGCCCGGAGCGTGTCCGAGATGCGCCGCGCGCTCCATGTCACCCGCCAGGGCCACCACGCGTGGAGGAAGAGGCGGCCGAGCGCGCACGACCTGCGCGACGCCGAGCTGGCCGCGGCGATCTCCGAGATATACACCGCCAGCCGCGGCATCTACGGCGTTCCCAAGGTCTTCGCCGAGCTCAGGCGCTCCGGCGAGCGCACGTCGCGCAAGCGCGTGGCGCGCATCATGCGCGAGAGCGGCTGGGCCGGCACCATCAGGGGCGGCGCCAGGCGCCCGAGGAGCGCGGCCAAACCGGCCGCCCCGCAGGCCAACACCGCGCCCGACCTGGTGCGCCGGGATTCTGCGCGGACGGCCCGAACCGCGCGTGGTTCGCCGACATCACCTATGTGAGGACCCATCAGGGCTGGATCTACCTGGCGGTCGTCATGGACATATGGTCGCGCAGGATCGTCGGCTGGTCCATGGCGCCGCGCATGGCCGCCGAACTCGCCGACGACGCGCTCAGGATGGCGATCGCGAGGCGGCGCCCGCCGAGGGGCTGCATCCACCATTCGGACCACGGCTCCCAGTACACGTCGCTCCTGCTCGGGAAGACGATGCGCGCCGCGGGCATCAGGCCCTCCATGGGCTCCATATCGTCGCCGTGGGACAACGCCGCGATGGAGTCGCTCATGGGGCTCATCAAGGCCGAGTGCGTGCACGCCCGCACGTTCGAGACGCGCGATCAGGCGGCGCTGGAGATCTTCGAGTACATCGAGTGCCTCTACAACCGCAAGCGGATCCACTCGGCGCTGGGGTACCTCAGCCCCGAGGAGTTCGAGGCGAGGCACACGGAGGATGCCGCCCCGAGGGCAGCGTAGGGGTGTAAACGGAATCGGGGTAGATTCAGATTCACCGCTCCGGGTCGATGCGGATCTCGCGCAGCCCCGCCAGCCACTCGTACGAGAGCCTGCGCATGTTCGACTTCCTCGCCGGCCGCACCCGCAGCCCCGCCTCGCGCCGCCACACGGCCATCGACTGCTTGCCGTCCGGCGTGTCGTCGCACCAGATGAGCTCGTCGTGGAGGTAGGCGTCCTCGCCGGGCTCGTCGGCGTAGGTGAGCGCATCGGTTACCAGTGCCGCCGTCTCTGCAGGCGTCTTCCTGTTCGCCGAGAGCTCGCCGAAGATGGTGAGCCGCCGCTCACCTGGCTCCCAGCCGCAGCGCACGAAGCGCCAGGGATCCGGGAACCATCCCCAGTCCACGCCGCACCGCGTGCGCGAGAAGCCCCGGCACGCCGCGTCGGACAGGCGCACTGAGACGACGTTGTTGAACACCGAACCGCCCGTGCCCGTCACCTCGCCCAGGTACTCGCTCCTCCACGCCCGCTCGTCGACGCTGCGCAGGTACTCCGCTTCCTCGATGAACGGAGTGCCCAGCCACTCCGGGTGGCTCTCGATCACGTCCAGATACGAGCTCTGGCGAACGAGCGTGTCCGCTCGCCGCTCGCGCTCCAGTTCCTCGCGGTTCACCAAGTTCCAAAACGTTCGGGGAGGGTTGTAGCTGTAGAAGATCCAGAAGTCCTCGCCGCCGCGCCTGAGCGAGTTCAGGATGCTCCGCGCCGCGTCGATCCCGTCGAACTGGTCGAGCTCCTCGAACCACGTGACGGCGCAGTACCCGCGCGCGAACTTCACGCCCTTGAGCTTGAGCGGGTCGTCGGCGCCCCGGAACACGATTCTCTGCCCCGTCGGCAGGTACGTGAGCTCCATCGGAGAGATGCGCGCGCGGAACCACGCGTCGAGCCCCAGCGCCGCGATCGCCCACGTCATCTGCGAGAACACGCTGTCGCGCAGCGTGTTCGAGAACCTGCGCACCACCACCGCGTTCGCCTCCGGGTGCGCCAGCAGGAGCAGCACGATGCAAACGCTGATGAAGCTCGACTTCGTGGACCCGCGCCCGCCGTGCAGCCAGTAGTGCGTGTGACCGTGGGCCATCACGTCGCCCAGCACGTCGTGGAAGCACGGGATGACGAGCGAGGACACGTCAACCATTCGAGCCGCCCTCGTCGAATCCCGACAGCTTCTCCTGCACCGGTTGCGTCACCACGCCGAGCACGATCCTGGGCGCGGCGTCCACCTTCGCGTCGTCGCGCTGGCGCTCGGCCTTGCCGAACTCGTCGGGGTACTTGCGCTCGAGCAGCCACGCCGCCGCCGTCCAGTACTGGTTGCGCGCGAGCGCCGCCGAGCGGATCGTCGTGAGCAGCGTCCGCTTGAACGCCGACTCCTCCTTTTTTAGTCCCTCGCTTAACTCGCGCTGCAGCTTCGTCTTCGGCTCCCCGATCCAGCGGTAGAACGTTGATTCATGAATGCCCAGCGCGCAGATGATGTCGCCGTTCGAGAGCCCGTCCGCCTTGAGGCGGATCGCCTCGTCGACCATCTCCTGCGTCAGCTTCGCCCGCCTCGCCATGCAATCACCCCCGTGAAAGGTCGATAGATTCCCTCACGGTGGATTCTCGTGGCGCGTCACAAAGAGGGGCGCCCCTCCGGGCGCCCGGACAAGCCCTCCGCCCGCTGCTGGGTGGAGCCTACATCAAGGCCTTCCCCGCGCTCCAGGCGCCGCCGACCTCCTCCCCGACGACCCGGTAGACGCGACGCGTCGAGTCGTACACGATCGGACGCATCTGAGAGAAGTCGACGCGCCCCTCTCCGTCGAGCACCGCCTCGTCGACGCGGGTGTTGACGATCTCCCCAACGAAGCGCTTCTCGCCGGCCCAGTCCTCGACGGAAATCACGCGACACTCCATGGTGAGGGGGAACTCCTCGATGACTGGCGCGTCGACGAACTCGGAACGCGTGAAGGTGAGCCCCGACCCCTCGGCCTTGTTGACCCTGCGCCCGGTGGCGATACCGAAGTAGTCCGCCTCGGCGACGTGCGCCGCGTCGGCGGGCGCAACCGTGAACGCCCCGCGCGCCAGGATGTTGTCGGTCGTCTTGTGGTCGCCGATGTTGATCGCCACCTGCGTGCGGGTGCACTCGCCGCCCCACGCGACGTTCATGGCGTTTGGCGTCCCGTCCTCTCCGTAGCTCGCGACGATGAAGACCGACTGGGGAAACAGCTCGCCCGCCACGCCGAGATTCTTTTTCATGGCCTCTCCTCCTCTGCTCGAGCGGCCGCACCAGGCCGCGCCATCCTGCCTCGAGTATCTCCCTGCGTCCTCATTCTGTTAAGTACCGGCATTAATGTCAGGTGCTATCATTTGGTAAAGCGCATGCGACGGGAGCTTCACGGAGGGGGTGCGACATGGGGCGGGGCATAGAGGGCGCGTCGTTCGAGGGCACGGGGTACAGCTACACGCTCTCGCTCATCCGGGGCAAGCACAAGATGTCAATTCTTTACTGCCTCATGGAGTACCAGCCCGTCCGCTTCAACGAGATGCGCCGCTACCTCGGCGGGGTATCCGACCGCACGCTCTCGCGGAGCCTCAAGGAGCTCGAGGCCGACGGGCTCGTCGCGCGCAGGGAGTACCCGCAAATCCCGCCGCGCGTCGAGTACTCGCTCACGGAGCGAGGCGCGTCGCTCATGGAGGTCCTCGACCTCCTGTGCGTCTGGGGCGAGAGGAACCGGCCAGGCGATTGAAGCGTCAGCACTTCCGCTCCCGCCCCCCCCTTGAGCCCATACTTCCTGCGCAGGCGGGAGTTCCGCTGCCGCATCATGTCGCGCTCGCGCCGCACCTCGTCGAGCTCGGCGGACTCCTCCGCGTGCGCCCGCTCTCGCTCGAGCTGCTCGTTGAAGGCGCGCTCCTGCTCCAGGTGGTAGCGCTCGGTGCAGAGCGGGCACATCCCCGTCTGCCGGTTGATCTTCACGCCCACCGCGCCGCACTCCGGGCACACCGTCTGCACGGCGAGCGAGCAGTGGATCCGCGACGTGCGCATCTCCACCGCCCGCACCGAGTGGACGACGCCGCAGCGCCGCTCGATCTCGGCGGCGGCGTAGGCCGCGCCCCTAAAGCTCACCTCGCGCAGGACGTCGTCCTGCTCCCTCCGTCCACCAGCTCATCCGCGCCCCCTCCCGCCGCGTCTCATGTTTGCAGCCCGCGCGCCATCGCGCCCGCGCGCCCCCTTGAGACGGAGAGCAACCAGCCCGCAAACGCGCGCTCCAGCACGCTCGAGAACACGTAGAACTCCGCGAGCGCGCCGCCGGCACGCGGGGGAGGCGGAAGCGCGCCTGGCGTCTATGTTCGACGACGTGCGCATCGTCATGCTCAGGGGCGACACACTCTCGAACTGCCCGTTCGGCGACCCCTACGCCGTCAGATTTACGACAACATAACGCTCGTGTTCGAGCAGGCGATCAAGGAGGGGGATTCTCGAGAAGAACCCGTGCCACGCAGCCAACCTGCCCAAGATGGTCACGCGCGAGGCGCTGCTCGCTCTGAACGGCGTTCACCCCAAGGTCATGCAGGAGCTCGTCGGCCACTACAGCCCCCAGATCACCATGGACATCTACACCCACGTGAACATGGATGCAAAGCGCGAGGCCGTGGCAGCCGTCTCGAAGGCGTTCGCGTGATGGCAAGAAGTACCCGTAAGGCCCGCCCTCACGTGGCAGGGATTGGCTACGGTATAATTTGTGGCAGTTTTTGTAGCAGGGGTGTCGAAGATGAAACCCGCCCGATAGGAAACGCCAATCATAACCTGCGGAGATGAAGAAATGCAAAAACCCGAAAACCGCGTCGGCATTATCGAGTGTGAGTGAAGTCCCGCCTGTTTTTCTCCAAAACTGGTGCTATTACGGCCTTATTTTCGCCATTCTGTGCGATAATAAGGCCGTAGCCATTTTAGGGGAGGAGTTTGCATGGAACGATTCCTTATGGACGAGCTTGTTGCCTGGAAGGACAGCCCCCGTCGCAAGCCGCTCGTCCTCAATGGCGCGCGTCAGGTTGGAAAGACGTGGCTGCTCAAAGAGTTCGGCAAAACGCAATTCAAAAATGTTGCGTACGTCAACCTAGACGACAATCCTCGAATGCGCGAGCAGTTCGAGTTGGGCTACGATATTCCGCGCATTGTCTCGGCCATCCAGTTTGAAACGGGGCAGGTTGTGTCCGAAGGCGATACCCTTATCGTCCTCGACGAGATTCAGGCGTGTCCGAAGGCGCTTACAAGCCTTAAGTACTTCTGTGAGGATGCTCCTGGGTATGCAGTGGCTGCAGCCGGCTCGCTTCTGGGCATCACCGTGCACGAGGGCAGCGGGTATCCCGTTGGGAAGGTGAACACGCTCGATCTCCATCCCCTGAGCTTCCGGGAGTTCCTCGTCGCAACGGGAAACCGGACGCTCTGCGACCTTGTCGATTCGGGCGATGCCGGCCTCATCAACAGCTTTTCGAGCAAGCTCATCCCGCTCCTTCGCCAGTACTACTACGTCGGCGGCATGCCGGAGGCGGTGAGCGTCTTTCTTGAGCGAAGGCTCCTTGAGGACGCGCGCGAGGTGCAGCTCGAGATCCTCCGCGGCTACGAGCGCGATGTCTCGAAGCATCTCGGCAGGGCTGAGACCGAGTACGCGCTTGCGGCGTGGCGGTCGATCCCGTCCCATCTCGGGAGGGAGAACAAGAAGTTCGTGTTCAGCCACATCGCCAAGGGGGCGCGGGCGAGGAATTACCAGTCGGGTATCACGTGGTTGACGCAAGCTGGCATCACGACCCTCGTCCGCAGGATATCGAAGCCCGGAATCCCGCTTGCCCCCTACGCCGACGACACGGCGTTCAAGCTCTTCCTGGTGGATGTCGGCCTGCTGGGCGCTATGGCGCGGCTGGACAAGGAGACGGTCGTCGGGGGCAGCGAGATCTTCGAGGAGTTCAAGGGCTCCCTCACCGAGCAGTACGTCTGCCAGCAGCTCGTCTCCGACTGCGGGCTCACCCCTTACTACTGGTCGGCCGAGAACTCCTCAGGCGAGATCGACTTCCTGGTGCAGAGCGCGAACAGCGTCTACGCCATCGAGGTGAAGGCGGAGGAGAACCTGCGCGCCAAGAGCCTTCGGGCGTTCAAGGGCGCTCATCCGGAGATAAAGTCCGTTCGCTTCAGCCTCTCGGGATACCGCGAGCAGGACTGGATGAGGAACGTCCCGCTGTACGCGATGTCGAACATGGGGCTGTGGGGGTAGGCCGGGCAATGTGATGGTCTGCGTGACTGTTTACGGGGAGGCGGCAATAGTCGTAGGGCCGGAGGTGGGGCATGCGGTGATTTGAGCGGGACGTGTTTAGCGTGACAGCATTTTGAGCCGGGCGTCTCTGTGGCACAAGGCACTTCTATTGAGAAGTAATGCCGCATACGGCAAAACTGCTCAATAGAACCGACTTGGAAACCAAGATGAGGTATGCGTGGAAATCAGGCATGACCAATACCTCAACAGACTCAACGGGCTTCTGCGCATGAGAAACGTCGGCGTGTGCGTGACGGGGGGGGGGGCAACTCGAAGCTCCTCTCGCATGACGTCATGACGGAGTTTCGGGGCCGCGGGGACGAGGTTCGAATACGGCCGTTGTCCTTCTCCGAGTTCATGCAGGGCTCCGGCGGCGACCGCTACCAGGGCTGGGCCGAGTACGCGGTGCGCGGAGGCATGCCGCTCGCTCGCGTGGCCCCATATCAAAAAGGGCATCACGATATAGAGACACCCCCGTGTCCTCCTACGTGAGGGGCAAGCGCACCACAAAGACGCTGCCCAGGAGAAGGCGGTGCCGTCACTCGACGATTTCGTATCCCGTGCGCCCGAGAATGTCCAGTGCTCTCTGGTGGCTCTCCTTCTTCACCAGAACGTAGTCGGTGTTGTAGGTCGAGATGGCAAAGATCGAGATGCCGTTCTCCGCCAGCGTCTCCGCGATGCCGGCCAGTATCCCGATGAGAGGGAAGTCCAGCATCCCTTGGATGCGGAAGCCCCTCCACCAGCCGTCTCGCTCAACAACGTTCGACGGGACATCGCCGGTGGCGCATACCAGGGAGTTCTCTTCATCCGTCTTGCCGATGAAGCTGTACTCTGCGCTCAGATCTACCAGCGAGTAGTCCTCCACCTTGCATACCGAGAAATCCTGATCGAGCTTCTTCGGCTTCATGGCGCCTGCCCCTCCTGCATTCCGATTCCGCCCTTTCCCCTTAGATAATGGCATTGTCCCCGCCGGCTGCGGCATCCGACCGAACGTTCGGAGGCCGCAGCTGCCTCATTGGCGCGGCTATGCCGTCGGCCTCTGCGCACGAGCCCCTCTCAGCGCGGGCACTTGCGCGAGGCACACGCCGGCGAGGATAACGACCACGCCCAGCCATTCGATGATACCGAGGGGCTCGCCGAGCACGATCATGGCGATAAAGAGACCGGCGGGGAGCTCGGCGGCCGCCATGACGGTGGAGAGGCCGGCGGGCAGGTGCGGGGAGCCCAGGCCGAAGAGCAGCACCGGGCACATGAGGCCGAAGAGGCCCGCTATGGCGGCGAAGGGCAGGATGCCCTGAAAGACGACGCCGGAGACGAGGTAGTCGGGGCACACGGTGAGCGACATGATGCCCGCGCCGAGGCACACGATGACGCCTCGCTGCTCGTTGGAGCACTCTACCTCGACCTTGCCGGAGAGCGTGACGAACAGCGAGCAGGTAACGGCCGCGCCGAGGGCGCAGGCAAGCGCCACGGGATCGTAGCCGGCAAGCCCCGTCTTGTAGACGCCGCTTGCGAACACAGTGCCGAACACGATGACCGCGGCCGAGGCGACTTCGAGGGGCTTGGGTGCGCGGCGCGTCATGATGGTCTGCCAGACGAGCCCCATCCAGGTGAACTGGAACAGCAGCGTGAGCGCCACGGGCGCGGGCAGCACGCTCATGGCGTAGCAGTACAGGATCGAGGTGGTGCAGGTGAGAGCGCCGAGACCCATGAGCTTAAGTGCCTGCGTGCCCGTAAGACGGACCAAACGTCCGCCGCGTGTCAGCTTTACGGCCGTCGCAAGCACAAAGAACAGGCAGCCGAACCAGGCCTGGCTCGCCACCACCTGCGCAGAGGTGAAACCTGCCGCGTACGCGAGCTTGTACGTGGTGGCCATGGCGCCGTAGCAGGCCCCGCCTGCGAAAACCTGCAGGGCGGCTATTACCCGGCGGCGACCTGGCGTCGCGGCTTCGACAGTAGAGGTCTCCCGATCGATCATATGCTTCATATCCTCTCCTCCTTCCGCCCCGCACGACGCGGGGCACAGGCTCCACACGACCCGAGCCGTCGGAAGGAGGCGCTGCCCGTCGGGAAGACACCGACGACCGGCATGAAAAAACCACGCGACCGAGACCCGGTTGCGTGGCAAAAAGGTGGCTTGCGCCCAGAAAAGTCCACACGATTTTAGACCGGTTCAGTCTAAAGAACGCTCCTGAGGAAGTCAAGAACTAAGTCGCCGCACCTGCGCGCAGGCGTTCCAGCATCGAACGGGCTTTGAGCGAGAACCGGCCGAGCCGCCTCGCGGCATCGCTTGCAGCGCGCTTGACATCACGCGGAACGGGTCCATAATGAGCCTTGAAAATCTCAGCGGATTTTTCTGGATGCCGTCACCTTTTCGCCGCTCGCCTGCCTCTGGCAGACGGGCGGCTTTTCTGTACCGACGGCCCCAGCGAGAGAAGGGACATGCCATGACGAACGATCTTCTCGACCTCATCAAAACGCGCCGCAGCGTGCGCGCCTACAAGGCAGATCCCGTGCCCGCCGACCTGCTCGACGCTGTGCTCGAGGCGGGCACCTTCGCGCCCACCGGCGGCGGCCACCAGTCGCCGGTGATCGTGGCGGTGACCGACCCCGAGACCCGCGAGCGCCTGCGCCAGCTCAACGCCGCCGTCATGGGAAAGGACACCGACCCGTACTATGGCGCTCCGGTCATCGTGGTCGTGCTCGCCGACGGCGGACGCGGCACCTTCGTGGAGGACGGCTCCTGCGTGCTGGAGAACCTCATGCTCGCGGCGCACGCCCTGGGGCTCTCCAGCTGCTGGATCCACCGCGAGCGCGAGATCTTCGACGGCGCTGAGGGCAAGGCGCTCCTCAGGGAGTGGGGCCTGCCCGAGACGCTGCGCGGCGTGGGTGCGATCGCCTTGGGATACGCCGCGGGACCCGAGGGCGCGGCCGCCCCGCGCAAAGACGGTTATATCGTGCGCATCTAGCAGGTATCGGCCATGCCGGAGGCGCCTGCTCTCCTCGGGGGATGCAAACTGCTCGAAAGCCGCCGACCAATAGAGGTGTTGAGTTCATTTTTGAGTTCAACTCGGGTGCCCTGAAATCACCTGATTCCGGTGAGAATGGGGAGACGACCGTTACATCATGTGGACGAGAGGCCATGGAAAGGAGCGATTTGATCGCGAGTGGGAATAGTTGAGGCTCTTCGCGAGGGAGGCCGAGAGCGGTTTCCCTCGTTTTTTCTCGTGTCTTTTCGTTCATGTCGTTGTTGTGATTTCGTGTGGTATTCGCAAGCCAATTGCCAGGTCTACCTGCGGAAATAATGGGTCTTGCCATGTTGCTTCCGGCATAGACGTCTCTAGTATGCGAGGCACGCGTTCGCCAGCGCGGCGCCGTCCAATCCCGAGAAGTTCGACCCGACGAGAGCCGTGACGATGGGCCCCGCTCCGATGCCGGAGGTCATCACCGCTGCAAGGGTTACCACCGCAGTCCCGCACCATGAATTGCGGCACTGTGCGATAGATGAGGTGCTGCAATTAGTTGCCCTCCTCGTCGACCGCCTCTATCGTGCGAGACGTTGCGTCACCGGTTTCGAAACTTTAATATTATGGTTGTTTCGAAACCGGTGAGATTGGAACTCGTATGCCTTGGGTCGAGCGCGCATCGTACCTCGAGCGACTCCGCTCCGTGGAGGGGACAGGCGACATCAAGGTCATAACCGGCGTTCGCCGCTCGGGCAAGTCCGAGCTTATGAAGGCGTTCTCCGCCGAGCTCAAGAAGCGGGACCCTTTGTCAAACAGCCTCTACATCGATCTGCTCGACCTCGACAACGAAGAGCTCCTCGAATATCACGCTCTGCACGACAGGATTGCCAAATCCCACAAGGATGGTGTGCGAAACCGTCTATTCATCGATGAGGTGCAACGGTGCGAGGGCTTCGAGAGGGCGATCAACAGCATTCATGCCCGGGGAGGGTGGGACATCTACCTCACCGGGTCGAATGCGTTCCTTTTGAGTTCCGACCTCGCCACGCTCTTCACCGGCAGGCACCGCGAGATTCATGTTCTGCCGTTCAGTTTCGGTGAGTTCCGCGCATACTTCGGCGAACAGGGGGCCATCGACGAAGAGCTGGACCGCTATATCGAGCGCGGGGGCCTCGCTGGATCCTATGAGTATCGTGACATGGCAGAGTCATACGGCTACATCAGGGACGTCTACAGGACTATCCTCACGCGAGATCTCGTACAGAAGTTCCGTCTGCCCGACACGCTGGTGCTCGAGCGGCTCGCCGAGTACATGATGGACAACGCCGGAAACCTTAACTCGCCGAACAGCATCGCCAACACCATCGATGCAAACAAAGTGTCGACCAACCACGTCACGGTTGGGCGCTACATCTCGCACCTGAGGGATGCTTTCGTCTTCTACGAGGCCAAGCGCTATGACATCAAGGGCAAGAAGTACCTGAGCACGCAGGCGAAGCACTACGTGTGCGACACGGGTATGCGCTACGCGGTGCTCGGCACGCGCAACATGGATTGGGGCCGCATGTACGAGAACTCGGTGTTCTTGGAGCTCATTCGCCGCGGATACGGGACCTACGTGGGAAAGCTCTACCAGAAGGAGGTCGACTTCGTCGTCAAGCGAGGGTCGGAGCAGGTCTACATTCAGGTGAGCGATAACGTAGACGCACCCGAGACGCTCGAGCGCGAGCTCGCTCCTCTGCGTGCGATACGCGATGCCTACCCCAAGGTTCTTATCGCGAGGACACGACACGACGACTACACGATTGACGGCATCAGGGTGCTCGATCTGGCCCGTTGGCTCATCGGGGAACAGGGATTCTAATATCGGGGGGGGGGTGGGCGCTCCTGCGC
>NZ_JADYTL010000011.1 GCF_021531055.1 Collinsella tanakaei
GGGCGCTCCTGCGCCATGATTCGCAAGGGGGGAGGGGTGATGGGGACGGTGACCGCGTGAATCCATCTTGAGTGCATGTGGAATAGGGTAAGTATGGTGGTAAACGGCGAAGCAGAAGATGAAGCGGTCCTCTCACCCGCGCCGACAATTACTGAGTGGGAGTGATTCTCCCCTCAAAATAATCTGCAACGCTCTGAACCAGAAACCAACATCCCCGCAGGTAAGAAAGGGTTTTTCTCCGAGGGAGGAAAACCCTTTCTCTGACTTCAGAACACTCCGCTCGGGTTTATTCGTACCGGAATCCGCACCGCCCCAGAGGGTTCCGGAGTCCCCATCGAAGGACAAGACCAAAGGTATCGGCGGCGATCACATCGTTCGCCTCTATCTCGACCTCTACAGTTTTCCCTCGGTTTGTCAGGATGGGCTGCTGCTACCCTTCGTTTCCCATGCGCGCATGCCATGTTCCACAGCCTGCCTTTACAGGGATGCAACAATAAGGCGTGGGAGGCGAACGGAGGGGATGCGACATGGGTATTCGGGCGTCAATCGGCTTTACGACATACCGTTTGGAGGATCTTGAGCCGAACGAGCGCGAGTCCCTCACATCATGGAGACGGTGCGGAGGCGGGCGCCCCGTCTTCATCGAGCCGCGCATGGTGGATGAGCTCGTAAGCTATCTGCTCGACCGTGCGGAGTCCGGTCCCTTTGACGATCGGCGCTTCTCTCTGCTCCGACAGTAACTTCCCGCCTCGGACAGCAGATCGTGGCATGGGCTTTGAAGCAGGAGGCAGCTACGCTCAACTTCGCCGCGGTCGGTGCCGCTTGGCCCGGTCCGGCGGTCTACGGTTACGATGACGGCGAGGAGGAGCCGGTCGCGGCCTGCGAGCTTCTCGCGGAGCTTTCCCGTGGTGGAAAAGGTCCGGGAGACATCCTTTTTGGATCCGACGAGGTGGCTGTGCCGGGAGACCTTGCCGTCGGCGTGCCGTCACGCCTTCTCGAAGGCGACCGGAAGGTGTACGCCGTCAGGCAATTCGACGAGTATGGGTCGTATCTCCTTTGTGCCGGCGAGTCCCGTCGTGCAAGCCTGTTTGCCAAGCTTATCGTCGACGAGCAGGGGTTCGAAAGCCATGCGTGAAGCTTCGCCGACAACGGCGATGCCGAAGTCGCCGCCGATGGCCGTTCGGCTGACTTTGACGATACGTTTGCTCTGCTCGCGATCGAGGGGAATTTCATCGAGTTCGACGAGCGGGGTCGTTTGCCCCTTGGAGATACGGGCCTTGACGGGTTGAAGCCGGGTGCGCATCTTGGTATCGGCGGTAACGGGGAGACCTTCTTCATCGCCGAAAGCGGACAGGAGAAGAGGCGAAGCGCCCAGGCGGAGGAGGACCTTTCGGAGATGTGCTTCGAGGGGTGGCGATGCGCCGTGATCGGTCTAGCGAAACGAAGACCGGGTGAGCGTCCGGAGTTGTTGGCGGCTGGCGCCTCTCGTTGCGCATCGCCGGGCCTAATCGCCGCGTTACCCCGCAGGATCCGATGTTCCCGTTATGATGCCCGTGGCGGTGCCCCCGATGCCATCATCTGCTTTCGAGGTGCGGCCTGCATCTGAGATACCATAACCCCGGGAATTACGAGCAGGGGAGCGTGCCATCATGCAAAAGACCAATGCCGGGTTCGGTTCTCGCGGACCGCTGCTGTCGCTGGCGCCCATGGAAGGGCTCACCGGGCACACCTTCCGCCGGATCCATGCGGCATGCTTCGGCGCGCTCGACCGCTACTACACGCCGTTTCTCACCCCGCCGCGCGTGGGCAGCTCGTTCGGCAAGCGCGACCGCGGAGAGGTCGATCCGGGCAACAATGCGGGACTCGACGTCGTGCCGCAGCTGCTCACGAAAAACGCCGACGAGTTCGTATGGGCAGCTGAGCTTTTGGCGAAGATGGGGTACCGGGAAGTCAACCTGAACGTCGGCTGCCCCTCGGGGACGGTGGTCTCCAAGGGCAAGGGAGCGGGCTTCCTGCGCTCCCTGGACGAGCTCGATACGTTTCTGGGCGAGGTTTGCCGGAGGTCCCCCATCCCGGTGTCCGTCAAGACGCGGATCGGCATCGCGGAGGATGCGGAGTACGACGAGATCCTCGCGATGTTTCGCCGCCATCCGCTCGCGGAGCTGATCGTGCACCCCCGCGTGCAAAAGGATCGCTACCGCGGTATCCCGCGCTGGAAGCCCTACGGCGAAACGTTGCGAACGGCGCCGTTTCCCGTGGCGTATAACGGCGATATCTTCACCTGCGGCGATATGGATGCGTTGCTTGCGGCATACCCGGAGACCCGTCACGTGATGCTGGGCCGGGGCATCCTCGCCAACCCTGCCCTGGCGCGCATGTTGGGCGGGGGACCGGCGCTCACGCTTGCCGAGCTCGAGGGGTTCCATGACAAGCTGTTTTGCACCTACGAAGCGGAGATGGGCGGCAACGCGGTCTTTCGCATGAAGGAATGGTGGTTCTATGCCAAGTGTTCCTTTGCCGACCCGTTGTCGGTTCATCGTGCGGTCAGGAAGGTGCGCACGGTCAAGGATTACCGCGCCGCCACCGAAACGATATTCCGTAACGGCAAGCTCGCGGATGCTCCCGGGTTCCGCGCGACGTAAGAAGGCTTCGGGTCGTCTCCCGTTTGCCCGCATGCTTCGGACGGGCATGATGACGCGCGCGCCTGCGCATCGCCAACGACTGCGGCCATCCCTGTGTGCGGGCATCGGGCTTTCGACGGCTGTGATGTTTTACACGCGGCTGACCAAACCGTCCGCCCCCTCTGGTAAGGTGTGCCCAACACGATAATCGGAAAGGCATATCACATGGCACAGGATGCAGCGCAGCTGGCAGGGCACACGGACAACGGTATCATCGCGTTCGAGGGGCTTCCCAACACCCGCGATCTGGGCGGCATGCCCGCACAGGACGGACGTCGCATCAGGTCGCACCGCCTGCTGCGTTCCGGTCTGCTCGCGCGCGCGACCGATACCGACCTGGTGCGCCTGCGCGACGAGTACGACTTGCGGCTCGATATCGACCTGCGCACGAACGAGGAGTGTTCCGAGCGTCCGGACCCCACCGACGCGTTTCCCGGTCTGCGGTTCGTGCATCTGCCCGTCTTCGAGGAGCCGGCGGCGGGTGTCTCGCGCAGCCAAACCGATATGGACCGCGTCCGCGGCCAGATATTGCGCGGCGAGGTCGGGCCCGCACAGCTCATGATCACCCTGTACCCGCACATGCTGCTCGATGATTGCGGGATCGCGGCGTACACGACGTTTTTCCGCGAGATTCTCGCCAGTACCGAGGGTGCTGTGCTGTGGCACTGTACGGCCGGCAAAGATCGCTGCGGCATGGCGAGCGTGTTCATCGAGTGTGCGCTCGGGGTGCCGTGGGGGGTCATCGAGGCGGACTACATGGCCACGAACCGCTTTTACGACATCGCAGTCGAGGACGGTATCCCGGCGGATCCCTTCGAAGGCGTGGATCGGCGTTACCTCGCCGCCGCGGTCGACGCCGTGGATCGGGAGTTCGGCGGCATGCTCGGCTACATCGAGCGAGCGCTCGGCGTCGACGCCGAGGCCCGCGCCGAGCTTCGTGCCCGCTACCTCCACGAATAGCGCGAGCGCAATCGTTCGACGGGAACGGGCCGCGCGGGGTCGATCGCGCACGGCCGGGTGTCGTGGACATCAAGAGAGGCAACTTGCTGAAATTGCACTTTTCGGGGGTTTTGAAGCCCCTGAAAGATAAGTCCGTTTTGGCCGGTAATGAAATCACAGGTAGGTGGCTGTGTCAAAACGCCGAAAAGCTCGGACGCTTCCGTTCGGACTCGAAACCCCCCGAAAAGTGCAATTTCGACAAGTTCGCCCTCAACGAGCGCCGGACTCGTCGCCGGTTGCGGGCTCTGGAGTCCGTGCGAACCGTTGGCTGAATCGCATCGCCACGCGCTCTGCCTGTGGAACAATAGGGGCCGTTGCGTTTCGCCTCAAGGAGGATATATGCTCAAACGGTTCCTGCCCGCCTTCGTATCCCTGTTGCTCGCCCTGCTGCTCGCGGCGTGCGGTCAGCCGGCGTCCCATACCGGTTCGTATGTCGAGCTCTCGGACGAGCCGACCGTCGAGCAGTCGTCGTTTACCGACGACGAGGTCGCCTATGCCGAGGACAACCTCGGATACGAATCGTACAGCGACCTCGACGAGTTGGGGCGCTGCGGTGTTGCTCAGGCGTGCCTGGGGCCCGAGACAATCCCCGATTACGGCGAGGAGCGCGAGAGTATCAGCGAGGTGCACCCGACCGGCTGGCATTCCATCCGCTACGATTTCGTCGAGGGCGAATCGCTCTACAACCGCAGCCACCTGATCGGCTGGGCGCTTTCGGCCGAAAACGCCAACGAGCGCAACCTCGTGACGGGCACGCGCTACATGAACGCCGATGTCATGCGTCCCTACGAGGAGGAAGTCGCCGACTACATCTACGACACCGACAACCATGTCCTGTATCGATCGACGCCGGTGTTCGAGGGCGACGAGCTGGTGTGTCGCGGCGTCCAGGTCGAAGCCTACTCGCTTGAGGACGACGGCCGCGGCATCGATTTCTCCGTGTGGTGCTCCAACGTGCAGCCCGGGGTCGAGATCGACTACGCCACGGGTGAGGTGCGCCTGTCCGACGAGGATGCGCAGGCTGCCGACGATGCAGCTTCGAGCGAGGTCGACACCTACGTGCTCAACACCAACTCGCACAAGGTCTATGAGTCGGATTGTCCGGGTGTCGAGGATATCGCGCCGTCCAATCGCGAGGAGTTCACCGGGTCGCTCGACGAGGCGGAGCGCATGGGCTACGCCCCGTGCGGCCAGTGCCTGGCGTAGGCCGAACCCCCGGCGACGGCCCGTTCGCATCAACCGGTCGCTCATCCGGCGTATACGCAAAGGGGCCAAGACGGTCGGCGCGGTGCACCTGATGCGCCGGTCCATGCCGCAATCGTGTGCATTCTCCCATATAGCTCGGCAATCTGCGATTTTGCCCGCGCGCACGGTTGCGGCATTCTATACTATGCGGGTTCGCAAAACCAATCAGGAGGGCATGGTTATGGGCGGATTCTTTGGCGCGGCGTCGAAGCGTGACGTCGTGCTCGATGTGTTCTTCGGCGTCGACTATCATTCGCATCTCGGCACGCGTCGCGCCGGCATGGTGTTCTGTGAGGGCACGGGCGGGTTCCAAAAGGAGATCCACTCCATCGAGAACACCCCGTTCCGTTCGCGCTTCGACGCGGATCTCGCGCGCTTCCACGGTACGAGCGGCATCGGATGCATCAGCGACACCGATCCCCAGCCTCTGCTGGTCCGCTCGCGTCACGGCGTGTTCGCCATCACGACCGTCGGCATCATCAACAACGCCGACGAGCTCATCCAGCAGCATTTCGAGCGTGGCGGCGCCCAGTTCATGGCCATGAGCTCCGGTGCGGTGAACAACACCGAGCTCGTCGCGGCACTCATTAACCAGAAGGAAGACCTGGTCGAGGGCATCATGTACGCCCAGAGCGTGGTCGAGGGCTCGCTCACCCTGCTCGTCATGACCGAGGACGGCACGATCTTCGCGGCGCGCGATCGCATGGGTCGCCTGCCCGTGCTGATCGGCCGCGACCTCAACGGCGAGGGCTACTGCATCTCGTTCGAGTCGTTCGTCTACCACAAGCTCGGCTACGAGGATGCCTACGAGCTCGGCTCGGGCGAGATCGTGCGCATCACCGCCGACGGCTTTGAGACCGTGGCGCCCGCGGGCGACCAGATGAAGATCTGCGCGTTCCTATGGGTGTACTACGGCTATCCCAACTCCAACTACGAGGGCGTCAACGTCGAGGTCATGCGCTACCGCAACGGCCAGATCATGGCGCGCGACGAGGCTGCTGCCGGCACACTGCCCGACGTCGATTACGTCGCGGGCGTGCCCGACTCGGGCATGCCGCACGCCATCGGCTATGCCAACGAGTGCGGCGCCACCTTCGCCCGCCCGTTCATCAAGTACACGCCCACGTGGTCGCGCTCCTTCATGCCCACGAACCAGAGCGTCCGCAACCGCATCGCCGAGATGAAGCAGATCCCCGTCCCCGAGCTCATCAACGGCAAGAAGCTGCTGCTCGTCGACGATTCCATCGTGCGCGGCACACAGCTCGGCAAGACGGTCAACTTCCTGTACGAGTCGGGTGCCAAAGAGGTGCACATGCGTTCCGCGTGCCCGCCGATCATGTTCAGCTGCAAGTACCTGTCGTTCTCGCGCGGAAAGTCCGACATGGACCTCATCGCCCGTCGTGTGGTGCGCGAACTTGAGGGTCCCGAGGGCGACAAGCATCTGGACGAGTACGCCGACAGCACGACCGAGCGCGGCGGCTGCCTGCTGCGCCGCATCTGCGAGCAGCTCGGCTTCGACAGGCTCGGCTACCAGTCCCTGCCCGGCATGCTCGAGGCGATCGGCATCGATCCCACCAAGGTGTGCACGTACTGCTGGGACGGCAAGGAGTAGGTCGGTCCGGACCGCTCGAATGGCGGTTTCGGGGCGCCACAAATCCAAAACACCGTTTACGGTTCGGTTTTGAGGCGCCCTGGCGAGTAGACCGCCATCTTGCAGCAAGAAACCTGCAGGTAGGGAGGGTACGATAATCCGGTCTACTCGGACGGTCGCCCAAAAACCGAACCCTAAACTTCCGTAATGGTTTCGGCGGGTAGACGGATAATGTAAAACGCTAAAAACGAGCGGGGCGCCCGGTGCAGCCGGGCGCCCCGCTCGTCTCATGAGATGCCGCGCGTCCGGCGCCTCATGTCAT
Source organism: Collinsella tanakaei (assembly GCF_021531055.1). Taxonomy (GTDB): domain Bacteria; phylum Actinomycetota; class Coriobacteriia; order Coriobacteriales; family Coriobacteriaceae; genus Collinsella; species Collinsella tanakaei_B. The sequence goes on from NZ_JADYTL010000011.1 coordinate 6,839, forward strand.
TCCGGGAAATCCCGTCTGCCGCAATGCCTCGTACAGCACGATCGCGGCAGCATTCGAGAGGTTGAGCGCGCTGATGCGGTAGTCGTCCGGATCGACGAAGTTGCCGCAGATATCCTGTCGCAGCAGGGGAGAGGTGCCATCGTCTCCATCATCGGGGTGTAGCGAGCGCTCATGCGCCGCCCAAGCGTCCCGGTTGTCCAGCGACGCGTCATCGGCAAGCATCGGGATACGCTCGCAGCGCGTCGGGGCGCAGGCGAGCAGCTCCTCGGGGATGCCGGTGCTCTCGCTGCCGAACACCAGATAGTCGCCATCGCGATACGTGCTTTGGGCATACGTGCGCCGCGCCTTCTTGGTGAGCAGGTGCAGGCGCTCGTCACGTCCGTCCTCGGCAAGCCCGCAGCGCTTCAAAAAATCGTTCCACCCCTCGTAGACGGTGACGTCGAGGTTCTCCCAATAGCCGAGGCCCGCGCGGCGCAGCATCCGATGGTCGAGCGAGAATCCGAGCGGCCCGATAAGATGCAGGCGCGCCCCCGCAACGACGCAGGTTCGCCCGATATTGCCGGTATTCGCCGGGATCTCCGGCCGATACAGCACGACGTTGAGCATGCCCGCACATCCTTTCGAGAGCGTTTGCGACCCCATCTACGGTATCACGCGGCGCGCTGTACCGTGATGTACATATCCCGTGCATGTGGCCCGCGCCGCGTCCCGTTACGCTACTATCGTGTGGCGCGCCCGCGCGCCCGACCGGATACCGAACGAAGGGATGACCCCGATGATCAAGGAACTCATCAACGACGACGCCGTGCTCTCACAGCCGTGCGAGAAGGCGACCGCCGACGACGCCGCCATCGCGCAGGACCTGCTCGATACCATGGCCGCGACCGAGGACGCCGCGTGCCTGGCCGCCAACCAGATCGGCATCGCCAAGGCCGTCGTCGCCTATGTGGACGACGAGGGCGTCGCGCACGTCATGTACAACCCCAAGCTGCTGCTGGGTCTCGGCGCCTACAAGGCGGTCGAGCGCTGCCTGTCCCACGACGAGGACTTCAAGGTCACGCGTTTCGCCAAGGCCAAGGTGAGTTTCGAGGAGCTCGTCGACGGCGAGCTCCAGCCGCGCCGCCGCGACTTCACCGGCTGGGTCGCCCAGATGATCCAGCATATGATCGACCACTGCAACGGCAAGCTGGTCTAAGCGCGTCGATGAGGTTCCTACTCAATTTCACCGATGAGTTCGCGTTGGCGATCGGTCTGTGGCCGATCGCCTCGCTTGTGCTCACCCTGCCGATCCTGGCATATCTCTACCACCGCGACGGCCGTCTGCGCGCCTGGTCGGCGGTCGGCGTGTACCTCGCCGTGCTGTACCTGCTATCGCTCGCGTGCTTCACGCTCTATCCGCTGCCGAGCGGCACGTCGGGTCCCGGTATCACCTACGGCATCGCGCCCCAGCTCAACCCTCTGCGCTTCATCAACGACGTGCGCTACGGCGGCGCCGCGGCGCTGTTCCAGATTCTCGCCAACGTGGTGTTCTTCATGCCGCTCGGCTTTTTCTGCCAGCGCATCTTCCGCCGCGGCCTCCTCGCGTCCGTGATCGTCGGGTTCCTCGCGTCGCTTGCCATCGAGACCACGCAGCTCACGGGCATCTTCGGGCTGTATCCGTACGCATACCGCACCTTCGACGTCAACGACCTCATGTGGAACACCGGCGGCGCCGTCATCGGATGGGGAGCCGCCGCGCTCATCGCCTTCGTACTGCCCGTCGACCCCGAGGCCGATGATGACGAGGTCACCGACCGGCCGGGCTTGGTGCGCCGTTTCGTCGCGCTGTTCCTCGACCTGGTCCTGATCGTCGCCGCGACGGCCATCATGACGGCGGCCGCGATCTTCATCTCGTCGTGGTCCGAACCCGTGGCGAGCCTGTCGCTGGCGGTGCCCTGCGCGCTGTTCGGCGTATCCTACCTTGTCGTCGAGGGCATCATCCCATGGCTGCGCGACGGCCGCACGCCGGGGTCGGGTTTCGTGCACATGACGTTCGAGACGCGTCCGCGCTTCGGGTTCCGACGCTTCCGCTTCTACGTCGCCCGGCTCGTGCTGATGCCGCTGTTCATCGTGGTCTTTCCGCTCGGCATCGCCGTGCTGGTCCTCTACTATCCGCGCCGCCACCGCCTGCCCTACGACGCCATCTGATCGCCCGGCACCGCTCGCCCGGCCTGGCCGCCGCGCGCCTTCTACATCACGAGCGCCCAGGCCACGGCGATGACCACCGCGGGCAGCATGTTCGCGGGCTTGAAGGTCTTCTCCCAGATCAGGTTCACGCCGACGCAGAAGATGAGCATCGATCCCACGAGCGCGAGATTCGCCAGCGCCGCGTCGGTCATGAGCGGGCGCAGCGGCAGGGCGAGCAGGGTGATGCACCCTTGGATCACTGCGACGGGTAGGGCCGAGAAGATGCAGCCGCGGCCGAGCGAGGCGCTCATCACGCAGACGATCACGGCGTCGAGCGCGCCTTTCAGGGCGAGCGTCGACCAGTCGCCCAAGATGCCGTCCTGGATCGAGCCGACGATCGCCATCGCGCCGATGCTCACGGTGAGCGACGTGGACGCGAACCCGTTGACGAAGCGCGAATCGTTCGCGTTGCCGGTGGCACGCTTGAGCCATTCACCCAGCTGGACAAAGCGGTTATCCAGATCGATCGCCTCGCCGATCGCCGATCCGAGCGCGAACGAGACGATCATCATGGCGGTCCCGCCGCTCGCAAGATGGTCGCCCTTGATGGCGAGCATGCGCTCCAGCGTGCCGCCGAGGCCGACGAACAGCACGCACAGGCCTGTGGCCTTCATGATCGTCTCCTGCATGCGGGGGATAAGGAACCGCCCGCCGAGCAGGCCGACGATGCCCCCGGCTACGATGCAGATGACGTTGATGAGCGTGCCCAGCCCGATGACCATACGCTTCCCTTCGCTGTGCTCCGAGGCGTATCGCCGGGCTCCAGCCGTCCGCGCGATCGTCCCGCCGCTGGCATCGTAGCAAAATCCGCGGCGCGATGCGTTCCGCCCGGACCTATCGGCCGTGTGACGTCACGTCGCCCCCGCCGTCACTGCCGTGCTGTGCAATATAGCTCGCCGGGTCGATTGCCGGTATCGGGGAGGTGGCGTAGCCGCGCAGGTTCCGCGTGACGATCAGGCTGCAGCCCGCTCCCGTGCCGTTTCGGCTTGGACGGCGTCCTCGAAGTCGTCGATCGGCAGTCGAGCGCCGCCCTCTGCGTGTTGTCTGTCTTCATGCCACCTTGCTGCCTGCCGGGGAGCGCCGTGCCACAAGGGTGACCTCATCCGCGCCCCGCGTCTCACGCCCCATCCGTCGTCCCGCGCGTTCCGCGTGCGCTCGCGCATGTTCGGCGGCGCGCCCTCGCAGCAGTCCGTCCATCAGGGAGTCCATGGCGTTCGGGTCGCCGATCTGCGCGCAGGTGATGGGGATCACCTCGATATCGGGAAACGCGTCGCGCTCGACGGGAGCGCTGCACGGGTCGTCGACGATCTCAAGCGCAAGATGCAGGAGTGGAAGATACAGGGCCATCGGTTCCTCCTCGGATGGGTTCGGAATCTGCGTCACTCTCGTCCGTCTCAGTGCGTACGGCACCGGTCGGGTCGTATCGGACGGGAACGCCGCCGTGCGGCCATGCTAGCGGTCGATTCTTTCCAGATTCCATGCGCGGTCCTACAGATCCCCGACAACCGCAGGTAGAAGGGCGCACATCACACGGAAAAACGCCGAAGATCGCAAACGTGTCCGTTCATGAGCTTGTCACAATCGCGGATAGCACCGCGCGCGACCACGTCGTTCGCTATAGTTGGTTGGAAAAGCGCTTTATTTTGCTAAAGAGAGGTCGCCCATGGTCGACATCATTCCCATGGACCGCGAGCTGCAATCGTATCTGCGCGACGAATCGCGCAGTTCGGGCACGGCGGATTCCATATCCTTCCCGCGCGACGAGGGCGAGATCGTCGCGGTGCTCCGGCACCTGCGCGCCGTCGGCGGCGATGCGCCCGCCGCGGTGACGGTCCAGGGCGCGCGGACCGGCCTTGCCGCCGGTGCGGTGCCCGCGGGCGGTCACGTCATGAACCTCTCCCGCATGAACCGTTATCTCGGCTTGCGCATCGACGATGACGGGACGTATTGCCTGCGCGTCCAGCCGGGTGTGGTCCTGTCCGAGCTCCGCCGCCACCTGAAAAACAAGACGCTGCCCTCCCAGGGGTGGGCGCCAGAGGACCATGCGGCCCTCGAGCGCATGTACGCGGGTCCCGAGCGGTTTTTCCCGACCGACCCGACGGAGACCTCTGCCTGTCTGGGCGGCATGGCGGCGTGCAACGCATCGGGAGCGCGGAGTTTCCGCTACGGTCCCATGCGTGCCCACGTCCGCGGCCTGCGCGTGGTGCTCGCCGACGGCGATACGGTCTCCCTTCGCCGCGGCGAGGTTCGGGCGCAGGGGAGGCGTCTGCGGCTCACGACGGAATCCGGGCGCACGTACGACCTTGCGCTTCCCACCTACTATATACCGCATGCCAAGAACGCCTCGGGCTACTTCATCGACGACGACATGGATGCCATCGACCTGTTCATCGGTTCGGACGGCACGCTCGGCGTCATCTCTGAGCTCGAGCTCACGCTATCGGAGGTGCCTGCCGTCACGTGGGGCGTGAGCTGCTTTTTCAGCACCGAGACCGACGCCTGTGCGGCGACCGTCGCCATCCGCGCGGGCATCGCCGACGTCGTCGCGATCGAGTATTTCGACGCGGGCGCCCTCGATATCCTGCGCCATCAGCGCACGGCCGGCACGGCCTTCTCGACGCTGCCGATGCTTGACGACGCATGGTCGTGCAGCGTCTACGTGGAGCTCGCCTGCGATTGTCGCGATCATGCACTCGCCGACCTCGCGCATCTGGGCGAGCTGCTCGTCGCGCATGGTGGGAGTCTCGACGACACATGGGTGGCGAGAACCGATGCCGACCGTGAGACGCTGCGCTTTTTCCGCCATGCCGTGCCGGAGAGCGTCAACATGCTCATCGACGAGCGACGGCGCACCGATCCGGCGATCACCAAGCTCGGCAGCGACATGTCGGTGCCCGACGACCGCCTGCTCGACGTGATGGACCTCTACCGCACGACCCTCGCCGAGGCGGGGCTCCAGTCGGCCGCGTGGGGCCATATCGGCGATAACCATCTGCACGTGAACGTCCTGCCCCGCTCGATGGAGGAGTATGCGGCCGGCAAGCGCCTGTTCGCACGGTGGGCCGTCGAGGTCGTGCGCATGGGTGGCGCCGTCTCGGCGGAGCACGGCGTCGGCAAGCTCAAACGCGATTTCCTGACGACCATGTACGGCGAGGCGCACATCCGCGAGATGGCGGCGCTCAAGCGGCAACTCGACCCGTACTGCCAGCTCGGACAGGGCAATCTGTTCGACGTGCGGCTCGCGAAGGAAGGTGATCGGGCGTGAACATCGTGGTGTGCGTGAAGGCGGTCCCCTCCACGACGGAGGTCAAGATGGACCCGAAGACCAATACGATCGTGCGCGACGGGCGCGCCTCGGTCGTGAACCCGTTCGACGCGACGGCGCTCGAGATCGCCCTCCAGATCAAGGACGAGCGGACGGTTGCAGGCTTCCCGACGACGGTGATCGTGCTGTCCATGGGCATTCCCGCCACGCAGGAGCTTTTGCGCGATTGCATCGCGCGCGGTGCGGACCGCGCGCTGTTGCTGACCGATCGGGCCTTCGCAGGTGCCGATACGCTCGCCACCACGTACGCGCTCGCCTGCGGGCTGCGCGAGCTCGGCACGGTCGATCTGGTGCTGTGCGGCAAGATGGCGGTCGATGGGGACACGGCTCAGATCGGGCCCGAGCTTGCGGGTTCCCTGGAGGCCTCCTGCATCACCGACGTGCGGTCCCTGGTTCGCATCGACGACGCGTCCGTCGCGGCTTGGCATGCGACCGATGAGGGGACCGAGCTTATCGAGACCGACCTGCCGGCGGTGCTCACGGTGTCCAAGGATGTGGCGCAGCTGCGGATGCCGAGCATCGCGGGGGTGTTTTCCGCCGAGCGGGCGACCTGCGAGACATGTTCGGCCGCCGAGGTCGCCACCGATCCCTCGCGCATCGGCCTTGCCGGATCGCCGACGCAGGTCGTGCGGTCGTTCGTGCCCGAGCGCGCCGCGAGTGCGCAGGTGATCGAGGGGACCATGGACGAGCAGGCGGCACGCGTCGCCGCCCTGATCGAGGAGGCTGTCCGATGAGCGGATTGACGGTCGATCGCGAGGCCTGCATCGGGTGCGGCCGGTGCGTGCGCGCGTGCGCGAACGCGGGGATCGAGCTTGTGTGGGAAGGGCCGCGCAAGTTCGCGCAGGCGACCGATGCGTGCGTGTTCTGCGGGTCGTGCGTGGATGCCTGCCCGTTCGATGCGATCTCCATCAACAAGGATGGCGGTTCGGGCGGCGTCGACGTCTCGACGTTCCATGACATCTGGGTGTTCGCGCAGGTCACAGCCGACGGCTGCGTGCTGCCGGTCGCCTGCGAGCTGGTCGGTCGGGCCCGCGAGCTCGCCGATGTCCGGGGCTGTCATGTCGTCGCCGTGCTGGGCGAGGGCGCGGGCACGGCTGGTTCGGATAACGCCGAGCGCCTGATCGCCTGCGGCGCCGACGAGGTCATCCGCTGCCGCGACGCGCGGCTGGAACGGCTTGACACCGAGGTGTACGCGCGCTGGATCTGCGGGATGGCGCGTGACCGTCGGCCGGAGGTGATCCTGTACGGAGCGACGGCGTTCGGGCGCGAGCTGGCGCCTGCGGTCGCGGTGCGGTTGCAGACGGGCCTCACCGCCGATTGCACGGTGCTGGAGCTCGATTCCGCGACGGGGCTGCTGCAGCAGACGCGTCCGGCGTTCGGCGGCAACCTCATGGCGACGATCGTGTGTCCCGACCATCGTCCCCAGATGGCATCCGTTCGACCGGGTGTGTTCGCCGCTCCCGCGGGCGATCCGACGCGCGCAGGGACCGTGACCGATGTCGCGCTCGATGCGGGCATCGTGCCGCGGGTGCGTGTGCTCGCCGTCGAGCCGGCGGGAGCCGCGGCGACGATCGCCGATGCGGCGTGCCTTGTGGTCATCGGCCGCGGTATCGGGGACAAAAAGCAGGTGCCGCTCATGCGGGAGCTTGCGGCCAAGCTGGGTGCTGAGCTCGGGTGCACCCGTCCGCTCGTCGAGGCGGGCTGGCTCGAGTATCCGCATCAGGTGGGGCAAACCGGCGCGTCGGTGGCGCCGCGGGTGCTGCTGAGCCTCGGCGTATCCGGTGCCATACAGCATCTGGCGGGTATCGGCGGTGCTCAGACCATCATCGCCGTCAACGAGGATCCCGACGCGCCGATCTTCGGCGTCGCCCACTACAAGGTCGTCGCCGACTGCGTCGACTTCGCTCGCGCCCTTCTCGCCACGTGAAAGACGTCAGGCGATCGTTCACGTCGATGTCACACGAAGACGAGGTTGACGAGGGCCATGTACGACAGCGTGCCGGCGAGGATCGCCCAGAGCATGTCGCGCCGCCACACGTACACACCGCCGGTGACAAGGATGCCGAGCGCCTCGGGTACGCCATGGGAGCCTGCGAAGACGTCGACGTCTTTCAGGCAGTACACCACGAGCAGGCCGAATACCGCTCCCGGTAGCACGCGGCCCAGATAGCGCACATAGCGCGGGGCGCCGTTGCGGAACGCGACGAACGGCAGGGCGCGCGTCAGGACCGTCGCCGCACCCGCGACGAGCACGGTTATCACCTGCTGCAGGATCGTCATGGGCGCTCACCGTCCTTCCGCATCGTCGCGTGTGCTGTATATCGGCTCCAGCTTGGCGCGCGGCGCCGTGACGACGATCAGGATGGCGATCATCGCCGGAATCAAAAAGTTGTCCGTGCCGAATACGAGCAGGGCGGCGGCCGTTGCGATAAGCCCCGTGATCGAGCTCGCATGACACGGCTCGGACAGCCATTGATCGAGGAAGATAACCACGAACAGGGCGGTCATGGCAAACGAGATGCCCTGGACTGTCAGGGGGATCATGGCGCCGAAGATGCCGCCGAGCGTGCATCCGACGACCCAGAGGGATTGGTTCAGCAGGCTGACGAACGTCATGAACCAGCCGCGATCGACGCCTTCGGGCACGCGCGCGGAGTAGTTGATGGAAAACGACTCGTCGCACATCGCGTAGATGAGATAGGGCTTCTTGCGACCCATGCCCTTGAAGGGCTCCAGCATAGACAGACCGTAGAACAGATGACGCGCCTGCACGACGAGGACCACGGCGAACGTGGTGAGCGGATCGAATGCGCCGGGTAGCATCGAGGCCACGATGAACTCGGCCGAACCTCCGAAGATGGCGATGGACATGAGCGTCGGCATCCACCAGGGCAGGCCGAGCGAGCTTGCGTACACGCCGCAGGTGATGCCGAGGAACACGAAGCCGGCCATGATGGGGACGGAAAGGGGGAGCGCCGCGCGAAACGCCGCCGTCTTGGTGCCCGGTCGCGCCATGCCCCGCCTCCCATCTCTCGAATATCTGCAACGAGTCACAAGGATAGCGCAACAGGATGTAAAAATACCCCAGGGGTTTTCTTACAGATGTAAAAATACCCCAGGGGTTTTTCTACATAAGAAAGCCTCCCGTCTCACGCAGTTCAAAACACTCCAGGGGTTTTCTTACGCCGGGGTGAAGCCCCTGGGGTGCTTTATGTACGGTCGTCGGTTTTATTGCTCGAACACGGCGATGACGCGGGCGGGAAGGCCTGTGGCGCCTTCGATCCTCGGCCAGCTCACGAACACGATGGCCCCCGTCTCGGGTACCTTATCGAGATTCGCCATGACCTCCACCTGCAGGTGGCCGTGGTCGAGTACCCAGCGCTCGCAGGCAAGGTCATCGGCCTCGACGGCCAGATAGGACGCGTCGGTGTCGAACGTCTCGTGACCGTTCATGGCGATACCGCGTTCGTTGTAGAGGAACTGCAGCGCTTCCATCGACCAACCGGGGCAATGCTCGCCGCCCTCGTCGTCGAAGTTGTTGAGCGCATCGTTGTCCGGCCAGCGCAGATACCAGTCCGTGCGCAGCGCCACGAACGCGCCCTCGGGGATGCGTCCATGCTCGGCCTCCCACTCCTCGATGTCCTCGACCGAGATCGCCACGTCGGGGCCCTGCGCGGCGATCTTGGGCGTGAGGTCGATCACGACGAACGGCATGGCCATGTCGGCGGCACCGTATGCCTCCGAACCCACCGCACCGGGCGTGAAATGGCTCGGGAAGTCGACATGCGTGCCGAACTGTCCCGGGAACTTGTAGGTGTGGATGCGGCAGGACAGCATCTCCTCGTCGTAGTCGAACACCGTGCGGCAAAGTTCGACCGAGCCTTCCGGGATGCCTGCCCAGTACGGGCTGTCGTCGGTCAGCGGATGGGAGAGCTCCACCCACTGACAGCTCTTCAACTTGGCAAGATCGGGCCACAGGCTCATGGTGCATCCACTCCTTCGTGTCGGCGTTCGAACTTACCGAAGATGGTACCCGCTGACGCGAAATTACGTCATGACGTGACATGGGGCCAGACGTACTTTCACCTCCGGTCGACCTTCTTTCGTGACAAGATGGAGCCGGGTTCAATCTTATCGCCCTGTGAAAAACGTCAGACCTCACTTCACGCCGTAAACGGTCAGAAACGGGCAATACCGTTCACCGGTGCATATCGACCATTTACCCATGGTGAACGATAATGAATGAATGTGACCGATTCTGGTGCTATCCTCTCGTTGTGAAGGAATTAGAATGGTTTTGGATGGTTTTGACAGATTCCGTCCAAAGGATACGACGAGAGGAGCGCAGATGCTTGCAGAAGACCGTCTTGAGAAGATCGTTTCCCTGGTCAACGAGCACGGATCGATTACCGCAACCGAGCTCATGCAGCTGCTGGACGCCTCTGAGTCCACCATTCGCCGTGACCTGACGCGCCTGGCGCAGCTGGGTCGCATCGTGAAGGTTCACGGAGGCGCTACGGCGGTCAACCGCACGGTCGTTTCCGCCGATCAGACCGTCTACGAGAAGTACAGCGTTCATCTGGAGGAGAAGACGGCCATCGCCCGTTTTGCCGCCACGCTCATCGGGCCGGACGACTTCGTCTACATCGATGCCGGCTCCACGACCGAGCGTCTCGTCGACTTCATCACCGAGCCGCGCGCCACCTACTTCACCAACTCCATCTCGGTTGCCCACGCCCTGCTGTCCAAAGGTTGTCGGGTGCTCGTACCCGCAGGCGAGCTCAAGCCCGTCACCGAGGCGCTGGTGGGCGAGCAGACGGTGGAGACCCTGCGGCGCTACCACTTTACCGTCGGGTTCTTCGGCGCCAACGGCGCGACGCCCGACGAGGGCTTTACCACGCCCGAGACGGGGGAGGCGCTCGTCAAGTCGACCGCTCTCGTTCAGACGCTTCGCCCGTACGTGCTGTGCGATTCCAGCAAGTTCTCCATGGTCTCGCCGGTCACGTTCGCCGATTTCGACGACGCGACGGTCGTGACCGATACGCTGCCGTCCGGCCTCGAGGATTACGCGAACATCATCGTGGCGCCTACCACCGAGTAATCTGCCAGCGGAATCCGTCCCATGCAAAGGAGCTGCCCCATGATCCACACCGTGACGTTCAATCCCTGCCTCGACTACGTCGTGGGCGTCGACAACCTGACGCTTGGCGCGGTCAACCGCGTGTCGACCGAGGCCGTCATGGCGGGCGGCAAGGGCATCAACGTGTCCATCGTCCTGAAGAACCTGGGACACCCGAGCTGCGCGCTCGGCTTTCTTGCCGGATTCACCGGCGACGAGATCGCGCGACGTCTGCAGCTGCAAGGGGTCGACACCGACTTCATCGAGGTCAGCCATGGCATGAGCCGCATCAACGTCAAGGTCAAATCGAACGAGGAGACCGAGATCAACGGCATCGGACCCGATATCGCCCCGTCCGATATCGAGGCGCTCTACGCGAAGCTCGACGCCCTGACCTCCGATGACATCCTGGTCATTTCCGGCAGCGTGCCGGCAGCTCTGCCCGGCGACATCTATGAGCGCATCATGGAACGTCTCGAGGGCCGCGATATCCGCATCGTCGTCGATGCCACACGCGATCTGCTGATGAACGTGCTGCCGTTCCACCCGTTTCTCATCAAACCCAACAACCATGAGCTGGGTGAGATCTTCGGCGTCGAGCTGAAGACACGGGAGGACGTGGTCCCGTACGCTAATAAGCTGCAGGAGCTCGGCGCGCGCAACGTGCTCGTCTCCATGGCGGGGGAGGGCGCGGTGCTCGTCGCCGAGAACGGCGACGTGATCGAGAGCCCCTCGCCTAAGGGCACCGTGGTGAACTCGGTCGGTGCGGGCGATTCGATGGTCGCGGGCTTCATCGCCGGCTATCTGGAAAGCGATGGCAGCTACGAGCAGGCGTTCCGTATGGGCGTGTGTACAGGGTCCGCTAGCGCGTTCTCGCTGGGCTTGGCCGAGCGCGACCAGGTCGAGGAGCTGCTGGCCACCATCGACAAGTAGCGCACCATCCGTTCGCGCGAGGTGTCGCGCTCGTTTCAATCCATATGTTGTCAATCCGTCGAATCTCGGCGGTTGGACCGGCTTATGCCGGGGAAGGGGGTTACCACCATGAAAATCACCGAGTTGTTCAGTAAAAGCGGGGTGAAACTGGGGGTCGAGGCGGCAACGCAAGCCGAGGCCATCGACGTGCTGGTCGATCTGCATGACGCGAGCGGCAACATCAATGACCGCGACAAGTACCGTCAGGCGGTGCTCGACCGCGAGGCGCAGTTCAGCACCGCGGTAGGCGACGGCGTGGCCATCCCGCACGCGAAGACCGACGCCGTCGTGCGCCCGGGTCTCGCAGCGATCACCGTGCCCGCGGGCGTGGACTGGAATGCGCCCGACGGTAAGCCGTCCGATCTGATCTTCATGATCGCCGCGCCCGAGGGCCAGGCCAACGTGCACCTCGAGGTGCTCGCCAAGCTCTCGATGCTGCTCATGCATGAGGATTTCGGGGCCGCCCTTCGTGGTGCCAAGACGGTCGACGAATTCCTCAAGGTGATCGACGACGCCGAAGCGGCCCACGATGCCGAGCAGGCGGAGAAGGAGAAGAAGGCCGCCGAGGCCAAGGCCGCTCGCGAGGCCGCTGCCGCCGCGTCTGCCGCCGATTCGGCCCTGCCGCAGGTGCTCGCCATCACCGCGTGTCCCACGGGCATCGCACACACCTACATGGCAGCCGAGAACCTCGAGAAGGTCGCCGAGCAGATGGGTGTGACCATCAAGGTCGAGACCCAGGGCTCCGTAGGCACCAAGAACGCCCTCACCGCCGAGGAGATCGCCGCCTGCCGCGGTATCATCATCGCTGCCGACAAGGGCATCGAGCTCGGTCGCTTCAACGGCAAGCCGCTGTACTCCACCAACGTTTCCGCCGGTATCAACGATGCCGAGCGCCTTATCAACATCATCATGAATGGCGAGGCGCCCATCTGTCATGCCGAGGGCGGAGTGTCCGCATCGGCGGCGTCCGGTGCGACCGAGGGCATGGGCTCGACCATCTACAAGCACCTGATGAACGGCGTGTCGCACATGCTGCCGTTCGTCGTGGGCGGCGGCATCCTCAAGGCCATCGCCTTCCTGCTCGACACGCAGGGCATGGGAACTGCGGCGTACGGCAGCTCCACGCCGTTGGCGGCGTTTTTCAACCTGGTCGGCGGCACGGCGTTCGACTTCATGCTGCCCATCCTTGCGGCCTACATCGCCATGTCCATCGCCGATCGCCCCGGTCTCGCTCCCGGCTTCGTGGGAGGCTGGCTCGCCAAACAGGGTTTCACGCTCGGATATCTTGCAACGGCCATGGATGCCGAAGCGCAGGGTGCGCTCATCTCGGGCGGTTTCATCGCGGCGCTGTTCGCGGGCTTTGCAGCCGGCTATCTGACCCTCGGGTTCGAGAGGCTGTGCGATCATCTGCCCGAATCGCTTGAGGGCATCAAACCCGTGCTGCTGTACCCGCTCGTCTGCATCTTCCTGATCGGTTTCGTGATGCTCGCGTTGAACCCGATCTTCGCTGCCATCAACTCGTGGCTGACGGGCGCCTTGAACAGCCTCGGCACCGGCAATCTCGTGCTGCTCGGCGCAGTGGTCGGCGGTATGATGTCCGTCGATATGGGCGGCCCGTTCAACAAGGCGGCGTACGTCTTCGGTACCGGCATGCTGTCCGCCGGCACCACCTCCGCGCAGATCGTCATGGCCTCCGTCATGGTCGGTGGCATGGTTCCGCCCATCGCCATCGCCCTGTCCACCACGTTCTTCAAGAATCGTTGGTCCGCGGCCGACCGCAAGGCCGGCATCGTGAACTACATCATGGGCCTGTCGTTCATCACCGAGGGCGCGATTCCCTATGCCGCTGCCGATCCCGGTCGCGTGCTGCCCTCCTGCATCATCGGTTCGGCGATCGCCGGCGCGCTCTCCGCGGGCTTCGGCTGCACGAGCCCCGCGCCCCACGGCGGTGCCTGGGTGACGCCGGTTATCGGCAACCCGCTCATGTACCTTGTGGCGCTCGTGATCGGCGCCGTGGTGGCTTGCCTGATCCTGTCGTTCCTCAAGAAGCCGCTTCCGGCAGAGGAAACCGGTCTGGCCAAGTAATCGCCTCGCGCTCATCCGATTCCACCCCGAAGGGCCCCGTCGCATGGATGGGGCCCTTTTTTGACCTGATTTCACGCTCGAGTATCTGATATAGTACCTAATCAGATACATGATTCTGCTTTTGGAGGATACCATGACAGCCATTTACTCCTCTGCGGCGCTCAAGACCCGCCAGCGCGAGATCAAGGACGAGGCGATGAAGCGGGTCGTCCATATCACCGAGAACGGAAACGCCGCCTTCGTCTTTTGCTCGGAGGAGGTTTTCGAGAGCGAGTTGCGCCGTGCCCGCGAAGCGGCAGCCTATGAGGAGCGCATGCGCGCGGTGCTGGAGCGCGGGCGCGCGGACGTCGTGGACGGCAACACCGTCGAGGGGACCGACGCCGCGCTCGCCGAGATCGCGCGAAGGGCGGCTCACCGTGCCTAGGATGGTCTACACGGATGGCTTTCTGGACGATGCCGCCGCGGTATGGTCGGACCGCGTCCGGGGTCGCTTGGAGCGCATGCTGCGCGCCATAGAGGCGTTTCCGGAGATCGGCTCGTCGGTTATTCCTGCGTCGATTGGGGCGGCATATGGGACTCGCGTTCGAAAGGCCGTCGTCGAGCCGTTCGATCTCATCTACGAATACGACCCCGATGCCGATACCGTCATCGTGTACGGTCTCGTTCCGTTCCGTGCGGCACCGTAGGGCGACAAGATGGTGCCAGGTACAAACTTGTCGCCGGGGCAGAGCCGACGGGCTGTCCGGCCGACAAGATTGAACCCGGCACCATCTTGTCGCTGTATCACACGAAAAGGGCCTCCCGCGGGAGGCCCTTTGCTTGCGGTTCGCTCGCGTGTGTCTACGCGAAGTAGGCGACGCCGTTCTCGAAGATCGGCATGAACTTGTCGCCCGGGACGTTGGCGTACAGGCCCTCGCCGCGGCGCTCCACGTGGCCCATCTTGCCGAAGACGCGGCCGTCGGGGGAGGTGATGCCCTCGATGCAGGCGACCGAGCCGTTGGGGTTCACGTCGAGGTCCATGGACGGCACGCCGGCCGCATCCACGTACTGCGTGGCGATCTGCCCGCCGGCCACGAGCTTGGCGAGCACGTCGTCGTTGGCCACGAAGCGGCCTTCGCCGTGGGAGATGGCCACGGTGTAGGTATCGCCGGGTGTGCAGGAGGCGAGCCACGGCGACAGGTTGGACGCCACGCGGGTGCGCACCAGGCGGCTCTGGTGGCGACCGATGGTGTTGAACGTCAACGTGGGCGCGTCGGCGGTGGCGTCGACGATATCGCCGTAGGGCACCAGACCGAGCTTCACGAGCGCCTGGAAGCCGTTGCAGATGCCGAGCATGAGGCCATCGCGCTTCTGCAGCAGCTCGCGCACGGCCTCGGTGACCTCGGGGGCACGGAAGAACGCCGTGATGAACTTGGCGGAGCCGTCGGGCTCGTCGCCGCCGGAAAAGCCGCCGGGGATCATGACGACCTGGCTCTCGCGGATGCGACGCGCCAGCTCACGCGTGCTCTCGGCGACCGCCTCGGGCGTGAGGTTGTTGATCACGAAGGTGTCGGCCACAGCACCCGCGGTGCGGAAGGCGCGCGCCGTGTCGTACTCGCAGTTGTTGCCCGGGAACACGGGGATGATCACGCGCGGACGCGCGAACTTCTCGCCGGTATACACGTGCGGGGCCTCGGCGGTAAAGGTGATGGGCTCCACGGCGGGCAGCTTCGCCGCCTCATCGGCGGGCGTTCGGTAGGGGAACACGCCCTCGATCGCACGCTCCCAGGCCTCCTGCAGCTCGGCGAGGTCGATCGACTCGTCGGCGGTATCGAGCACATAGGCCTCGACGGTGGTGCCGAGCGGCTCGATGACGAGCCCCTCGGGCGCGCCCTCGAGCAGGGCGTCGGCGTCGTCGGAGAGCTCGACCACGAAGCTGCCGTACATCGGCTCGAAGAGGCTGTCGATATCGACGTCCTCGGCGAGCTCCAGGCCGATCCGGTTGCCGAGGCACATCTTGAACAGGGCCTCGGCGGTGCCGCCGTAGCCGGGCGTGGAGATGGCGAGCGCCGCGCCGGAGTCGGCGAGCTTCTCGACGAGTGCGAAGGCGTCGAGCAGCTGGGCCACGTCGGGACGCCAGTCCTCGCCGTACTCGGCCGGTGCGATGCGCACGACGCGGTGCGTGACGCCCTTGAACTCGGGTGACACGGCGCCGTCGGCGCGACCCACGGCGACGGCGAAGGAGACGAGCGTGGGCGGCACGTCCAGATCCTCGAACGAGCCGGACATGGAGTCCTTGCCGCCGATGGCGCCGATGCCCAGGTCGACCTGGGCCATGAGGGCGCCCAGCACGGCGGCGACGGGCTTGCCCCAGCGCTCGGGCTCGGTGCGCAGGCGCTCGAAGTACTCCTGGAAGGTGAGGTAGGCGCTCTCGTGATCGAAGCCGGCCGCCACGAGCTTGGCGACGGATTCGACGACGGACAGGTAGGCGCCGGCGAACTGGTCGGCCTCCATCAGGAACGGGTTGAAGCCCCAGGCCATCGCGGAGGCCGTGGTGGTCTCGCCGTCGACGGGGAACTTGGCGACCATGGCCTCGGCGGGCGTGAGCTGCGTGGCGCCGCCGAAGGGCATGAGCACGGTCGCGGCGCCGATGGTGGAGTCGAAGCGCTCGGCCAGGCCCTTGTTGGAGCACACGTTGAGGTCGGTGACGAGGCTCGTCATGCGCTCGGTGAGCGTGGTACCCGCCCAGGCGGGCTGCCATACGGAACGCGCCTCGACGTGCGCCGCCTGGTGCTTGGGCGCGCCGTTGCTGGCCAAAAACTCACGGGACAGGTCCACGATCGCGGTGCCCTGCCACGCCATGCGGACACGCGGCTCGTGGGTGACCTCGGCGATGACGGTGGCCTCGAGGTTCTCCTCGGCGGCATAACCCATGAACTCGTCGACGTCGTCCTCGGCCACGGCCACGGCCATGCGCTCCTGGGATTCGGAGATGGCGAGCTCGGTGCCGTCCAGGCCCTCGTACTTCTTGGTCACCTGGTCGAGGTCGATGTACAGGCCGTCGGCCAGCTCGCCCACGGCGACGGATACGCCGCCGGCGCCGAAGTCGTTGCAGCGCTTGATGAGGCGGCATGCGTCGCCGCGGCGGAACAGGCGCTGCAGCTTGCGCTCCATGGGGGCGTTGCCCTTCTGGACCTCGGCGCCGTCCTTCTCGATGGACTCGACGTTGTGCGCCTTGGACGAACCGGTGGCGCCGCCGATGCCGTCACGGCCGGTGCGGCCGCCGAGCAGGATGATCTTGTCGCCGGGGGCGGGGCACTCGCGACGCACGTGGTCGGCGGGCGTGGCGCCCACGACCGCGCCGATCTCCATGCGCTTGGCCACGTAGCCGGGGTGGTAGAGCTCGGAGACCTGGCCGGTTGCCAGGCCGATCTGGTTGCCGTAGCTGGAGTAGCCCGCCGCGGCGGTGGTCACGAGCTTGCGCTGGGGCAGCTTGCCGGCCATGGTCTGGGAGACGGGCACGGTCGGGTCGGCGGCACCCGTCACGCGCATGGCCTGATAGACGTAGCTACGGCCGGAGAGCGGGTCGCGGATCGCGCCGCCGATGCAGGTCGCCGCGCCGCCGAAGGGCTCGATCTCGGTCGGGTGGTTGTGGGTCTCGTTCTTGAAGAGGAACAGCCACTCCTGGTCCTCGCCGTCCACGTCGACGGTCACGCGCACGGTGCAGGCGTTGATCTCCTCGGACTCGTCGAGGTTCTTGAGCTGGCCGGTCTTCTTGAGGTACTTGGCGCCGATCGTGCCCATGTCCATGAGGCAGACGGGCTTCTCGTCGCGGCCGAGTTCGTGGCGGATCTCCATATAGCGGTCGAAGGCCGCCTGGACCACGTCGTCGTCGATCGCGACGTCGGTGAGGACCGTGCCGAAGGTGGTGTGGCGGCAGTGGTCGGACCAGTAGGTGTCGATCACGCGGATCTCGGTGATGGTCGGATCGCGCTCCTCGCCGCGGAAGTACTCCTGGCAAAACGCGATGTCCGCCTCGTCCATGGCAAGACCGCGCTCGGCGATGAAGGCGGCAAGACCCGCCTTATCGAGCTCGCGGAAGCCGGTGAGGACCTCGACCGGCTCGGGGTCGGGGATCTGGGTCGCGAGCGTCTCGGGCTTGTCGAGGGTGGCGATGCGCGCCTCGACCGGGTTCACCACGTAGTGCTTGATGGCGTCGATGTCGGCACCGGACAGGTCGCCCTCGAGGATGTAGACCTTGGCCGAGCGCACGGCGGGGCGCTCGCCCTGGCTGATGAGCTGGATGCACTCGCTTGCCGAGTCGGCGCGCTGGTCGAACTGGCCGGGCAGGAACTCCACGGCGAAGACGGTCGCGCCGGGCACGTCGGGAAGTTCATCGTAGGTGAGGTCGACCTGCGGCTCGGAGAACACCACCGGGCGGCAACGGTCGAACAGCTCCTGGTCGGCGCCCTCGACGTCGTAGCGGTTGAGAAGGCGGAGGCTCGCAAGACCGGTGATGCCGAGGATGCCGGTGAGCTCGTTTTGGAGCTGCTTCGCCTCGACGTCGAATCCGGGCTTCTTCTCCACGTAGATACGTAAGACCATGTGTTCCTGCCTTCCTGTGCGGTGCGGTCATGGCGGGGTTTCTGCGCGGCAGCGGACGAGAGCCTTGAGCCGGCAGGTTGCTAACCCCACCATGATACGACAGTCCCGTATGGAAAGGAACGCGGCGCGAATCCGCGAGGAAAAGTGGATGCGCACGCCGGCGCGGCCGCGGGGACGGGAACGCGGATGTCCGTCTTCGGAGTTTTCGGCGTCCCCGTGGGTACACTACAGGGCATCGGCCCTGTGAGATCGGAGGACCATGCACATCGAGACCATCGAGCTTTCGATGCCGGACTACGGCGAGACCGCGCCGGCGCTCACCGCATACGTGCAGGACAACATCCCCGCGCAGGCGGGACGGTCGCGACCTGCCGCCATCATCTGCCCCGGCGGGGGATACCACATGTGCTCCCCGCGCGAGGGCGAACCCGTGGCGCTCGAGCTCGTCTCCCGTGGCTTCCAGGCGTTCGTGCTCAGCTACACCGTGCTTGACGAGTCCGAAGCCGCACGGGGCCGTACGCTCTTCCCGCATCCGATCGAGGACCTCGCACACGCGGTCGCGCTCGTGCGCGAGCGGGCGGAGGCATGGTCGGTGGACGAGGACCGCATCGTGCTGTTCGGTTTCTCGGCCGGCGGGCATCTGTGCGCGACGTATTCCTCGCTGGCGCATCGCCGGTCGTTTGCCTGGGACATGGGTTTCCCGTTGCGCGACCTCACCGTGTCCGCCCAGGTGCTGGGGTATCCGGTCATCGATTTCTCGTACGGCTGGCCGGGCGATGAGGTCTACGAGCGCGCCCTGTGCGACGAGGGGGAGCTTACCCGAGCGCAAAGCCTGGTGGATGCCGATACGCCGCGCACCTTTATCTGGCATACCGCCGAGGACGGGTTCGTGCCGGTGCGCAACACGCTCGCCTATGCCGAGGCGCTCGCCCAGGCGGGGGTCGATTTCGACTGCCATATCTTCCATCGCGGACGGCACGGGCTGTCGCTGGCGACCGATCAGACCGGTGCGGACGAGGAGCATCGCGACGGTCACGTGGCGCGCTGGTTGGATCTTGCGCTCGAATGGCTGGGTGAGGATCCCGCGTGATGAACGGGGCGTGACGGGGTGCGCCGCCGACGGGGCGGCGACGGCGACAAGATCGCACCTGGCACCATCTTGTCGGCGACAAGATGGTGCCAGGTGCGATCTTGCCGCTGTCGAGTGAGGAGGTGAGACGCGTGTACCAGGTGAGCGACGAGGAGTTCGACCGCATGGTGGAGGACGCCGTCGCGGCGTTTCCCCTGCGGTTCTTGGAATCGCTTGAGAACGTGGTGATCGTCGTGGCAGACGAGCCGAACGCGCATCAGCTTCGCGCGCTGGGGCGCACGGAGGCCGAGTCGCGCGGCACCGAGCTGCTCGGCCTGTACGAGGGGGTTCCGCTGACACGACGCGGCGCCGGCTACGGGGACGGCGAGCTGCCCGACGTCATCTCCATCTTCAAGGGTCCGCACGAGCGGTGCTTTTCCACCTATGAGGGCCTATCCGAGCAGGTGCGAAGGACCGTGGTGCACGAGGTCGGGCATTTCTTCGGAAACGACGAGGAGACCTTGCGCGCCATGGGGTATTGACGGGGCGCTGCCGCGTTCAGCCATCGTCGGCGCAAAGGCGAGGGCGGCATGTGCCCGGGATCAGCCCTCCGATGCGCGCGGCGCGCTCCACGGCTGGATGACGCCCGCGGGGAACGCGGCGAACGCGATGCCGATCGCCGTGGCACCCTCGCTCTCGTGGAGGCAGACCTGATACGCGCCGTAGACGGCCAGCACGCAGGCGAGCGCCGTCTCGACGAAGATCCACACACCCGCGACCAGCACGTTGGGCGAGAGGAACGCATGGCGCGCGGACAGCTTTCCCAGCTCTTTGTAGACGTGCATCATGAAGGCGGTGCGCAGGGCGGCCGACAGGCAGGCGGCACCGAACGTCACCAGGTTGAACGGTGAGCCGGAGATGTAGGCGAACGCGGTCGCGACGGCGACCAGCACGTAGACGGCGGCGGTGAGTATCCAGACCATGACGCTCCCTTGGAGCACCGACGCGGGATCGGCGGCAACGAATCGGATAGATCAGCGCCCTATTCTACGCGCGCGTCGCCGCCTGGGAACTGTTCCGCATAACAACCCTCACGTCGCGTTGCGGGGACGAATCCCAAAAAAGAGGGCGCCGATGGACGACGCCCTCTTCGCGACCATGTACGGCAGCGGCTATTCGTTTTCCTCGGCGCCTTCAGCCCATGAGGCGACGTCTTCGATGCGGATCACGCTGGCGACCTGTTCCACCGCGGCGAGCTCATCGAGCTCCTGTCGCGCGGCGGCCATGTCGCCCTCGGCGGCCTTGTGGGTGAGGAACACCACCGAGCAGCGGCTTCCGTCGCCGTCCTGCAGCTGGTTGATCTGCGAGATCGAGATGCCGTGACGGGCGAACACGTCCATGATCGGCAGCAGCGTGCCGACCTCGTCGACCACGACGAGGCGCACGTAGTAGCGCGTGACGAGATCGTCGATGGAGCGCAGGGGCAACACGCGGTCGAACGGCTCGATTTCGGCCTTGGGACCGGGCGTGTGGCTGATGGCATCGGCGAGCTCGAGCACGTCGCCCACCACGGCGCTCGCGGTGGGGAAGGAGCCCGCGCCGGCACCGTAGAACATGGTCTCGCCCACGGCGTCGCCCACCACGTAGACGGCGTTCATGGCGCCGCTCACGCTGGCGAGCATGTGGTCGGTGGGAATCATGGTCGGATGCACGCGCACGTCCACGCCGTCGGCCGTGTTGCGGGCGATGCCGAGCAGCTTGACGGTGTAGCCCAGGCTGCGCGCCTGCTCGATGTCGGCCGCCGACACGTTGCGGATGCCCTCCTGGAACACGTCGTCGGTCGTGATGCGCGTGTGGAAGGCGATGGAGGACAGGATGGCGACCTTGCTGGCGGCATCGAAACCGTCGACGTCGGCCGTGGGGTCGGCCTCGGCGTAGCCCAGGCGTTGCGCGTCGGCGAGCACCTCGGCGAAGTCCAGGCCCTCGCGCTCCATGCGCGTCAGGATGTAATTGGTGGTGCCGTTTAGGATGCCCGCCACCGTGAGGATCTCGTTGCCCACGAGGGCGTGCTCAAGCGCGTTGACGATGGGGATGCCGCCTCCGGCAGCCGCCTCGCAGCGGATCTGCACGTGGTGCTGGGCGGCTAGGCGACCCAGGCGCTCGACATGACGGCCGAGCAGGGCCTTGTTGGCCGAGACGACGTGCTTGCCGCTCGTGAGTGCCGCCTCGAAGATCTCGGTCGCGGGATGGTCGCCGCCGATGAGCTCGATCACGATGTCGATGTCGGGATCGGCGACCACGTCGTGCCAGTCCGAGGTGAACGCCTCGTCGGGCAGGCCCAGCTCGCGGGCGCGCTCGGGCTCGAGGGCGCAGGCGCGCTTGATGCGCAGGTCGATGCCGTAGGCGGACAGGTATTCGTCGCGATGGCGCAAGATGACGCGGGCGACGCCTCCGCCCACGGTGCCCAGGCCGATCAGGCCGACGTTGACCGTACGTGCTGTGCTGCTCATCGGGTGCTCCTCTCGAGTCGTGCGCCGCGTGTCCCCACCCGTCCGGCGGGCGTCGCGCGCGGGGTGTCGGTCCGTGCATAAGGTGGCGGGGTCATCCCGCTGTATGCCAGCATGCACGGTATCGCGCCTGACCTGCGCGTGTCCCCGTCTTGCGTAACAGAGATGTAACACGTCGACGACGCATGCCATGCATAAACAAAACAGCAGGTCGACTTTAGTATGAATGAGCGCCGACCTGCGATTTAGGCTCGAACGTCCAAAAGGCACCTTACGTTTTTTCCATAAAACGAGTAAGGTAGGACGAACCGCCGGTGACGGGATAGCGGGGGAATCGCGCGAAGGCCCTCCCCGGTGGTCGTTCCATATATCGCCAGCGCACGCGTCTGGCCGCACGTGAGAGGAGAGCCGCATGTCGAGCCTCACCGGTAAATTCAATCCTGTCGTCAGCCGCAGGAGCATTGTTGCAGGTCTAGCGGGTCTGGGGGCGGCAGGCGTCCTGGCCGGTTGCTCCAACGGCGGCGACACCGCGTCCGAGGGCAGCTCCTCCGGCACCGACTCCGCGTCCGGCGCCGTCATCAAGATCGGCGGCATCGGCCCCACCACCGGCGCCGCGGCCATCTACGGTAACGCCGTCATGAACGGCGCCCAGATCGCCGTCGACGAGATCAACGCCGAGGGCGGCGACATCCAGTTCGAGCTCAACTTCCAGGACGACGAGAACGACGCCGAGAAGTCGGTCAACGCCTACAACAACCTCAAGGACTGGGGTATGCAGATCCTCGTCGGCACCGTCACCACCGCCCCGTGCGTGGCCGTGTCCGCCGAGACCAACGCCGACAACATGTTCCAGCTCACCCCGTCCGGCTCGTCGACCGACGTCATCGGCGGCCAGCCCGACGCCGAGGGCAACATCTCCACGCCGCGCAAGGAGAACGTCTTCCAGATGTGCTTCACCGACCCCAACCAGGGTGCGGCTTCCGCGCAGTACATCTCCGAGCAGGGTCTGGCCACCAAGATCGCCGTCATCTACAACAACGCCGACACCTACTCCACCGGCATCTACCAGAGCTTCATGAGCGAGGCGAAGACCCTCGGCCTCGAGGTCGTCTCCGAGACCACCTTCACCGACGATTCCGCCACCGACTTCTCCGTCCAGCTCAACGACGCCAAGAACGCCGGCGCCGACCTGGTCTTCCTGCCGATCTACTACACCCCGATCTCGCTGATCCTCACCCAGGCCGACCAGATGGGCTACGCTCCCAAGTGGTTCGGCGTGGACGGCATGGACGGCCTGCTCACGGTCGAGGGCTTCGACACCTCGCTCGCCGAGGGCTGCATGCTGCTGACCCCGTTCGTCGCCACCGCCGAGGACGAGGCCACGCAGGCCTTCGTCGAGACCTACAAGGGCGACGAGTACGGTAAGGGCGAGACCCCCAACCAGTTCGCCGCCGACGCCTACGACTGCGTCTACGCGCTCAAGCAGGCCATCGAGGCCGCGGGCATCACCGCCGACATGGACGCCTCGTCCATCTGCGACGCGCTCGTCGAGACCTTCACTTCCTCCGATTTCTCGTTCACCGGCCTGACCACCGCCGGCGAGGCGGCCACCTGGTCGGATACCGGCGAGATCTCCAAGCAGCCCATGGGCATGGTCATCCAGGACGGCGTGTACATGCCGCTCGACGCGTAAGGGCTCAAGAACTGCGGCGTGTAAAAATACCCCAGGGGTTATTTTACATGCTGTGGTTCCCAAGCTGGCTACGTGATTCGTGCCGTGTAAAATAACCCCTGGGGTATTTTTACACGGGGTGTTTTTACATGCACATGCGGAGGCCGCCTCGCGCAAGGCGGTCTCCGCTTTCGGTTTATCGATACAGGAAAGGAGGGGCCATGGAGATTCTCGCGAACATCATCAACGGTGCGAGTCTGGGCAGCGTGTACGCCATCATCGCGCTCGGCTACACCATGGTGTACGGCATCGCCAAGATGCTCAACTTCGCCCACGGCGACGTGATCATGGTCGGCGCGTACGTGTGTTTCTGCGCCGTGAGCTACCTTGGGCTCCCCGCGCTCGCAGGCGTGCTGATCTCGGTCGTGGCCTGCACGGTGCTCGGCATCGTGGTCGAACGTCTGGCGTACAAGCCCCTGCGCAACGCCCCGTCGCTCAACGTCCTCATCACAGCTATCGGTGTGAGCTACTTTCTGCAGAACGCCGCGTTGCTCATCATGGGCTCCGACCCCAAGTCGTTCTCGTCCATCATCAGCCTGCCTGCGCTGCAGCTGTTCGACGGCAAGCTGACCATCAGCGCCACGGCGGTCATCACCATCCTGGCCTGCGTGGTCATCATGGCGGCGCTCACCATGTTCACCGGTAAGACCAAGATGGGCAAAGCCATGCGCGCCTGCTCCGAGGATCGCGACGCCGCGCAGCTCATGGGCATCAACGTGAACTCGACGATCTCTATGGTCTTCGCGATCGGTTCCGGCCTTGCCGCCATCGCCGGTGTGCTCATGTGCTCGGCGTACCCCACGCTTATGCCCACGACCGGTTCCATGCCCGGCATCAAGGCCTTCACGGCGGCAGTGCTCGGCGGTATCGGTTCCATCCCGGGCGCGGCGCTCGGCGGCATCCTGCTCGGCATCATCGAGATCCTGGCGCGTGCCTACATCTCCACCCAGCTCGCTGACGCCGTGGTGTTCGCCGTGCTGATCATCATGCTCCTTATCCGTCCGGCCGGCCTGCTCGGCAAGCCCGTGAACGAGAAGGTGTAGGTGATCGACATGGGTATCAAGGCTCTCAATCCGCAGACGCGCTCGACCATCATCACCTATGCGATCGTGATCGTGGCGTTTATCGCCGTCACCTTGCTCGACGGCATGGGCTTCATCTCCAATTCGCTGTCCGGCCAGCTCGTGCCCATCTGCGCGTACGTGTCGCTCGCGGTATCGCTGAACCTCGTGGTCGGTGTGTCGGGCGAGCTGTCGCTCGGCCATGCGGGCTTCATGAGCGTCGGCGCCTTCACCGGCGTCGTCGTGGCGGGTTGCCTGGCGCGCATGGGCGTCGATTCCGAGATCGTGCTGTTCGTGGGCGCGGCGGTGGTCGGCGCCATCGCTGCCGGCATCATCGGCTTTTTGGTGGGCATCCCCGTCATGCGCCTGCGCGGCGACTACCTCGCCATCGTGACGCTGGCGTTCGGCGAGATCATCAAGAACCTGCTCAACAACTTCTACATCGGTATCGACGACGCCGGTCTGCACTTCTCGATGACCGACACCGCCTCGCTCGGCATGAACCAGGGCACGATCCTCATCAACGGGCCCAAGGGCGCGGTCGGCATCGATAAGATCTCGACCTTCGTCTTGGGCATCATCCTCGTGCTCATCACCGTGGCGGTCGTGCTCAACCTCATGCACAGCCGCGACGGCCGTGCCATCATGGCCGTGCGCGACAACCGCATCGCCGCGGAGAGCGTCGGCATCAACGTGACCAAGTACCGCCTCATGGCCTTCACGGTCGCCTCCGCGCTCGCGGGTGCCGCCGGCGTGCTCTACGCCATGAACTACTCGACCATCACGCCGTCCCAGTTCGACTTCAACCAGTCGATTCTCATCCTGGTGTACGTGGTGCTCGGTGGCATGGGCAACATCTCCGGCTCCATCATCTCGGCGGCCTTCCTCACCGTGCTGCCCGAGATCCTGCGTCCGATCAACCAGTACCGCATGCTGCTCTATGCGATCGTGCTCATTCTCGTGATGGTCGTCCCGCATACGCGTATCTACCAGCGTATCGCCGAAGCGCTTCGCGGCCGCCTGCGCAAGGCGCCCGCCGACGCCGCCATCGCAGCCGAGGGAGGTGAGGGCGATGAGTAAGTTCTCCGACTTCGCCCGCGCCCGCCGCGAGGGCACCAAGATGGTGCCGGTGCCGAGCGTCTCGATCATGCCCGAGCGCGACCTGGGTAAGGCCCCGGCGCTCGAGTGCCTGCATCTGGGCATCGACTTCGGTGGCCTCAAGGCCGTCGACGACTTCAACATCACCGTCGGCCGCACCGAGATCTGCGGTCTGATCGGCCCCAACGGCGCCGGTAAGACCACGGTGTTCAACCTGCTCACCAAGGTGTACCAGCCCACGCGCGGCACGATCATGGTCGACGGCCAGGACACCGCCGGCATGAATCCGGCGCGCGTGAACCAGATGGGCGTGGCGCGCACCTTCCAGAACATCCGCCTGTTCGACTCGATGACCGTCGAGGAGAACGTGGCGGTCGGCCTTCACAACCAGCACCACTGCGGCATGGCCACGAGCATCCTGCGCCTGCCGCACCACTGGAAGAGCGAGAAGTACTACCACGAGCGCGCCCTCGAGCTGCTGGACATCTTCGACATGACCGGCCTTGCCGACCATGAGGCGGGTTCGCTGCCCTACGGCGCCCAGCGTCGCCTGGAGATCGTGCGCGCGCTTGCCACGAATCCCAAGCTGCTGCTGCTCGACGAGCCGGCGGCGGGCATGAACCCGTCCGAGACCGCCGAGCTCATGGAGAACATCGTCAAGATCCGCGACCGGTTCCAGATCGCCATCATGCTCATCGAACACGACATGAACCTCGTCATGAACATCTGCGAGGGCATCTGCGTGCTCAACTTCGGCAAGATCATCGCCAAGGGCACGCCCGAGGAGATCCAGCAAAACGATGCGGTCATCGAGGCCTATCTGGGTAAGCAGAAGGAGGTGGAGGCGTAAATGCTGTCCGTCTACAACATCAACGTGTGGTACGGCGCGATCCACGCCATCAAGAACGTCTCCTTCGAGGTGAACGATGGCGAGGTCGTCGCGCTGATCGGTGCGAACGGCGCCGGCAAGTCCACGACGCTCAAGACCCTGTCCGGCCTTCTGCGCTCGCGTTCCGGCTCGATCAAGTTCATGGACGAGGACATCATGCACATGTCCGCCGAGAAGATCGTCGAGCACGGTCTGGTGCATGTGCCCGAGGGCCGTCGCATCTTCCAGCAGATGACCGTCGAGGAGAACCTCGACATGGGTGCCTACACGCAGCCGCGCGACACCATCGCCGGCAACCTCGAGCGCGTGTACACGCATTTCCCGCGCCTCGCGGAACGCCGTCGCCAGATCGCCGGCACGTTGTCGGGCGGCGAGCAGCAGATGCTCGCCATGGGCCGCGGCCTCATGGCCAACCCCAAGCTGCTGATGCTCGACGAGCCGTCGATGGGCCTGGCGCCCATCCTGGTGGAACAGATTTTCGAGATCATCCAGGCGCTGCACGAGGCCGGTACCACGATTTTGCTCGTCGAGCAGAACGCGCAGGCGGCGCTGTCGATCGCGACGCGCGCCTACGTGATGGAGACCGGTCACGTGACGCTGTCGGGCACCGGCGAGGAGCTGCTGCACAACGACGACGTGCGTCGCGCCTACCTGGGTGGCTGATCGTTTCGCCGCCGCCTCGTTGGCGCTGCGTTTGATCTGAGGCTCGAGCCCGTCGGTGCCCCGTGGCGCCGGCGGGCTTTTTGCGCGCAGGTGGGGGTCGACGCCGCGGGGCGCAGGGATCGTCGTGAGCGGCCGGGGCTCCTCGGCGGCGGTTGGAACACCCTACTGACAGGTGGAACTCCCTACTGACAGCAGAGACTCATCACTGACAGCGGAGACTCTGTACTGACAGCAGAGGCTCTGTACTGACAGCGGAGACTCTGTACTGACAAAATCGAGGGAAAATAGGCGACTATTGTCAGTGGAGAGTTTTAACTGTCAGTAGTGAGTCTCACCTGTCAGTAGTGAGCCCCGGCTGTCAGTACAGAGTTTCGGCTGTCAGTAAGGAGTCCGGCTGGCGGTGGGGAGTTCCACCTGTCTGCGGGGAGCCACAGCCGTCAGTGGCGAGTTCTGCCCGACATCGGAATCCAGTCTGGCCCGACATCGGAATCCAGCTTGTCACGACGGTGCGATCTTTCCCTCCCTAACTCCGTCGTTCCGAAGCCGCGGCGGCGGGGTACACTGGTGTCGAGGGGATGGTGAGGTGCCATGGGAGTCCCGTTCTGGTTGTTCGTGACCATCGCGTTGGCGATCTGTTGGGTTGCCGACCAGACGCGCGACCATGATTCCCGCTGATGTGCCAGCCGTTCCCGCGGACCGGTCTATAAGGAGGAATCTGTGAGCGAGACGACGATCCTGCGCGAGTTCTGCGCCGAGAACTTCACCGACGTGCCGGCTGCCATCAAAGCGGGGGCGCGTCGCATCGAGCTGTGCGACAACCTGGCCGTCGGCGGCACGACGCCGTCGCTCGGTGTGATCGAGCACACGGTCGCCTACGCCCACGAACACGGCGCACGCGTGATGACGATGATCCGGCCGCGCGGCGGCGACTTCGTGTACAGCGACGATGAGCTCGCCATGATGGAATCCGACGTGTTCTCCGCCTGCGAGGCCGAGACCGACGGCGTGGTGTTCGGCTGTCTCAAGGGATCCGAGAGCGACGGTTACGAGCTCGATCTCGATGCCTGCAAGCGGATCGTGGGCGCGGCGATCGCGGCGGCCGACGCGTTTTGTCTCGATCATATCGACATCACGTTCCACATGGCGTTCGACGCGTTGCCCGCCGAGGCGCAGCTTCCCGCGATCGATACCCTGGCGGATCTGGGCGTCACTCGCATCCTCACGCACGGCGATGTCGCCGGCACGCCCATCATAGATAACCTCCCGCGCCTGCGCGAACTCACCGAGTATGCAGGCGACCGTCTGATCATCCTGCCCGGTGCGGGCATCACGCACGCGAACGTGGCGGATGTCGTCGCGGCGATCGGGGCCCCCGAGGCACACGGCACCAAGATCGTCAAGCTCGCGTAGACGTTTTCCATCAACCGATGCATCGATGCGCCCCGTATCTGCGGGGCGCATGTCTTATTTGGGACATCGGATAGGAAACATTGCAACATATCGGTAAATGGGCATGCGGGATGGTGCCTTCCCACATGTCGAAAGCGGCTGCACATGCCTGTTCGCATAACGTCCCCAACGGCTTACAGTGCCCTGACATGCGTTTGATAGAATGGCGAAACCAAAGGTAAAACGCCTGCTTAAAGGCTATGTTGTTGGAGGTTCGCCATGTGCAAGCCCTGGTCTCGCATCATAGCATCCGCGTGTTCCGTGCTGCTGGTCATCGTGTTGGCAGGGTGCGGCGGCCTCGGTCTACCGGGCCTTCCCGCACCCTCGGCCCCCGAAGGCGGTTCTGCGACGACATCAGGCGTCTCACAGGATCTTGGCGAGAACGTGGAACTCTTCGAGCCTTCCGGCGGCTCGTCGTCCGTCCGGCTCAAGATCGCCTCCGGTTCCGAGAACAAGGAGGCCGCCTATGCCATCGCCTATGCTGTCGAGCAGTCCGGCGTAGCTATCGAGATGCACTACATGGGTTCACTCGACATCATGGCGGTGCTCGAAGCGGGCGGGGGAGACTACGATGCCGTATGGCCGGCCTCATCCATGTGGATTTCGATGGGCGATTCGGGTCACATCGTTCGCGATTCGAAAAGCACATCCACGACGCCCGTCGTGTTCGGTATCGCCAAGACAAAGGCGATCGAGCTCGGTTGGGCCGAGGGGGATGGTACGACCGCTTCGCCTTCCACCGCAGAGATACTCGATGCGGTTCGCAGCGGTGACCTGTCCTTCTCGATGACCTCGGCTACGCAGTCGAACAGCGGCGCGTCCGCCTATCTGGCGTTTTTGACGGCGCTGTCGGGTACCGACGGCGCGCTGACTGCGGAGAATCTCGAGGATGCCGGCCTCACGTCCGAGGTCGCGTCGCTGCTGGCGGGTGTGGACCGCTCCTCAGGCTCATCCGATTGGCTCAAAGAGATGGTCGTCGCCGATCCCGAGACGCATCAGGCGATGGTGAACTACGAGTCGCTTGTCTCGCAGGCCAACCGCGAGCTGGAGGAAGCCGGCCACGAGCCGCTGGTGGCGGTATATCCCTCCGATGGCATCGCGATTTCGGATAGCCCGTTGGCTTATGTGGATCGCGGCCAGGACGATAAGGTCGAAGAGGCCTTCGCGGCGTTCCAGCAGGCTCTGGCGGACGATGATGCGACGCTCGCCCTCGAGCGCGTCGGCCGTCGCTGCGGGTTGGGAGGCAAGCTTTTGCACGCAGATGACGAGGATGTGCAGCGCGCATTTTCGGCGTCGTGGGGTATCGTCCAGGATGCCAGCGCGCTGAAATCCGTTCCGCTGCCGGCGGGCGATGTGATCGAACAGGCGCTCACCCTCTATCAGACCGTCCTCAAAAAGCCGTCGTACACGGTTTGGGTCGTCGACTATTCGGGATCCATGTACGGTGGGGGCAAGGAGGGCGTGGTTTCGGGCCTCGAGCAAGCGCTCGATCCGCAGCTCGCTGCCGCGTCGATGATCCAACCTGCCGAAGGTGACGTGAATGTTCTCATCCCGTTTGCCGGATCTCCCGGTTCGGCGGTCGTCGCCCACGGTTCGGATACGGCGGGCTTGCTCGACGAGGCCCGCGAGCGCGAGGCGGACGGCGGTACCGATATGTATGCCGGGCTGCTCGCCGCGCTCGAGCTGGCGAGCGCGGCGAAAGACGGGGGAGGCTACACGGTCGCCATCGCCCTGCTGTCCGATGGCGTGTCGGACACGATGAATCACGATGCGTTCTTGGAGGCCTACAAGCGGACGGGCAGCGACATCCCCGTGTTTTCCATCATGTTCGGCGATGCGGACCCCACGCAGCTCGATGAGCTGTCCGAAGCGACCAACGGGCGCACGTTCGATGGGCGCGAGGGGGATCTCGCGACGGTGTTCCGCCAGGTCAAAGGATACAACTAGGGAGTTTGTCGATGGGGTACATCGTCGGGGCGATAGCGGGTGTTGCGGCTGGTCTGGCATGCGTGCTCGCGGTAGGCGGCATTCCCGGTATCATCTCGGGCCTTGCCGTGGCTGCGCTGCTGTACGTCGGTGCCGGTCAGTTGCTCAAACCGGAGCGCCGCCTGGCGGGTGTCGCCGCGAGCATGCTGCCCGACGGCGAGGCGGCGTCCGAACGTATCGACGCGGCCTATGACCTGGTGCGCGCCATCTCCGCAAGACGGGGTAAGGTGCGTGACGGGCGGGTCGCCCGCGAGATCGACGACCTCATCCGCGACATCCAGGCGCTCATCGCCTGTGTGGAGGAGCAGCCTACAACGTACCGGAGGCTCGCGCATTTCCTGTCGACCTATGCGGACCAGTGTCTGCGCATGCTTGATGGTTACCTGGGCGTCGAGCGCATGGGTACATCCGCGTTGCTTGAAGGGGCGCACGAGGACGCGCTCGATGCCTTGGCGGCACTTCAGGGCGTCGCGCAAGGCGAGCTCGCACGGGCGACGGGAAGACGTGCCGCCGAGGTTGAGACGAGCTCCGATGCGATCGTGCGCCTCATGGAGATGGATGGCTACCTGCCCGATCGTTCGGAGGACGCTGGAGCCGATACGAAGCGGCGGGATGCGGCGCCCGCATCCGATGCCATGCAGGGAGGGAACTAGCATGAAACTCGCAAAGGGCAGGATCGTTGGCCTGATATGCGTGCTGGCCGCGGTGGCGATTGTGGGCGGTGTGTTCGCCTTCCGAGCTGCCCAGCCTGAACCGGTGGCACCTGTCGAGCCGGTCTCGGTCGATGGCTACCTGGGCGGCGAGAAGATCTCGCTGTTCGACGACGAGGAGTTCGTCGACCTCTCCGAGCGGGCGGGACTCGATATCTCCTATCGGAAGGCGGGGTCGCTTGCGATGATGGAGGCGTCGACTGATGGAATGGACTACCTGTTCCCCTCCTCGCAGGCTGCCGTGGAATACGGTGATGAGCTCGGCGTGGCCTCGACCGGCGAGCAGATCGTCCTCAATTCGCCGATCGTCGTCTACACCTATCGCGATGTCGCCGATGCGCTCGTGGAATCGGGCATCATGGCGAAAGACGGAGAGGTGTACACGCTCGATGTGGATGCGGCCGTCGAGGCGATGCTCGCCGATACGACATGGGAAGAGCTGGGCTATGCGGGCGGATACGGTCAGTTCCGCATCGATAGCACCGATCCTGCGGAGTCGAACTCCGGTAACGAATGGGCCGCGCTGATCGCCAACTCGCTTGCCGGTGGACGGCCGGCGAGCATGGAGGATATCGAGCGCGATGCCGATTCCATACGTAAGATCTTCGCAAAGTCCGGATGGATGGAGACGAGTTCGGAGGATTCGTTCCGTCAGTTCCTGACGTTGGGAGAGAGCTCCAAGCCCATGATGGTCGGTTACGAGAGCCAGGTTCTCGATCTGTCGGTGAACGAGCCGGAGCTGTTCGAGCAGGTGGCCGACGACCTCGTCATCGCGTATACCACGCCGACCGTATGGTCGACGCACGTGCTCGTCTCGCTTACCGACAACGGCGAGTCGCTGTGCGACTTCCTCATGAGCGACGAGGTTCAGCAGCTCGCTTGGGAGCGTCATGGCTTTCGCGGGGCCTCGCAGCTCGGTACGGATAGCGCCGAACGTTTCGATGTGATCGGTGTCGCCGAACGTGTGCCGGCGGCTGTCGAGCTGCCCGCGCCCGATGCGATGCAGCGCTTGATTCAAGTGGTGAGCGGCGCCTAGACGGTCTGACATCGTCATCCGGAGCGCACCGCATCACATGCCGGTTATACCCCGAGCTCTTGCAGCTCGGGTATCGAGAAAGGAACGAACATGTCCGATACCGTCGAGAACGTCGTCGAAGCCGCACCGGTGAGGAAGAGCCTGAGCTTGGCCGATATCGCTGCCTCGCAAGGCGATGCGTCGACATCGATGCGAGCGGAGACCCCGCTTGCGGTTGCCGAGCACCAAGCGGTGACCATGAGTCCCGAAGACGAACGACGCGCCCGCGAACTCGCTGCGACCATCGATTTCACCAAGGCGGGTATCGAGAGCACCTATGCACGCGATACGCAGCGTTCCATGGCGGATTTCGCCGATGATGTGCTCGCTCGCACGTCGAACAAGACGACCGGCGAGGCGGGAGCGCTTCTGCGCGAGCTGCTCACAGAAGTGGAGGGCGCCGAGCTCTCGGGTGTGAAGAAGGTTCCCATCATCGGGCAGATCGTGGTTGGCGTCGACAAGCTGCGCCGTACCTATCAGAAGGTTGCGCCCCAAGTGGACGAGGTCGTCGAGAAGCTCGAACGTGCGCAGGCTCAGATGATCGCCGACATCGCCATGTACGACACCATGTATCAGCGCAACGTCGAGCAGTATCGCTCGCTCAAGGTCTACATCGCGGCCGGCCGGCAGGCACTCGAGGCCTTTCGCGCCGAACAGCTCCCCGCACTCGAGGCGGAGGCGACGGCGAGCGGCGACGCCATGAGCGCGCAGGTGCTCAAGGATTTCAAGGATAAACTCGAACGCTTCGATAAGCGTTTGGACGACCTCGATCGCGTGAGCGTCGTGAGTCTGCAAATGGCGCCGCAGCTCAAGCTGCTGCAAAACGCCGACAAGAACATCTCGGACAAGATCGACACGACGGTGTCCACCACGATTCCGCTGTGGAAGTCGCAGATGGTGATTGCGCTCGGACTCGCCAACCAGCGATCGGCGCTCGATCTGCAGAAAAGCGTCGACGATGCCACCAACAAGCTGCTGCGCGCGAACGCCGAGGCGCTGCAGCAGGGGGCGGTCGATGCCGAACGTGCCACGCAGCGCGGAACGGTGGATATCGAGACACTCGAGGAAGTGAACAAACGCCTGATCGATACGCTTCGCGAGACGCTGAAGATCCAACAGGAAGGGCGTGCTGCCCGTGCGGAGGCGGAGACGCGCATGCGGCAGATCGAGGGCGACCTCAAGACGGCGCTGCTCGAGGCTGCGAAGTAGATACGAAGATACCGCCCGTCGCGCTATACTAACGCCGTATACTGTTCGAACAAGAGCGAGAGGGCGATTCATGACGAAAACCGTTGAGCCTATGATTCCTTCCGCGCCCCGTGCCATCTTCTTCGACGTGGATGGCACACTTGTCTCGCATCGAACCAAGCGGGTTCCGCCCAGTACGGTCGCCGCCTTGGCCGAGCTGCGTCGCCGCGGCTGCAAGGTGATCGTCGCCACGGGACGCTCCATGCCGGAGTTCGGCTTTTTGCCCCTGCAGGACCTTACCTTTGACGGATACGTGCTGGTCGGCGGCCAGGAGGCGCGCGACGTCGACGGCAAGGTGATTTTCTCGGATCCCATCGTCGGGTACGATCTCGCGGTGTTGTTGGAGGAGTTCCGCGCCCGCCGTCGCCCCATCCTGTTCTACGAGTCGGTGCGCATGTACGCGAACTTCGTCAACGATCATGTCCGTCAGGTGGAGGCGGAGGTGTCGACTCCCGTGCCGCCGATCGACGAGCCGCGACCCGACCTGCCGGTCCTCAAGGCCATCATCTACGAGGACGCCACGCGCGAGGACGATCTCATGGCCCGCCTGCCGGGCTGCAAGGCGACGCGCTGGCATCGCGGTGCCTACGATGTCGTGCCGGCGGCGGGCGGTAAGGTTGCGGGCATCCAAGCCCTGCTCGACCACTACGGCATCGCGCCCGAACAGACCATGGCCTTCGGCGACGGCGAAAACGATGCCGATATGCTGCGGTACGTGCATACCGGTGTGGCCATGGGCAACGGCGATGCGGATGCCAAGGCGGCCGCGGATATCGTCTGCGGCGATATCGACGAGGACGGGCTCGCCCGTGCGCTGGCGGATTTCGGCCTGATATAGGATCGCTCGAAGACAGGCGCCTCGTTACGGCACCATGCCGCAACGAGGCGCCCGTCGTCACATCGCTGTTATTTCCGCTGGGACAGCTGCCGCGCCACGCGAACCTTCCGTTTGCGCTCCCCGGTGTCCTCGGCGCACAGCCGCTCGATCACGTGCCCGAACACCGCGGCGAGGATCTGCTGGAACAGCGTGCCGCACATGACGGGGAACACCGTCTCGCCGGGGAAGTACTGCGCGGCGATGACCGCGCCCGACGAGATGTTGCGCAGGCCGCAGGTGAAGCTCATGGTCGCGAGCATCGGCTGCGACCCGTGCATGATGCGCGCCGCGAGCAGCCCCCAGAAGAAGCCCGAGGTCGCGAACACGAGGATGAACAGGGCGACCTCGAGTCGCTGCCAGGTCATGTGCAGCACGTACTCGCTCATCGAGGTGGAGTTTGCGGTGATGAGCACGATGGTGATCAGGCGGCTGAGCGGGCTCAAGGCGGGGGAGAGGGTGTCGTGTCCCCAGCCGCGGGACAGTTCGTTGACCACGATTCCGGCAAGCGCGGGCAGCGCGATCATGAAGACCATGTCCATCATCATGCCCATGGCGTCGATCTGGATCGAGGCGCCGAGCAGCACGGACAGGGTAAAGGGTATGGTCAGCGGCGAGATGACGGTTGAGACGAGGATCGAGGCCAGGCACAGCGGGCCGTCTCCCTCGTAGATGCCGACCCACATGAAGCTGATGACGGCGATGGGCACGCAGTACTCGAGCACCACGCCGGCGACGAGGTTCACGTTATCCCCGAACAGCACCGATGCGAGCAGGAAGGCGAGCAGCGGCATGAAGACCTCGGCGATGGCGAGGATGACCAGCAGGCGGGCGGGGTGACGGAAGACCGCGAGCAGCTGGCCGAACGTATTGCAGAGCGCCCCTTGGAACGTCATGATGGCGAAGATGAACGGCACGATGGCCTTGAGCGGGGCGAATACGCCGGGGAGCAGGACGCCGGTGGCGACGCAGACGGGTACGATGAAGGCCATGTGCGATCCGATCGCCGCACCCATCCGCTTCCAACGGTCCATGAACATAGTCCCCCTCATCCCCTTGTATGCGCAGCGCTTCGACGAGCGCCCGACGGCGCGCGTCCTGCCATGCTAATGAAAGCATGTTACCGATGGATTACCGCGGCAAGTGTCACACGGAACATTCTTGCCTGCTGCCATGTGTTCGGCCCCGCCCACGGGTGGGTTCGTCACCGCTCCCCGCGCTCCTGTCGATTATGTCCGCACGGTGCGTATAATGGAGACGTTCAACAGCACGGCCCGCCGCAGCGGGCTCACATTCAAGGACGTGCCCGTATGTATAGAACGCACTCCGCGCGCCAGGCGTGTGCCCCGCGCCGCGCGCTCGACCTGCAGCTTGGCGATGTGACACATGGGGTGGTGCGCCATGTCGTCGCTTAAGACCACCCGTCGCTGGACGGTCGCCCCCAACGATGCCGAGCTCGAGCGCACGCTCGCGCATGGCCTTTCCATCGCTCCGCTCGTCGCGCGCATCATGGTCGCGCGCGGCATCCGCACAGTCGAGGAGGGCAGGCTGTTCCTCACGCCGTCCCTCGAGCGCGACTGGGCCGATCCGGCCATCATCCCCGGCATGATGCAGGTCGCCGACCGCGTCGAGGCGGCGCTCGACGCGCATGAGTCCATCGCGGTCTTCGGGGATTTCGATGTCGACGGCATCACGTCGACCTGCCTGCTCACCGAGGCGCTTCGCGCGCTTGGCGGGACGGTCCATCCCTTCATCCCGCATCGGTTCGACGAGGGCTACGGGCTTTCGGCCACGGCGCTCGAGCGCGTGGTGCGCGAGTGCTCCCCGTCGCTCATCATCACCGTCGACAACGGCATCGCCGCCCGCGCGGAGGTGGCGGCCCTCGTCGCGCGGGGTATCGATGTCGCGGTGACCGACCATCACGAGCCTGCCGACCTCGTGCCGCGGGGCGTGCCGGTCGCCGATCCCAAGCTCGCCGCCGAGAGTCCCAGCCGCGAGCTGGCCGGCGCGGGCGTGGCGCTCAAGCTCGTCCATATGCTCGGTGAGCGTCGAGGCGCGCCCGACCTGTGGCGCTCCTATACCGAGGTCGCCGCGCTGGGCACGGTGTCGGATATGATGACGCTCACCCCCGAGAACCGCGCCCTCGTCGCCGACGGTATCGAGCAGATGCGGCATACCGCGCGCCCGGGCTTCATCGCGCTGGCGGCGCTCGCACGCACCGACCTCGCCGCGATCACCGCCGATACCCTGTCGTTCTCCCTGATCCCGCGTCTGAATTCCGCGGGGCGTATGGCCGATCCGACGCTCGCCCTCGATCTCTTGCTGGCGACCGACCCCATCGAGGCCGGGCGTCTCGCCTCAGAGCTCGAGACCATCAACCAGCAGCGACGCGATATCGAAGGTGAGCTCGCCGACCGTGCGATGGAATCGGTCGAGGCGACCTACGACGGCAGCCGTGTGATCGTGGCCGGCGGCGAAGGCTGGCACGAGGGCGTCAAGGGCATCGTGGCGAGCCGTCTGACCAGCCGCTATCACGTGCCGACGCTGCTGTTTTCCATCTCGGACGGCATCGCACGCGGCTCGGGACGCTCGGTCGGGTCGGTGAACCTGTTCGACGCCGTCGAGGCGTGCTCGGACCTGCTCATCCGCTTCGGCGGCCATGCGGGCGCCGTGGGCGTTACCGTCGAGGCCGACAAGCTCGATGAGTTGCGCGAGCGCCTGGCACAGGTGCTCGGTGCCCTGCCGCCCGAGGACTTCGAGGACACGCGCGAGGTCGCCGCGCTCGTGACGCTCGACGAGCTCGACATCGACACGATCGAGCAGATGTCGACGCTCGAACCGTTCGGCCAGGGCAACAAGGTGCCCCTGCTCGCCGCGACGGGCGTGACCATGGCGGACCGCGCCGCCGTGGGCAAGTGCGGCGAGCATATGCGCTTCACCGCGACCGACGGCGTGTCGAGCGTGGCTGCGATCATGTTCCGCGTGCCCGATATCGAGCGGCAGGTCGCCTGCGATTCGGTGGTCGACCTCGTCTTCGAGGCGGTGGCGGAGCACTGGCAGGGTCGCGTCAAGCCCAAGCTCATGGTCAAGGACATCCTGTGCCATACCTGCGACGACGGTGCATCCGGTCAGGACGGCGTCGACGACGATCGGCTCTTCGGGAGCCGCCGGTGCGAGGGCGCCTCCGACGCTGACGCCGACGCCGATGCCATGCCGAAGACGACGGACCCGTCCACCATGACGCTCGATGCGCCCGCGCTGCAGACGGCCAGGCGCCGTATGCTCGCAGAGCTTTCCTATGACGAGCTCACACGTACGCTCATCCACACGATGATCGGCGCCGCGTCGCCGCATCCTGCGCAAACCGAGGCCCTCGCCGCACTGGCGCAGGGGCAGGGCGTCTTGGCCATCATGGGGACGGGCCGCGGCAAATCGCTCATCTTCCAGGTCCATGCCGCGCGCGAGGCGATCCTCAACCGCCGTGCGAGCGTGTTCGTCTACCCGCTGCGCGCGCTCGTGGCGGACCAGTCCTACCACATCACCGAGGCGTTCGCCGGGATCGGCGTGGGCTGCGCGGTGCTGACCGGCGAGACGCCCGCGCAGGCGCGCGATGCCGTGTTCTCCCGTCTGGCGCGTGGCGAGCTGGACGTCGTGCTC
Source organism: Collinsella tanakaei (assembly GCF_021531055.1). Lineage (GTDB taxonomy): Bacteria > Actinomycetota > Coriobacteriia > Coriobacteriales > Coriobacteriaceae > Collinsella > Collinsella tanakaei_B. The sequence goes on from NZ_JADYTL010000011.1 coordinate 45,168, forward strand.
ACCACGCCGGAGTTCCTTTCGATCAACCGCGCGCGGTTCGCCCAGGCCGGCCGTATCGGGTTTCTGGTCGTCGACGAGGCGCATCACGCCGGCCTCGCCCGCTCCGGTGAGCGCGGGGCGTACCTCGACCTACCGGAGATCCTTGCCGGCCTGCACCATCCGACGGTGCTGGCGACGACCGCCACGGCCAATGCGCGCGTGGCCGACGAGATCCGACGCATCCTGCCGCTCGAGCGCACCGTCATCGACGAGCATGTGCGCGATAATCTGCGGCTTGAAGACGAGCGCGACCTTGCGAGCAGGGAGAACCGATTGGTCTCCATCGTCGCGACGGGCGAGAAATGCGTGGTCTACGTCAACTCGCGCGACCAGTCCCGCAGCCTCGCACGGATGCTCCGCCGTCGCGTGCCCGAGCTTGCGGGGTCCATCGCGTTTTACAACGCGGGCCTCACGCGCGATGTCCGTCAGCGCGTCGAGGAGGCCTTCCGCGAAGGCGAGCTCACCTGCATCGTATCGACCTCGGCGTTCGGGGAGGGCGTGAACCTGCCCGATATCCGACATGTGGTGCTCTACCATATGCCGTTCGGCTCCATCGAGTTCAACCAGATGAGCGGCCGTGCAGGACGCGACGGCCTGCCCGCGCGCATCCACCTGCTCTACTCGACGCGCGATGCGCGTATCAACGAGCGCCTGCTCGATTGCGCCGCCCCGGAGCGAGATGAGCTCGTCACGCTCTACCGTGCCCTGCAGACCATGTGGCGCTCGAACCGCTCGCGCACCGGCGAGGACAGCTTCACCGCGACCGATCTGGATATCGTGCAGATGTGCTTGGCTATCGATGCACGCCGGCCCATGGAGGAGCGCGCCGTCTCCTGCGGTCTCGCGGTGTTCGAGGAGCTCGGCTTCGCACGCGTCTCCGCCGTCGGCGACGCGCGTCGCATCGCGATGGCCGATCGCCCGGGACACGTCGACCTCGCCTCATCCGTGCGCTACCTCGAGGGCATCCATGCGCGCATCGAGTTCACGGCGTTCCGCAGGTGGGCGCTCACGGCATCCGCTTCTGATATGCTTGAACGAGTGAACACACCTATCACACCGCGAATCGGGTAGGAGGGATCATCGTGGAATCCTCTGTGTCGAACAAGGCTGCCGGGACGCACGCGCGGGTTCATACCAACCAGGAGGGCTCGTTGCAGCCCACCTCCGCGTTGATGCACTACACACGCGCCGACGACCTGCCCTTCGAGATCATGGCGGACAACTACGACAAGCTCGCCAACCTCTGTCGCAAGTACATGAGCGACGACGATTGCGCCAAAGCCGAGCGCGCGTACTGCTTCGCCGCCGAGAAGCACGCCAAGCAGAAGCGCCGGAGCGGCGAGATGTACATCAACCATCCCGTCGAGGTCGCCATCATCCTGGCCGAGCTCAAGATGGATTGCGACGTGGTATGCGCCGCCCTGCTCCACGACACGGTCGAGGACACCGAGACGTCGCTGGCCGACGTGACCGGCATCTTCGGCGAGACGGTCGCCGAGCTCGTGGACGGCGTGACCAAGCTCACCAACATCGACGTGGACACCATGGACGAGAAGCAGGCGCTCAACCTGCGCAAGATGTTCCTCGCCATGAACCGCGATATCCGCGTGGTCATCGTCAAGCTTGCCGACCGCCTGCACAACATGCGGACGCTCGCGGCGCTTCGCGAGGATCGCCGCCTGTTCAAGGCGCGCGAGACCATGGACGTCTATGCGCCGCTTGCCGACCGCCTGGGCATCTCGTCCATCAAGTGGGAGCTCGAGGACCTGTCGTTTTTCTATCTGGAGCCCGAGGCCTACCAGCGCATCGCACGCATGGTCGCCGAGAGCCGCGAGGTCCGCGAACGCTTCTTGGCCGAAACCATCAAGACGCTCGACGACGAGCTCAAGCGCGTGGGCATGACCGGTTACCAGATCAACGGCCGCTCCAAGCACTACTGGTCCATCTACCAGAAGATGAAACGCAAGGGCAAGGAATTCTCCGAGATCTACGACTTGGTCGCGTTGCGCGTCATCACCGGGTCGGTGGGCGACTGCTACTCGGCGCTCGGTGCCGTGCACACCCTGTGGCATCCCATGCCGGGACGCTTCAAGGACTACATCGCCATGCCCAAGCTCAACAACTACCAGTCGCTGCACACGACGGTCATCGGTCCCACGGCCCGTCCGCTCGAGATCCAGATCCGCACGTACGAGATGCACGAGCAGGCCGAGTACGGCATCGCCGCGCATTGGCTCTACAAGCGCTCCGGCGGCTCCAGCGCCGCCAAGTCCAGCGAGGCGCAGCGCCTGGACGACCAGATCAACATGCTCAAGCATTCACTCGACTGGGCCGCCTCCGACGACATCGACGACGCGAAGGAGTTCCTGCACACCCTCAAGGCCGATCTCTACGACACCGAGATCTTCGTCTTCACGCCCAAGGGCGAGGTGTTGAGCTTGCGTGCCGGCGCCACGCCGCTCGACTTCGCCTACGCGGTCCACACCGAGGTGGGCAACCATTGCGTCGGCGCCAAGGTCAACGGCGTCATGGCGCCGCTCACGCACGAGCTCGCGACCGGCGACCGCGTGGAGATCATGACCAACAAGGCGTCGCGGCCCTCGCACGACTGGCTGAACATCGTGCGCACCCCGTCGGCACGCTCCAAGATCAAGCGCTACTTCGCCGCGGTGACCAAGGACGACAACGCGACCGCCGGACGCGACATGCTCGCCCGCGATCTGCGCAAGCGCGGCTACGGCATCTCCACGCAGCGCACGACGCGTGCGCTCAACACGGTTGCCGAGCAGCTCAACTTCAAGCAGATCGACGACGTGTTCGCCGCGATCGGTGCCGGCAAGCTCGCTGTGCGCATGGTGGGCAACAAGGTGCAGCAGATCTTGGATCCCAAGCCCGAGGCGCCCGTCAAGAAGACCGATGCCGAGTCGGAGGTCGAGCACCAGCCTGCCCGCGGCTCGAATCGTCGTCCGCGCACGGGCGGCAAGTCGAACTCCGGCGTGATGGTCAACGGCGGACAGAGCAAGGACCTGCTCGTGCGCCTCGCCCATTGCTGCAACCCCGTGTTCGGCGACGATATCGTGGGCTTCATCACGCGCGGCCGCGGCGTATCGGTGCATCGCGCCAACTGCCCCAACGTCAAGGGCCTCATGGAGCATCCCGAGCGCATGATCGACGTCGCATGGGATCGCGGTGCCGACGCGCTGTTCCAGGTCGAGATCGTGGTCGAGTGCCTCGACCGCATGGGCCTGCTCAAGGACGTGACCATCGCGATCGGCGACGCCGGCGGCAACATCCTGTCCGCCGCGACCGCGACCGACCGCGAGGGCGGCGCGACGCTGCGCTTCTTGGTCGAGATCTCGGATGCGAGCGGTCTGGAGCCGTTGTTCTCCGCCATCTCGTCGGTGGAGAGCGTCTACGACGTGCGCCGTCTCATGCCGGGAGAGGGTAACAACACCATGAAGCGCCGCTCCTAGCCCAGGCCTTCCCAGGCACCCCACCTCGCCGTTCAAGCCTTCGGGCGCCGCACGCTAGGCGTGCGCCCTCGGCTTTCACGGCGATCTGGGGTGCCCGGGAAGGCCTGGGGGGGGGCGGAGGTGCCCGATCTTGCCCTTCAATCGTCGGGCGCCGCACGCCAGGCGTGCGCCCTCCTCTTTCAGGGCAACCTCGGGCACCTGGGAAGGCCTGGGGGATGGGGCGCCCCGCCTTGTCGCTCAAGCCTTCGGACGCCCGGTAAGGCGTGATGGGGGTGGATGGGGCTCGATGTTCTCAACTGTTGGTCGCTGTATGCATACGCGAAAGGATGTCCATGGAGACTGAAGATTTCACGCTCGACCTCACGCCGAGCGGTTCGGTGTCGATCGAGTGCGTGGTGAACGGACCGATCCAGACCAACACCTACTTCGTCGTCTCGGGCGACGAGGCGGTGGTCATCGATCCGGCGTGGGAGGGCGATAAGCTTGCGCGACGGTTTGCCGCGCGCTACCCGAACGCTGCCATCCGTGCGCTCGTGTGCACCCATGGACATGCCGACCACACGGGCGGCGTGGCGGGGATGCGCCGCGTTCTGGGCGATGCCGTGCCGTTCGTGATCTGCGAGGACGATGTCGAGCTTGCCGATCGCCATATCGATTGGCTGCGCGAAGCCTGGGGGATCGACACCGAGCGCCCGCCGGCGCCCGATCGCCTGCTCCATGAGGGCGATACGGTCGAGTTCGGCAACGTGCGCCTGCAGGCGATCGCCACGCCGGGGCACACGCCGGGCGGTATCGTGCTGTTCGGTGCCACTGAGGACGGCAACGTCGCATTCTGCGGCGACACGCTGTTCCCCGGAAGCCATGGCCGTACCGATCTGCCCGGTGGCGACGAGACCACGATCATGCACTCGCTTGCCCACCTGTTCCGGCTGCTGCCCGAAGATACCCTGTGCCTGTGCGGGCACAACGGGTCGACCACAGTCGCCGATGAGCTGGAGGACAACGCCTTCGTGCGCCGTGCGCTGCATACAGGCTACTGATCGGGTTGCGACCGTTGCGGCCGGCATGTATGCCGCGCTTTCGTCCCGTCGCGCGCGAGTGGTCGGATGATGGTGGCGAACGGTTGCCGTACGCGGTGCGGATTCTGTCGATCGCGAGGTCCCCGTACGCGAATCGTGCGGGGACCTCGTTTGTGTCGAGGCGTTGAGCTGCGACTATCCGGTTGTCGTCGGGATTCTGTCGGATGCTCGTCGGATTGTTTCCAAGATCCGTCGGATGCCGCCCCGTCGGTTTCGCGACCCGACGTGCGGCTGCCGCCCGCTTCGCTAGGCTGGATGGGGAGCCGGATTCGACGAAAGGTGGCGCGATGGGCGGGTTCGAGGATGTGCAACAGGCGGTCATGGACGTAGCCAACGATCTGGTCGAGAGGAAAGAGACCTATCTGGAGCGGGCGATCGAGGAGTTTATCGCGCTCGTCGATCCGGCGGCCTGCCATAGCGCCCAGCCCACGCTCGAGCAGATCACCACGGTCAACCTCTGCTTTTCGGAATGGGTGATGTTCGAGCGCCCCTTGGGGGACGATAAGACCCCGATCCGGCTCGGATACGAACGGGCGAGGCGGGAGGAGACGCCACGGAAGGCGGCGATTCTGCACGCGATCGATGAGACGCAGTTTTTCTCCCGATTCGCGATCTGCGGAAAGGACGGCGAGCGGGGGATGGCGTCGCTGCGTGACGTGCGGACCGGGGAGGCTTACGAGGTCTTCGACCCCGAGGTGTGTGCGCAACGGCGCTGGGCATCGGGGACGATCGCGCTGCGCATCGCGTGCGTGGACGGCGTGTGGCAGACGGTCGGCCAGGTGAGGCTGTACGACCGGGCGCCCGCACCGGCAGGAGTCGTCGATGACTCCTGCGGGGTGTGCATCGGGATCGGGCCGAACGGGATGGATGTGTGGTCGGAATCGTACTATCTGCATCTGCTGCGCGATGTGATCGGGGCGGACGGCCGCTTTCTCGAGACCCTGCGTGTTCGTGAACCCGCTACGTAGGCCTGTGGATATGCCCATCTGCAGGGTCTTTGCCCGTGTCGGCCGTGCGGGATGCCGCCTATGCAGGGATGACGCGGTACGCTACGTAACGAGTGCGTTATGCCCGGCCATTTGCTGGACGGCGTCGATTCCATCAGTGGTAGACTATGGCGAAGTATCAGAGCAAACCTACAGGGAGGTTTCGTATGCTCGTCAACGCAGCAGAGATGCTCAAGAACGCCGAGGCCGGCCATTACGCCCTCGGTGCCTTCAACACCAACAATCTCGAGTGGACCCTTTCCATCCTCCAGGCAGCCGAGGAGGCCAAGTCCCCGCTGATCATGCAGTGCACCGGCGGTGCCGCCAAGTGGATGGGCGGCTACAAGGTCTGCGCCGATATGGTAAAGGCCGCCGTCGAGGCCCTGAACATCACCGTCCCCGTCGCCCTGCACCTCGATCACGGTTCGTATGAGGACTGCTTCAAGTGCATCGAGGCCGGCTTCACCTCCATCATGTACGACGGCTCCCACGAGGAGACCTTCCAGATCAACCTCGACCGCACCAAGGAGCTCGTGGAGCTCGCCCACTCCAAGGGCATCTCCATCGAGGCCGAGGTCGGCGGCATCGGCGGTGTCGAGGACGGCGTCGCCTCCAACGGTGAGCTGGCCGATCCCGCCGAGTGCAAGCAGATCGCCGACCTGGGCGTCGACTTCCTGGCTTGCGGCATCGGCAACATCCACGGCGTGTATCCGGCCGACTGGGCTGGCCTGTCCTTCGATCGTCTGGCCGAGATCAAGGCCGAGGTCGGCGACCTGCCGCTCGTGCTCCACGGCGGCACCGGCATTCCCGTCGACCAGATCCAGAAGGCCATCTCTATGGGCGTCTCCAAGATCAACGTCAACACCGACCTGCAGCTCGTGTTCGCCGCCGCCACGCGTGGCTACATCGAGGCCGGCAAGGACCAGCAGGGCAAGGGTTACGACCCCCGCAAGCTCCTCAAGCCCGGCCGCGACGCCATCGTCGAGCGCACCAAGGAGCTCATGGCTGAGTTCGGCTCTGTGAACAAGGCGTAGCGCCTGCTCTCACACACCTGTCCGGAAAGCCCCGGAGGGTTCCCACGCGCGCGTCCTCGCCGCTTCGCGGCTGCGGGATTGCGCGCTTAGGGAAGCCCTCCGGGGCTTTCCTGCGTTTACGGGGTCGGGCGTTTCGACTTGATGGAAGAGCGGGCGAAGCTGGGCGGAGGTTGGGGTTGGGGGCGTTGTGCTGCGCTTCGCGCCCAGGGGGTGTTGGGGGTAGAATCGGGACGGTTCGGGGTTGTGACCCTGGCTTATCGGTAATGGATGCAAGGGGGAGAGATGGCGGTTAAGACTGAGTATCCTGAGCGCGGTGGACTTGTGGACAAAGGTCCGGTTGGGTGCACTGACGAGGTTTCCAACGACGACTATCGGTTCCTCGTGCTGGGTTTGCCTGCCGAGATCGAGCGGCTCAAGCAGGCGGGATATCTCGATGAGGCGATTTGCGCGTGTGACGAGTTGCTGAAAGGCGATGTCACGCCCGAGCTCGCGGCATGTCTGCGCGTCGAACGACATCGTATGGGGCGGCTCGCGCGGCAGTTCTGCGTGACGCGTGCCGAGGCGCTCGCCGCCATCCGCGCCGAGTGGCCGGAGTTCACCGAGGTCCAGTTCGACGACCTTATCGCGCGCAAGCGCATCGATTGGCGCTATATCGAGGGTGAGCGGCGTTTTCTGGACAACTTCATCGATTCGCTGCGCGTCTACCCGCATGAGGTTCCCGGCCTCAAGAAGGACGAGTCGCGCGATCTCGAGCTGCGCGACGCCATGCTCGAACGCATGCATGAACAGGGTGGCCTGACCTGCGAGATCGCGCTCAAGGCCTCGATCGAGGTCCCGGGTGCTGTCGCAGGTGAGATGCTGCGCGCGTGGTTGCCCGTTCCCGCCGCCTGCCCCCAGCAGTCGGATATCGAGGTGTACGACTGGACCCCGGGCGTGATCGTGGCGAAGGAAGGCACCCCTGCGCGAACGGCGTTTTGGGGTTCGCGGGAGAGGCGGTCCTTCGACGCGAGCTACCGCTATCGCATCCATGCGCCCTATGTCGATACCTGCGCTCCCGCTCCTGCCGAGCATGTCGTCGCTGGCGATACGGTGACCGACGACGATCTTGCCGAACTCGCTCCGCACATCGTGTTCACGCCGTATCTGTATACGTTGACGGCGCGCGTGGTGGAGGGTATCGAGCGCCCGATCGATCGGGCACGTGCCATCTACGACTACATCACCGTCAATGTCGACTACCGCTACCAGCCGTCGTACGCGCAGCTGGACTGCATTCCGGACAACTGCGCCAAATCGCTTCGCGGTGACTGCGGCGTCATGGCGCTCACGTTCATCACCATGTGCCGGATCGCGGGTATTCCCGCCCGTTGGCAATCCGGCCTGTACGTGTCGCCTGACTACGTGGGGCCGCACGATTGGGCGATGTTTTACACCGATGAGTTCGGATGGTTGTGGGCGGATTGCTCCTTCGGGTCTTCGGCGCGCCGCGAGGGCAACGAGGCGAGGCGGCTGCACTACTTCGGCAACCTCGATCCGTGGCGCATGGTCGCGAACTCGCGTTACCAGGCCGAACTCGCGCCGGCATGCGACGGGGTGCGCTGCGATCCGTTCGACAACCAGATGGGCGAGGCGAGCGTGGAGGGCCGCGGCTGTGATGAGCACGAGATGCGCCGGTCCATCGAACTGATCGAAATGCACGAGGTCTAATCGCGCGGCGTATGCTACTATAGTCCGCGTGCTGTGCCCGAGTGGCGGAATTGGCAGACGCAGTGGACTCAAAATCCACCGGTAGCGATACCGTAAGAGTTCGAGTCTCTTCTCGGGCACCATAGAGAGCAGCGAGGGTCCCAGCGATGGGGCCCTTTTCATAATGGGAAGAAAGTGCCTGCCCCCTTTTTCCCATGGGAAAAAGGGGACAGGCACTTTCTTCCCATCGAGCAGGTGAGGGCCCGTGAACATCCAGATCTTCGGCACCAAGAAAAGCTTCGATACCAAGAAGGCGCAGCGCTACTTCAAGGAGCGCCGCATCAAGTTCCAGTTCATCGACCTCAAGGAAAAGGAAATGAGCAAAGGCGAGCTCCAAAGCGTGCTGCGCGCGGTCGGGGGAATCGATGCCGCGATCGACCCCAAGGCGAAAGATCAGGACGCCGTCGCCCTCATCACCTATCTCGCCGACAGCCAGAAGTTCGACAAGTTGCTCGAGAACCAGCAGGTGCTTCGCGAGCCGATCGTGCGTAACGGCAAGCAGGCGACGGTCGGCTACGAGCCGGATATCTGGAAGTCGTGGGAATAGCGACGGCGATGGATATCCCCGTGCGACCATCATGGTGAAACCGTGGAGTGGGCCGCATGTGGGGGAGTTGTGGTACCATAGCCGCTGCGCTGTGATGCACAGTGTCTGAAAGCGGGGCGGACGCCCCCACCTTTCGGCGCCTGCGGGTAGCTGTCTGGTCGTACAACGTATCGTCTGCGGGGCAAAACGCCCTGCGGTCTTGAGCCGAGTACCCGGATGCTTCCTGTAGGCATTCGGGTTTTGTTTTGTCCACAATGAAGGAGGTTGGGACAATAGCTAAGCATCATGACGACACCCGTATCAACGGGGAGATCACCGCGACCACGTGCCGCCTGATCGGTGTCGACGGCTCCCAGCTGGGCCTGTTCGGCATTCGCGACGCCCAGCGCGTCGCCGACGAGCAGGGTCTTGACCTGGTGGAGATCGCGCCCAACGCCGAGCCTCCCGTGTGCAGGGTCATGGACTACGGTAAGTTCAAGTACCAGCAGGCCATGAAGGCCAAGCAGGCTCGCAAGAACCAGTCCCGCGTCGAGGTCAAGGAGATGAAGTTCCGTCCCAAGATCGACGTGGGCGACTATGAGACCAAGAAGGGTCATGTCATGCGCTTCCTCAAGAAGGGTGCGCGCGTCAAGATCACGATCATGTTCCGCGGTCGTGAGATGGCCCATCCGGAGCAGGGTCTCAACGTTCTCGAGCGTCTTGCCGCCGATCTCAAGCCCTACGCGACGGTCGAGTCGGCACCTAAGCTTGAAGGACGAAACATGCTTATGCTCCTCGCCCCCATCAAGGGTGCTTTCGACGATGTCGAGAGCAAAGAGGATGACACCCAGAACTAGTGTTGTAGCAACCGATTAAGGAGAAGCACATGCCTAAGATGAAGTCCCACAGCGGCACCAAGAAGCGTTTCCGCCGCACCGGTACGGGCAAGCTCATGCGCGCCAAGGCGTTCAAGAGCCACATCCTGACCAAGAAGACGACCAAGCGCAAGCGCAACTTCCGCCAGGAGGGCGAGATCGCCGCTGCCGACAAGAAGGTCGTCACCGCACGTCTCGCTGGTCGCTAATCGACGGGCACCCATCAGTTTTCGAGAACATCTACGACGAGGAGTTGATCAGATATGGCACGAGTCAAGCGCTCCGTGAACGCCAGGAAGAAGCGCCGTACCGTTATGAGCCGTGCGAAGGGTTACTACGGTGCCGCTTCGCGTACGTACAAGCACGCTAAAGAGCAGGTTCAGCACTCCCTGCAGTATCAGTATCGCGATCGCCGCAACAAGAAGCGCGAGATCCGCAGCCTGTGGATCACCCGTATCAACGCCGCGGCTCGCCTGAACGACCTGTCCTACTCCCAGTTCATGCACGGCCTGAAGGTCGCCGGCATCGATCTGGACCGCAAGGTTCTGGCTCAGATGGCCTACGAGGACGCCGAGTCCTTCGCCGAGCTGGCCGCCATCGCCAAGAAGGCGCTCGAGGCCTAAGGCTTCTTATATATGCGACTCATCAAGCGCGGGATGCCTCCGGTATCCCGCGCTTGTTCTGTATAGAGAGGGAGTATGTCCAAAGCAGATACGTGCCGTGAGTGCCGCACTGGATGGGGGAGCACGCGCTTACTCGGGAATCGGAGTATGAAAGAGCGGGGTCGGTCGTATATGCGCGAGCAACGTGTATCTATACATGCCGACGTCCGAGAGCATCGTGCCTCGGCAGCTTCGAGGGTTAAAGGCGGAGGTGGGGAAGCCGCCTTTACGTTCCATATCGCGCAGCCGGTAAAGAAGAGCTTGTCGAAAACCCGTGGGCGCGAGACGCTGAAAGCGCTGGGTAATGAACGGGTAAGGCATGTGTCTGCTCCGTAAAGGGAGTTGCGATCGAAATCAAGAATATGTAGGAAATGTGGAGGCCCGGATTCCCGCCCCCGGCGGCCCCGGCGTCTGGCAATATATCTCCTTGCCGCGCGGCGCCGCCGCGCAGGCGGGCACCTTGAGAACCGGATACTGCGAGGATATGCAAGGGAAGACGA
>NZ_JADYTL010000012.1 GCF_021531055.1 Collinsella tanakaei
GAGTTGAATAATCCATGTTGAGCTGGGATATCATGACATGCGGCGCGCGGATCCATCAGGGAGTCGATTGCGCGAAGATGCGCTGTCGGCACGGGTGCGGACGCTCATCGCCCGCACATCCAGGGAACGTCTAAACATTCCAGATAGTATTAAAAGACGAACAGTAGGATTGCTGAAATTCAGCAAACATGTGGCCGTCGAGGGTTGCTGGTTCGCACGATAGCCATCGAGCGGCACTATCTGTTCGGGGGGCATGCAAGAGCGCCGAGGACTGATAAGGTCCGAGAACGAGGAAATGAGTATCAAATGCGCTGCCAGATGCCCCCATACCATGAAAAGACGTAATGGAAAAACATGAATCCGAGGAATGCCTTGCGTGAAGTACAACAGAAAAACAAGTAAACGGACGCAAATCAGGGCCGAACGGCATAAAAACACCTGAGGAACATCTGAAGTTCAAAACATTACATGCAGGACTTAAAAAGCATGAACTAGAAGAAAATAAGTAATCGAGGAATCTTTTATGATGGGACTGCGTAAGATTCGATAGACCGACGGGAGCGCGGGCAATCGCCCGTGGCACCGCCGGGCGCAACAGAGAGGAGCGCGGATGGTTATCGAAAAGACCGCAATGGCCGGCACGCTCGAGTCGAGCGATGCCCAGGTGACCGTATCGCCCGCCGATGCGCTGGAGATCGTCATCGAGAGCAGCGTCATCAACCAGTACGGCCGCCAGATCAAGGCCACCGTCGAGGAGACCCTCGACCGCCTGGGTGTCACGACCGGCCTGGTGTCCGTTGTGGACAAGGGCGCGCTGGATTGCACGCTCAAGGCCCGCGTCGAGTGCGCGGTGTTCCGCAGCTGCGATGCTTCGATGTCCAACATCCCCTGGGGAGGTGCGATTCAGTAATGGCTAAGATCACTCGTCCGAAGCCGAACAAGGACCGCCTGCGCCGCACCATGATGTTCATGAACGCGCAGCGCCCGGGTCTCATCAAGGATGCCTACATCTACGGTTGCGACTCCATCATGCTCGACCTCGAGGACGCGGTCGCCGTCAACCAGAAGGACGCCGCCCGCTTCTCGCTGTATCACGCCCTGACCACTATCGACTACGGCGACACCGAGGTCATCGTCCGTATCAACGGCACCGATACCGAGTACTGGCAGGAGGACGTGCGCGTCTGCGTCGCCGGTGGCGCCGACGGCATCCGTATCCCCAAGTGCGAGACCGCCGCTCAGGTCCGGGAAGTCGAGGCCGCCGTCGAGGCCGCCGAGAAGGAGTTCGGCGTCGAGGTCGGTCGCACCCTGCTCATGGCCGCGCTCGAGAGCCCGCTGGGCATCATGAACGCCTACGAGATCTGCACCGCGTCCGACCGTATGCTCGGCTGCGCCATCTCCGGTGGCGACTTCCGCACCTCCATGCACGTGCAGATCGAGCCCGACGGCATCGAGATCAACACGGCCCGCTCCATGATGCTTCTGGCCGCCCGCGCCGCCGGCGTGCAGTGCCTCGACACCATGTATCCCAACCTGGATGACGAGGAAGGCTACCGTCAGGAGGTCGACCTCATCGTCCGCATGGGCTTTGACGGCAAGTCGCTCATCAACCCCAAGCAGATCGCATACGTGCACGAGCGCCTCGCGCCCACGCCCAAGCAGATCGCCCATTCCGAGAAGATCGTGCGTAGCTGCCGCGAGCAGGCCGACGCCGGTGTCGGCGTGTACGTCGTCGACGGCAAGATGGTCGATCCCCCGTTCTTCAAGGAGGCCGAGCGCATCATCGAGCTCGCCAAGAAGTGCGGCGTTTACCACGGCGATCTGTAAGAGAGGAGCCAAGATATGATTAACGCAGTCGGAAGGGATATCCCCGACTACCTGCTCGAGAACGGCAAGGAAGTCTATCAGGGCCGCTTCGCCAAGGACGGCCAGGTGCTCAAGCGCGACGCGCCGACCTGTGTCATGCACGAGAAGCCGGTTGCCGACAAGCTGTGTGCATCCATCCGCGAGGCCTGCGAGAAGTGCGGCGCTCACGACGGTATGACCATCAGCTTCCACCATGCGTTCCGTAACGGCGACTACACCGCCTCCATGGTGTGCAAGGTGCTCGTCGAGGAGATGGGCATCAAGGACCTGCGCGTGGCCGCCACCTCGCTCGGTGACGCCCACAACCTGCTCGCCGACTACATCGAGCAGGGCATCATCGTCCAGGTCCAGGCGTCCGGAGTCCGCGGCCGTATCGGCGACGTCATCTCCGCCGGCAAGCTCAAGGAGCCCGCGATCATCCGCTCCCACGGTGGCCGTCCCCGCGCCCTCATGGCCGGCGAGCTCCACATCGACATCGCGTTCCTCGCTGCCGCGTCCTGCGACAAGGTGGGTAATGCCTCCGGCAACGGCGGCAAGAACAACTGCGGTTCCATGGGCTACGCCATTCCCGATTCCAAGTACGCCGACCGCGTCGTCGTGCTGACCGACACCCTGGCCCCGTTCCCCAACGTGCCGGCGTCCATCAAGTGTGAGGACGTCGACTGCGTCGTCGTCGTCGACGAGATCGGCGATCCCAAGCGCATCGGCACCAAGGAGGCCCGCGTCACCCAGGATCCGCGCAACCTCATGATGGCCGAGCGTGCTGCCGACATCATCGCGTGCACCCCGTGGTTCGTCGACGGCTTCTCCTATCAGACCGGCGCCGGCGGCCCGTCTTTGGCCGTGACCCGCTTCCTCGAGGAGCGCATGGACGCCAAGGAGATCAAGATGGGCGTCGCCTTCGGTGGCATCACCGGCAACATGTGCGACCTGCAGGATCGCGGGTACGTCCGCAAGATCGTGGACACCCAGGACTTCGACACGAAGGCCATCGCCCACCTGCATGATTGCCCCGATCATATCGAGATGACCGTGAGCGACTACGCGAACCCCGCCAACAAGGGCGCGTACGTCAACTACCTCGATTACATGATCCTCGCGGCCCTCGAGGTCGACACCAAGTTCCACGTTAACGTCATCACCGGCTCCGACGGTGTCGTGCGCGGCGCGCCCGGTGGTCACCCCGACACCGCTGCCGGCTCCAAGTGCTGCATCATCGTCACGCCGCTCGTGCGCGGCCGCATGCCGACCATCTGCAAGGACGTCACCACGGTGACGACCCCCGGCGAGTGCGTCGACGTCGTCGTGACCGACTACGGCACCGCCGTGAACCCGGCCCGCCAGGACATCATCGACTGCATGGACGCCGCGGGCATCCCGCACGTGTCCATCGAGTGGCTGCAGGAGAAGGCTTACTCCATCGTGGGCGAGCCCGATCCGCTGCAGTGGGAGGACAAGGTCGTCGCCATCGTCGAGGCGCGCGACGGCAGCATCCTCGACGTCATCCGTCAGGTCAAGCCCTATTCGTTCGACGAGTAACGGCCTGCATCGGCTGACAAGGCCATAGACGTGCCAACGGCCCGGCGGCTTTGCCGCTGGGCCCGTTTTTAGCTAGTCCGAGGGAGCAGGGCGATTCGCAATGTCCCAAAAGGAGCCAGGAGAAAAAATGGGACATCCGAAGTGAGTGCTTTGTATCGGGCCTATTGGGTAGACTGGGCATTTCAGCAACAAAACCGCAGGTCAGAAATGGCTTGAGCGGCGGTATACAAAGCGTTTCCTAATAGAAACACTCACTTTGGATACGGCTCAAAGCACAATCATATCGAATTTAATTCTATTAAAATCTAATATATTTCAGTGGGTGCGGTTTCGTACGCGAGCGCATCCACGCCGAAGAGCCCCTCAAGTAGTCCGAGGAAGATGCCAAGCGAAAGCAGGTCAGCGGCTCCACCGGGGCTTACGTTGCGGCGCGTAAGCGTCTCGTCGTAGGCGGCAAGTGCATCGATGAGCTGGGTATAGGGAAGTGCGGCGGCATCAAGTCGGTGGCAATACGCGCGATGATCGACGAGCGCGTCGGGCCCGCCGCGATGGACGACGTTGGTGTCTTCGAGCACCGCCATGATCTTGACCAGGCAGCGCAGCAGCTCCTCGCGTGCGGACGCGGCTTGCGCGATACGGGGTTCTGCCTCGTGCAGGTAGGGGAGGACGGTGGAGCGCAGCAGCGGATAGCCCTGCGCCGCCTCGCCGCGCACGCCCTGCATACCGCGCTCGAGCAGTAGGCGCTCGCCATGGGTCAGGTTGGTATCGCCCGCCTGCGTGCGTTGCCGCAGTTCACGGACATCGTGGTCGAGCAGTCCTTCCGCCATGCGGGCAACAAGCCGGAACATCGCCGTGGTGTCCTCCGGAGCGAACGGCAGGACGTGACCGCGCGACACCAGCGCGCCGGTCGCACCCAGGATAAGTGCGAAGGTGAAGTTCGCGCCCTTATGCGTGTTGACGCCGTCGGTGGCGGCGAACATGGCGGCTTCGGCGCGAATGCCGATCGCACGCATCTCGGCGGCAAGCTCGGAGGGCGTGGCGTCGCCGCATACCATGCCGGCTTCGACGTACTCGACAAATAGGGGCTCCAATGCGCGTGCGCTGGCAAGAAATGTGGTGATGTCCATGTCGGTATGGGCGCCGTTGGAGACGGCATCGACCAAGCCGGGCTTGGGCGTAAGACGCGCCTCGGCGACGAGCGAGGCGCGTGCGAGCGATGCGATATACGTGGCGGTTGCCGAAGGCGAGGGCGAATCGTCAGTGAACGCCAACGGACGTCATCTCTTCGTTGACAAGGCTGTACGAGTTCTTGAGGTGCGCACGGACGACCTGTTCGATCTTCTTCTCGGGCCCGAAGCGCATGGCAAGGTAGATACCCCAATGCTCCTCGAGCGCCTGGTTACGACGGTCCTCGGGTCGTGCGGAGACGTTGCGGAAGTAGCGCGTGTAGGCCTGCAGCGGCTCGATGATGCTTTGCAGGCGGGGGCTGTTGGCCTTGCTGAAGACGAAGCGGTTGAAGTCGTCCCAGTTCTGGACCACACCGGTGACGTCGTCGGCGGCGTTCAGGCGCTGGCCCTCCTCGAGCAGGGCGCGCAGCTCCTCGAAATCCTCCTCTGTCATGTTGCGCGCGGCTTTGGTGGTCGCAAGCGTCTCGAGCACGACGCGAATCTCGAAGACCTCCTCGGCGTCGCGCTTGCTGATGCCGCGTACGATGACGCCGCTGCCCGCCTTGCGTTCAACCAGCCGTTCAGCGGCGAGTTGGTCGAGGGCGGCGCGGATGGGTGTACGGCTGATGTGCAGCGATTGGGCGAGCTGCTTTTCGTTGATCGTCGTGTCGGCGGGAATGCGGCCCAAGGTGATGGCCTGCTTGAATGCCGCGAACAGCGCATCTTTGAGCGGCGCGTTCTTTGAAAGGTCGAGGAACTCGCACAGGGTCAGCATTAACGACTCGGTGTCCATGCAGTACCTCCTGACTTATCGCATGCCCCTCTTGATGGTGCAATTGTAATAGATGCCTTTACATCGCGTTTTGACGATACGCATCAAATGTGTCGCGCATCATTCCAATTTGGAACAAAGACGGCTGTTTATGTAAACCCGACAAAGGGGACAGTGCAAACGGCGTGCTCGCCGTTTGCATAAGGAGCCGGTTTGCCTTCGTGGGGTAGCGCGCGATTGCGTGAGGGGAAGGAAAGGGTCGCCCGCGCGCACGAAAAACCCGCGGGCACCGAAGCGTCCGCGGGTTTTTGGAAAGAGGGAGCCAAACTTGGTTCCCGCGCAGAGCTAGGTGAACTAGGCCTGCGGGATGTACAGCGGGATGGCGCCCGTGGCCATGATCGTGACGACGAAGATCACGAAGATGCACGCTGCCCACTTGCCCGCAGCGCGCTGCCACTCGCCCAGATCCTGGCCGGTAAGACGCAGGAGCAGGTAGATGAAGGCGGTCAGCGGGGACAGCAGGTGGAAGGCCTGGCCCATGAGGGAGGCGAGAGCCATCTGCAGGTTGGTGAAGCCGTACGCATAGCCGGCCTCGGCGATGGCGGGCATAACGCCGAAGTAGAAGCCATCGTTGGAGATGAAGAACGTGCCGGGCGCGGAGATGAGGCAGACGATGAGGCCCCAGAAGCCGGCGAGCTGCGTCGGGATGATGGTGATCAGCGACTGCGCAACCGCGTCGGACATGGACAGACCGAGCTCGGAGTCACCCTGGAACAGGCCCATGAAGATGCCGGCGCCGAAGATGAGGATGACGACCTGCACCGCGTCGCCGCCGTTGGCGCCGATGCGAGCGGACTGATCCTTGATCTTGGGGTAGTTGACGAGCAGGGCGATGATGGTGCCGAGCATGAAGAGCATCTGGTTCGGGAGCGAAATGGCCTCGATGAAGGAGCCAGCGACCAGCCACGCGATGAGGACGACGGTCATGATGGCGTTGAAAGCCCAGTTCTGCGGACGACGGAGCTCGAGGGTCTCGGGATCATCGATGGCGCAGAGCTCGTCGATCTCGGCCTGCGTGAACTCGGTGACGCCGAGGCGCTCACGCTCCTTCTTGCCCATGTAGCGGGCGACGACCACGATGTTGAAGATCACGGAGATGATCATGCCGGGCATGAGGTAGGACAGGATGTCGCCACCGACCTCGCAGACGGCCATCGCACGAGCGGTGGGGCCGCCCCAGGGCAGCAGGTTCATGACCGTGTTCTGAAGGATGACGAGGACTGCCAAGTTCATCTTCTTCATGCCGAGCTTCTCGTAGATGGGGAGGAACGCGGCGCAGCAGACGAGCGTCGTGGTGGTTCCGTCGCCGTTGAGCGAGATGCACGCGGCGACGACCGAGGTGGCGATGAGGACCTTCATGGGGTCGCCCTTCGCGAACTCGATCATCTTCTTGGTGATGGGGTCGAACAGGCCCGCATCGAGCATGATGGAGAAGTACAGAATAGCGAACAGCAGCAGGATACCGGTATTAGCGGTGGTGCCGAGGCCGTTCATGACCCAGTCGCCGATGAGCGTCCACTGGGAGATGTTGCCGGTGACGATGAGCACCAAGAACGCGAAAACCATAGGAATCGTGCACAGTGCCACGAGCGGCGACAGTTTCTTGGTCATGACGCAGAACATGAAGACTGCGATCATAAGCCAACCGAGGATGGTTATAGCCATAACTTCACCCTTCCCTTTCCCTTTTCCCTTTTCCAACCGAACCAATACAACGTGGCTGGCTGCGCGAGTGCAGTGCGCACAGTCAGCCGATGCTCGCAGAAAAGGATAGGGCGCATTCCTGCAGGGAATGCCTGGAAGAGACCATTAGGAACACCAGAAAAACAACATCTATGTGGGGAAAAAGTAAAACCGCAGGTCAGCGCTAGAAGAAAATAGCTATCGGCTCCATAGGAATACACAATCGCCGTTCGCCTGCCCGTACCGACCGTTCGCCGGTGGTGAATCGGCGCTCAGCGGGCGCGTTTTTGGGTGGATAGGCGGCGAAAACTAGAATAGATTTCAGGAAACATCGAGCTAGCGATAGGTAAGACAACAGAAGTACACGATGGTGCACACGTGAACAACAAAAGTGCATGCAGTCCATTCTGTACGCCTATAAAGTAGTAAACATGAATCGCTGGCACGATTGCGGAGGCAATCGTCGTGTGATTGCCACGGATAACCGAGGGGAAGTGAGTACATGGGCTTCTTTGATTGGTTGCGGCGCAAGGATGCCGAGCCCGAGGCGAAGGCCGCGGCGGCGCCGGCCACCGCGCCGGCTCCTCCGGCGTCTGCGCAGCCGGAGGAGGAGTGGGAGAAGATCCCCGCTTTTCTGCCGGTCGATGCGTCCGAGCACCGAGCGGTCGTGATCGCGGCAACGGCGATCGCGGCGGGCGACCGACCCGAGAGCCAGCTGGTGGTGCGCCGCGTGAACGCGGTCAATCCAGAGCACCGGCTCGTCTCATGCATCGCATCGGCGCTTGCCGCCGGGGCGATGGAAACCAGCCAGTTCGTCGTTAAAAACGTCTACAAGAGAAAGTGATGGAGGAGGACCATGCTTCGCAAATTCAAAATCTCGATCGACGGGACCCAGTACATGGTGGAGATGGAGGAGATCGGCGCCCCGACGCCGACGCCCGCTGACGCCGTAGCCGCTCCGGCCCCCGCGCCCGCCGCTGCTCCCGCTCCGGCTCCCGCGCCCGCGCCTGCCGCCGCGCCCGCGCCCGCTCCCGCCGCTGCGACCGCTGCCGCTCCGGCCGGTGCCACCGCCCAGACCGCTCCCATGCCCGGCAAGATCATCGACATCCAGGTGAAGGTCGGCGACACCGTCAACGCGGGCGACGCGGTCATGGTGCTCGAGGCCATGAAGATGGAGAACCAGATCATCGCCGAGTCCGCCGGCACCATCGCCTCCATCGCGGTGGCCAAGGGCGA
This sequence comes from Collinsella tanakaei, assembly GCF_021531055.1. GTDB lineage: Bacteria > Actinomycetota > Coriobacteriia > Coriobacteriales > Coriobacteriaceae > Collinsella > Collinsella tanakaei_B. Next base: position 8,323 of record NZ_JADYTL010000012.1, read on the forward strand.
CATGGTGAACCCGGGCGACGAGCTGTTCAGCATCGCCTAGCGCTGGTAGCACGACGCGTGCACCCGCGCGGTGCATCTATATAAGGAGAGACCATTGGAAGTACTGAATCAAGCCGCTGACGTGCTTACCGCGGGCGTACTCGGCCTCGGTGCCGAGCCGGGCCGCATCGTGATGATGCTCGTCGGCATCGTCCTCATGTACCTGGGCATCAAGAAGGAGTACGAGCCCACGCTGCTCGTGCCCATGGGCCTCGGCACCATCCTCGTGAATATCCCCGACTCGGGCGTGCTGCTGACCGGCGGTGAGCCCGGCCCGTTCCAGATCCTGTTCGACATGGGCATCGACACCGAGCTGTTCCCGCTGCTGCTGTTCATCGGCATCGGCGCGATGATCGACTTCGGCCCGCTGCTGGCGAACCCCTTCCTGCTGCTGTTCGGCGCCGCCGCGCAGTTCGGCATCTTCTTCGTGATCATCGTGGCCGGCCTGCTCGGCTTCAACCTGGCCGACTCCGCCTCCGCGGGCATCATCGCCGCGGCCGACGGCCCCACGTCGATCTTCGTGGCCAACTCGCTGCAGTCCAAGTACCTCGGCGCGATCATGGTCGCCGCCTACTCCTACATGGCGCTCGTGCCCATCATCCAGCCGATCGCCATCAAGGCCGTGACCACCAAGAAAGAGCGCATGATCCGCATGGTGTACAAGCCGGGTTCGGTCTCCCAGACCGCCAAGATCATCTTCCCGGTCGTCATCTGCATCGTCGCCGGCCTCATCGCGCCTGCGTCCCTGCCGCTCGTCGGCTTCCTGATGTTCGGCAACCTGCTGCGTGAGTGCGGCGTGCTCGACAACCTGTCGATGTCCGCTCAGAACGAGCTCGTGAACCTCATCTCCATCCTGCTGGGCCTGTGCGTGTCCGTCCGTATGCAGGCCGGTGAGTTCCTGCAGGTCGATACGTTGATCATCATGGGCCTAGGCCTGCTCGGATTTGTGATGGACACCGTCGGTGGCATCATGTTCGCCAAGGTCCTGAACATCTTCCGCAAGGAGAAGATCAACCCCATGATCGGCGCGTCGGGCATCTCGGCGTTCCCGATGAGCTCCCGCGTCATCCAGCGTCTTGCCACCGAGGAGGATCCGGGCAACTTCATCCTCATGCAGGCCGCGGGTTCCAACGTGGCGGGCCAGATCGCTTCGGTCGTTGCCGGCGGCCTGATCCTCGGCATCGTCCCCGGCATGCTCTAAGAGAGGGGGATCTGAGCTGTGTTTACGACTAAGATTCTGAGCGAGTCCCTGATCATCCTGGCCCTCGGCTGGGGCGGCATCTTCGTCGTCATGATCATCATCTACCTGGTGTCCATGGCGCTCATGCGCCTGTTCCCCGCGGACAAGGACAACTAGGTTCAGCGCTACGTCGAGGGTGCGGCCGGGCAGGCGTCCGCCGCACCCTCGAGTTTCAGGCACGATTACGGATCCGGCCATCGTGCGGGCAAGAAGGGAGGAGCCATGAGCGAGTCGACCGAGGCGCTGGTCGCCATGGTGTTCGACGGACCCGAAGCGGCCCTTCCCGACATGCTCGACGCGCGCGAGCGTCGCGCTGCCTGCCAGCGCGAGCTGCTCGCGGATGCGCGCGACGACGAATCGCTGCTGTGCATCACCCTGTCCATCCCCGGTCCGCACAAGACCTCGCCGGTGCTCGAGCATGTGTTCGACGTGCTCGCCGCCCAGGCCGAGGCCGCTCTCGACGGGGCCGCGGTGCGTGTGCGCCGCGCGCTCGGCGGGGTATCGGGCCCGGAGCTGCTGATGCTGGTGGCGCTGCCCGCCCGCGAGACCAAGCGCCGCGTGGTGCAGGTCGAGCAGACGCACCCGTTGGGCCGCCTGGCCGACCTCGATGTGCTCGGGCGAACGGGCGATACGCTGTTTTCGGTCCAGCGAACCGAACTGGGGCTGCCGCCCCGCAGATGCCTGATCTGCGACGGCGAGGCCAAGGCGTGTGCTCGTTCGCGCGCGCACACCGTGTACGAAATGCAGGAAACAATTGCCCAGATGATTGAGCAAGGGGGTTATATCTAACCATGAGCAAGCAGATCAAGTTCACCGAGACCGCCCTGCGCGACGGCCAGCAGAGCCAGATCGCGACCCGCATGCCCATCGAGGACATGCTGCCGATTTTGGAGACGATGGACCAGGCCGGTTATTACTCCATGGAGGTCTGGGGCGGCGCCACGTTCGACTCCTGCCTGCGTTACCTCAACGAGGATCCGTGGGAGCGCCTGCGAACCTTCCGCGCCCATGTGAAGAACACCAAGCTGCAGATGCTGCTGCGCGGCCAGAATCTGCTCGGCTACCGCAACTACGCCGACGACGTCGTCGAGAGCATGGTCAAGAAGTCCGTGGAGAACGGCATCGACGTCATCCGCATCTTCGATGCCCTGAACGACGTCCGCAACCTGCAGACCTCCATCCGCGCTGCCAAGGAGGCCGGCGGTGAGGTCCAGGCTGCCATCTGCTACACCACGAGCGACGTCCACACGATTCCGTACTTCGTGAACCTCGCCAAGGAGATGGCCAAGGCCGGCGCCGACACCATCTGCATCAAGGACATGGCCGGCGTGCTCGAGCCCAGTGTCGCCACCGAGCTCGTGGGCGAGATCAAGGCCGCCGTCGACCTGCCGCTCGAGGTCCACACGCACTGCACCGCGGGCATCGCCGAGATGACGCTGCTGAACTCCGTCAAGGCCGGTGCCGACATCATCGACACCGCCATCTCCGCCTTCGCCGGCGGCACTTCGCAGCCCTGCACCGAGTCCATGGCCATCGCGCTCGAGGGCATGGGCTACTCGACCGGTCTGGACATGGACAAGCTCGAGGCCATCGCCCAGCACTTCGCGCCCGTGCGCACCAAGTTCAAGGAGAACGGCACCCTGAACCCCAAGGTCATGGAGGTCGAGCCCAAGGCGCTGCTGTACAAGGTGCCCGGCGGCATGCTCTCCAACCTGATCTCCAACCTCAAGGATCTCGGCGTGTCCGACAAGTACAACGAGGTTCTGGCAGAGGTTCCGCGCGTCCGCGCCGATCTTGGCTATCCGCCGCTGGTGACCCCGCTGTCCCAGATGGTCGGCTCCCAGGCCATGATGAACGTTGTGACCGGCGAGCGCTACAAGGTCGTTCCCAAGGAGATCAAGGATTACGTCCACGGCCAGTACGGCAAGTCCCCGGCGCCGATCGATCCCGAGGTCCAGAAGATGATCATCGGTGACGACGAGCCGATCACCTGCCGTCCGGCCGACCTGATCGAGCCCGCGCTGCCCAAGCTGCGCGAGGAGATCGCCCAGTACGCCAAGACCGAGGAGGACGTGCTCGACTACGCCCTGTTCCCCGAGCAGGCGCGCGACTTCCTGGGCCGTCGCGAGGATCCGTTCTACGACGTTCCCGTGCAGGAGGTCGAGGTCTCCATCGAGGCGTAAAATACCCCAGGGGTTTTTTGACATCGAGCGGGCGGCATCCGGTTCACCCCGGGTGCCGCCCGTCTGTTCCGCTCCGGGAAATCGGGGGGCTGGCAGCGGGAAAATGGGGACAGGCACTTTTTTTCCCAGGTCTGGGAAAAAAGTGCCTGTCCCCATTTTCCCGCTGCCTGCCCCCGATCTCCCGAAGCGGAAAGAAGGCGCCCGCCGGCGAGATGCCGACGGGCGCGTGTCGTTTAGAGAGATCGGTTCGGCCTACTCGCCCAGAATCGTCTTCTTGATAGACGCGGCGGCCTTCTTGCCGGCGCCCATGGCCAGGATGACGGTCGCGGCACCGGTCACGATGTCGCCGCCAGCCCAGACCTTGGGGTTGCTCGTGCGGCCGTCCTCATCGGTCTCGATGAGGCCCCAACGGTTGAGCTCGACATCGGCGCAGAGCTTGGCGAACGGGTTCGCACGCGTGCCGATGGCGGTGATGGCCACGTCGCAGGGGATGGCGAACTCGGAGTCCATGATGGGCACCGGGCGGCGACGGCCGGAGGCATCGGGCTCGCCGAGCTCCATGCGCTGCAGCTCGATGGTGGACACGAAGCCGTCCGGGCCGGCGAAGAAGCGCAGCGGGTTGCACAGCTCGAGGATCTCGACGCCCTCTTCCTTGGCGTGGTGGATCTCGGCGCGACGCGCGGGCATCTCGGCCTCGGTGCGGCGGTAGGCGAGCGTCACGTGCTCGGCGCCAAGGCGCAGGGCCGTACGCGCGGCGTCCATGGCCACGTTGCCGCCGCCGAACACGACGACGTTCTTGCCGCGACGGATCGGCGTGTCGTACTCGGGGAAGTCGTAGGCGCGCATCAGGTTGGTACGCGTGAGGTACTCGTTGGCGCAGTACACGCCGGGCAGGTTCTCGCCCTTGACGTGCAGGAAGCGCGGCAGGCCGGCACCGACGGCGAGATACAGGGCGTCGAAGCCTTCCTCGAACAGCTCGTCGGCGTCAAACAGGCGGCCGGCGACCGAGTTGTACTCGAAGTGGACGCCCAGCTGCTCCAGACCCTGGATTTCGCGCTTGACGATGGCTTTGGGCAGACGGAACTCGGGGATGCCGTAGGTCAGCACGCCGCCGCCGGTGAAGAACGCCTCGAACACGGTGACGTCGAAGCCCTCGCGCGCGAGCTCGCCGGCGCAGGCGATGCCGGAGGGGCCGGAGCCCACGATGGCGACCTTGTGGCCGTTGGCCGGCTTGCACTCGGGCGCCTCGCCGACCTCGTCTGCCATGTCGCCGAGCATGCGCTCGAGCTGGCCGATGGCGACCGGATCGCCCTTCTTGCCGAGGATGCACTTACCCTCGCACTGGTTTTCCTGCGGGCACACGCGGCCGCAGACGGAGGGCAGCAGGTTGTCGGCCTTGATGGTGGCAAGGGCGCCGGCCCAGTCCTCCTCGCGGATCTTCTCGATGAACTGCGGAATGTGCACGCCGACCGGGCAGCCCTCCATGCACAGGGGTTTCTTGCAGTCGAGGCAGCGATTGGCCTCGGCGATGGCGTCGGCCTTGGTGTAGCCGGTATCGACCGGGCGGAAATCGTGAGCGCGCTCCTCAGCGGGCTCCTCGTTCGCGGGGGTGCGGGGCGCGCCGATGTTGGGGCGATACTTTACTTCTGGCATGCGCAATCCTCCTCATAGCGCTTAATGGATGCGGCCTCTTCGGCGCGGTAGCTGGCCTGACGATGAGCGAGGTCGTCCCAGTCGACGAGGTCGGCGTTGAAGTCGGGGCCGTCGACGCAGGCGAACATGGTCTCGCCACCGACCTCGACGCGGCAGCAGCCGCACATGCCGGTGCCGTCGACCATGATGGGGTTCAGGCTCGCGATGATAGGAATCTTGTGCTCGCGGCAGGTGCGCGCGGAGAACTTCATCATCGGGACGGGGCCCACGGCGAAGGCGGAGTCGATCGCATCGGTCTCGCACAGGCGCGAAAGCGGCAGGGTCACGACGCCCTTCTCGCCCATGGAGCCGTCGTCGGTGGTGACGAAAAGCTCCTCGAGGGGCAGCGCGGCGAACTGCTCGAACAGGATGAGCAGGTCCTTGGTGCGGGCGCCCATGATGACGTAGACCTTCTTGCCCTGCTCGCACAGCATGCGGGCGACGGGGTAGGCGATGGCGAGGCCCACGCCGCCGCCGATGACGGCCACGCGGTCGCCCTCGACCTCGGTCGGCTGACCGAGCGGGCCGGTGATGTCCTGGATGTAGTCGCCCTCCTGGAGCTTGGAGAGGCACTCGGTGGTCTTGCCGACCACCATGAAGATGAACTCGATCCAGCCCTCCTCGGGGTTCCAGTTGGCGAAGGTGAACGGCACGCGCTCGCCCGTCTCGTTGATGCGCACCATGAGGAACTGGCCGGCGTGAGCCTTCTTGGCCATCCTCGGGGCGTGGACGCGGAACTCGAAGACCTTCTCCGAGAACTGCGTCTTTTTAAGGATCTTGTACATAGAACCCCTCTCTTATCAGGCAAGGGACGCTTGGGCCCGTTGGGCCGGCGTCCCATGTGCAACCCCGCACGCGCGGTTGGCGCATACAGCACTCAGTATACTATTGTGCGCCTTGTTGCACGCGACAGCTCGGTAGGTGGCCGGACGGGGCGCGTGCGAGCGGACGCGTTTTCGCCTTGCCCGGAAGGGCGCTCGCGTCAGTGCTTGCCGTTGTTGGCGGCGCTGCCGTTCACGTGGTCGCGGGCGAACACGACGCCGCGCGTGAGGGCGAGCGCTGCCGCCTCGGCGGCGCGGAACGCCGTGTCGTCGAACTCCTCCGCCTCGCGGGCGCGAAGCTGCTTGAGCACGAAATCGGCGACGGCCATGCGGCCCGGGGGATCGCCGATGCCGACGCGCACGCGGCTGAAGTCCCTGCTTCCGAGCTTGTCGATGATCGAGCGCAGACCGTTGTGGCCGGCGTGCCCGCCGCCGACCTTGACGCGTACGTCGCCGGCGGGGATGTCGAGCTCGTCGTGGATGACCAGCAGTTCCTCAGGGGAGATCTTGTGCGCTGCGCATAGCTTGGAGATGGGGCCGCCGCTCGTGTTCATGTACGACTGCGGTTTGACGAGCAGCACCTCGCGCTTGCCGCCCTCGGCGTCCGTGTCGTTAACCTGGATGCTTGCGACCTCCGCGCCCGATTGGTTTTTCCAATACGTGACGTTCGCCTGACGAGCCAGCGCATCGACGGCGCAAAAGCCGGCGTTATGGCGCGTGCGCGCGTATTCCTCGCCGGGATTGCCCAGGCCGGCGACCATGCGGATCTTTTTGGGCTGAGCCGCTGCCATGCGGCCTCCTTTCGACTGCGTTTTCACGCTCAACATGGTGACGAGGGCGCGCATGATTGTCAATTTCGGTGTGGGTGACCTTCAGAGTGGACAGTTTGTTCAGATATGAAGGTCTGAGCACGGCAGACGGATGCAAGAGATCACAGAACGCAATAAATCGTATTATCCGAGAAAACACGTGTGCCGAGTGTCTTTATCACAGACCCCCTAAATAAGCCAAAACGGCAGTATCTAGGGACGCCTGATGGGATTGAAACCTTCATATCTGAACAAATTGCCCACCTGGACGTGAGCACACTGAGGTCGTTCCTCTATTTCCGGCAAAACGCGTGAGGATTGGCCTGCTGCGGAGGGGCAGTCAAACCAGCGGAAGCCCCGTTCCCATCCGAAGGCCGTTCAGGAGGTTCTGCTGCCTTTCCCGATAGCCGTCGAAGCGATAGCGGAAGCGTCTTCCTGCCGCGCGGTAGATCGACATGGCGATCGCTTCCAGGGCGGGGATGTCGTACAGCTGCTCGCGCGTCACGACGATCACCGAGACGCCCATGCCCTTGAGGCCGTTGTTGCGTTTCGCGTCATGCAGGGTCGCGCGTGCGGTCTCATGGTATTCGCCGTTGTATTCGAGCGCGGTTTTGGCTGTCGGTATGTAGGCGTCGCAGGTTGCATAGGGTATGCCCGATGCCATGGTAACCGCTTGGGAATTGAAGACGATTCGCTTGTTAAGCAGCATGCCGCCGCCCGGCAGACTGTTGCACGCAAATCCGCCATGGCTTAAGGGCAGCCCGAAGACGCCGTACATGATCGATTCCATGGGGGACGCGGAGCCGGCCTTAACGTGGCGGACCGCCTTGCGAAACGATGCGTACTTGCTGCTGCGCGCCCATGCGGATAGCGTCTGGAGGTCCGCGATGGTCGTCGCCGGTTCGCATCCGTAGCGGACTTGCTCGACCGGGACGGCTCGCTGTGAATCCTGCGTTTCCGGTTGACCGTCTGTGTCATCGCTGCGGGCGTTCTTGTTCGAAGCGCTGCTCGTCTGGTCTTCGGGGCTCCAAGGCTCGCCATCCGCGATGGGGAAGGTTGCCTCCTCAGGAAGGGTATAGGTGCCGAGAAGTTCCATGAGCAGCATGAACGTCGCTTCATAGGAGTGATCGAGGGAATACTGCAGCGCGGCGAAGGCGGGGGAGACGGTATAGAGATCGTGTTCGATGCACTGGATGGCTCCTCGTGGCAGGTTGCCAGTGTGAACGTGGGCGATAACGCTGCGGGGTTTCGAGGGCCGGCGGGATGCTGGCGATGCGACAAGAAGGTGCGGTGGGCGGAAGTCGGATTCGTCGACGAGGCCGAGCCGATCGAAGTACGCCATGTCGAGCTGGGACTTGTTGGGGATGCAGGTGTCCAAGGCCAAGCGCGCATCGGCGGCAGACAAGGTGTCCCAAGCGACGGCGGAATGGATCCTTCGCTCGCGGCGCAGCGCCCGAAGCGCGTTGATATGTGAGAAAACCAATGTGCTCATATTAAAAATAATACTATACATATCTGTATAAGTATGTAAATAATAGTAGCTAATGTTAAGAATCGTGGAATCACGAAGGGTGAACGAGGGGCGCAACCATCGGGGA
>NZ_JADYTL010000013.1 GCF_021531055.1 Collinsella tanakaei
TGAGTATTTGCCTCTTTTGATACCACCCATTATTTCGGCATGATACCGGCGGTATCGCGAACCGATACCGCCGGCGTCTCGAATGGGTACCGGAGACCCGCTTTCTACTCGGATCCGGCCCCCAGCTTCCTGCGCATGTTCATCTCGCCCATGCCGACCCAGGCCGCTCCGTGGACGATGCGGTCCATGATGGCGTCCGCGTGGACGCCCCCGCCGAGCCGGGCGTGCCAGTCCTTCTGCCGGAACTGCGTGCAGAAGACGGTCGAGCACGCACCGTAGCGGGCCTCCATGAGCTCGAGCAGGAAGCCCCGGAAGAGCTCGTCGGGGCGGTCGAGCAGCCATTCGTCCAGCACGAGGACCTGGAAAGAAGCGTACTTGCGGGTGAGCTTGCGCTCGCCGCCGGGACGGTCGCGCGCCTCGCGCCAGAGCTCCTCCAGGTCCGGGCACCTGATGTAGCACGCGCGCATCCGCCGCTGGCAGGCGGCCTTGGCGATCGCGCAGGCCAGGTAGGTCTTGCCCGTGCCGGTCGGGCCCTGCAGCACGACGCTCTGCCCGCGCTCGGCGAAGCCGCAGGTGGCGAGCTCGGTGATCAGGAGCCGGTCGAGGCAGCGCTCCTCGGAGAAGTCTATGGAGCGGACGTCGGCCTCCGGGTACCTCAGGTTGGCGCGCCTGGTGAGGTTTTTGACCTTGGAGGTGACGAACGCCGAGTGGGCCTCGTCGACGGCCATCTGGACCCGCTCGGCGCAGGTCATGCCCATGCACATGCCCTCGTCCTGCGCCTCGAGCGCGCCCAGCAGGTCGGCGGCGCCCATGTCGCGCAGCTTGCGCTTGGTCTCCACGGAGAGGTCCACCCTACATCCCCTCCCCGTAGAAGTCGGCGCCGCGCACGTAGCCGGCCTCGTCGTCGCCCGGCCCGCCGTCGTCCCCCGCCCGGGCGCCCTCGACCAGGTCCTGGTTGGTCTCGAGGATGGGCTTCAGGTTCCTGTACCTTGGCGAGGGGCGCCCGGCGGCGAGCGCCATCTCGCATGCCCGCTCGAGCCTGGCCCTCGTGTAGCGGTGCTCCAGCCTGAGCACCGCGAGCGCCGCGTTGAACCCCTGCTCGTCGTAATCGACGCGCCGGAAGATCCGGTCGACGACCTCCCGGCAGGACGGCCCGACGCGGTCGGCCCAGCGCCGGATGCGCCCGGCGTCCCAGTCGGAGTACGGCCTGCCCTCGGGCAGGTCGCCGGCGTGCGTCGAGTAGCGGTTCCTCGCGGACGCCGGGAAGAGCGGGTGCGTCGCCAGCCGCTCGCCGGCGAGGAAGACCTCCACGGTGGTGTCGGTGACCCTGAGGTCCACCGTCCTGCCGACCGCGAGGTGGCTCACGGAATAGTAGTTGTGTTTGTACGCGACGTGGCAGTTCTTCTGCACCTTGCGACCGTAGACCCACTCGCAGACCTCGTAGGGCACCGCCGGCAGCGGCCTCAGCAGCGGCCCCTCCTGCTCCTCGAAGACCTCCCGGCGCGTGCCCTCGCGCTTGGAGAAGGGCCTCGAGTTGTGCTCCTCCAGCCTGGCCGCGACGGCCCGTCTCAGCTCGTTGAAGTCGGTGAACACGGTGTCGCGGAGGGCGGCGACGATCTCGGTCGCCGCCTGCCACACCTCGTTCTCCACGCTCGGCTTGTCCCGAGGGGTCCTCACGCGCGCGGGCATCACCGCCGACCCGTAGTGGGCGGCCATCTCCCGGTAGGCGCCGTTGAGCTCGACCTCGCCCTCGCGGGGATGGCCCTTCACCCCGGTCTTCAGGTTGTCGGGCACGATGCATGGAGTCGAGCCCCCCATGTAGGCGAAGGCGTGCACGTGGCACCGCAGCCATGTATCCTGCCTCATGTCCAGCGTCGGCTCGACGTAGGACAGGCGGCTGAAGGGCAGGCAGGCGACGAACAGGTAGACCCTCGACACCTCGCCCGTGGCGGGGTCGATGAGCGGCATCGTCGGCCCCGCCCAGTCGACCTCCATGATCCTTCCCGCCTTGTGCCCGACGCGGCTCACGACCTGCTTGCTGACGGTGAACTCCCGGTAGCGCTTGCAGAACCGGTCGTAGGACATGAAGGGCCCGCCCTTCGACCTCTGCTCGTCGCGGTACTCGGCGTGCAGCCGCTTCAACGTGACGCCCACGCGGGCGAGCTCGCGGTGGACATGCTCCCAGTCGGGGTCCGCGTAGACCGGCCCGTCGTGCACCCTCTCCGGGAACAGCAGCGCGTAGGCCTCGGAGTCCGACATCGGCTCGACGTCATCCCAGGAGACCCCCTTCTCGTCGGCGGCGTGGAACGTGTCCATCACGCTCGTCTTGGAGACCGACTGCGTCCTTGCGATCGCATTCCCCGACAGCCCCGAGGCCCTGAGCCTCAATATGCCCCTCACGGGTATCCTTCTCGCCATGCTCGATACCTCCTTGTCTCGCGTTGCGACATGGCGCCGCGAGCGTAGCGCGGTCGCCCGGGGCCGGCGCCGCAGCCCCCGCGGGCGGTATCGATGCGGAATATCGGCGGTATCGAGCGGGAATATCGGCGGGGGCGCCGGGCGGTATCGATTCGCGCTACACCAGGTACCGAGAAGGACGATTACTCA
>NZ_JADYTL010000014.1 GCF_021531055.1 Collinsella tanakaei
ACTGCGGGGGAAGCCCGTGGGAGAGCAGGGCGCCGCTGACCGGTGGACGGCGTTTCGAAGGAAGGCCCGGAGGGGGAGACCCCTCCGGGCCTTCCTCGTTCTCGGGGCCCGAGGGGGCCCGGCTCATATGAACATCGCGACGAAATGGGCCGTTCCGGTTATCGTTCCGATACGGGAACGAGCTCCTCTTGATATCCCTCTCTCTATATATAGCGCTTGAAGCGACTTCGTTTGCTCTGGCTAGTAGGGGAAGGGACCTCCGCGTGTATGCATGTATGCGCTTTCTCGTTGCGTGCTTCGCCAGAACGAAGCCATAGATGCATCGATTGATCTTCAATAGAGCAAGTGGCGTTCAGATCGGTTAGGTTTTCTGTGCGCTCTTACGTGATTGGCTGGTACTTTCCGGTCATTGGCGTCATGCAGGATGGAGTCTTGCAGCATTCGCCTAGAACGGTCTATTTCAGTTTCGCTCACTGAGATCCGGTCAATTGGGCACCTGCAGCGCTTTGACTGCATCTATACTCTCCGCTTCATAAGGCTTCAAAGAAGGTCCCTCTATCGTGGAATCGACGTCGCTTCCCTCTTGTCGTCGTGTCGCCGTGTGGAGGGCGCGTTTCGATGCCTGGCAGCGTATCCCCAGCTTGTGATAGGCGTATCGAGACGTACGTCGTATGTCAACGTCCGAATGGCACGCGGAGGACGTTCATCGGCGGACGCCTGGATGTGAAGACTCCGTGGAGGCCCGGATTCCCGCCCCCGGCGGCCCCGGCGTCTGGCAATATATCTCCTTGCCGCGCGGCGCCGCCGCGCAGGCGGGCACCTTGAGAACCGGATACTGCGAGGATATG
>NZ_JADYTL010000015.1 GCF_021531055.1 Collinsella tanakaei
AGGTCTCGGGGTCGAAGTAGTAGTACTTGCCCGACAGCTTCCACCAGCCCTTGGACGCGGCGCCCTTGTAGTCGGAGGAGAAGTAGGACCTGGTGCCGTCGGCCCACTCGTGCCAGCCGACCGCGGCGGCGCCGTCGTCGCCGAACAGGTAGAGCCTGCCGGCGATCTCCTGCTCGCCGGTGAGCGTGCGGAAGGTCTCGGGGTCGAAGTAGTAGTACTTGCCCGACAGCTTCCACCAGCCCTTGGACGCG
>NZ_JADYTL010000016.1 GCF_021531055.1 Collinsella tanakaei
GGAAAATGCTCAACGCATTTTCTCAGCTTCGCGCCCCAGGGGGTTCGAATCCCTCTGCACTGGGCGCTGACAAGAAACGGCACCGTTGCCGGTGCCGTAAATCGTTCAATGGTGGGCGATGAGGGATATCACCGCCGCGCTGCGCGCGCCGGTGACGCTGCGGATGCCTTCGGCATCCTTGCGTGCTCCGCTGGAAAATGCTCAACGCATTTTCTCAGCTTCGCGCCCCAGGG
>NZ_JADYTL010000001.1 GCF_021531055.1 Collinsella tanakaei
GCCGGCGCCGCAGCCCCCGCGGGCGGTATCGATGCGGAATATCGGCGGTATCGAGCGGGAATATCGGCGGGGGCGCCGGGCGGTATCGATTCGCGCTACACCAGGTACCGAGAAGGACGATTACTCAATAACCATGGCGACAAGACGCAGGAGGAGCCGCAAGCCCAGGAAGACCTCGGGCAGCAGCAGGCGGCGCAAGACCAGCCGCAGGTGAGCGGCACCGATTGGGAGAAGGCCGTCGCGGAGCGTGACGAGAAGATCGCGGCGCTTGAGACGCGGGTGGCCGAAGCCGCCAAGAACGCAGAGACGGCAGAACAGCTACGTGGCGAGATCGCGGAGCTCAAGGCCCAGGGCGAGTCCGACCGGATTGACTTCAAGCTGCAGCTGGCAGGCGTGCGAAACGTGAAGGCCGCGCGTGCTGTCCTGGGCGACCACGCCGGTGACGTCGACGCGCTCAAGGAGGCCGAGCCGTGGCTGTTCGCCGACACCCCCGCAAAGCAACAGGGTGGCAAGACCGGCCTTCCCAACGCGGGGGCCGCATCAGACGAGGGCAAGACGATGAAGCGGTGGCGCGAGATTGCGGGCATCGCGGACGAGGAGTGGCAGATGGCCAACAGCATCGCATCCACCAAGAACTACACGACCATCCTCGATGAGGTGTACCAGTGCACGGCGGTCTCCGCGTGCCTGAGCAGCCCGCGCCGCGTGGTGCGCGCTGGCCGCAACGCCAAGGAGATCATGGTTCCGAAGATTCAGGTTTCGAGCCTCGGAGACTATACGCGCAGCGTGGGTTACAAGACCGGTAGCATCACTTACGAGTTCGAGACGAAGACATTCAACTACGACCGCGGCATCAAGCTGCTCGGGGCTAAGCAATCGTTCTGTGTCATTGAGTAGAATGGGCACATCTTTCACCTTGTCCCTTGGAGCCCAACTATGAACGCCGGACCAAAGTCAATCGTCAGCCTGCTCACCTCCGCCAACCAGCGGATGGTCATCCCCGTTTACCAGCGTGCTTACTCGTGGGATGAGGAGCAATGCCGGCAGCTCTGGGATGACATTGTCGCCGTTGGGCGGCGAAGCTCTGGAACTCACTTCACGGGCTCCGTGGTCATGGTGCTGGGCGGGGAGTTCAGCGCCTCGGGTGTGAACAAGCTCCTCATCATCGATGGCCAGCAGCGCATCACCACGCTCAGCCTTCTTATCGCTGCGATGGCGGAGTATGCCCGGGAGCACCCTGAGAAGCTGACGCATGTCTCCTACGAGGAGATCATCGATAGCGGCTACCTTGCCCTCAAGTACAAGAAGGGGGAGGACCACTACCGTCTCACCCTTTCGCAAGGTGACGAGAAGACGCTCTGCTCCGTTGTCGACCATCTGGAGAACCCGGATGTCGAGGTTGTGAGTGAGTCCCACCGAATCGTCGACAACCTCGCTCTCTTCCGCACATGGCTGAGCAACATTGACGACCCCAATGTGGTTTGGGACGGCATTCAGCGCCTTGAGATCGTGGCCATCACGCTCTCGCAGGGCCAGGACAACCCGCAGCTTATCTTCGAGTCGATGAACTCTACGGGTAAGGACCTCTCCACGGCGGACCTCGTGCGTAACTTCGTGCTCATGGGGCTTCCCATGGACGAGCAGGAGGACATCTACGCCAACTACTGGCGCAAGATCGAGGAGACACTCGGTGCGGACAGCTACGATGAGGTCTTCGACGAGTTTCTGCGCAACTGGCTGACGGTCATCAACGCGCCGACCAGCATCGTCGCGCGTGACGTGTACCGACTGTTCAAGCGGCACGTCATGGACAATGGCTACGACAAGCCTGGGCAGATGGCGGACCTCCTCAAGGAGATTCGCCGCTATGGCGGGCACTACGCGTGCATCACGGCTGGTGCCTGTGAGGACAAGGTGCTCCGCGTTCTTCTCGCTCGCATCCACGCACTCGACGTCTCCGTTGTGAACCCGCTGCTCATGTCCTTCTTCGAGGACTATGTCGGCGATGCCCTCTCGCATGACGACTTCGCTTCCATGCTGAGGACCACGGAGAGCTACCTCTTCCGTCGCTCTGTGTGTGACGTTGCGACAAACAGCCTGAACAAGTTCTTCTTGTCCGTGATTGCGCGGCTAAACGCGGTGAGGGACGACGGCTGCAATATCCGCGAGGCCTATGAGGCGATTCTTCTGGGCGAGGAGGGGACGGCCCGACGCATGCCGAGCGACGCGGAGTTCGAGCGGGCGCTCAGGACGCGCGACTGCTACGCGTTCAAGCGCGGCTTCTACCTGCTTACTACGCTCGAGAACAGCTGGCACGCGAAGTCGCTGAATGCGCTTGCTAGTGCGGAGTGGCGCGAGATGCTTGGGGATGACTGCGAGCGCGTCTACGAAGAGCTCATCAACACGCTGGGCAACCTCACACTTACGGCTTATAACTCTGAGCTATCCGATGTGCCCTCGCGGGGAAGAAGGCGTACTTCAAGGGCAGCTTCGACAAGAGCTGCCTGGTAATCCCAAAAGAGCAGTGCGATTTGTATGTATGGGACTAGAGCGTCATCTGCGCTCACGCTTAACGGCATCCCGAGCGTGACTTCGAGGTCCTGTCACCCCCATAGTCGATTACCCTCTCAAGGCCCATAATTTTGATACTCTATTCAGAGACTGAAAATGTGACATGAATCGGGGTTTTCATGATTAATATGAAGAAGTCGAAGGTTGCTCTAAGCATTATTATTACTGCTCTATTTGTCGCCCTAGCGATTCTTCATGTAGTTTTCCCTAAGGCCAGCATTGACAGTACTTTCATCATCCTAATTATATTTGCTCTTATGCCGTGGTTAATTCCCTATATAAAGACTTTGGAGATTAGCGGTATCGGAAAAGTTGAGTTAATTGACAGGGAAACACAGGTAAAAATGCAGGAAAATATACAAAATCTAAATCTTGAGGCAGTCGAAGTTGATAATCTAACTGCGCAGAGGATTGATGGATCATTGGATGATATTGTCCAGGGCGATCCAAAGCTCGCCTTAGTTTCACTGCGCATAGAGCTTGAAAAAACGTTACGAGCAATTGCCGAAAAGAACAATGTTCAGTTTTACAGGTGTGGATTGGGCAAACTTGCTAGTATCCTGCTCAATGACAAACTGATTAATTCAGACGAATATGCGCTCCTTCGAGACTTGATACCACCACTTAACAGCGCTGCACATGGAGATATCGATAAATACACTTTTGACTCCATTATTTGGACGCTAGAGGTCGGCGTAGGACTGCTTAATTCCATGAAGACAAGGCACGAGGTGTAGTGCCGGCTTTTTGTCTGTCATATCAGATATTCAGAAACCAGCTTGCTGGATTAGACTATATCATGCGGCAGTATATGCTGGGGTATAGATGGCGTTTAGAAAACAACTGACGTGGTGTAGAACACGACGTTAATCAATCATCTTGAGCGTTGTCTTTGACTTAGCGGCTTTGCTAATGATGTAAATATGCAGTTAGATCAAGGCGGCAGATTCGGTAAACCGTGAGATTTTGCTGTTCTGCTGGCAGTTGGGAAAAGACATTGCCGAGTTGCATGCTGAGAGTTGGTGGGGCTCGGGGTTCTTCGAGACGCCGAGCAGGGACCTTAAAAAGGAGATTCTGAACGCCAAGAGCTTCTCGCCGCGCAACCTTCGGTACATGAAGCGCTTCTACGAGCTGTTTCCTGTGGGCCCGGCAATTCTGCCACAACTGGTACCGTCAAGATTCTTGCGCACTTTCCGACAGCCCCTAGGCCCGCCGTCCGGTGCGGCTACTCGTCCAGCAGCGTCACGTCCAGATAGCGCCTCGAGCCCCACTCGCTCTCGGCGACGTATTTGAGCCGGGCCGTCGCGAGCATGAGGGCCGACCTGCCGTCGGGGAAGGCGCCGACCACGCGGGTCCGCCTGCGGATCTCGCGGTTGAGCCGCTCGATGGCGTTGTTGCTGCGTATGCGCCGCCAGTGCTCGCGGGGGAACCTGGTGTACGTCAGGGTCTCGGTGAAGCCCTCCCGCACGACCCTCGCGGCCTCCCCGAGCCTCATGCGCTCGAGCTCCCCGGCGACCTCGATGGCCTTGGCCTCGGAGGCCTCGCGCGACTCCATGGCGTGTATGGCCTTGAGCATGGCGGCGACCGTGGGGCGCCTGGAATTGGGGACCCTGGCCAGCACGTTGCGGTAGAAGTGCACGGTGCAGCGCTGGTAGGCGGCCCCCGGGAAGACCTCGGCGATCGCGCCGACCATCCCGGCGGCCTTGTCTCCGGTGAACATGCGCACGCCGCGCAGCCCCCGCGACCTCAGCCAAGAGAGGAACTCGCGCCAGCACTCGGCCGACTCCGTGAACCCCTCCGCGGCGCCGATGACCTCACGGTAGCCGTCGTCGTTGACGCCTATGGCGACCATCACGGCGACGTTCTCGTAGCTGCCGCCCCAGCTGCGCTTCAGGTAGATGCCGTCGACGCAGGCGTAGGGGTAGGCGCGCTCGAGCGGCCTGTTGCGCCACTCCTCGACGGCCTCGAAGGCCCTCTCGCTCAGGTTCGAGACGGTGGCGGCCGAGACGCTGGAGCCCCAGAGCATCTCGCTCACGTCCTCGATGCGCCTCGTCGAGACGCCCGCGAGGCACATCTCGATCATCGCCTCCTCGACGCTGGTCTCCCGCCTGCGGTAGCGCTCGATGATCGCCGTGGTGAAGCGCATGCCCTTGAGCTTGGGCATCCTGATCGTCACCTCGCCGGACGTCGTCGCGAGCTTCCGCTCGTAGTGGCCGGCGCGGTAGGCTTCCCGGTCGGCGGTGCGCTCGTGGCGCTCGGCGCCGACGAGGTCTCCGGCCTCCTCCCCGAGGAGGCCGTTCAGCGTGTCCTCGACGGTCCTCCTGACGAGCTCGCCGAGATCGGCCCTCAGGGATTCCTCGTTCAAAGATACAATGGGATCGGGCATGGTCCACCTCCAGCATGTTTCTTGTCTAGGCAACTCGAATCATACCGGGGCGGGCCGTGCCCTCCTCTCTGTCTGGACGCTATTCCGCTGTCAAAGTGCGCAAGAAATTGTACGTTACCGTCCCCTCAACGGCCATTTCTTGGTCCATTTCTATATGGAAGCGCCCCCGTTGCCTCTATCGTGACTTCAGGGCGCTCGTGGTTCCTTGCTCGTATTCTGCCGCTAGATTGTCGGGAACTCCCGGTGCACCGGGCCATCCATGAGCATCCGATACCACCAGTCGCGGTCCGTGCAGCTACTGATTCCCAGCATGTCGAGCAGCTGGGTCTGCTCAACTTCCCCGAGCGTTGTGAAGTGCTCTCGCACGCTGTCTTCCAGGGCGACCTTGCTCCTGATCATGTCATCGAGGATTTCCCTCAGCTCCTCAAGCGTAAAACTTTGGGGCGAGATCTCGACAAGCTCCGCGCGAAAGTGAGAGTAGTCCTCGAGTGCGCACATAGCTTCGATGTCTGCTGCGCTATGGATCATGGTGTTCTCCTTCAATAGGGCTTTGTCTGTGGCCCGGCTGAGAGCGGGACACAATCGGGACACAACAACGACCGGGGGATGCGGACATTTTCTTGTACCGGCCTACGCGGCCAGCCCGAGCCGCCTCCTGCGGCCCCGGATCGTGTCGTACACCGTCCGCCCGCCCTCGCGGAACGCCTTGAGCCGCCCCTCGCGGTACCAGCGGATGTAGGCGGACAGCTCGGCGATGAACGCCTCGGCGGTCCAGCCGCGCCAGTCGCGGCCGAAGAAGAACTCGACCTTGAGCCTGCCGAAGAACCCCTCGCAGGCCGCGTTGTCCGGCGAGTGGCCCCTGCGCGACATCGACCTGGTCACGCCGGCCGCCGCGCAGCCGGCGACCCAGTCGGGCGTGCGGCAGTGCCAGCCGCGGTCCGAGTGAAGGGTGAAGCCGCCGCCGGTGGCGGCGACGGCGAGCATCTCCCCGACGAGCGCCTTCGAGGGGCTCGTGCCGCAGGAGAACGCCGCGACGTCGCCGTCGAAGAGGACTATGCAGGGGCTGAGGTAGACCTTCCGGCGGTCATCGGGCAGCCTGAACTCGGTGACGTCGGTGACGAGCACCTCGCCCGGCGCGGTCGCGGAGAAGTCGTGCAGGTCGCGGGAGGCGTCGGCGAGCAGCAGGTTCGGCGCGGGCGCGCGGCCCTCCTCGCCGGCGTAGGAGCCGTAGCGGCGGGCGCGGGGGCGCGCGGCCTCGAGCCCCTCCTCGCGCATCACGCGCCGCACGCGCTTCTCCGAGACGCGGACCCCGCGGGCCCGGAGCGCCGCGTGGACGCGGCGGTAGCCGTAGGCGCCGCCGGACGCCTCGAAGAGCTCGACGACCCGCCGCCTTATGGCGGCGTCGCGGTCGACGCCGAGCCTCGCCCGGTGGTACTCATAGGAGCTCCTCGATATCCTCAAGAAACCGGTGATCGAGCGGAGGGGCAGGCCTGTCTCCCGCCTCAATCTCTCGCCGAGCTCGCACTTGCTCCTGCTCGAGATCGAACCCGGGTCCCACCCTCCCGCTTTTAGGTCGGCCAACACCGCCCTGAGCAGCAGGTTCTCTATCTGGGCCGGCTCGAGCCCCGCGAGGGGGCCGGTTGCCGGCGGGTCGTACAGCCCCCTGGTGGACATGCGCGCCGCCTTCCGCTCGCCCGACGTCGCGCCCATCTTACCCGAGCCCGGGGGCCTCCCGGCGCAGCTTCTCGGCAGCCGCCCCCCGGCCCATCGGTAGACCGACCTCTCGCTGGCCCCGACGAGCTCCGCGGCCTCGGCGTGCGTCATGCCCTCCCCGAGCGCCGCCAGCGCCAGCTCCACCGTCTCCCTGTCGTGCATGCGGACCTCCCGTCCGGACGCCTGGGCGTCCAACTTTTCGTCCGCATCCCCCCGGGACTCTGTTTTCGTCAGGTTCTGTCAGTCGCTGTCCGTTGCTGCACAAGACCTGCTCAGACGCTCTTTTGTGTATGTCAGTTGTCCTCAGTCGCTGCTGTGGGATAACCCTCTCAAGGCGGAGATCACCAGTTCGAATCTGGTACGGGCTACCACGTACGCTCAGGGCTCCCACGGGAGCCCTTTTTCATGCGCGGGCCCCGTTGGGTGCGCCGGCCACGCGGGAGAAGCCCCGCTCCGTCCCCGTGGGAAAATAGTGCCTGTCCCCATTTTCCCGCGGCGTCGTGTCTGGAATTATTCCGTATGGCGATGCGCGCTTCGGCATATCGTCAATCGGCTTTACAATGGAATGGTTACGCGAATGGTGCGCTTTTCCGCTTCGGCGGTCGGCGTTTGCTATATCTGAGGTGGACCCATGTCGGATTCTTCTCACAACCTGTCACATGCGCCCAAGGTGGCTGCCGAGCCCTCCGGCGGCGACGATCACAAGGGGGCCCGGCGCGGCGCGATCTTCATCGGCATCGTGCTCGTCATCTACGTGGCGTATCTGGTCGTGACCGGTCAGGTCGCGCAGTTCTGGGAAGCCATGAGCACCGTGCAGGGTGGGTGGCTCGCCCTTGCCTGCCTGAGTATGTTGCTCTACCTGATCTTCGGCATCGCCGCCTACGCCATCGCCGTGTGGCTCGATCCCGCCTCGCCGGTGGGTATCCGCGACCTGATCTCGGTCGAGGCGAGCGGCATCTTCTTCGGCAACCTCACGCCCATGATGATGGGCTCCACGCCGGCGCAGATCTACCGCCTCACCAAGGCGGGCCAAAACGTCGGCGAGGCAGGCGCCATCCAGTTCACGCGTTTCATCGTCTACCAGTTCGGCCTCGTGGCATGGGGCGCCATCCTGTTGCTCGCGCGCATGCCGTTTTTCGCCGAGCAGTACGGCGACATCACGCTGCTGTGCGTGTTCAGCTTCGGTGGGCATGTGTGCATCCTGCTCGGCATCTTCGCCGTGGCGCTCATGCCGCGCATGGTCATGCACGTCGCGCATTGGATCATCCGCGTGATGGAGCGCGTGGGCGTCGCCCGCGAGAAGACCGCATCGTGGCATGCGTTCGTGGATAACGAGGTCATGGCCTTTTCCGACAAGTTCAAGCTGGCTGCCGGCCACCTGAGCTCCATGGCGCTCACGGTCGTGATCACCATGCTCCAGCTTGCCTTCTTCTACCTGGTGCCGTATTTCCTCATGCTGTCGTTCGGCCACCACGACGTCGACTTCTTCTCGGTCATGGCGGCGAGCGCCTTTGTACAGCTACTGTCGTCCGCCGTGCCGCTGCCCGGCGGCACGGGTGGCGCCGAAGGCGGCTTCGCCCTGTTCCTGGGCCACTTCTACGGCAGCGCCGCCACGGCGGGCTACCTGCTGTGGCGTCTGATCACCTTCATCGCGCCGACGATTCTCGCCGCGCCGCTGCTCGGGCTCAAAAGCTCGCACAATGCGAGCATCCACGACCGCTGGGATCGCGCGATCGCCAAGCTCGGTCGCGGTCGGAAGCGCGGCTCGACGGCGGTGAGCTCCGCCGCGGTCGCCTCGAGCATCGAGACCGCCCAGGTCGAGCGTATGGAAGCCGCTGCAGTTCCCGCAGCCGAAGGGGGGAAGCCCGCTGTCGCTAAGCCGGCGCCCCGTGCACCCCGTCATCGCGGCACGCAGGTGAGGCGCACCGAGGGTGGCATCACGGTCTCGCCGTCCGCCCTCGCCAAAAAGCGTCCCCGTACCAAATAACGAATCGCGAACGGCGCGTCCGCAGGCGGAGGCGCCGTTTTCTTGGAGCTGATGCATATGGTCCATGTTCTTGGGTCCATGGCCGCCGGAATCGCCATCGCCGGCGGCGCCGGGTTGGGGCTTGCCGGAAACGCCCTGTTCGATATGGCGCTCAATCCGCGCGCCAAGCATTCCATCATGGCACGAATCAACTCCGGCGAGGCGACCGGGACCGATATGAGTATCTTTGCGAGCGATCCGTCGCGCTCCGCCGCGCGTGCGTGGTTCGACGAGGCGAAGCGCGACATTTCGATCGCGGCGCGCGACGGGGGAGTTCTGCATGGTTGGCGTGTGTGGGGGCACGGTGTCGTTCCGGCGCCGGACGGCCGCCGTTCGCCCGAGAGCGCCGATGTCGACCATAGATATCTGATCTTGTGCCATGGGTACAGCGGGCGACCGAGCGATCTTGCTCGCGAGGCCCATGCGGCGCATCGCAGGGGCTTTTCCGTTCTGCTTCCCGCGGCGCGCGGTCACGAGCGCAACGCCGATCGCTACGTGGGCATGGGATGGCTCGATGCATATGACCTACTCGCATGGATCGACACGTTGGTCGATTTCGACCCGGATGCGCGTATCGCGCTGTACGGCGTCTCCATGGGTGGCGCCGAGGTGATGATGGCGTCGGGGCTGGATCTGCCGCCGCAGGTGCGCTGCATCATCGAGGACTGCGGCTTTACGAGTGTATGGGATGAGCTTGCCGTCCAGATGCGAGATCTGATGCACCTACCGGTGAGCCCGCTGCTCGACGCCGCCGAAGCGGTGTGCCGCGCGCGGGCGGGCTACGGGTTTCGCGAGGCGAGCGCGCAGGAACGGTTGCGCTCGGCACGCGTGCCGATGCTCTTCTTGCACGGCGCGGACGATTCGTTCGTGCCGCCCGCCATGCTCGATGCGGTGTACGAGGCCTGCGCGAGCCCTGTGAAGGAGCGCGTCCTGTTCGAGGGTGCGGGGCACGGGGCGAGCAGCTACGTTCATCCCGAGCGCTATGCCATGATCGTCGGGGACTTCCTTTCCCGCCATCTCTAACCGCCTCAGCACCTGTCAAAGCCATGTAGGGGTGCGTCAGACACCGCCCCACATCACAGCATACGGAGAGGGGCAGGTTCACCTGCGTGGATGAACCTGCCCCTCGACGCTGTGAAAGAGCGACAGACGCTGCTTCGCAATCAGATGGCGTCCTCGCGGAGCGCCTCGACGACATTGGCCGTGCGGCTCCGCATGAGCGCGTAGGCCACGCTTGCAAGTATCACCGCAAGGACGATCGCCACCGATGCGCCGATCTGCATCCACGGCAGCGCGGGCTCATAGGTCGAAAACGACAGGCGCATCGACTCGTGGAGTCCGAGCGTCGCGAGCGCGGCGAGCGCGAAGCCGATGACAAGCCCGCGCAGGGCGTAGCTCGCGCATTCGTAGGCGATCATGCGACGGAAGGCTCGGTTGCCCATGCCGATGGACTTGAGCATCGCGAACTCGCGGCGGCGCAGGATGAGGGCGTTTGCGAGTGTATTGAAGACGTTTGCTACCGCGATGAGCCCCGTGATGACGGCGAAGCAGTAGATGAAGGTGTTGACCGTGGTGGCCATGAGGCGCGCCTGCAGCTTGCCCTGAGCGACGTTCGTATAGGTGATGTCGAGCTCAGGGTAGTCGGCGGCGATTTTCTCGAGGGAATCCTGCAGCTCGGTGGCGCGCGCTGCGTCCCCGCCCGTGTCGAAGGACATACTCGCGCGCAGGTAACCGGAATTCTGTGCGAGATCGATGGCCGAGGCGGGCAGGATGAGCTGCAGCGTGCCAGAAGATGTTACGCAGGTCGGTCGGGTGTCCGCGAGCGCGCCCACCTCGATGCCCTGCTCGCTCGCGATGGCCTCGTCGTAGGGAAGATAGTGCGCCTCGCCCTCGTCGTCGTAGTAGAGCGCGCGCAGGCCGCCTGCCGGGTCGTCCTCGATGGTCGAGACGAAGCGCCCATCGAGATCTGCGAACTCAAGCGATTCGATGGTTCCCGTTCCGGTGAAGGGCTGGCAGTGGCCGTACGTCTCGCCGTTGTTGACGTCGTAGGAATTCACAGCGATGGCACGGGGATGTGCGGGGTCGCAGAACTCCTCGCGGGAAAGCCCTAGCTCATCCACGTACGCCTCCCAAGTCGCCTCGTCCAGGAAGTCGACGTAGGCGCTGCCGTACCAAGAGCCGTCGGAAAGTGGCGGCACGCCGGCGTTGAGGCTCGTGACGTCGTCGGAGAGCATGCCAGACGGAATGAGCGCGTCCGCGACGTAGCTCGTGGTGTAGCCGTTCGGCGTGGCGCCGTCGACGTCCTGCACGTCGGCATAGAAGCGCCCGAGCACCTGCTGCATGGCAGGACCATTCACCTTGCCGTCCGCGAGCGCGAGCGTCTGGTCCGCGCCGGCACCGGTCACATCGATATAGAGCAGCAGGTCTTGACCTTCCATGGTGTCGACCGCGGTATCGCTCGCATAGCTCATGACGTCGGCGATGGAGCCGGAGGTGATGAGCAGGGCGACCGAGACGGCGAGGGCGGCCACGGTCACGCGCCCCTTGGAACTTGCGCGCGTGAGGTTCTTGTGGGCGATGAAGCCGGGGATGCCGAAGATCCGCCCCGCGAGGCCGAGTGGGCGCGCGAGCGAACCGCGCTCACCACGGCGGGCAGCCCGACGCTGCGAGCGCCGCGCGCGGCGGGAGAGGTGCACATCCTGCACCTGGCGAATGGCATCGAGCGCCGAGACGTGGCTCGCGCGGACGGCAGGGATCCAAGCGCTCACGATGAGCGTGATGAGGCCGAGCAGTGCTGCGATGCCAAGCGCGATGGGGCTCACCACGACGCGAGCCTCCGCACCGCCAGCCATCATGGCGATGCCTTCACCTAAGATACCAAAGACCACGTAGCAGCCGATAAGACCGAGTGCAAGGCCTACGGGGATGCCGATGCCGCCGATGATGAGCGCCTCGGTGAACACCGTGCAGCGGAGCTGCCGGCGGCTGGCGCCTAGGCTCGAAAGAAGGCCGAACTGCCGCGTACGCTCGGCCACCGATATGGCGAAGCTGTTGTACACGAGCGACACGCCCGCGATGACCACAACGGCGGCGAGGATGGCGGCGATCTGGTAGAGGGTGTTCCAGATGGCCGTGTCGGGCGTAACTCCCATCCAGCGGATGAGGGAGGAATGGACCGTTGATGCGCCGTCGGTGGTCCGTTCGTGTACATTGACGATCTCGTCGGCGAGGGGCTCTGCGTCTGCGGGATTCGCGGTGCGGAAGATTGCTCCCGCCCAGGTGGCGGCGGAATCGTCGGTGATTGCGCGGTCTACGGCGTTTCCATCGTCGTAGACGTAGGCGATGTTTCCTTGGAGCGAATAGATGGTCGAGTAACCGTAGGCGCGGTAGAAGCCCACGACGGTTCCTTCGATGTGTCCGAGGTCCGCCTCGTATGTCTCGGTCTGGGTGGCCTCGTCGATGTAATCGCCGCGTATCGCGGTCGTCGTGACGCTCGCTCCGTCTTCCCGGTTGGTGACCGTGCGCGTGCCCAAATCGAGCGTGATTCGGCTGCCGACCTCAATCGGGCCGCCATCTGCTGTGGTCAGGCCGCACGGGGCGAGCTCGGCGTTCTGAAGCGAGTGGGGGAGCAGGATCTCGCCCGGGGCCTCGGGTGCGCGGCCGGCAACGATCTCTGGCGTTGAGATGAGGGGCTCGCTCGCATCTAGGTCATGCGGCCACGTCTTTGCGTACAGGTATTTTCCGAAGATGTCCGAGTTATCCTCGCCGAGCGATATGGTGCCCATGTCGGTAATAACGGTGAGGTCGGTGACTTCCTGATCGTTCTGCAAGCGCTCGAGGTCTTCCGCTGTGATACCGGCGGCTTCCGCGTACCACCAGCCCTCATCGGAGGCGGTGCGCTCGATGAGCATGTTCGTGAGCGACACGACGCTCGTGAGTACGGCGGTGATGAGTGCGACCGAAAGTGCGACACCGAAGATCGAGACAGCCGTCCGCGTGCGGTTCTGCTTGAGTGATTTCAGGGTAAAGCGCGTAAAGATGCCCATCCTAGCGCACCTCCCTGACATTGGGGACAGTCCCCAATGTCATGACGTTGGGGACAGGCGTGGCGGATGCCTGCGTGCTGCGCGCCGCGCCGCCCATGACGGCAGAGGGTGCGGGGCGGCGGCGTTCGTCGCGCACGAGGCGGCCGTCCTCGATAGCGATGACGCGGTCGGCCATGAGGGCGATGTCCTCGTCGTGCGTGATGACGATGAGCGTCTGCTTGAGCTGGCGGTTCGAGTTCCTCAAGAGCGCCATGATCTCGGCCGAGTTCTTCGAGTCGAGATTGCCGGTGGGCTCGTCGGCAAGCACGATCGCCGGCGCGTTCATGAGGGCGCGACCGATGGCGACGCGCTGCTGCTGGCCGCCGGAGAGCTGGTTTGGCAGGTTGTGCTCGCGTCCGGTGAGACCGAGCACCTTGAGGAGCATCGCGAGCCGCTGCTCGTTCACCTTGCGCCCGTCCATGAGCACGGGGAGCGTCATGTTCTCTACGACATCGAGCACGGGGATGAGGTTGTAGAACTGATAGACGAGGCCGACTTCGCGGCGGCGGAAGACGGCGAGCTGCTCGTCGGTGCGCTTGAAGATATCCTGCCCCTGCAGGCGAACGGTCCCCGAGGTGGGGCGGTCCACGCCGCCCATGAGGTGCAGCAACGTGGATTTGCCGGAGCCCGAGCTGCCGATGATGGCGACGAACTCACCGGCGTCGACCGTGAAGCTCACGTCGTCCAAGGCGCGCACGGCTGTGTCGCCCGTGCCGTAGACCTTGGTCAGATGTTCAACCGAAAGGATGTTCATGGGTGCTCCTTGCTGATGCGCGGATACGTCACCAACCATACTGCACGAGCGTCCTTTCGCCCAGATGACCGCCGCGTGACACATCCGTCACGGTAGCGGCTCCGGTGTAAGCTCGCTCCGGTTCGATGCCGCTCCGGTGTAATTTCACCCCAGGGATTTTTCTACATCTCCGGCGCATTTGCGCCGGAGATGTAGAAAAATCCCTGGGGTGAAATTACACCGGAGCGGCTAGACGATCGCGCGGAAGAAGGCGATGTCGAACTGCGCCCCGCATACATGGCCGGTATCGTCATGGGCGTTCTTCGCGGTCAGCGTGCCTCCCTGTGCGGTGATGAGGCTCTGTGCGAGGGAGAGGCCGATGCCGACGCCCGCCGGATTGACGGCGGATTCCGCCTCGCCGCCATGGGTGCCGCGGTAGAAGCGCTCGAAGACGTGCGGGAGGTCCTCCTCGGCGATGCCGGGTCCGGTGTCCGTCACGCGGATGCGGCAGGCGAGCGCGTCCTCCCAGGCGACGATGTGTACCGTGCCGCCTGACGGTGTGTGCTCCATGCAGTTCTTCACGATGTTCCCGATCGCCTCGGCGGTCCACGCGGGGTCTCCGGTGAAGCCGCAGCCGTCTGCGATGTCAACCTGAAGCGCGACGTCGGCGATATCGAGGGCGATGGCGAGCGGTTGGACTGCCGAGCGGACCACGTCGTCCACGAGGACCTGATCGCTGGCAAGACGGATCGCGCCCGCATCGAGCCGCGCGAGCTTGAGCAGAGATGCGACGAAATGCTCGACGCGGATCTCGAGCTGCTCGATACGGCGCATGCGCTCAAGATCCTCGGCGCATTCGGGCACCTCCGCAAGGTGTTTGCGCACAAGCTCGGTGGTGATGGAAAGCGAGGTGAGCGGCGTTTTGATCTGATGCGAGATGTCGGCGAGCGCGTCGGCGAGCGCCTGTTTCTCGCGTGCCAGCTCATCGACCGTGAGGTTCAGGCGCATGACCATCTTGTCGAGCTCGCTGCCAAGGATCGCGAGCTCGCCTTCGGACATGGAGGAAAAGTCGAGCGTGCGGTCGCCGTGCAGGACGTCGTCGATGCGTGCGGAGAGCTGGGCGAGCTTGCGGTAGCGACGACGCGTGAGTGCGAGGAAGGGGAGGCAGGCGAGTACGGAGGCGGCGAGTGCCGATACGGCACCGGGCCAATCCGCGAGGCGGTAACCGACCGCCGTGGTGACCACGGTGAGCGCCGACCATGCCCAAAGTGCACGCATGACCTCACGATTCCTCAGCATCGACATGCCGTTCGCCCCTATCCGTGCGCCTTGTAGCCCATTCCGCGCACCGTCTGGATAAGCATCGGTCGCACGGGGTCGTCCTCGATCTTGTCGCGAAGTCGCTTGATGTAGACCGACAGGGTGTTCTCCTCGATATACGTGCCCGCATCGTCCCACAGGGCACAGCGGATCTGCTCGCGCGTGACGAGCTTGCCTTGGTTCGTGGCGAACAGCAGGAGCAGGCGGTACTCGAGGGCGGATAAGACGAGCTCGGAGCCGCCGCGCTCCACGTATGCACGGTCCGTGTCGATGGAAAGTGGACCGAACGCGATGACGCGCTTTGCCGGATGGGCGCGGCGGATGGTCGCGGCGATGCGGGCGAGCAGCTCGCGGGGACGGAAGGGTTTGGCGATGTAGTCGTCGGCTCCCATAGTGAGGCCGGTGACGGTGTCGAACTCGTCGTCGGAGGCCGTGAGGAAGATAACGGGGAGCTCGGGCGCGAGCTGCTTGATGGCAGAGCAGGTGGCGAACCCGTTACCTTGGGCGAGGGTGACGTCGAGCAGCACGAGGGCGTATGCGCCGCCGTTGCGCTCCACGCGGGCGATCGCATCGTTTTGGCAGGCGACGTGGTCGACGGCGTAGCCTTCGCCGGCAAGCAGTTCGGTGAGGGACGTGACGATGAACGGATCGTCCTCCACGACGAGGATCTTCAAGCTCATGGACCGCCTTTCACGCGCAACGGGTAGCCGCCCCATCGTAGCATGACCGAGCGGGCGGGTCGGCGCATCCCGCATGACGGAATCGTCACATGTCGCATGCGAAACGGTGCCTGACGAAAAGAGTCGCCGTATCGTGCGCAACGAAAAACGGGGCCCATGGGCCCCGTTCGTGCGGATCGCATCAGTAGTGCGAGATCACGCAGGTGCCGACCTCGATCATCTCCGAAAGCTTCTTGGCTTTCGCCGGCGGCAAGTTCACGCAGCCGTGGCTGCCGGTCCACGTGTAGGCATCCGGATCGGAGAAGCTCGACTCGGCCTGCCAGTCGGCGTCGTGCAGGCCTACGGCACCGCCGACGAAGGGCATCCAATAGTTGACGGGCGTCTCGTAATCGGGCTCGCCGTCGCCGTCCTCGTCCTTGCCGACGAGCGTCGCGCCACCGTCGTTGCTGTTGAGCATGTAGACGCCGGTTGGCGTGTAGTTGTTGTCCTCCGGGCTACCCGAGATGCAGCCGGATTCCCACAGCAGCTCATCGTCGGCGCTGTAGTAGCGTACGTGCTGCTCGGTGAGGTCGATGTCGACGTAGGCGCCCCAATCGCGGCCGCCCGCGCCGTTGAAGACGTCCGCGGACTGCTTGGTGGGAATTTCGATCTCGCCGGTCTTCTTCTCGGCGACTGCCTCCTGGATGAGGTCGGCGAGTTTGGCCTCGTCGCTGATCCAACCATAGGTGCCGCCGGAGACCTCGATCTCCTTGCCGTCGGCGCGCGTGTAGCGGCGCTCGGTGCCGACGGTATCGAGCTGCGAGGTGGCGAGCTCGCGGATCCACCCGGTGAGCCCGTCGGACGCGAGGACGGGGTTGAGGTCGTCGTCGAAGGTGATCCACTGGGTCATGGTCTTGCCGTCGAGCGTGGCGACCGTCTTGCCGCCCATGGTGAGGTCGACGTCCACGCCGATGATCTCGTTGGCGGCATCGCAGGCCTTCTGGAGCTCCTCATCGGTGGCGCCGCCGGCGAACTCGACGTACATGGAGTCGTCGAGCTCCACGGAGGTCTCGGCGTGCGAGATTGCCTCCTGTGCGGCGGCGACGATGGCCTCCGCATCGAGCTTCTGGCTCGAGCGCGCCTTCTCGACGGTGAACTTACCGGCCTCCTCGTCGTAGGCGCCCGCCGCGTCGAAGGTGCCGGGGCGGTTCTCGTTGATCTTGTCGACCTCGGCGGTCAGGGCCTTGGCGAAGCCGTCCTCGTCGTAGGTGACGACGAGACCGGTTGCCGGCTCCTCCTCATCCTTATTGGAATCCATGAGGTTGGAGACGAGACGCACCGGCCATGCGAACGCCTCGTTGTCCATCAGGACCGCCTGGGCTTCGGCGCTGCCGTCGACGGCGAATGTCCCTTCCTCAGGGGTATAGGTCCAGTCCAGGCCGACGCCGGAGACATGCAGGGAGTACTCGCCGACCGAGGACTCGATGCGCTCCGCGGCGGTCGCGGCATCGGTGAGCGAGACGTCGATGCCGGCGATGGAGGTTCCGGGGTAGTACAGGTTGGAGAAGGCGACGACACCGGCGGCGTAGCCGGCGACGAGCAGGCCGCCAACCACGCCGAGCGCGATCTTGGCACCGCGACCGGATCCGGACGGCTTATCCTCCTTGGCGCGCGCGGGGCCGGCGCCGTGGATGTCGGGCAGGGGCGCGAAGTGCGGGTCGGTACCGCCGCGGTCGTCGGCGACGTTCAGCCGCGCGTCGATGATCGTCTGGTCCATATCGGGGGCGGTGGCGAGCGTGGCCTTCGCAGCGACGGCATCGGCTTCGTCCCGCTCGCGGGCCGTATCGGCGGCCTGGGCACGCTCGAGGCGTTCGCGCTCGAGCGCCTGACCGTAGCGGCGCGGAGTCGGAGCGGGTGCGGGCGTGCTTGCGGGTTGCCGGGTCGCATCGGACGTCACGGCCTTTTCCGTCGCCTGCGCGGACTTTGCGGGCGCGGCGTGGGCGCCGACGTGATTCGTGCGACGGGCGGGCATCTGTCCGGGCTTGACGGGCTCGAGGCTGTTGGGCCTCATGTGCAGGCCCCGGGCAGGGCGTTGGTTTAGAGGATCTGCGTGACCGTCACGTCGATCGTATGACATTGTTCCCTTTCGGTCTTCACGGTTATGGTCGAATGGCCCGCGGTCCGCTGGGCCACTTTTGTTCGCGAAGTTGAATTATATATGCCTACGTGGACATTCGCCCGATTCGATCGCCTGTTTCACAGGTATTTGAGGACATCTGCACGCGACGACCACGATAGGGGGTCGAAGCCCTGTCGTTCCGACGTTGCAGGACGGGTGTACCTAACCGCAGATGCCGCAGCGACGACATGCCTCGCGCGCGCTCGGGGCGACGGCGATGCCGCCCTTCGCGGTCTCGCGCAGGCTTGCCGGCAGGGCGTGGCCGACGGCGAGCATGACCTTTGCCATCTCGTCGAACGGCACGAAGCTCCGCACGCCGGCGAGCGCGAGCTGCGCCGCCGAGAACGCGGCGGCGACGCCGATCGCGTTGCGGTTCTGGCAGGGCACCTCCACAAGACCGCCGACCGGATCGCACACGAGGCCGAGCAGGTTGGACAGCGCGATGGAGGCCGCATCGAGCGAGCATGCGGGCGAGCCGCCGAGCATCTGCACGAGCGCCGCGGCCGCCATTGCCGCCGCGCTGCCGACCTCGGCCTGGCAGCCGCCTTCGGCGCCGGCGACGCAGGCGGAGGTGGAGAGGTTGAGTCCCACGGCGGCGGCGCAGAACAGGGCATCCATGATCTGGTGGTCGTCGAGTCCCAGGTGATCGGCGAGCGCGAGCACGCAGCCCGGGACGACGCCGGCCGAACCCGCGGTGGGGGCGGCGACGATCACGCCCATGCTCGCGCTGCGCTCGAGCACGGCCATGGCGCGGGCGACGGCGGCCGTCTGCACGGAGCCGAGCAGCGCGGCCGAGACGGGTCCATCCGCGGTCGCGTTCATGAGTTTCGCCTCGCCGCCGATAAAGCCGCCGAGCGAGCGCTGGGGGTCCGACAGGGGTGCGGTCGTCTCGTCGCGCATGACCTCGAGGACGCGCGCCATGGACGCCACGCAGCGCTCCTCGCCGATCAGGTTCGCCTCGCGCACCGCCATGACGGCGCCGATCGTGAGGCCGAGCGATTCGCAGGCGTCGAGCAGCTGCTCGCCGTCGTCGAACAGCTCCGGTGTGGAGACGCCGGGCGCCAGCGTCGAGGCGGAACCCGGCACCTCGATGAAGGTGGCGTAATCGACCGCGTCGAGCGCGCGCACGTGCGGCAGCACGTCGTCGCATGCCGCGCCGTCGGTCTCGAACACCGAGTAGGCCTGGCCGCCCGCCTCGGTGCGGTAGGTGCGGCAAAACGCGATGTTGACCTGCTCTGCTGCGAGCAGGCTCGTGAGGGCCGCCAGCGCGCCGGGGGCGTCGCGATGGGCGACGAACAGCGTGCTGTACATGCCGGAGATGTCCACGCCCACGCCGTTGATGCGGCTGATGCGGATGCGGCCGCCACCGAGGCTCTCGCCGCGCACGGCGGCGGTGGCGCCCGTGTCGTTGGTCATGTCGATGTCGACGGTGTTGGGATGCAGGGTCCCGTCGTCGCCCGCGACATCGAAGGTGAAGGTGAGCCCTCGTTCCTGTGCGATGGCGAACGAGTCGCGGATCCGCTCGTCGTCGGTGTCGAAACCCATGATGCCGGCGACGAGCGCGCGGTCGGTGCCGTGGCCGCGATAGGTGTGGGCGAAGCTGTTCCACAGCGTGAACCGGACCGATGCGATCGTTCCCTCGAGCAGCGAGGCGGCGACGGACGCGCAGCGCAGCGCGCCGGCGGTGTGGGACGAGGACGGTCCCACCATGATGGGGCCCAAGATCTCGAATGCCGAGGTGGTCGCCAGGGTTTGCGGTTTGCCTGCCATGGATGCTCCTGAATCGCGGTCGAGGTGTCCGGTCGCCTCCATTGTGGCACATCGCTTCTATCGCACAAGGCGCATTTCCCGGACCGTCGCCGCGCGTGGTCGTTTGACGTCGGAGGGCGGGGCATGATGCCTGCTCGCTTCGCACCATGTCTCTATTTCTCCCGGCCCTTTTTGGGACACAGGCCCTTTTTGTGACACGGCTCGCCGGTGGATGCGGCCGCTCCGCCATCCCGTGCGACCCTTGCCATCGGCGTTCTGGTAGGATGCCGTACTGCATAGGTGGCGTGCGGCGCAAGGTGACCGCACGGATCGGCGCCCCGCGCACGCTCGGGGCACATGTCAGGAAAGAAGGCGATCGAATGGAGCTTATCAAGCTCATCGGCATCGTCATCGTCGTGATCGGGTTCGCGCTCAAGCTCGACTCGATCCTGGTCATCATGATCGCGGCGGTGGCGACGGCACTCGTGAGCGGGCTCGACCCCGTGGTGTTCCTCCAGACCCTCGGCGACAGCTTCGTGTCCAACCGCAGCATGCTCATCTTCATCATCGTGATGGTGGTGACGGGCACCCTCGAGCGCAACGGCCTCAAGCAGGCCGCCGCCGCGCTCATGCGGAAGGTCAAGAGCGCGAGCGCCGGTGTGGTGATCGGCATCTACGGTATCTTCCGCCTGGTCTTCGCCGCCTTCAACGTGAGCTTCGGCGGCGTCGCGGGATTCGTGCGGCCCATCGTCATGCCGATGGCGGTCGCCGCCGGCGAGAACCGCGCGGGCAAGGTCACCGATAGGTACCTCGAGCACATGAAGGGTATGGCCTCCGGCATGGAGAACGTCGCGTGGTTCTTCGGCCAGATGCTGTTCGTGGGTACCTCCGGCGCGCTGCTCGTGCAGGGCACGCTGCGCGATCTGGGCTATGAGACCGAGCTCATCGACCTCATGACGGTCCAGATACCCATCGCCGTCATCGCGACCGCGGTGACCATCGGGTTCTATCTGCTGCTCGACCGTGCCTACGCCAAGCAGTCCGCGCAGGCAGAGGGCCCCGGCGTGTCGGCCGAGTCCATCGCCGACGATGCGAAGGGGGAGTGAGCCGCATGAATCCCATCGACTACCTCATGAGCGGCGACGTCACGCTCTCCGATAAGCTGCTCGAGATCTTCTACGTGGTCAACGGCATCGTCGCGCTGTATACGGGCTGGAAGAACCTGAACGACGCGGGCAACGAGCACCGTGTCGGCTCGGCGGTGTTCTGGCTGCTGCTCGGCTTCCTGTTCATCGTCGGCCCCTGGATTCCCAGCGAGATCACCGGTGCGCTCGTGATCGTGATGGTCATTCCGGCTATCCTCAAGCGCGTCGCCCCCGGTTCGGGTAAGGACCCCGACGAGGGCGAGATGGTGGGCAACTATCGCAGCATCGGCATGAAGATCTTCGTGCCGGCGCTGTGCATCGGCGTGTTCGCGCTGGCGTTCGCCCTGTTCACACCCATCAGCTCGCTCGTGGGTATCGGCGTGGGCGTGCTGGCGGCGGCGTTCATCCTGCGCGCGTACTCCAAGAAGAACACCCCGACGGTCTTTTTGAACGACGCTCGCCGCATGCTCGATGCCGTGGGGCCGCTCTCGTTGCTGCCGATCCTGCTCGCCGGCCTGGGCGCGGTGTTCACCGCGGCGGGCGTGGGCGAGGTCATCTCCGGGCTCGTGTCGTCGGTCATCCCCGAGGGTAACCTCGTGGTCGGTATCGTCGTCTACGCGGTCGGCATGGCGGTGTTCACCATGGTCATGGGCAACGCCTTCGCGGCCATCACCGTCATGACCGTGGGCGTGGGCGCGCCGTTCGTGCTCGCACTCGGCGCCGATCCGGTCGTCGTCGGCAGCGTCGCTCTCACCTGCGGCTATTGCGGAACGCTGTGCACGCCCATGGCGGCGAACTTCAACATGGTGCCGGTGGCGATCCTCGATATGAAGGACAGGAACGGCGTCATCAAAAAACAGATCCCCATCGCGCTCGTGATGCTCGCGGTGCAGATCGTCTACATGATCGTCATGGCGTAACCGCGCCCGCCACCATCGCAGGGCGCGCGTCGGCCCCGCTGGAGCGCATGCGTGCAGCGGGGCCGATTTGTATGGCAAGGCGATGGCGGGGGCTCTCCGTGGGTACACATCCGTCAGGTGAGGCGGATCTCGTGAAAGGACAGACGATGAAGATCTTGGTTACCGGTTTCCAGCCGTTCGGCGGCGAGAGCATGAACCCTGCGCTCGAGGCGGTGCGCCGTCTTCCCGATACCATCGCCGGCGCGCAGGTGGTCACCGCCGAGCTGCCCGTGGTGTTCGGTCGCGACGGCGAGGTGCTGCGCGAGGCTGTTGCCGAGCACAAGCCAGACGTCTGCCTGTGCATCGGGCAGGCGGGTGGACGCACGCACATCACGCCGGAGTTCGTGGGTATCAACTACGCGCACGCTCGCATCCCCGACAACGACGGCAACCAGCCGCTCGCACAGCCGATCGTCGAGGGCGGTCCGGACGCGTACTTCACATTGCTGCCGGTCCATGCGATGGTCGATAAGATGCGCGCCGCGGGCGTTCCCGCCGTCGTGTCGTACACCGCGGGAACCTATTGCTGCAACGAGATGCTCTACACGGTGCTGCATCTGTGCGCGACCGACTACCCCGAGATGCGCGGCGGCTTCATCCACGTCCCGTATGCCACCGAGCAGGCCGCTCGCCTGGGCGACGGCACGCCCTCGATGCCGATTGACACCATGGTCGAGGGCCTGACGCTTGCGATCGAGGCCTGCGTGGAGGTCGAGCACGGCGACATCGTCGGCACCACCGGCGGCACCGAGCAGTAGCTTCCCGCTTCGCGCGACCGGGGCCGTCTATCGTACCGATGAAACGACGAAGCCCGCCTTCGAATCCTCGAAGGCGGGCTTCTGCATGTCGCATGTCGAAAAACCCCTGGGGTTATTTTACATGGCGAGGTCGCGGGCGCGGTCGATGCGCGCCAGGCAGTCGTCGCGGCCGATAAGCTGCATCGTCTCGCCGAGCGGGGGGCTCACCATGTTGCCGCACTCCGCCACGCGGATCGCCTGGAACACGATGCGCTTCTTGAGCTCGAGCGCATCGGGAAGCGGCTCCAAGGCGGCGTCGATGTTGGCTGCCGTCCAGTCGTCGGCGGCCAGCGTGCCGAGCGCCACGCGCGCGGCGTCGAGCACGGTGCCCATGCCCTCCTTGGCAAGGCCCTTGGCGACGGACTTCTCGTCATAGGCGAGCGTCTTGGCGGAGGCGAAGATCGGCGCGGCGACCTGGGCGGCATCGGCCGGCATCTTGGTGCGGGGGCGCACGATGGAGGCGAGCAGGCTCCACCAGGCGTCGGTGTGCGAACCGCGCACGACCTCCTTGCCGGCGGCGGCGAGCTGCGGGATCACGATCTGCTCGACGAACGTATCGTCGTCCATCGCGTTGATGTACTCGGCGTTCATCCAGTCGAGCTTGGCGGGGTCGAAGGTCGCGGGATTCTTGGAGATGCGGTCGAGCGAGAAGCGGCTCGCGAGCACGTCGCGCGGGATGATCGTGGTCTCGCCGTCGAGCGACCAACCGAGCAGCGACAGGTAGTTCACGAATGCGTCGGACAGGTAGCCGGCATCGCGGTACTCCTCGACGCTCGTGGCGCCGTGGCGCTTGGAGAGCTTCTTGCCGTCGGCGCCCAAGATCATGGAGATATGCGCGAAGGTGGGGACGGGCGCGCCCAGCGCCTCGTAGACCATGACCTGGCGCGGCGTGTTGGACAGGTGGTCGTCGCCGCGGATGACATGCGTGATACCCATGGCGGCGTCGTCGACCACGGTGGCGAAGTTGTAGGTGGGGGTGCCGTCGGAGCGGAAGATCACGAAGTCGTCGAGCTCCTTGGCATCGAAGACCACGCGGCCGTGCACCGCGTCGTCGATCACCACGTCGCCGCGATCCTCGGGAACCTTGATGCGGATCGTGTAGGGCTCGCCGGCCTCCATGCGGGCACGCGCCTCGTCGGCGGGGATGTTGCGGCAGCGGCGCTGGTAGCCCTGGAAGGGATCCTTGCGGGCGCGCGCCTCCTCGCGGTCGGCCTCGAGTTGGGCGGGTGTGCAGAAGCACGGATAGGCACGGCCCTCGGCGAGCAGGCGCTCGGCGGCCTCGCGGTACATATCCAGGCGCTCGGTCTGCGCATAGGGGCCGTATGCGCCGCCGACCTCGGGACCCTCGTCCCAATCGAGGCCGAGCCAGCGCATGGCGCGCAGGATGACCTGGGTGTTCTCCGCGGTGGAGCGGGTGGGGTCGGTATCGTCGATGCGCAGGATGAACGTGCCGTGGTTGGCGCGGGCGAACGCCCAGTTGTAGATGGCGGTGCGGGCGCCGCCGATGTGAAGCTTGCCGGTGGGCGAGGGCGCGAAACGCACGCGGACGTCAGAGGTCATGAAATGCTCCTCATGGGTTCGGTTCGTATGGATCGATCGCATTATACCAGTGTGCCGTGAGCGCACGATCCGTACGGCGCGACTTAGCCATTGATGCACATTTGCCGTTCGCGACGCGGAATTGGGTATATGGTGTTGAGCACACCGATTTCCATCCTTGGGAGGTTCCGTGCTTCCAAACGATATGTTCCATACCGACGAGCCTTCGCCGATCGTGGTCGCGCGTGACGCATCCTACGGGGCGGCGGGTTATCGCTCCTTCGAGTTCGCCTCCTTCGAGGTGTGTCCGGGCGATGTCGTGGCACTCGTCTCGGTCGATACCGCCGCATCGCGCGATGCGGTACTTGCCTGCGCGGGGCTCGTCCATCCGACGTCAGGCTCGCTTGCGGTCGACGGTGTCGAGCTCGCGCGCCGCGCTCGGCGGTCGCTGCGGGCCCCCTCGCTGCCGCGCGGATTCGCGGGCGTGGGCGTCTTCACCGGTCTGTTCGACGTCGATGTCGCGCTGACCGTCGAACAGGCGGTCGCGCGGGAATGCGCCTATCGCGGCGATCGCTCGACGGATGTGCTCGACTATCTTTCGGCGTTCGGGCTGGCGACCCATGCCGACCGAACGCTCGCCGTGCTCGATCCGGCGGCGCGCGCGCGTCTTTCGGCGGCGCTTGCGTGTGCGGGCGGCGTCCGGCTCGCTACGTTCGACCTGAACGACCCCTTCCTCGACGGCGCGTCGCTCGCCGATATCCGTGAGACCATGGGGCTGCTGCGCGCATATTGCGCCGAACGCGGGGCCTGTGCGGTCGTGGCGACGGGCGAGACCGATGCGTGCGACGCGTTCACGCGGGTCTATCCCCTCGATATCGACGCGGCCGAACGGCTGCGACGGTCGCGTGCGCCGCGTCCGGCGCATCTGAAGATGGCAAGCACGGATGAGGGGGAGGTCGACGCATGAACCGGATAGCATTTTCGATCCGCACGCTGGTCGCCTCGATCAGCGGCTCGCGCTCGTCGCGTCGGCTGCTGCTCGCGCTCTTCGTGCCCGCGGTGCTCGCCGTCGTCCTGATCGCCGGCCTCGCCCCGGCGCTCGAGGGTTCGGAGCGCATCCCCGTCGCGGTGGTGAACCTCGACGAGGGTGCCGCCGGCAGCAACGGCGGCACGGTGCGCGAAGGCGAGCGCCTGGTCGACGAGCTGACGGATACCGATACGCTGACGTGGGACGTCGTCGACGAGCAGACGGCCGACGCCGGCCTTGAGGACGGCACCTACGCGCTCGTGCTCAAGGTGCCCGCCGACTACTCCGAGAAGGTCATGAGCCTGGAGGGCGACGACCCGCAGAAGGCGACCGTCGAGCTCGTCTCGACCGGGAGCGAGAACGTGCTGGCGACGACCGCGGGTAGCGCCGTCTTGCGCCAGGCGCAGGCCCGGCTGCGCGCCTCGCTGGGGGAGGATTACCTCATCTCGGTCCTATCCGACGTACAGGGAAAGGCGACCACGCTCACCTTGACCAGCGATGGCGCCGTGATGCTCGACGAGGGCTACGACGCCCTCACACAGGGGTCGGATGCGATCGCCGAGGGGCTGGAGCAGACGGCGTCCGGTGCCGACCAGCTCGGCAGCGGTCTTGGACAGATAGCGGATGGCGTCGAGGCGACAGGTGCCGGTACCGCGGCGCTCGGCGCGGGCCTCACCCAGATCCAGCAGCAGGCGCTGACGCCGCTCGGCGAGGGTGCCGAGACGCTCGGCGAAGGGCTCGATGCCGTCGCCGACCAGCTGGTCGGCATGGGAGACGGCGTGGGCGCCATGGGCGAGCAGTTGACCGCGCTCGCCGAACAGCTGGCGCTCGACGACGAGGACCTTGCCGCCCTGGGGAGCCTGGGTGTGTCGATGGCGGAGCCGGCCGAGTCGCTTGCCGGCGCCTTGCAGACGATGTCCGACGCTTCCGCTGATGCGCTTGCCGCCGCGCAGGCGGTGGGATCGTCGGTCGAGGGCTCGCGCGATTCGATCGATGCCGTGCAGACGGGTGCCGACGAGCTCGCGACCTCGCTTTCGAGCGACGACGCGGCCGCTCCCGGGCTCGCCCAAAGCGCTGCCGGCGTCGCGCAGACGGCCGCGACGTGGGCCGATCCCGCCATGCAGCAGCAGCTCGCGCAGGCCTACGCGGCGGGCGAGGAGGCGACTGCCGAGCAGCTCCAGCTCATCGAGTCGTTCACGAGCGATATGACCCGGCTTGCCGACGGTACGGCGGCGCTGTCCGAGCAGGCGTCCTCGGCCGCCGAGAGCGCTCGCGGGCTCAGCGAGGCTGCGGGGAGCGCTTCCGACCAGCTCGCCGCGTCCGATGATGCCCGCGGGCAGCTGCAGGATGCCGTCGATACGTATGAGCACGCGTCGGAGCAGGCGACTTCGGCGGCCGACGATCTGTCCGATCTTGCCGTGCAGGCGGTGGAGCCCGCATCCGATGCGGTCATGGGCATCTACGCCGCACAGGCCGCGCTCGAGCAGATGGGTCCGGCGCTCCAGGCGAGCGGGCAGGGCGTGAGCCTGCTCGCGTCGCAGCTTTCCGCGGACGGCGCCATCGGGCAGGGCGTCTCCGGCATCGCCACGGGCATCGGTGCGCTCGATGCCGCCATGTCACCGGTCGCGAGCGGGGCGGACCAGCTCGCCGCGGTGAACACCACCCTTGCCGCGGCGCTCGACGGGGTCGCATCCGGCACATCCGGTCTCGGCTCGGGACTCGGTGCCATGGCGCAGGCGACAACACAGCTCGGCGAGGGCGCTCAGCAGCTCAAAGAGGCCTCCTCGCAGATCAACGAGGCGACCGCCGATGCGGCTGAGGAGCTATCCGACCTTGCCGACCAGCGCGAGGACCGCGCCGAAGTCGCCGCGAGTCCCGTCTCCATCACCTCGACGCGCATCCACGAGACGTCTTCGGCCGCGGCCGTGGCCGCCGCGTTCGCCGCCGCGACGTTGTGGGTCGGGGCATGCCTGACCGGTTGCTCGCTACCGGCGTGCGACATGCGCGCGGTGGCGGCGGGGTCGGGGGCGCGCAGTGCGGTCGCCAAGCTCGCCACCTACCTGGTCGTGGGAGTCATCCAGGCGATCATCGTCGCGGTCGTGTCGGTCGCGGTCGGCGTATCGCCGTCCGAGCCCATCGCGTTCGCCGGGATGCTGTTGGCGACCGGCGCGTCGTTTGCCCTGCTCGCCTGCGCGTTGCGCCTGATATGCGGCCGTTGGCTCGCGTGGGTGTTCGCCGCGCTGCTCGTCGTGCAGCTGCTCTGCGCCGGCGCGGTGCTTCCCGTGCCGTTGTCCGGCGGCATCTTCGCCGCGTTGGGTGACGTGTTGCCCATTCCCGTCGTCTCGCAGGCGCTTCGTTCGCTCATCGCGGGTACGGGCCGTGGCGTGGACGTGGCATGGATGCTGCTAGCCGCGCTCTCCATCGTGGCGATCGTCGTCGCCGTCGCGCGCACCGTGGCACGCCGCACCGTGCACCCTGAGCGTGCGTTCTCGTCGGACGTTTCCTAGCGCGCGGCTCGTCCCATCACGGATTCGATAACCGAGGATGCAATATCTTATATTGCATTCTCGGCCTGCGCATATGTCGGCTCCGTCGCCGGAATCAGGTTTTGGGTTTACGGTTCGGTTTTACGGGGGTTGTCCGAGTAGACAAGCGTTTCTCTTCATGAAACCTGCAGGTAGCGAAGGTGTCCGTAGGTGGCATACTCGAAGTGTGCCGTCAAAACCGAACCGTGAACACGTTTCGGTTTTTCCTTCCACATTCGGTACGCGTCATACAGGGGATGGATGGGATTCATCCCCATCTGCACCCCAAAGTTGAGCCACATGGGTTGGAGCGAACACGTCCCCAACCAACCCATCTGCACCATGGGATCCTGTGCTGCTTTGGCAGAGGAGCGGTCGCGTGCGGCGGCGTGCGTCCCACGGGGTATACAATGTCGAAACGTTTGCGGTCCGACGGAATGGTAACGGTCGTCGGGCCATGGATCACGAAAGGGGCATCATGCCAGATCAGACTCGTTCCACGCGCGATACGCGCATCTATGTGTTCACGTCCGAATCGGTCACCGAGGGCCATCCCGATAAGATCGCCGACCAGATCTCGGATGCCGTCCTCGACGCTATCCTCGCCAAGGAGGCCAAGCTCGAGGCCCAGGGTTACACCGATCACAAGGGCGTTCCCGCCAAGCTCGAAAACGTCCGTTGCGCCTGCGAGACGCTCGTCACCACCGGTTCGGTGATCGTGTCCGGCGAGATCCGCTGCCAGGCCTACGTCGACGTCCAGAAGATCGCCCGTCGCGTCATCGAGCGCATCGGCTATACGCGCGCGAAGTTCGGCTTCGACTCCGAGACCTGCGGCGTCATCAACATGATCCACGAGCAGAGCCCCGATATCGCACAGGGTGTCGACGAGTCCTACGACGCGCAGCGCGGCGCGGTCGATCCGCTCGACCTGATCGGCGCGGGCGACCAGGGCATGATGTTCGGCTATGCGTCGAACGAGACCTCGACGCTCATGCCCATGCCCCATTACCTTGCGAGCCGCCTGGCCGAGCGCTTGGCCGAGGTGCGCCATGACGGGACCTTGCCCTACCTGCGGCCCGACGGCAAGACGCAGGTGACGGTGCGCTATGAGGACGATCGTCCCGTCGCCGTCGAGACCATCGTCATCTCCACGCAACATGCGCCCGAGGTCGAGTCCATGGAGCACATCTCCGCCGACCTCATCGAGCATGTCATCGCCCCGGTGATGGACGCCGAGGGCATCGCCTGGCGCGACGCGACCATCTACGTCAACCCGACCGGGCGCTTCGTCGTGGGCGGCCCGATGGGTGATACCGGCCTGACCGGCAGGAAGATCATCGTCGACACCTACGGCGGCATGGGCCGTCACGGTGGCGGCGCCTTCTCCGGCAAGGATTGCACCAAGGTCGACCGTTCCGCCGCCTATGCGGCGCGCTGGGTCGCCAAAAACGTGGTCGCCGCCGGTCTTGCCGATCGCTGCGAGGTGCAGTTCGCCTACGCCATCGGCGTGGCCCATCCGCTGTCGCTCATGGTCGACACGTTCGGTACCGAGCACGTGCCGGTCGAGCGGATCGAGCAGGCGATCGAGCAGGTCTTCGACCTGCGTCCCGGCGCGATCATCCGCGATCTGGACCTGCGTCGCCCCATCTTCGAGAAGACGGCCGCCTACGGGCATTTCGGCCGCGAGGACGAGGATTTCACCTGGGAGCGCACCGACCGTACCGACGAGCTGCGCGCCGCCTGCGGCATCGCGTAGCGCCGTCTGGAAAACGACCACGGCTGCTCGGGCGAGCGATCCGGTGCGGTCGAGCATCATATGAATTCAACCTGAGGGGGTGCCAGCGTGGCTGCCGAAACGTCTCCGCTCGATGACGCCGGTGTCGCCCTGGCACCCGCTTCGTTTGCCTCCGTCATCGTCGATATCCCCGCCCGCGCGCTGTCCGAGCCGTTCGCCTATGCCATCCCGTCGTCGCTTGCCGACGACATGGCGGTCGGCTGCACGGTGCTCGTCGCCTTCGGCCATCGGCCCGCGCTGGGATACGTGGTGGCGCTCGCGGATACGCTGGCCGCGCTGCCCGGCACCGAGAGCCTCGAGGCGTCCCGCGTCCGTCCGATCGATGCGGTGCTCGCGCCGCCGTCGTGTTCGGACCTGTTCGGGCCCATCTCGTTTTGGATGAGCCGCGAGTACGTGGCCCCGCTCGCCGAGTGTGTCCGTCTGTTCCTGCCACCCGGTG
Organism: Collinsella tanakaei; assembly: GCF_021531055.1. Taxonomy (GTDB): domain Bacteria; phylum Actinomycetota; class Coriobacteriia; order Coriobacteriales; family Coriobacteriaceae; genus Collinsella; species Collinsella tanakaei_B. Next base: position 29,648 of record NZ_JADYTL010000001.1, read on the forward strand.
GAACGCCGCGGCTGCTCAAAGGTGAGGACGGCTCCTATCGGCTTGAGCGCGCCGCGACGCCCGAGGTCCACGAGCGCGTGGTGTCGCTCACGCCCGCGGCGGCCGATTTCGAGCCGTCGGCCCGGGCGACGCGGCAGCGGCAGCTCATCGAGGCGCTGTCGTACGGTCCGGTGACGACGCGCGAACTCAACCTGCTCTACACCGATATGTCGGCGGCTGTCCGCGCGCTCGAGCGCAAGGGTGTCGTCCGCGTCGATGAACGGCGTGCGTGGCGCGGGTGCGATGAGGACACGACGCTGTCCTCGGCCCGTGCCTCGGCTCCGCGACAGCTCACCGCGGGACAGCGTGCGGCGCTCGACGCCATCGGGCGCGCGCTCGACGATAACGCCGGTGACGTCATTCTCGTCGACGGCGTGACGGGCTCGGGCAAGACCGAGGTCTACCTCGCCGCCATCGAGCGCGTGCTGGCGCAGGGGAAGAGCGCGTGCGTGCTCGTTCCCGAGATCTCGCTCACCGCTCAGACGGTCGGTCGCTTCCGCAGCCGCTTCGGCGCCTCGGTCGCGGTGTTCCATTCGCGCCTTTCGGCAGGTGAGCGGCTCGACCAGTGGGATATGGTCCGTAGCGGTGCCGCGCGCGTCGTCGTGGGCGCGCGCTCGGCGCTGTTCTGCCCGCTGTCGAACCTCGGTCTCATCGTGATCGACGAGGAACACGAGCAGTCCTACAAGCAGGGGTCCAGTCCGCGCTACCACGCGCGCGAGGTCGCGGCGCAGATGACCCGGGTGGGTGGGTTCCCGCTCGTGCTTGGGACCGCCACGCCCTCGGCTGAATCGCTGTCGCGCTGCCGGGCGGGGGAGTACCTCGGCCAGCGATGGAGTCGCGTCGAGATGCCCGAGCGTCCCGGCCATGCGACGCTGCCCACGATCATCGTGGCGGATCTTAGGCGCGAGTTCTCGAGCGGGGCACGCTCCATATTCTCCCGCCCGTTGCACGATGCCCTCATGGAGGTCGTCGAGCGCCGCGAGAAAGCGGTCCTGCTGCACAACCGGCGCGGGTTCGCCCCCTTCCTCATGTGCCGCGAGTGCGGCTGCGTGCCCACCTGCAAACACTGCTCGACGGCGCTGACCTACCACGAGCGCACGCATACGCTCGAGTGCCATACCTGCGGTGCCGTCTACCATGTGCGGCCCTATCCGGCCCCCGGCAGCGCCTGTCCCAAATGCGGCAGCCGCTATCTGGCCAAGATGGGCATGGGCACGCAGCAGATCGAGGATGCGCTTCTCGCCATGCTGCCCGACGACGTCGCCGTCATCCGCATGGATGCCGACTCCACGCGCGGAAAGGACGCGCACAAGCGCCTGCTCGAGGAGTTCGACGCGGCGGATTGCGCCGTGCTGCTGGGCACGCAGATGATCGCGAAGGGCCTGGATTTCCCCGAGGTCACGCTCGTGGGCGTCGTGTTGGCCGACTACGCGCTCAAGATGCCCGATTTCCGAGCTCAGGAGCGCGCCTACGACTTGCTGGAGCAGGTCGCCGGACGTGCCGGCCGTGGCAAGGACCCGGGTCGCGTCATCATCCAGACCTACCTGCCCGACGACCCGGTGATCCGCGCGGTGGCGGCCCACGATCGTTCGATCTTCACCGAGCACGATGCCGTCCAGCGCCTCGATGCCTGCTATCCGCCGTATGTCCGCCTGACCAACGTGCTGGTGCGCGGTGCGCGCGCCGATCGCGTCCAGGCGTATATCGGTGCGCTCGCGCGCCGTGTGGGCGAGGGGCTCGACGCATCCTGCGCCGCGCTGCCCGAATCGGAGCGGCCGCAGATCCTTGGCCCCACCGCCTGCGTCATCGAGCGCGCCAAGGATCGGTTCCGGCACCACTTCATCATCAAGACGCCGCTCGGCTTCGACGTGTCCTCGATCGTGTCGAGGGCGCTTTCCGACATCGGTTCACAGCAGGGCATCAGCGTCAGCGTCGACGTCGACGCCTATGACCTCATGTGAGATCGCGTCGCGTCATGCGCGATGGGTGCGCTGGGCAGGCTCACCCCCACATCTCGCGCATGAAAGCATCCGTGGGCGGATACAATAGATGGGATTGAGCAACGAGAAGATTCGAAAGGATAACCATGGAACTCAACGGCATCGTGCTTTCGCCCGATCCGCGGCTGCGTCAGGAGTGCGCCGAGATCGAGGAGATCGACGGCCATATCGTCAAGCTCGCCGAGCGCATGAAGCGCCAGATGATCGAGAACGGCGGATGCGGCTTGGCGGCGCCGCAGGTCGGCGAGCTGATCCAGCTCGTCGTGATCGACACCGATTACACGAGCGAGAAGGATTACGATCCCTACGTGCTCATCAACCCGCGGATCGTGGAGACCTCCGACACCCTCGTCCCGTATAACGAGGGCTGCCTGTCCATCCCCGGCATCAACGTCGAGATCGAGCGTCCGGACCACGTGGTCGTCGAGGCGTACGACCTGAACGCCGACCTCATCCGCTACGAGGCGAGCGGCGATCTGATGTGCGTGTGCCTCCAGCACGAGATCGACCATCTCCACGGCATCACGATGTTCGAGCGCCTGGAGCCCTCCGCACGCATGCATGCCATGCGCGAGTACCAGCAGGCGCGTGCCCGCGGAGCGAAGCCCGGCGATACCGAGTAGTCGCGTCCGCCGCCTGGTTGTCCCGTCGGATGCACGATCGCTCCGACGGAGCTGCCGAAGAATCCGGCCCCACCAAAGGAGAGGAGCGCGCCATGCGCGTCGTGTTTATGGGAACGCCCGCCTTCGCGGTGCCGTCGTTAAAGCACCTTGCCGCCGAGCACGAGGTCGCACTCGTGCTCACGCGCCCGGATGCGGTGCGCAGCCGCGGCAGGAAGCTCGAGCCGTCGCCCGTCAAGGTCGCCGCGCTCGAGCTCGGTCTGCCGGTGCTCGAGGCCAAGCGCATCACGCCCGAGGTGCTCGACGCGCTCGCCGCGGCGCATGCCGACGTGTTCTGCGTCGCGGCCTACGGGTGCATCCTGCCCGACGAGGTGCTGACCATGGCGCCTCTGGGGTGCGTGAACGTCCACGCCTCGCTGCTGCCGCGCTGGCGCGGTGCCGCCCCGATCCAGCGCTGCATCCTCGCCGGCGACGAGCGTACCGGCGTCTCCATCATGCGGATCGGGCACGGCGTCGATACCGGTGCCTTCTGCGCGCAGGCGAGCTGTTCGGTGCCCGGTAAGACCGCCGACGAGCTGACCGCCGAGCTCGCGGAGCTAGGCGGCTCGCTGCTCGTCTCCGTGCTGCCGACGCTCGCCGACGGATCCGCCGTGTGGACCGAGCAGGACGAGCGCCTGGTGACCCATGCGGCCAAGATCGAGAAGAGCGAGATGAGGCTCGACCCCGCCATGCCGGCGACGGATAACGCTCGACGTGTGCTCGCCTCCTCGGATGCGGCGCCGGCGCGCTGCGCGGTCGCCGACAAGCCCGTGCGCATCCTTTCGACCGAGGTCCTCGACGACGTCGCGGTCGAGCAGGGCACCTATAGCGTATCGGGTCGCCGCGTGCTGCTGGGCTGCGCGGAGGGCGTCCTGGAGGTCGTCTCCCTCAAGCCCGACGGCAAGCGCGCCATGGATGCGAGCGCATGGGCTGCCGGCCTGCGCGATAAACAGGGTACGTGGGGATTGCTCTCGTGAGTACCCTGTCGTGTGCCCGCGCGGCTGCGCTGAGCGTTCTCGCGGATTCCGATGCCGCGGCGTATGCGCGTGAGCGGCTCGATCGTCTTGACGCCACCGCACACCTCGATTCCCGTGACCGTGCACTTGCCTTGCGGCTCGTGCTCGGGGTGACGTCTGCGGTCGGCGTGCTCGATGATGCGCTCAACGCACAGCTGGACCAGCCGAAGAAGGTGGCGCCTCGTGTCCGATGGGCACTGCGCGTCGCGGCGTTCGAGATCCTCTACCTGGATACGCCGACCGAGGTCGCCGTAAGCCAAGGTGTCGAGCTCGTGCGCTCCGTCGCTCGTCGTGCCGCCGGCTTGGCCAACGCCGTGCTGCGGCGCGTCGCAGAAGGCCGCGAGGCGTTTCTTGCGGCGGAAGATGCCAATGTCGAACACCGTGAGGTCGTCGCGTGCGCACGTCGGTCCGGTCTGCCGGTCTGGCTCGTGCTCGAGCTGCGGGCGTCACTCGGTCCGCGCGCCGACGGCCTGCTCGCCTCGGCGCTCGAGCCTGCGCCGCTCGCCCTGCACCTCAATCCTCGCGTGGAGGGCGCTGCCGATGCCGTTTCGGGTGCCGCCGACGTGCTGCCGGGTTGCCGTATCGGCGTCGAGGGCGCCTCGATCGGCCGCGACGACGTGCTCGCGCGGGCGGACGCCGTCGTGTCGGACCGTCATGCGCAGCTGATCGCGACCGCGGCGACGCGTCCGGGCACCTGCCTCGAGATCGGTGCGGGTCGCGGCACCAAGAGCTTCGTGATGTGCTCGCAGGCCGTTCGCGCGGGGTATCGTCGCGCTCATGTCGCCCTCGATCTTTCGGAGCGCCGATGCCGGGCGAATGCCGACCGCCTTGCGCGCGCGGGCTTCGTCGGTATCGACACGGTCCATGGCGACGGCTGCGACCTCGATGCCGTGTTCGGCGATGCGGACGATCACCGCCGGTTCGATACGGTGTTCGTCGACGCTCCGTGTTCGGGTACGGGCACGATGCGCCGCCACGCCGAGATCGCCTGGCGTCTCACGACCGAGGATGTGCGGCATGCGCTGCCTGCCTTGCAGTTGGCGTTGCTGCGTCAGGCGGCGTCGCGCGTGGGCGAGGGCGGCGAGCTGCTCTATGCGACCTGTTCGGTGCTTTCGTCCGAAAACAAGGCGGTCGTCGAGGCGTTTTTGAATACCGCCGAAGGATCGGCTTTCCGGCTCGTCCCGGTTTCCGATGCCGCTATATTCCAGCTCGCCGGCTTCGCGGGGGCGGCGGGATGCCTCCAAACGAATGAAGACGCAGATGGATGTTTCCAATCTGCGCCTTCGTCGGGGTCGTTCGACGGGCATTTTTGTGCCCGTCTCGTGCGCGTCCGATAGGGTCGTCACAGCCCGTTGCGGCGCGCGTTCGAATCCTCTAATTGTCCTTATGCGGGCAGTTCTCGCAGGAGTGCGGGGCGTCCGTGGACGCGGAGCTGCCGGAGGTCGCCGCGGTGCTGGAGCTTCCGCCGCGCTGGTCGGTGTTGTAGAAGCCCGATCCCTTGAACTCGATGCCGCTCGGGCTGAAGACCTTTTCCGCGGGGCTGCCGCAGTCGGGACAGGTGACGTCGGGGCGCTCGAGCATGCCGTGCTCGACCTCGAAGACGGAGCCGCACGACGTGCAGCGGTAATCGTAACGTGCCATCGGATACCTCGAATTCCACTTTGCTCAGACCCCCGCCGGGCGAGCGGCGGGGGATTGTTCAACCTTGCATACTGTACCCGAAACCCCCTGCGATGCAAACGCATCCGCACGCGTTTCCACATGAGGCCCCGAGTCGCGCGCCGTGATCGCGCTGCGACGGATCTTACGCCTTGCCCGCGCTTCGTCCCGTCGCATTTCCGAGTTCGCGGATCCAGGCGCAGGAGCGCTCGATGGCCTCCTCGTCGGCCTGCCACGACCAGTTGCCCTCGGTCGTGCCGGGGACGTTCATGCGCGCGTCGTCATCGAGCAGCAGCACGTCCTGCAGCGGCATCATGACCACATCGGCGGCGCTTTCGAAGGCGAGCTTGGCGATGTCCTTCGCGAGCTCGATCTGCTCGTCGGTCGTCTTGTCGGCCGCCCAGCGCGCCGACGTCCAGCCGACGAGCGTCGAGGTGTCGTGCGTCGAGGTGTAGACGATCTTCTCGGCACCGGGACGCACGCCGTCGCGGATGTCGTAGTCCTCGAACTCGAGCACGTCCATGCCCGGGAAGCCGCAAGACGCCGTCAGGGCGCGTACCGCGGGCGTGAGGTAGCCCAGGTCCTCGGCGATGAAGGGGAGGGGTCCGAACTCGCGCTTGGCGCGCTCGAACAGCTCGATACCCGGTCCGGGCAGCCAGCGCCCGGCGCTGCCGTCCTTGCCGGCGGGGATGCTGAAGTACGACTGGAAGCCCAGGAAATGATCGAGGCGCACGCGGTCGTAGAGCGCCAACGACCGGCGGAGCCGTTCGATCCACCAGGTATAGCCGTCGGCGCGCATATGGTCCCACCGATAGGTGGGGTTGCCCCACACCTGGCCGGTCTCGGAGAACCGATCGGGCGGCGTGCCGGCGATCTCGGTCGGCATGCCGTATGCCGACAGCGAGAACATCTCAGGCTCGCTCCAGGCGTCGGCGGAGTCGTCGGAGACGTAGATGGGGATGTCGCCGATGATCTCGATGCCACGCTCGTGGGCATAGGCGAGCAGCTCGCGCCATTCGATATCGAAGCGGTACTGCGTGAACGCATGGAAGCGTCCGTTCTCGATGAAGCGGGCGTCATCGAGGATGCGCACGTCGTAGTGGGCGTAGGCGCGCGGCCACCGGTGACGGCTGGCACCGCGGGAGGCGTCCTTGACGGCCATGAAGGCGCAGTACGGGTCGAGCCAGACCTCGTTGCGTTCGAGGAACGCGAGGTAGTCGGGGTCGTCTTCGCCGCCGCCGGCGAAGAAGTCCGCGAACTCGCCTCGCAGCTGGTCGGCATCCTCCTCGAGCAGCGCCATGTTGCCGGCGAAGGCCGAGGGGCCCGCGTAGGGCGAGCCGTATGCGTCGGTCGGGTTGACCGGCAGGACCTGCCAGTAACGGGCGCCCATGTCGACGAGGTGGTCGATGAAGCGCTTGGCGGGCTCACCGAGCGTGCCGGGACGATCCCCGTTGGGGACCGAGGTGATGTGGCATACGACGCCCCAGCCGCGGTCGAGCGGCTTTTGGAGCCGTTCGACATCGTGGAAGTAGGCGACGGCGCTGCCGAGCGGCCATAGCGCCACCTCGGCCGTACCGTCATCACGTCTGACCAGGTCGGCGCCGCCGATCACGTCGATACCCATCTCGCCCTCGAAGGGGATGGACACCACATGTCGCTTATCCAGGCTGCGGTTCACGACGATGCTCGCACGCTGTCCGTCTTCGCCGCGCCTCGTGTACATGAGGACGTCGTCGTTCAAAGCGCGCGCCTCGATATCGCCGGTGACGAACAGCGGGAGCGTGCGACGCAGCGCCACCGTGTCGCGGACCATGTTGAAGAAGTCGGTGTCCTCGTGACCCCACGGATAGGTGGCGCGGTTGCCGGGGTCGGTCAGCCCCTGCACGCCGGCCTCGTCGCCGTAGTAGATGGACGGCACGCCGGCGAAGGTCATCTGGATGAGGGAGGCGAGCCAAAAGCGGCTCTTGGCGAGGCCGAGCGCATCGTCGGACAGGCGCCAGGACCCGCGCTGGTTCTCGGGGAGCGCGTCGATATCGGGAAGTCCGCCCAGCACCGAGACGATACGGGGACGATCGTGGCTGCCCAGCAGGTTGAGGGCGCAGAAGAGGGCCTCGCGCGGGTAGTTCTCGCGCAGCGACTCGATCGCCTCGGCGGCATGGTAGGCGGTGTAGCCGTCGTTCTCGCCGGTGAGCAGTCCGAGCACCATATCGCGGAAGGGATAGTTCATGGCCGAATCGAGCTGGTCGCCGAGCAGGTAGTGACGGAGCTTGCCGTAGGCGATCTTGTTGGAGGCGTCCTCCCAGACCTCGCCGAGCACGAGCGCGTCGCTTTTCTCCGCGGTCGCGGCGGCCTTGATGCCGTCGAGCATCTCGTCGGAAAGCTCGTCGGCCACGTCGAGGCGCCAGCCGCGGGCACCGGCGCGCAGCCAGTAGCGGATCACGCCGTTGGGGCCCAAAATAAGGTCGTGGATCGCCTGGGACTGCTGGTTCACCGCGGGCATGTTGCCCACACCCCACCAGCAATCGTAGGTGCCGTCGTCGTTGATGCGGAAGGCGTCGCGCCACTCGGAATCCTTGTCGCCCGACCAGGCGCCGGGCTCGGGATAGTTGCCGTACGCGTTGAAGTAGATCGAATCGCTGCCGGTGTGGTTGAACACGCCGTCGAGGATGATCGAGATGCCATGCGCACGCGCGGTCGCGCAGAGCCTGCGGAAATCCTCCTCGGTGCCGAGGAGCTGATCGATCTTCATGTAATCGGCGGTGTCGTAGCGATGGTTGCTCGCCGCCTCGAAGATCGGGTTGAGGTAGATCGAGGTGATGCCCATCTCGGCGAGATGGGGGAGGTGCTCTTCGATGCCGCGGAGGGACCCGCCGTAGAAGTCCCAGCTTCGGATATCGCCGGTCTCGTCGCGGTCGTAGACGGGAGGTGTGCTCCAGTCCTCCACGATATGCTGGTTGCAGCCACGCCGCGGGTGCGCGAGGCGCTCGAGCGCGCGGGCTTTCCAATCCTCGTCGCGGGCGTAGCGGTCCGGGAAGATCTGGTAGACGATGCCGCGCTCGTACCACGTCGGGCGCTGGGCGCGATGCTTGTAGACCGAGATCTGGAACGACGGTACGTTGTCGTAATCGTAGGTGACGCCTTCGCCGCCCGTGGCGCCCTGGGGTGCGCCGACGCGGAGCTCGAAGCCGTCGTTCGTGCGGACGATGAAGTGGTACCAGACGATCTGGGGCTCGTCGAGGGAGATCTGTGCGGAGTACATGCCCTCGCCGTCACCGATCAGGGGGTAGAGCGTCTCACCGACGCCGTCTACCCACGTGCGGACCGTGCAGGTGATGCCGGCGGCATCCTCTTTGTAGACCTCGAGGGAAAGCGTCACGGTCGTTCCGACTTCGACCGCACCGAAGGGGGAGCGGAATCGGGGAAGCCTGCTGTTGTGACGAAGTTTCATAGCGTGTTCCTTGCGTTATCGATACGCCCATCTCGGGGATGCACCCGAGTCGTCTGGGCGAAAGAGTCACATATCGGTGCAATTTTATCGTACTTGCGGGAACGATTACGGACCGTTGCCGACCAATTGCCGATTTTTCGGATGGTATGAGGCTGTAATGGCAGCTCAAGAGCTGTTTGCAGGAAGCCTGTACGGGTTTTGGCCACCAAGAAAAACGGGGCGAGCCGTGAAGCTCGCCCCGTTTCGGACGTACTGTTTGCGAAGATGCGCGGCTTAGCGCTTCTTGCGCGTCGTCGTCTTGCGGGCGGCGGAGACGGTGGTCGCCTTCGGGGCGGCGGGCTTCTCCTCGGTCTCGGTCGCCTTGGCAGCGGTCGCCGGCTTGGCTGCCGTCGTCTTCGCGGTCGAGGCGGTCGCCTTGGCCGTCGTCTTCTTGGCGGCAGTCGCCTTCGTCGCCGTGGTCTTGGCGGCAGCGGTCTTGGTCGCGGTCGCCGTGGCTGCCGTCGTCTTCTCGGCGACTGCGGTCTCCTTCGCGGCGGCAGTCGCCTTGGTCGCGGTCGTCTTCGTCGCCGTGGTCTTGGTGGCAGCGGCCTTCGCGGAGGTCGTCTTGGTCGCGGTCGTCTTCGTCGCCTTGGCGGTCTTGGTCGCGGTCGCCTTGGCGGTCGCGGTCTTCGCCGCAGCCGTCTTGGTTGTCGTGGTTGCCTTCGTGGTCGTCTCGGCCTTCGCTGCAGTCGTCTCGGTAGCCGTTGCGGCCTTGGTCGAAGCGGCCTTGGCCGTCGTCTTGGAAGCGGCGGTCTTCGTAGCCGCGGCGGCCTTGGTGGCAGTCGACTTCGCAGCCGTGGTCTTCGCGGTCGTCGCCTTGGCGGCCGTGGACTTGGCGGTCGCGGTCTTGGCAGTCGCGGTCTTGGTCGCGGTCGTCTTCTTGGCTGCGGGCTTCTTGGCCGTGGCGGTCTTGGTCGCCTTGGTCGCGGCCTTCTTCGCCGCGGACTCGGCAGGTGCCGGCTCGGCCTTCGCGGGCGCGTCGTCAGCGGTCTTCACCGCGGCATCGGCAGCCTTGTCCTCATCGGCAGCGGCGGGCTTCTCCTCCGCCTTGGCGGGCTCGGCCTTGGGCTCGTCGTCGGTCGCCGGGGTCTCCGGCTCAGCCGCAAAAGGGACGTAGCGCTCGAGCTCGGGATGCAAGCCGTAGTAGAGGTCCATGTACTGGTCGGCGGAACGCGTCCAGCTGAAGTCCGCGGTCATCGCGTTGTCCACGAGCTTGTTCCACGCGTCCTTGTCGTCCCAGAAGGTGCGGGCCGCGCGGAAGACGGCATCGCCCATCTCGTCGCCGTTGAAGTGGGTGAAGGTGAAGCCCGTGCCCTCGCCGGTGAACATGTTGTAGGGGATGACGGTGTCCTTGAGGCCGCCGGTCTCGCGGACGATGGGCAGGGTGCCGTAGCGCATGGCGATCATCTGGGACAGACCGCAGGGCTCGAACAGCGACGGCATGAGGAACATGTCGGCGCCGGAGTACATGCGCTGCGAGAGGAACGGGTCGAACTCGATGCGCGCGGCCATGCTGCCCGGATAGGTGCGCTCGAAGTAGCGCAGCGCCTCCTCGTACTCGGCATCGCCGGTGCCGAGCACGGCCACCTGGACGCCGCCGGACAGGATGCGGTCGAGCGAGTAGGTGACGAGGTCCATACCCTTCTGGCGGGTGAGACGCGTGACCATGACCATGAGGGGACGGTCATCGCGGACCTCGAGGCCCAGCTCGGCCTGAAGGGCGGCTTTGCACGCAGCCTTGCCGGAGCGGTCCTCGACCGTGTAGTTGGCGTGGATGCGGTCATCGGTCGCCGGGTCGTTGCGCTTGGTGTCCAGACCGTTCAGGATACCGGACAGGATGTTCTCGCGGCGACGGAGCACGCCGTCGAGGCCCTCGCCGAACTCCGGCGTGCGGATCTCCCACGCGTAGGTGGGGGAGACGGTCGTGATGGCGTCGGTGTAGTTCAGCGCGCCCTGCATGTAGTTGATGGAGCGCTCGTCGCAGCGCAGCTGACGGACGGCCGGCTCGATGTGGGACAGGCCGAGCACGTCGCCGAGCAGCATGTCGGTGAACTGGCCCTGGAAGGCGATGTTGTGGATCGAGAAGACGGTCTTGACGTTCTGGTAGATCGGGTTGGCCATGTAGAACTCGCGCAGGAACACGGGGGCCATGGCGGTGTGCCAATCGTTGCAGTGGAGCACGTCGCACATAAAGCCGTCGGGCAGGTACTGCAGGCTCTCGCAGATGGCCTTGGAGAAGAAGGCGAAGCGCTCGCCGTCATCGAAGAAGCCGTACGGATAGCTGCGGTCGAAGTAGTGCTCGTTGTCCAGGAACAGGTAGGTGACGCCATCGTAGACCAGGCGCTCGAGGCCGCAGTACTCGTTGCGCCAACCCAGCGGCACGTAGAACTGGCCGACGTGCTCCATCTGGTCCTTATGGGTCTGCGCGATGGTGGAGTACTTCGGAACCATGACGATGACGTTGGCACCGGCGGCGACAAGGTAGGCGGGCAGCGAACCCGCGACGTCGCCCAGACCACCCGTCTTGACGAAGGGGGCCGCCTCGGCGCTCGCGAACACGACGTTAAGCTTTCTTGCCATGGAAAATCTCTCCTGTTACTTCAGCGTTCAGTGGCAAAATCGCCGCCCGGCGCGGGCCGGACGGCGATTCAATGATACCTCGAAATGCGCGAATGCGTGGCCGAGGGGTCATTTCGTAACGTTCGTTACGCGGTGATGGGCGCCTTTCCCACGGAGAGGATCGCATCGGGCGTACCGCGCAGCTCGGTGTTGGCGGGCACGACGTTGTTCTTGTCGATGATGGCGTTCTCGACGCGGGCGCCGGTCTTGATGTGGACGCCCTGCATGATGATGCTGTTCACGACGTTCGCGCCGGACTCGACGATGACGCCGCGGGACAGGATCGAGTTGCGGACCGTGCCCATGATCTCGCAGCCCGCGGAGATGCGCGAGTTGCAGGCGACCGAGCCGGCGGCGTACTTGGCCGGCGGCGCGTCGTGGGCCTTGGTGAGGATCGGGCGATCCTTATCGAAGAGCTGCTTGTTGATGACCGGATCGAGCATCTCCATGCTGCGCTGGTAGTAGGTGACCTCGTCGAACATGCCGACGGCGAGGCCCTTGAACTCGTAGCTGCACACATCGATACGCGCGAAGTCGCCGGCGATGGCCTCGAAGATGTCGAGGTAGTCGGCCGACGCGTAGCGGTCGATGATCTTGAGGAGCAGCTCACGGTTGATGACGAAGCAGTCGACGAACTTGTTGTCGCCGTACTTGCAGCCCTCGCGGACCTGCTGGACGCGGCCGGCGTCGCCGATGACGAGCGAGCAGGCGTCCTCATGGTCGCGCTCGGCCTTGACGTAGACCATGGTGATGCCCACGCCGCTGGCCTCGTGCGCGTCGATGATGGCGTTCAGGTCCATGTTGAAGATGATGTTGGACCCCATGAGCACGACGTAGGGCTCCTTGGCACGCTGGAAGAGCGTCTTGTTGGAGATGATGTCGCGCAGCAGGAAGCGCATGCCGGCCTTGGTGGTGCCGTAGGGGTTGCCGGGCAGCGGGAACAGGCCGCCGCGCTTGCGGTCGAGGCCCCAGTCCTTGCCGTGGCCGACGTGGTCGATGATGGAGCGGTAGTTACCCGGCATGACCAGACCGACCGTCTTGATGCCCGCGTTGGCCATGTTGGACAGCGGGAAGTCGATCAGGCGGTAGCGTCCCATGACGGGAACCGACGCGATGGGGCGGCTCTGCAGGAGGGTCTCCTGCTTGAGCGCCGTGTAGTTGGCTGTTATGTAACCGATGGCCTTGTTGTTGATCATCGGATCATTCCCCCTTCCCGATGACGACGTCGTTTCCGACGACGGCGGTGTCCTTCTGCGTGTCGACGCTACCGAGCTTCACGCCCTCCTCGACGATGGCGTTTTCACCCAGGATGGCGCGGACCACATGGGCACCGCTCTTGACGACGGCGCCGGGAAGCAGGACGGAATCCTCGACGACGGCACGCTCCTCGATCACGGCGTCCGTGGACAGGATGGAGTGGCGCGCGGTGCCGAAGATCTCGCAGCCGTTGGAGACCAGGCAGTCGTCGACGCGGCCGTTGGGGCCGATGTAGTGCGGCGGGCGCGTCGTGTCGTTGCTCATGATGGGCGCCGAGTTGTCGTAGATGTCGAACTCGGGGTTCTGGCCGAGCAGGCCCATGCTGGTCTCGTGGTAGCTCGCGATGGTGCCGACGTCCTTCCAGTACCCGTGGAACTTGTGGACGAACAGGCGCTTGCCGTCGGCGAGGGCCTTGGGGATGATGTCGCCGCCGAAGTCGTGGCTGGAGCGCTGATCGAGCGCGTCCTCCTCGAGCGCCTGGATCAGGAAGTCGGCGGTGAAGATGTAGATGCCCATGGACGCGAGGTTCGAATCGGGCTTCTCGGGCTTCTCGGTGAACTTGGTGATGCGGTCGTTGTCATCCGTGGTCAGGATGCCGAAGCGGCTCGCGTCCTCCCAAGGCACGGGCATGACGGCGATGGTGAGGTCCGCCCCGTTCTTGATGTGGTTGTCGAGCATCTCGCGGTAGTCCATGCGGTACAGCGCGTCACCGGACAGGATCAAGACGTACTCGGGGTCGTGCGACTTGATGTAGTCGAGGTTCTGCGTCACCGCGTCGGCGGTGCCGTTGTACCAGGCGCCGCCTTCCTGCGTGGCGTACGGCGGAAGGATGGACACGCCGCCACCGCGCTCGTCGAGATCCCACGAGGAACCCGATCCAAGGTACGCGTGCAGACGGTAGGGACGGTACTGCGTCAGAACGCCCACCGTGTCGATACCGGAGTTCGCGCAGTTCGACAGCGTAAAGTCGATGATCCTGTACTTGCCGCCGAACGAAACCGCCGGCTTGGCGATCTTGGATGTGAGCGCCCCCAATCTGCTTCCCTGTCCTCCTGCGAGGAGCATAGCGATGCATTCTTTTTTACTCATCGAATTCTCCTTCATTGCCGTGCCGTTGCTAAAACCTTGCCTATCTATGCGATCGTCGGGCCGCGCACCCGTATGCCCCGAGACGCGCGGCCCGCTAAGGCCATCGGTGCGCGCTAGGCGTGCCAGATCTCGTCGCGGTACTCGCGGATGGTGCGGTCGGACGAGAAGTGGCCGGAGTTGGCGATGTTCATGAGCGCCATCTTCTGCCAGGTGCGCGTGTCGTCGTAGACCGCCGTGAGCTCGTCCCAGGCCTGGACGTAGCTCGCGAAGTCCGCGAGGACGAAGTCGTAGTCGTTGTTGTTCATGAGCTCTGCCTGGATGGACTCGAAGTTGCCGGACAGGCGGGCGAAGGTGCCGTCGACCAGCTGATCGACGCAGCGGCCCACGCCGTTGCGGTCGTTGTTGTAGACGTCCCAGGCGAAGTAGTTGCCGTGGCGCAGCGCCTCGACCTCGCTCTCCTTGAGACCGAAGATCTTCTCGTTCTCGAGGCCCGCGAGCTCGGCGATCTCGATGTTGGCGCCGTCGAGGGTGCCGAGGGTGATGGCGCCGTTCATCATAAGCTTCATGTTCGAGGTGCCCGACGCCTCCTTGCCGGCCGTCGAGATCTGCTCGGAGATATCGGTGGCGGGGTAGATGAGCTGGGCGTTGGAGACCGCGAAGTTGGGGATGAACGCGACCTTGATGTAGTCGTTCACGCGGTCGTCGTTGTTGATGACATCGGCCACGGAGTTGATGAGGCGGATGACCTCCTTGGCGAAGGTGTAGGCGCTCGCCGCCTTGCCCGAGAAGATGAACGAGGCCTTGTGGGGCTTGTAGTTGGGATCGTCAAGCATGCGGTTGTAGATGTGCATGACCTTGAAGATGTTGAGCAGCTGGCGCTTGTAGGCGTGGAAACGCTTCACCTGGACGTCGAAGATGGAGTCGACGTCGAGCTCGACGCCGCAGGTGCGCGAGACGTAGGCGGCCAGGCGCTTCTTGTTCTCCTGCTTGGCGGCGGCCAGGCCGTCCAAAAACTCGTTGTCGTCGATGAAAGCCTCGAGGCGCTTGAGCTGCGAGGCGTCGCGGTACCACTCGTCGCCGATCTTGGATGTGATCAGGCGGGACAGCCAGGGGTTGGCGTTGCCCAGGAAGCGGCGGGGCGAGATGCCGTTGGTCTTGTTGTTGAACTTCTCGGGGGTGAGCTCGTAGAAGTCGTGGAGCGTGTCGCGCTTCAGGATGTCGGTGTGCAGCTGGGCCACGCCGTTGACGGAGTGCGAGCAGATGACCGAGAGGTTCGCCATGCGCACCTGGCCGTCCCATAGGATGGCGGTGTTGCGCAGCTTATCCTGCCAGTGGTCGATATCGCGCGGGAAGGACTCCATGAAGCGACGGTTGATCTCGTCGATGATCATGTAGACGCGCGGCAGCAGGCGACGGAACGTGTCGATGGGCCATTTCTCGAGCGCCTCGGGCAGGACGGTGTGGTTGGTGTAGGAGACCGAACGCGTGACGATGTCCCACGCGGTATCCCAATCCAGGCCCTCCTGGTCCATGAGCAGGCGCATGAGCTCGGCGCCGCACATGGCGGGATGGGTGTCGTTGGTGTGGATGGCGACGAGCTCGGGGAAGCGGTCCCACGCGTCGGTGCCGTAGTCGGCCTTGTAGGTGCGCAGGATCGAGGCCAGACCCGCGGCGACGAACAGGTACTCCTGCTTGAGGCGCAGGATACGGCCGTGCTCGCCGGCGTCGTTGGGGTACAGGATCTCCGAGATGGCCTCGGCGTCGGTGCGGAACTTGTTGGCCTTGGCGTAATCGCCCGCGTTGAACGCGTCGAGGTCGAAGTCGGCCGCCGCCGGCTCGGCGCTCCACAGGCGCAGGCGGTTCACGGTCTTGCCGCCGTAGCCGATGATGGGCACGTCGTAGGGGACCGCCTCGATGAGGTCGCCGCCCTCGACGTCGAAGCTGAAGGTGCCGTCCTCGTTGCCGTGGCGCACGACCTCGCCGCCGAAGCGTACGATCACGCGGCTCTCGGGATGCTTGGTCTCCCACGGATAGCCCTTGGCGAGCCAGTTGTCGGTCACCTCGACCTGACGGCCGTCGCGGATCTCCTGCTTGAACAGGCCGTAGCGGTAACGCATGCCGTTGCCGAAGCCGAGGATCCCCTCGGCGGCCATGGAGTCGAGGAAGCACGCGGCGAGACGGCCGAGACCGCCGTTGCCCAGACCCGGGTCGCCCTCCTCCTGGAGCAGGTCGTCAAGATCGATGCCCATCTCGTCGAGGCCTTCCTCGACGATGTCGCGGATGCCGTAGTTGAGCAAGTAGTTGTCGAGCAGCGGACCCATGAGGAACTCGAGCGAGAAATAGTAGACCTTCTTCTGGTCGCTCTTGCCGTTCTCGCTGTCCGACAGCGCGAACTGGCGATTGGCGCGCGAGGCGATCAGCTTGGCGAGGGCGCGGTAGCGCTCGCCGGATTTGGCGGCGTCGATGTCCTTTCCGACCTCGGCCATCAGCATCGCGCGGTAGTCGCGCTTGAAGTCCTCGGTCGTTTCGAAAATCTTCGTCATACGGTGTTCTTCTCCCCTTTAATCGGTTTGCTTCTTCGAGGTTGCCGTGCGCTTCGAGGAAGCCTTTCTGGTGGAAGCCGTCGTGGACTTCCGAGTGCCTTTCGGCGTCTTCGCGGCTTTGGCCGTGGAAGATGAGGTGGATGCCGTCGCCTTGGTCTTCTTGGCGGCAGCCGAGGTAGTCTTGGCGGTCTTCGATGTGGAGGACGAGGCCTTCTTGGCGGTCGTCTTCTTGGTCGTGGTCGCCGTGCCCGTGCCCGTCTTCTTGGCGCTCGCCGTGCGGCGCGTCGTCTTCTTGGGCTTGGGCGGCTTGTAGGAGCTCGGGCCCTGGCGCTTGAGGACGATGCCCGCAAGCGGAGGCACGAGGAGCTCGATGGAGTTGTCGAACCCGTGCTTGGGTTCGGGATGGCTCGAAAGGACGTGGTCGTTGTGCTTGCCCGACCCGCCGAACGCCGGATCGTCGGTGTTGAAGATCTCGATGTAATCGCCCTCGCGCGGGACGCCCATCTCGAACGTCTCGTAGTACGCGGGGTCGAAGTTGATCAAGATCACGACGTCCTCGTCGGGGTTATCGCCGTGGCGCACGAACGAGATGATGGACTGGTCGGAATCGTTAGGGTCGATCCACTCGAAGCCCTCGGGAACGTAGGCGCGCTCCCAGAAGGCGGGTTGATCGGTGTAGAGATGGTTGAGCGCCTCGATGAAGTGCTGGTGCTTGGCGTGCGTCTCGTACTGCTCGGTTAGGAACCACTGCACCGACTCGTAGTAGCGCCACTCGATGAACTGGGCGATCTCGTTGCCCATGAAGTTGAGCTTGGCGCCGGGATGCGTCATCTGGTAGAAGGCCAGCGTGCGCAGGCCCGCGAACTGACGCCACCAGTCGCCCGGCATGCGGCCGATCAGCGAGCACTTGCCGTGGACGACCTCGTCGTGCGACAGCGGCAGGATGAAGTTCTCCGAGAAGGCGTACATGATCGAGAACGTGAGCAGGTTGTGGTTGCCCGGACGCCAAGGGAAGTCGGTCTGCATGTAATGCAGGGTGTCGTTCATCCAGCCCATGTCCCACTTGTAGTTGAAGCCCAGGCCGCCGTCCTCGGGCGGATAGGTCACGAGCGGCCAGGCGGTGGACTCCTCGGCCATCATCATGACGTCGGGGAAGGCCTGCGCGACCGTGGTGTTGACGCGGCGGATGAAGTCGATGGCGTCGAGATCGCCCTCGTCACCGTACTTGTTGAACTTCTTCTGCGACGGATCGTCGACGCCGAAGTTGAGGTAGAGCATGCTCGAGACGCCGTCCATACGGATGCCGTCGGCGTGGAACAGCTCGATCCAGAACAGCACGTTGGAGATCAGGAAGCTGCGGACCTCACCGCGGCCGAAGTCGAACTTGTGCGTGCCCCAGTTGGGATGGATCTCGCGCTCGTAGAGCATGTGTCCGTTGAAGGTGGCAAGCCCCTGGGCGTCGGCGCAAAAGCCGCCGGGCACCCAGTCGAGGATGACGCCGATGCCGGCGGCATGGCAGGCGTCGACGAAGTGCATGAACTGCTTGGGCTCACCGTAGCGCGACGTCACGGCGTAGTAGCCGGTGCCCTGGTAGCCCCACGAGCCGTCGAAGGGATGCTCCTGGACCGGCAGCACCTCGATGTGGGTGTAGCCCATCTTCTTGACGTAGTCGACCAGCTCGACGGACAGATCGTCGTAGGTGTAGTAGCGGCCGCGCTGCGCGGGGAAGGGGTCCATCGGTCCAGGGTAGTTGCCGTTCTCGTCGGGGTCGCCCTGCGGTTCATCGCCGTGGCGGTTCCACGAGCCTAGATGGACCTCGTAGATGTTCAGGGGCTGCTTCATGTGGTCGCGACCCTTGCGCTCGCGCATGTAGTCGCCGTCGGCCCACTCGTAACCCGCGATGTCCATGAGGCGCGATGCGGTTCCCGGGACCTGCTCGCTGTAGAAGCCGTAGGGGTCGGCCTTATAGAGTAGCTTGCCCTCATCGGTCTCGATGACGTACTTGTACAGATCGCCTTGAGAAAGACCCGGCACGAAGCCATGCCACAGGCCACCGGTGGGAAGCGGGCTCAGCGGGTTCGCATGCTCATCCCAGCCGTTGAAGTCGCCGACCACGTGGACGCTCTTGACGTCCGGGGCCCATACGCAGAAACGCCACCCCTCGACACCGTCTTGCGTGTCGGGGTGGGCGCCCATCTTCTCCCAGCTTCGGTTCCATGATCCCTGAGCGAAAAGATGGATGTCGTCTTCGGTGATGATCAGGCAGGGAGCCTCGGTCTCGGTCGAAGATGCCGCCTTCGTTGCGTCGAGCTCAGCACGTGTACGGTCCATCGCGTCCGTCCAATCGACATGGATGGTTTCGAGCCATCCGGAGTGGATATGCGGTTGCGGAACCGATTCCACCGGTGCCATGGCGCATCGGTGGGTCGAGAATACCGCAACATCCATAATTTAACACTTGAAGGCAGGCGACGTGAGGACGAGCCGAGGGACGGTCGATTTCGTCACATGGACGTTTTGGCCCTTTTTCTTTTGGATCACTGTGGTAGGGGATCGGTCGTCGAGGGCGGAGTCGCCGGGTCGCTTCGTCTCCACGGGGTGTGTGGTCCGCCTGTTCTGTCCGGGAACACCTTTTCGCGTTTACGGTTCGGTTTTGCGAGAGGTGTCCGAGTAGACGCGCATGCGAATGAAGAAAAACCGCAGGTAGCAAGAGGGTCTCTTTTCCGTCTACTCGATGGGTGCCGTTAAAACCGAACCGTAAACGCATCGAGAGGTGGCGGATCGGCCATTCCATCCCGTATGCGCGGTTTCCGATTCAGGTCGTCGTCGAGAAGGCGCATCGCGGAGCCGTCCATCTGGTACGATACGTTCGGTTTCTGTCGAGGTTTCCGAGTGCGGGGAGTGGTATCCGTGAACGACGTTTCGCGCGGGCGTCCGCAGGCGTTCATCTTCGATTGCGACGGTACGCTCGTGAGGTCCATGGGCATGTGGCTGTCGTTCTATCCCGAGTTGGTCGCGCGCTACGGCATCAGCATGACGCCGGAGGATTTCGCGGCGACCGAGAGCCTTGCCATGCCCGAGGAGATCGCGTACTACCATCGCATGCTCGGTATCGGCGAGAGCGCGGAAGCCCTGATCGACGAGGCACGCGAGATGCTGCGCGAGAAGTACGCGCACGACGTCCTGCTCCGTCCCGGGGTACGCGCGTTTTTGGAGGCGGCGCACGCCGTGGGCATCCCCGTGGCGATCGCGACCTCGACGGACGAGGACCTCGTCCGTCTCGCGCTCGCCCATAACGGGATCGACGGCTTTTTCTCGGCGCTCGTGACCACCGAGCAGGCGGGTGCGTCCAAGGAGCATCCCGATGTGTACGATCTCGCGCTCGAGTGCCTGTGCGAGGCACGTGGGATCGCGGTGCCCGATCACGCCGACGTCTGGGTGTTCGAGGACGCCCTGTTCGGTCTTATGAGTTCGGGGTCGGCGGGGTATCGCCGGGTGGGCGTCTACGACTACGAAGGCCGTGCGGCTCGCGATGACGTGCAGCGGACCTGCGAGGTGTTCGTCGACGAGTTCACCGAGCTCGCCCTTGATGCCGACGGTGCACCGACGTGCGAGGTGGATCGTGGCTGAGGTCGAGCGCGTCTGTGTGATCGGCGGATCTCCCGAGCCGTCGTCTGCCGCGACGATCCGTGCCGCCGCATCGGGGTGCGATGTCGTGGTCGCGATCGACCGCGGCCTGGATGCGGCGTTGGCGGCCGGCGTGAACATCGACCTGTTCTGCGGCGATGCCGATTCGGTGAGCGCCGAGGGGGCGAGCCTCGTGCGCGCCGCCGAGGGCGACGACGCGTCTTTGTTCGCCGTCGAGCGCTACAACCCGCATAAGGATTTCACCGACCTGTCCCTGGTGTTGCGCGCCGTGAGCGAGCGGTGGGGCACGCCGGGCCTCGTGTGCACGTGTCTTGCCGGTGGCAACCCCGATCACCTGCTGGGCGTCTTCGGGCGTCTTGGCGGCTGGGACGGTTCGGTCGAGCTGGTCGAGGATTCGTTCGCGGGACGTGTCCTGCGCGACGGGGGAGCGTGGACGATATCGTCGCATGTGGGCTCCCGCTTCTCGTTTATCCCGTTGTCGAGCGAGGTCACGGTATCCGAAGCCGGCATGCGTTGGGAGCTCGACCATCATCGCGTCGAGCTGCTGAGCGATCTTGGCATCTCCAACGTCATCGAGCGCGACGGTGCGACCATCACCTGCCACACCGGCACCCTCATCTGCTGGCTCTTTAACTAAAAAGAGCGCCGCAAAGCGGCGCTCACCGATTGTGCTTACCGCAGATTACCCGCAGTAAGGTAAACGCAGGAACCCCGCCAAGGTATTCCTGGACGAACATTCCGCAGGCCGAAGGCCGAGGACGTTCGCTCGGGAAACCTTGGCGGGGTTCCGCCGGGAGTTTTACCCCTTACTGATAATCGAACACGTCGATGCAGCTCATGAGGAACTCATCGTTGGCTCCGCCGCGCTTGCGGGCAAGCTCGGAGGCGGCGACGATGGACAGGTAGCTGCGAACGATCTGAACCGGCTCGTCGGCGCGGTTGCAGTACAGCTCGAGGTAGGCGTCGGCCTGCTGCTTGTCCTGCAGGGCGAACAGCAGGTAGGTCATCGCGGCGTCGGCGGCGGGAGCACCCTGGGTGGCATGCGCCCAGTCGCAGACGTAGAGCTGACCGTCGTCACCGACGATGACGTTGGTGGGATTGAAGTCGCCGTGGCAGACGTTGGTCTCGAGCTTCATGCCGTCAAGACGCTGCAGCAGGTCGTAGCGCGTGGACGCGTTGAGTTCCTCGAGGGAGTTGATCATACGCGCGTACTTGTCACGCTGACGGGGAAGCAGCGGGGAACGGAAGGAGTGGATCTCGATCTGAAGGTCCACGAACTGCTCCAGGTACTCGTAGAAACGACCGGGCTCGGCAGCCATCTTCTCGGCGAGGGTGGTGCCGGGGACCTTGCTGGTCACGAGCGCCCAGCCGCCGTCCTCGACCTGGGCGACCTCGAGGGCACGGGGGCTGCGGATGCCGCACTCGTTGATGCGGGCGAGATTCAGGGCCTCGTTGAACACGTCCGAGACGGGTTTGGTCTCGTTGAAGACCTTGACGATCTTGTCGCCGAGGTCGTAGACGACCTTGTTGCCGCGGCGGGCGAGCTCGACCTTGGTATCGGGAAGAATCATGGCGCTACCGTCCTTTCTGTGGTTTGCACCATCTACTTATACCCGGGACACGCGCGTGCGTGCCCCGGGCGACACGCGGATTCGAGGAACGGTTCCCTCGATTAGGCCTCGTAGCTCTGGGGCTCGCGGCCGTAGTAGGCGTCGAGGTACAGCTCCTTGATCTCGCTGATGAGCGGGTAGCGCGGGTTGGCGCCGGTGCACTGGTCGTTGAAGGCCTGCTCGCTCATCTCGTCGAGGGTCTCGAGGAAGTACTTCTCGTCGACACCGTACTCGGCGATGGTCTTCTTGATGCCGATGGACTCCATGAGCTCCTCGAGCTTGGCGATGAAGTTCTCGAACACCTCATGGTCGTCCTTGCCGGTGCAGCCGCAGTAGCGGCCGAGGTCGGCGTAGTCCTTGAGCGCGTGCGGGTACTGGTACTGGGAGAAGGTGCCCATCTTGACGGGCTTCTCCGCGGCGTTGTAGCGCATGACGCGGGTGAGGATGACGGCGTTGGCCAGACCGTGGGGCAGGTGGTGGAAGGCGCCGAGCTTGTGGGCCATGGAGTGGTTCACGCCGAGGAAGGCGTTGGCGAAGGCCATACCGGCGAGGCAAGAGGCGTTGTGCATCTCCTCGCGGGCGTGCGGATCGGCGGCGCCCTTCTCGTAGGCCGCGGGCAGGTTCTCGAACACGAGCTTGGCGGCGCGCATGGACAGGCCGCGCGTGTAGTCGGAGCTCATGATCGAGACGTAGGACTCGATGGCGTGGGTCATGACGTCGATGCCGGAGGCGCAGGTGAGGCCCTTCGGGGCGGTCATGGCGTTGTCGACGTCGACGATGGCCATGTTCGGCAGCAGCGCGTAGTCGGTGATCGGCCACTTGATGCCGGTCTCGGCGTCGGTGATGATGGCGAACGGGGTCACCTCGGAGCCGGTGCCCGAGGAGGTCGGGACGGCGACGAAGTAGGCCTTCTCACCGAGCTTGGGGAAGGTGAAGACGCGCTTGCGGATATCCATGAAGTCCATGGCGGCGTCCTCGAAGTTGACCTCGGGGTGCTCGTACATGAGCCACATGATCTTGCCGGCGTCCATCGCGGAGCCGCCGCCGACGGCGATGATGAGGTCGGGCTCGAACAGGCGCATGCGCTCGGCGCCCTTCTGGGCGTCCTGCAGGCGCGGGTCGGGGCAGATGTCGTAGAACGCATCGTGCGCGACGCCCATCTCATCGAGCTTGGCCTCGATGGCGCGGCAGTTGCCGTTCTTGTAGAGGAAGGAGTCGGTCACGATGAAGGCGCGCTTCTTGCCCATGACGCGGCCGAGCTCGTCGAGGGCGACGGGCGTGCAGCCCTTCTTGAAGTAGATCTTCTCGGGAGCCCTGAACCAGAGCATGTTCTCGCGGCGCTCGGCCACGGTCTTGATGTTGAGCAAGTGCTTCACCCCAACGTTCTCGGAGACGGAGTTGCCACCCCAGGAGCCGCAGCCCAGCGTGAGGGACGGCTTCATGCCGAAGTTGTACAGGTCGCCGATGCCGCCCTGGGAGGACGGGGTGTTGATCACGATGCGGCACGCCTTCATGGTGTCCTCGAACAGCGCGATCTTCTCCTTCTCGGCAGGGTGCACGTACAGGGACGCGGTGTGGCCCGGGCCGCCGGCGAGCACGAGGTGCTCGGCCTTGTCCACGGCCTCCTGGAAGGTCTTGGCGTGGTACATGGCCAGGACGGGGGAGAGCTTCTCGTGGCTGAACTCCTCGGTCGCGGGGTCGGTGGAGGTGACCTCGGCGATCAGGATCTTGGTCTTGGGCGGCACGGAGATGCCGGCGAGCTCGGCGATCTTGGCGGCGGGCATGCCGGGGATGCGGTGGTCGAGCGCGCCGTTCTTGAACATGGTCTCGCGCAGGGCCTCGAGCTCCTTGCCCTTCTTGACGAAGTAGCAACCACGGTGCTCGAACTCGGCCTTGACCTGGTCGTAGACGGAGTCAAGCGCGGTCACGGACTGCTCCGAGGCGCAGATCATGCCGTTGTCGAAGGTCTTGGAGTGGATGATGGAGTTGACGGCGTTCAGGATGTCGGCCGTCTCGTCGATGACGACGGGGGTGTTGCCGGCGCCGACGCCCAGGGCGGGCTTGCCGCTCGAGTAGGCGGACTTGACCATGCCGGGGCCGCCGGTGGCCAGGATGATGTCGACGTCGCTCATGAGCTTGCTGGTGAGCTCGAGGGTGGGCTGGTCGATCCAGCCGATGATGCCCTCGGGGGCGCCGGCCTTGACGGCGGCGTCGAGCACGACCTTGGCGGCGGCGATGGTGCACTTGGCCGCGGCGGGGTGCGGGGAGATGATGATGGCGTTGCGGGTCTTCAGGCAGATGAGGCACTTGAAGATCGCGGTCGAGGTCGGGTTGGTGGTCGGGATGACCGCGCCGACGACGCCGATGGGCTCGGCGACCTTGGTGATGCCGTAGGCCTCATCGCGCTCGATCACGCCACAGGTCTTGGTGTTCTTGTACGCGTTGTAGATGTACTCGGCCGCGTAGTGGTTCTTGATGACCTTGTCCTCGAGAACACCGCGCTTGGTCTCCTCGACGGCCATCTTGGCCAGGGGGATACGGGCCTTGTTGGCCGCCATGGCAGCCTCGTAGAAAATCTTGTCCACCTGCTCCTGGGTGTAGGTGGCGAAGACCTTCTGGGCCTCTCGCATGCTCGCGAGTTTGGCCTCGAAGGCCTCAATCGAATCTACGATTGCGGGGGCGGCTTCGACCGTTGGCTTTTTTGCCATGCTGAGCTCCTTTTCATCGGTGCCTGCCTATGGCCTATATTCTATATAAGGTTCGGGGGGTCATATGGCGTCGTTGGCGATTCTTTACCGTAAACGGTCGAATGAAACGCTTCAACATGCGAATCCTGACCGATATATGACAAAGATATGTAGAAGTCCTGAGATACCATCGCGCAAATCCACCTAAAACGACCTCGCAAAACCGTCAAATCGTTCAAAATGAGTCCGTTCTGACCACATGAATAGTGAAACGCTTCAATCTTTAGTAGGTGGATATCGAAATCGGGCTGACGGCGCGAGGAACCGCGCGCCGTCGAACACTTCGCGTATATGCGCATCGAAATGACGCTATCGGCGAACGGCGCCTCATTGGAGATACGGCGTCTGACGTTTTTCACACCTCACATTACGACCTGAACTCACCTCTCGCCTGAGGGACTCGGCACTGGCACTCCGAGCTCAGTACTGACAGTCCAAACTCAGTACTGACAGTCCAAACTCAGTACTGACAGTCCAAACTCAGTACTGACAGGAGGAGCTCCGTGCTGACAACATTTGATCCAAACGCATTCTTTATGTCAGTAGGGAGTTCCAACTGTCAGTAGGGAGTCCGGAGTGTCAGTAGGGAGTTCCGATGCGGATGTGAAGCGGTGTCTTGCGAAACGGCGCCTGACGTTTTCACGCCCCAACTGCCGATGGGGAACTGGGGATGCGGACATATTCTCGGACCGGCCAACGCGAAATCGTGTCTGTCGGCTCGCCTGACGTCTCTTCGCATCGGGGCGATCGATCCAGCATCTTGCATATGGCGCGGGTGCGGGTTACTCTGTCTCCACTGCACGGAATCGCTCGCTTATGTAGATTCCGCACATGTCCCGTGTTCTGTGCTATAGTGCAATGCTGTTTGTTCATGCGGCTGTCCGTTTGCCGTCCAAGGAGGTTACCTGATATGTCCAAGGTTTGTGAGATCTGCGGTAAGCACCCTGTTGCTGGTCGCTCCATCAGCCACTCGCACCGCGTCGCCATCCGTAAGTTCCGTCCCAACATCCAGCGCGTGTATGTTGTCGTCGACGGTCATCGTCGCAAGATGAACGTTTGCACCAACTGCCTCAAGTCCGGCAAGGTTGCCCGTTCCTAAGAGCCTTAACGGCAGACAGCGCGTGAACCGAGCAATCGGATAGCAAATGTTACAGGCACCCCGCGGGGTGCCTTTTTCATGCCTGTTACAAGTGCGCATTTCTGCTGCAGGTATGCGGGCGATCCCGACGCGGCCGTACGATCCCGATGGGCCCATATCGCCCGGCGGGACCGACGAAACTTCTGTGAATCGGCGTACCGGGCGCATCGCCGAATGTAATTCGGAAAGAATAACCGGCATCTGTGAATCCACGGGATGGAGAGCGGACCGTGAAGATCTTCAGCTTCCTCAAAGACCATAAGGTCAGTTTCCTGATCGCGCTCGTGCTGCTGTTCGCACAGGCGAACTGCGAGCTCACGCTGCCGGGGCTCATGAGCGATATCGTCGACGTCGGTATCGGGCAGGATGGCATCGCGAGCGTCGTGCCCGATACGATCCGCGCCGACGACCTTGCGGATCTCGAGCTTTTCCTCACGCAGGAAGAGGCCGAACATGTCGATGCATCCTACAGTCCCGTCGCCGATGGCGTAAGGACGTTCACTGGAGACGATACCGCCCGAAAAGACCTCGAGGGTTTCTTGGGTCAGGCGGAGATGGTGGCTTATCGGTTCGAGCAGGGCATCTCGACCGATACGCTGCTCGACGCGATGGCCCCGTTGTTCTCGACCGGCACTTCTCCCGAGGCTGTGGAAGGGGCGCGCCGTCAAGCCGAGGAGCTTTTGGGCGCCACCGTCGACATGGACGACATCGCGGCGCTGGCAGCATCCGGCGCGATGTCGCGCGACGACCTCGTCCAGATGCGCGAGGCGCTCGTCGACAAGCTGGACGATACGGGGGAGTCACTCGTCGAATCCCGCGCCATCGCCTATGTGGAGGGCGCCTACGAGCGCGCCGGCGTCGACCTTCACGCCGTCCAGTCTGGCTATCTGATCCGTCAAGGTGCGACCATGCTCGGCTTCGCGCTGTTGTCCGCGCTTTGCGCCATCCTGTCGGCCCTGAACGCGAGCCGTACCTCCGCTGCGATCGGTCGCGACCTGCGTCATCGCCTCTACGAGCGCGTGCTCGACTATTCGCCGGCCGAGATGAACCGCTTCTCGGCCGCCTCGCTCATCACGCGGGCCACGAACGACATCCAGCAGATCCAGATGATCACGGTGATGTGCCTGCGCATCGTGTTGTTCGCCCCCTGCATGGGTATCGGCGCGGTGGTGCGCGTGCTCTCGACCCCGACCGGCATGGAATGGATCCTGGTCGTCGCGATCGTCGTCATCGCCATCGCGATCGGCGTGCTCATGGGCGTCACGCTACCCAAGTTCAAGATCATGCAGTCGCTGGTCGACCGCAACAACCTCATCGCGCGCGAGATCCTCACCGGCATCATGCCGATTCGCGCCTTCGGTCGTCAGCGTCATGAGGAGGAGCGCTACGACGAGGCGAACCGCGAGCTCACGCGTACCTATATCTTCACCAACCGCTGCATGGTGCTGCTCATGCCGGTCATGATGATCGTCATGAACGCGACCACCGTCGGCATCGTGTGGTTCGGCGCCCAGGGTGTCGATACGGGCAGCCTGCAGGTCGGCACGCTCATGGCCTACATCAACTACGTCATGCAGGTCATCATGAGTTTCATGATCCTCACCATGATCTCGGTCATGCTGCCGCGCGCCGGCGTGGCCGCCGATCGCGTTCAGGAGGTGCTCGAGACCCCGACGTCCATCTGCGATCCCGATCCCGCACGCCGCGTCACGCGCGAGGACGGCGCGGGATGGCGCGGCGTCGTGTCCTTCCGCGATGTGACGTTTTCCTATCCGGGTGCCGATGCGCCCACGCTCGAGCACGTGAGCTTTACCGTCGAGCCCGGCAAGACGCTCGCCATCATCGGTTCGACCGGCTGCGGCAAGTCGACGCTCGTCCAGCTCATCCCACGCCTGTACGACGTCACGCGCGGGTCGGTCACGCTTGACGGCGTCGACATCCGCGACATCGATCTGGCGGAGCTCCGGCGCGTGATCGGTTACGTCCCGCAGCAGCGCATGCTGTTCTCGGGAACCATCGAGAGCAATATCAAGTTCGGCGACGAGGCCATGGACGATGCCGACATGGTCCGCGCCGCACGGATCGCGCAGGCCGAGGAGTTCATCGACACCGAGCCCGATGGATACGAGAGTCCCATCAGCCAAGGTGGCTCCAACGTGTCGGGTGGTCAGAACCAGCGTATCTCCATCGCTCGCGCGCTCGCCATCCGCCCGAAGGTCCTCGTGTTCGACGATTCGTTCTCGGCGCTCGACTACAAGACCGATGCCGCCCTGCGTGCGGAGCTCGAGCGCTCGTGCTCCGATGCCGCCGTCATCATCGTCGCACAGCGCATCGCCACCATCATGCACGCCGACGAGATCCTTGTGCTCGACGACGGGCGGATCGTGGGCAGGGGCACCCATGGCGAGCTGCTGCGCACCTGTCCGGAATACCTGGAGATCGCCAAAAGCCAGCTGTCCACCTCAGAGCTCGGCCTTGTCGAGACGTCGTCGTCCGTCGAAGGCGCCGCGACGGATGGCGTGGCACGGGAAGGAGGTGAGCGCTGATGCCGGGACATGGTCGTCGCGGTCCCGCCTCCGAGCGCGCTCGCGATTTCAAAGGGACCCTCAAGCATCTCGTCATCTATCTTTCGCATGAGCGCGTTCCGGTGCTCATCGCGTTGACGTGCGCGATCGCCTCGGTCGTCTTCAACGTCATCGGGCCGCGTATCCTCGGCTCCGCGACCACGATGCTGTTCCAAGGGCTCGCCGCCAAGGTCGCGGGTACGGGCTCGATCGACTTTTCCGGCATCGGGCGCGTCCTGGCGACGCTGCTGTGCCTCTATATCACCTCGGCGGCGTTCAACTTCTGCCAGGGGTGGCTCATGACCGGCGTCACGCAGCGCGTGTGCTACCGCATGCGCCGCGAGATCGTCGAGAAGATCGATCGCATGCCGCTTTCCTACTTCGAGAGCAACGCGGTGGGCGACGTGCTGTCGCGCATCACCAACGACGTCGACACCGTCGGGCAGTCGCTCAATCAGTGCGTGACGCAGCTCATCACGTCGATCACGCAGATCGTCGGCGTCACGGTGATGATGCTGTCGGTGTCCGTCGCGCTGGCCGGCGTGACCTTCCTCACGATCCCCGTGTCGCTTGTCCTGGTCGTGCTCGTCGTGCGTACGTCGCAACGCTACTTCCGCCAGCAGCAGGCCCTGCTCGGACGCGTCGACGGCATCATCGAGGAGAGCTTCTCGGGGCAAAACGTCATCAAGGTGTTCAATCGCGAGCAGCGCGCCGTGACCGATTTCGACGGGGCGAACACGTTGCTCTACGACGCCGGGTGGCGCTCCCAGTTCCTGTCGGGTCTCATGCAGCCCATCATGAACCTCGTCGCGAACCTCGCATATGTGGGCGTCGTGGCGTTCGGTGCGTTTTTGGCGATAGGCGGCGCGATCACCGTGGGCGACATCCAGGCGTTCATGCAGTACGTGCGCAACTTCACGCAGCCGATCACGCAGCTCACGCAGGTGTCCAACATGCTGCAGATGTTGTCGGCGGCGGCCGAGCGCATCTTCGAGTTCCTCGACGAGGCCGAGGAGACCCCCGACGCCGAGACACCCGCGCGCCGTGCCCGCACCGAGGGCGCGGTGCGCTTCGAGCACGTGCGGTTCGGCTACGTGCCCGGCAAGACCATCATCCACGATTTCTCCTGCGATATCCGGCCCGGTCAGACCGTGGCGATCGTCGGTCCCACCGGTGCCGGCAAGACGACCCTCATGAAGCTGCTCATGCGCTTCTACGATGTCGATGCGGGCGCGATCCTCGTGGATGGCGTCGATGTGCGCGACGTCGCGCGGGACGATCTGCGTGCCGACTTCGCGATGGTCCTTCAGGATACCTGGCTGTTCAGCGGTTCGGTGATGGAGAACATCCGCTACGGCCGCGCCGATGCGACCGACGACGAGGTGCGCGCTGCCGCGAGGGCGGCCCTCGCGGACCACTTCATCCGCACGCTGCCGGGTGGCTACGGGTTCGAACTCAATGAAGATGCGTCGAACGTGAGCCAAGGCCAGCGTCAGCTGCTCACCATCGCGCGCGCCTTCATCGCCGACCGTCCGATCCTCATCCTGGACGAGGCGACCTCGAACGTCGACACACGCACCGAGGAGCGCATCCAGCGCGCCATGGACGCCCTCATGCAGGGGAGGACGAGCTTCGTGATCGCGCATCGCCTGTCGACGATCCGCAACGCCGACGTGATCCTCGTGCTGCGAGACGGCGATATCGTCGAATCGGGCACCCATGAGGAGCTGCTCGCCGCGGACGGATTCTACGCCGAGCTCTACAATTCGCAGTTCAACGAGGCGTGAGGGGGGGGGCACTCCGCACGCGTAGTGGGAAAATGGGGACAGTCCCCATTTTCCCAGGGCGTGTTACGTTTTCAATTTCGAGTATATGGGTATGATTTTCGGATACAATGCCCCTACGCGGCCTATCGCAGGTCACACTTTAGTGCACTGGTGCACACGACCGAAAGGATCATCTATGTCTAAGCTCTCCTTGGGCAATCGTCTCGTTCTCAACCGTCGTCAAGCGCTTGCCGGTCTCGGCGCCCTGACGGGTGTCGCCGCGTTCGGTCTGGCCGGCTGCTCCGATGAGGAGGCTCCCGCGCCGGAGGGCTCGTCTGCCGGCTCCACGACCGACGAGGAGTCCGAGGGCGCGCAGATCGATGCCGCCGCCTACGACGAGCTTGTCGCGTCCGGCCCGGTCGCCGATGCCGCCGCCATCGAGGCAAGCGAGTGGGCGACCAAGATCAAGGAGGCCGGCACGCTGCGCGTGGGCGGCGTCCAGACCTCCATGCTGTTCTGCCTCATGAACGAGAAGGACAACAAGGTCCGTGGCTTCGATGCCGGCCTGTTCCAGATGCTCGCCAACTACATCCTGGGCGATCCGGACGCCTACGAGCTCACGCAGGTGACGTCGGACACGCGCGAGTCAGTGCTGACCAACGACCAGGTCGACGCGGTGTTCGCCACCTATTCGATCACCGATGAGCGCAAGGAGATCATCTCCTTCGCCGGTCCGTACTACACCACCCAGCAGGGTATCCTGGTCATGGCCGACAACGCCGACATCAACGGTGTCGACGACCTCGCCGGCAAGAACGTCGCC
Organism: Collinsella tanakaei; assembly: GCF_021531055.1. Lineage (GTDB taxonomy): Bacteria > Actinomycetota > Coriobacteriia > Coriobacteriales > Coriobacteriaceae > Collinsella > Collinsella tanakaei_B. Next base: position 60,312 of record NZ_JADYTL010000001.1, read on the forward strand.
GCCCAGTCCGGCTCGACCGGTCCGTCGGTGCTCGAGGAGTACGCGCCCGAGGCGAAGGTCCAGGAGTTCACCACCGACGAGGAGGCGCGCACCGCGCTCGAGCAGGGTCGCGTCGACGCCTACGTCATCGACGCCACGATGCAGATGGGTGCCATGACGCGCAACCCCGGCAAGTACCGTCTCGCCGGCGAGGAGTTCGGCCCGGTCGATCCCTACGGCATCGGCCTTCCGCACGACTCCGACGGCGTCGCGTTCGTCAACGAGTTCCTCACCACGATCGAGGAGGACGGCACCTGGTCCGAGCTGTGGCAGGTCTGCATCGGCGACCGCGCCGAGATCGAAGAGGCTCCGGAGCCGCCCGCGATCGGCGCGTAGCGCATCATCATGCGCCTGCAGGCGCATTGCATGCGAATCGGGATGCGGGGGCCGGCGAAACGCTTCGTCGGCCCCTGTCTTTAGGTCGCCGCGGCCAGGTGCGCGCGGCGGGGGAGTAAGGGTAAGGAGGCTGCATTGGGACTGACCGAGCTTCTGTCCATCTACGGACAGGACTACCTCACGGCGCTGCTCACCACCTGGTGGATGACGGCCGTCTCGTTCGCGTTCGTGATGGTGCTGTCGGTGCTCGTCACGGTCATGCGCATCTCGCCGCTCAAGCCGCTGCGCATCGTCGGCGACCTGTACGTCCAGGTGTTCCGCAACATTCCCGGCGTCGCGCTGCTCGTGATCATCGTGTACGCGTTGCCCAACCTTCGCGTGGTGCTCGACTACACCACCTGCGTGATCGTCACGACGATCCTCATGGGTTCCGCCTTCGGTTCCGAGAACTTCATGAGCGGCATCAACACCATCGGCGTCGGGCAGATCGAGGCCGCGCGCTCGCTGGGTCTCACCTTCCGTCAGATCATCACGCAGATCGTGATCCCGCAGGCGTTGCGCTCGGCCGTGCTGCCCATGACCAACCTGCTGATCGCCGTGATGCTCACCACCGCGCTCGGCTCCCAGGTGCCCATGAGCCCCGAGGAGCTCACCGGCGTGGTGTCCTATATCAACACCCGGTCCACCGGCGGCATCCTTGCCTTCCTCATCGCGGCGCTCGGCTACGTGGGAACGGCGCTCGCCATCGGCTTTATCGGCAACCGCCTGGATAGGAAAGTGAGGATCTTGCGATGAGTGCGCACGCGAAGCCCCTGAGCATCCGCGATGCCCTCTACGAGGCCCCCGGCCCCCGCACGAAGCGGCGCATGGTCATCGGCACCGCCGTCTCGCTCGTGCTCGTCGCCATCGGCATCGCGCTCATCATCCGTCAGTTCTACATCACCGGGCAGCTCGCGCCGCGCTACTGGACGTTTCTGGCGCAGCCGACCACCTGGCGCTACCTGCTACAGGGTTTCCGCGGCACGGTTTCGGTCGCGCTCACCGCGGGCGCGATGTCGCTCGTGCTCGGTCTGGTGCTCATGCTCGGTCGCACGAGCGGCATCCGCCCGCTGTCCGCGCTCTGCCGCATCGTCACCGATTTCTTCCGCGGCGTGCCGAGCCTGCTGCTCATCTACTTCTTCTTCCTCGTGGTTCCGCAGTACGGCATCAAGCTCTCGGCGTTCTGGATGATCACGCTGCCGGTCATGCTCGCCGCCTCCGGCGTGCTCGCCGAGGTCATGCGCGCCGGCGTGAACGCCGTCCCCAAAGGCCAGGTCGAGGCGGCGATGTCGCTCGGCATGCGTCGGGGCCGCATCATGTTCAAGATCGTGCTGCCGCAGGCGATCCGGTTCGTGATCCCCTCGCTCATCTCACAGCTCGTCGTGGTGGTCAAGGACACGACCGTCGCCTACGTGGTGAGCTATCCCGACCTCATGCAAAACGCCCGCGTGCTCATCACGAACTACGACGCCCTCGTGTCGATGTACTTCACGATCGCGATCGTCTACATCCTGCTCAACTACGCCATCAACAAGCTGTCCGCCGTCGTCGCCGAGCGTATGGGCGTCAAGATCATCCGCTAGGCCGGCCAACAGAACGGAAGGTACCATGTCTTTGGATCACACCGACGAGATGCCCGTCATCGAGCTTCGCCACGTCGACAAGCATTACGGCGACCTGCACGTCCTGCGCGACATCAACCTCAAGGTCTCGCGCGGCGAGGTGCTCGTGGTCATCGGCCCTTCGGGGTCGGGCAAGTCCACCATGTGCCGGACCATCAACCGGCTCGAGACCATCGATTCGGGCGAGGTGCTCATCGAGGGCAAGCCGCTTCCGCGCGAGGGGCGCGAGCTTGCCGCCATGCGCGCCGAGCTCGGCATGGTGTTCCAGAGCTTCAACCTGTTCGCGCACAAGACGATTCTGGAGAACGTCACCCTCGGCCCGATCGACGTGCTCGGCATGAAGCGCGAGGAGGCGGAGCGTCGCGCCATGGAGCTGCTCGCGCGCGTCGGTGTCGCCGAGCAGGCCGACAAGGTCCCCGCGCAGCTTTCCGGCGGCCAGCAACAGCGCGTGGCCATCGCGCGGTCGCTCGCGATGAACCCCAAGGCGATGATGTTCGACGAGCCCACGAGCGCGCTCGATCCCGAGATGATCAACGAGGTGCTCGATGTCATGGTCGAGCTCGCCCGCGGAGGCATGACGATGGTCGTCATCACGCACGAGATGAATTTCGCCCGTCGCGTGGCCGACCGCGTCGTGTTCATGGCGGATGGCCAGATCGTCGAGGAGGGCTCGCCCGACGAGTTCTTCGATCATCCCAAGACGCAGCGCGCCCGCGACTTCCTCGATTCCATCAAGGGTCACTGAGGGGCGACGCGCACGTCGCGATACGCGGTATTCGCACGACGATGAGGAGTTTGAACAGTATGGACGGAATCGACGTCACACCCACGGATACGGCAGCGGGCGCCCGCCCGCTCATTTTGGTGTCGCCGCGCTTGGAGCATTGCCAGCCCTGCCTCAAGATGCCCGAGGCGCTCGCGCCGGAGGAAACCGCGGCGACCGTCTTCCTCGACGCGATACTTGCCGCCGGCGGCCTGCCGCTCGTCATGCCGCTCACCGAAGACGACGAGGTGCTCGCCTCGATGGTCGCCATGGCCGACGGCATCGCGCTGCCGGGCGGACAGGACGTGGACCCCGCGCTGTGGGGCGATGCCGAGCCGTACGATCCCGCGCTGCTGTGCCCTGAGCGCGACGCCTTCGAGGTGCGGCTCATCAAGATGGCCCTGACGGCCCATAAGCCCCTGTTCGCCACCTGCCGTGGCGCCCAGGTGCTCAACGTCGCCCTCGGCGGCACCCTGTGCATGGACGTGCCGAGTTTCGAGCCGATCGACGGCATGGCGCTGTGGCGGCACCGCCCCATCCTGAGTGACCCCGCGCATCCCGTCGAGGTCCGTGCGGGTTCCCTGCTGGAGCGCGCCCTCGGCGGCTTCACGTCGATCCAGGCCAACTCGAGCCATCATTGCTGCGTGGATCGCCTGGGCGAGGGCGTGGAGCTCGTCGCGCGCGCGACCGACGGCGTACCCGAGGCGATCGAGGTTCCCTCCGAGCGTTTTTGCCTCGGGGTCCAATGGCATCCCGAGTACACCTGGCGCACGATGCCGACCGATTTCAATCTGTGGAAGGCGTTCGTCGCCGCCGCGGCCGGCCGCTGATCGCTATCCGCGATCGAGGGTGCCGAGATACGCATCGACCGAGCGGAACACGGCGACACCGGACCGTACGGCGTGGTCGATGAGCACACGGGCGGTGGCGTCCTCGTTTCCCCCGTCGATGCAACAGATGAGCGTTCCGCATGCGGATATGGTCCGGCATGCCTGCGCGACCAGCTCCTCATCGATCGGCTCGTAGGCGTATTGCGCGATCACGGTGCCGGCAAGGTGCCGTGCGAGCACGCAGTCGATATCGTGCTCGTAGAGCACGCCGGTCGCGAAGGGGATCCCGGCGCGCTGGAGCGCGCGGAAGCACGGCGCCCCCGTACCCGCTCCTGCGAGGACGAATACGCGGGCGGCGCCGGTCGGTGCGGGAAGCTCGACGCTGCCGAAGGCGGGCTCGAACGATCCGGCATCGAGGCCGTAAAGGTCCTCGATCGCCTGGGCGGTCATGACCCGATCGGGCGTACCCTGGCGGATCACGTGGCCGTCGCGGATGCAGACGACGTGGTCGGCCGCCTTCTGGGCGAGCTCGATCTCGTGCAGCGACGCGACGATCGCCATGTTCCGCTCCCGTGCATGGCGTCGCAGCAGCGCGAGCATCTCGATCTGCGCATGGATGTCCAGATACGATGTCGGCTCGTCGAGTAGCAGCAGACGCGGCATCTGCACGAGCGCGCGGGCGAGCAGGGTTCGCTGGCGCTGGCCGTCGCTCATATGCGCGAAATCGCGGTCGCGAATGTCCCAGATGCCCGCTTCGGTCAGCGCGGCGCGCACCGCCTCGCGGTCCTTCGCGTCGAGTATGCCCAGACTGCCGGTATAGGGATATCGTCCCGCCTCGACGATATCCTGGCAGGTCATGAGCTCGGTGCGGGGGCGTTCGGTGAACAGGCACGCGATCGTGCGCGCACGGGCGGTGCCGTCCACGTCGCGAAGCGCCTGCCCGAAGACCGAGATATCGCCTGCGAGCGGTGCCAGATGGCCGGCAAGCGTCTTGAGCAGGGTCGTCTTTCCCGAGCCGTTCGGGCCGATGAGCGCGACGACCTGGCCGGGGTGCACGGCGAGGTCGATACCGCGTATGAGCGGATGCGCGCCGTGTCCGACCGCCAGCCCGTGCGCGACGAGCGCGAGCATATCCGTATCGCGGGCGCTCATCTAAACGTCCTCGTACGCAGCATGAGCGCGATCACGATGGGCGCGCCGAACACGGCGGTCACGGCGCTGACCGACAGCTCGACGGGGGAGAACAGCATGCGCGCCACGAGGTCGCAGCCGCAGCAGAAGACCGCGCCCGTGAGAAAACACAGCGGCGTGACTGCGAGCGGGCGCGACGACCCGATGGCGATCTTGGCGATGTGCGGCGCGGCGATGCCCACGAACGAGATGGGGCCGGCGAACGCCACGACGCACGCCGACAGCAGGCTCGAGATAAGGACGATGAGCATGCGAAGGCCCATCACGTGCACGCCGAGGCTTTTCGCATACGTTTCGCCGAGCTGATAGGCGCCGAGGGGTTTGGACAGCGCGATCACGACGGCCGTCGCGGCGACGACGATAACGACCGCGGCGGCCACCTCGCTCCAGCGCGACCCGGAGAAGCTGCCCTGAGACCAGCTCTGCAGGTTGACGATGCTCTGGTCGTCGGCGAAGGCGATGAGGAAGTTCGTGACGGCCGAGCAGATGTAGCCCACCATCACGCCGGCGACGATGAGCATGCTCTGCGTCCTGACGCGCCGGGCGATCAGGAGCACGAGGCCCATCGTCGCCAGCGATCCGACAAGCGCGCCGGCGATCGACATCGCCGGCGTGAGGATCTGTCCGCTTCCGAGCACGGCGATCATGAGCACGGCGATCGCGCAGCGCGCTCCGGAGGAGATGCCGAGCACGAAGGGGTCGGCGATCGGGTTGGCGAAAAACGTCTGCAGCAGAAAGCCCGACAGCGACAAGCCCCCGCCGAGCACCAGGGACATGATGGCGCGCGGGAGGCGGATCTCCCAGATGATGCGGCTTGCCGTCGAGTCCGCAGGGCCGGCGAGCACGAGCCCCAGGCTTTCCGCCGGGGATAGGTCGGCGCTTCCCGCGCAGAGGCTCGCCACGAACAGCGCGATCAGCGCGATGGCGAGCGCGATGTGCGCACCGGCGAGCCGCATGCGGCGTATGTCCGTGGAGCCGCGTGCGGTCATGCGAGCTTCCAGAGGTAACCGTTTGCGGGCAGGGATTCCTCGAGCGCGGACCTGATATCCTCCAGGATCTCGTCGGTCGCGTTCATCGCCTGATACATGTTCTCGTCGCAGGCGTAGACCTCACCGGAGCGCACGGCGGCCATATCTGCAAGCAACGGGTTCTTATCCAGGATGTCGTCGATGTCGGTCACCGCGGTGTCGACCGTCGTGTTGTAGATGATGACGTCGGCATCCTTGGCCGTCGCGTAGAACGTCTCGAGATCGATGACGGATTGGACCGACGAGGAGCCGTCCTCCTCGTCGTCGGGGTCGAATGCGACGAAGGTGCCGCCCGCCATATCGATCATCTGCGAGAAATAGTCCGTCGAGCGGCGCGTGACGGCGGCGCCGTCCTCGTTGATGTAGAAGAAGGCGACCGTTTTGCCGGTCGGCTCGAGCGAGGCGATTCCGCGCACCCGCTCGGCGATATCCCCATATGCCGCCTGTGCGGCATCCTCGCGATCGAACAGCACACCCATCAGCTTGATCCATTCGAGTCTTCCCAAAACCTCGGGTTCGCTACTCGATTGCTCGGTCAGCACCGCCACGTCCAAGTCTTGCAGCTTGCGTTTGGCATCGGGTGCATGGTTGATCTTGGTGTTCTCGATGGCGAGCGTGCAACCCGCCTCGGCAATGAGCTCGAAGTCGGGGGAGCGGTACTTTCCGCCGTAGGCGATCTTGCCCGCGCGGATCTTCTCGGCAAGGCGCTCGTTGGGGGAGTCGTCGGCGGTGACCGAGCAGACGGAAACCGAATCCAGCGCATCGATCTCGTCGAGCAGGCAGATCATGCCCGTCGAAACCAGGTAGACGCTCGTCAGGGGCCGCCTGATGAGCGCGATATCCTCAGCCAGTCCGTCCGGTGCCGACCACGGCGCGTCGACGACGAGGAAGCGCTCGTCACCTGCGGTGCAGATCAGAACCTCGCCATCCTCGAGGCGATCGAGCGTGAAGTTGCGCGCCGCATCGAGCTCGATCGGCTGCGCCGCTCCAAGGTCGCATCCCAGGTCGGTGTTGCGGAAGGAGGCGGCACGGGCACCTTCGTCGGACGAGCCGTCCGCGCCCGCACGTTCGGGTGAGGAGGTCTCGCTGCAACCTGCAAGCCATGCGCCGGCGCATGCGGTGGATGCGGCGATCAGGGACAGCAGGTGGCGACGTTCGATCGGATGACGAAAAGGCATGGGGCCTTCTTTCGGACGGGATGGCTGCGACGAGCTTCGGCTCGTCGCAAAAGGGTACCCATCATGATAGCCCCATCCTTGCCCGTGGAGTAGGATGGAGCCTGTGGGAACGGCAAAGGAGGAGCGTATGCCGACACCTGATTTCATCGTGCGTCTTCGCGAGCATATCGGCCATGAGCTTCTATGGCTCGTCGGGGTGACGGCTTTCATCGAGGACGACCGCGGCCGTATCCTGCTCGGTCGGCGCACCGACACCGGGTGCTGGGCCCTCATCTCGGGCATCAACGAGCCGGGCGAGGAACCCGCCGACACCATCGTGCGCGAGGCGCTCGAGGAAGCCGGCGTCCGCATCGTGCCCACCGCGCTGGTGGACGTCCATGCCGATAATCGCATCCTCACCTACGATAACGGCGACCGGGTGCAGTATCTGGAGCTGCTCTACCTCGCAAAACTCGTCGGGGATGCGGACGACGCGCACGTCGGCGACGAGGAGAGCACCGACGTCGGCTGGTTTGAGCCCGACGACCTGCCCCATCCGCTCGCGCGGAGCACGCGAGAGCGCATCGGTATCGTCAAGCGCTATCGCGACCGGGTGCGCCAAGGCGACCGCAGCGCCCTGTTCCGCGTGACCGCCCGGGAAGGCGCGACGTCCGATAAGGAGGCACGGGCATGAGCGATGCGATGCGGCACGTGGAGCCGTTGCGCGATCTTCCGCTGGCGCAAAGCGAGATCGACTTCGATGTGGCGTCGAGGACCGACGAGGGCCTCATCGACCGTCTGCTCGATGACGAGGCGACCAAGGTCCTGCTCGTGCGCGAGGGCTCGGTTGCGGTGCGCGGTGCGGCATCGACCGCCGCGGCAGCGGCGCTCTCGTGCGCCGATGATCCGGCGGCGCCCCGTCCCGATGCGGGTGCTCCCGCAGGCGAGCTCGACTTGGCGCTGATCTCCGCCGCCGACGTCCGCCGTGACGCGCGACGTCCCGGTGCGCTCGTCGTATACCTTGGATGCGAGCATGGCGATACTGCCGACATCCCGTATCTCGCACTCGATATCACGCGTATCCGTTCCGATAGCGAACTGGGACGTGCCGGCGCCGATCACGAGCCCGATGGGGCGGATGCCGTCTTCGGCGACGGGGAGCCGGCTTGGTTCGACTGGCTCGAGCTGCGCTCCTTTGCGCCCTGCGCCTCCGCGCGCGACGCCGGGCTCGCCACGAGCGCGATCGCCATCACCACGTGGCAGCGCAGCCAGCGCTTTTGCCCGTACTGCGGCTCGCCGGTGGTGCCGATCTGGTCGGGCTGGGCGCAGACCTGCTCGAATCCCGACGACGCCGGGCGGCTGCTCTTCCCACGCATAGAGCCGGCGGTCATCACCGCGATCGTGGATGATGACGACCGCCTGTTGCTTCAGCACAACCGCGCATGGCGGCCCCGGTTCCATTCGGTGTCGGCGGGATTCGTCGAGGCGGGGGAGAGCCTGGAGCATGCCGTGCGTCGCGAGGCGAAGGAGGAGGTCGGTATCGAGGTGGACGATGTCCGCTACCTCGGGTCTCAGCCATGGCCGTTTCCCGCCTCGATCATGCTCGCGTTTCGGGCGCACGCCTGCGACACCGACATCCGCGTCGACGAGGATGAGGTCGGCTCAGCACGTTGGTTCACGCGCGAGGAACTGATCCGTGCCGTGGCGACCGGCGAGATCGAATCGCCGGGACGCGCGTCGATCGCCCGCCACATGATCGAGCAATGGGTGGGCAAGCGCTTGCCTTGATCATCGGCTCGAATGCTTACACGATCCTGACGCATCCATGACCGTGTGTTGCCCCGGACGCGGTAAGAACAAGATGTACGACGTCTTGGGAGAGGTGGCGACCATGGTTGACTGGCATGAGATCATCGGCGATCGCGAAAGCGAGTTCACCGGCAAGAAGGGCGAGCTGCTGCGCTACGGAGGCGTCACATTCGTGCTGCTGGTCATCGTGCAGCTCGTGAAGGCGCTGCTTTCGGTCATCGGGTACGCGTCGGATACGCTTGATGTGGCGTTCGTGGCGATATCGCTCGCCATGTTCGCCGTGTATCCGCTCTACCGGAAGGTCAGGCCCGCCCAAGTGGGCGATGCGGCCTAGCCGAAAATGGCACGTTCGAGGGCGTGCGCGTCGCCCGTGAAGTGGAACGCCGCCATGCCTGCGACCCTCGCGCCCGCGCAGTTGTCCGCATTGTCGTCCACGAACAGGCAGCTGGCCGGCTCAAGGCCGTAGCGCGCGCAGAGCAGCCGGTAGATGGCCGGGTCGGGTTTCATGATCCGCTCGTATCCCGAGACGATCCGACCGTCCATGAGGGGGTAGACCGGGCATCCCGCGAGCTGGAGGTCGATGCGCGTCGAGGCGTTCGAGAGCAGATAGAGGCCATATCCCTGTCGTTTGAGTCGAACGACGAGGTCGCACACCTCGCCGAGCGGCTCGGATCGCTCGGGCCAGCCTTCCAGGCAGGCGTGCAGGTTCGGGTGGAGCCGTTCGGGCAGGTGCGCCTCGGCGATGCGGCGCATCGTCTCGTGGTCGATGGCGCCGGCATCGAGCAGGGCCCACTCCGCGCGCCCGAACAGGGCACGGTACAGCAGCTCGGCATCCCGGGGCGTATCGGTGAAGCAGCGCGAGAAGGCGGGGCCGTCGAACGTCATGAGGACGTTACCCATGTCGAACACGATGTTCTCGAGTCGCGTGGCGCTCATGCGGGGCGGCCTTTCTCAGCGGAATTCGATCACGGCATAGGGGCTGCCCGTCTCATCGGCGAGCTCCACGACCGTGTTTCCATCGAGGTTGCCCACGGCGGGGTACAGGGCGTCGCCCAGCACCGCCGCTCGGCGGTAGTCCACCCGCACCCGGCTCGGCAGCACCTCGCGGGGGAGCTGGTCGAGCGCGATTTGGATGTACTGGCAGTTGTTGACGTGCTCGTTGGTGTCGATGAGGCCGCGACCGACGACGAGGGGCTCTCGTTGTTCGAGCGCATCGGGGAGGTCGATCCGATGGCCCTCGTGCGGCATGGCGAGCGGCTCATGCGAGCCGTAGGGGGTGACATGGCGCTCGTCGGGTTTGGCGAGTCGGCCGTTCGTAAGGTCGAGGAACGCCCATATGGAATCCGCTCGCGCGATCAGCGAACCGTCGGCTCCCTTGAGATAGAAGTTCCGTCGCCCGGTCACGCCCTTGAACGATGTCGCGAACGTGCCGACCACGACGTGCTCGCACAGGGCGGGATAGCGATCGATGACGATCTGCCAATGGGTGAGGAACCAGGCCCGTTGCTCGTGTTTGAGCCATTCCATCCCGACGCCGAGCGCCTCCGATTGGAACGTGCTGCAATCCTGGAAGGCGTTGACGAGCGCGGGCAGCGTCATGAGGCCGCGATGACCCACCTCGCTGTAGCGGACGTGCCAGGAATATTCGAATGAGTTGTCATCGCGTATGGGCGACGAGGTGTCCTGATCCATGGGTCGACGCTTTCTGCCACGGGCGGCATCGGAGCTAGAAGTTCGAGCCGTTCCAGCCGAAATGGGCGGTCGTGCGGTATTCGACGTATATCCGTGCCGGATCGATGCCGAGCGCCTCGCTCACGGCAGGGGTGAGAAGGCCGGTCAGCTCCTCCCAGACCTCCGCTGCGATCTGGGTACGTGCGAAGACGCTCACCTCGACGAGCGCGCAGGGCTGCGTATCATCGCCGGCGAAAAACATCGGCGCCTGTTCGTCGAAGGTGCACATGAGCCACTGCTCGGATTTGCCGGGGACGGTCGCTATGGCGTCGCCGAACGAGCGCTTGAGGGCGAGCTGCGCCTCGCGGGGTATGGCGGTGGAGGCGTGAACGCGGATGACGGGCATGGTTGCTCCTTGGGTACGCGAGGTGCGGGATTTAGTCGACGACGGGGCCTTGGACGAACCATTCGAGGGCGCCGGCGACGCCGCTGTCGTCAAGATCGATCGAGGCGATGCCGCCGGGTTTGAGCGCAAGGTCGACGCCGCTGATACGGCTGATGACGTTGTTCATGAACGGGATGTGACCGACCGCGATCAGGCAGTCGGCATCGGTCGCAGCGATCTGGGAGATGAAGGTGTCCTCATCCTGCTCCCACAGGCTGTCGACGAGCACGATGTCGTGGTCGCCTCCGAGCGTGCGATCGACCTCGTCGGCGGTTTGACGGGCGCGGACGGCAGGGCTCGACCAGATGGTCGCATGCGAGGCGCTGTGGGCGTCCAGCAGATAGAACGAGCGCATGAAGCCGTCGACCGAGGCGAGGACGGAACGGGCCGAATCGGTGAGCTCGCGATCGAAATCCGACTCGCCCGGGCCCGTGCCGCGCGCTTTGCCGTGGCGGACGAGGATGAGCTTCTTTACCATGGTGACCATCCTTTACGACGGGGGCATCTGACTCATGATTCTACCCGAGCTCCGCGCGTATGGAGCGAATTCGTATCCGATGATCGCGATGGGTTTTGCCGGCGGCCATCGGCGCGTGCATGTCTGCGCGATACCGTCCGCCCCCTGCAACATGTGGAACGTCGAGATGATGAGGACACGTCCCGTCCGGCGATGTAGAATACGATAATGATTGCTCCCGTGGACGATGCCTCGCGCATCTAGGAAGGAGACCATCGTGTCTGAGATCATCACCGGCAGCCTGAGCGTCTCCAACGACGTCATCGCCGATATCGCCGGGTATGCTGCGCTTTCGTGTTACGGCGTGGTCGGTATGGCCGAGCAGCAGCAGGGCGTCGAGTCCGTGCGTCTGCTTCCCGGCCAGCGTCTGCGCAAGGGCGTTCTCGTATCCTCCACCGAGGACGGACTCAAGCTCGACCTCCATATCGTGATCGAGAGCGGTGTCAACATGAAGTCCGTCTGCGAGAACCTCGCGAGCGCGGTGTCGTTCGCACTCGCCGAGATCGCGCAGATCGATCCCTCGCATCTCAAGATCGCCATCCACATCGACGCGCTCAAGTCGCGCGGCTAGGCACCGTATCGAGTTTTGGAGTTAAGAGAAGATGATCGCGAAAACCATCCGCACGTGCTTCCCGATCGCGGCTAAGGCAGTTGCCGACAAGGCGGAGGACATCAACAAGCTCAACGTGTTCCCCGTCCCCGACGGAGACACCGGCACGAACATGTCGCTCACGCTCGCCTCGGTGGTCAAGGAGCTCACCTCGCTGTCCGCCGACGCCGACATGGAGGCCATCGCCGGCGCCATCACGCACGGCTCGCTCATGGGCGCCCGCGGCAACTCCGGCGTCATCACCTCGCAGATCCTGCGCGGCGCCGCCGAGGGCCTTATCGGCGCCTCCTCGCCCACGACGAGCGCCGACGTGGCCGCCGCCCTGCGCCGCTCCGTGAAGGTCGCGTTCCAGGCCGTCCGCAAGCCCGTCGAGGGCACGATCCTCACCGTCTTGCGCGATATCTCCACCAAGGCAGACGAGTGCGAGAAGAAGAAGCTCGCCCTCGACGAGACCCTCGACGCCATCGTCGTGGAGGCCTACCAGTCGGTGGCGCGTACTCCGGACCTGCTCCCCGTGCTCAAGGAGAACGGTGTGGTGGACTCCGGCGCCTTCGGTTTCGCGATCTTCCTCGAGAACTTCGTCGCCGCGGCGCTCGGTCGTACCTCGCAGGTCGAGGACATCGCCACCACCTTCGACGCCTCCTCCGCGCGCGAGGGCGCGCTCGGTCGCGTCGAGATCGAGGCGAACGACGACTGGGAGGGTTCCGAGTTCAGGTACTGCAACGAGTTCCTCTTCAAGGCCGAGAAGCGCTTCGATGAGGACGAATGCCTGAAGTTCCTCGCCTCGATGGGCGACTGCGAGCTGCTCGTCGGCGCCTATCCGGACTACAAGATCCACGTCCACTCCAACACCCCCAACCTCGTGCTCGAGCACATGCTCCAGTTCGGCCAGGTCTATGAGGTGTTCATCCACAACATGGACATGGAGTCCCATGAGCGCACCGCCAAGATCCACGCCGACCAGGAGGCGGCGGCCGAGCCCGCCAAGCCTCTCGGCTTCGTCGCGGTGGCCGCCGGTTCGGGCGAGGGCGAGATCCTCACCTCCATGGGCGTCGACGTGATCGTGTCCGGCGGTCAGACCATGAACCCCTCGACGGCCGACCTGCTCGCCGCCGTCGAGCAGGTGAACGCCGAGGCCGTCATCATCTTGCCCAACAACGGCAACATCCGCATGGCCGCCGAGGCCGCCGCTTCGGCCTGCACCGACAAGCAGGTCCTCGTCGTTCCCACCAAGACGGTCCCGCAGGCGTTTTCCGCCCTGTTCGCCGTCATGCCCGAGACGCCTGCCGATGAGGTCGCCGAGGCCATGGCCGAGGCGGCCGCGGAAGTCCGCGACGGCGAGGTCACGACCGCGGTGCGCGACAGCTCCGCCGCGGATGGCAGCCCCATCCACGCGGGCGACGTGATGGGCATCATCTCCGGTTCCATCGACGTCGTCGGCAGCGACGTCAAGCAGGTCACGCTCGACTGCATCAACCGCATGCAGGATGAGGAGGAGGGCGATACGCTCACCATCCTGGCCGGCTCCGACATGGACGACGAGGCCTTCGAGGACCTCATCGCCGCGATCGAGGAGGCCCAGCCCGACCTCGAGATCGATTCGCACCGCGGCGAGCAGCCCCTGTACCCGGTGATCTTCTCCATCGAGTAGCGTCGTGCCCGCAGCGTGCAACATCACCGCGCCGCGGGTATCCTCGCGTCTGGCGAGGATGTCGCTGCTCGCCCAGGATATCGCTCGACTCAAATACGTTTCGGGTGCCCGCGAGGAGGCCCTCCGACGTCTCGGTATCGAGACCGTGGAGGACCTCCTCTGCCATATCCCGCGCCGGTACCTTGATTTCAGCCATGCCTACACGATCGAGGCCGCCCCGCTCGGGAGCGTCTGCACGATCGTGGCGACCGTTGACCGCGTGCGCGAGAAGCGCCCGCGTCCCCGTATGGTCGTGACCGAGGTGAGCCTCGTCGATTCGACGGGCGTCATGCAGGTCGCCTTCTTCAAGCAGCCGTGGATCTCGCGCGATCTGGCCGTCGGGGATCGATTGGCGGTCATGGGGACCGTGGAGTTCGCCTACGGGTTCAAGCAGATGAGCTCGCCGCATTTCGAGAAGCTCGACCGAGGTGCCGCCACCGGCTCGATCCTGCCGGTGCATCCGGTGGGCGAGGGTATCAGCCAGGCGTGGATGCGCCGTATCGTCTCGGGTGCGCTCGAGACGGTGGCGTCCGTTCCCGATCCGCTGCCGGCGCGCCTTCGCGTCCGTCGCGGTCTCATGAGCTTCGCTCGCTCGCTTCGCGCGATCCATTTCCCCTCTACGATGGGGGAGCGCGACTTCGCGCGTCGGCGTTTGGCCTACGATGAGACGCTGCTGTTGCAGCTCGCGCTGCGCCTGCGCAACGACGCCAATCTGCTCGACGTGGCGCCCATCGCCCACGTGGTCGGTCCCCATGTCGAGGCGATGCGCGCGGCGCTGCCCTTCGCCCTCACCGACGAGCAGGCCCATGCCGTCGACGATATCTTGGGCGATCTCGCATGCGGCGAGCGGGTGATGAACCGCTTGCTGCTCGGCGATGTGGGTACGGGCAAGACCGCGGTCGCCTTGGTCGCGCTCGCCGCCGTCGCCGACACGGGGACGCAGGCGTGCGTCATGGCGCCCACCGGCGTGCTCGCACAGCAGTACGCGGTCAAATGCATCCCCCTGCTCGCCGAGGCGGGAATCCGCGCCGCGCTGCTCACCGGTTCCACGCCCGCCTCCGAGCGCGCGGGCATCGTCGAGGACGTCGCATCCGGTGCCATCGACGTGTTGTTCGGCACCCATGCGGTCCTTTCCGACGATGTGACGTTCCGCCGCCTGTCGTTCGTGGTGATCGACGAGCAGCACCGCTTCGGCGTGGGGCAGCGCAACGCGTTGCGCGCCAAAGGCCCCGGGGCCGACCTGCTCGTGATGAGCGCCACGCCCATTCCCCGCACCCTCGCGTTGTCCGTCTACGGAGACCTCGAGACGAGTATCATCCGGCACCGTCCCGTCGAAGGGGCGGGGATCAGCACGCGCGTGCTCGACGAGGCGAACCACGACATCGCCTACGGCGCGATCCGCGATGCCGTGGCGGCAGGACAGCGAGCCTATGTGATCTGCCCGCTCGTCAGCGAGCAGGACGATCCCGACGAGCTCGAGGACGTCGTCGGTACCGAGGATGACGAGCAGGGACGCGCCCGTGCGCTGCCGGAGCTCCATGCCGTCGAGACCGAGGTCGAGCGCATCGCCCGCATCTTTCCCGAGGCGACCGTCGCGGCCCTTCACGGCAGGCTTTCCGCGGCGGAGAAGGATCGTGTGATCGACGGGTTCCGCACGGGCTCGATCGACATCCTCGTCTCGACGACCGTCGTCGAGGTCGGCGTGGACGTGCCCGATGCGACCGTCATGCTGATCGAGAACGGCGAACGATTCGGACTGGCGACGCTCCATCAGCTCCGCGGCCGCGTGGGGCGCGGTTCGCTGCCCGGTACGTGCTTCGTCATCTCCCGCGGTGCGGGTGGGTCCAAGCGCACCGTCGCGACGGACCGCTTGGAAGCGCTCGAGAAGACCGACGACGGGTTCGCCTTGGCCGAGATGGACCTCAGGCTCCGTCACGAGGGCGAGATCTTGGGCCTGCGCCAACACGGCGGGGTCACGCTGCGTTTCGTCGATCTGGATGCCGACGCCGACCTCATCGAGGCAGCGCATATGGATGCCGTCGAACTTTTGCGGTATGCTCCCACGCTGAACGCGACGGCGACTCTGCCGTTGCGCCACCGTGTGATCGAGCGCTACGGCGATATCTTCAAGGAGGTCAGTGGGGGATGAGGATCGTTGCGGGTATGTGGCGAGGACGCCGCATCGGCGAGCCCACGGGTCGCGCCGTGACGCGGCCGACCACCGATCGGGTGCGCGAGGCCATGGCATCCATGGTCGCATCGGCGCGCGACGAGGGCATCGAGGGCGCGGTCGTGCTCGACGCGTTCGCCGGATCCGGTGCGCTCGGCATCGAGATGCTCTCGCGCGGCGCCTCCTTCGCGTCGTTTTTCGACATCGACCGCGGTGCGGCGGCACTCGTGCGCAAAAACCTCGAGCAGCTGGGATGCGCGCGCGACCGCTATCGCGTGACCTGCGGCGACGTGATAGCGCATGCCGAGCGCGGGCGCGTTGCGGGCGGCCCGTTCGACGTCGTGTTCATCGATGCCCCGTACGCCTTGGGAGCCGAGCCCGCCGAGTCGCTGCTCTCCGCACTTGCCGCGACCGGTCAGCTGTCGCCCGACGCCATCGCGATCGTCGAGCACGCCGCCGAGGACGCGGGCGCCCGACCCGACGGTTTCACCGTCGTCCGCGAGAAACGCTACGGGTCGATCGCCGTCGACCTTTTGCGCATGAACTAGCAGTCCCATCCGTTTCGATCAGAAAGCGATCCCATGCAGGCAATCATCGAGCATGCGCTCGTACCCGGTACGTTCGACCCCATCACCTTCGGCCATATCGACGTGGTGACGCGTGCGCGTCGCCTGTTCCCGCGCGTCACCGTCGCCGTCGCCGCCTCCATCGGCAAGAACGGTTCCGGCCCCACGTTCAGTCTCGAGGAGCGCGTGGCGCTCGCCAGCGAGGCGCTCGCAGGCATCGAGGGCGTCGAGGTCCGGCCGTTTCGCGGCCTGCTCGTCGATTTCGCCCGCGAGGTCGGTGCCGGCGCGTTGGTCAAGGGCCTGCGCGCCATGACGGATTTCGAATACGAGCTCCAACAGGCCGACCTCAACTATCGTTTGGATTCCGACCTCGAGTCGATCTTCGTTATGAGCGCGCCCCAGTACGGCTACATCTCCTCCTCGGTCGTGCGGCAGATCGCCTCGTTCGGCGGGGACGTGAGCTCGCTGGTGCCCCAAAACGTCCAAGCGGCCCTGCGTGAGCACTTCAAGTAAGGAACACAAAGGTGCGCGCCTGTCCGGCAATCTGCGCGCATGTGGTACTATTACCTGTTGACAGCAGCCAACGGAAGGAGACTTGATGGCTGGCGACAACTTTCCCGGCGAGAGGATCGAGAGCCTTGTCGATGAGCTTGAGGGCATCATCGACGAAGCCAAGCCTCCCTTCGGCAAATCCGCTCAGTTCAAAGTCATCGAGACCGAGGTGTTCTACAACATCCTCGATGAGATTCGCATGAGCTATCCCGAGGAGTGGCAAAAATCCCGCCGCATCCTCAAGGAGCGCGACGAGCTTATGGCCAGCGCCACGGCGCAGGCCGATTCCATCATCGCCGATGCGCAGCAGCAGGCGCTGACCATTGCCGGCGAGCAGGAGATCGTGCGTCTGGCCCAGCAGCAGGCCGACGATATCCGCGAGCGCGCGCAGCAGTACGAGCGCGAGACCCGCTATGCCGCCGAGGACTACGCCGAGCAGGTGTTCACCCATCTCGAGGAGAACCTCAAGTCGCTCACGTCCACGGTCGCGCGCTGCCGCCAGCAGCTCAACGAGGGTTCCAGCGCCCAGAACGGCTCCTGGTAATGGAGGGGATCCAGCCCGTCGTCATCGACCTGACCGATCGCTTGGAGAATCCCGGCGATTCCTTCTCCCTGACCGGTCGCGTCGATATCGATACCTATTCCACCGGCGAGAAGAGCTTCTCGCTTGCCGACGGCGTGGGCTATGACGTGGTGCTTACCAATGCCGGTGACGGCATCCTGGTGACCGGTCTTGTCCGCGCGGCGGCCGAGGGGGCCTGCGACCGGTGCCTGGAGCCGGCGCACTTCGATATCGCCGGCGAGATCGAGGAGTACTACCTGTTCGAGGAGCCCGAGGACGCCGAGGAATACGAGGACGGCTTCGAGCTCGTCACGCCCGAGCACACGGTCGACCTATCCGGCGCCATCTGGGACGCCATGGTCATGGACACCCCGTTCGTCGTGCTGTGCCGCCCCGATTGCGCGGGTCTGTGCCCGACGTGCGGCGCGAATCTGAACGAAGGACCCTGCGGTTGCGCCGAGGCCGCCGAGCAGGCGTGGGTCGACGGCGACGACAACCCCTTCGCCGCCCTGCGCAACCTCAAGCTCGGGGACGATGGCGACGCCTGATCGCCTGCAGCGCGTGTGGAGATTGTAAACATCTGGACACGGGCGCGTTCTATGCTAATATCGCTACTTGCGCGTAATCGTGCCAGGACACAGTCATAAAGAGAGGTTATCATGCCAGTACCTAAGCAAAAGAAGGGCCGCGGAGCCACTCACACCCGTCGTTCCGCCAACATGAAGATCGATGCGCCCTCCCGCTCCGTTTGCCCTCGTTGCGGTGCCGTCAAGCTTCCGCATCACGTTTGCCCCAACTGCGGCTACTACAAGGATCGCGAGGTCATCGTCACCGAGTAACTCGGTGTCTTGCCTCTTCGATCGCGCATGTGTCTATGGCAGCGTGAGAGACATGGAACCGTATGGCCGGCTCGCAGAGTCGGCCATTTGTCGTTAAGGGGGTATTCCCGTGAAGAAGGTACGTATCGCCGTCGACGTGGTCGGCGGTGACGAGGAGCCCAAGGTCGTCCTCGACGGTATCGATGCCGCGCTTGCCGCCGACGCGGAGCTGGAGGTGCTCGCCGTCGGTCCCGCCGATATCGTCGAGCCCTTCGCCGCCGAGCGCGACCGCGTCGAGGCGCTGGTCGCACCGGATGTCATCACGATGGAGGACGATCCGATCCAGGCCGTGATGCATAAGCGCAAGTCCTCGATCGTGCTCGCGTGCCGTGCCGTCAAGAAGGGCGAGGCCGACGGCTTCTTCTCCGCGGGCTCCACCGGTGCCATGACGGCGGCGGCGACCGCGTACGTGACGCCGTTCAAGTACCTCAACGAGGCGGGCGAGAAACGCCCGATCCGTCCCTGCATCGTGAGCGAGATCCCCAATCGTGCGGACGGCTTCACGGTCTTGGCCGACATGGGTGCCAATCCCGATATCGATGCCGACGACATGGTGCGCTTCGGGCAGATGGCCTGCACGTACGCCCGCGTGGTCTGCGGTATCGCCAACCCGCGCGTCGGCCTGCTGTCCAACGGCTCCGAGGACACCAAGGGCTCGCACTTCACCAAGGAGTGCTTCCCGCTCATGCGCGACAACGTCAAGGGCTTCGTCGGCAACTGCGAGGGTACCGATCTCACCTCCGGAGACTTCGACGTCGTCGTCTGCGACGGCTTCTCGGGCAACATCGCGCTCAAGGCGACCGAGGGCGCGGCCAAGCTGCTGCTCCACGAGCTCAAGCGCGTGCTGCTCTCCTCGACGTCCGGCAAGATCGCCGGCCTGCTCGTCAAGCGCGGCCTCAAGTCCATCCAGGCCCGCCTTTCGGGCGATGCGCGTGGCGGTGCGGTGCTGCTCGGCCTGCGCGGCGTCGTCGTGATCGGTCACGGCGCCACGAGCGTCGAGGCCGTCAAGAACGGCACCCTCGCCGCCGCCAGCGCGGTACGCGGCAATCTCGTGGAGATGCTCGCCGCTTCCATGGATAACATCGTCCGCTAGCGCGCCGGCGCCTGCGGCCGTGCGGTATGCGGGTACAATCAGACGCAGGGTATCCGGCGCAGGGTCGCGCCGGGTTTCATGAAAGGAGCGCGCGATGGAGCGCACGGAAATCTTCGCCAAAGTCGCCGACGTGGCGTCCGATATCCTCGGGGTCGACATCGACAGCATCACCGAGCAGACCTCCTTCGACGACCTCGACGCCGATTCGCTCGACCGTCTCCAGCTCGTCACCGCCATGGAGGACGAGTTCGATATCGAGTTCGACGAGGAGCGTCTGACCACGATCGCCTCGGTCGCCGACGCCATCGACGCGATCGATGCCGCGCTGGAGGGCTGAAGCCGTGCCGGTATCCGATAAGCTCGCCCGCATCGAGGAGATCTGCGGTCACACGTTCAGCGACCGCGTGCTGCTCCGTTCCGCCATCACCCATCCCTCGGCCGTCGAGGGGCAGCCGGTCGACGCTTCCTATGAGCGCCTGGAGTTTCTCGGCGATTCGATTCTGGGGTCGGTCGTCGCGCTGTCCCTGTATCGGGCGTATCCCTCCTTCGACGAGGGCAAGCTCACGCGCCTCAAGGTCTCGCTCGTCTCGGGCATGACCTTATCCGAGGTCGGTCGTGAGCTCGGCATCGATGAGTGCATCATCTTCGGGTCCTCCGAGATGGGTACCGGCGCGCGCGGTATGCATTCCGCCCTCGAGAACGTCTACGAGGCGCTCGTCGGCGCGCTGTATCTCGATGGTGGCTGGGATGTCGCCGAGGCCTTCATCACGCGCACGCTCAAGCCCCATCTGGCCGACGAGCGCGCCGAGCACCCCACGAATCCCAAGTCCTACCTGCAGGAGTGCGTGCAGCGCGATCGGATGGAAGCGCCCGCCTACAAGCTCGTCGACAGCAGCGGCCCCGCGCATGAGCCGACCTTCACCGCGGTCGCCATCGTGGACGGCATCCGTCGCGGGCGGGGGAGCGGCTCCTCCAAGAAGGAAGCCGAGGCCGCAGCTGCGCTCGATGCCCTCGAGCGGATGGGTTATACGCACAACGGCGTCATCTTGAAGCGCAAGCTCGGTTAGCGAGGTCGACGCGTGTACCTGAAATCCCTCACCCTCAAAGGATTCAAATCGTTCGCCGATCGGGCGCACATGACGTTCGAGCCCGGGCTCACGGTCATCGTCGGTCCGAACGGTTCCGGCAAATCCAATATCTCCGATGCGATCCTGTGGGTTCTGGGCGAGCAGAGCGCCAAGCAGCTGCGCGGCCAGGCCATGGAGGACGTCATCTTCTCCGGCTCCTCCGCCCGTAAGCCCGTCGGCGTGGCCGAGGTCACGCTCGTGCTCGACAACTCCGACCACGTCCTTCCGGTCGAGTTCGACGAGGTCGCCATCACGCGACGGATGTACCGTTCCGGCGAGTCGGAGTACCTGATCAACTCGAGTCCGTGCCGACTCATGGATATCCAGGACATCCTGCATGATTCCGGCTTGGGCAAGGATACCCACTCGATCATCAGCCAGGGCAAGCTCGACGGCATCCTGCAGAGCCGTCCCGAGGAGCGCCGGAGCCTCATCGAGGAGGCCGCCGGCATCTCCAAGCACAAGCGCCGCCGCGAGCGCGCCGCCAAGAAGATCGCCTCGATGGACAAGCACCTCACGCGTGCCCGCGATATCAATCGCGAGGTCACGCGTCAGCTCAAACCGCTCGAGCGCCAGGTGGACCGCGCGCGTCGCCATCGCGAGCTGACCGAGCGCGCCCATGAGCTCACGCAGATCCTCGCCGTCGACGAGCTCCGTTCGCTGCAGGCGGCATGGACCGACCTGGAGAGCCGCTCCAAGGAGGCATCGGCCACCCTCGAGCTCGCCCGCTACCGGTTGGGTGAAAAGGAGCGTGAGCTCGAGAAGCTGCAGGTCATGCTCGAGGAGAAGGGCCTGTTCGTCGGCGATCTGGGCGAGCGACGCCGTCATATGCAGGATATCGTCGGTCGCATCGGCTCCGACATGCGCCTGCTCGAGGAGAAGGGGCGCAACATGGTCGCGCGCCTCTCCGAGATGCGCGGGACGCTTTCGGGTTCCGAGCATCAGCGCCGTCAGGCCGCCGACGAGCTCGACCGTGTCCGGCGCGACCTCGATGAGGTCCGCGGGCTCGCCGCGATCGCGGCCGCCGACGTCGAGGAGTTCAGCCCCGCCGCCGAGCGTCTGCACGAGCGTCGCGTCGAGCTCGACGAGCAGATCTCGCGCCTGACGCGTGAGCGCCGCGAGTCGCAGCGCATCGCCGACGCCGCCGCCCTCGATTACGTCAAGGCCAAGGAGACCGTCTCCAACGCCGAGCTCGAGGACTCCATGTACGCCTCGCGCTTGGAGCAGCTCGATGCGCAGATCGAGGAGATCGCCGCATCGCTCGACGATCGCCGCGAGCGCCTGAACAGGCTCGAGGGTGATCTGGCGAGCGCCCGCGTGCAGCGAGACGAGTCGCGCGGTGCCATAAAGACCGCCCAAGCCGCCCTCGACGAGCGCCGCGAACAGGAGGCGTCCGCCCGCACGAGCCATGCCGAGGCGACCTCCGAGCTCGCGAGCCTCAAGCGCCTCGACGAGCGTGCCACCGACGGCTCGTCGCTGACCGCTAAGATCGCGCATGCCCACGCCGGTACCGTCCGCGCCCGCCTGAGCGATGTCATCGAGGCTCCCGTCGAGCTCGAGGAGCTCGTCGAGTCCCTGCTCGACGTCGATATCGATGCGCTCGTGGTCGACAACGCGCGGGCGCTCTCCTCGCTCGGCTCGTTTGCGCGGGAGCAGCAGGCTGGCGGCCAGGCCGTCATGGTCGCCCGTGACGTGCCGCTTGCCCCGCACGGGGAGGATGCGGCGGGCTACCGTCTGGTCGAGCGCCTGCGCGTCCGCGAGGGGTACGGCAACGCCGTGGCAGCCCTGTTGGGCGCCTATCGCGTCGTCGACACGATCGATGAGGCGCTGGCGGCCGGGTTCGCGCCGGGCGTGGTCTATGTGACGCTGGACGGCGCGCGCGTCTCTCATGGCGGCGTGGTCCGGATCGGCTCCGCGGGCGACGTGAGCGCCGGTACGCTCGAGCGGAAGCGCCGCATCCGTGAGCTGGAGGAGCTCGAGCCCGAGTTGTCTGCCCGCCTCGAGCACGCCGCATCGCTCGTCGCCGAGGCGACCGAGGCGCTGGCCGTCGCGCGTGCCGCCGAGACCGACATCGCCGGCGATATCGCCCGCTTCGAGGGCGAGCGCACATCCCTGCTGTCCGAGATCGGTCGTCTCGAGCAGAGCGTCTCGACGTCCGCCTCCGAGCGCGCGCAGGTTGAGCGTCGCCGCACTCAGGCGGCCGAGGCCGTGCGCGAGATCCAGCCCAAGCTCGACGAGCTCGCCGCTACGCGCGACGATGCCCGCGAGCGCGCCGACGAGCTGTCGAGCGGTATCGAGCAGGCGACCGATGAGCTCGAGCGCGTGCGGCGCGACGACGCCGAGGCCGCCGGCAAGCTCGCCGACGCCAAGGTCAGACAGGCCCAGGCGGCCGAGCGTCTCCGTAGCTTGGAGACCCGTGCACCGGAGCTCGAGCGCCGCCTCGACCGTATCGACCATCGCATCCGCGCGACGCGTCAGGCATCCCGCTCGCTCGAGGTTCTGCGTCTCCGCGTCGATCCGCTGCACGACCGCTATCAGGTCTTAAGCGAGCGCGCCATGGACTGGGCCGCCCGCCTGCGCGACCAGGCGTCGCTCGAGGAGGCCGATTCGGCATCCCTCAAAAAGACGATCGAGGGCGCGCGCGGCGACGTGTCCGCGGCGAAGTCCGAGGTCGACGCCGCCAACGAGGCCATCGCCTCGCTCAAGGTTGAGCGCGGTAAACTTGAGGTCCAGGTCGAGAACGCCATCGCCGCCATCACCGCCGACGGCTCGACCGTGCTCGAGGAGGCCCTCACCTTGCCGGCTCCCGACGACCGCGCCGCCTGCGAGCGCGAACTCGCCGACCTCGTCCGCCGGATCAACAACCTGGGACCGGTGAACCAGGTCGCGTTCCAGGAATACGAGCAGCTGCGCGAGCGCGCCGACTATATCGCCGCCCAGCTCGCCGACCTGGAGCACGCGCGCGGTGCCCTCACCAAGATCACCGCGGCGATCGACCGCAAGATGCGCCGCCAGTTCCTGACCACCTTCGAGGCGGTCGACGCGAATTTCCGCGAGGTCTTCGGTATGCTGTTCCCCGGTGGTCAGGCCCATCTGGAGATGACCGATCCGGAGCATCCCTCCGAGACCGGCATCGAGGTCGTCGCCCAGCCCCGCGGCAAGCGCATCACCAAGATGACCCTCATGAGCGGCGGCGAGAAGAGCCTGACGGCGCTCGCGCTGCTGTTCGCCGTATATCGCACCCGTACCGTGCCGTTCTACGTCCTCGATGAGGTCGAGGCGGCGCTCGACGATTCCAACCTCGGCAAGCTGATCGGCGCGATCGACCATCTGCGCCGGACCACGCAGCTTCTGGTCATCTCGCACCAGCGCCGCACCATGGAGGACGCCGACGTCCTGTACGGCGTATCCATGCAGGCCGATGGCGTGAGCCGCGTGGTGAGCCAACGGCTCGATCGAACGACAGGAAAGGTCGTGAACGCATAAATGGGATTCTTTGAGAACCTGTCGCGCGGACTGCAGCGCAGCCGCGAGGCCATCAACGAGATCTTCTACTTCGGCGGCGAGGTCGACGAGTCCTTCTGGGAGGACTTGGAGGACACGCTCGTCATGGGCGACATGGGCGCCGACATCGCCATCTCGGTGTCCGACGACCTGCGCGAGCTCGCGGCCCGCAAAAACCTCAAGTCCGCGCGTCAGCTGCGCGAGGCGCTCGCCGACCGCCTTGCCGAGACCTTCGCGGCGCCCGAGCGCGATCCGTTTTCCGACGTCCCGTCCGTCGTGCTGTTCGTCGGCATCAACGGAGCCGGCAAGACGACGACCGTCGGCAAGATCGCGAGCGCCTCGGCGCACGCCGGTATCAAGACCATCATCGGCAGCGCCGACACCTTCCGTGCCGCCGCCATCGAGCAGCTCGACGTGTGGGGCGAACGCGCCGGCGTGCCGGTCGTCAAGCGCGAGCGCGGCGCCGATCCGGCGAGCGTGTGCTACGACGTGCTCGACGTTGCCGAGCGGGAGGGGAGCGAGCTCGTCCTCATCGACACGGCCGGTCGTCTCCATACTTCGGCCGACCTCATGCGCGAGCTCGCCAAGGTCGTGAACGTCACCCGCAAGCGCGCTGCGTCGTGCGCCCGCGGCCCCATGCCCGTCTCGGTCGTCCTGGTCATCGACGCCGCGACGGGTCAGAACGGCCTGTCCCAGGCGCTCGAGTTCAACGAGGCGCTCGGCATCGACGGCATCATCATGACCAAGCTCGACGGCACGGCCAAGGGCGGCATCGCCATGGCGGTCGCCTCGAAGCTCAAGCTGCCCATCTTGCGCATCGGTGTTGGCGAGCAGGTCGACGACCTGCAGCCCTTCGACGCCCGCGAGTTCTGCCGAGCGCTTGTGGGCGCCGACGCCTAACCTGTACGTTTCCACGGCCGCGCGTGCGCGCGTCCGACCTGTTCCAACGAGCGAGGAGCCTTCATGTTCGAGAGTCTGTCCGATCGCCTGAACGATACCTTCGACCGTCTGCGCGGCAAGGGTAAGCTCACCGAGGCCGACATCACCAGCGCGATGCGCGACATCCGCATGGCGCTGCTCGAGGCCGACGTCAACTTCAAGGTCGTCAAGGACTTCGTCGCCAAGACCCGCGAGCGCTGCCTGACCGCCGATGTCATGGAGTCGCTGACGCCTGCGCAAAACGTCGTCAAGATCGTCCTGGACGAGCTGACCGAGCTGCTCGGTTCCACCGAAAGCAAGCTCGTCCTGTCCAACCGCATCCCCAACGTGATCATGCTCGTCGGCCTGCAGGGCTCCGGAAAGACGACGGCTGCGGTCAAGCTCGCCTACATGCTCAAGAAACAGGGTCACTCGCCGCTGCTCGCCGCCTGCGACGTCTACCGCCCCGCCGCCGCCGACCAGCTCGCGACGCTCGGTGGCGAGATCGGCGTGCCGGTGTTCCGCGGCGACGGCGCCGATCCGGTCGGCATCGCGCGCGCGTCGGTGCGCGAGGCCATCGACAACCTGCGCGACGTCGTGATCGTCGACACCGCCGGTCGCCTGCAGATCGACGAGCAGATGATGCAGGAGGCCGTCGACATCAAGCGCGCCGTCAAGCCCGACCAGGTGCTCATGGTCGTCGATGCCATGACCGGTCAGGACATCGTCAACGTGGTCCAGACCTTCGCCGAGCGTACCGATTTCGACGGCGTCATCATCTCCAAGCTCGACGGCGACGCCCGCGGCGGCGGTGCGCTGTCCGTGCGCGCCGTCACCGGCAAGCCCATCAAGTTCGTGTCGATGGGCGAGAAGCCCGATTCGCTCGAGCCGTTCTATCCCGACCGCATGGCCAAGCGCATCCTCGGCATGGGCGACGTCGTCGGCATCATCGAGAAGGCCCAGCAGGCTGCCGATGCCGAGACCATCGCGAGCGCCGAGCGCATGCTGCGCGACGGCTTCACCATGAACGACATGCTCGAGCAGATGCGCGCCGTCAAGAAGATGGGCGGCATGAAGTCCATCCTGGGCATGCTTCCGGGCGGCCAGAAGATGCTCAACCAGATGGGCGGCAACCTCGACGAGTCCATTTTCGCTCGCAACGAGGCCATGATCATGTCCATGACGGCCGAGGAGCGCATGAAGCCCTCGATCATCAACGGTCAGCGCCGCGCCCGCATCGCCCGCGGCTCGGGCGTCACCCCCACCGACGTGAACCAGCTCATGAAGCAGTGGGGCGAGATGAACAAGATGATGAGCCGCGTGCGCGCCATGTCCCAGCAGGCCGGCGGCAAGAAGGGCAAGAAGGGGAAGAAGGGCAAGAAGATGCGCATGCCCAACATCCCAGGCATGGGCAATATGGGCGGCATGGGCGGCCTCGGTAACCTCGGCGGCATGGGCGGTCTCGGCGGCCTTGGCGGCGGGTCCGAGATGGACATGCTGCGCGAGATGGAAAAGCAGATGCGCCGCAAGTAGGGTTTCCGTGCCGTCGGTATGGGGGCTCACGGGATGCCGTGCCGCCGCCGGCCGTTCCGAGGTGCCGGCTGCGGCTCTGCGCTGACGGTAAAACTCTGTACCGACAGCTGGCGCTCTGTATTGACAGTAGGAACTCTGTACTGACAGCGAAAACTCTGTATTGACAGGCAAAACTCCCAGCTGACACAAATCGATGATATTCGCCGGTTTATGTCAGTTGGGAGTTTCTTGTGTCAGTACAGAGTTTTCGCTGTCAGTACAGAGCCCCAACTGTCAGTACAGAGCCTCGGGTGTCAGTGCAGGGTTCCAACTGTCAGTACAGAGCCTCGGGTGTCGGTGCAGGGTTCCAACTGTCAGTACGGAGCCCCGGCTGTCAGCAGAGCGCTTTGGCCGAGTCCGTGCATCGATCTCGGCGGCTCATCTCGTTACGTAAGCAGCGGTATCTCGACGCGCGTCAGGTACTCGTCGCTTACCGACGTGTCGCGGTTGTCCAACTCGTAGATCTCGAACGCGGGTTCACCGACGTTCAACCCTTGCTGCTGCGCGTAGGCGAGCATCGAGCGGAGCACATCGCCGTTTTGCTCGTAGGCTCCGCGATAACGGTAGATGAGGTAGTTTCCCGCCGGCAGTCGGAAGTCGCAGGCTATCGGCTCGTTCTTTAATACGAAGAAGACCGAATCGTAGATGTTGGTGGCGCCGGCCTCAAGTTCCGTGCGCGAGAGGTTCGCGCCGATCGTGATGTCGCTCAGATGGGGCGTCACGTCCTTGAGGCGGTGACGAAGGCTCTGGATCGCGACATCCATCTCCTCGTCGACCTCGATGCGGGCCGCGAGCTCGATGCAGCGGCGCTCGGGCATGCGCTCGATGAGGAATCGCCCGCACACCGCGGTCCGCGCGGTGAGGATGGTCCGTTCATGGCGCTCGATCGCCGCCTTGCGTTCCCGCAGACGCTCGATCTGCCGGTCGATCAGGGCGGCCTCCTCCGATAGGAGCCGTCCGGTGCTCTCCAGGGTGCGATCGTCGAGGTACGTCTTGATCTGCTGCATCGAGAACCCGAGGAGCCGCAGGTCCTTGATGAGGGACAGGGTGAACATGTCGTCGAGGTCGTAGGCGCGGTACCCGTTGTCCTTGCGCTTGGGCACGACGATGCCGAGCCGCTCGTAATAGCGCAGCGAGTCCTGCCCGATGCCGAACAGACGCGAGACCTCGCCGATCCGATACTGCTCCTTGAACAGGCCGTCATCCATAGCTTCTCCATGTCGCCGTTGACCTTGGTATTGTACCAAGGTTTAGGCTGGGAATCGAGAAAGCCCGTAACAGAACGAAAGGGTGAGGTCCGATGGATCTCAAGACATACCTGCGCCGCAACCGCGGCGACATCGCAAAACGACTCCTGTGCATCGCCGCCGGTTCGGCGATCCTCACCTTCGGCATCCATAACATCCATCAGGTGGTCGGCATCACCGAGGGCGGCGTGATCGGCGCGTTGCTGCTCGCGAACCACTGGCTGGGCATCCCGTCGTCCATCGCGTCGCCCTTGCTCGACATCGTGTGCTACGCCGTGGCGCTGCGCTTGCTCGGGGCGGGTTTCCTCGGCTGGTCGGTCGTCTCGAGCGCCTGCATCGCCGGGTTCTATGCCATCTGGGAGCATCTGCCCCATCTGCTGCCCGATCTGTCCTCGTGGCCGCTTGTCGCCGCGATCGCAGGTGGCGTCTTCGTCGGGCTGGGTGCCGGTCTCGTCGTGCGCGCCGGTGCATCGGCGGGCGGTGACGACGCCCTTGCGCTCTCGATTCAAAAACTCAGCGGTTGGCGCCTGTCCCGCTGCTATCTGGTGACCGATCTTTCCGTGCTGCTGCTGTCTTTGTCGTATATCCCCGTGACGAAGATCATGTTCTCGCTCATCACCGTCTGCATCTCGTCGCCGCTGATCGACTTCGTCGTCGGATTCGCGGAAAAGGACGTGCGCGCGGAGTCGGCTGCTGAATCCGTGTAGCGCGCACCCGATATCCGACGCGCGGGGTACAATAGGTGCTCGATGTTGTCGATGACCGAGGAGCGCCCGTGAGCAAAGCAGACGAGCTGTTCGTATCCATGTGCTCAGACATCCTGGAGCATGGGACCACGACGGAAGGCGAGAAGGTGCGCCCCCATTGGGAGGACGGCACCCCCGCGTACACCATCAAGAACTTCGGCGTGACGAACCGCTACGACCTGCGCGAGGAGTTCCCTGCGCTCACGCTGCGTCGCACGGCCCTGAAGAGCGCCATGGACGAGATTCTGTGGATCTACCAGCGCAAATCGAACAACATCCACGATCTGAACAGCCATATCTGGGATGAATGGGCCGACGAGACCGGTTCGATCGGCAAGGCCTACGGCTACCAGATCGCGCAAAAGTCGCACTATCCCGAGGGCGACTTCGACCAGATGGACCGCGTGCTCTACGACCTGACGCATACGCCGTACTCGCGCCGCATCATGACGAACATGTACACGTTCTCCGACCTGTCCGAGATGCACCTGTACCCGTGCGCCTACAGTGTGACCTATAACGTCACGCACGCCACGGGCGACGACAAGCCGGTGCTCAACATGGTGCTCATGCAGCGCAGCCAGGATATCCTCGCCGCCAACAACTGGAACGTGTGCCAGTACGCGATCCTGCTCATGATGGTCGCGCAGTCGGTGGACATGGTCGCCGGCGAGCTTTTGCACGTGATCGTCGACGCGCACATCTACGACCGCCATGTCGACATCATCCGCGAGCTCATCGCCCGCCCGCAGTATCCTGCGCCCACGGTCCGCCTGAACCCCGAGGTCACGAACTTCTACGATTTCACGACCGACGATTTGATCGTGGAGGGCTACGAGCACGGCCCGCAGATCAAAAACATTCCCATCGCCATCTAAGGAGTACCTGTGAGCTGCACGCTTTCCGCCATCGTCGCCGCCTGTGACGACTGGGGCATCGGCTATGAGGGCGATATGATCGTCTCCAACCGAGCCGATATGCGCCATTTCGTGGAGACCACCACCGGGCATACCGTCATCATGGGTCGCAAGACCCTGGAGAGCCTGCCCGGGGGCCGTCCGCTCAAGAACCGCCGCAACATCGTGCTCACCCGCGATGCGTCCTTCGCGCGCGAGGGCGTCGAGGTCGTCCACTCGCTCGACGAGGCGCTCGCCGCCGTCGCCGCCGACGATGAGGCGTGGGTCATCGGCGGTGCCGAGATCTACGAGCTGTTCCTGCCGCATTGCGATCGCGTGGTCGTCACCAAGACGCATTGCCGTCGCCTTGCCGACACGTTCCTCCCCGATCTTGATGCGCTCGACGGGTGGGAGATCGCCGAGACCTCCGATACGATGACGATCGCTCCCGAGGAGGAGGATCACGGCATCGCGTTCGAGTTCGTGACGTACCGTCGCGAGGGCACGGCGGCGCCCGAGGCGGCGCCTGCGCCCGACGCGGCTTCCGATGCCGCCGACGAGCGGGACGTCCACGTCAAGACGATGATCCTGTACCGCTCCAAGCATCATGGCAACACGAAGAAGATCGTCGACGCCATCGCGGCGGCGTATCCCGACGATGTCGATACCGTCGACGTCGCGACCCTCGACAAGGGTCAGACGGTCGATCTGTCGGAGTATCCGCTGGTGGGCGTGGCGAGCGGCATCTACTACGGCGAGATCGACCGCGATCTTGCCCGTGTGCTGCAAAACTCCCTCATCGAGGGCACCTTCGTGTTCAGCCTGCTCACCTACGGCGGTGAGAGCAAGTGGTACGGCAAGGACATCGATGGCATCTGCCGCGCGCAGCGTGCCAACTACCTGGCAGGCCACGGATGCGCGGGCTTTGACACCTGGGGTCCCTTCAAGCTCACGGGCGGCATGAACAAGGGTCGTCCCAACGAGGACGACCTCGCCGATATGGTGTCGTGGTACCGCAACCTCGTGCAGGGCTACGGTGAGCCGCTCAACGCGGAGCTCGAGAAGCGCCGTCGCCGTGAGGCGTGGAATGCGGCGCATCCCGACCCCACGATGCTCGACAAGCTCAAGAACACAGGGCGCAAGCTCTTCCGCCGCGGTGGGAAGTAGCGCCGCCATGCCCACGACCCCGTGCCTGATCCGCATCGATTCGCTCGACGATGAGCGGCTGGATGCCTATACGCGTCTCACGGAACGCGAGCTCAGATGCGTGCTCGAGCCCGAGAAGGGCATCTTCATCGCCGAGAGCGCCAAGGTGATCGAACGGGCGGTCGACGCCGGGCTCACACCGGTCAGCTTTTTGATGGGGGAGCGCTGGGTCGACCAGCTCATGCCCCTGCTCGAGCGCGTCACCGCGGCAGGCAACACCGAGATCCCCGTGTTCGTCGCCTCCATGGAGCTTATGGAGCAGCTCACGGGCTTCACGGTGACGCGCGGCGCGCTCGCGGCGTTTCGGCGTCCCGCGATGCCCGACGCGGCGGATTTCCTGCATGGAATCGTCGCGCATGCTCAGGGACGTCCCGTGCGCGTCTGCGTGCTCGAGGGCATCGTCGACCACACGAATGTGGGCGCGATCTTCCGAAGCGCCGCCGCCCTCAACGTCGACGGTATCCTTGTGAGTCCCACCTGCTGCGACCCACTGTACCGCCGCGCGGTGCGCGTGAGCATGGGGACCGTCTTCCAGGTTCCCTGGTGCCGTCTGGGAAGCGAGGCGCGCCGCTGGCCGCACGACGGGTTGGCGACGTTGCATGAGGCGGGATTCACCTGCGTGGCCATGGCACTGACCG
The DNA here is from genome assembly GCF_021531055.1 of Collinsella tanakaei. Taxonomy (GTDB): domain Bacteria; phylum Actinomycetota; class Coriobacteriia; order Coriobacteriales; family Coriobacteriaceae; genus Collinsella; species Collinsella tanakaei_B. Next base: position 91,734 of record NZ_JADYTL010000001.1, read on the forward strand.
ACGATTCCGTGTCGCTGGACGACCCCGCGCTCGCCTCGATCGAACGCATGGCGATCTTCATGGGAACCGAGGGTGCGGGGCTCAAGGCGTCGACGATCGCCGGCGCCGACCTGGCGGTGCGTATCCCCATGGCACACGGGGTCGATTCCCTGAACGTCGCGGCCGCGAGTGCCGTGGCGTTTTGGCAGCTCTGCCCGCATGTGGACAACGCGTACCACTACCGTCCCGGCATGTTCGCCTAACGGCGGTGCGCTCGCGGCTACACCACGCCGCCCGCGCTCAGGTGGGCTGCCTTGTGCTCGGCATGGCGCAGCCAGTGGCCCCAGTGGTGGTAGGCCACGAACAGGATCGCCGTCAGGATCCACGTGACCGGGTAGACCAGCAACATGGTCTCGATGGTATGGTGCGCGGGCACGACGGCCAAAAGCCAGATCACGCGGAACACGACGGTGCCCAGGATGGTGAGCAGCATCGGGCGCAGGCTCTCGCCCGATCCGCGGATCGCGCCCGAGGTGTTATCCACGATGGAGTAGAACGCGTAGAACGGCGCGATGAAGTGGAGCATGATGGTCGTGTAGCCCGTGACGGCGGGGTCGTCGATGAAAATGCGCGACAGGGGTTCCACGAACACGACGAGCGCGGCGGACATGCTGCCGATCACGAGCACCGTGATGATAAGCGAGGTGTGGTAGCCTGCCCGCATACGTTCGTAATTTCGTGCACCGAAGTTCTGGGCGGCAAACGTCGTCATCGACACGCCGAGCGCCTCGGTCACCATCCAGATGAACGCGTCGAGCCTGGCCGACAGACCCCAGCCCGTCACCGCGTCGGTGCCGAAGGTGTTGACGGTCGACTGCACGATGATGTTGGAGATCGAGTAGAGCGACGACTGGATGGCGAGCGGCAGGCCGGTTCCGAGCATGCTCTTGCAGATGCGTCCATCGATGCCAAGGCGGCGCAGGTCGAGCCGCCAGGCGCCGTCGGCGCGCATGAGGCGCAAGGTCATGAAGATGGCGTTGACGGTGAGCGTGATGGCGGTCGCCATGCCGCAGCCGGCGGCTTCGAGACCGAGTGCCGCCACGAAGATGACGTCGAGCACGGCGTTGATCAAACAGCCGCTCGCGATGATGAGGGCGGGCGTGCGCGTGTCGCCCACCGAGCGCAGCAGGGCCGAGCCCATGTTGAGCACGAGCGAGCACACCATCGCCGCCGCGTACCAGCGCGAATAGGGAACCGCCTCGCCCATAAGGTCGGCGGGCGTGTCCATGAGCTCGAGGATGTGCGGGATGAAGATGACGCCGGCGATGGATATGCAAAGGCCGAGTACGAGCGCGATCGTCATGGCGGTGTGGATGGCACGCGAAAGACGCTCGTCGTCATGGCTGCCGAAGAACTGGCCGGAGATGACGGCGCAGCCCGCGCCGAGGCCGACCGAAAAGCCGACCGCCAGCTCGAACAGCGAGGCGGTCGACTGCACGCCGCCCAAGGCGAGCTTGCCGCCGAACTGTCCCAAGATGAACGTGTTGATCAGGGCGTGGGCCTGTTGGAAAAACGAGCTGAGGAAGATCGGGACGCAGAGCAGCAAAAGCTGTTTCCAGATGACCCCGTGCGTCACGTCGAGCGAAGCCGCGCCGGCATGCCGCGACGTGCGTTTTCCGAACGCCATACCCCATCCCTTCCACGTTGTGTGCCTTGAGCATGATAGCAGGTGCAAGGTAATGGTTGGCAAAGGTTCGGTCAGCAGGAAGCATGCAATGGTATGGGCGCTCCTTTGCCGATGTTACGCAATCTTTGATTACGGTTCGGTTTTGATTGGATTGTACGAGTAGGGCCTGAAACTGTACGCGTTCTACCTGTGGACTTTGTGCGTCGTAGGGCCGGTGTACCCACAGGTCGCCCTCAAAACCGAACCGTAAACGCGAAAGGTGGGATTTCCGTGTCACATGCGGAGGAAGCTTCGGCGCATGCGGGATCGCGTCCGGCCTCACCGCGCATCGTCCGTGCGCTCCAAGATGGAATCGGGGTAGGGGCGTGATTATCGTCTGCGCATTCGGGTATCTTTGTACCATTGCAAACCGTACGAGACGGAGTATTCGATGGAGATGGATGACCATAAACGTAGACGGAACATGATCCTCTACGTGCTGATCGCGTTCGCGCTGTATCTGGTGCTCAACCAGGTGCTGTTCCCGAACATCGCTCGCCAGCAGATGCAGATCAAAGAGGCGAGCTATTCGACCATGATCTCTGACCTCAAAAACGAGCGGGTCAAGGACATGGAATACACGGTCGGATCGGATTCCGACGCGCTGTACACCCTCAAGGGCGACGAGGAAGGCGTCGCGTATCAGACGACCGTGCTTCCCGGCGCCGAAGACTACCTGTCCGAGCTGATCGCCGCATCGGGTGCCAACGTCGTCGTGTCGATTGCGACCAACAACAGCTCGACGTGGCTGTACCTGCTCATCACCTTCGGTCCGCTCATCATCTTCTTCCTGGTGGGCTGGTGGCTCAATCGCAAGATGAAGAAGGCCATGGGCGATGACAACCCCTCGATGGACTTCTCGAGCGGCTTCGGTGGTTTGGGCGGTGGCGGTCTCGGCAAGTCCGGCGCGCGCATCGTCGCCTCCAAGGACGTCGGCGTGACCTTCAAGGACGTCGCCGGTCAGGAAGAGGCCAAGGAGTCCCTCAAGGAGGTCGTCGACTTCCTCGAGAAGCCCGAGCGCTATGAGGCCATCGGCGCCAAGTTGCCGCGCGGCGTGCTGCTCGTGGGCCCTCCGGGCACCGGTAAGACCCTTATCGCCAAGGCCGTCGCCGGCGAGGCGGGCGTGCCGTTCTTCAGCATCTCGGGTTCCGAGTTCGTCGAGATGTTCGTCGGTCGCGGCGCCGCCAAGGTTCGCGACCTGTTCAAGCAGGCCAAGGAGAAGGCTCCCTGCATCGTGTTCATCGACGAGATCGACACCATCGGCAAGAAGCGCGATGGCGGCGGGTTCTCGGGTAACGACGAGCGCGAGCAGACGCTCAACCAGCTGCTGACCGAGATGGACGGCTTCGACAACAAGAAGGGCATCGTCGTCGTGGCGGCCACGAACCGCCCCGACTCGCTCGACCCGGCCCTGCTGCGCCCCGGCCGCTTCGACCGTCGCGTGCCCATGGAGCTGCCCGACCTTGCCGGCCGCAAGGCGATCCTCGAGATCCATGCCAAGGACGTCAAGACCGAGCCGCCGATCGACCTCACGGCCATCGCGCGCGCCACGCCCGGTGCCTCGGGTGCCGATCTGGCCAACATCATCAACGAGGGCGCGCTGCGCGCCGTCCGTCTGGGTCGCAACCGCGCCCGTCAGGAGGACTTCGAGGAATCGGTCGAGGTCGTCATCGCTGGTCAGCAGCGCAAGTCCACGGTCCTGTCCGACCACGAGAAGCAGGTCGTGTCCTACCACGAGATCGGCCATGCGATCGTGGCGGCGAGTCAGAAGGAGGGCGCGCCGGTCACCAAGATCACGATCGTGCCGCGTACGAGCGGTGCGCTCGGCTACACCATGCAGGTCGAGCAGGACGAGAAGTTCCTGACCACCAAGCAGGAGGTCCTCGACAAGCTCGCGGTGTACTGCGGCGGCCGTGCCGCCGAGGAGCTCATCTTCGGCGAGATGACCACCGGTGCCGCCAACGACATCGAGCAGGCCACCAAGCTCGCGCGCAACATGATCACGCGCTTCGGTATGTCCGACGAGTTCGGCATGATGGCGCTCGGCACCGTCCAGAACGCCTACCTCAACCAGGACACGTCGCTCACCTGCGCTCCCGGTACCGCCGAGCGCGTGGACGCCGCGGTCCAGCAGGTCATCGCCGACGCGCACGCCCGCGCCCTGCAGATCCTGCGCGAGAACAAGTTCAAACTGCACGAGCTCGCGCGCTACCTGTACAAGAAGGAGACCATCACGGGCGAGGAGTTCATGACGCTCCTCAAGCGCGAGAACCCCTTCATCCCCGGTGCGAACACGCCGCAGGCGTAAGTCCAGCCGAACAGTTTCCCATGCGGCCTCGTCACCACGCGCGACGGGGCCGCATGCCGTATCGATACCCCACGATGGAGAAAGGTGGTCCATGAGCGATTCGAACGAGCGCGACCTGCGCTTCGCCATCCTGATCGACGCCGACAACGTGTCGGAGAAGTACATCAAGATCATCCTCGAGGAGGTCGCCAACTACGGCGTCGCCACGTACAAGCGCATCTACGGCGACTGGACGAGCCCGCGTTTGGCCAGCTGGAAGGGATGCCTGCTCGATAACTCGATCATCCCCATGCAGCAATACAGCTACACCTTCGGCAAGAACGCGACCGACTCGGCGATGATCATCGACGCGATGGACATCCTCTATTCGGGTACGGTCGACGGGTTCGCGATCATCAGCTCCGATTCGGATTTCACGCGGCTCGTCTCCCGTCTGCGCGAAAGCGGCATGCAGGTGATCGGCATGGGCGAGCAGAAGACGCCCCAGCCGTTCATCTCCGCGTGCAACCAGTTCAAGTACCTCGATTTGCTCTATGCCGCCCATGCCGCCGAGCAGGAAGGGGAAGACGAGGGCGAAGCCGAAGGGGAGGAGCGGCCCCGTCAGCGTCGTCGCCCGCGTACCCGAGTCGCCAAGCGCAAGGACGTGCCGATGCCGGGAGCCGATGCCGATGAGGGCAAAGACGGTCGCCAAGCGGACGTTCCCGGCGATACCGACGATGATGCCGAAGAGCCCTCAGAGGTCGCGTTCGGCGAGATGTCCAAAGCGGATCGCCGTCGGCATCTCAAGAAGATCCGCGAGACGGTGAACGCCATCGTCGATAAGTTCTCCGATGAGGACGGCTGGGTCTCCCTCGGGCTCATGGGTGATCAGCTCGGCAAGCGCTTGCCCGATTTCGACGTGCGAAATTACGGCTACAAGAAGCTCCGTCCGTTTCTGAAATCGCTCGGGGTGTACGAGTTCGACGAGCCGGTGGACGAAGGTGGACGGCGTCATGTCAACATCCGCGTCATCGACGGCGAGAAGATGTGAAAATACGTCTGACGTATTTTCATCTGTGGTGGCACAATGGTGCGGTAGCGGAAACCTGATGCGAAAGGGGAGTCCGATGGGCTTTCTCGATGATGTGCAAGCCTCTGTCAACCGCGGTATCGATGGTGCGAGCCGCGGTGTCGAGACGATGAAGCTCAACGGCCAGATGGGCGACGCGCTCGGCCGTCGCGAGAAGCTCGCGGCCGAGCTCGGTGCAAGCCTGTATAAGGTCACCAAGGACGATGCGGCACTTCGCGAAGGACGCGAGGAACTCTATGACGGAATCGCCGCGATCGATGCGGAGTGCGCCGAGATCCAGGCAAAGCTCGACGAGATCGAGCGTGAGGCGGCCGAGGCTGCGCGCGTGGCGGCCGGCATCGATTGCCCGTTCTGCCATACGCATATGGAGGCGGCCGATCGCTTTTGCTCGGGCTGCGGCAAGCCCCGTGTCGAGGTGGAGGCCGCGATCGCCGAGGCCGCGCAGGCGTCGGCGCGCGACGATGGCTCAGCTGATGGGGCCGAAAGCCCCGTTGCCCCCGTGTGTCCAGCCTGCGGGTTCGCGGTGAACGAGGGCGATCTGTTCTGCATGAGCTGCGGGTCCAAGCTCGGCGAATAGGTGGTGCATCGGCATCGACCGAGAATCAGCCTGTGTGCGAAACGAGGGGCATCGATCCAGGTCGATGCCCTTCGTTCATGCAGGAACCAGGTGATTCGAGGTTCTCTTGCCGTGGTCCGATTACGACAGCGAGCGACCGAACGCGTCGGCGGCCTTGATGGCGTCGATGAAGCGGGAATCCTCGAACGGCTCGGGATTGCCCTGCTTCCATTCGTTCGTCTCGTGGGCGAAGGCCGTGAGCGCCTCGAGGTGGCTCTCGTCCAAATCGAGTTCGGCGAGCGTCACCGGCAGGCCCATCTGTTTGTTGAAACGGGCATAGCGCTCGAGCTCGGCCTGATTGCCGGCGTAGGCGAACATGACGAGCACACCGAACGACACGACCTCGCCGTGCAGGTGCGTCCGTCCCGCACGATGGATACCCGTGGATCCGTTGTAGAACGCGTGGGCGAGCGTGGAGTTGTAGTAGAAATCCGGTTGGTTGGTGAGGTTGGACACGTAACCGGTGTTGATCACGATGTCGAGTGCGATCTGGCGCACCGCCTCGCTCGAGCGGTTCTCGCGGACGTCGGCGAGGCCCTGTACGCCCCAGGTCATAAGAGGCTCGGTGCAGGTGTGGGCGAGTGCCAGACCGAGGCTCGCGGTATGGCCGAGCTCGCGGGTGCTCGTGGCCCATTCGACTTCGGGCTGCTTGGAGAGGGCGTCGCCCACGCCCGCCCAGAAGTACTCCTCGGGGGCTTCGGCGATGATGCGCGGATTGATGAAGATGTGCGCCGGGCACGGGGGATAGGCGTAACCCTTGAGCGAACCGTCGTCGTTGTAGATGACCGCGATGGCGGTCGCGGCCGAGCAGTTGGAGCAGATCGTGGGAACCGAGAAGACGGTCTTGTCGAACTCCTTGGCGGCCGTCTTGACGGTATCGATGGCCTTACCGCCTCCGACGGCGAACGCGACATCGGCTTCGGCGAACGCCGATGTGGCGACGAGGCGATCGACGTTGGACTGCGTGGCATCGGTGCCGTAGACGATGGTGTCGAGGATCTTGATGCCGGTGCCGTCAAGCGCCTCCTTGATGCCGTCTGCCGCGGCGGCAAGGGCGCGCGTGCCGCCGACGATCACGACGGACGTGGCTCCATAGCTCGCAAGGGTCGCGGGGATCGCGTCGAACGCGTCCTCGCCGACGGTGTAATCGCTCATTTGGATGGTGCGCATGGGTACGCCTTCCTTCCGCTCGTATATGTCCATTTTGTCGATTATACGTCGAGTCGCCGCACGCGTACGCGAATGTTTTCGCTATCGCGAACCCTCCTCGAAGGGAAAGACGATGCCGAACTGCGCGCGGATCGCATCGAGCTGTCGCATGATCTCGAGGGTTTCGGCATGCGGCATCTCGGGACATTCGATGCGCCCTTCCTCGATGGCGCGCCTGCAGGAGAGGATCTCGTACTCGTACCCGCTGATCTGCGGCGGAACCTCGATCGACTCGCGCAGCGAGCAGGTGAGGCCGTCGGCGTCGTAGACGTCGATGCGCTGCGGGTTGTTGATGTTCTCGACGCGGATGAAGCCGTCGGTGCCGCAGATGAGGCCGCGCCGGTCGGTCATGGTGTGCATGGTCGTGAACATCGTCGCCATGGCGCCATCGGCATAGGTGAGGGTGACGGAGTCCTGGCCGTCGACGCCCGTCTCGATCGGCACCATGTGGGCGTCGATGTGCGCGATGTCGTCTCCGAGCACCATGCTCGCGAAGTTGAGCGGGTAGACCGTGAGATCGAGCAGCGCCCCGCCGGCAAGCGCGGGGTCGACCATGCGGCGGTTCATGTCCACACGGTAGCCCAGGTTCGCGTCGACGGTGCGTACCGCTCCGATCGCGCCGCCGCGGACCAGGTCGTCGATGATGCGGCGCGAAGGCATGTAGCGCGTCCAGATGGCCTCGGCGAGCAAGCGCCCTTCGGAACGCGCGACCTCGATCATCTCGGCGGCCTCGTGCGCGTTGGCGGCGAACGCCTTCTCGCACAGGACGTGATGGCCGGCACGGAGCGCGCGGATGGTCCACGTGCGATGATGCGAGTGGGGGAGCGCGATGTAGACGAGGTCCACATCCGGGTCTGCGAGCAGCTCGTCGTAGCTGTCGTAGGCGACGTCGAACCCATAGCGGGCGGCGAAGGCGCGAGCGCGCTCAGGGTCGCGGGCGGCAACGGCGTAGTTGGACGCTTCATCCATCCGGGCGATCGTCTCGGCCATCTGCGATGAGATGTTGCCGGCTCCAATATATCCCACGCGCATATGCTGCTCCTTTCGTGATATATCGAGACGAGACGGTTCTTCTGCATGCCGATGCGCCACAATGGGTCGGCCGTATCCGAATCGTCCCCACAATGGAGTGTACATGAAGCTCACCATGCTGGGCACCGGCAACGCGCCGGTCACCGAGTGCTATAACACCTGCTTCGTCATCTCCGACGGCGCGCGTCATCTGCTTGTCGACGGCGGCGGTGGCAACACCGTGCTCGCGCAGCTCAAACGCGCGGGCATCGATTGGAAGGATCTGCGCGAGATCTTCGTCACCCACAAGCACATCGATCATCTGCTCGGAATCGCGTGGCTCATGCGTATGATCTGCCAGAACATGCGTCGTGGGACCTATGAGGGGGAGGCGACCATCTACGCGCACGATGAGGTCATCAAGATCTTGCGAGATATGGCGCAGACCCTGCTTGCCGCCAAAGATGCCGCCTATATCGACGATCGTCTGCACTTGGCGGTCGTCGAGGATGGCGAGCACGTCGAGCTCATCGGCCATGACGTGACGTTTTTCGACATCGCCTCGACCAAGGCCAAGCAGTTCGGTTTCCATATGGATCTGGGAGACGGCCGCAGCCTGTGCTGCTGCGGCGATGAGCCCTACAACGAGCGCGAGGAGCCGTACGCCTCGGGCGCCACGTGGCTTTTGCATGAGGCTTTTTGCCTCCACGGGCAAGCCGATATCTTCCATCCGTACGAAAAGCACCATTCCACTGTCAAGGACGCCTGTGAACTTGCCGAACGGCTCGGCGTCGAGAACCTGGTGCTCTATCACACGGAGGATAGGAACATCGCACGCCGTCGCGAGCTGTACACGGCGGAAGGGTCACGCTATTACCACGGAAATCTGCTCGTTCCCGACGATCTGGACGTCATCGAGCTGTGATATGGATTCGCGTGCGAGATGGCGTCGTGTGCGACGCTGCGTGCTACAATAGCGCGCAATGGCTGTGAAGGGGAGGAGTAGCCGGCCCCCGCGTGCACAAGAGAGCGGACGGTAGCTGTGAAGTCCGCGCGCGCGACCGAGCGAATATCACCCCGGAGCCGCGGCCCGAACGGTATGCGATATTATGCCAGACATGTTTTCGCATCCCAGTAGACGTCGCCGGGACGACCGCCGTCATGAGGTCGGCCGAGTACGGGCACGAAACGTGCCTAAGCTGGGTGGTAGAACGAGGAGCTTGTCCGCAGGCGATGTCCTGCGTTGCAAAAGCGCTTCGTCCCAGCTTGCAGGGACGGGCGCTTTTTTCGTACGCATGAGCGCCCACGACGAAAGGGGTATTCGTGGCTAACGAGTACAAGGGCACCATGAACCTGCCCAAGACCAAATTCCCCATGCGCGCGGCCCTCGCGCAGCGGGAGCCCGAGCGCCTGCGCCGCTGGCAGCAGGACAAGGTCTACGAGCTGATGCTCAAGAAGAACGAGGGTCACGACAAGTTCATCCTGCACGATGGACCTCCCTACGCCAACGGTCCGATCCACATCGGCCACGCCATGAACAAGATCTCCAAGGACATGATCGAGCGCTATCAGGCCATGCAGGGCTATCAGACGCCGTATGTCCCCGGTTGGGACTGCCACGGCCAGCCTATCGAGCACAAGGTCGAGGAGATGCTCGGCACCGAGAAGTTCAACGCGACCCCGGTGGCCGAGATTCGTGAGCTGTGTCGCAAGTTCGCCGTCGAGAACATCGACCTGCAGCGCGAAGGCTTCAAGCGCCTGGGCGTGCTGGGCGACTGGGATAACCCCTACCTCACGCTGTATCACCAGCACGACGCCGCCGATATCGAGGTCTTCAAGGCGATGTTCGACCGCGGCATGATCTACCGCGGCCATAAGCCGGTGCACTGGTGCAAGCACTGCCACACCGCGCTCGCCGAGGCCGAGATCGAGTACTCCGACGAGACGTCGCCTTCCATCTACGTGCGCTTCGAGCTGACGTCCAAGCCCGCCGGCTTGGAGTCCTTCGACGGCCCCGTCGACTTCATCATCTGGACCACCACGCCGTGGACCATCCCGTCCGATCAGGCTGTGTCGCTCAAGCCTGGCGCCATCTACACCGCCATCGAGCACGAGGGCCGCGCCGAGATCATGCTGAAGGATCTTGCCGAGAAGGTCTGCGGTATCGCCGGCTGGGAGTGCACGCCGGTCATGGTCGACGGAAAGCCGTATGAGGTGCCGGCCGAGACCTTCGACCACCTGCACTACAAGCAGCCGATCTTCGATGACGTCGAGGGTGTGGCGCTGCTCGCCGACTACGTGGGCACTGAGGACGGTACCGGTATCGTCCACAACTCGCCCGGTCACGGTGTGGACGACTATTACGTCTGCATGAAGGAGGGCATGGACATCTGCATGCCCGTCGACGATGACGGTAAGTTCTACGTCGGCGACACCTTCGGCACGGGCGGCCCGTTCTCCGGCATGGACACCGATGAGGCCAACCCGCATATCATCGAGTTTCTGCGCGAGCGCGGCACACTCGTCGCGTCCGTCAAGATCACGCACAGCTACCCGCACTGCTGGCGCTGCAAGCATCCGGTGCTGTTCCGCGCGACCGACCAGTGGTTCGTCTCCATGGACAAGACCGGCCTGCGCGACCAGGCGAGCGACGCGATCCAGAACCACGTGACGTGGTATCCGGCGCACGCTGCCAACCGCATCGGCGCCATGGTCGAGCAGCGCCCCGACTGGTGCATCTCCCGTCAGCGCAACTGGGGCGTGCCCATCCCGAGCTATACCTGCGCCGACTGCGGCGAGAAGATCATGAACGACGACACGCTCGACGCTGTCATCAAGCTGTTCCACGAGAAGGGCTCCGACGCCTGGTTCACCGACGCGCCCGAGAGCTACCTGGGCGACGCCTGCGTGTGCCCCAAGTGCGGCGGCCATCATCTCAAAGCCGACCGCGACATCCTGGACGTGTGGTGGGACTCCGGCGTGTCCTGGCGTGCCGTGTGCCAGGGCCGCGAGGAGCTCGAGTATCCCGCGGACGTCTACCTCGAGGGTTCCGACCAGCATCGCGGCTGGTTCCAAAGCTCGCTGCTCACGAGCGTGGGCGCCAACGGGATCGCGCCGTATAAGGCGGTCGTGTCCCAGGGCTTCACGCTCGACGGCCAGGGTCGCAAGATGTCCAAGTCGCTCGGCAACGTGATCGACCCCAACAAGGTCTGCGACGAGATGGGCGCCGACATCATCCGCCTGTGGGTCGCGAGCGTGGACACCTCCACGGACGTCGCGATCGACCACGAGATCCTCGCGCGCACCTCGGATGCGTACCGCCGCTTCCGCAACACCTTCCGGTTCCTGCTCGGCGAGCTCGAGGACCAGTTCGATCCGGCGACCGAGGGCGTGGCCTTCGCCGACCTGCTGCCGCTCGACAAGCTCATGCTCGCACGGCTCACGCAGGTGCAGGCCGAGGTCGATGAGGCGTTCGCCGGCTACGAGTTCAACCGCGTCTACCGCACGCTGTACGACTTCGTCGTCACCGAGCTCTCCAACGTGTACCTCGACGCCCTGAAGGATCGTCTCTACTGCGAGAAGGTCGGTTCGCTCGCGCGTCGCAGCGCCCAGACGGTGCTCGCCGAGCTGCTCTCGATGCTTTTGCGCGACCTGCAGCCCATCTTGGCCTACACCTGTGACGAGGTCATGGAGTTCGCGCCTGCCGGCTGCCGTGACAACCAGCGTTACGCGGCCCTGCTCGACTGGTACCATGCTCCGATCACGCTCGAGGAGGCCAACGAGTACAAGCCTGTGCTCGAGGCCGCGCTCGAGCTGCGCGGTGCGGTGACGAAGGCGCTCGAGGAGGCCCGCGCCGCCGGCACCTTCACCAAGAGTCAGGCGACGCGCGTCGTCGCCACGGCGCCCGCCGAGGCCTATACGCTGCTCATCGGTGACAAGGCGTGCGATCTCGCCGAGTTCTTCATCGTGTCCGAGCTCGAGCTCACCTGCGGCGACGAGTTCACCGCCACGGTCGAGGCTGCGCGCGGCGAGTGCTGCGACCGTTGCTGGAACTTCCGTGCCTCCACGGGCGTTCACGGCGAGCATGCCCATATCTGCGACCGCTGCGCCGAGGCTATCGACGCATAAGTCGCATGCAATGCGGGACGCCGCGCCTCAAGTGCGGCGTCCCGCCTGCGATGGCGTGTGCGCTCGCGGGCTTCCGACGGCGGCACGCCGTTTCCATCTCGTACGACAAGGAGCGGACTTGGATCGCGGATCCCAATCACATGACCCGTCCATCTTGGGGCGCATGCTCGTCGCCGGCGTGCTCGCATCGTTTTTCTTCTTCGTCGATCAGGTGAGCAAGATCATCGTGCGCGATGCCGTCGCGCACGGGTTTTCCGGCATGGATGTGATCCCGGGCGTTGTGGGTCTGCGCTACGTCGAGAACATCGGGGCGTCGTTCAGCTTGGGCGAGGGCTTCGCGCCGCTGTTCGCCGTGCTCGCGATCGTCGTCACCGCGTTTTGCATCGTCTACCTCCTGCGTGCGCCCCGCGTCTCGTGGCTCGAGGTCGCAGGGATGGGCATGGTCGTCGGGGGCGCCCTCGGCAACGCCGTCGACCGTATGCTGTTCGGGTTCGTGACCGACTTCATCGCGACGCTGTTCGTGTCGTTTCCCGTGTTCAACATCGCCGATATCGGTATCACGTGCGGGGCTGTGCTCGCCTTTATCGGATTCGCGTTCGGACCTGCCGGCGGCGAGGGAAAGGGGGAGTAGAGGATGGCCGACGTCCACCTGCTGGTCACCTCCGAGTACGAGGGCATGCGTCTCGACGCGTTCCTCGGTGCCCAGGAAAGCTGCCCCACCCGTTCGGCTTGCGCTAAGCTAATCGAGGCGGGGTCCGTCGCGGTGAACGGCGAGGACTGCTACTCCAAGAAATACGCGGTGTCGTCTGGCGACCGTATCGAGGTCGACCTTCCCGAGATCCGCGAACCCGGCGCTATCGAGGGGCAGGCGATCCCGCTCGATATCCGCTATGAGGACGAGTACCTGATCGTGCTCTCCAAACAGCGCGGGTTGGTGTGCCATCCCGCGCACGGTCACGATTCCGGAACGCTCGCCAACGCGCTCGTCTACCATTGCGGTATCGACCACCTGGGGACCCTCCAGGGGGAGGATCGCCCCGGCATCGTGCACCGGCTCGACCGGGACACCTCGGGTCTCATGCTCGCGGCAAAAGACGATGACACCCAGCGCGCCCTGCAGGATCTCATCCGCCTGCGCACGCTCGATCGGCGCTACATCGCGCTCTGCCACGGCTACATCGCCATGGATTCCGGCACGATCAACACGGGTATCGCGCGTTCGACCCGCGACCGCGTGAAGATGGCCGTATCCGACGACCCGTTCGCGCGCCAGGCCATCACGACGTTCCAGGTGCTCGAGCGCTTCGAGGCCCATCGGGGCGATGAGGGCTACACGCTTGTCGAATGTCATCTGTATACCGGCCGTACCCATCAGATCCGCGTCCACATGCGCCATATCAACCACGCGCTCGTGGGCGACCCGCTCTATGGATGCGGGTCGGTCCGGTCCAATCTCGACCTCACACGCCAGTTCCTCCACTCATGGCGCGTGAAGTTCGATCATCCGGTGACCGGCGAGGTGATCGAGCGGCGCGATGTCCTGCCCTGGGATCTTGCGGCGGCGTACGACGAGATCGCCGATCGCTCCATGGGCCGCACCGAGGCGGGGGACGGCATCATCCCGTATCTGCTCGAGGAGTAGTCGGATGGCGGGCGTCGCGAACGACGTGTGCCACCTCTTTGCGACGTCCGTGTTGCCACATAAGCTCCACCAACGGTTGACACCCCTGCGCTACACTTGCCGGTACGTTCGTTATCGATAGGGGCTTGGCATGCTATTCGATTTCTCGCATATGACCCCGCTGGTGATGTTCAACTTCATCGTCGGCGGCCTGTTCTCGGTCTGCTTCCTCTACCAGGTCGTCTTCTTCCTCGTCGGTTTCTTCCGTGGCGAGGTGAAGGTCCCGCCCGCGACCCGCAAGCATCGCTACGCCTTCTTCATCGCCGCCCATAACGAGGAGTCCGTCATCGCCAACCTCGTCCATTCGATCCAGGACCAGGATTACCCCTCCGAGCTGATCGATATCTTCGTCGTCGCCGATGCGTGCACCGACGACACCGCCCGCGTCGCCCGCGAGGCCGGCGCCATCGTCTATGAGCGCAACGACCTCGCACGCAAGGGCAAAAGCTGGGTCATGGACTACGGGTTCGACCGGATCCTCAACGAGTATCCCGGCAAGTACGAGGCGTTCATCATCTTCGATGCCGACAACCTGCTCTCCAAGAACTACGTGTCCGTCATGAACGACGTGTTCGATCAGGGTTACCTCGCCATCACGAGCTATCGCAATTCCAAGAATTTCGGCAGCTCGTGGATCTCGGCAGGGTACGCGACGTGGTTTTTGCGCGAGGCGCGCTTCCTCAACAACGCGCGCATGCTGTGCGGTACCTCGTGCGCCGTCTCGGGTTCGGGCTATCTCGTGTCGGCGAAGATCATCGAGGGCATGCACGGCTGGGACTTCCATACCCTCACCGAGGATATCCAGTTCTCGACGTTCTGCGCCATCCACGGGGTGCGCATCGGCTACGCGCCGGCGGAGTTCTTCGACGAGCAGCCGGTCACCCTCGCCGCGTCGTGGAAGCAGCGCATGCGCTGGACGAAGGGCTTTTACCAGGTCTTCTTCACCTATGGTGCGCACCTGGTCAAATCGATCGCGTTTTTCCGGCGCTTTGCCGCGTACGATCTGCTCATGACCATCGCCCCCGGCATGCTGCTCACGCTGATCTCGGTGCTCGTCAACGTGACGTTCATCATCGTGGGGTCGCTCAGCCACGGTTTTCTGGCCACCGAGGCGGAGCTCTCCATGTGCTTCGGTTCGATGGTGATGACGCTCGTCTCCATGTACGCGACGTTTTTCGTGCTCGGCTTGCTCACCACGGTGATCGAGCGCTCCCATATCCATTGCCCGAGCAAGCTGCGCATCGTGACGAACCTGTTCACGTTCCCGCTGTTCATGTTCACCTATATCCCGATCACCGTCGCGGCGCTCTTCCTCAAAGTCGACTGGGTGCCTACGCCCCACGACGTCTCGGTGACGCTCGACGAGGTCATGGAAGGTGCCCGGTAGCGGTTCGGGCCATACCGGCGCCCCTAGCCGATAACGGGGTGCCGTCGATCGTCCCTTAGAAATCGAGGCCGATCGTGCGAGACGGCTCTCCTCCTGACGCCAGGGGCGCTTCGCGGTACTCCTGGAGCCAGGACCACTGATCACCCTCTTGGGCGGCGCGGGCGGCGACCGTGTACATGAGCAGCGCCAGCGCGATGACGAAAAGCGACACGATGACGAGCACGCCGAGGGTCAGCGCGTAGGCGAAGCGCGTCGAGTCCTGTTGCGCCGTCGAGGCGCTCGCGCTTTCGATGTGGCGCTCGGATGGGATGATCGACGCGGGTCGATCGTCTTTTGCCGTCGATGCGGTATCGCTTGGGTGCACGGGTGCTTCCTCTCATCAGACATGTCTTGAGTATATGGCATCTTCTCTTCGGTATCGTGTTCGAGCGTGCGGTGTCGGGCGTTTGTCGGGCGCGGGGATTCGAAGGTTCGATTCCGCATCCGCTCGCCACCGCCGCCTCTACCATATACCCATGTGAACGATGCTGCTCCGTGCGATGTGGGGAGGGCGATCGGCGTGCTTGCCTTCATCGATGCGATCTTCGCGGTGCTCATGGTGGTATCCGCGTTGGTCGACGCCCGCCATCGGCGCTTTCCGTGTGCGGTAGGGTTGGCTTTAGGACTATGCACCGCCGTCCGAACCGGTATCGCGCAGGGGCCAATCCGGCTTGCCTGCAACGCCGCGGTCGGGTTCGCGATCTGCATGCTCCTGGTTGCCGTCGAGCTCGTCTGGCGGCGATATCGCGGCGCGATCGGCATCGGCATGGGCGATATCAAGTACCTGTTCGCAACCTGCCTGTTCGATCCTGTCGTGGCGGTGCTCGCGTTCTGTTGCGCGCTGGTGCTGCTCGCCGCCTCCGGCATCGCGCTTCGCCGCGCATCGTTGCCGCTGCTTCCGTTTGCCGTCACGTGCTTTCCCGTGGCGAGTGTCATCTGCGCCGCCTTCTAGGTCGCCCATCCGTCCGCACGGCGTCCATGCGGCGATGTGTCCGTGCGGTGTGCGATGATATCGCCGAGAACACGATGAGAGGAAGATGTATGGATACGGTGACCAACTCGACGCTTCGCGAGGACGTGCTGCGTCGTATCGCCTCCTTGCCCGACGACCTGTCTCCCGAGCTGACCGAGCGCATGCGCGACGATCGGGCTCGCGGCTGGGTGAATCCCTTCCGCACCGATGACGCCCGGGCGATCCGTCGAGACGACAGCCCGCATGATGCGGCGAGCATTTGGCGGCCCGCGTTCGTGCGCGACGTCGAGAAGATCATGCACACGCCAGCGTACAACCGGTACGCCGGCAAGACCCAGGTGTTCAGCTTCAGGAGCAACGACGACCTCTCGCGCCGCGGCATCCATGTGCAGCTCGTCAGCCGCATCGCGCGGGATATCGGATACGCCCTCGGCCTCAACTGCGATCTCATCGAGGCGATCGGGCTCGGCCACGATCTGGGCCACACGCCCTTCGGCCATGCCGGGGAACGCGCGCTGAACGACGTGTACCATGCGCGTACCGGACGGTGGTTCTTCCATAACGTCCATTCGGTTCGCGTGCTCGATGTCCTGTACGGCCGCAACCTCACCCTGCAGACGCTCGATGGGTGCCTGACGCACAACGGCGAATACGAGCAGCGCACCTTCGAGCTATCGGGGCTGTCGTCGTTCGAGGAGTTCGACCGGACGGTGGAGCAATGCGCCTCGATGGGCGACCTTGCGATCGGGAAGCTCCGTCCCATGACGCTCGAAGGCTGCGTGGTGCGTATCTCCGACATCATCGCCTATGTCGGGCGCGATCGTCAGGATGCCATCGCGGCCGGCTTGCTCGACGAGGACGTGTTCTCCGACGGACTCGGCGGGCGCTACAACTCGTGGATCCTATCCCATGCGACGGTCGACATCATCGAGCACAGCTACGGTAAGGACCGCATCGAGATGAGCGAGGAGATGTTCGCCGAGCTTCGTCGCGCCAAGGCCGAGAACTACGCGAAGATCTACCGATCCAACGGCATCGAAGGGGAGCGTGCCGAGGTGCTGGCGCGCGCGTTCAGTCTCATGTACGAGCATTGCCTGGGTGATCTGCGCGCCCGCGACGAATCGAGCTACATCTTCCGCCATCACATCAGGCGCATCGATGCCGCGCTCTCCCATTACGGGAAGCGCTACGAGTGGGACCGCGATCTCGACCAGACCGTGGTCGACTATATCGCGAGCATGAGCGACGGGTACTTCGCGGAGCTCGCCAGCAAGCTGTTCCCGGAGATCCGCTTTCCACAGCGTACCTACATCAACGAGCGCTAGGGCGCACCAATTGGCGCGGGATAGGGTAGACTGGACGCTATGGAAACGTTATTCAGCAACAACGAGCGAGCCCAGCGCGTCAAGTACGCCCCGCTCGCCGTCCGCATGCGCCCGACGACGCTCGATGAGTACGTCGGGCAGCGGAAGGCCGTCGGCCCCGATTCGTGGCTCCGTCGTGCGATCGAGCACGACGTGCTCTCGAGCGTGATTCTGTACGGCCCGGCCGGTACCGGCAAGACGACGCTCGCGCATATCATCGCCGCGCATACCCGCAGCGAGTTCGTCGAGGTCTCGGCGGTGACCGGTTCCGTCAAGGACCTGCGCCGCGAGATCGATGAGGCCTCGAGGCGCCTGATGGCGTTCGGCCGCCGAACGATCCTGTTCATCGACGAGATCCACCGTTTCTCGCGCTCGCAGCAGGACGCGCTGCTCCATGCGGTCGAGAACCGGACCGTCATCATGATCGGCGCGACGACCGAGAATCCGTACTTCGAGGTCAATTCGGCGCTGTTGTCCCGCAGCCGCGTCGTGGAGCTCGAGCATCTCTCCGATGCCGATATCGAGGTGCTCGTGCGTCGTGCAGTCGACGACGAGCGCGGCCTTGCCGGAGCCTACACGCTCGACGATGACGCCGTGAAGGCCATCTGCACGCTTGCCGCGGGCGATGCGCGCAGCGCGCTGACGACGCTCGAGCTCGCGAGCGAGATCGCCCTCACGCGCCACGACCCCGCCGAGCTGCAGGGTGTGGACCATGCGCCCATCGCGATCGAGGTCGCCGACGTTCGGGCCGCCAACCCGCGTCGCGGGCTGTCCTACGACAAGAGCGGCGACATGCACTACGACATCATCTCGGCGTTCATCAAGTCGATGCGTGGCAGCGATCCTGATGCCACCGTCTATTGGCTTGCGCGCATGATCGATGCCGGCGAGGACCCGAAGTTCATCGCGCGGCGCATCATGATCCAGGCATCCGAGGATATCGGCAACGCCGACCCGCAGGCGTTCCTCATCGCCGAGGCGGCGTTCAAGGCCGCCGAGGTCATCGGGTATCCCGAGTGTCGCATCAATCTCGCCCAAGCGGCGCTCTACAACGCACTCGCCCCCAAGAGCAACGCCTGCGAGGCCGCCATCGATGCGGCGCTCGCCGACGTGCGGTCGAGCGGGCAGCGCGAGGTGCCGAGCTATCTGCGTGACCGGCATCGCCCTGGCTCCGACGAGTACGGCACCTATCGCTATCCGCACGATTACCCTTGCGGGTGGGTCGATCAGCGCTACCTGCCCGAGGGGCTCGAACGCGGCGCTTTTTGGCAGCCATCCGGCAGGGGATGGGAGCAGTGGCGCTTCGAGCAGTCGGCTCGCGACCGGTCGGGAAACGCCCCCGACGTATCGGACGATGAAGCGGCGAATTGATGTGATGACCCGCATGGAGCCATGCGGGTTGGGTACTATGATTGAATATGCATCTTCCGCGATCGACGCGGAGGGTCCATCTCGACGTTGGGAGTTAGCATGGAGCCCCTACAGATTGTCCTTATCGTGCTCGCGGTCGCCGGTGTCTGGGCCGTCGTCGAGCTCGCCCTCACGCTGCGCAAAAGCCGTTCGACGATTCAGACGGTCGACCGTGCCGTGGGCGAGCTGAACGAGACGCTCGGCGAGGCGCGTCCCGTCATCGCCAAGCTCGATACCACCCTCGACGACCTGCAGCCCGCGCTCAATCAGGTTGAACCGCTGCTTAAGCAGGGAAGCATCGCCATCGAGGCGCTTTCCGCCGACCTGATCGAGGTCAACGGCGTGCTGCGCGACGTCTCCGAGGTGACCGGCAGCATGTCGAGCGCATCCGGCGCCGTCTCGGGTATCGCGTCCGCCGCCTCGGAGAAGGTCCAGCGTCTCTTCTCCAAGCACGGGGTCGATACAGCCGCCACCGATCGCGCGATCGCGGACAGGACGTCCGACGTCCAGGAGGATCGCGCCGATGCCGCCGATTCGCACGACGAAGACCCCGACGGCGCGGCGACGCCCGAGTCCGCCCCGCGTCGCCAGTACTACACCTACGATGATCCCGTAACCGAGCAGCAGGAGAAGTCCGATGAGTGATTCCATGACGACGGTACGCCTGACCGTGGCTGCCGATCCGCATCTTGCACGCCTCGTCCGTATGACGGCCGCCAACGTCGCCATGCTGAGCTCGATGTCGGTCGAGCGCGTCGAGGATATGCGCATGGCCGCCGAGGAGGCGTTCGTCTTCTCGTGCGGGCTGTGCCCCGGAACCGACGTCGCCATCCGCTTCGACGTCGATGCGACGCGCGTGGGCATGGTCTTCGAGCTCGGCGATGCGTCCTTCGAAGATGCCGCGGGTTCCGAGTCGGCGGTCTACGCAGACCTCATCTTGGGCGCCGTGTGCGACGAATACGAGAAGCGCACCGCTCCGACCGCCCTCGTCATGACCTTGAAAGCTGATGTGTAATGGCAGATAAGACCGCTTCCGGCAAGGCGGCATGGGATAAGGAGAAGACGCACGAGCTGTTCCGGCGCTATAAGGAACACGGCGACATGGACGCCCGCGAGAAGCTCGTCATGTCCCACCTGAACCTCGTCCGCTTCCTTGCCAACAAATTCAAGAACCGCGGTGAGCCGCTCGACGACCTCATGCAGGTCGGCTATCTCGGCTTGCTCAAAGCTATCGACCGTTTCGACCCCGATCGCGGACTCGAGTTCACGACGTACGCCACGCCCACCATCATGGGCGAGATCAAGCGCCATTTCCGCGATAAGGGCTGGAGCGTCCGCGTACCCCGCCGTCTGCAGGAACTATCCGCGAAGGTCAACCAGGCGACCGATACCCTGACCACGCAGCTCCAGCGTTCTCCGACCGTCGAGGAGATCGCCGACTATCTCGATGCATCGGTCGACGAGGTCCTCGAGGCCATGGAATCCTCCTCGGCCTATACCTCCGTGCCGCTCGAGGCGCCCGGCAGCACCGATTCCGATGACACGCCTTCGGTCCTCGACCGCTACGCCTCCGAGGACAGCGCCCTGTCCTTCACCGACGATCGACTCGTCATCGAGGAGGCCCTGAAGGGCTTCTCACCGCGTGAGCGCGAGGTGATCGAGATGCGGTTCGTGCAGGGCATGACCCAGATCGAGATCGCCGAGAAGCTCGGGGTCTCGCAGGTGCAGGTGTCGCGCCTGCTGCGCCGCACGCTCAAGAAGATCCAAGAGAAGATCGATCCCGAGGGGGTCATGCAGAAGCGATGAGCGGTTCCTCCCAACCCGAGCATCCGCAGGATAGGATTCTGCGTGACACCCGTATCGTGACGCTGCGCATCTGGTCGGTCGTCGGCCTTCTGATCATCGGCGCCATGCTCTTGAACGTCGTGGGCGTGCTCGCACCGGTCGTCGAGTTTTTGGCCGTGGGCTCGCTCATCGCCTTCGTCGAGTCGCCGATCGTCAACGCGCTCGAGCATCGCGGTGTGCCGCGTTCGCTCGGGGCGCTCGTGGGCCTTCTGCTTGTGATCGCCGTCGTGGCACTCCTGTTCACGCTATTGCTGCCCATGTTCATCGAGCAGATCGTCGACGTGCTCAACCAGATGCCGCGTTACTTCTCGGCGTTCTCCCTGCAGATCCAAGACCTCATGGAGAACGTCCGGTCGCTCACCTCGAGCGACATGTTCGGCGGCGTCGACGACGTGTTGCTGTCGTTGCAGCATAACGCCACCGCGTTCGTGACCGACCTTGCCACCGACCTGGGCCGCGGCGTCATGCCGGCGCTCGGGGGCGTGGCCAACACGTTGTTCACCGTGTTCCTCGGTCTCGTCTTGGCCTACTGGCTCGCCTGCGACTACCCGAAGATCCACGGCGAGATCGGCTATGCGCTCGGCGAGGGTAAAGACGACGACTACCGCTTCATCGTCGCCATCCTCTCGCGTTCCGTCGGCGGCTACATGCGCTCCATGATCATCACGTCGGCCATCAACGGCGTGATGGTGTTCGTCGGCCTTCTGATCGCCGGGCATCCCTATGCGGGCCTTATGGGCATCGCGACCGGTATCTTCCACCTTATCCCCGTGATCGGTCCGTGGTTCTCCGCCGCGATCGCCATCATCATCGCCGTGTTCTACAGCCCGGCGCTTGCGATCTGGACGCTCGTGATCGTCGTCGTCGCGCAAAACATCACCGACAACGTCTTGTCGCCCAAGGTCATGCAATCCACCGTACAGGTGCATCCCGCCATGAGCCTGGCTGCGATCGTCATCGGTTCGGCCCTCATGGGGCCGATGGGCATGGTCATCGCCATCCCGCTGTGCGCGGCGCTCAAGGGCCTGTTCATCTTCTACTTCGAGAAGAGCACCAAGCGCCAGCTCGTCGGCTATGACGGCGCGATCTTCCGCGGCACGCCCTATCGCGATGAGAACGGGGACCCGGTTCCCGCCTTCGATGCGCTGGGCGACGATACCTTCGTGAGCGATTCCGAGCTCATCCCGGATGACGTCGTGCCCGATGCGACGGCCCTGCCCAAGCCCAAATCCGATTTGGATAACCCGTGGGTCAAGCTCGCATCCATGCAGCCCGGCTCGACCGGCATGTTCAAGATCCCGTTCGGATCGTCTTCGGAGACGGGTTCCCCGTCGGATGACGGAACGGATGACGACGGCCGCTGATCGCGGCCCGATCCCATACTCTCGCGGTCATATGCGGTGCTTCGGTGCGTGCGGCTGTTTTTACCTTTACGGCCGCACGCGTCGGCTATACTAGGTGCGTTTACGCCTATCTACCGTGTTGAACATGAGGAGACGAACGCATGACCGCTGGTAATCCGACCATGACGACCGCCGAGATCCGCTCGGCGTTCCTTCACTTCTTCGAGGAGCGCGGGTGCAAGCTGTTCCCGAGCTCGTCGCTGATCCCCGACGATCCGTCCCTGCTGCTCGCCAACGCCGGCATGAACCAGTTCAAGCAGTACTACCAGGGCAAGAAGACCATGCACGAGATCGGTGCGACGTCCTGCCAGAAGTGCGTCCGCACTAACGATATCGACATCATCGGCACCGATGGCCGCCATGCCTCGTTCTTCGAGATGCTCGGCAACTTCTCGTTCGGCGGCGTGTCCAAGCAGCAGGCGTGCGCATGGGCGCTCGAGCTGTCCACCGAGGTCTTCAAGCTCCCGATCGAGCGTCTGTACTTCACGGTCTTCACCGACGACGATGAGACCTACGAGATCTGGCGTTCCCTCGGTGTCGAGGAGAGTCACATCTCGCGTCTCGGCGAGGACGACAACTTCTGGGCGGCCGGCCCCACGGGTCCGTGCGGTCCGTGCTCCGAGATCTACTACGACATGGGCGAGGACGTCGGATGCGGTCGTCCCGACTGCGCGCCGGGGTGCGATTGCGACCGCTTCCTGGAGTACTGGAATCTCGTGTTCACGCAGTTCGACCGTCAGGAGGACGGTTCGATGCCGGAGCTTCCGCATCGCAACCTCGACACCGGCATGGGCCTCGAGCGCATGAGCGCCATCATGCAGGGCAAGACCTCGTTTTTCGACGGCGACATCATGCAGGGTCTCATCAGGCTCGGCGAGGAGATCTCGGGGGCGTCCTATGTGAGCGACGACTACATCGGTCCGAGCCGTTCGCTGCGTATCATCGCCGACCATGCGCGCTCCGTCGACTTCATGATCTCCGACGGCATCCTGCCGGGCAATGAGGGCCGCGGTTACGTGCTGCGCCGTCTGCTGCGCCGCGCGGTGTTCCACGGACGTCTGCTCGGCGTGACCGAGCCGTTCCTCGGTCGCTTCATCGATCGCGTGAACGAGCTCATGGGCGACGCCTATCCGGAACTCACCAAGAACGTCGCGCTGGTCAAGGGCATCGTGAGCGCGGAGGAGGAGCGTTTCTCCACGACGCTCGACAACGGCCGCGTCTATCTCGACGAAGCGCTCGCCAAGCTCGGCGAGGGCGAGGTGCTCGACGGTGCGTCCGCCTTCATGCTGCACGACACGTTCGGCTTTCCGATCGACCTGACCGTCGAGATCGCCCAGGGTGCCGGCCATGAGGTCGATATCGACGGCTTCAACCGCGAGATGGAGGCGCAGCGCGAGCGCGCCCGTGCCAACGTCAAGGGCGACGCGTGGGGCTCGTTCAACGACGTGTGGACCGAGCTTTCCGATACGCTCGCTTCGACCGAGTTCTGCGGATACGACGCCGACGACATCGACGGCGCCCGCGTGCTCGCCATCGTGCGTGACGGCGCCTCGGTCGATGCCGCCGCGACGAGCGAGACCGTCGACGTGGTGCTCGACCGCACCCCGTTCTACGCCGAGATGGGCGGTCAGGTCGGCGATGCCGGCACGCTCATGTGCGGTGACGTGTACGTGACGGTGGCCGACACCGTCTCCCATAACGGTCTGTATGCGCATCGTGCACAGGTCACGAGCGCCGGTGAGCTCAAGGTGGGCGATGTCGTGCGTGCCGTCGTCGACGGCACGCGCCGTGAGCTCATCCGCCGCAACCATACCGCGACGCACCTGCTCGACGCCGCGCTCAAGGAGGTGCTGGGCGATCACGTGAACCAGGCGGGCTCGCAGCTCGACGACCATCGCCTGCGCTTCGACTTCACCCACTTCGAGGCCCTGTCCGCCGAGGAACTCGCTCGCATCGAGGAGATCGTGAACCGCGAGATCTTCGCCGCCAAGCCGGTCGTGACCCGTGTGATGGGCATCGACGAGGCCCGTGCTTCCGGTGCCGTCGCCCTGTTCGGCGAGAAGTACGGTGACGTGGTGCGCGTCGTCTCCGTGGGCGAGGAGGAGCATCCGTTCTCCCGTGAGCTGTGCGGCGGCACCCATGCCCGCAACACCGCCGAGATCGGCCTGTTCCGCATCGTCTCCGAGTCGTCCACGGGCTCCAACGTCCGTCGCATCGAGGCCGTGACGAGCCTCGGCGCCATGGCCTACCTCGAGGAGCGCGAGCGCATGCTCGCCGCTGCCGCCGAGGCGCTCAAGTGCCGTCCCGACGAGGTCGTCACGCGAATCGAGGCGCTCCAGCGCAACCTGCGCGACGCCAACCAGAAGCTCAAGGCAGCGCTCACCGGTGGATCCTCCGATGCCATCGCCACCGCGATCGACCAAGCCGTCGAGGTGTCCGGCTACAAACTCGTCATCGCCAAGCTCTCCGGTCTCGAGGCCGCCGAGCTCCGCAACGTGTGGGACACCGTCCGTTCGAAGATCCACACGCCGGTCGCCTGCGTGCTCGCCACGGTGACCGAGAAGGGTACGCCTGCCCTTCTCGCCGCCGCCACCGACGACGCCGCGAAGGCGGGCTTCAACGCCGGGTCCATCATCAAGGC
The DNA here is from genome assembly GCF_021531055.1 of Collinsella tanakaei. Lineage (GTDB taxonomy): Bacteria > Actinomycetota > Coriobacteriia > Coriobacteriales > Coriobacteriaceae > Collinsella > Collinsella tanakaei_B. Next base: position 116,523 of record NZ_JADYTL010000001.1, read on the forward strand.
GATCGCGCCGGCGGTCGACGGCCGCGGCGGCGGTCGTCCCACCATGGCGCAGGCGGGCGGCAAGAACGCCGACGGGATCGACGCCGCGCTTGCGGCTGCTCGCGGAGAGCTGGGACTGTAGCGTGATCGCGCTCGCCCTCGATATCGGCCAGACCCGTATCGGCATCGCCGTCTCGGACCGCACCGGTTCGGTCGCGATGCCGATCAAGGTGATGCCGACCGCCGAGGTCGTCAACCTGTCGCGTCCCTTCCGCCAACTCGTCGAGGACCATGAACCCGACGTGCTCGTCTGCGGCAGGCCGCAGACGATGGCGGGGGAGGATGGGCCGCAGGCCCGTCGCGTCGAGCAGGTCGCCCGTGAGCTCGCCGCCCGTCTCGGGTTGCCGCTCGAGTTCGCCGATGAGCGACTCTCCTCGCGCGAGGCGAAGCGCATCCTGCGCGAGCAGGGGCTCTCGGAGCGCCAGATGCGCGGTAAAGTCGATATGATCGCCGCATCCCTGTTCCTGCAAGCGTGGCTCGATGCTAGGAATGGAAAGGAAGAACGTGGATAACCAGACGAATCGCGGGCGACATCTCGCGCCGCGAAACACCTCCGTGAACGGTTCGCGTCCGGCTGGCACGCGCTTTGCCACCGATCGTCGCGCCCCCTCGCGCACCTCCACATCCGGAGTCCGTCCCTATACCGGCGCACGTGCTTCGCGCGGCTATCAGTCCCCACGTCGCAGGAACGTTCGCTCCTCGTCCTCGTCGCTGCCGGCGGTGATCGCGGCAATCGTCGCGATCGTCGTCATCGGCGTCATCGCCTGGTTCGCCGTTCCCGCCGTCATGGGCGCCTTCTCGGGTTCCGATGAGGCCGTCGAGGCTGGCCAGGAGGTTCGACTGACCATTCCCGAAGGCGCGTCCGGCGATACGATCGCGCAGCTCATGGCCGAAAACCATGTCATCGACAATCCCAAGGACTACTATGCCGCCGTCACCGAGCTCGGGGCCGAGACGTCCATCAGGCCGGGTGAGTACCTGCTCTATACCGAGCAGGACCCCAAGGAGGTCGTCCAACAGCTCGTCGACGGACCCAACGTGGAGGGTGCCGTCCTCGTCATCCAGGAGGGCCTGACCGTCGAGCAGACCGCCGCTCGCGTCGAGGAGACCTACGGTATATCCGCCGATGAGTTCCTCGCCCAGGCGAAGGCGTCCAACTACGTCGATGACTATCCGTTTCTCGAGGGCGCCTACAACGATTCGCTCGAGGGCTACCTGTATCCGAAGACCTATTCGATCTCCGATCGCACGCCCGACACGATCATCCGCGCCATGCTCGACCAGTTCGTCGCCGAGACGTCCTCGCTCGACCTGTCGGCCGGTCCCGAGGGCATCGACGCTCAGCAGGTCATCACCGTCGCCTCGCTGATCGAGCGTGAGACCGCCGTTATCGACGAGCGTCCGACCGTGGCGAGCGTGATCTACAATCGCCTGTCCATCGACATGCCGCTGCAGATCGATGCGGCGATCGTCTATGCACGCGGTGGGGGCAGCGATCTGGTCACCTATGACGATCTCGAGATCGACTCGCCGTACAACGTCTACAAGAACTACGGCTTGACGCCCGGGCCCATCTGCAGTCCGAGCATCTCGTCGATCGAGGCGGCACTCGCTCCGGCCGACACGGATTACCTGTACTATGTCGCTTCGCCCGACGGCGATGGGACCCATCGCTTCACCGCGGATTACGACGAGTTCGAGACGTTCCGCCAGGAGTACGAGGCGTCGCTGTCATGAGTATCTTTTCCCCTACACGCTATGTGGCGTCGGTCGATGTGATCGACCTCGAGCAGCTGTACGCGCAGGGTAAACGCGCGCTGCTGCTCGATCGTGACAATACGCTCGTGCCACGCGACCGCACCAGCGCCCCGCCCGAGGTCGCAGCATGGCTCGATCGCGCTCGGGAGCTCGGGTTCTCGCTCTATATGGTTTCCAATAACTGGCATAAGGACCAAGTCGAGCGCTCCGCCTCCGAACTCGGTCTCGATGCCATCTGCTTTGCGATGAAGCCGGCGCCGTTCGCCATCAACGCCGCCTTGCGGCGCCTCGGCGTCTCGCATGATGCCGCCGTGATCATCGGGGACCAGCTCTACACCGATGTGTGGGCGGGTACGTTGGCCGGCGTCGATTCGATCCTCGTCAAGCCACAGACGACCGTCGACCTGTGGTACACCAAGATCTTCCGCATCTTCGAGCGTCGCGCTCTGCGCGACGTGCCCTGTGAGGAGCGCTGACGCATGCAGGCGATCGTCAAGCGCGGATGCGATCACGTCTTCTTCATCGGGTTTCTGGGCGCCGGTAAATCGACGCTCGCCCGCAATCTCGGGCGCATGTTCAATCGGCGCTACGTCGATACCGACCGTCTCGTGGAGCGGACGCAAGGGCGCTCGGTCACCGAGATCTTCAACACCGATGGGGAAGCGCGGTTCCGTGAGCTCGAGACGCAGATCCTCGAGTCGCTCGCGCACGAGCGCAGCCTGCTCGTCTCCTGCGGGGGCGGTATCATCGAGACCCCGCGCAACATCGAGCTGATGCGCTCGATGGGGTATTGCGTGTACCTCGAGGGGGATATCGATGATTCCCTTCGCCAGATCAGAAGGCGCGATACGCGTCCCGACTTCAGGTCCGAGGCGCATGCGCGGCGACTGCTCGAACACCGTCGACCGCTCTATGAGCGGGCGGCCGATATGACGATCGATATACGGGGCAGGTCGTTCATCGAGGTCTCGTATGATTGTGCCGGTATTCTTTTGGAGCGTGGTTTGCTATGACGATTCGCCGTCAGCTTGTCAACTTCGGTCGCACGACGACCGACTACCGCGTAGGATGCGGCGCCTTGGGTGAGCTTGACTCGCTGGTCTCCCATGTCGTCGGTTCGCCCAAGCGCGCGATGCTCATCTGCGATGCGCTTGTATCCGACGAGGTGCACGAGCTCGCCCGGCGCGCGCTCATCGATATCGGATTTTCCATCGAGGAGGTGCGTTTCGGGGCGGATGCGTCCCTGACGCGTCTTGCGGATGCCGATGCCCTGCTCGCCCGCATCGCGGACGCCGCGATCACCGCCGACGACCTGATCGTCGCGGTCGGAGGGTTCGAGCTGTGCTCACTCGTCTCCTATTGCTCGACCGTCTGGTGCCAGGGCACCTCGAGCGTCGCCATCCCCCTGACGCTCGATGCCATGTGCTCGGTCGCCACCTCGATGCGTCAGCTCGACGTCGGAGATGCCGCCGAGATGGTCGGCATCCTGCCGCATTGGGACATGATCGTCTGCGACATCGATCTCGTCACCGCGAGGCCCGTCGACGAGGTCGGTATGGGATACGTCCAGCTCGTATCCTGCGCCCTTGCCGAGAGCAAGCGCGCATGGGAGCAGTTCCCCGATCTGGTCGACGGCATGCTCGCCGGGCGCGAGAAGTCGTTCGCCGATGCGCTCTGCCGCGCTCAGACCGCGCGCGGATCGGCCATCCGCTCCGCGAACCCCTCGTCACGCAATGCCGTGCTGTACGGCACCGTGACCGCTCGTGCGCTGGGCGCCTGCCTTGGTGGGGATGTCCCTGCATATCGCTTGCTTGCCGAGGGCATGCGCTTCGAGGCCCGACTCGCCCATGACGTCTGCGGCTTCGAGGCCGATACCCTGTTCGACCAAGATGACCTCCTCGAGGATCTGGGTATCGAGGAGCTCGCCTTCGAACTCGATGCCGATCGCTTCATCGAAGCGCTTCGCCGTGAGCGCTTCTCGCGTTCCAACCGATTCATGCTGGCCTTGCCGCGGTTCCCGGGCTCCATCAGGCTCGCTAACGTCGACGATGACGTGCTGCATCGCCATGCCGAGGCGTTTTTGGCCTCGCGCCGTCCCGATGCGGACGCCGACCGATAGGTCATCGTGCCGTCTGCCTACGTTGTGTCCGTCTCGCAGACGTCTGTCCTCCTAATTCGATGAGAAAGGTGTTTGATCATGAGTGATTGCACGACCGGTCCTTCCGCGCGCGTGGCGCGCGTCCGTTCGATGATGGACGATCGCGGCTACGACGCGGTCGTGGTGCGCGACGAGGCCAACCTGCGTTGGTTGACCGGTGCGATGGGCGTGTTCGACTACACCTACGAGTTCCCCCATGCGGCGTTCATCACCCGCGATGCCTGCTATCTGCATACCGACTCGCGCTATTACAACAGCTTCATGGAGAACCTTCCGGCCGATGGCGGTTGGCAGGTCGACATGGATGGGCACGATATCCCCGGTTGGGTCGCGCAGCGCGCGCTCGAGACCCGTTCGCGCACCATCGCGATCGAGGACGACATGCAGCTGTCGTTCTACCGCGGTATCCTTCGCGGGCTCGAGGACCGTTCGATCGCGGCTCAGCTGCCCTGCATGCACGGCGATATCCGCCGTATGCGCGCCGTGAAGGACGCCGAGGAGATCGCGCTCATGAAGCATGCCCAGTCGATCACCGACGCGGCCTTCGCGCATATGCTCGAGTTCATCAAGCCTGGCCTGACCGAGAAGCAGATTCGCACCGAGCTCGAGACCTTCATGTTCATGAACGGCGCCGATTCGCTCGCGTTCGACTCGATCGTCGCGAGCGGCCCGAACACCGCCAACCCCCACGCCGTACCGAGCGACCGCGTCGTCCAGAAGGGCGACTTCGTGCTCATGGATTACGGTGCGGGCTACCGCGATTACCGCAGCGACATGACCCGTACCGTCGTGCTCGGCGAGCCGACCGATGAGCAGCGCGCCCTTTACGACCTGGTGCAGCGCACCCATGAGGAGTGCGTCCGCGCCATCCATGCGGGCGTCGACGGCCACGATATCCACATGCTGTCCGTGAAGATCATCACGGACGCCGGCTACGGCGACTACTACGGTCACGGTCTCGGTCACGGGGTGGGCATCGACATCCACGAGCTTCCCAACTTCGGTCGGGCGAGCAACATCGTCGAGGCGGGTTCGGTCATCACCGTCGAGCCCGGCGTGTACCTGCCCGGCGTCGGCGGCGTGCGCCTCGAGGACTTCGGTCTGGTGACCGAGGACGGTTACGAGCCGTTCACCGAAAGCCCCCATGAGCTGCAGGTCATCGACTGCTAAGGGGAGTGCGCGCCGTGTTGCGCGCGACCCGTGGAATCGCGCCCGCCTCGCCGTGTGCGCGATGCCGTTAGAGTATACTTTCGCCGTTATGTGTATTGAGTAGGGAAGGATAACCCATGGCTTCCATCACCACCGCCGATTTCAAGAACGGCCTCGGTCTGCGCATCAAGGACAAGGTCTGCACCATCGTCGAGTTCCAGCATGTCAAGCCCGGCAAGGGCGGCGCGTTCGTGCGCTATAAGACCAAGGACCTCAAGACCGGTCGCGTCGTCGAGCAGACCTGCAACGCCGGCTCCAAGTTCGAGAGCGTCACCCTCACCACGACCGAGATGCAGTATCTCTACAACGACGGCGACAACTACTACTTCATGAACATGGAGACCTACGATCAGGTGCCTGTTCCGGCCGACTTCATCGGCGACAACGAGAAGTGGCTCAAGGAGAACGACATCTGCCAGCTGCTCTACGCGGATGACGAGCTCATGGGCGTGAACCCGCCGATGTTCATCGAGGTCGAGATCACCGAGACCGACCCCGGCTTCAAGGGCGACACCGTCCAAGGCGGCAGCAAGCCCGCCGTCATCGAGACCGGTGCCACCATCCAGGTCCCCATGTACCTGAACGTCGGCGAGACCATCAAGGTCGATACGCGCGACGGCAAGTTCGTGTCCCGCGTCTAGGCTCGCATATCGTCTGATGACCTCGGGCGGGGCCGCACATCCGGTCCCGCCCTTTTTTCATCGAGGTCGCTTATCGGGCTTCTTGCGGCCATGATACGGGGTATCGTGTACACTGGTTCCATATATGTCCTTCGGACGTCGACCAATCGCTGGAATGGGTGAGAACATGTCTGCTGAGATCACTATCGACGGTATCGCCATCGCGCCTGAGGTGCTTTCGATCATCGTGTCCCATGCGGTCGAGGGGGTCGAGGGCGTCGCTTCGGTCGGCACCAGCGACTTCACCGCCAATCTCGTCTCGATGTTCACGGCTCGCACCACCCAGCCCGCGCTTCCTCCCGTCGAGGCCGAGGTCGTGGATGGCGCCCTCCATATCACGGTGCGCCTGACCGTCTTTTTCGGCTATCCGTTCAAGAAGCTCGCCGAGCAGGTTCGTACCGTTGTCGCCAAGGCAATCGACGGTCAGGTCGGGGTTCCGGTCTCCAGCGTCGATGTCTGCATCGACAGCCTTGTGTTTCCCAAGGAGTAATGCGTGAGTTTGAAAGTTGAGCGCGGGCGCACCCTCGCCCGCAGTCAGGCCTTGCAGATCCTGTTCCAGGCCGAGGCACTCGATGAGTCCGTGGATGATGTCCTTACGGGCGACTTCCTGCTCTCCAAAGGTCCGCTGCAGCCCTACGCCGAGCAGCTCGTCCGCGGGTGCTACGAGCACCTCGATCGCATCGACGACGCCCTGCATGCCATCTCCGATAACTGGAGCCTCTACCGCATGCCCGCCGCCGATCGCAATATCCTTCGTATCGCAACCTATGAGATGCGCCTGCTCGACGGCGACGATCGGATCGACGATTCGATCGTGATCAACGAGGCCGTCGAGATCGCCAAGGCCTACGGCACCGATCAGTCCGCGCGCTTCATCAACGGCGTGCTCGGACGTATCGCCCGTGCCGAGGAGCTTCCCGGTGCGCCCGAGACCGCCGTCGAGGATGCATCCGAGGATACCGATGGGGATGCCATCGATGGCTGAATCGACGATCAACACCTTCGACGACATCACCGAGCGGCTCGATGAGATCATCGCGACCGTGCGATCCAAGGAGACGTCGCTCGAGCGCAGCCTCGATCTGTTCGACGAGGCCATCAAGCTCGGTTCGCGCGCCGTCGATATGGTCGACACATTCGAGCTGTCCCCGCGTGAGGCTGACGAACTCGCCCAGCAGATGGACGACGATGCATCCGCCGACACCGGCGATGCCGAAACGACTTCCGACGAGGTGGGGGAGTAGCGTCGGATATGAAGCGTGTCCGCCTCGACGATGAATTGATTGCGCAGGGTCTTTGTGCCGATCGGGATGAGGCCCTGCGTTTTTGTATGGCGGGGCTCGTGTCCGGTCCCTGCGTGCGTTACTCCTCGCCGGCGACGAAGGTCGAGCCGGGCGTCTCGCTGCACGTCAAGGGGCGGATTCCCTACGTCGGCCGTGGAGGGTTCAAGCTCGCCGGTGCGCTCGACGCCTTCGGTGTGGACCCTACCGGCTGCTCCTGTCTCGATATCGGCTGCTCAACCGGTGGGTTCACGGACTGTCTGCTGCAGCGCGGTGCCGCCCATGTCGTGTCCGTCGACGTCGGACGCGCCCAGTTCGATTGGTCGCTTCGCAACGACTCGCGTGTCACCTTGCTCGAGCGGACGAACGTCGTCGACCTTCCGAGCCTCGGCTACACCTCCTCGTTCGATCTTGCCGTATGCGACGTCTCGTTTACGAGCATCCGGACCATCCTCGCCGCCGTCATCGATGTGCTGCATCCGGGTGCGACCTTCGTGACGCTGGTCAAGCCGCAGTTCGAGGCCGCGCCCGACGATGTCGGTGAAGGCGGTATCGTGCGAGACCCCGCTGTCCATGTACGCGTGCTGCACGAGTGTCTCGACTACGTGTCCGCCCATGGGCTCGACCCCCATGACATCTGCGCGTCGCCCATCACCGGCGCGAAGGGTAACCGCGAGTTCTTCCTTTTGGGAACGCGTGCCGTCGGTGAGGTTCCGGCTGCGCGCGTCGATGACCTCAAACGAAAGGCCGAGAACCTATGAAGATCTTCCTCGTCGCGAATTACTCCAAGGATGAGGCCGTCCAAAGCGGGCTGACGCTCGAGCTGTGGCTCACCCGTCAGGGGTACGAGGTCGTGTGGGCCGCCGATAAGAACTCGAAGATCGCCGTCGACCATACTCCCGATATCGACGGCTCGGAGCTCGTCATCTCGCTCGGGGGAGACGGCACCCTGCTTCGCGCGGCGCATCTGGTCGGTGCGCGCGAGATTCCCATTTTGGGCCTGTCCTACGGGCACCTCGGATTCCTGACGGCGGCGAGTCCCCAGGATCGTGACATCCTGGGTGTCGTGTCCGATGCGCTTGCCGGTGAGATGCACGTCAGCCGACGCGCGACGATCGCGTGCGACGTGCATGTCGTGACGCCCGATGGGGGCGAGGAGGTCATCTCCGCCACCGGCTTGAACGATATGGCGCTCGCACGCGGTCCTCTTTCCGACATGGTCGAATTCGATATCTCGGTCTCCGGTCACCACATCGACCGCCTGCGCGGCGACGGCGTCGTGGTCTCGACGGCCACCGGCTCGACGGGATACGCGCTGTCCGCCGGCGGCCCGATCGTCAGCCCCGATTTCGACGGTATGGTGTGCGTGCCGATCGCCCCGCACACCATCCAGGCCCGTGCCTTCCTGACGTCGCCTTCCGACGTGATCGAGGTCACGATGTCGCGCGACCGTCCCTCGCAGCCCGCGATCGCCGTCGACGGTCAGTACATCCTTTCCGAGGGCGTGGTCGACCGTGTGGTCTCGCGTCGTGGCGATGCCGATATCCTGCTGCTCGATTACGGTCCGGAGAGCTTCTACAACTCGGTGTCCCGCGTGTTCTACGGAGTCAGGCGCCATGATCGATGAGCTGCATGTCGAGAACCTCGCGCTGATCGAGGACGCCGTGCTCGAACCGGCGCCCGGTCTGACCGTGCTCACCGGCGAGACGGGGGCGGGTAAGACCGCGCTGTTGTCCGCCTGCAAATTGCTCATGGGCGATCGTGCGGATTCCGCGATGGTCCGCGAGGGCACGGATGCCGCGGTGGTCGAGGGCCGTCTGTTCGACGGTCCGCACGATACCGAGGGCACCGTCGTCGTGAGGCGGGTCGCCGCCGACGGCAGGAGCCGCGTGCGCATCGACGGTACGCTGGCAAGCGTGAAGGAGCTGTCCGCGCGCATCGGATCGCATATCGACCTGTGCGGGCAGCACGAGCATCAGCGTCTGCTCGATTCCGCGACCCATGTCGAGATGGTCGATCTGTGGGCTGGAACCGCGGTCTCCCGGCCGCTCGATGCCTATCGTCGCGCCCTTCGCGAAGCGCGTGAGGCGCAGCGTGAGGTCGATCGGGTCGAGCGGGCGTCGCGTACACAGGGCGCACGGCTTGAGGAGGCGCGTTTCGCCTACGATCGCATCTGCGATGTCGATCCTCAGCCCGGTGAGCTCGAGGAGCTCGAGGAGACGCTTCCGCGAGCCCAGCACGCCGAATCGCTCGTCTCGTGCGCGCTCGATGCCGACGAGTCGCTTTCCGGTGAGGGGGGCGCCCTGGACGCGCTCAACGCGGCGATCGCGGAGCTATCGCGTATGGGTACGGTCGATCACGCGCTCTCGCGGTTTGCCGACGCGCTCGCCGAGGCGGCCATCCTCATCGAGGATGCCGCATCGGACCTGCGTCGATATCGGGATGACATCGATTTCGACCCGGCGTCCTTGGCTCAGCTGCAGGAGCGCTATTCCGCGCTCAAGGGGCTCATGCGCCAGTTCGGTCCGCATATGGAGGATGTGTTTTCGCGTCGGCAGGAGGCCGAGGAGCTGCTCTCGCTCGTCGACGATGCCGATCGTCATGTGGCCAAGGCCCGCGAGGTTCGCGACGCGGCCGAGACGGCACTCGCACGGGCGGCACGCGACCTGCAACGCGCCCGTAACGCCGTCGCGCCCCGCTTTTGCCGCGAGGTCGGCAAGCAGATGGCCCGTCTCGAGATGGGTGCATCCGAGGTCGTCTGGGATGCGCGCGAGCTTCCGCGCGAGCAGTGGAGCGAGATCGGGCCGGCAAGCTATGAGCTTCTGTATCGCAGCGGTTCTGGCATGACGCCGCGTCCGTTGCGCCGCATCGCCTCGGGCGGCGAGCTTTCCCGCGTGATGCTCGCCTGCAAGGTGGTGCTCGGCGAGGCTGACGGCGTCGATACGCTCGTGTTCGACGAGGTCGACGCCGGCGTGGGCGGCTCGGTCGCCCGCAGCCTGGCGGCGGTTCTCGCAGACCTGTCGCGCACGCATCAGGTGATCGTCGTCACGCACCTCGCGCAGGTCGCTGTCATGGGCGATATCCACTATGTCGTACGGAAATCGGACGGCGACATGCCCAAGACCACGCTTTCACGCGTCGGCGGTGAGGGCCGCGTGCGGGAGGTCGCGCGCATGCTGTCCGGCGATGCCAGCCAGGCGTCTCTCGCGCATGCACGGCAGATGCTTCGCGAGGCCGGTCATTTGGATGTGAGCGCGTCGGTCGGCTGATCAGGCGTCTTTGCCGTCGATATGCTCGACGAGGATGCGCATGGCGTGCGCATAGCCGTCGAGCCCTTCGCCCGTGACGGTGGCGATGCATGCGTCGCGCACATAGGAGATCTGCCGGAAGGCCTCACGTCGGTCCACGGCCGAGATGTGGATCTCGACGGTGGGAAGCGCGACCGCCTTCAGGGCATCGAGGATGCCCACGCTCGTGTGCGTATAGGCTGCCGGGTTGATCACGATGCCATCGAAGGTGCCATACGCCTCCTGGATCTTGTCGATCAGATCTCCCTCATGATTCGATTGGTATACCTCGATGCGCCCGCATCCCAGCTCGGCGCCGGTCCGCTCGCACAACGCGACGAGATCCTCATAGGTTTCGCGTCCGTAGATGTCCGGCTCGCGAATGCCGAGCATATTGAGGTTGGGGCCGTTGATGACGAGAATGTCCATGGAAGCTCCTTCGTGCCTGGGATCGAGGTGCGCTTATTCGTCGATCATGGGTGGCAGGCCCTCGAAGATGACGCGTGCCGTGGCCTGCGCGCTTTCACGCGAGTCGACGATCGTGTCGGCCCAGGAGCGATACAGACCCATGCGCTGCTCGGCAAGGTGCTCGATACCGTCTCGGGCGGTGATGGGGCGGCCTTTTTTCGAGAGTTGGTCGAGCGGTCTGTTGAGCATGACGATCCGGCTGTTCTGATGGAGCAGGGGATAGTTCTCCTCACGCGTCACCACGCCGCCGCCGCATGAGATGACGAGGCGCGAGCGCTGCGCGATGTCGTTCGTGCAGGCGGTCTCCTGCTCACGGAACGCTCGCTCCCCTTCGGACTCGATGTATTCCGCACAGGTGCGTCCCAGACGGCGCTCGAGTTCGTGGTCGATATCGATGTGCTCCCGGTCGAGCATACCGGCGAGCTGCTGACCTACGCGCGTCTTGCCGGACCCGGGCATACCGATGAGCACGATGTTCTGCTCGGTCGCCGAAAGCGTATCGCAGACTTCGTGGATACGTGCGGCATCAACGGTCGCGCCGGTGTAGCGCTCGGTCGCCTGGGCGGCTTGGGCGACGAGCATGAGCAGGCCGCCGACGGCGGGAATCCCCAGGCGCTCGGCCTCCATCATGAGGCCGGTGCGCGCCGGGTTGTAGACGATATCGACGACGGCTTTCAGGCGATCGAAGCCCTCGAGGGTGCAGGGCGACTCCGGACAGGAGGGATACATGCCCACCGGCGTGCAGTTGACGATCATGTCGGCATGGGCATACCGGTCAAGATCCCCATAGGTGACTGCCCCGGTACGGTTGACCGAGACCGGGCTCGCGCCCATATCGGTCAGGACGCGCAGCGCGGTCGTCCCGGCACCGCCGTCGCCGCCGAGCACGAGCACGCATGCGCCCTCAAGATCGACGCCGGTCGACTCGACCAGGAACTTGAAGCCGAAATAATCGGTGTTGTCGCCGCGAAGGCGACCGTCGGCGAGCCTCGTGATCGTGTTCACGTTGCCCATGCGGCGAGCGACGTCCGACAACTCGTCGAGATAGGGGACGACCGTCTTCTTGTACGGGATGGTGACGTTGACACCTTCCCATTCGTCACCATGCAAAAATGCCTCGACCTGCTCGGGTTCGCGCTCGAAGCGCACATAGTCGATACCCGCGAGTTCGCGGTAGATGACCGGCGTGTAGCTATGGCCGAGCGTGCGACCGAGGACGCCATAGGGGCGCGTCACATTTCCCATCAGAGTACCTCCGTGTAGGATCCGAGATAGTCGACGTGCTCGCACACGTCGTCCAGCGCGTCGAGAAGGGCCGGTAGGCGGTCGCTTTCGACCGGGCATTCGACATCGAAGTAGAACATGAACTCGAAGTCGTGCCCGACGATCGGACGGCTCTCGAGTTTAACGAGGTTGATATCGAGCGCATAGAAGCGTTCGAGCACGCGGTACAGCGAGCCCGGTTCATGGGACAGGCGCACCACAAGCGAGGTGCGGGTGGCGCCGGGATAGATCTCGGGATGTGCGGACACGACGACGAAGCGGGTGTAGTTGTTGTCGGAATCCTGTACGTCATGGGCGAGGATGTCAAGGTCGTAGAGGGATGCGCAGGCCTTGGAGGCAAGCGCCGCGACATCGTCGCGGTCGGAGGCCGCCACGAACGCCGCTGCCATCGCCGTGTTCTCGAAGACGTTCACGTGGGCGTCGAGACCCTCGAGGAAACGCGAGCACTGGGCGACCGCCTGCTCGTGGGAGTACACCTCCTTGACCTCGTCGAGTTTTGTGCCGCGCTTAGCCACGAGCTGGTGGTCGATCTTCAGGCGCAGCGACCGCACGATCGAACAGGAGTACCGTGCGAGCAGGTCGTAGACGGCATTGACCGAACCGGCGGTGGAGTTCTCGATGGGGACCACGCCGTAGGTGCACCTGCCGTCCGTGACGGCGCGGAAGACGTCCTCGAACGATTCGCAGTACGTGATCTGCGGGATGCGGAACAGCCGGCATGCGGCAAGCTGGCTATACGCGCCTTCGACGCCCTGGCAGGCGACGGATGCCATATCGGGAAACGCGGTCTCCACCCGCGATGCGTCCAAGACCTTGGAGGGAGCGCTCGGGGTATCGCCATGGATGATCTTGAGCTGTTCGGCCTTGTTCATGCTCATGAGAAGCGAGAACAGGCTCAGCGCCCCGTCACGGTAGCGCTCGGGCGTCGCGTGGGCGATATCCAGAAGTTTCTCGCGTTCGCGTGCAGGGTCGAAGACGGCTTTGCCCGTCTCGCGTTTCGACGCCGCGACGCTCGCGGCGAGTTCCATGCGCTCGACGTAGAGATCGAGCAGTGCGTCGTCGATCGCGTCGATGCGGGATCGGATGTCCGAGAGGTCCATGGGTCAATCCTTCTGATCGTTGGCGGTCGTGATGCCGGTGAAGGCTGCTGCCCCCTCATCGGTAAGCAGGGCGTCCATGAGGGCGAGGGCGCATGCCGCTTCGGCGACCGGCACGGCGCGCGGCACGATGCAGGGATCGTGCCGGCCATGTATCGACAGGTCGGCATCGCTCATGTGCTCGAGATCGATGCTCGCCTGCGTTCGCGCGATGGACGGGGTCGGCTTCACGGCCATGCGCCAGATGATCGGCGCCGCGGTGGTGATGCCGCCCAGGATGCCGCCGGCGTTATTGGACTGGACGGCAACCTCGCCGTCGCTTACCCGATACGGATCGTTGTTCTGGCTGCCGAGCATCCGCGCCGCCTGGAAGCCCGCACCGAACTCGACCCCCTTGACCGCCGGGATGCCGAAGGCGATCTGCGCGATGCGGTTCTCGATGCCGTCGAACATGGGGTCGCCGATGCCCGCCGGCATACCGTATGCCGCGCACTCGATGACGCCGCCGATGCTGTCCTGCTCGGCTTTCGCTCCAAGGATCGCGTCGTGCATCGCGCTCGCCGCCGCCGTGCTCACGCAGGGAAGGGCGTTCGCCCGGATCAGGGTGGCCTGGGAGGGATTGAGGTGCAGCGGGTCGAGCGGCATGTCCAGGATCGGCTCGGTGCCGAGGGAGGAGATGTGCGCGACGATGCGGATGCCACGCGATTCGAGCGCTTGACAGGCGATGGCGCCCGCCGCGCACAGCGGAGCGGTCAGCCGTCCGGAGAAGTGTCCGCCGCCCGCGACATCGTGGTAGCCGCGATATTTGACGTAGGCGGGGTAGTCGGCGTGTCCTGGCCGCGGGATGCGACGGAGTTCGTCATAGTCGCGCGAGCGCGTGTCGCCGTTGCGGATGATGCCGGCGATCGGTGCGCCGTTGGTGTGCCCGTCCGTCAAGCCTGCGATGAACTCGACGGTGTCGGTCTCGCGGCGTGCCGTGGCGGTGCGGCTCCTGCCGGGCGCCCGACGGTCGAGCAGTTGCTGGACCTGCTCGGTGTCGATCGCGATGCCGGCGGGAACGCCGTCGAGTGAGAACCCGATGGCGGGGGAGTGCGACTGCCCGAAGATGGAGAGCGTGATGGATGTTCCGTATACCGAAGCCATGGGACCCCTTCGTTTACGCTTCCGTGAGTTCGACTTGACCGCCGAGGAGGCGGTAGTGGTCGAAGAATTGCGGATAGGACTTCTGGACGGCCTGCGCGCCGCGGATCGTGACGGTGCCCTCGCAACGGATCGCGGCGATCGCCGCCATCATGGCGATACGATGGTCGTTGTGCGCGTCGACGACGCCGCCGCGCAGGCGCCCGACGCCATGGATGACGAGGCTGTCGCGGTCGATGTCCACCTGCGCGCCGAGCGCGTTCAGCTCCGAGGCGGTCGTGGCGAGGCGATCGGACTCCTTGATGCGCAGACGTGCGCAATCGCGGATGACGGTCGTACCCTCACAGCAGGAGGCGACGGCGGCGATCACGGGCACGAGATCGGGGATATCCTGCGCACTCATCGAGAAGGCATGGAGCTGGTCGGGCTGGACGATGGCGGAATCGGCCGAACGCCGCGTCCTCGCGCCGAAACGCGACAGCGCGGCGAGCACGTTGCGGTCGCCCTGCGCCGAGGTGAGCGAGACGCCCGCGACCTCGATCGGGTCCGTGCCGAGCGCGCCAGCGCACAGCCAAAACGCCGCGTTCGACCAGTCTCCCTCAACGCGAACCTCGCCGGGAGAGCGGTAGGAGCGGTCCTTGGTGCAAAAGCGCGTGACCTCGTCGATCCCGTTCGCGGCGACGCCGCGGTCGACGCGGACCTCGATGCCGAACTGCTTGAGGACCTGCAGCGTGATGTTGATGTAGGGACGGCTCTCTATACGGCCCACGACCTCGATCTCACACGCCCCCGGCAACAGCGGGGCGGCGAGCAGCAGGCCGGTGATGTATTGGGAGCTGACCGTGCCGGGAAGTGTGAATCGGCCGGGACGGATGCGACCGGACGTCCGCAACGGGAAACCGTCTTCGCGTTCGATCCCGCATCCCGCCGCCACCAGCTCGTCATCAAGCGGTGAGAGGGGACGCTGCCCGAGTCGCTCGGATCCGATAAAGGTCGCATCGGCGCCGAGCGCGCACGCGACCGGCAGCATGAACCTGAGCGTGCTGCCGGATTCCCCGCAATCGAGGGTGGCGCCCTGGAATGCCTTGAGGATGCCGAGCTCGATGCTCTTGGCGATCGGATGCACCTCGAAGCCGTCATCGGTCTTTTCGATGCGGGCGCCGAGCGCGGCAAGGCAGCGGACGGTGGCATCGATGTCCTCGCACGTGGTGTTGCAGATCACGTGCGTGGTTGAGCTCGAAAGCGCGGCGGCTATGATCATGCGGTGGGCGACGGACTTGGATGCGATCGCCGGCACCGTTCCGGAGAGCCGGCGCGGCTCGATGGTGGCTAGCATTGCGCATCACCTTCGCTTTCCGAAAGGCCTTCCTCGATCAGCGAGCGGAACTCCGCGAGCGGGATCCGCTCGATGGAACACGCTCCGATGCGATGCGGCAAGACGACGTCGATCTCGTCGCCGGCGCGCTTCTTGTCGTGCAGCGCGGCGGCGTAGAGCTCGTCGACGGGGAAGGTGTTCGATCCCTGCAGGCCGTGGGCGCGGCAGAGCGCCACGATGCGCTCCGGCACATCCGCGTCGCAGATACCGCGGTGTGCGGCGGCGCGGCAGATCGCTCCCATACCGAGGGCGACGCAGGTGCCGTGGCCGAGGCTGTACGCGGCGCACGATTCGATGGCATGACCGATGCTGTGTCCGAAGTTGA
Source organism: Collinsella tanakaei (assembly GCF_021531055.1). Taxonomy (GTDB): domain Bacteria; phylum Actinomycetota; class Coriobacteriia; order Coriobacteriales; family Coriobacteriaceae; genus Collinsella; species Collinsella tanakaei_B. Next base: position 132,623 of record NZ_JADYTL010000001.1, read on the forward strand.
GCAGCTTCCGGGTTCCGGTCTCGCGCTCGTCGGCAACCACGACGGCGCGTTTGATATCGATGTTCCGTGCGACGAGGTACGCGACGCGCGGCAGGTCGCGCATGAGGAGCTCGAGGGTGAGCGGGGTGCGCTCGAGCTCGGCGAACAGGTCCGCATCGGCGATCGCGGCGTGCTTGACGACCTCGCCGCACCCGTCGGCGAACTGCTCGGACGATAGGGTGGCCAAGCATCCCACGTCGGCGATCACGACGCTCGGTTGCCAGAAGGCGCCGGCGAGGTTCTTGCCCGCTGCAAGATCGATGGCGGTCTTTCCTCCCACGGAGGAGTCGACCATCGCCAGCAGGCTCGTGGGCATCTGGATGAACCGGCACCCGCGCATATACGTAGCGGCGGCGAACCCCGCGACGTCCCCGACCACACCGCCGCCGAGTGCGACGACGATATCGCTGCGCGTCAGTTCATGTGCGGACATGAATTCGAGGATATCGATCAGCGTATCGGCGCGTTTACTCGCCTCGCCGGCTTCGAAGGTGTACTGCGATGCGGCATAGCCGGCGTCCTGCAGGCTCTTGAGCACCGGCTGCGCATAGAGCGGGCCGACATTCGAGTCGGTCACGACGACCGCCCGTGCACCGCCGCAGACCTCGCGGGCGATGGCGCCGGCCGCTTCCAACAGGAACGTGCCGATATGGACCTGGTAGGGTCGACCGGTGTCGACGTCGAGCGTGTAGTAGATCTTGGACTCAGCCATGGTTATTCGCGTCCTTCGTCGTCGAGTGCACGTTTGATGCGGTCTCCTTCGGCCAGCAGCATGCGCAGACGGTCTTGGTCGCGCTGCTCGAGGGCATCGCGATATGCCGAGAGTGCCTCGATCAGCCAGGTTATCTCCTGTCCGAGATGATCCGCGTCGTCGCACATGAGCTCAGCCCACATGGAGGGGTTCAGATGCGCCACGCGCGTCAGGTCGCGATAGCTTCCCGCGGAGAAGCCGTGGTGCATCTGTGCGGTCGGGCTCTTCACGTACGCGTTGGACACCACGTGCGCGAGCTGGCTGGTGTAGGCGATCACGGAGTCGTGCACGTCGGGTGTGGTGACGCTGAAGCGCCCGAATCCGACGGGAGCGAGCAGCATATGGGTGCGATCGAGCAGCGACAGACGCGTCATGTCGTCGACAGGCGGCGGCGTGAGCACCATCGGAGCGCCGCGGAACAGGTTGGCGCGCGCGTAAGCGAATCCGGAATGCTCGGTACCCGCCATGGGGTGGGCACCGACGAAGGCGAATCCGTGTTGGGCGGCCAATGGGAACGCATCACGGCAGACCGCCGCCTTGACACCCGCCGTATCGATTACGACCGGACCGGTCCCTGCGGTCACATCCGATGCCTCACCGAGCGTTTCCGCATGGGCGTGCAGCCAGTCGGTGCACGCATTGGGATACGCGGCGAGGACGATCAGGTCGCAGGTCGGAATCGTCGTATCGTCGAGTTCGCCGCTGATCGTCTCGATCCGTGCGGCTCCCATGGTGTCTTGGTCGGGATCGTAGGCGACGACATCGGCGCCTGTCGCGCGATAGGCGCGCGCGAAGCTGCCGCCGATCAGGCCGAGCCCCAAGATGCCGACGCGCATGCCGGTCGCATCGTTGCTCATGAGCGTCCACCGTCCTGGGCGATGACGGCCCGAATCGCACGGATGCGGTCCATGAGATGGTCGAACTGATCGGGGGTGAGCGCCTGCGCACCGTCCGACCATGCGCGCGCCGGCATATCGTGGACCTCGATCTCGAGACCGTCCGCCCCCGCGGCGCAGGCGGCGAGCGCCATGGGCTCGACGTAGCGCGTATATCCGGTCGCGTGGCTCGGGTCGGCGACCACGGGCAGGTGGGAGAGGTAGTGCAGGACCGGCACCGCGTTGAGGTCGAAGGTGTTGCGCGTGCGCGTCTCGAACGTGCGGATGCCGCGCTCGCAGAGAATCACGTTCGGGTTGCCCTCGCTCATGATGTACTCGGCGGCCATCAGCAGCTCATCGATCGTTCCGGACATGCCGCGCTTGAGCAGCACGGGGACCTGTGTTTTGCCGACTTCCTTGAGCAGGGGGAAGTTCTGCGCGTTGCGGGCGCCGATCTGCATGACGTCGATGCCCTTGTCCACAAACAGGGCTACATCGCGCGGGTCCATGATCTCGGTCACGATCGGCATGTCCAGCTCACGGGAGGCCTCGATGAGGAGGTCGAGCCCCTCGCTGCCCATACCCTGATAGGCATAGGGGGAGGTGCGGGGCTTGAAGGCCCCGCCGCGCAGCATGGTCGCACCGGCGGCATGCACGCGACGCGCGATCGCGAGGAGGTTCTCTCCCTCGACGGAACAGGGGCCGGCGATGACCTGGAAATGCCCCCCGCCGAGCTTCACGCCGTGACCGCAGTCGACGACGGTGTCGGCGGGATGGAACTTGCGATTCGCCTTCTTGAACGGCTCGGAGACGCGCTGCACGCGCTCGACGATGTCCATCGATTCGAGCAGGAACGGATCGATCTTGGTCGTATCGCCCACCAAGCCGATGACGATCTTGTTCTCGCCGCGCGAGACGTCCGTCTGCAGGCCCTTGCTTTGGATCCAGCTGACAAGCTGGTCTACGGCTTCGTCGGGTGCGCTGTTGCGCAAAATGGCGATCATGCGGCCTCCTTCACCGGCTCTGCGGCGGTCGTCTGGCGGGTTGTGTAATGGAGCAGTGTATACCAATCGGGCTGCTTCGGGCACGCATGCGATGAACTTTAATAGAGTGGAGTGTCGTGGCTGCCCCGCGTCCCCGTGCGCACGTATATTTTCTGTGCGCGGTGGCATGTGAACGGGCACATCGCTATAATGGCTATCGTTGTGCCCCATTAGCTCAGGGGATTAGAGCGTCTGCCTCCGGAGCAGAAGGCCGTTGGTTCGAATCCGACATGGGGCACCATCATCCGCTGTTTGAAAGTCGCCCTGAGCGGCTTTTTTCTTACCGGTCGAATGGCCATCCGGCTCGGGAGGTACGATGTCGCAATCCCAGGTGCGATCCGATATGACGGAAGACGACGTTTCGGTGGGCGATCGCGATGTCCTGCGCGGCCTTTCGCTCGAAGAGGTGCAGGCCCGTATCGATGAGGGCAAGGTCAACGTCAACGTCGAGCTCAAGACCAAGTCCGTGCGCGAACTCGTCCTCGAGAACGTATGCACCCTGTTCAATCTCATCAACGTCGTGCTCGCGGTGCTGGTCATCGTCACCGGCTCGTTCAAGAACCTCACCTTCCTGCTGATCGTCGTTTTGAACACCGGCATCGGCATCGTCCAGGCGTGGCGCTCCAAGCGCCTGGTCGATCGGCTGACGCTGCTCACCACCAAACAGGCCACGGTCATCCGCGAGGGCGTCGAGACCCATGTCGATCTGGAGCAGATCGTGATCGACGATGTCGTGCGGCTGGGTCGCGGCGACCAGATCCCAGCCGACGCCGTCGTGGTGTCGGGCGAGGCGCAGGTCAACGAGAGCCTGCTCACCGGTGAGAGCGATCTGATCCGCAAGGTCATCGGCTCCGGGATCATGAGCGGCAGCTTCGTCGATTCGGGCGTCATCTACGCGAAGGTTCGCCATGTCGGCGCCGACAACTACGTGTCGAGGATCAACAACGAGGCGAAGTACGTCAAAAAAGTCAACTCCGAGATCATGAACGCGCTCAACGCGATCGTGCGCTTCGCCAGCATCATCATGGTGCCGCTCGGCATCGCGTTGTTCATCGCGAGCGTGCACGGCTCCTACGTGGCATGGGCGAACCATTCCCCCGATTCGGCGGCAGGTGTCTTCTCGTGGCTCGTGTCCGGTTCCGCGGCATGGGGCGACGTCTCCCGCGCGATCCTGTCGACGGTCGGCGCCCTGCTGGGGATGATCCCGCAGGGCCTCGTCCTGCTCACCTCCTCGGTGCTCGCCATCGCCACCGCGCGCCTCGCGCGCCGTCGCGTGCTCGCCCAGCAGCTCTACTGCATCGAGACCCTGGCTCGCGTGGACGTGCTGTGCCTCGATAAGACCGGTACCATCACCTCGGGCCGCATGGAGGTCGAGGGCGTCTACGATTTGGAGGGGAGCGGGTCCGCGGTGCCCACCGCCGATGTGGACTCCGAGCTCCATCGCGCTCTTTCCGGTATCGCGTTCGCCACCTCGGCCGACGCCAACGAGACATGTCGCGCCGTGCTCGATTACTATGCCGCGCGCGGCCTCACCCATCCCGAGGCGCTTACGGTCGTGCCGTTCTCGTCGACCAAGAAATGGAGCGGTGCCTCGTTTTCCGAAGGTTCCTACATCATGGGTGCGGCCCAGTTCTGCCTGGACGAGGCTGCGTTCGAGTCGGTTCGCACCGCGGTCGAGGACCTCGCCGCTACCTGCCGCGTGCTCGTCGTCGCGCGCGTCGACGGCTTCACCGCCGAGGGCGATATGGTCGGGCGCGCCGTGCCGATCGGCCTTGTGGGGATCCGCGACGAGATCCGCTCCTCGGCGGAGGATACCATCAGGTTTTTCTGCCAGCAGGGTGTGACCCTCAAGGTCATCTCGGGTGACGATCCGCGCACGGTCTCCTCCATCGCTTCGGTGGTGGGGATTCCCGATGCCGACCGTTACATCGACGCGACGAAGCTCGACACGCCGGCGAAGATCGATGCCGCCGTCGAGAGGTACCAGGTGTTCGGCCGTGTCACGCCGCAGCAGAAGCGCGACCTGGTCGTCGCGCTCAAGGCCCATGGCCACACCGCCGCCATGACCGGCGACGGCGTGAACGACGTGCTCGCCCTGAAGGAGGCCGACTGCTCCATCGCGATGGCCGCCGGCTCGGACGCCGCGCGCAACGTCGCCGAGATCGTGCTCGTCGACAACGACTTCGCCTCCATGCCCGCCGTCGTCGCCGAGGGGCGCCGCTCCATCAACAACCTGCAACGCTCTGCGGCCCTGTTCCTCACCAAGACGCTTTTTTCCATGGGGCTGGCCGCGATCTGCATCCTATGCCCGCCCTATCCCTTCCAGCCGATCACGATGACGCTCATCAACTTCTTCTGCATCGGGTTCCCGAGTTTCGTGCTGGCGCTCGAGCCCAATCGCTCGCGTGTGCAGGGGCGCTTTCTCACCAACGTGCTGCGGCGCGCCTGCCCCGCGTCGATCGCGGTCATCGTCGCGTGCGCGCTGTGCATGTTCGCCGCTTCCTCCATCGGTCTTGGCGAGCTCGCCCTGTCCACCATGTGCCTGATCACCACCGCGTCGATCGGGTGCTGCCTCATCTGGCGGATCTCCTGGCCGTTCACGCGTCTTCGCCTGGCGCTGTTCATCGTCGTCGTGGCCGGTCTGTGCCTCGGCGTCATCGCGTTTCCCGACCTGTTCTCCATCGCCGCCCTGTCGCCGAGCATCATCGTGGCGACCCTCATCGTCGCCGTCATCGGTTGCGCGTTGTTCTTCGCGATGGCTCGCGCGGTCGACTCGGTCGCATCGCGGCAGACGCATTCGGCGACGGGGTTCGGTCGCGGCGTCAGGATGTCGCTTGGTCGCGGGGGTGGTAAGGTGACCTCCACGGGATCCTCGGCGCGTCGCCTCATCTCGTCCACACTCGCGCGCAGGAAGGAGAGTGCCGACTTGCGTCGGGCGCGCACCTCGGCCCAGCGCGCGGTGACGGGGGAGAGCGATGCCCTCAAGCGCCAGCGCCGTCGCCGCATCGTCAAATCCTCCCACGGCATCAAGATGAGCATGGGGTCGTCTAAGAAGCGTTCCTCCCACGATGCGTGATGCTATACCGCCGTGCCGCCCGTAGGGAGCGGCAAGGTGGTATTCTTGCTTCGGGGAATCTCTCCGAAGAACCGTTCGATTCCGCATGTACGAAATGGGGAGCGCCGTGATCTGTCCGCATTGCTTGAAGACCATCGACGACAACGAGACCTTCTGTCCGCACTGCCATGGGTACGTCGGCAGTTCCTCGAGTTCGGAGTTCGTCTTCTGCGAGGGGTGCGGCGCCCGTCTCTCCACGCATGATAGGACCTGTCCCAAATGCGGTCGTCCCGCCCCCGGCATCCTGTCGGTCGAATCCTCATCCTCCGATCTCGCCGCCGGCAAGACGGCGTCGTTTCCCCGTCTGACCAAGCATATGATCCAGACCGAGACGCCTGCGGTCGAGCCGATCTCGGCCGCCCGTGAGCTCGATGATTCCGTCGACCCTTCCTCGACCAACGTACTGGACCGCGGCGACCTCGACCGCGCCGCCGGTACCGTGAAGCCCGTTATGCCCGTCGAGGACCCCTATCATCCGCATCGCCGTTCCTATCGTGGGCTCATCATCGCCCTCGTCGCCATCGCGCTGATCGGCGGCGGCGCCGCGTTCGTCGCCCTCGATCCGCTCGGTGTCATGCCCGGTTTCTATGAATCGTTCAAGAACGCCGCGCAGGAGGCGTTCCCCTCACGGCAGGTGGCCGAGGACCCCCAGAATCAGCAAACGGTTGAACCCGTCGTTCCGCAGGGTTCCGATGCGGTCGAGCCCGAGCCTAAAGAGGATACCGAGCTCAACGACGACGAGGTCTTCGCGGTGCTTTCTGACGCATACGACAAGTTGCTCGAGTACGATTCCCAGGAGGGCATCGGCGAGGTCATCGATTCGTTCAATTCGTATTACCTCGACCCCGACCTGGCCTCGCGTGAGGCGAACTCGCGTACCGCCTACGAGCTTCGCGACGCGATCCAGGAGACGATCGACGAGCTCGAGGGGATCGAGGCGCCCGCCGACACGGTGTATGCCGAGGACATCGACCACATGATCCAGCTCGCGACCTGGATGTACGGGCGCGTCGACCAGATCTGCGCGTCGTGGGACGTTTCGCTCGCGATTCCGGAAGGGGAGTCGACGCTTGCCGCCGAGGACGATATCCTGCAGCCCATGCGCGAGGCGGGCTCGAGCGATCTGGACCAGTTCGACGCCCATCTGGGCGAATGGGAGCCTCAGGAGAAGTAACGCTCCATGTCGCTCCCCGTGCATCGTCGATGGCTGACGAAAACGGGTTGGATGGAACACGTCCCCAACTGACCCATCGGCCCTGGCGGCCGCTTGTCGGGCGCGCTGGTATGCCGAACGTGTGAACCCCCGCCGTTCTTGGTAGAATACCCAAGATAGCTGTTTTCTGTGTAAAGGGGATCCGATGTTCGGTAAGCAACTCTACACGCCTTCATATGTCCCGACGGGTACGGAAGTCGCCACGATCGAGACGTCGAAGGGGACGATCCGCGTCAAGCTCGACGCCGCGGGAGCGCCCATCCATGTCGCGAACTTCTGCGAGCTCGCCATCCACGGGTTCTACGATGGTTTGAAGTTCCATCGCTATGTGCCCGGATTCGTCATCCAGGGAGGCGACCCCAATACGCGCGATATGACCGGCGAGGACGTGGCGCGCGGCGTGGCGGGCCCCGACGGTAGGCCCGGCACCGGCGGTCCCGGGTACTGCATCAAGGGCGAGTTCGCCACCAATCCCAACAACAGCCACGACGACGGCGCGCTGGCCATGGCCCGTTCCATGGACCCCGACTCCGCAGGCTCCCAGTTCTATTTCTGCCTCGGTCCCCAGCATGGGTTGGATTCCGGCTACACGGTGTTCGGCCAGACGCTCGAGGGCCTCGACGTCATCTCCCAGCTCCGGGCGGGCGATGAAATCATCCATATCGAGATCGTCTAGAAGGAGCAACCGTGAACGCACAGTATTTCGATCGCGCCCGCAGCGCCTACCGCGCCGGTGACTATTCCGCCGCCGCGCAGATGTTCCTGGCGGCCAAGGATCCCGGCGAGCTCGCCGGAGAGGCCGACCACCTGAGGGGCAATTCCCTCATGAAGCTCGGCCTGTTCTCCGACGCCGCTCAGGCGTACGCCGATGCCCTGGAGGATACCTCCTACGGAAAGTCCGGAGCGCTGCTCACCAACCAGGGTAAGGCCTACGCCGCGTCGGGCGATCTTCACGCCGCCGTCGACTCCTTTACCGCCGCGACGAAGGATGCCAGCTACGCCACTCCGTACAAGGCGTTCATCGGCCTTGCGAACGCGCAGATGAAGCTCGGCAACGTCGCCGAGGCCGGCGTCGCCTTCCGTTCCGCCGCGATCGACGGCACCAACCCCGCGCCCGCATCGGCGCTGGCGAGTCTCGGCGATTGCTTCGTCAAGCTCGGTCGTCCCGCCGACGCGGTTGAATCCTATCTCACCGCGCTCGACTACGTCGGCGCCCACGACGATCCGCGCGCCATCGAGGCCAACCTCGGCTGCGCCTACCAGGCCGCCGGTCGCAGCGCCGACGCGGTCGATTCCTTCAATCGCGCCACCTCCGACGGCATCTATCAGCTTACCGCCGAGCAGTCCGAGGCCTTCGCCGCGGCCCGCGAGGCGGCGGTCGCGCAGCGTCAGATCGTCAACGCCACGGGGTCCGTTCCCGTGACGGCCGCGGATCCCCTGGATCCCATGGGCGCCACCGGTAACTTCATGCCCGATCCCTCCGACACCGGCTTCTTCACCATGACGGAGTCCGAGATGATCCAGGAGGACAAGCGCCGTGCCAAGGTGCGTCGCAAGCATCGCCACACCGGCCTCAAGGTCTTCATCGTGATCGTGTTGCTGCTGCTCATCGCCGGCGGTGCCCTCGGTTTCCTGTACACGCGCGGATTCGGGTTCCCCTCCCAGCAGGATGCCGTGTCCGGCCTGCTCACCGCCGTGGCCGAAGGCGGCGATACCGACCAGTACCTGTCGCCGCGCCTGTCTGAGGACAACAAGAACCGCATCGTCAGCACCATTGAGGGCATCGGTGACGCGACGGCCGAGGTCTCCGGCCTCGATGCCGGCATGACCGAGAGCGATGCGACCGTCACGGTCTCTCTGGCTCCCGGCGGCACGCTCACCTACGAGGTGCATTTCGTGCGCAGCGATAACCATATCGGCTGGGCGATCGAGTCCTTCGAGCCGTACTTCGGCGATGTCGACGAGTCCGGCTCCTCCGACATCGACACCGCCGATGTCGCCACGGACACGACGGTCGATCCGGGTTCCGCCGCGTAAGTTGATTCTTTGCAGACGCGACCTCGCATGCTCTGCGCGTCGCGTCTGCACTACACTGCATACCTAATGGTTCTATGAACGTTCTTTACAGCCCTTTGGAGCGGTTTTGTTTTCTTTGATGGATATGTTCTTCGGTCAGTATGGAGGCGATCTGGCGATCGACCTCGGTACCGCCAACACGCTCGTGTCCGTTCGCGGCAAGGGCATCGTCATCCGCGAGCCTTCCGTCGTCGCGATCGATAAGAACGACGAGCGCATCTTGGCCGTCGGTATCGACGCCAAGCGCATGCTCGGCCGTACGCCCGGCAACATCGTCGCGGTCCGCCCCCTGAAGGACGGCGTCATCGCCGATTTCGACGTCACCGAGGCCATGCTGCGTTACTTCATCGACAAGGCGAGCGACAAGCGCTATCCGTGGACCCCGCGTCCCCGTGTCGTGGTATGCGTTCCCTCCGGTGTCACGAGCGTCGAGAAGCGTGCCGTCTTCGAGGCGACTATTTCCGCCGGCGCGCGCCAGGCGTATCTGATCGAGGAGCCCATGGCCGCTGCCATCGGTGCCGACCTTCCTGTAGAGGAGCCGACCGGCTCCATGGTCGTGGACATCGGCGGTGGTACCACCGAGGTCGCGGTTATCGCCATGGGCGGCATCGTCGTCTCGCAATCCATCCGCGTTGCAGGTGACGAATTCGATCAGGCGATCCTGTCGCATGTTCGCGACGCGTACAACCTCGCGATCGGTGAGCGCACCGCCGAGGATATCAAGATCAAGGTCGGTTCCGCCGTACCGCTGAAAGACGAGCTCGACGTCGAGGTCAACGGACGCGACGTCATCTCCGGTCTCCCCAAGACGGTCCGTATCGAGAGTGAGGAGATCCGCCGCGCCCTCAACAAACCGCTCGACGAGATGACCAAGGCGGTCAAGGAGGCGCTCGACGCCACGCCGCCCGATCTTGCATCCGACCTTATGTATTACGGAATCCTGCTGACGGGCGGAGGCGCTCTGCTGCGCGGCCTCGACGTTCGTCTTCGTGATGAAACCGGCGTCGCCGTCAACGTGAGCCCGACCGCCCTCGACAACGTGGTCAACGGTTGCGCTCGCGTGCTCGAGGCCAACGCGTTCGACGGCGGGTTCGTCCAGAGCAACGCGTAGCTGGAGGTTCAATCGCGTGCCACGCAATCAGAGGAGATACCCGTCTTCACATCTGAATACGAAACGGCAATCAACGGGGATGCGCCCGTTGATTGTTTTATGCGTTCTCTCCATCGTCGTCCTGACGTTCTACATTCGCGAAGGGGAGTACGGGCCCATCCATGCCGTGCGCTCCGCCGTCACGACCATCACCAGTCCGGTACGCTTCGCCGGCTCGCTTGCCGCCACGCCGTTCAACGCGCTCGGCAACGTGTTCTCGAACCTCACCGCATCGCAGGAGACGCTTTCCGAGCTCAAGGCGCAAAACGATGAGCTGACCGCCAAGGTCGCCGAGCTCTCCGAGGCGCAGGAGACCGCCGAGCGCCTGCAGGAGCTCGTCGGGCTGCAGTCCACCTATAACCTGCAGTCGACCGCCGCCCGCATCATCGGTGGCTCGAGCGACGCTTGGTCCCAGACCGTTACCATCGATAAGGGATCGGCCAACGGCATGGCCATCGGCATGCCCGTCTGCAACGCGTACGGCGTGATCGGCCAGATCACCGAGACCTCGCTCAACACCTCGACCGTCCTGCTCATCACCGACGAATCCTCCGGCGTCTCCGCCATGTCGCAGCGCTCGCGTGCTCAGGGCATGCTTCGGGGGCAGCCCGACGGAACGCTTCGACTCGAGTACGTTTCCGTCGATGACGACGTCAAAACCGGAGATATCGTCATCACGTCGGGCATCGGCGGCGTCTTTCCCAAAGGTCTGCCGATCGGCACCGTCTCGTCGGTCGATCGAAGCGACAACGATATCTACTATACGATCGTCGTTCGCATGCAGGCATCGACAGAGAATAACGAGGAGGTGCTCGTCATCACGTCCCTGACCGACGAGCAGCGGGCCTCCGATGACGATGTGGCCGCCGCCAACGACTCGGATGATGTTTCCGCGGATACGTCCGTTGACGATGCGGACGCAACGGATTCCGGGGATGATACCTCAGATGATACGTCTGATGTCGACGACAGCACGGATGAGGAATAGGAGGTCCGCATGCAACTTCGTGAAACGGGCCGTCCCATGCGTTCGATTATCGTGCTCTCGGTCGTCGCCGCCCTGCTGCAGGTCGGGCTCGCTCCTCAGTTGTCGGTTATGGGCGGGACGCTCAACTTCATGTTGGCCCTGTGCTGCGCCTTGGCGCTTACCAGCGACGTCTCAAGTGCCGTCTACATCGGATTTTGCTGCGGTTTGTTCTTCGATCTCACGTCTTCGGGTCCCATCGGGCTCATGGCGCTGATCATGACCGTCGCCGGATTCGGCCTTGCGACCGCATCGCGCGGCGTGATGGGCGGGCTGACCCCTGAGTCGTTGCGTCTGGCCGGCATCGTGATCCTGCTCGTGAACCTCGCCTACGGGCTCTGCCTGTTCCTTATGGGCGTCCAAGGCGACCTGTTGTGGGCGTTGTTCGGACACGGCATCTCATCGACGGTTCTCGATATCTTGCTTGCCGCGTTGTTCCTGCTCGTGCTATCCGGCCAGGGGCCGCAGCGCACGTTCTCGTCCCGTCCCCGCGGATCCCGATACAAGCTCAACCGATAGGAGGGATACCCGTGGACGCTCGACTCGTTGTCGTCATCGCCGGTGTCGTCCTCTTCGTCGTGATCATCGCTTCGCTGATCGTGCTTCGGTCCCATGGCGGTCGGTTCACCTTCGACACCCAGCATGGAACCCAGCCTAAAGCGACGGAAGGGGAGGGTAACACCCCCGGTGTGACCTTCAGAGGTCGTTTCACCATGCTCACGGCTGCTGCCGGCGCGATCTTCGCCGCTATCGGCGTGCGTCTTTGGAGCATGCAGATGGTCTCCTCCGATTATTACGAGGAGCTTGCTCAGCAAAACCAGACGCGCACCGTCACGACCCCCGCGCCCCGCGGCCGGATCCTCGATCGCAACGGCGAGCCGCTCGTCACCAATCGCGCGAGCCTGACCGTTGCAGCCTACCGCGACCTTGCGGATAGCGAGATCGTGGTGCGTCATCTTGCGAACGTGCTCGGCATGCCGTACATCGCCGTCCGTCGCAATATTCAAGATTACAACCAGGGTGCCCAGAGCCTGCACACCGTCGCGTCCGATGTGCGCCGTTCCACGGTCGCCTATATCCAAGAGCATCCCGTCGACTTCGACGGCGTGCAGGTCGTTGAGCGTACCGAGCGCGTCTATCCCCACGGGGAGCTTGCTGCGCATGTCCTCGGCTACACCGGTACCATCACGCAGGAGCAACTTTCCGCCCAACAAGAATCGCAGGAGCTCGGCGAGGATTCACCTGGATCCATCGTCTACGAGTCGGGCGACATCGTCGGTCAGGCCGGCGTCGAGATCGCCTACGAGAGCCTGCTGCAGGGTATCCGCGGTGAGCAGACGGTGCAGGTCGATGCGTCCGGCAACGTCACCGATGCCACCGCTGCCATCCCCCCTGAGCCCGGAAGCGATATCAAGCTGACGCTCGACATCAAGATCCAGCAGGCGTGCGAGGACGGTCTCGACCTCGCAATCAGCACGGCCCACCAGTTCGGCTATCCAAACGCCAAATGCGGCGCGTGTGTCTGCATAGACTGCACGAACGGCGATATCCTCGGCATGGCCAGCGCACCCGAGTTCGATCCGTCGGTTTTCATCGGCGGCGTTTCCAATGACGACTGGTCGATGCTCAACAGCGAGGACAGCGGCTATCCCATGATCAACCGCGCGATCGCGGGCGAGTACATGTCGGCTTCGACCATCAAGCCCCTTTCGGCGCTCGCCGCGCTCGAATACGGCATCTACACCGAGAATGAATCCACGGTCTGCACCGGCTGGTGGACCGGTATGGGTGAGTCGAACGGCCGTTACTGCTGGGATCATTCCGGCCATGGACCCATGACGCTCCAGTCGGCGATCACGATGTCGTGCGACCCGGTTTTCTACGAGATCGGCAAGGGCTTCTACTATGACGAAGATAATCCCGAAGGTCTTCAGGAGGTCTTTCGCCGTTGGGGGCTCGGTGATGCCACCGGCGTCGACCTTCCGGGTGAAAGCTCGGGTCGCGTGCCGGATGCGAAATGGAAAAACGAGTACTTTTCGAGTTGGGACGAAGGCGATCGCACATGGAACCCCGGCGATATGTGCAACATCGTCATCGGGCAGGGTGACATCCTCGTGACGCCGCTTCAGATGGCGTGCGTCTATGCGGGTATCGCCAATGGGGGAGCCGAGCCGGTTCCGCATATCTTCCATTCCGCCATCAGCAGGGACGGCAGCCGCGATGCGGTGACCTATGAGCCCAAAGAGCGCCTGAACGCCTCGTATCGCCAGGAATCCGACCTCGACTTGGTGCGCAACGGTCTGATCGGCGTCATCTACGACGAGTCCGAGTCGCAGGCCTCGCACTTCACCAATCTGTCGGTCAGCGTTGCGGGAAAGACCGGCACCGGCGAGAAGAACGGTCAGGACGATTACTCCTGGTTCGTCGCGTATGCTCCCGCCGACGATCCCAAGTACGTTATCGCGTCGGTCGTCGAAGAAGGCGGATTCGGATCCACGTCGGCGATGTACGCGGTGCGCACCGTGCTCGGCGCCATCTACGACGAGCCGGATACCGCAACGATCTCCGCCAGCGACGGCGCACGTTAGGAGGATTGTCATGACACAGACAGATGCTGCTGCATCCGCGGACGTGCTTAAACGCGTCAACCGTCAGGCTTCCGCGCAGCGCGGTCCCATCAAGCGCTTCATCAACGTGCCGGTGCTGATCGCCGTCGTGCTGCTGATCATCTACGGCGCGATCGTGATCTGGTCTGCGTCGCTCACCATGCCCGAGGCGTCGTTTCCCCGCCATCTGCTCGGCATAGGCCTTGGTGCCGTGCTCGGTGTCGTTTGCTGGAGGCAGGACTTCCGCGGTCTCGCCAACATCACGACGCCGCTGCTCGTACTCGACGTCCTCGTGATCTTCTCGCCGTATATCCCCGGTTTGTCCTACAACGCTATGGGCATGACCGGATGGATCCGCTTTCCCTTCATCAACCTGACCTTTCAGCCTGTCGAGCTGGCGAAGATCATCACCGTCTTCGTGATCGCGGCGTATGGAGCCCAGTACAACGGCAAGATCGATTCGGTGCGCGACTACGTGAAGCTCTGCGGCATGCTCGCGATCCCATTCGGCGCGATCATCTTGGCCGATGATCTCGGCAGCGGTCTTGTCGTCTTCTTTTCCGGTGCGGTCATCATCATGATGAGCGGACCCAAGAAGGAATGGGTGCTCTCCACCATCGCCATCATCATCGGCATGGTCGCCGTGCTGCTCGCGGCGGACTCCGTCGTCGACAGTCTGCTCGGCCAGGACGTATTGCTCCGCCAGTATCAGATCAATCGCCTGCTCGTGTTCATCGATCCGACGGCTGATACGACCGGATCGGGCTACAACCTCATGCAATCGTTGATCGCCGTGGGTTCGGGCGGATTCTTCGGCAAGGGGATCGGAGCGGCATCGCAAGCGGGCGAGGGGTTTTTGCCCGAGGCGCACACCGACTTCGTCTTCGCGTTGCTGTGCGAGGAGTTCGGCTTCATCGGGGCGCTGATCCTGCTTTCCCTGTTCGCGTTGCTCATCTTCTCGACGATTCGCATCGCGTTTCGCGCCTCTTCGCTCTACCTCAAACTCGTCGCCGTCGGCATCGTCGGTATTTGGATGTTCCAGCTCCTCGAGAACGTCGGCATGTGCATCGGCCTCATGCCCATCACCGGCATTCCGCTGCCGTTCATCAGCTTCGGATCGAGTTCCATGCTCATGCAGATGGCGAACGTCGGCATCGTCCAGTCGATCTGGCGTCTGAGGAACAAGGCCGCATAGATTTAGCTTCAAGGAGGTTTCCATGCATATTCCGTACCAGCGCATCGCCGATGCGCTCAAGATGGGCGTCTCGACGCTGCGTGACGCCGACGAACCGGTCCGCGTCGCCGTGTTCGTCGACGCGACCGCCACGCCAGCGCTCGTCGACTGTGTGAAGGAGGGCTTCGTTCCACAGACGACGTCCGCGCTCGTGCGGGTCGCACGCCTCTCCGACGATGTCGAGGTCAAGTCCGATACGGATGTTGCCATCGTTGTCACGTGCGGCTCCGAGCAGTTGCAGGAAGCCGTCCAGCGCATCATCGTGACGGGCACGCCGACGGTCGTGCTGTGCGAGTCGAGCGTGGAGGCTCCGTTCATCACGAAGGACACACCCATGCTGGGCCTTATCTCGTCCACGGATAAGACCTACCTGCTCGAGACCCTTGCACGCTGGATCCTCGAACGCACCGAGAAGCAGACGGCGTTCGCCTCGAATTTCCCGTTCATGCGCATCGCCGCGGCCAATCGCATCATCACCTCGTGCGCGATGGCGAACATGGCCACCGGTGCGCTCGTGTTCATTCCGGGTGCTGACTATCCCGTCATGGCGCTCGCGCAGATCGGCATGTTGCTCGATCTTGCCGCGGTGTTCGGCAAGCCCCTCCGTATGGAGCGCGGGTACGAGATCGCGGCGGTTCTCGCTGGAGGTCTTGCCTTGCGTGCCGCGGCGCGTGCCGCCACCCAGGCTGCGCCCCGCCTTGGATTCGCCGTCAAAGCGCTCGTCGCCGCGGGCGGCACGTTCGGCATGGGACGCGCCCTCATGTTCGCCTATGAACGCGACATCGATTACTCGCGTGCGAATGACATGGTGCTCTCCGTCGCCGACCGGTGCCGCCGCGTCGCCAGCGGCTTCATGGGCCGCGCCGATATCGTCGTCGATGACGTGCAGGCGGTGTGATCGTGCGCGTACCTTACGAGAACCGTTTCGGCGACCTCGAGCCGCTGCTGCCCCGGGTCGAGAAGCCGAGCCGCTATATCGATCATGAGTGGGGCACGCTGAGCTCGCCGGAGGCCGCCTATCGGGCTTGTCTGATCTATCCCGATGTCTACGAGGTGGGCCTGCCCAACCAGGGCATCGCCATCCTCTACGCGACCTTGAACGCGCAGGAGGGCATCTCCTGCGAGCGCGGCTACGTCCCCTGGGTCGATATGGCCGACCTCATGCGTGAAGCCGGCGTCCCGCTGCTCTCCTTGGAGGGCGCCGCCCCTGTCGCCTCGTTCGATGTGGTCGGCATC
This sequence comes from Collinsella tanakaei, assembly GCF_021531055.1. Lineage (GTDB taxonomy): Bacteria > Actinomycetota > Coriobacteriia > Coriobacteriales > Coriobacteriaceae > Collinsella > Collinsella tanakaei_B. The sequence goes on from NZ_JADYTL010000001.1 coordinate 148,985, forward strand.
CATATCCCGCACGAGATGGCTGCCACGAACGTGCTCGAAACCCTCGATCTGGCTGGCATCCCGCTGCATTCGCGCGACCGCGACGACGGCGACCCGCTCATCATCGCGGGCGGTCCTTCCGTCTACAATCCCGAGCCCCTCGCGCCCTTCATCGACGCGTTCCTCATCGGCGAGGGCGAGGAGCATATCGTCGAGGTCTGCCGCGCCCACGAGCGCCTTCGCGATGGGGGTGCCACGCGCGCGGAGATCCTGCGTGAGCTCGCGCGGATTCCCGGCACCTATGTTCCGAGCCTGTATACCGAGAGCTACGAGGGGCCCTGTACCGAGCACGGCTATGCCGTTCCCGCCGACGGCGAGGATGTGCCTGCGACCATCTATAAGCGCGTCGTCGCCGATTTCGCCGCGACCGACCCGGTTCCCCAGTCGGTCGTCCCCTTCGCTCAGCTCGTCCATGATCGCCTCTCGATCGAGGTGCTACGCGGCTGCGCACGCGGCTGCCGCTTCTGTCAGGCCGGCATGACCTACCGCCCGGTCCGCGAGCGCACGCCCGACCAGATCGTGTCCGCCGTCGTCCGCGGCCTGGAGAAGACCGGCTACGACGAGGTCTCGCTGACCTCGCTTTCCACCACCGATCATTCCTGCTGTCGCGAGATGCTCAACCGTCTCAACACCCGACTTGCCGATACCGGTACGCGCGTGTCGATCCCCTCCCAGCGACTCGATTCGTTCGGGGTCGACATGGCCGCCAGCGTGGCGGGGGAGAAGAAGGGTGGTCTCACCTTCGCGCCGGAGGCAGGCAGCCAGCGTTTGCGCGATGTGATCAACAAGAACGTGACGGAGGAGGACTTGGAGCGTGCCACCCGTGCCGGCTTCGAGGCCGGATGGCGTCGCGTCAAGCTGTACTTCATGATGGGGCTTCCCGGAGAGACCGATGACGACATCGTCGCCATCGCGCAGCTTGCCGACCGTACCTACGAGATCGCGCGCGAGGTGGTCCCGCCGGCGCAGCGCGGCGGGGTTTCGGTCTCCGTCTCCTGCTCGGTGTTCATCCCCAAGGCATCCACGCCGTTCCAGTGGTGCGCCCAGCTCGACGATGCCGAGGTCAAGCGGCGCCAGCAGCTGTTGATCCACAGCGTGCGCAACCGCGCGGTCCGCGTCCACTATCATGACGCCGACACCTCCTTGATCGAGGCCGTGCTCTCCCGCGGCGGTCGCGATGTCGCCGCCATCGTGGAGGGCGCTTGGAGGCGCGGTGCGCGCTTCGATGCCTGGACCGAGCAGTTCTCGCTCGAGCGCTGGGAGCAGGCGGCCGAGGAGGCGTCGATGGACCTGCGCGCCGTCGCGCATGCCCCGTATGCCGTCGACGCCCGCTTGCCGTGGGAGCACGTCAGCACCGGCGCGAGCCGCGGCTTTTTCGAGCGCGAGTACCGCCGTGCCCTGAACGCCCAAACCACGCCCGACTGCACGCGGACGTCCTGCACCGGGTGCGGGATCTGCCCGACGCTCGGCGTCGATAACGTTTTGGTAGGTGATCGGTCGTGAGCGATACCCAGGCCGGCGGCCTCTATAAGCTGAGGTGCGCCTATGTCAAGCAGGGGAGGCTGGCATACCTCGGCCATCTCGAGGTGCTGCACACCATCGAGCGCATCGTGCGTCGCGCGCAGCTGCCCTTCGCGGTCACGCAGGGCTTCTCGCCTCATATGCGCGTCGCCTTCACCTCCGCGCTTCCCGTGGGCACGTCGTCCGACGAGGAGCTGTTCGATCTCGTTCTGACCTCCTATGTGCCGCCCGCGGAGGCCTTGGCGCGACTCAAGGCCGCCGCGCCGTGCGATCTCGCTCCGACGAACGTGTGCTACGTGGACATGCGCACCCCTGCGCTGACCGCCGCCATCACACGGGCGGTCTATCGCGTCGTCATGACGATGCGCGATGGCCTCACCTGTGAGGATACGGTCGTCGCGGATGCGCTCGACCGCGTCGTCGCCATGGGGAGCATCCCGTACCTGCGCGGTAAGAAGTCGAAGGTACTCGACCTTTCGGCCACGCTCGTCGAGGTATCCATCGTCGAATGCACGGCCGGGCGCATCGTGCTCGACCTCGATACGAGGATCGGAAACGACGGATCGCTTCGGCCCGAGATCTTCGTCGTCGCCTTCGATCGCGTCCTCGCCGGCGCGCTCGGGTGCGATGAGGTTCGTGAAGGTCCTATCGTTTCGACGGGAATCCAGGACCTTTCGAGCATAAAGCGCTATGCTGTATGCCGGACTGCCCAGTACGTGGAGGATGCTGACGGATCCCTCTTGAGTCCTTTGCGCGCTGGCGAGACACCATCTGCTCCCATTTCCGTCTCGTCTGTGCCGTCCTTGTGAATTAGCAGGGCAAATGCAGGTTTGCTCTGTTGACGCACGCAAAACCACCTGATAGAGTATTCGGCTGTTGCACTAACTGATGCATGAAGGGCAAAACAATGTACGCAATCGTTACAACCGGCGGCAAGCAGTATAAGGTCGCCACCGATGATGTTCTGAACGTCGAGAAGATCGAGGGCGAGGTCGGCGACAAGGTCGAGCTTCCCGTCATCTTCCTGAACGACGGCAAGAAGATCATCACCGATCCTGCCAAGCTTGCGAAGGCTAAGGTCACTGCTGAGATCGTCGAGCAGTTCAAGGGCAAGAAGCAGCTCGTCTTCAAGTTCCACAAGCGTAAGCGCTATCGTCGTCTCCAGGGCCACCGCCAGCAGCTGACCCGTCTGAAGATCACGAAGGTCCAGGCTACGTCCCGTGCCAAGAAGAGCACGGCCGAGGCCGAGGCTCCCGCGGCTGAGTAACCCGCACCGAGAACTGTAGAAAGAAGGAAACACCATGGCACACAAAAAAGGTCTCGGCTCCTCCCGTAACGGCCGCGACTCGCGCGGTCAGCGTCTCGGCTGCAAGCGCTTCGCCGGCCAGACCGTGAAGTGCGGCACCATCCTCGTCCGTCAGCGCGGCACCCACATCCACCCCGGCGCCAACGTCGGCCGTGGCAAGGATGACACCCTGTTCGCGCTCGTCGACGGCACCGTCGAGTACACCCGCGGCATCAAGCATCGCGTGAACGTGCGCCCTGCCGTCGAGGCCTAGTCGACGCTCTTCATTCCAAGCATCATCGAGACCCTTGGAGCTGCTCCAAGGGTCTCTTTTTTGCCATCGGCAAACCGTCTACAATGAACCCCGAACCGTTCTCGGACCATCTCGAGGAGTACGATGTCCCAGTTCACCGATATCTGCCGCATCAACGTGAAGGGCGGCGACGGCGGCGCAGGCTGCATGTCCTTTCGGCGTGAGGCCTATGTGCCCAAAGGAGGCCCCGACGGGGGAGACGGCGGGCGCGGCGGCAACGTCGTCATCCAGGCGTCCTCCCAGCTCTCGTCCTTGATCGACTACCGCTTCAAGCATCATTTCCGCGCTGAGCGCGGCACGCACGGCCAGGGCTCCCGTCGCGATGGCAAGTCAGGCGAGGATCTGATCCTCAAGGTCCCCATGGGGACCGTCGTCCGCGAGCTTGATCCCGACACGCAAGAGGTCGCCTACGAGATCGCCGACCTCACCCATGACGGAGAGCGCGTGATCGTCGCCCCCGGCGGTACGGGCGGCCGCGGCAACACGCACTTCGTCACGCCGACCCGTCGCGCTCCGGCGTTCGCCGAGAAGGGTGAGCCCGCCGAGGAGCACTGGATCGAGCTTGAGATGAAGCTCATGGCCGATGCCGCGCTCGTGGGCATGCCCAGTGTGGGCAAGTCCTCCCTGATCGCGCGCATGAGCGCCGCCAGACCCAAGATCGCCGATTACCCCTTCACCACACTCGTGCCCAATCTGGGCATGGTGCGCGCGGGGGACTATTCCTACGTGGTCGCCGATGTTCCCGGTCTGATCGAGGGTGCGAGCTCCGGTCGCGGTTTGGGCCACCAGTTCCTCCGCCATATCGAGCGCACCGCGCTCATCATGCATGTCGTCGACATCACCGGCGGATTCGAGGGGCGCGACCCCATCGAGGACTACCGCATCATCAACCAGGAGCTCGCAGCCTACGCGAGCGAGCTCGCCGACCGCCCGCAGATCGTGGTCGCCAACAAGTGCGACGTCAGCGGTATGACCGAGCGCGTCGCGGCGCTCAAGGAGGTCGCGATCGCCGACGGTCATGAGTTCTTCGCCGTCTCGGCCCTTACGGGTGCCGGCATGCAGACGCTCATGCTCGCCTGCGGCAAGCGCGTCGCCGAGCTTCGTCGCGAGCTCGCCGAGGACCAGGAGCCGAGCGATCTGTACGACGAGCAGTGGGAGCGCCGTCGCCGTGAACGCGACCGCGCCTTCACGGTCGTGTGCGAGAGCACCGGCATCTGGCGCGTCATCGGGCGAGGCGTGGAGCGCCTGTGCGTGAAGACCGATTGGGAAAACGAGGAAGCGGTCATCTACTTCCAACGCGCGCTCGGCAAGATCGGCGTGGACGCCGCGCTCGAGGAGGCCGGCTGCGTGGCGGGCGATGAGGTCCGCATCGCCGGATACTCCTTCGCCTACGAGGGCGCCGAGGAGTACGGATACGAAGAGGACCTGCCCATCGAGGATGAGGAGGCGTGACGATGCACACGCATCCCACCGGCCTGCCCGAACTCGGGGCTGATCCCTCCCGTGAGTATCGTTTGGGCATCATGGGCGGCACCTTCGATCCCATACACTACGGGCATCTCGTCACCGCCGAGCAGGCCCGCGAGGCGCTCCAGCTCGACCTCGTGCTGTTCATGCCTGCCGGTCAGCCCGCGTTCAAGCAGGATCAGGAGGTGAGCGACGCCGAGGATCGCTATGCGATGACCGTGCTCGCGACCGCCGCGAACCCCGCGTTCGATGCCAGCCGCTTCGAGATCGACCGCGACGGGATCACCTATACGATCGACACGCTCCGTGCGCTTCGGCGGAACTATCCGGACAACGTGAAGCTGTTCTTCATCACCGGAGCCGATGCGATCCTCGATCTGGTGACCTGGCACGACGCCGCCGCCATGGCCGAGCTCGCCACCTTCATCGCCGCGACGCGTCCCGGCTACGATATCGATCAGGCGCGTCAGCGCGTCGCCGCATCGGGCGTGCCCTTCGATGTGCGCTACATCGAGATCCCCGCCCTCGCGATCAGCTCGACCAACATCCGCGAGCGCGTGAGCCGTGCGAAAAGCGTCCGGTATCTGACGTCCGAATCCGTCATCGGATACATTCGAAAGAACGGCCTGTATAATAAGCGGGTCGTCGAGCGCGTCGACGCGGCGACCGTCCATTAGGTGAGGAGGGGATGGACATGGATCATACCTACGATATCGCCGATACACGCGCCTACCTCGCGCGCATGCGCGACATGCTGAACGTCCGCATGGCCGATGACAGCCATCGTCTGAACCACTCGCTCGGTGTCGCCCGTACGGCGTCCGAGCTCGCCTCGACCTACGGCGTCGATCCGTTTTTGGCTGAGGCGGCAGGCCTTATCCACGATTGGGACAAGGTGCTGACGCACGAGGAGCTCCTAGCGCGGGCGGTGCAGTACAACGTCTCCGTCGCCGGTTCGCCGTCCGATGCCATCGCGCTGCTTCACGGCCCCGTTGCCGCCGTCGAGCTCCCGCAGCTGTTCGGCGAGCTGCCGTCCTGTGTCTTTCAGGCCGTGGCGCGCCATACGGCGGGCGCCGTGGACATGACCGATCTCGATATGGTCGTGTTCGTCGCCGATGCGATCGAGCCCATGCGCCATGGCGCCTATGCGGACGAGCTACGCGCCCTGGTCGGGAAGGTCGACCTCGAGCATCTGTTCTTCTCCTGCTTCTCGCAGGGCATCTCCTATGTGATCTCCACGGGCCGCTATCTGTATCCCACGGCGATCGATATCTATAATCACTATGCGCTGAGCTTGGCGCACCGGAAAGGTACGGTATGACTGACACGATGACCGATTCCACCCTGTACGACGAGACCTCCGCTTTTGAGAGCGATGCCGATCGCAGCGCGGCGAGCGTGTCTTCCGCGGGCGTGGAGGCCCGCGAGGTCGCCCGCGTGGCAGCACAGGCGGCATATGACAAAAAGGCCGAGGATGTCGTCGTCCTCGATCTCACGGAGCTTTCCGACGTCTGCGACTACTTCGTGATCGCGACCGGTTCGAACCGCAGGCTCGCCGATGCCGTCATCGACGAGGTCGAGGAGAAGGTCGCCAAGGCCTGTCACGAGCATCCGCTGGCGATCGAGGGGCGCGACGAGGGTACCTGGATCCTCATGGACTACGGTTCGGTGCTCGTCCATGTTTTCACGCCCGAGGCGCGCGACTACTACCGCCTGGAAAAGCTCTGGGGCGACGCTCCGGTGCTCGACGTCGTGCTCGACTAGCCTCCCTGCGCAATACGCCATGTGACGCGCCGCACCGACCATCCAGGTCGGTGCGGCGCGTTATACTTTGTCCATGGATACGGATGCGACATACGATGCCCAGGCGTTCGCCGAGGCCTTGATCGGTTCGTGGGACGGTCCTGCGGTCGGTCTTCTCGACCTCGATGCGTTTTTTGCCAGCGTGGAGCAGCTGGACCATCCCGCTTGGCGCGGCAAGCCGGTGATCGTGGGCGGCGATCCGGATAAGCGCGGCGTCGTCTCGACGGCATCGTATGAGGCAAGGACGTTCGGTGTCCGCTCGGCGATGCCATCCGCCCAGGCGCGGCGTCTGTGCCCGCAGGCCATTTGGACGCACGGCCACTTCGACCGCTATCGCGAGATGAGCGCGCAGGTCATGGCCATCTTGGAACGAGAAACCCCCTTCGTGGACCGCGTTTCCATCGACGAGGCCTTCTTTGATGTCACGCCCGGTCGCTTCTCCTCCGAAAATCCCATCGTCATCTGCCGGCGCATCTCGGAGGCGGTGAGCAAACTCGGCATCACCTGTTCCATCGGGCTGGGTGTCAACAAGACCATCGCCAAGATCGCCAGCGAACGCGATAAACCCCGTGGGCTCACCGTCGTCGTTCCCGGAACGGAGCGAGCGTTTCTCGCGCCGTTGCCGGTGCGCGCCATGAGCGGTATCGGAAAATCCGCCGAAACGGTGCTGGTGAAGGCTCGTATCCACACCTTGGGCGAACTCGCGAGCGCCGACCCGCTCGTATTGCGCCGCATCTTCGGTGCCAATGCCGAGGCGATGCGCTTGCGCGCGGCGGGACGCGAGGTCAGCCGCGTGAGCGCGATCGACGAGGCCGACGATGTCAAGTCGGTGAGCAACGAGCGGACCTTCGCGCGCGACCTCACCGACCGTGCGGATGTGGAGGCTGCCCTCTCTCTTTTGGGGGAGTCGGTGGGCCAACGGCTTCGCAGACGCGGCCTTGCCGGGTGGACCGTCACCGTCAAGCTCAAGTTCTCATATGGCTCGGGCAGGACGATCCAGCGCAAGCTCGCGCATCCGACCGACGACGAGAACGTGTTCGTCCCGATCGCCATCGACCTCGTGCGAGGCATTTGGTCGCCCGGTATGCATATTCGGCTCGCCGGCATCGGCATGAGCGATTTCGATATCTCGGGTGGCGTGCAGACCGATCTGTTCTGCGAGGTCGATGAGCGCGGTGTGCAGGCGAGCGAACGGAGGAACCTTTCGGTGGCGATGGATCGCGTCCGCGAGCGTTTCGGTTCCGGATCGGTCGGATTCGGCCGTGCCGCACGGTTCGAGGGGGACCTCATACGGCGCGATAAGTTTCCCGGTCAGGGAAAGCCGACCGAATGAGCCGCATCGTACTGGTCGCTCATCGTTTTTGTGAAGGGCTTGCATTTAGGCGATAAGTGGTCAAAATATGAACGTGCCTGCGGCAATTCCGAAGAAGTTACTCTCACGGGCTTCACCTGCTCACGCCGTTGGCGTATCATTACAAACCGTTTGTTTTAACGTCGCAGCATCATGCTGCTTGGTTGGAGGAGTTTTCATTGGCAGTTAAGATCCGCCTCGCTCGTCACGGTTCGCACAAGCGTCCGTACTACCGTGTTGTCGTCGCCGATTCCCGTTCGCCTCGCGACGGTCGCTTCATCGAGGAGGTCGGCCGCTACAATCCGCTGACCAACCCCAAGGTCATCGACCTCGACCTCGAGAAGATCGCCGATTGGCAGTCCAAGGGCGCCCAGCTCACCGATTCCGTAGCTGCGCTCGTCCGTGCCGCCGAGGCCGGTCCCAAGGCTGCGACCGAGCAGAAGAAGTCCAAGAAGCAGCTCGCCCGTGAGGCCGAGGAGGCCAAGCGTGCTGCCGAGGCTGCCGCTGAGGCCGAGGGTTCCGAGGAGTAGTCTTGTCCGCGGTTCAAAACGAGCAGGTCGATGCCGTGACCGAGTATGCTTCCGATGAGGAGATGGTTTCGGACCGCATCGCCGATCTCGTCGAATACCTCGTCGTGAGCATCGTCGACGACGTCGATTCCGTCAGTCTCGAAGTTATCGACGGCGATCTGTCCTCCACGATCGAGGTTTCCGTCGCAGACGATGACGTGGCCAAGGTGATCGGTCGCCATGGTCGCACCATCAAAGCGATCCGCACCCTTTCGCGTGCTCTTGCCGCGCGGTTGGGTACGTCGGTCGAAGTCGAGGTTTTAGGATAGTCTGTTGACGATAGCCTACAGGAACATCGCCCGAGTGGGCGCTCCACATGGTTCGAAAGGGGAGGTCTCCGTGGTTCCGCTGCGGGGGCTTCCCTTTCTGTTGCGCGTCGGCATGACCGTGGCGCTTACGCCACCGTCGCTTACGCGTGATCGCTTTTGCACGGTGACGTCCGTGAACGAGGTCGCGTCCCGTGCGACGTTTTCCGGCATCGCCTCCATCGACGACGCGCAGGCCATCGTCGGCTGCCATGTGCTGGCGCGTGCCGACGACGTCGTCCTCGATGCGTTCGAGGTTCCGTTCGCTGACTTGATCGGCCGCGGGGTCCACGATGAGCGCTACGGCGATCTGGGCACGATCGAGGAGGTGATGGAGACGCCGGCGAACAACGTCTGGGTCGTCTCCGGCTCCTCGTATGGCGAGGTGCTCATCCCCGTCATCGCCGATGTCGTGCGCTCGCTGCCCGATTCCGGCACCATCGAGGTCCGCATCATGGACGGCCTGATCGACGGGGCCCCGTCGGAAGGTGCGGTCCGATGATCATCGATGCGGTCTCCGTTTTTCCCGAGATGTTCGAGCCGGTGATGTCCACCTCGATCCTGGGTCGCGCACGCCGTGCCGGCCTGTTCGAATTCCACGCGCACGATCTGCGCGACTGGACGCATGACCGTCACCGTACGGTCGACGACGAGCCTTACGGTGGGGGCCAGGGCATGCTTATGAAGGTGGAGCCGCTCGCCGAGGCCATCGAGGCGATCGCCGCCGAGGGCCCGCGGCCCCATGTCGTCTTCTTCACGCCGTGCGGCTCCCCCTTTTGCCAGGCGACGGCTGAACGTCTCGCCACCTATGAGCGCATCCTTCTGGTCTGCGGGCGCTACGAGGGGATGGACGAGCGCGCGTACGCATTCGCCGACGAGCGGATCTCGATCGGGGATTACGTGCTGACCGGCGGCGAGCTGCCCGCCATGGTGGTCGCGGACGCCGTGATACGCCTGCTTCCCGGAGCGCTCGGTGACGAGATGTCCAATCGCGACGAGTCGTTTTCGACCGAGGATGACGGTGGCCTGCTCGAGTACGCGCAGTACACGAGGCCCGCGGTCTTCCGCGATATGGCGGTGCCCGATATCCTGTTGTCGGGCGATCATGCCAAAGTCGACGCCTACCGTCGCGCCGACGCGATCGAGCGCACGTGCCGTTGGCGTCCCGACCTGATCGATGCGGCCAGCCTCACGCCCGAGGAGCGCGATCGCGCCCGAACCCTCATCGAGCGTTATCATGGGCGGCAGACGAGTGAGACCGAGTAGAGGAGCCAAGGTGACCCCGCATACCGATACCTTTTTCCGCAGCCTCGTCGAATGGCTGGTGATCGTGGCCATCGCGTGCGGCCTCATGCTCGTCGTGCGTACCTTCATCATCGAGCCGTACGTCGTGCCGACGGGCTCCATGGAGGATACCATCGAGATCGGCGACCAGGTCTTCGCGCAGAAGGTGACGACGAACCTCGGTATGTCCCCGCAGGCGGGAGATATCATCGTGTTCCGCAACCCCGACGGCTCCTCCGACCACGACGTGCTCGTCAAGCGCGTCATCGCCACCGCCGGTCAGACGGTCGAGATGGTCGGCGGGCGCGTGCTGGTCGACGGGCAGGCGCTCGATGAGCCGTATGCGATCGGCCAGAGCCAGCCGCTGGCGAGCCAAGCGCCGGGCGTCATCATCCGCTACCCCTACACCGTTCCTGAGGGGTGCATCTGGGTGATGGGCGACAATCGCGAGAATTCCGCCGACTCCCGGTATTTCGGTGCGGTCGAGGTCGACGACGTCATCGGCGTGGTTGTGCTGCGCTATTGGCCCCTGCATCGTTTCGGAACGCTGTAACCGCACGCTTTCGCCGGACATACCGCCCACTTGGGCTATCATTACGTCTGTTGAACATTCGAGTCGAGGGGATACCATGGGCAAAGACAGCTCACAGCTCACCTTCCAGGAGATCATCTTGCGTCTCCAGCAGTATTGGGGAAGTCAGGGTTGCGTTATCATGCAGCCGTACGATTCCGAGGTCGGCGCCGGTACCTTCCATACCGCGACCACCCTGCGCTCGCTCGGCCCCGCATCGTGGCGCACGTGCTACGCCCAGCCCTGCCGCCGTCCGGCCGACGGCCGTTACGGCGAGAACCCCAACCGCATGCAGCACTACTACCAGTTCCAGGTGCTCATCAAGCCCAGTCCCGCGAACTCGCAGGAGCTGTACCTCGATTCGCTGAAGGCCATCGGTATCGATCCCGCCGACCACGACGTGCGTTTCGTCGAGGACGACTGGGAGAGTCCGACGCTCGGCGCCTGGGGCCTTGGCTGGGAGGTGTGGCTGAACGGCATGGAGGTCACGCAGTTCACCTATTTCCAGCAGGTTGGTGGTATCGAGGTCGATCCCGTTCCCGTCGAGATCACCTACGGCCTCGAGCGTCTCGCCATGTACGTGCAGAACGTCACGTCCGTCTACGATCTGGTGTGGAGCTATCTGCCCGACGGCACGCCCATGACCTACGGCGATGTGTTCCTCGAGAACGAGCGCGAATTCTCCGCGTACAACTTCGAGGTCGCCGACGTCGAGATGATGCGCGCCAAGTTCGACGACTACGAGCGCGAGTGCCATTCCTGTCTCGATGCCAACTTGCCGCTGCCTGCCTATGACTGCGTCATGAAGTGCAGCCACGCGTTCAATATCCTCGACGCCCGCGGAGCCCTTTCCGCCGTCGAGCGCGCCAACTACATCCTACGCGTCCGCACCGTCGCCAAGGCCTGCTGCGAGGCCTACATGGCCGAGGTCGCGGCGACCCAGCAAACGGAAGGGGAGGTTGCCTAAGATGGCCGAGACCCGAGACGTTCTGTTCGAGATCGGCGTGGAGGAGATGCCCTCCGCCCCGCTCATGAATGCGGTCAAGCAGCTGCCCAAGCTGATTTCCGACGGCCTCGACGCCGCCGGCCTCGCCCATGGCGAGGTCCGTGTCGTCTCCACGCCGCGTCGTCTGGCCGCCCTGTCGACCGTGGCGACCGAGACCGAGGCCGTCCACGAGGTCAAGCGCGGCCCCGCCGCGCAGATCGCCTTCGATGCCGACGGCAATCCCACCAAAGCCGCCGAGGGCTTTGCGCGCAAATGCGGCATCGCGGCGACCGAGCTCATCCGTCGGGTCGACACCGACGGGCGTGAGTACGTGTTCGTCGAGAAGGACATCCCGGCCGCTCCCGCCATGCCGCTTCTGTCCCGACTGTTCGAAGACGTGATCGCGAACCTCGAGTGGCCCAACTATCGCAGCCAGCGCTGGGGGTCGACCCACGAGACGTTCGTGCGTCCGATCCGTTGGATCTGCGCACTGCTGGGCAGCGAGGTCATCCCCGTGAGCTATGCCGATGTCGTCTCCGGTAACACCACGCGCGGGCACCGCGTCTTGGGCCCGGGTGAGCACGTCGTCAGCGAGCCCGCGGTGTACGAGCAGGTACTCGAGCAGGCGGGCGTCCTTTCCGAGGAGCGCCGTCGTCAGGTCATCGCCGACGGTATCGCAAAGATCGAGGCCGAGCGCGATGGCGCCCATGTGGATACGCCCAAGAAGGTCCTCGACGAGGTCGTGAACCTCTGCGAATGGCCGACTGTTCTCGTGGGCGTGTTCGATGAGGAGTTCCTGCATGTCCCGCACGAGATCATCTGCGAGTCCATGCTCTCCAACCAGCGGTATTTTCCCATCTACGACGCGCAGGGCGAGCTGACGCGCGAGTTCGTCGTGGTCGGCAACGGCCGTCCCGAGAACGCCGCGACCATCATCGACGGCAACGAGCGCGTGGTCCGCGCCCGTCTCTACGACGCCAAGTTCTTCTACGATGAGGACCTCAAGGTCCCGCTCGAGGAGTTCCGTTCGCGTCTCGCCTCCGTCGCCTTCCAGGAAAAGCTCGGCAGCGTGCTGCAAAAGTCCGAGCGCATGGAGGACCTCGCGCTTGCCATCGCGAACGCCGCCCATATCGGTGCCCATGCCGCTTCCGACGCTCAGCGCGCCGCGCATCTCGCCAAGGCGGATCTCGTGAGCTCAGCGGTCGTCGAGTTCACGAGCCAGCAGGGTGTCATGGGCGGGTACTACGCCAAGGCGGCAGGGGAGAGCGACGAGGTCGCCGACGCCATCCGCGACCACTATCGTCCGCGCTTCGCAGGCGATGAGCTGCCCGAGGGTATCGCCGGTTGCATCGTGGCCGTTGCCGATAAGCTCGACACCGTCGCCGGCATGTTCGCCATCGGGGAGCCTCCGACCGGCTCCAAAGATCCCTTCGCCCTGCGTCGCAGCGCGATCGGCATCCTGAACATCCTTCGTCAGCGTCTACAGTGCGGCTACGAGGAGCTTGTCGATGCCGCGCTCGCAAACTACGCCGAACAGGGTATCGAGTTCGACCTTGGCGCCACTGCCGCCGCCGTGTGCGGCTTCATCAAGGGACGCATGGAGCAGATGGCACGTGACGAGCATATTCCCGCCGATACGGTCGCGGCGGTGTCCGCCGGTTCCGTCTCTTCGCCTGTCGATTACTTCGCGCTCGCGCACGCGCTGCAGGACGCTCGCGGCAACGATCCCGAGACTTTCGAGAACCTCGCGACCGCGTTCGCGCGTGCGAGCCATCTTGCCGACGGCTCCCTTGGCTGCGAGGTCGACGAATCTTCCTTGGAGACCGCCGAGCTCGAGTTGCTCCAGGCTACCGACGCCGCGCGCGAGCAGACCGCCTCGGCACTTGCCGCCAAGGACTTCGCCGCGGTGATCTCCGCGCTTGCCTCCCTGCGTGCTCCGATCGACCGCTTCTTCGACGATGTCATGGTCATGGACGATGATCCTGGCGTACGTGAGAACCGCCTCAAGCTGCTCAACCGTTTCGAGTCGGTCTTCACCGATATCGCCGATATGGGGGCGCTTGCAAAGAAGTAGCGTAGGTGCGATTTCGTGCTTGCGTTCCCGAAACGCTTGCGTATAATAATCACGTTTGTTCAACCCATGTGTCGTCAGATCGCGGCACCTCTGGTAAGAGTTAGGATCGAACCATGGATTACATCCGCGCTATCGAGCGCCAGGACATGCGCGAGGACATCCCGCAGGTCCGCGTCGGCGACAACGTCAAGGTGCACTACCGCATCAAGGAGGGTGACCGCGAGCGCATCCAGGTCTTCCAGGGCGACGTCATCCGCATGAGCGGTGGCTCCTCCCGTGAGACCTTCACCGTCCGCAAGCTTTCCTTCGGCATCGGCGTCGAGCGTACCTTCCCGCTGCACAGCCCCAAGATCGCCAAGCTCGAGGTCGTCCGTCACGGTCGTGTCCGTCGCGCCAAGCTCTACTACCTGCGCGACAAGATCGGCAAGGCCGCCCGCATCCCCGAGAAGCGCTAAGGCACCCGATACATCATGGTATCTTCGAAGGGCCGCCCGATTGGGTGGCCCTTCGTTTTGGATTGAGGTGATCGCATGGCGAATATGACGAGTTCGCAGTCGGCAACCCATGTGGCGGCCGAGCTGGCGAGCGCTTCGTTCGAGGAAATCGAACGTCTCATCGAACGCTATCGGGACGACCCACGTGTGCAGGTCCAAAAGGCGTGCGACAGGGCTCGCAAACGGCTCGAGCGCGAATCGGCCGAGCGCCAGCGCGTCGACGCCATGTACGATCGCATGCGGTCGCTGGGAGGCGAGGGCGTCGTCATCGGCGTCGACGAGGTCGGTCGCGGGTCGGTTGCGGGGCCTCTGACCGTTTGCGCCGCCTGCCTGCCGTTTGAGCCGAGAATCTGGGGCCTCAACGACTCGAAGCAGCTTACACCGGCCCGTCGCGAAGCGCTTGCGGTGCGCATCGCCGAGACCGCGACCGCGATCGGCATTTGCCATGTCTCACCCGCCGATATCGACAGCTGGGGCATGGCCCGCTCGCTTCGTGTGGCGGTTGCCGGCGCAATCGAGGACACCGGGCTCGATCCCGATTGCGTCCTGATGGATGGCAACCCGCTTGGAGCTCATCCGCGCGAGGTTTCGGTCGTGCACGGCGATGCCCAGATCGCCTGCATCGCCGCCGCCTCCATCGTCGCGAAGGTCACGCGTGACGACATGATGGTGGAGCTCGACACCGAATATCCCGGCTATCATCTCGCTCAGTCCAAAGGATACGCGTCCGCCGAGCACATCCAGGCGATCAAGGATCTTGGGTTGAGCCCGATCCATCGCGTGAGTTTCTGCGGTAATTTCCTGGAGACCGCTCGCCTGTTTTAGTCGCGTTTCCTTCGAGCGTGCAAGGACGATACCCCTGAGCGTTTTGCGAGCTGGCGTGTCGTGGCGGTGTCGGGTTCCTCAGGTATTCGGTTTCGCCCCGGTCGCCCTCTTTTCGATATGTGTTCGATTGGCGGTCCCATACTCCTTCCATCCGACGGAAAGGAGCACATATGGGGGACCACAAGAACGATTGCGGGCGCGAGCGGGATGAGCGGCTCATACGGAGCTGCCAGGAGGATCCTTCGCTACTCTCCACGCTGACGCCTCAGGAACTCGGGCGCTTGGGCGAGGCGATCGCGCGGTCGTTTTTGCAGCAGCGCGGCTATGCACTCGTGTGCCAGGGCTATCGGTGCCCGGAAGGGGAGGCTGATCTCGTCGTCGTGGATGTCGACAGCGACGAGACGGTGCTTGTCGAGGTCAAGACCAGACGGCTTTCGGCGTCAGGCGATACCGTCTATCCCGAGCTCGCGGTCGATGAGCGGAAGCGCCGTCGCTATGCCCGTATCGCCGCCTGCTATGTACTCGAGCATTTTCCCGTGAGATCCATGCGGTTCGACGTGATCGCCGTTACGCTGTTGCCCGGGTTTCGCGCCGAGATCGAGCATCTGTACGCCGCCTTCGAATGGGATGGCGACCGATGAGCGGCCAGGCATCGCGCGTGTTCGCCGTCCACGCCGCATGCCTCAAGGGTGTCGAGGCCCACCCGGTCACCGTCGAGGTATCGATGTCCGACGGAATCCCGGGGATCACGCTCGTCGGCATGGTCGACTCGAGCATCATGGAGGCTCGTGGACGAATCCGCTGCGCGCTGCGGTCGGCTGGTTACGATATTCCGCGCAAGCACATCACCGTCAATCTCGCTCCCGGCGACATGCGGAAGACCGGTTCGGGCTTCGATGTCCCCATCGCGGTGGCGATACTCGTCGCGTCGGGGCAGATCCCATGTGAAGGGATCGACGACTGCCTCTTCGTCGGCGAGCTCGCCCTCGATGGAACGGTGAACCATGTGAAGGGCGAAGTCGCCTTCCAGCTGTATGCGCGCGATCACCATCTGACCCTCGTGACCTCGCGATCAGGCGACCATGTCCCGATGGAGGGCGTGGATCATGTCGCGTTCGATCATATCGGCATGTTGCGTCTGGGCGTGCGCGACGCGTGCTCCGCCGTAAGGGGTAATCCCGCACGTATCGATTCGGATATTCCGACCCTGGACTTCTCGGATGTGCTCGGGCAAGACATGGCGAAACGGGGCATGGTGATCGCGGCGGCGGGCAATCTCGGCATGCTCATGATCGGGACGCCCGGTGCCGGAAAGACGATGCTCGCCAAACGCATGACGACCATTTTGCCGCCGCTCGAGGAGACCGTGAAACAGGAGGCGCTCTGCATCCATTCCGTCGTCGGGGAGCCGATCGATCGTCTGCTCGCCGGTGAACGACCGTTTCGATGCCCGCATCACAGCATATCGTCGGCGGGGCTCATCGGCGGCGGAAGACCCGTCAGGCCGGGCGAGATAAGCCTTGCGCATGGAGGGGTGCTTCACCTTGACGAGCTTGGCGAGTTTTCGGCCCACGTTCTACAGACCCTACGGCAACCCATGGAATCCGGGCGCGTCCGCATCGTGCGCGCCGACGGGTCCTACCTGTTTCCCGCACGCTTCCAATTGCTGGCGGCGAGCAATCCGTGCCCGTGCGGCTACCTCGGGGATCGCGAGGTCGTTTGCACGTGCGCGCCCGCGGCGATCGAGCGGTACCGGTCCAAACTCTCGGGTCCGCTTGCGGATCGAATCGACATCTGCATCGACGTGATGCGGCCGGATCCCGAATTGATCGTCAGGGGAGATGAGGGGCTGGACACAGCCGCCATGGGCGCGCTCGTCGAACGGGGGAGGGCGTATCGAGTGTGGCGCCGCTCGCGGTCCGGTCTTCGCGACACCGATACGCCGTCGCGCACCAGCGGGGACATCGGCTCGTATGGGCTCGACGAGAAATCCGAGAGGATCTTGATCACGCTTGCCCACACCTCCTCGCTGACCGCTCGCGGCATGGTCCGAGTCTGCCGTATAGCGAGAACCATTGCCGATATCGAGGAGAGCGAGCGTATCTTGGAGCGCCATATGCTCGAGGCATCGATGTTCCGGGGGAGGCTGACCGATGAATGACCGCGATGTTCGCCACGAGATCGGTCTGGGCGACGGAGGATACCCCGATTGCATCAAGGAGCTTCAGCCTCCGCCTGCGGTGATATATGTCAGGGGCGATCTTGATGTGTTGCGGACCCCATGCGCGGCCGTTATCGGTTCGAGGAGGGCGACTCCGTATGGAATCGCCACCGCCCAGATCATCGCCGCGGCGCTTGCGCAGTCCGGTATCACGGTCGTCTCGGGCGGGGCACGCGGATGCGATCAAGCCGCGGGATGGTCCGCGCTCGGTGCGGGCGGCAAGCACGTTATCGTGCTCGGCACGGGAGCCGATATCGTGTATCCGCGTTCCGCCGCGCCGCTTATCGAGCGGACGATCGATGCCGGCGGCGCGATCGTATCGATTGAGCGATGGGGGACCGGTCCCCGCAAGTATGCCTTCCCTAAGCGCAATCGCGTCATAGCGGCGTTGTCCCGCGTGCTGTTCATCACCGAGGCGGACCTGCCGTCTGGAACGTTCTCGACGGCCGAGGCGGCGGTAGCGCTCGATCGTGAGGTGCTGGCGGTGCCCGGCTCGATTATGTCGCCGCTCTCGCGTGGCACCAACCACCTCATCGCTTCCGGCGCGGGATGCTTGATCGATGAGGAGTCCATCGAGGTGGCGGTCTCGCGCATTTTCGGTACGCTGAGATACTGTCGCGCCGGGGAGTCCGGTCCGATCGAGGGCGTCGGGCAGGAGGCGGAGATTATGCGCGCGCTTTTTGCGAGCCCCTTGCGTATGGACGAGATTGCCGCCATGCTTTCCGTAGGCGTGATGGATTGCCTTCCGGTGGTGAGCGCCCTCGAGATGCGCAAGCGTATCGAGCGCCTGCCGGATGGCCGCTATGCGCCGACTGCGCGCTCTTTGCGCGAACGTTCGACTATCGTGGATTCCGCACCGTAGCGGAAGATTGGACATATCGATGGACGCTATGCAGGTCAAGATCATAGGAGGCGGTCTTGCGGGCTGCGAATGCGCATGCCAGCTCGCCGATCGCGGCGTGGACGTCGAGCTGTACGAGATGCGACCGCAGACGATGTCGCCCGCCCATCATACCGAGGGCTTGGCGGAGCTCGTCTGCTCCAATTCCTTCAAGTCGACCCGCTTCGATTCCGCCGCGGGACTGCTCAAGGAGGAGCTGCGCCGCATGGGATCGGTGTTGCTCGCCTGCGCCGAACAGGCCGCCGTTCCCGCTGGCGGCGCGCTGGCCGTCGATCGTGTGGAATTCTCACGTCTCGTCGAGGCCCGCATGAACGACCATCCGCGGATCCGCGTGATCCGTCAGGAGGTGGGCGAGCTTCCCGAGGGCTATGCGGTTATCGCTGCAGGTCCGCTTTGTGCGGCCTCGCTCGCCGGGGCGTTGCTCGAACGGACCGGTGGGTCCTCGCTGTCGTTTTTCGACGCGGCGGCCCCGATCGTCGATGCCTCGACGCTCGATATGGACGTGCTGTTCACGCAGTCACGCTACGGGGAATCCGGCGACGGCGACTATCTCAACGCGCCGTTGTCCAAAGACGAATACGAGGCTTTCATCGACGCGCTCGTCGGGGCGGAGCGTGTCGTGCTCAAGGATTTCGAGCGCAAGGAGCTGTTCTCCGCCTGCCAGCCTGCCGAGGAGGTCGCCCGCACGGGCCGCGACGCCATCCGGTTCGGTGCGATGAAGCCGGTCGGTCTGATCGATCCGCGTACCGGTCGTCGCCCGTGGGCCGCCGTCCAGCTTCGCGCCGAGAACGCCGAGCGCAGCGCCTACAACCTCGTCGGCTTCCAAACGAATCTCACGTTTTCCGAGCAGCGCCGCGTGTTCCGCATGATCCCGGGTCTCGAGCATGCCGAGTTCTTCCGCTACGGCGTCATGCATCGCAACACTTTCGTCGATTCGCCGCACGTCCTTGATGCCACCTTCTGCATTCCCGGCACCCATGTTCGGCTTGCCGGTCAGATCACCGGTACGGAAGGGTATACCGAGGCGATCGCTTCCGGGTTGCTCGCCGCGTTGAACACCTATGCGGATCTGACCGGTGCTCCCTCGGTCGCGTTGCCTCGCACGGGCGCGTTCGGAGCGCTCGTCGCGTATGCCACCGATCCCGCTACGCAGGATTACCAGCCGATGCACGTGAACTTCGGCTTGGTTCCCGCGCTCGAAGACGGCGTCAAGCGTTCCAAGCGCGACCGTTACGCACGGTATGCCGTGCGCGCGATAGACGATCTCGACGCGTATATCGCCACCCGGCGCGACCTGTTCGCACCGAGGGGTGCGTGATGGACGCTTCGATGGGCGACGCCGACGCGATCGAGGAATTTCTCCGATACATCCGCACGATCGACGGCATGTCTCCCGAGACCGTGCGGGCGTACGGGTCGCATCTCGACGCCTATCTCAGGTGGATGGAGCGTGTAGGCTTCGAGCTGCAGTCGCTCACCTCACGCGATATCCGACGCTACCTCGCCGAGCTGAAGCTCGCACGCTATGCTCCCAAGACGATCGCGGCGCACCTCTCGTCGATTCGCGCGCTCCATCGATGGCTGGTGCTCGAGTGCCGCACGTCGTCTGATCCGGCGGCTGCGCTGGTCAGCCCGAAGCTGCCGAAGTCCCTGCCGCATGTGCTGACTCCGGCTCAGATCGACGCGCTGCTCTCGGCTCCCGACAGGGAGACGCCTGACGGGCTTCGTGATGCCGCCTTCCTCGAGACGCTATACGCCTCGGGCGCGCGCATCTCGGAGATCGCCTCGCTGACGCTTTCGCGTGTCGATCTAGCCGAAAGCACGCTCACGCTCTTCGGAAAGGGGTCGAAGGAGCGCATCGTCCCGCTCTATCGACGGGCGCGTGAGAAGCTCACCGCCTATATCGAGCAAGCACGCCCGGTGCTGCTCGGATGTCGTAAGGATATTCCCACAGAGCCCGTGCAGGCGGTGTTTATCTCCGCGCGAGGACTTCCCATGAGCGCCGATTCGCTCAGGCATCGATTCTCACGGCATGCGAGAGCCGCCGGATTGCCCGCCGACATCACGCCCCATGCCCTGCGTCATACGTTCGCCACCGATCTTTTGGAAGGGGGAGCCGATCTCCGCAGCGTCCAGGAGTTGCTCGGCCACGTGAGCCTTTCGACGACGCAGATCTACACGCATCTGACCCCCGATCGCCTCAAGGGCGCGGTCAAGCAGGCCCATCCGCGCGGCGATGCGGTGTAGGGAGTGGCGTCTTAGCCCACAAGCTGCACACATGGCCCCATTTACGCTTGGATTCGAGGCGTAAGCCTGCTATCATGCTTCAGGTTGCGATTACTCGCAACGTATTCCATCACACACGCGCGGCTACTCGCCGGCCGTGGTGCCCGACACATCGGTAGCTTGAGGTCGGGTGGGCGGCGAGGTCGGATGCCGGCGCGGAGGCGAACCACAGGAGGTATCAATGGCTACCAAGATCAACATCCGTACCCTGCTCGAGGCCGGCTGCCACTTCGGTCATCAGACCCGTCGCTGGAACCCCAAGATGCGCCCCTACATCTTCGGTGAGCGCAACGGCATCTACATCCTCGACCTCAAGCAGACGATCGTCGAGGCCGACCGCGCCTACACCTTCCTCAAGAACACCTGCGCCCACGGCGGCAAGGTCCTGTTCGTCGGCACCAAGAAGCAGGCTCAGGAGGCCGTCAAGGCCGCTGCCGAGCGCGCCGGCATGCCCTTCATCAACCAGCGCTGGCTCGGTGGCATGCTCACCAACTTCGTCACCATCCGTTCCCGCATGAACCGCATGGAGGAGCTCGAGGGCATGGTGGCCGACGGCTCCATGGCGCTTCGCGGCAAGAAGGAGCAGGCCGTGCTCGGCAAGGAGCTCGCCAAGCTCCAGACCAACCTCGGTGGTGCCCGCGACATGAAGTCGCTGCCCGCGGCGCTGTTCGTCATCGACACCAAGCGCGAGGAGAACGCCATCAAGGAGGCCAAGCGCCTGCACATCCCCGTGGTCGCCCTCATCGACACCAACTCCGATCCGGATGATGTCGATTACGGCATCCCCTGCAACGACGACGCTATCTCCGCCGTTTCCCTGATGTGCGAGCTGTTCGCCGACGCCTGCCTCGCCGGCACCGGTAAGGAGCAGATCTCCGAGGCCGAGATGGCCGCTCCTGCCGAGGCTCCCGCCACTGAGGCCGCTGCCGAGTAACATCGTTTCGTACCTGTCGATCGTTCATCAAGTTCGAAAGGAACCAACATGGCTCAGATCACCGCCGCTATGGTCAAGCAGCTCCGCGAGATGACCGACTCCCCGATGATGGAGTGCAAGAAGGCCCTCGTCGAGGCTGACGGCGATATGGACGCCGCCGTCGACGTCCTCCGCAAGAACGGTATCGCCAAGGCCGCCAAGAAGGCCGGTCGCGCCACCAACGAGGGTGCCGTCGCCGCCTACATCGCCGAGAACGGTTGCGCCGGCGCGCTCGCCGAGGTCGCCTGCGAGACCGACTTCGTCAGCTCCAACCCCAAGTTCACCGGCTTCGTCGCCAAGATCGCCCAGGTCGCCTGCGAGACCGAGCCCGCCGACGTCGATGCGCTGCTCGCCACCGATATGGACGGCGAGACCGTGAGCGACGCCCTCACCGAGATGATCCACGTCATCGGCGAGAACATGAAGCTCACCCGCTTCGCCATCCGCAAGCCCGCCGCCGGCGCCGTCGCCAGCTACATCCACATGGGCGGCAAGATCGGCGCGCTCGTCGAGTTCGCCTTCGACAAGCCCGAGACCGCCGCGAGCGATGCCTTCAAGACCTTCGCTCACGACGTCGCGATGCAGGTTGCCGCCACGGCTCCGATCAGCGCCGTGCGCGAGGACGTGCCCGCCGAGACCATCGACCACGAGGTCGCCATCTACAAGGCTCAGGCTGCCGAGTCCGGCAAGCCCGAGGCCATTCAGGAGAAGATGGCCCTCGGCCGTCTCGAGAAGTTCTTCAAGGGCTTCGTCCTGAACGAGCAGGAGTTCATCAAGGACCCCAGCATCACGATCAAGCAGTACGCCGAGAAGGTCTCCAAGGAGACCGGCGACAACGTCCGCGTCGTCGCGTTCGACCGTCTCGTGAGCGGCGAGGCCGCCAACTAAGCAATCCTACGATGGGTTTCGAGCAGGCTATGGGGTGCACCTATAGCCTGCTTTTTTATGGGTCGACCGGAACGATCGCCCAAGTACGCTAGAATAGGTGCAATTCGACCTACGAAGGAGGACATCTTGTCTGAGTACCTCTATAAGCGCACGCTCCTCAAGCTTTCGGGTGAGGCTTTGATGGGGGAGGGTCGCTACGGTATCGATCCGCATGTCACCGAGCGTCTCGCCACGCAGATCAAGCATCTTCACGATGACGGTGTGGAGATCGGCATCGTCGTCGGCGGCGGCAATATCTTCCGCGGTCTTGCCGGTTCCGCCAAGGGCATGGACCGCGCACAGGCCGACTACATGGGTATGCTCGCGACCGTCATGAACGCGCTCGCCCTTCAGGATGCGTTCGAGCGCGTGGGCGCTCCCTGCCGCGTCATGAGCGCCATCCAGATGAACGAGGTCTGCGAGCCCTATATCCGCCGTCGCGCCATCAACCATCT
Organism: Collinsella tanakaei; assembly: GCF_021531055.1. Lineage (GTDB taxonomy): Bacteria > Actinomycetota > Coriobacteriia > Coriobacteriales > Coriobacteriaceae > Collinsella > Collinsella tanakaei_B. The sequence goes on from NZ_JADYTL010000001.1 coordinate 171,634, forward strand.
CGAGAAGGGCGATATCGTCATCTTCGCCGCCGGCTCGGGCAACCCCTATTTCACGACCGACACCGCCGCCGCGCTTCGCGCCTGCGAGATCGGCGCCGAGTGCCTGCTCAAGGCGACCAAGGTCGACGGCATCTACGACAAGGATCCCGTCGCCCATGACGATGCCGTCCGCTTCGATCGCATCACCTACCATGAGGTGCTCGTCCGTGGTCTCCAGGTCATGGATACCACGGCCGCGGCCCTGTGCCAGGACAACCATATGCCGATCATCGTCCTCAACATCGAGGGCGAGAGCAATATCAAGCGCGCGCTCAAGGGCGAGCCCGTTGGAACCGTCGTCGTACAGGAGGATTAACCATGGCGGACATCACCACGCAAATGGACAAGACCATCGAGAACCTGAAGCACAACTTCGGTAAGGTCCGCACCGGACGCGCCAATGCCAACATCCTGTCCGATATCACCGTCGATTACTACGGCGTCGCCACCCCGATCACCCAGGTCGCCGCCGTCAAGACGCCTGAGGCGCACATGCTGCTCGTCGAGCCGTGGGACAAGGCGCTCGTGAACGCCATCGTCAAGGCGATCTCGGCTTCCGATCTCGGCATCACGCCCTCCTCCGACGGCACGGTCGTGCGCCTGCCGTTCCCCGCACCGACCGAGGAGCGTCGTCGCGAGCTCGTCAAGGAGTGCCGTGAGCTCGCCGAGCACGCCAAAGTCGCCATCCGCAACATCCGCCGCGACGCCAACAACAAGCTCGATCGCGACGAGGACCTGACCGAGGACGACGTCCGTCGCGAGCAGGCCAAGGTGCAAAAGCACACCGACGCCTATGTCGCCAAGATCGACGAGCTGCTGAAGGCCAAAGAGGCCGAGGTCATGGAGATCTGATCGTGCAGTACGATGAGGCAAAGCTGACGGAGTATCTGCTCGATCCCCCTTCGGACATCGACCTTTCCTCGCTCGATATGGCGCGTATCCCGCGCCATATCTCCTGCATCATGGACGGCAACGGCAGATGGGCGACCGCGCGCGGCATGGCTCGCACCGAAGGCCATAAGGCCGGTATCGTCTCGCTTCGCGAGATCATCACCGCCTGCGTCCGACTCGGGGTCGATGTCCTGTCCGCGTATGCGTTTTCCACCGAGAACTGGAACCGCCCCCAGCATGAGGTCAACCTCCTCATGCACCTGTTCGCCAAGACCTTCATCGATGAGCTTCCCCTGCTCAAGCAGGAGAACGTCCAGGTACGTTTCCTGGGCGATATCAGCGCCCTTCCGGCGCGCACGCGCGAGGTCTTCGAGTACGGTCTTGCGGAGTGCGCATCTCATACCGGCATGGTACTCGCACTTGCCGTGAACTACGGCGGCCGTGCCGAGCTCGTACGCGCATCCAAGCTACTCGCACAGCGCGTTCTCGAGGGTACGCTCGACGTCGAGGACATCGATGAGGCGTCCTTGTCCGAGCAGCTCTATACCGCCGGCCTTCCTGATCCCGAGCTCGTGGTCAGGACCTCCGGTGAGCTCCGCGTTTCGAATTATCTGCTTTGGCAGATCGCGTACGCGGAGTTCTACGTTACCGATACCTACTGGCCCGATTTCGATCGCTGGGAGCTCATTCGAGCTATCTTGGCCTTCCAAAATCGAGACCGGCGTTTCGGAGGGCTCAGCGCCAAGCGCTGATCCCATCCCGACGCAGTCGTTCAAGGAGCATCTTGTTGGAACCCGTTTCTAGGGGTGCGCGGAAGCAGACGGCACCCGATACCGAGTCACAAACATCCGGCCTGCACGGGCTTGTTGTCCGCACGGCATTCGGTTTGATCTACGCCGCCCTGTTCATCGGGTGCCTGCTGCTCGGTACGCTGCCGACCGCGCTGTTCGTCGCGGCGATGAGCTGGCTATGTTGTTTCGAGTTCTTCCGTATGATGCGTCTTGACGGCAAGGTCCCCAACGAGCTGCTCGGGCTCACCGCGGCGGTGCTGTTTCCGCTGTCTGCACTTGTCGATCCGCTTTGGCTGACCGCCTTGATCTTCCTGCTCGTCCTCACGCTTGGGCTTTGGTACGTCTTCTCGCCGAGGACCCGCATCGCGGATATCGCCGTCACGGCATTCGGACCGATCTACACCGGCTTCATGCTGTCGTCGATCGTATTGCTTCGCGATTCCATCGATGGTTTTCCCGGCGCGCTCCTGCCGATCGGCGTATGCGCGTCGCTGTGGGTGAGCGATTCGTTCGCCTATCTCGTGGGAAGCCGCTTCGGCAAGCACAAGATGGTGCCCAAGATCTCACCTCATAAGAGCTGGGAGGGCTTTTTCGGTGGTCTTTTTGGTTCCGTTATCATCTGGCTGATCCTTTTGGTGACCGGCCTGTACCGTATCGACCTCGCTTTCGCGGTCATCACCGGTCTTGCCGTGGCGATTCTCGGCGTCTTCGGCGACCTCCTCGAATCCCGCATCAAACGCGGAGTCGGAGTCAAGGATTCCGGCAATCTCATCCCGGGCCACGGCGGCATGCTCGATCGATCCGACTCGCTGATCTTCGGTTGCATCACCGCCTATCTCATTTTGAAGATCGGGGGCGTCATCTGATGACTCAAAGCGGCGTATCCTCCCCATCATCCGACCGTCTTCGCGTGGCGATTCTCGGGTGCACCGGTTCGATTGGAACGCAGGCGCTCGACGTATGCCGTCAGCATGCCGACAAGCTCCAGGTCGTTGCGCTCTCGGCGCATTCCGGTACCGAACGGCTCGTCGCCTCGGCGCGCGAGTTCGGCGTTCGGCGTGTTGCCGTGACCGACCCCGCTCATCGCCACGACCCCATCCTGCAAGACCTTCCCGATGCGACGAGCCTATCCGTCGGCGCGCAGGCTGCCGTGGATATCTGCCTTCATGACGATGTCGATTGCGTGCTCGTCGCCATCGTCGGGGCTGCCGGTCTTGCCGCGAGTGCGGCGGTCCTCGCCACTGACAAGCGCTTGGCGCTCGCGAACAAGGAGTCCCTGGTCGTCGGTGGCGAGCTGCTCATGCCCATGGTGTCACCGGGACAGCTGCTGCCCGTCGATTCCGAACATGCCGCGATTTTTCAATGCCTGCTCGGCGAAAACCCCCGTGAGGTACATAAGATCTGGTTGACGTGCTCCGGTGGCCCGTTCTTCGGTCGTTCGCGCGATCAGCTCGCCCATGTCGGTGTCGATGACGCGCTCGCGCATCCCACCTGGAATATGGGGGCCAAGATCACGATCGATTCGGCGACGCTTATGAACAAGGGGCTCGAACGTATCGAGGCCATGCATCTGTTCGGCGTCGGCATGGACGATATATGCGTTGTCATCCAACGGCAGTCTAAGATTCATTCGATGGTGGAATACGAAGACGGATCGGTCATCGCCCACCTTGGCGTATCGGATATGCGTATCCCCATCCAGTATGCGTTCTCGTATCCCGAGCGCTGGGCGTCACCGGCGCTTCGCATGGACTTCCGTGAGCTCGGCCGTCTCGATTTCGGCGCGCCCGATACGGACGCGTTCCGCTGTCTTGCTTTGGCCGAGCGTGCCGGTCGTATCGGTGGCACGCTTCCGTGCGTGCTCAATGCGGCGAACGAGATCGCCGTCTCCGCCTTTCTTGGTGGCACGTGCTCGTTCACCGATATCGACCGTATCGTCGAACGCTGCATGGACGATCACGACGCACAGCGTGTCCAGTCGCTGGAACAGCTCGCCGACGTCGACCGTTGGGCCCGCGCACGCGCCTCGCAGGTGGTCTCCGATCTTTCGTAAACCGCTCGGCTGACGATGGGATCTTGCCTATGACCGCCGTCTTCACATTCATCTCGTCGCTCTTTTGGGGCGTGCTCACGCTATCGGTGCTCGTGTTCATCCACGAGCTCGGCCATTTCCTTGCAGCGCGCGCATGCCATGTTCGCGTCACTGAGTTTTTCCTCGGCATGCCCTGCAGTAAGAATATCCATGTCGTCTCGAAGAGGACCGGCACCAAGATCGGCGTGACGCCGATTCTGCTCGGAGGGTATGCCGCGATCTGCGGTATGGAGGATTCCGAATCCGCCTATGCGCCCATGGTCCTATCCGCGATCCATCGGGCAGGCACGATTTCGTGTCAGCGATTGTCGACCGAGCTCGGTTTGGATATCGAGGTGGTCCAGGAGGCATGTGCCCAACTTGAGCAATGGGGTTCGATCGCCCCCGTCTACCTCGACGGCGACGGACCGCAAGGTCGCTATTATCCGAGCGCGTATGCGGCCATGCCTCGAGATGCGCAAGGGTACACCATCTATGACGGTCGTGCGTTCGACGCTTCGCATGCGACACGGCAAGGTGAGCCTTGGGATCCGTCGATGGGGGAGCGAGCGTTCTACTGTGCCGAACGCTCGCATACCTATGCCGGCAAAGGGTTCCCCAAACGCGTCTTCATGCTCGTCGCCGGTGTTGTCATGAACCTGTTGCTCGGGTTCGCCTTGCTCGTGTTCGTCTACTCGGTCATCGGATTCGACGTCGCGATCGATTCGAACGTGATCGGTTCCGTCGAGGAATCTTCGCCTGCGTCGCAGGCCGGCCTTCGTGCAGGCGATGAAATCGTCTCCATCTCCGATATCGAGACGGATTCCTGGACCGACATCCTTGCTGCTATACAGGAGTTGTCCGAAACGTCGGACGAACCCTCTTTCGCCATCACCTTCGAGCGCGACGGGGCTCTCGATACGGTGACCCTTTCGCCCGACGATGACGGCTTGGTCGGCATCGGCATCATGTACGAGCATCGTCGTCTCGGCGTCATCGATGCGATCCGCGTATCGGCGGACTACATCTACCAAACCGCTTCCGGCGTGATCCAGCTGCTCATCCCTTCGCAAACCATGGAAGTGCTCGATAACTCGACCTCGATCGTCGGCATTTCGGTGATCTCCGCGCAGGCGGCGGCAAGCGGACCTGTGGTCTACCTGACGTTTGCGTCGCTCATCTCCCTTTCGCTCGGCCTCATGAACCTCCTTCCCATTCCGCCGCTCGACGGTGGCAAACTGCTCTTCGAGGTTTTTCAGCTGATCGTCAGGCGACCGGTGCCCGCCAAGATAAAGAACGCGGTCTCGTATATCGGCATCGCACTGTTTTTGATGCTGTTCGTCTATATGTTCCAACAGGATATCGCGCGCTTGATCTGATGGTCCTCTTGCGATATCCCGCACGTATCATGCCCGTCAAGGAGGTTTTCCGATGGAGCAGGTAGCACCCCGTACGTTGACGCGCAAGGTTCACGTCGGTGACGTGGCCATCGGTGGCGATGCGCCAGTGGTCGTCCAGTCCATGACCTGCACGCCGACATCGGATACCAAGGCTACGCTCGCCCAGGTTCGCGCTCTTGCCGATGCCGGATGCGATATCGTCCGCGTCACCCTGCCCGATAAGAATGCCATCGACAGCTTCGCGCGCATTTGCGCCTTGAGTCCCGTGCCGATCGTCGCCGACATCCATTTCGATTATCGACTCGCCATCGCTGCCGTTCGCGCCGGTGCTGCCAAGCTCCGCATCAATCCCGGTAACATCGGCTCGTGGGAACGCGTGGATGCCGTCATCGATGCGGCGGGGGAGCGTGGCGCCGCCATCCGCATCGGCGTCAACGCCGGTTCGCTCGAGCAGGATATCGCCGAGCGCGATGATCTGACGCTGCCTCAAAAGCTTGTCGCGTCGTCGTTGCGCTTCGTCGATCATTTCGAGCAGCGGGGCTTTCGCGACATCGTGCTTTCCGCGAAAGCCCACAGCGTTCCCACGACGATCGACACCTATCGTGCGCTCTCGCGTGAACTTCCCGACATTCCGCTGCATCTCGGTGTGACCGAGGCGGGTACCGTGCGCCAGGGGACGATCAAAAGCTCTGTCGGACTGGGCGTTCTGCTCGCCGAGGGAATCGGTAACACCTTGCGCGTCTCGTTGACGGCCGACCCCGTCGAGGAGCCTCCGGTTGCATGGGGCATCCTCGAGTGTCTCGGTATCCGTCGACGCGGACCCGAGCTCGTGTCGTGTCCGACGTGCGGGCGAACCCAGGTGAACCTGATCCCGATCGCGCAGGAGGTGGAGCGCCGCCTTCAAAACGTCACCAAGCCGATCTCGGTCGCCGTGATGGGATGCGTGGTCAACGGGCCCGGTGAGGCCTCGGATGCGGATGTGTGCGTCGCATGCGGACGCGGTTCGGCGCTGCTGTTCCGCCATGGTGAGGTGATCAGGAAGATCGACGAGGACCATATCGTCGATGAGCTCATGCGTGAGATCGAATCGCTCTGAGCAAGCCCGGTGCTTACGCATACCTTGCGATATCGCCTGTTCGCACGGCCCCCATCGGGGTCCTGCGCTAGAATGCTGACCGTACGGCTTATTACGTTCTGAGGAGAAACCACCTTGGCGACCACCAAACGTGTTATGAAGATGTCGAACCTCTACGCTCCCACCTTGAAGGAGGATCCCGCCGAGGCCGAGCTCGCGAGCCATCGTCTGCTGCTTCGAGCCGGTATGATCCGCAAGGTCGCGGCCGGTCTTTACAGCTACCTGCCGCTGGCGTGGCGTTCGATCAGAAAGATCGAGGCGATCTGCCGCGACGAGATGGACGCGATCGGTGCGCAGGAGATGATGGCGCCGATCCTGACTCCCGCAGAGCTGTGGGAGGAGTCCGGACGTATCGGTGCATACGGCCCCGAGCTCATGCGACTCGAGGACCGTCATGACCGCACCTTCTGCCTCGGGCCCACGCACGAGGAGACGTTCACCGATCTTGTCCGCAACGAGCTTCGCAGCTACAAGCAACTTCCGTTGACGCTCTACCATATCCAGGATAAGTTCCGCGATGAGCTTCGTCCCCGATTCGGCCTCATGCGCAGCCGCGAATTCATCATGAAGGATGCCTACTCCTTCTCCGCGACCCAGGAGTCGCTGCAGGAGGTCTATGAGGACATGAAGGGCGCCTATGCGCGCTATTGCGAGCGCTGCGGCCTCAAGGCGCTTCCCGTCGCCGCGGATTCCGGCGAGATCGGCGGAGATTCCTCGATCGAGTACATGGCGCTTGCCGAGGCCGGCGAGGCGTCGCTCGTCTGGTGCGATTGCGGGTTCGCCGCCGACGATGAGGCTGCATCCACGACGGTGGTCGTCAGCGAGGGTCCGGGCGACGGCACGCTCGAGAAGGTCCATACCCCCGGTTTGGGCACGATCGAGGCGGTTGCCGCGTTCTTCGGATTCCCCGAGAACGGCACCCGCAAGTCCCTTGCGCTTATCGATGGCGACGGCGAGCCCGTCGTCGCCATCGTTCCGGGCGACCATGAGCTCAACGATATCAAGACGTCCAAGCTCTTCGGCGACTATCATCTCATGAGCGATGAGGAGCTCGAGCAGTTTGGCCTGCATAAGGGCTTTATCGGGCCCGTCGGTCTGCCCGCGGGGATCCGCTTGGTATGCGACGAGTCGCTGAAGTCCAGCACACGCTGGGCGTGCGGCGCCAACGAGGTCGACTACCACTACACCGGCGCCTGCCCCGATCGCGACTTCGCGGTCGATATGTGGGCCGATCTTGTGACGGTCAAGCCGGGTGACCCCTGCCCTCATTGCGGCAAGATCCTCCACGGCGGTCGCGGCATCGAGTGCGGTCAGGTTTTCCAGATCGGCACCGAGAAATACGCTGCCAAGATGGGTGCGACGTTCGCCGATGAGAACGGTCGCGAGCAGCCGTTCTATATGGGCTGCTACGGCATCGGCATCTCCCGTACCCTCGCGGCGATCGTGGAACAGCATCATGACGACGGCGGCATCGTGTGGCCCGTCTCGGTCGCACCCTACGAGGTCTCCGTCATCGCGCTCGACAAGAAGGGAGAGGCCTTCGACGCTGCTGCGGACCTTGCCGACCAACTGGCAGCCGCCGGTATCGACGTCGTGTTCGATGATCGCAAGGAGCGTCCGGGCGTGAAGTTCGCCGACAACGATCTCATGGGCTTCCCGTATCAGCTCATCGTCGGCAAGCGAGGCCTGCAAAACGGTACGGTCGAACTCAAGGTCCGTGCCGACGGCACACGCGAGGACCTCGTACTCGACGGAGCTGTCGCGGAGCTCGTCGCCCGCGTCGAGCGCGAACGTCGCTGATCCGCCTGCTTACGACTCGTGTAAGGGTCCCGTTAAGGGAGGGTATCGATATGGTCGATGCCCTCCCTTTGTCATATCATGACAAGATGTCCCATAGGAGAAAGGCCTACTCCGTCCATGCGTGTATTGGATTTCGACAACACCATATACGACGGGGAGAGCACCCTCGATTTCTACCTGTTCTCGTTGCGATACAACTTCTGGACGATCCGTTTCATCATCCCGGTCATCTACCATCTTATACGCTATCAGCTCTCGCGCAGCACGCGCGATGATCTCGAGCGTGCCATCAACAGGTACAGCCATAGCTATCTCGCATCATTCGATGACATCCCCGCCATGGTTCGGGCATTTTGGGATAGCCATATGCATAAGATCAAATCATGGTATTCGCCGCGACCCGATGACATCATCATCACCGCGTCGTTCAACTACACCATGGACGAGTTCGCCAAACGATACGGCATCACGCACTGCATCTACTCGACGATCGACTACGAGACGTTCGATCTGATACACCTGAACTTCGGTGACAACAAAGTCAAGGCGTTCAAGGAGGCCTACGGGGACGATGTGGTTCCCGATGAGTTTTACACCGACAACCTCGTCGATCTGCCGATGATGAGATACGCGAAGCACGCTTTTTTAATCAAGGGCAACACCGTCGTGCCCTACAAGTTCGACGAGGGCAAGTAGCGTCTCCATAGCATGAATGTCCTGATACGGTGCGCCGTCTGCCGGCGAAATCGATGATGGCGCATGAAAAACGCCGTCCAAGCATGTGGACGGCGTGCAAGTTCTGGTGGGCCCAGCAGGATTCGAACCTGCAACCCAGGGATTATGAGTCCCCTGCGCTAACCGTTGCGCCATGAGCCCGAAATAAAACAAAGCAGCCTCCGAAACCGGAGGCTGCGATATCTCTTGGGTGGAGACGAGGGGGATCGAACCCCTGACCTCTTGACTGCCAGTCAAGCGCTCTCCCAGCTGAGCTACGCCCCCAAGCGGTGCGCGAATTACTATACGGGACTTACGAAACGATTGCAAGGACAATTTTCAAATTTGTGGATTCGAGTCATAAACCCGTACGTCGGTTAGAGCGCAGCGATCACGGCATCGGTGAACTCATCCGTACCGGCCGCACCTTCGGTAGAGCCCGTCAGTGCGCGCTTGACGTCGGCGGTGACGTGCGTGCCGGCATCCAAGGCCGTGCGAATAGCGCGGCGGATCGTATCGGCAGCGGCATCTTCACCGAGATGATCGAGCAGCATGCACGCGGACAGGATCTCCGCGGTCGGGTTCGCGATGTTCTGACCGGCGATGTCGGGCGCCGAACCGTGCGTCGCCTCGAAGATGGCGCAGTTTTCCCCGATGTTCCCGCCGGGAGCCATGCCGAGGCCGCCCACGAGTCCCGCGGAAAGGTCGCTCACGATGTCGCCGTAGAGATTGGGGAGTACAAGCACGTCGAAATCCTCGGGATGCATGACGAGTCCCATGCATGCGGCGTCGACGATCTTATCGTCGAACTCGATATCGGGATAGCGCTTCGCGACGAAGCGTGCGACATCGAGATAGAGACCGTCGGTCGCCTTCATGATGTTCGCCTTATGGACGGCGGTGACTTTCGAACGGTTGTGACGACGCGCGTATTCGAACGCGTAGGTAAGGATACGCTCCGATCCCCATACGGAAATGGGCTTGATTGAAATCGCGGCATCCTCGCGAATCACGGCACCGGTTTGCTCGCGAACCAGGCAGCGCAGTTCCGAGGCGCCCGGATCGGTTGCCGGAAACTCGATGCCGGCATACAGGTCCTCGGTATTCTCGCGGATGATGACGAGGTCCACATCTTGATATCGCGAGCCGTCGCCCGGCATGGAAAGGCAGGGGCGGACGCAGGAGTAGAGGTCGAAGGTACGACGCAGTTCGACGTTCACGCTGCGGAAGCCGGTGCCCACCGGCGTCGTGATCGGGCCCTTGATGGCGACGCCGACGCTGCGGATCGCATCGATGACGTGGGCGGGGAGGGGGGTGCCGTATTGGTCGATCACGCCTGCGCCTGCCTCGAATTCATGCCATGTGATATCGACACCGGCCGCCTGAACGACGCGCTGCATCGCGCGCGTGATCTCGGGGCCGATCCCGTCTCCGGGAATAAGCACTACATCGTGGGTCATGGGAACACCGCCTTGACTCTATCGGGATCATGTATGGATGACATAATATTAGACGTATAAGCCACGGTTCGCTGCCATCAAACTGCAAGAAACACACCATTAAAATCGTGTCTCTCCGCTATCTTGGATTGCGACTCCCACCCGGTGATCGCCCATGTAAAATAACCCCAGGGGTTATTTTACATGGGCGATCACCGGGCTATGGTTACAAAAAAGAGGCTCCTGCATTGCAGAAGCCTCTGTATTGCCTATGGTGGAGACGAGGGGGATCGAACCCCTGACCTCTTGACTGCCAGTCAAGCGCTCTCCCAGCTGAGCTACGCCCCCAAGCGGTGCGCGAATTACTATAGGGGAACGGCTCGACGATTGCAAGGAATTCTTTGCAACTTTTTTACGGTCACCTTCAAACTGTGGAGTGCCGAGGATTCCCGGAAATTCGTAGTTGGCGATTGTCGATATCTGTGTTAGTATCTTTTTCGCCGAAAGGCAGATGGGCGTTTGGCTCAGGGGTAGAGCACATCCTTCACACGGATGGGGTCACAAGTTCAAATCTTGTAACGCCCACCATCGAACTTCAAGGGCTGCAGGCAACTGCAGCCCTTTTGCTGTATAGGCCTTGTGTGCCCGCTCACATCTCATGTGCACGCCGGCACGCTTCGGGTGGGATGAACCATGATTCTGCTTGTCGATAAGATCGAGAAGAGCTTCGGCGCCCGCACGCTTTTCAGCGGCGCGTCGTTTCAGATCAACGCGGGGGAGCGCTATGCGCTTGTCGGTCCGAACGGTGCGGGTAAAACCACGATGCTCAAGATCATCATGGGGATCGATTCCGCCGATGCGGGCACGGTGACCTATGCAAAAGACGTCAACGTCGGGTATCTCGAGCAGGAAACCAAACTCGCCTCCGACAAAGCGATCATCGATGAGGTCATGGATGCAGCCGTGGAGATCAAGCGATTCGGCGCGCGTGCCGAGGAGCTTCAGGCTGCCATCGCCCAAGCGACGGGCGACGAACCGGATTTCGAGGCGATGCTTGCCGAGTACGGCCATGTGCAGGACCGCTTCGAGCGTCTGGGCGGATACGAACTCGAAAGCAACACCCGGCAGATCCTTTCAGGACTCGGTTTCGCACCTCGCGATTTCCAGCGTCCCTGCTCCGAGTTCTCCGGTGGCTGGCAGATGCGCATCGCACTCGCCAAGCTCTTCCTACGTCGGCCCGACCTGCTGCTCCTCGACGAGCCCACGAACCATCTCGATCTGGAGAGCGTCCAGTGGTTGCGCGGTTTTATCGCATCCTATGAAGGTGCGGTCCTCATCGTCAGCCACGATCGTGCGTTCATGGATGCTTGCGTGGACCACGTCGCGGCGCTCGAGAACCGTCGCGTGACGACCTATACCGGCAACTACAGCTCCTACCTCAAGCAACGCGAGGATAATCTCGAGCAGATGCGCGCAAAGCGCGCCGCCCAGGAGCGCGAGATCGCCCATATGCAGGTCTTCGTCGACAAGTTCCGCTACAAGCCCACTAAGGCGGCGCAGGCACAGGAGCGCCTGCGCAAGATCGAGCAGATCAAAAGCGAGCTCGTCATCCTCCCCGAGGGTCACAAGCACGTCGACTTCAAGTTTCCCGATCCGCCTCGTTCGGGCGATATGGTCATCGCGCTCGAGAACGTCTCCAAAAGCTATGGAGCGAAGCGGATTTACGAAGGCATCGACCTCAAGCTGTACCGCGGCGATCATGTCGCGCTTGTCGGCCCCAACGGTGCCGGTAAATCGACGTTGCTCAAAATGCTCGCAGGTATCGAGCCGCCCACATCGGGTTCGCGAGAACTCGGCACGCATGTCGGCGTCGCATATTATGCGCAGCATCAGCTCGAAGGCCTGAAGGAATCCAACACGGTGCTTCAGGAGATCGATTCGGTCGCGCCGACATGGACGACGCCTCAGCAGCGCAGCCTGTTGGGAGCGTTTTTGTTCTCCGGCGAGGATGTCGATAAGCGCGTGGGCGTGCTTTCCGGTGGCGAGCGCGCGCGACTGGCGCTCGCTAAGATGCTCGTCGCCCCTGAGGCCCTTCTGTGCCTCGACGAGCCCACAAACCACCTCGATATCGATTCCGTCGATATGCTCGAGAACGCACTCACGCATTTTCCGGGGACCATCGTGCTCATCAGCCACGATGAGCATCTCGTTCGCGCCGTGGCGAACCGTGTGGTGGACATCCGTGATGGCAAGATGACCGTCTACGACGGCGATTACGACTACTATCTATACAAACGGGAAGATCTGGCTCAGCGCGCCGCACAGGAGGAACAGGCTGCCGCATCCGCCTCTGCAACCAAGCGGGGAGATAAGACAGCCGGCGAGCGCGTTCCGCGTCGCACACATACCGTGTCCACCGAGGGCGGCAAGAAGACCAAGGAGCAGAAACGCGCCGAGGCCGAAGCGCGTGCCACGCTGAACAAGCGGCTCAAGTCGACGAAGGCGCGCCTCGCCAAGGTCGATGCCGAGCTTGAGAAAAAACGCGCACGCTATGATGCCCTTATGGAATTGATGGCCTCCGAGGAGCTCTATGCCGATCAGGCGAAATTCAACGAGGCCCTTGCGGAATACAATACGCTGAAGCGGGAGATTCCCGCTCTCGAAGATGAATGGCTCGAGCTTTCGACGACCATCGAGGAGGAAACGGCACGTGGACTTGCATAGGGCGGCGGCGATCTCCTGCTCGATTCTCGCCTATATCTTGAGGGCTTTGGCGATCGCTCTGGGATTCCTCACGGTCATCCTGTGTTTTCCCGGCATCGGCGGTCGGCTCAACCTGACCGGCTTGGTCATCGACATCACGCAGGCGCTTCCCGATGTGATCTCCGGCTACGGTCTCATAACCTCGCCGTTCGGCGGGGTGTTCAGATTCGATTTCGCCCTCGTCATGGTCGTTTTGCTCATCGCAGATTACGTCCTGATCCGCGTAAGCCGTGCCATCCGATAGGAATGTCATGAACTGGAGCTACATCGCCTCTCTGCTCGTCACCGTCGTCGCCTTGATCATCGGTATCGTCATTCACGAGTGTGCTCACGCGCTCGTGGCGTACGTGCTCGGTGATCGCACCGCTCGGTCGCGGGGACGGGTGTCCCTCAATCCGATCCGTCATATCGACCCGTTCGGGACGGTTCTTCTGCCGTTGCTCATGATCGCCGCCGGCGGCCCGGTGTTCGCTTTTGCCAAGCCGGTTCCCGTCTACCTGAATAATCTGAAGCACCCGAAACGAGATGAGTTGCTTGTCGCCCTCGCCGGACCGATCTCAAACCTCGTCCTTGCGTGCGTTGGAGCTGTGCTGCTTCGCGTGGCTGCTCAAAACGCTGCGCCGTTGGCCGATTCGATCGGTGCGGCTGCGGTCGGGCAGATCGGCGTCTTTCTCATGTCGTTCATGTCCATCAACTTGTCGCTTGCGTTTTTCAACCTTATCCCGCTTCCGCCGCTCGACGGCTCCTCCATCCTCATTCCGTTCCTGCGCGGACAGGCGTTGCGCACGTACTACCGGATTCAGCGCTATGCGATGCCGATCCTCATCATCGTCTTATATCTGCTTCCGTCGGTACTCCACATCGACCTTGTCGGCATCTATTTCAACTTCACGCTCTACCCGCTCCTGAATGCGCTCCTCGCGTTTTCGCTCGGCTGGTAGTGCGCTAGAATCTTGAATCGATATCAACGTATGGAATCGAGGGAGGGATAAGGTGTCGTATCGTGTCTCGACGCAGGCCTACTCAGGTCCTTTCGACCTGTTGCTGCAGCTCGTGTCTCGAAACAAGGTCGACATCGGATCCATCTCGATCAGCGAGGTCGCCGATCAATATCTTGCCGAAGTCGACCGCCTCGAGGCGCTCGATCTGGATGTCGCGAGCGATTTCCTGCTTGTTGCCGCCACGCTACTCGACATCAAAGCATCATCGCTCGTTCCCGATGAGCGCCCTGCTTCCGACGAGGATGATGGGCTTGAGGAATATGCCGAGCTTGACGGTGACGCCCTGCGTGAGGTGCTGATCGCGCGGCTCATCGCCTACAAGCAGTTCAAGAGCGCCGCAGCGGCGCTCGCCGCGCGCATGGAGTCCGAGTCGCGCATGCATCCGCGCGTCGCGGGACCGGACCCGGAGTTTTTGAACCTCATGCCCGATTACCTCGCCGGCATCACCCTGCGCGGGCTTGCTGTCATCTGTGCCGATCTGGCCGGGCGAAGAGAGACGTTCCTGCTCGAGGCGGAGCACGTGGCGCCGCATCGCGTACCGTTGGAGCTCACCGTCGCCTCGGTCGATCGGCTCACCATGAACCGTCCCCATGTCACCTTCAAGGACCTGCTGGATGGCGACGCCACGACCGAGCAGATCGTCGCGACGTTTCTCGCTGTGCTCGAACTCGCCAAGCGCGGAACCGTGTCCGTTTCGCAGGAGGAGAACTTCGGAACCATCACCATCGACCGCATCGAGGGAGCGCCCGCGTATCGTCCCGGCGACGCCCTCGCCATTGAGGAGGCCTGATCATGAACGACCTCGAGACGCTCGATCAATCGTCGATCAAAGGCGCGCTGGAAGCGCTGCTGCTCGTTTCAAGCGATCCGGTGAGCGCATCCGCCCTGGCCGGCGCGCTCGATATCGCTCCCGGTGAGGCCGCCTCGCTTTTGGCTGAGCTCAAGGTGGAATACGAAGAGGCAAACCGCGGGTTCCAGCTGCGCGAGGTCGCCGGTGGTTGGCGCCTGTTCACCCATCCCGCGTACCACGACCAGGTCGAGGCGTTCGTCCTTTCGTGGGATACGCAGCGACTTTCGCAGGCTTCGCTCGAGACCCTCGCGGTTATCGCCTATCATCAGCCCGTTACCCGCGATACCGTCAAAGGCGTGCGCGGCGTCAACTCCGACGGCGTCATCTCGTCGCTTGTCGACAAGGGCCTCGTCCGCGAGGTCGGCCGCGACCCCAATCGCGGCCAAGCCATCCTCTACGGCACGACCAATGCCTTCCTTGAGAAGTTCGGCCTGCGCAGCGTTCGCGACCTGCCTGATCTCGAGCAGTTCGCGCCTGACGAGCAGACGCGTTCCTATATCCGGGAGCGCCTTTCCGGTCGCTCGATCCAATCCACCCTCGAGGAGACCGATGCCGAGCTCGAGGAGGAGCGTGAGCTGATCGACGATACCGACGATGACGACCTCGTCCTTATCGGCAATGTGACGGATGATGACTTCGATGAGCGATAGAAACGGCATGCCGCCACAAGATCCGGCGACCGGGGAGCTTATCGTGCCGATGCGCCTGCAGCGCTTTCTCGCCCGTGCCGGCGTCGCCAGCCGCCGTGGCTCGGAAGACCTGATGACTGCGGGGCGCGTCAGCGTGAACGGCATCGTGGTCACGGAGCTGGGAAGCAAGGTCGACCCCGCCCGTGACGAGGTCCGTGTTGACGGGCGTTTGATATCCCGTAGCCAGCAGCCGGCCTATCTGATGCTGTATAAACCCGAGGGCTACTTGACGACGATGAAAGATCCCCAAGGACGTCGATGCGTATCCGAGCTCGTGCCCACGACGCGCTATCCCGGTCTGTTCCCGGTTGGACGTCTCGACAAGGACACCACGGGGCTCTTGCTCTTCACGACCGACGGCGATCTGGGACAAAAGCTCCTGCACCCCTCGCGTCACGTCGTCAAAACCTATATCGCGGCCGTAGATGGCCGGATGCACGACCATGAGCTCGAGCCGCTTCGCCATGGCATCGTCTTGGACGACGGGCCTTGCAAGCCCGCGCAGGCACGCGTGCTCGATGACGATACGCCGGATCTTCCCTATGGATTCCCGAGAGGGGAGCGGGGCACCTCGCTTGTCGAGATCAAGATCAGCGAGGGGCGCAAACATCAGGTGAAGCGCATGCTCGGCTCCATCCATCATCCGGTGCTACGACTCCACCGCACGAGCTTCGGTCCGCTGCATCTTGACGGAATCGAGCCGGGCAGCTGGCGTGCACTGACGCCCGCGGAAATTGCGGAACTGAGACGCACAATCGACCGATCCGAGGGTAAGACCTCGGAACCATCGCGACATCACGGAAAGGATCGCGCATGATCATAGCAATCGATGGGCCCGCTGGGTCGGGCAAGTCGACCATCGCAGACGTTCTGGCGAAGCGCTTCGGCTTCATCAAGCTGGACACCGGGGCGATGTACCGCACCGTCGCCTTCGTCTGCGCCGATGAAGGTGTCGATCTCGATGACGCCGATGCCGTCATCGGCGTCGCCAACAGGCTGTCGATCACGTTCGACACGTCGACCGAACCCGCCCGTGTCTTTGCCGACGGGCGGGACGTGACGGTCGAGATCCGCACGCCGGAAACCGACCGTATCGTATCCAAGGTATCTGCTTACCCGGGTGTTCGCCAGGCGCTCCTTTCCTGTCAGCGGGATTTTGCCGACAGCCGCGACATCGTCGCCGAGGGCCGCGATATCGGCACCGTCGTCTTCCCGCATGCCGACGTCAAGGTGTTCCTCACCGCCGATCCCCGTGAGCGGGCCCGCCGTCGCGTGTTGCAGCGCCACCCCGATGCCGACGAGCGCGATCCCAAG
Source organism: Collinsella tanakaei (assembly GCF_021531055.1). Taxonomy (GTDB): domain Bacteria; phylum Actinomycetota; class Coriobacteriia; order Coriobacteriales; family Coriobacteriaceae; genus Collinsella; species Collinsella tanakaei_B. The sequence goes on from NZ_JADYTL010000001.1 coordinate 188,531, forward strand.
ATCGCGCAGGAAGTCGAGCAGACGCTCGTCGACCTCGAACGACGCGATGCACTCGACGCAAGTCGCCAGGCTGCTCCGCTCAAACCGGCACAGGATGCCGTCCATATCGATTCGACCGCATCGACGATCGACGATATCGTCGATCGCATCTCCAAGCTTGCCCACGTCAGGAGATAGCCATGAAGTTCTTCACCTCGACCGCAGACGACTATTACGATAACGGGATGCGCTCCTATCCGACCGCCGTTCGCATCGGATACGCCATTGTGCTCGGTATCCTGTACGCGTTCTGTAAGATCATGTGGCGTTGCAGCATGGAGCATATCGAACGCATCGTGGATCGTGACGGCTCGACCGGCGTGATCATCATCTCGAACCACACCTCCATGGCCGAGGTCGTCGCCATCGTCACGGCGCTGTGGCGTCGTGGACGTCTCGTCCGACCGATTTTCAAGTCGGAGTTCAACGATTCCGGCATCGTCCGCTGGTTTTTCGCGCGCGTCGGCGGCATCCCCGTCGACCGTGGTACCGCCGATATGAAGTCGCTCCGCCGTGCCAGTCATGCGCTCGCGCGCGGCGAGGATATCCTCGTGTTTCCCGAGGGCACCCGAATCCGCACCGACGACCAGCCCGTCGAGGTCCACGGCGGTTTCGCCATCATAGCGCAGATGGCCAAGGTTCCCGTCGTTCCCATGGCCGTCTGCGGGTTCCGGGACATCACGCCGCTCGGCCATCATCTGATGCGTCCCGTGAAGTGCTGGATGCGTCTTGGGAACGAGCTCTCGCTCGACGACGCCCCGTCGGAACTCAAGCGGCGCGAGCGCACCAAGTGGCTCGAGGACGAGGCGTTGCGTCAGATGTACGGGATTCGAGATGAGATGCGCGAAGAGCATCCGGGGAGGCGCTGATATGGCCCGACCCTCTATCGAAGTGGCGGCACACGCCGGCGTGTGCTACGGCGTGGAACGAGCGCTCGACCTCGCCTACGGTGCCGCACAGTCAGCTCCGAAGCCCGTGCGCACGCTCGGTCCGCTCATCCATAATCCGATCGTCGTCGACGAGCTCGCGGAAGGCGGGATCGCTCCGGTCGATGAACTCGATGGCGCAACCTCGGGTTCGGTCATCATACGCGCCCACGGTGTCGTGCCCTCCGTCATCGACGATGCGAAGCGACGGGGGCTGCACGTGATCGATGCCACGTGCCCGTATGTCAAGCGCGTCCATAGGGCCGCCGAAAAGCTGGTACGGGAAGGCTATCAACTCATCGTGGTCGGCGAATCCGGTCATCCTGAGGTTGAGGGCATCATGGGGCATGCCGACGATACCGCCGTCACGGTCTCATGCGTCGACGACCTTGCTTCCGTCGAGCTGCAGCGTCGCGTGGGCGTCGTCGTGCAGACCACGCAGACGGTGGCGACCCTCACCGATATCGTCGATGAGTTGCTCATTCGCTCCGATGAGGTGCGCGTCATCAACACCATCTGCAGCGCGACGCAGGAACGCCAGGAAGCGGCGAGCGACCTTGCGGCGCGCGTCGATGTCATGGTCGTGATCGGCGGCAAGAATTCAGGCAACACGCGCCGTCTCGTCGAGATCTGCCGTGAGCGCTGCGATCGTACGTATCACATCGAAGATGCGGCGGAGCTCTCGCCGACGATGTTCTCCGGCGCGATGCACATCGGTGTCACCGCTGGCGCGTCCACACCGGCAAGCCATATCCAGCGCGCTGTCCTCGCGATCGACTCGCTGACGGGAGCCTGTGCATGACCGGAGAACGGACACCGACCGTGACGCCGTATGCCAAGGCGAATGCCGACTACGCCCCGCTTTCGCATCCTGATGCGACCGGGGCGCTCGTCACCGCCGTCCAGCCCGATTCCCCCGCCTACGATGTCGGAATCGAGGTGGGCATGCGCGTCGTCAGCGTGAACGGGAAACCCCTCGACGACATGATCACCTGGTTGTGGGAAACCGATGACGACATGGTCGATCTCGAGGTGTACGATCCTCGCGATGAGACGGTCAGTCCGTGCACCCTTGAGCGGCTGGAAGGGGAGAGCTGGGGCATCGAGTTCGACGGCGCGATTTTCGACGGCATGCGTACGTGCGTGAACGCCTGCGTGTTCTGCTTTATGACCATGCTGCCCAAGGGAAGCCGCGATTCGCTTTCGATCCGGGACGATGACTATCGACTCTCGTTTTTACAGGGAAACTTCGTCACGCTCACCAACATGACCGATGAGGATGTCGAACGCGTCATCGCATGCGGGCTTTCCCCCATGAACGTCTCGCTGCATGCCATCACGCCCGATGCACGCCGACGCATCATGGGTAAAAACGCCGCACGTGGTATCGAGGTGCTCGAGCGGCTCATGCACGCGGGTATCGAGATCCACGCGCAGATCGTCCTATGCCCCGGTATCAACGACGGCGAGGAGCTCGATCGAACACTCGCGTACTGCGAGGAGCATGAGCAGATCACGAGCCTCGGCATCGTCCCGCTCGGATTCACCAAGCACCAGAATCGATTCAGTACATCCTATTCGGACGATCCTGAAGCCGCACGTGCCGTCATCGAGCATGTCCTGCCGTACCAGGAGCGTGCATTCGCCCGCTTCGGCCGCCATACGTTCCAGATGTCCGACGAGTTCTATCTGGACGCGCATATGGAGGTGCCCGGCGCGTCGTGGTACGACGGGTACCCCCAGTACTATGACGGAATCGGGATGATCCGCAGCTATCTGGACGATACTCGCAACGCCGTCCGCACCCGTGCGGACGCGCTCGCCCGTATCGCAGGGCGCTTGGCCGAAACCGGACGTACGCTCCGCGTCGTATCGGGAACCTCGGCCGCGGACACGGTTCGCGGCTTCATCGAGCATGAGGCGCTCGGCGGGCGCGTCATACCTATCGAGAACCGCTATTTCGGCGGTAACGTCGATGTGACCGGACTTCTATGCGGCTGCGATTTGCTCGACCAGATCGATCGAGACCTCACCGACGTTGTACTGATTCTGCCAAGCGTCATGTTCAACACAGACGGCGTGACCCTTGACGGGTATCATGGTAAAAACCTGCAAGATGAGTTCGAGCGCCGCGGAGCGAAGGTCATCATCGCCTCCACGATGCCGTTCGAGTTCATCGACGCCCTCGAAGATGCGCTCGAACCGTAAGGTACGAGCCGAAACTCAAGGAGTCGTGCGTATGAAGCCCATCGTCGCCGTCGTCGGTCGCCCGAATGTCGGAAAATCGACGCTCGTGAACAGAATTGCCCAGACCTCCGAAGCGATCGTGCATGAAAGCCGCGGCGTGACCCGCGACCGCTCCTACTACGACGCCGAATGGAACGGGCGTGAGTTCACCCTTGTCGATACCGGCGGTATCGAACCGCTCAAGAGCGAGGACGTCTTCTCCGCACCCATTCGCGACCAGGCGCTCGCGGCAGCCGAGGAGGCGTGCGCGATCCTGTTCGTCGTCGATGGCACGACCGGGATCACGGAGGAGGACGAGTCCGTCGCGCGCATGCTCAAGCGCATCAAGAAGCCCGTCTTCCTACTTGTCAACAAGCTCGACAATCCGGCTCGCGAAAACGACAATCTCTGGGAGTTCTATTCGCTCGGCGTCGGAGATCCGCTTCCCATCTCCGCGCTGCATGGCCATGGGACGGGCGACCTGCTCGACGAGATCGTCGCACTCTTCCCCGACGAGTACGAGCTGCCCGATCTCGATATCGACGACGGAATGCTCTCCGTCGCCATCATCGGACGCCCGAACGCCGGCAAGTCCTCGCTGTTCAACAAGATGATCGGCTCCCAGCGCTCCATCGTGTCCGACGTCGCCGGAACGACGCGCGACGCCATCGACACCGTCGTCGAGCGTAACGGGCGTCTGTACCGCATGGTCGACACGGCGGGTATCCGCAAGAAGAGCACGGTGTACGAGAACATCGAGTACTACTCCATGGTCCGCGGCCTGCGCGCCATCGACCGCGCCGACGTCGCCCTACTCGTCATCGATTCCTCGACGGGCATGACCGAGCAGGACCAAAAGGTCGCCAACATCGCCATCGAGCGCGGTTGCGCGCTGGTCATCCTGCTTAACAAGTGGGATCTGCTCACCGATGACAACGCGCGACAGCATGTCATGGAGTCGGTCGACCGTCGCCTGACGCTCGCCCCTTGGGCGAGCGTCCTTCGCATCTCGGCGCTCACCGGCCGTTCCGTCGAGAAGATCTGGGCCTTGGCGGATGCCGCCGCCGCGGCGCGGTCGGCACGTGTTTCCACCTCGGCACTCAACCGTCTCCTCACCGAGATGCGCGAGTTCGGCCATACGGTCGTCGACGGCAAGCGCCGCCTGCGCATGCACTATGCGACCCAAACCGGTACGGAGCCTCCGACCTTCACGTTCTTCGTCAACCATACCGACCTGGTGAGCGATTCGTATCGTCGCTATATCGAGAATCGGATGCGCGATGCCTTCGGATTCGCCGGTACGCCGATCAGGCTGCGTTTCCGTAAAAAGGATACGCGTGATACGAAGGGGGAGAAGTAATGGACGCAGTCGTCGTCTCCATTCCCACTTCCGCCACGGTCGCTCTGGTCGCCTGTATCATCGGCTCCTATTTGATCTGCGGCATCCCCTTCGGGTTGATCCTCGGCCGCATCATGGGACATGTCGACATCCGTAAATCCGGATCCGGCAACATCGGCACCACGAACGCCCTGCGCGTCGCCGGTCCCAAAGTCGCGGCGGCCACGCTGCTGTTCGACGTTCTCAAAGGCGTCATCTGCATCAACATTTCCCGCTTCGTCATCGCCGCCGTCGGATGGGGCGCTCCCCGGGGCTTCGAGGCCGGCTCCGGCGAGGATTGGGTTATCGCGTTGGTCGCCCTGGCCTGCCTGTACGGCCACATCTTCTCGCCGTACCTCAAGTTCCACGGCGGCAAGGGCATCGCGACCGGCGTCGGCATCCTCTTCGGATACTTTTGGCCGCTCGCGTTGATCCATCTCGCCATCTTCATCGTGCTCGTCGCCATCACCAAGTACGTCTCGGTCGGGTCGATCGCCACGGCCGCCGTCGTCCCCTTGACGATGTATATCGCGTTTCCGCAGATGAGCCCTGTCGCGCTTGCCATCTGGGCGCTTTTGGGATGGACGGTCGTGTGGGCGCACCGCGGCAATATGAAAAAGCTTGCCGCCGGCAACGAGAACAAGCTTTCGTTTTCCAAGCGTGCCGATACTGAGGGTGATGCATCATGAAGATCACGGTGATCGGATCCGGTTCGTGGGGTACGGCGATCGCCGGCCAGGCGGCCGCCCATGCGGACGAGGTCTGCGTCTGGTCTTTTGGCGGTGAGTGCGTCGCGTGCATCAACGAGGACCATCGCAATCCCGTCTATCTAGGTGACTACATCCTGCCCGACAACGTGCGCGCGACCGCTTCGTATGAAGAGGCCATGGATCATACCGACGGCATCATCCTCGCGGTTCCCTCGCCGTTCTTGCGCTCCGTGCTCACCGGTGCGGCCCCCCATATCGATCCCGACACCCCTGTCCTCACCCTCACGAAGGGCATCGAGGAGGGGACCGGCTACCTCATGAGCGATCTGGTTGCCGACTGCATCGGCAATCCGTCCCGCATCGCGGTGCTCGCCGGCCCCAACCATGCCGAGGAAGTCTGCCGTGGAGGTCTTTCGGCGGCGGTCATCGCATGTGAAACGACGGATGTCGCCGAGTTCTTCAAATCCCTGCTGTTGTCCGATCACTTCAGGATCTACATCGGCTCCGATCTGATCGGCGTCGAGATGTGCAGCGCCGTCAAGAACATCATCGCGATCGTATGCGGATATCTGGCGGGTATGGGCTACGGCGACAACACGCTCGCGCTCGTCATGACGCGCGGTCTCGCGGAGATCAGCCGTCTCGTCCACGCTCGCGGCGGCTCCGCCATCACATGCATGGGTCTCGCCGGCATGGGCGACCTCGTCGTGACGTGCACGTCGCGGCACTCGCGCAACCGCACGTTCGGCGAGTCGCTCGCCCACGGCGGCACGCTCGAGGAATACCAGCAGCGCACGCGCATGGTCGTCGAAGGCGCGGCTGCCGCGAAGAGCGTCGCGGAGCTCGCACGTCGACTCGGCGTGGATGCGCCGATCACCTTCGCGCTCGAGGCCGTCCTGTGGCGCGGCGTCTCCAAGGAGACCGTGTTCAACGAGCTCATCGAGCGATTCCCGACCGAAGAATTCTATGGAATGGACGATTAAGGAAGGCGGCAACGATGCAACAACCCATCATGATCTCACCGTCGATCCTGGCGGCCGACTTCCTCAACCTCGGTCGTGATATCGATGCCGTCTCCAACGCCGACTACATCCATGTCGACGTCATGGATGGCCATTTCGTGCCGAATCTTTCCTATGGAACGACGATCGTCGAGGCGGCGAAACGTGCCACGCGCATCCCGTTGGACGTCCACATGATGGTCAGCAATCCCGATGAAACCGTCGACTGGTACGTCGATGCCGGTGCCGATCTCATCTCAGTCCATGTCGAAGCGGCTCGCGACCTGCCCGCCATCGTCACGCATCTGCATGAGCGCGGGGTCAAGGCGGGTGTCGTCATCAACCCTGCAACACCGGTCGAGGTTCTCGAAGATGTGATCGAGCTCGTCGACCTCGTCCTCGTGATGAGCGTCAATCCTGGATTCGGAGGTCAGGGGTTCATCGAGGGGACCTACGACAAGGTCCGAGCTCTTTCGGCGATATGCTCCCGCCGCGAGGTCGGTCCGATCATCGAGGTCGATGGTGGCGTAAGCCTTTCCAATGCCCGCGCGCTGGCCGCGGCGGGCGCTCAGATGCTCGTCGCCGGCTCCGCGGTCTTCAAGAGCCCGGATCCCGCCTCCATCGTCCGTGAGATGCGCGAGCTCGCCTCGCTGGGCCTCGAGTGCAAGAAGGCGTAACCGACGTGACCTCGACGACAGCACCTGCGCAGCGCGCGTATGTCAATCTCGACTACGCCGCATCCACACCCATGCGCCCCGAAGCCCTGCGGGCACAAGAGGCCTACGATGCCTCGGACATCGCCGGCGCGAATCCGAACTCGCTGCACAGCCTCGGACGCAAGGCGAACGTCGAACTCGAGCGGGCCCGTCGCGACGTGGCGCGGTCCCTCGGTCGATCGGTTCGCGCGAACGAGATCGTGTTCACCGGGGGAGGCACCGAGGCGAACCTGCTCGCCTTGCTCGGCATCGCACAGGGCGTCCGTCGGCGTGATCGCACACGCACGCGCATCATCGTCAGCGCCATAGAGCACGATTCCATGCTCGACAATCTCCCTCGTCTCCATGAACTCGGGTTCGAGACGACCGTCCTCAAGCCGAGCCGCACGGGCATCGTCGAGCCGCATGTGCTCGCCGATGCCATCGACACCGATGTCGCACTCGTCTCCATCATGATCGCCAACAACGAGACCGGGGTCGTACAGCCGATCGATGAGCTTGCGCGCGTCGCCCACGGTGCCGGTGCCCTCATGCATACCGATGCCATCCAGGGCTATCTGCATATTCCGGTCGATGTCGAACGGCTCGGCGTCGACGCGCTCTCGCTTGCCGGACATAAGGTGGGAGCCCCTGTCGGTGTGGGTGCGCTCTACCTTCGTGCGCGCACGCCGTTTTCGCCTCTCGGATTCGGTGGAGGACAGGAATCCGGACGCCGCCCGGGAACGCAGGATCTTCGTGCCATCGTGGCGCTTGCCGCCGTCGCGCGCGAGCTTTCCGGGAAGGTGGCGGCCCATCGCGAGCGCATCCGTTCGCTTGCGGACCGTCTGTACGAACGGCTCTGCTCGCATCCGCACATCCAAGCGACGATGGGGGATTGGTCGTCGGTCGACCGTCTGCCGGGCATCGTCTCCATCATGGTATCCGGCCATGAGTCAGAGGAGCTTATCCTGAAGCTCGACGCCGCCGGATTCGAGGTCTCCGCCGCCTCGGCGTGCTCGAGCGGAAGTCTCGATGCCAGCCACGTGTTGCTCGCCATGGGGATCCCGCGCGATCTTGCCCTCGGTTCCCTGCGCATTTCCTTCGATGACCGGGTTGATCCTGCCGACCTCGATACGTTCGCCCGCGTCTTGCTCGATATCGTGGAGTGATGCATCGTGCGCGTTTCCGACCTCAACGAGTATCTCTTGGGACGATTTCCCGCCGATCATGCCGAGCCATGGGACCATATCGGCCTTGCCTGCGGCGTCCCTTGCGATCCCGTCGATCGCGTGGCGGTCGCACTCGATGCCTCGGACGCCTCCATCAAGGCGGCGGCAAAGCTCGGTGCGAACGTTCTTGTCACCCATCATCCCGTCTACATCAAGGCGCCTGACGCCTTCGTATCCGACGGTACCTCGTATCCGTCGTCCTCCTTCGCGATCTTCCATGCGATCGAGCGAGGTATGAGCGTTCTTTCCTACCACACGAACCTCGATCGCTCACATGAGGCGCGTCGGGTTCTCGCCGACAAGCTCGGCCTTAGACCCGTATCGTCGCTGGAGTTCCCCGATGATCCCGAACGGTGCGGCCTCGGTTCCGTCTGCGAAGGCGAACCCGTGTCGCTCGACGAACTCGTCACGCGCTGCGCTTTGGCGTTTCATACTGATCCTCGCGTCTGGGGCGATCCGAATCGCCGCATCGAACGCATCGCGATACTCGGTGGCTCACTCGGGGACTTCGGTGAAGCGGCTCTTCGCTGTGGCGCCGACGTCATCGTGACCGGCGAGGCCGGTTATCACGTCGCCCAGGATCTGCATGCCCGGGGATGCGACGTCATACTCCTCGGACACGATCGGTCCGAAGAGCCGTTTACTGCCATCCTTATGGATGCCGTGCATTGTGCCGGTATCCATAAGGACCGAATCTGTAGAATAGGTCCCTCGAGACAGTGGTGGACCCGAACCGAACAGGAGCAATTATGAGCACGGGAACCTCTCTTCTTGCGCTTCAGGATATCGATCTCGCTCTCGCCCGCGATCGCGCGGAGCTCGCCGCGATGCCCGAGATCGCCGAGCTCGCCAAGAAGCGTCGTGCGTATCAGAAGCTCAAGTCGGATGCCACGAAGCTCTATGCGCAGCGCAAGGACCTCGAAACCTATCTATCCGAGCTTGATCAGGCCGAATCCGACGCGAATGAGGATATCGCCATCGCGCAGCGCCATACCGACACCTCCGATTACCGCGGTGTCCAGCAACTCGAACAGGAGCTCTCGCGCTTGGCCAAGCTGCTTGACAAGATCGCATACGATCGGGCGGAGTATACCAAGCAGCTCGAGGAGATCGACTCCAAGCAGGCCTACCTCGACGACTACATCACCAAGTTCGAATCCGCGGTCATCGCCGATACGAAGGCGGCGCGCGCCAAGGCATCCGATATCCAACAGCGTATCGACGCCGGGTCTGCGAAGCGGGCGTCCATCTATGATGCGCTATCCGACGATGCCAAGGCACGCTACGATGCGGCGTCTCAGCGCTTCAACGGCCTTGCAGTGGAGCGTCTCGTCGGGAACGTCCCAAGCGTCTGCCGCACCGCTCTCCAGGAATCCTCCATGTCCGATCTGGCCCATGCGGCAGATATCTGCGAATGCCCGTATTGCCACCGCATTCTCGTGATCGAGCAGGAGGAGTCCTGATGTCCGCATCCGATCGTCAACGCCGGGCGCTCGTCTGCGTCACCGGCTGTATCGCCGCCTATAAGGCCTGTGAGATCGTCAGGCTCCTGCAAAAGCAGGATATCGACGTCACGGTCTGCATGAGCGAACACGCGACGCGGTTCGTCGGTCCTACGACGTTTCGCGCGCTCACGCACCATAAGGTCGCCGTCTGTCTGTTCGACGATCCCGAAGATCCCATCCATCACATCTCGCTTGCCCAGTGGGCAGACATCGTCATCGTGGCGCCTGCGACCGCGAACATCATCGCCAAGATGACCCATGGTATCGCCGACGACCTGATGTCGACGACGCTGCTGGCCACGCGCGCGCCGATCCTGGTCGCTCCGGCGATGAACGCCGGGATGTGGGAGGCTGCTGCGACCCAGGAGAACATCGACACGCTTGCCCGCCGCGGCGTCCATATCGTACAGCCCGATTCGGGCTACCTTGCCTGCGGTGAGATTGCCTCCGGTCGCCTGCCTGAGCCCGCCGATATCGTCGACCGCGCCCTTGCGGTCCTCGGCTCCGGCGGTCCGTTGCAAGGGGAGCGCGTGCTGATCACCGCCGGCGGCACTCATGAGCCGATCGATCCCGTCCGTTTTATCGGCAACCGCTCCTCGGGAAAGATGGGTGTGGCGCTCGCTTATGCCGCCCAGGCGCTCGGCGCACAGGTGACCCTTGTGCTCGGACCCCATTCGGTCCGTGTTCCCGCGTCCATCACGTGCATCACCGCGGAAACCGCGTCCCAGATGCTCGACGCCGCACGTGCGGCGTTCGATGAGTGCTCGATCGCGGTGTGCGCCGCCGCCGTCGCCGACTATACGCCGTGCAGCCCGGCTGACCATAAGCTCAAAAAGGATGTCGAGCGTCTCGATCGCATCGAGCTCGAGGAGACGACCGACATTCTCGCCGATCTCTCGTCGCGCAAAGGCGACAGAACCGTCATCGGATTCGCCGCGGAAACCTCGGATGTCGTCTTGTACGCGACACGCAAGCTTGCCACCAAGGGTTGCGATGCTATCGTCGCGAACGATGTCTCCCGTGACGATTCCGGTTTCGGAGCCGATACCGACCAGGCATGGTGGATCGATGCCACCGGGGCACAGGAGCTGCCCTGTATGGATAAATCCGATCTGGCGCGCGTCATCTTCGAGCGTGCCCTTGCGCTGCGGCCGGAAGGGTAACGATCGCGTTTACTCTTGTACGAAGATGGAGGCGTTGCGAAAAAGTTTACATTGACGCTTGCATCGAGGGCGAGAGTTGAGTAAAGTATCCCTTGCTGTCAGCGAGACAGCGCATTGCTTCGGGACGTGGCGCAGCTTGGTAGCGCACTTGACTGGGGGTCAAGGGGTCGCTGGTTCGAATCCAGTCGTCCCGACCAGAAGCTTCAGGGGCAGTCGTTCGACTGCCCTTTTTGCTATGAAGGGATACTCCGGTCGTGTCGGGGTATCATTTGAGAAACTGTTCTCGACGGTCACGGGGGAGTGACGTGAGCCTTAAGAAGAAGATCAAAAAAGAGTTGATCGGCACGTCCGACTACCCCTCGAACAAAATCTTCACCATCTCGAATTTCATCACGTTCGTCCGTCTCATCCTGACCTTCGTCTTCCTGTATCTGTTCATCAACAACGAGAACCGCTATATCGCGCTGGTCGTCTACGCCATCGCCGCCTCGACCGATTGGCTCGACGGACAGATCGCGCGCATGACCCGCACGGTCAGCTGGCTCGGCAAGCTCATGGATCCCATCGTGGACCGAGCACTGCTGTTCACCGGTGTCCTCGGACTCGTCGGTAGGGGAGAGCTCCCCATCTGGGTGTGCATCCTGATCATCGGTCGAGATGTCTACCTTGCCGCTGGCAATTTCATCGTGCGTCGGTTCCATCGTCGCCCCATCGACGTCGTCTACACCGGCAAGATCGCGACGGCGTTGCTCATGTCCGGCTTCTCGCTCATGCTGCTCGGCCTCCCGATCATCGATGGGCCTCAGCTCGTCTCGGCCTCAAACGTTTGGCTACCCGGCCTCGACGGCAGCCCCGTGCCGCTCGGTATCTTCTTCGTATACCTCGGCGTGGTGTTCTCCATGATCACCGCCGTCGTCTACACGGTAAAGGGCTCGCTCGCCATCAAACGCGCACGTCAGCATCCCGAGGAGGAGGACGTCGACTTTTTGAATCCCGAGATCGACGATACCGACGAAGCCGCAAGCGTCACCGCCGCGAATGGACAAGCTGGGGTAGAATAACAAGAACGCCCACGAGCATTCGCCTACACGATACGGAGTTTCACTATGGCCGATAACCTGTACACTCAAAACGGACTCGATCACGTCAGCGATTCGACCTGTGTGTTCCGCATGCCCGTCGACGATGCGACCGTGCCCGATCTTATGAAGAGCGTGTCCAACACCATCCCGGTCCTCACCATCATCAAGGGTCCGCAGACCGGCAACACGTTCGAGCTCGAGGGTTCCGAGACCACCGTCGGTCGCGACCCCTCCAATGGCATCTTCCTGAATGACATGACCGTTTCCCGTGCCCACGCGAAGATCATCCGCAACGCCGCCGGCACCCTCATCGAGGACCTCGGTTCGCTGAACGGCACGTGGGTCGACGGCGCTATCGTCAATTCCGCTCCGCTCCACGACGGTTCCTCCATCCAGATCGGCACGTTCACGCTGATCTACCACGAAAGCCGTTCGGAGCGCATCGAAACCGGTGAATAACGGTGGCTGAGCGCAGTTATCTGAGCATTGGACAGGTCGTCAACTACCTTCGTGGGGCCTATCCCGACCTCTCGAACTCCAAGATCCGTTTTCTGGAGGACGAGGGGCTCATCACGCCGCATCGTACGCCCAAGGGGTACCGTCAATATTCCAAAGAGGATGTCGATCGTCTCGAGGTCATCCTGCATCTGCAAAAGACCCGTTATATGCCCCTAAACGTTATCAAGCAGAAGCTCGATAACGCTACCGACCTTTCCACCCTCGCATTCGAGGTCGGCCTGCTGTCCGATCTTCCCATGAAGGCGGAGCCCCGCGAGTCCCAGCAGAAGCTTCATCCCATCGAGGATGTTCCCGATTTGCTGGGTGTCGAGATCTCGTTCATCCGCGCACTTGCCGATAACGATTTGATCCGCATCATCCGCAGCCCGCAGAATCGCGAGCTTGTCGATGGCCGTGACTTCGAGATCATCCGGCTGTGCTCCGAGCTCAATCGCTTCCATATCGAACCGCGCAATCTTCGCCAGTACGTCACCTCGGCGAACCGTGAATCCCCGATGTTCGAGCAGGTCCTCATCAGCATGCTCGGCATGGACGATTCAGACGACGAACGCAACATGAAGCTGGAGCGTGCCTTCAAGAAGCTGCACGACCTGACCGACGGTGTCCATACGGCACTGCTCAAGAATCGCGTCTTCGAATCCCTGAACGCCGTCGTCTCCGATGCCGACCTCGATAGCGTGGACGATGAGATCACACGCTCGCACGCATCCAAGAAGGCCCAGCAAAGCGATGGCACCGCATCGAACGATACGCGTCGTCCTTCCTCTGGCTCGCGGCGCCGTACATCTCGTTAGGAGTAAGAGCATGGAGCTTCAGGAGCTTTCGTCCCTCGTCATCGATATTCCCGACTATCCTGAGCCCGGGGTCGTGTTCAAGGACATCACGCCGTTGTTCACCGACAGCCACGCGCTCGCGAGCGTTATCGATGCCTTGGCCGATCACTTCAAGGATGCCGGCATCACGAAGGTAATCGCTCCTGAGGCCCGCGGTTTTCTTGTCGGTGCGCCCGTCGCGTACAAACTCGGTGCCGGATTCGTTCCCGCCCGCAAACCAGGTAAACTCCCGCGCGAGACGATCTCCGCGTCATACGAACTTGAATACGGCACCGACTCCATCGAGATCCATCGCGATGCGCTGACCGCCGATGATCGCGTGATCATCCTGGACGACCTGATCGCCACCGGCGGTACCGCGAAAGCCGTCGCCTCACTTGTGGACCGACAGGGTGCCGAGCTTGTCGGTTACGGCTGTATCCTCGAGCTTTCGTTCTTGCATCCGAGATACGTCCTTGCGCGCGAAGGCGACATCGACGTGTATTCGCTCCTCGTCGTCGAATAGATCCGCACCACACGACATACGTGGCGCCTTTTATCGCGTCGTTCGTCCTTCTGCCTATGTTTATGAATGAAACTTGGTTCATTCTGCATAACTCGGGTATCCTGTCAGTGTGATGTCGCGTTTCTGACAGAAAGGATCATCATGGCTGACGCTCAACGCATGAAGGAAATCGATGCCTGGATAGATGAGAACTGGGAGACGATCATCTCGGAGATCGAGACACTCGTGAACATTCCGAGCCAAGAGGACCTCGATCACGCCGCACCGGGTGCGCCGTTCGGCCCCGGTCCGCTCAAGGCGCTGAACGCCGGTCTTGACCTGTGTTCGCGCCTCGGCATGGATGCGCAGAACCATGAGGGCTTCGTCGGTACGGCGGACTATCCCGGTGCCGACCCCGACAAACATATCGCCCTGATCGCCCATCTGGATACCGTGCCCTGTGGCCCCGGCTGGTCCCAGGACCCCCATATCATGACCCGTCGTGACGGGTATCTGATCGGCCGCGGCACGCTCGACGACAAGGGGCCCTTCGTCGTCGGAGCCTACGCTATGCGCTACTGGCATGACCACGGCGCATCGTTCCCGTACACCATGCGTATGATCCTCGGTGCGAACGAGGAAACCACGCTTCGCGACGTCGAGTATTACCTCGAGCACTTCGGAGAGCCCGCCTTCCTTATGACCCCCGATGCCGAATTCCCGGTCTGCTATGGCGAGAAGGGCATCTACCAGGGTGTCTTCACCTCCGGCCCCATAACGGATCCCAAGATCGTCGACTGGCACGCCGGTGAGGCCTTCAACGCCATTCCTACGGATGCCGATGTCACGGTTGCAGCCGACATCGCCGCGCTCCCTGCGGCCGATGGCATCACGCTGACCGATCTTGGCGACGGCACGGTGCGTATCGCCGCCAAGGGCAAGGGCGGCCATGCCTCTCAGCCGCAGGGTGCGATCAATGCGATCGGTATGCTCGTCGACTATATGCTCGACAACGATCTCGTCTCCGAATCTGAACGTCAGTTCCTGACCCTCCAGAAGACCTTGATCGACGACTATTCCGGCGCCGGTGTCGGTGTCGCCGCCAGCGATGACCTTTTCGGCGATCTGACGATCATCGGCGGCATGGTGTGGCGCGATGAGGATGGAACGCTTCATCAATCCGTCGACTCGCGGTATCCGACCACGTTCAGCTGTGCTCAGTTCGAGCAGGCTCTTTCTGCCACCGCTGCTCGCTTCGGAGCGATCTACGCGACCGACAACGATACCGAGCCGTTCTATATCGATCCCAACGGTCCGGAGATTCAGAAGCTTATCGCTATCTACAACGATGTGACGGGGGAGGACCGCAAGCCGTTCACGATCGGCGGCGGTACCTACGCACGAGAGTTCAAGAACGCCGCGGGCTTCGGGCCCGAGATGCCGTGGGTCGAGACGCCCTCTTGGGTCGGGCCCATGCATGGCGACGATGAAGGCGTGAGCGAGGAGCTGCTCAAGACCACGCTGAAGATCTACATCCTCGCCATCGAGGAGATCATGAAGATCGAATACTAAGCCGTTAAACGTTCTGGCGACGTAACAGCGACGCCCGCGCCCTACGATGAAAGCCGTGGGGCACGGGCGTCCTATCGTTCATTCGAACAGATGCCTATGCGTCTCGATACCCTAAAAACGTAAGATAGCTCATCAGGAACGCCTTAGCCGCAAAAGCGGAAGCCGCACTGCGGACCAGAACGGTCTCACGCGTCACGAGCGACGCGGTGTCCTCATGGCGTGTACCGCTCGCATCGAACGCATCGGAAACGGCGTTGTTGATCTCGACGGCGACATAGTTGTAGGCGACCCCGATCGGATAGGTCATACGCTGGATGCCGATGAGCTTTCGAATCGCCTCGATTGAGAGGAACTGCTTGAAAATGCAGATAATCAGCAGGTGAGCGATGTGGTCGCGACGGTAAAGCTTCTTATTGGGAGCAGGAACCAAGTGCTGCTTGACGTAATTGTTCACCATCGACGCGGTAAGCCATGAGCCCTCTGAGCATGCGCTAAGAGGGGAGAGGATATGGTCGATGTAGGAAAGGACCTGATCACGGTATAGTTCGACGGAAGGAAGCTCATCGTATGAGGGCAGATGGAAGCGCCCGGCGGAAAGAGCCTCCTCGGATGACAGGAATGCATCGGGAAGCACCGTCGGCGCGACATCGGCGGGAACAATCGGTTTCGCGTCATCGGACATGGGGATGACCGTCGGATGCTGCGGCATGCACGTTCACTTCCAACCACTCACATGTACCATCATCGCTACTCAGCATAGCGCAACGATACCCCATATTCTAGCCATTCATACCGTGAAATCTCGTTTTCGATACTAGATAGAGACGACTGGGCTATACTGGTGCTAACGTCATCGTCACGCGAAAGGATTTGTCCAATGTCATGGGCTATCGTCGCTGATTCCAGCTGCAATCTGCGTTCCTGGACGCCAACGGCGCCCGATACCGTCTTCGTATCTGCACCATTGACGATCCATGTCGCCGATACCGAATTCGTAGATGACGAGCAGCTCGATGTCGCCGAGCTGAATCGCGCCGTCGCCGCGGAGCAGGAGGCATCGTCGAGCTCGTGCCCGAGCGTCGGGCGTTGGGCCGAGGAGTTCCGTCGTGCCGACAACGTCATCGCGATCACGATTTCCGCCAACCTGTCCGGAAGCTATGAAGCTGCGAGTACCGCACGAAATATCGTGCTCGACGAGTACACGCGCGACCACGCAGGCGTCATCTCCGGTAAGAACATCTTCATTTTGAATTCGCGCGCCACCGGCGGCAAGATGGAGCTGATCGTCGAACTATTAGATCGGTACCTAACTGATCATCACCCGACATTCGACGAGGCCGTCGAGTACGTTCAGAGTCTCGATGCGGCGTCCACCGTGCTGTTCTCGCTGTCTCGCTATGACAATCTCGTAAAAAACGGTCGCATGCCGCGACTCGCGGGTTCCATCGCCAGCAAGCTCAACATCCGCATGCTCGGATGTGCAAGCGATGAGGGGACCATCAAGATCGTCGGTCCGACGCGCGGCGAGAAGAAGATGTATCGCAAGGTCGTCGACTGCATGGCCGGCTATGGCTATCACGGCGGCTTGGTCTACATCGACCATGTCGATAACGAGGCCGCTGCAGCGGAACTGCAGCGGCTCATCTGCGAGCAATGGCCGAACGCGACCGTACGGATCGTGCCCTGTGGCGGTCTCTGTTCGTACTACGCCGAGGAGTCCGGTCTTATCATCGGGTTCGAGTGGGCTTAGGTCTCATCGCCAACGTATAGCAGGTAAACGAGAGGGCAGGAGCAATTGTTCCGGCTCTCTCGTTTTGTATCTACTAACCTGACATAACATATATTATCGTGATTTCAGATTACTTGAATCCTCAGACCACAGAATGGCATCTATACTCGATGCACGCCCTGACACGTCACGTACAAAGCCCCTATGACGCCCATAGAGACCCGCGACGGCTCTCAGGTCGACGATGCGAGGAATCGCCATCAAGGTTTTCGCCTTAGATACTGTTATGCGCGTCACGTATCAAATGATTCAGATTCAAGCGGGCCCATGATGGCCGAACCGTAGAATCGCACTGATTCGAGATGAACGCTAAGGGGCTTCATAGCTTGCCTAAAAGCTGAATAGCGCTTGTTCGCTCGATAAATCCGCGCCCTGTAGACGGTTTCATCCGTCTACAGGGCGCGGATCGCCTATTTCGTCTCAACAAGCCTGATAGTGTACAGTTAGGTACCTAATTGTATTCCGCTCTACAATCGTTCGCATGTCTCCAGGTACGCATATGCCGCACTGCCGGCGATTGCGCCATCAGATGCCGCAGTCACAACTTGACGGAGCTTCTTCGACCTCATATCACCGGCACAGAACAGCCCAGGGGTCTTCGTGGCCATGGACTCATCGGTGACGACTCCCCCATCGTCAGCCAGATCGATAAATGGCTTAATCAGATCGACCACCGGATCGTTTCCGGCAAAGACGAACACGCCGAATGAACCCTCCGGATAGGACTCGTCGTAGTCCTCGCCCGTTCGATTATCGCGAAACGTGATGGTGCTCAACAGACGATCGCCGGAGACGCGCGCGATGGATGTCGAGTACTTCACATCGACGTTATCCCGCTCAAGGAGTCGGTCGACACGACCACGCGGCGCCCTAAACGCATCGCGCCTGACGACCATGGTGACGTCCTGCGCGATATGTGACAAGTACAAACCCTCTTCGCATGCGGAATTGCCACCGCCGATGACGAAGACCCGCTTGCCGCGATAGAACATGGCATCGCACGTGGCGCAATACGAGACGCCACGGCCGCGGAACGTATCCTCTCCATCGAACCCTGCCGTACGAGGTTGCGCGCCGGTAGCCATGATGAGTACGGGAGCCTGCACGGAGCCGGAATCGGTTTGGATGATGAAGTCGCCCGAGTCGTCGCGCTCGATACCCGTGACCATCGTATAGTCGACGTCCACGCCGGCTGATTGAGCATGGTCGAGCATCTTCGAACCGAGTTCAGCTCCCGAGATACTCGGAAAACCAGGGTAATTATCTACCGTATCGGAGGTAGCGATCTGCCCTCCGGGCATACCCTGCTCGATCAAAAGCGTATTCAGGCTTGCACGTGCTGCGTATATGCCAGCCGTGCTTCCAGCCGGGCCTCCACCGATGATCACCACATCGTAGTTCTTCACATCATCCATCGCGAACTCCCTATCCTGCTCCGAATCGGCGGCATGTGAACTTCAGACGTCGTATGCCATGACGTTCATTTACTGAAGAATACCCCTTGCGGTACAAGTTCAGACTACAATAGCGGAGATAGCGAGCACACCGAGGGTTTGGACTTTCCCACCCATGCAGACCGAACAGACCGAACAAATCGCAGATACGCTTCGCGAGGCCGACGGCGCATCCGTCAACGTCTCGTCCAGCGAGCGTCCGATCATCACGATCATGCACGCCTCGGTCGGTTCAGGTCATAAGGCCGCTGCCAACGCCGTCGCGCAGGCGGTCGACCGCCTACGAGGCACGCATGGCGTTCCCGCCGATGTCGAGCTCGAGGTCATCGACATCCTGGACTTCGGTCGCATCAAGTTCGATGGAAACAAGACGGCTGCCGCCTTCACGGGAGCGACGCGTCCGATCTACGACATCACGTGGCGCTATACGCTCACCGGCCGACTGCTTTGGGGCGGCGGAACGGGTTGGTCGCGTGTCATGTTTCCGGCTTTCAACGAATATATCGTGAACAAGCGGCCCATCGCGATCATCGCGACGCACATCACGGCCGCCAACGTGGCGGTCGGCGCCCGCATGATCACCGGAATCGAATACCCGATCGTCTGCATTCCCACAGACTATGAGATTGAAGGATGGTGGCCGCATAAGGAGACTGATCTGTTCTGCGTGGCCACCGAGTTCATGGCCGAAACCTTGCGTCCTCGCCACGTAAAGGAATCCTCGATCTGCATCACCGGCATACCGGTCCGCGGCGGATTTGACGATCCCATCGATCATGACGAGGAATGCGAGCGGTTCGGACTTCCCAAAGACAAGCTCCTCGTGCTCGTTATGGCCGGCGCCAGCCTTCCACAGCCGTATGTCAGGTTCCGTGCCGCCATCGAGCAGACGCTTCCGTTTCTACGGGGTTTGGAGCAGATGCATTTCGTGTTTCTGCCTGGTCGCGATAAGGAATACGCCGATCGCCTGAACAAGATCTTCGATGCGATGAAGCTCGAGAACGTAACCGTGCTCGACTATGTCGAGGATATGGCGACACTGATGCGCATCTGCGATGTCGCGATTCTTAAATCCGGAGGCCTCACGGTCACGGAATGCCTCTGTGCGCGTCTCCCGATGATCCTGCTCGGCAAATCGTATGGCCAGGAAAAGGCGAACACCACCATGTTGACCGGATTCGGCGCCAGCATGCATGCCACCACAGCCCGTGAACTCATTATGGTACTCAGGCACCTGCACGATAATCCCGCCGCATTGAAGGCGTTGCTGGTCAATGCCGAGGGTCTGCGCCATCCCGATGCCGCAGATATCATCGTCGACAAGACGATGGGTCTTGTCGGAAGGGACGTCAAGCGCGAAAAGCACTTTGCCGAATTCTATTGGGGCGATAAGCCGGCCCACATCCGATAGAAAAAGACATCGCCCTGCACCTCTTGACGAGATGCAGGGCGACAACGTATCAGATCCGAGATGCCTTATTTAGCGCCACTGGAGCCGAAACCACCGGTGCCACGGTCGGTTTCGTCGAGCTGATCCACCTCGACGAGTCGCACGGCGGGAACAGCTTGGATCACAAGCTGAGCTATGCGCTCACCACGCTCGATATGAACCGGGTGATCAGGGTCGAGATTGATGGCGATGACCTTCAGCTCCCCACGATAGTGGGCATCGATGAGGCCGGGCGTGTTCGCAACCGAAAGGCCGCGCTTCAGCGCCATGCCGCTTCGCGGCAGCACGAAGCCGGCATATCCATCGGGAATCGCGATGGCAAGACCTGTCGGGACAAGCACACGTCCATGCGGCGGGATGTCGACATCGGCATTGGCGCGTAAATCGAGTCCGGCATCGCCCTCATAGGCATAGGATGGCAGCTCGACGTCGTCATCGAGACGCGTGATGGAAACGTTCAACGTGGTCATGCATTCACCTCAACTTATCCAGCTCTTCAAGGAACTCGTCGATGTCCTTAAAATCGCGATAGACGGACGCGAAACGGATATACGCGACCTTGTCGATCTTTTCAAGCCGCTTGAGCACCATATCGCCGATATCATGAGAGCTCACAGCGGTAAGCGTCCTACCCCGAAGCTCGTGCTCGATATCGTCGATAAGGGCGTTCAGCGCGGAAAGCTCGATATCGCGCTTCGTGGTGGCGCGCATAAGACCGACAAGCAACTTATTCCGATCAAACGGCTGTGTGGTGCCATCGCTTTTAAGCACCTCGATGGGATCCTCGCAGCGCTCGAACGTCGTGAATCGGTAGCCGCATGAACGGCACTCACGACGCCGTTTGATGGCGTTCGTCACCTCTTGCGTACGAGAATCGACGACACGGGTATCGCCTTTACCGCACTTTGGACAACGCATGGGATCTCCCTCGACGATCATATGGACATCTCAGTTAGCATACCATGACGTCGATGTGAGAAGAAAAGCCCTACAGCGTAGGCGCACGACGATCAGGCGGGCACCACGATTTCCATACCCGGGTACACCAGGCCCTCGGGCACATTGTTCCACGAGCGGATGATGGATACCGTCTCGTCCACGGAAAGACCCTCGAGCGGATGCGACTGGGCAAGCGACCAGAGGGTATCACCAGACTGCACCACGACCTCCGTGCGCGAGGAGGATTCGCACATCTGGTCGAACGCTACTTGTTGAGCGTGAAGCTGCAGGAATCCGAATGCGAGCATGAGCGCGCAGATGGCGACGACGGCAAAGACACATGCGGGATGCGCGTTATCTTGACGCACGTTCGACGCAGCGGGCACCGTGGCACGGCGGCCTTCGACAACCTGAAACAGGGGCTTCTCGGCCACAGGCGCCAGCGCGAGGTTGCCGTCGATCATCGCATATGTCTTCATACCCTATCTCCTCTCGTCTGGATGACGATATAGGTATACCGTGCCGTGTGGACAAAATTCTCTGGCACTGGAACGGATGTTCGTATATCATTATGGGCGAACAGTTGTTCCTGTCAAGGGAAAATGGAACATATGTTTGGATAAGGAGAGGAACATGGCGCGCAAGATCACCAAGCGGCAGCAGCAGATCTACGATTTCATTCGCTCCTACCAGCAGGAGAAGGGCTATCCGCCTAGCGTACGGGAGATGGCGGCGGCAGTCGGTCTCTCCTCCCCCTCCACCGTCCATGCCCATCTCTCCGCGCTCGAGGATCACGGCCTTATCAAGCGCGATAAAACCAAGCCCCGTGCCCTCGAGGTGTTCAACGAAGATGGCTCTGCGACAAAGCTGGCTGAGGTCAAGGAGGCTCCCGATCGGGGTACGGTTTCGCTGCCGCTCATCGGTCGTGTTGCCGCCGGTCTTCCGATCCTGGCCGAGCAAAACGTCGAGGACACGTTCACGCTTCCCACCGAGATCGCGACCGACTCGAGCTCCTTCGTGCTCGAGGTTCACGGTAACTCGATGATCAACGCGGGGATCTACAACGGCGACTACATCATCGTCCGCGAGCAGACAAGCGCCATGAACGGCGAGATCGTCGTCGCCATGATCGACGGCGAGGCGACGGTGAAAACGTTCTATAAAGAACAGGGTCGTGTGCGCCTCCAGCCCGAAAACGATGCCATGGAGCCCATCTACGTGACGAATCCGACCATCTTAGGCAAGGTCGTCGCGCTCATGAGGCGTTTCTAGGCTACACGCATGTCCGAAACGACGACGCACGACCGTACCGCTCCGGAGCGTATCGCCTTCTTCGATATGCTCCGGGGCCTCGTCATCATATCGATGATCGCTTTCCACGCGACCTATGATGCCGCGTATATCTACGGATTCCATGTGCCCTGGTTCACCGATCCGGTGATACAGGATGTTTGGCGCGCGACGATCAGTTGGACGTTTCTCGCGCTCGCCGGTTGGATGACCTCCCTTTCCAGAAACAACTTCAAACGCGCTGTCGTCTACGGCATCTTCGCGTTCATCATATGGTTGGCGACAAGTGTCGTATCGGTGGATACGCCCGTGAGCTTCGGCATCATATACTGCATGGGGTTCTGCACACTCATCTACGCGCTTATTCGCCCTGTTCACGAGCGTATCAATCCGGTAATCGGTCTTATCCTCTCGCTCGCGTTATTCGGGCTTCTGTGGCATATTCCTCGAGGCACATACGATGTCGTTGGTTTCTCCTGGCTTGGATTCCCGGGGCCCGGCTTTGCATCGGGAGATTACTATCCGCCGATCCCCTTTCTATACATGTACCTTGCGGGAAGCTTTGCCGCAAAACTGCTCGTCAAGCTGCGACCAGCAGGATATCCCGCTTGGATGAAACGAGATACGATTCCGTTTCTCTCGTGGCTCGGAAGGCATAGCTTGGCAATCTACGTGATCCATCAGCCGTTGCTCATCGCCTGCTTCGAGCTCATCTCACGCTAGATTTATTCCGTGCGGAATCGCTCCAACTTGTTCGCGAGCCTATGCGGGACCTTTGCAACGATGCGCACGCACGTATCGAGGTACTCCTCAGAAACGACCTGTCCCCGCTCATGGACGAGCTTGATGAGAGCGCCCTCACGATACGGTATCTCGGCGCTGAGCAAGCGATCGGTAGCAGCAGCCTCCTGCACAAGACGCTCAAGAAGCTCGACGGTGCCCAGTCCGGTATAGGCCGAATACAGCAACGCGCCGGGATGTCGACGCCGAAACAGATCCGCCTCCTCATCAGAAAGCAAGTCGGCTTTATTGAAGACGGTGAGCGTCGGACGATCGCCGGCGCCGATCTCCTCAAGAACCCGATCGACCGCTTCAAGCTGGCGCAGATACTCGGTATCGGCGCAATCGACAACCTTGATGATCAAATCCGCTTCGAGAACCTCGGAAAGCGTCGACTTAAACGCCTCGACGAGTCCGTGCGGAAGCTTCTGGATGAAGCCTACCGTATCGGTGATGGTGACGGCGCGACCGCCGGGAAGCGTATACGAACGCGTGGTGGGATCGAGCGTGGCGAACAGTTTGTCCTCCGACAAAACGTTCGACCCGGTCAGCGCGTTCAACATAGTCGACTTACCCGCATTCGTGTAACCGGCAAGCGCGATTCGAAACGCATCGGATGAACTGCGGCGCTTCGATTGAACGCCGCGTCGCTTCTCAAGCTCACGTAGCTCACGACGGAGCGAGGAAATCCTGTTTCTGATGAGACGGCGATCGACCTCGAGCTGGCTTTCGCCCTGACCGAATCTGCTTCCGATGCCACCGCGCGTCTGTTCTTTGGCAAGATGCGACCACATACCGCGAAGACGAGGAAGCAGATATTGCAGCTGAGCGAGCTGAACCTGGAGCCTGCCCTCTCGCGTGGTGGCATGAAGTCCGAAAATGTCGAGGATCAGCGCCGTGCGGTCGATGATCTTGGTCGGTTCGCCGATCGCACGCTCCAGATGCGACTGTTGAGCGGGCGTAAGATCGTCATCGAAGATGACCACATCGGCATCAAGGCGAGCGACCATGGACTTGAGCTCCTCGAGCTTGCCCGACCCGATAAAGGACTTGGGAACCGGACGCTCGAGACGCTGCGTCATCCTGCCCACGACGACCGCCCCCGCCGTGTCGACAAGGCGCTCGAGCTCATCGAGCGAACGCTCGACCGGCCAACTGTCGCGTCTCCATTCGACACCGACGAGCACCGCGCGCTCGGGCTCGATGGCGGTGGATAAGAAGGTGAACCTCGTCATGCGGAACCCTCCCGAACGGCACGGATGATAATGTCGGCGGCTTGTTCGACAGAGCATTCGTCCATATCGATCCACACGATACGGGGATCACGACGAAACCATGAAAGCTGTCGCTTGGCGTAGCGCCGACTGCGCAGTTTTATCAGCTCGATCGCCTCGTCGAGCGAACATATCCCTTCAAGAGCATCCATGATCTCCTTGTATCCGATCGCCTGTCGAGAGGTGATGGCCTCACCGGCGCCCCGTGCGACCAGCTCTCGCACCTCATCGACAAGCCCCTGCTCCACCATGGCGTCGACGCGGGCATCGATGCGACGATAGAGCCGATCGCGATCCATGGTCAAGGCGAACTGAAGACTGCGGTAGTACGGTTTGGGAACGGAGAAGCGGGCCTTTTGTTCGGCGTATCGAACGCCCTCGTCAAGCATCTCGAGTGCCCGCACGACACGACGGGTGTTATGGGGATGGATGACCGAGGCGCTCTCGGGATCACGTTGGGCGAGGATCGCATGAAGCCCGTCTGCGCCGAGGGTGTCGAGCATCAACTCGTATTTCTCACGCCTGACACCACCGACCTCACCTGAGGGGAACTCCATGGCATCAATTGCCGCCTTGATATATAAGCCGGTTCCTCCGCACAGGACGGGAATCTTCTCCTGTGCAAGCAGATGATCGATGCATGCTCGAGCATCGCGCTGGAACAGCGCGGCTGAGTATTCCTCCACCGGATCGACCACGTCGATCATACGTAACGGCACCAGGCGCTCCCCCACCGGGGTTTTCGCGGTACCGATATCCATACCGCGATACACCTGCATCGCATCGGTGGAGATAACCTCGGTACCGAGCGCCAACGCGACACGATCGGCAACAGCGCTTTTCCCGGAAGCAGTCGGGCCTGCGACGACAACGACGGGTCCGGGCAACGAAGATGTGTCTTCGTCGAACCTCATCGTGGATCGCTCACGACGTCACCGGAGAGATACCACGTCCTCGCGCGGTCGACCGAGACATCCACGATCTTTCCGATAAGCGCATCGATCGAATATCCATCGGGAATAGGTGCGTGCACGGTTTGATTTTTAGGGCTTTTGCCGAGCAGCATGGAAGGGTCCTTCTTAGAGGAGCCTTCGACGAGCACCGAAACGGTCGTATGCAGATCATGCTGGTTGAACGCGTACGCGCTATCCTCGATTACGTGCACCAAGCGGTTGAAGCGATCGAGGATGACCTCGCGCGGCGTATCATCGACGATCTCGGCGGCAGGGGTGCCTGCGCGCTTGGAATAGATGAACGTGAACGCTTGAGCATACCCGACGCGCTCGGCAAGAGAAAGCGTCTGCTCGAAATCCTCTTCGGTCTCACCTGGGAAACCGACGATGATATCGGTGGAAAGCGCGATGCCAGGAATACGGTCGCGGATGCGGTCGATAAGATCCAGATACTGCTCACGGGTGTATTTACGGTTCATGAGCTTCAAGATACGAGAGGAACCGGACTGTACGGCAAGATGGAGCTGGGGCATGACGGCAGGGACATCGGCCATCGCATCGATCGTCTCGGGTAGCAGGTCCTTCGGATGCGAGGACGTGAAGAAGATGCGCTCGATACCGGTCTCGCCGACGGCACGGAGCAGATCGGCGAAACGCGGGGAGCCGAACAGGTCGCGTCCATACGAATTGACGTTCTGGCCGAGGAGCGTGATCTCGCGGACGCCGGTGCGCACGAGACCGGTCACCTCATCGACGATCTCCTCGAACGCGCGGCTCTTCTCCCGGCCGCGAACGTAGGGAACGATGCAGTAGCTGCAGAAATTGTTACAACCCGTCATGATGGGAACCCAAGCACGATACTGCTCGGCACGATGCCACGGCATGGTCGTCGCAGCCTCGCTATCGGTCTCCTCGCACCGAACATGATGTTCGCCATCGTCAAATGCGGCGTCGATCAACTCGGCGACATGGGCGATCGAGTGCGTACCGAAGATGACGTCGACGTTATCGAGATTCGTGAGCAGGCCGGAACCGTCACGCTGGGCGATACAGCCTCCGACGGCGACGACGCGACGCCCCGAAGGAGCCGGCGGAAGGCTCTTGCACGAAGAGCACTGGCCATACAGACGCGTATCGGCCGCCTCGCGAACGCAGCAGGTCATGAAAATGACGATATCGGCATCCTCGGGCCCTGCGACCTCAAGACAACCGCACGAATCGAGAAGACCCGATACGCGCTCCGAATCATGCATATTCATTTGACAGCCGAAGGTGCGGATGAAATACGTTTTACCGTGAAGATGAGTGAATTGCATACCCTACCCGACTCGAAGGTTATCGTCCGTGCGGTCGAAATCGAATGCATCGCCGCTATGCGTGGAAAGACTATGGACATAGATGGCGAGCCTGATCGCGGTCCGGGACTCACCGTTGATGAGGATATCCGAGAACACCGGTGCACAGGAGATATCGAAACCCGTGGGAATCAAAAAGCCACGTGCGATGGCGATCGCCTTGATCGCCTGATTGACCGCACCGGCACCGACGCACTGGATGTTGACCGGCACACCGTCTTTGACCATACCCGCAATCGCGCCGGCGACGGAAGCCGGTGACGACTTGCTGGAGACTTTCAGAAATTCCATGCTACGATTCTCCTGCATATAAGCATCGTTTAGGCAAAGTTATAGTAAATGTAGCCCATCGGAGCCGAAGCCACAAGGGCTATTCTTCCTTTCCGATATCAAAGGTCACGGTGATGCGGTCGCGCGTGACGCGAACATGCGGTTCAGAGGTAAGCGAGAGGTAGTATCGCTCGGCGAGCTCGTTGAAATCGCGCTCGACGGCGCGAGAGAACCGTTCGATATCATCGCGGGCGATCTTGAGTCCGCGGCGATCGCGATCAAGATCGACCGACGCGGACTGCGGTCGCGCCATATGGGTGCGCTCGCGCAAGACACGCGACGCGACGCTGCGAAGCGGTGCGATCGATCCGGACAGGATACGATGAGCCGTTCGCTCGGAGATCTCCAACCCGATGGAGGAAGCGATCGAGAGGAAATGCGCGGCGTCAGCAGCGCTGCCCAATCTATCTACGACGGGCAACTGCTCCACGTCATCGAGGAACAACAAGGTGGACGTATCGACCGAGCGCGTGGCGTGCGCGAAGAGCGTGGCGGCGATATCGGTCGGCGACCCGAGATAGACATCGCATCCATGAAGCTCGGCACAGGCGAACTCACAAGCCGCACGGTTGATATTGTGCGGGCCCTTCACGCATACGAGTTGGCCTTCCTCGTCCTTTTGAACGGAAGGCCAACTCGACTGGTCGGCACGCTCCTTGAGCGTGGAGGTATCGACGACGACCTTGAACGACGAGCCGAGCTTGGGCGCCGAGGAGACGACAAAGGCCTCCTGCGCGTTCTGACGAATGGAGAACAGCGCCATGCCGCGACCATGAACGCCCCAACGGTCCATCTTCATGGACTCGAGCTTGGATGTCACGCGGGCATCGAAGATGCGGTCGTGCATATCCGCTGGAACGCCGCTACCGTTGTCGAGAAAGAGGAGGGTGCGAACACCCTCCTCTTTCGTCATAGCAAGATAGATTCGCGTGGCACCGGCATCGCGGGCGTTACGAAGCATCTCGATGACGATATCCTCGACATGCTGGATATCATGTTTCGCCTGACGGCGCTCGGCTTCCGAAACGCGCAGCCGGACATACCCCTCACCGAGGTTTTCCTCGACACGCAGCGTTCCCTCGCCGGACATCGAAGCGATGAACGAGATGAGCCCGGATGAATCAGCCATCGTCGTTACTTCGCGATATCGACGGCGCGGCTCTCGCGGATCACGACGACGCGCACCTGACCGGGATACTCCATCTCGTCCTCGATCTGATGGGCGATATCGTGCGCAAGAACGGTCGCCTGGGCATCGGAGATCTTATCGGGCTGAACCATCACATGTACCTCGCGACCCGCCTGCATGGCATAGGTGCGCTCGACGCCATCATGGCTGTTCGCGATCTGCTCGAGCTTCTCAAGGCGCTTGATATAGTTCTCAGCCGACTCACGGCGCGCGCCGGGACGAGAGGCGGAGATGGCATCGGCGGCCTGCACGAGAACGGCGAGGACGGAGTTGGGATCGACATCGGCGTGATGCGCTTCGATCGCATGGACGATCGCCGGCTTCTCGCCATACCGACGAGCGAGGTCGGCACCGATCACCGCATGGGGACCCTCGACCTCATGGTCGATGGCCTTGCCGAGGTCGTGGAGTAGACCCGCCCGCTTGGCGATCCGGACGTCGACACCGAGCTCGGAGGCCATGATGCCGCACAGTTCGGAGACCTCGATGGAGTGCTGAAGCACGTTCTGGCCGAACGAGGTGCGATAGCGCAGCGAACCGAGCGTCTTGACGAGTTCGGGATGAAGATCATGGATGCCGGTGTCGAAAGCCGCCTGCTCGCCCGCTTCGCGAACGCGCTGCTGGACTAGATCGGACGCCTTGCGATACATCTCCTCGATGCGGGCCGGATGGATACGGCCGTCAGCGATGAGGTTCTCGAGAGCGACGCGGGCTGTCTCGCGGCGAACGGGGTCGAAGCTCGACAGGATGACGGTCTCGGGCGTGTCATCGATGACGAGGTTGACGCCGGACACCTGCTCGAACGTCCTGATGTTGCGTCCCTCGCGACCGATGATGCGACCCTTGAGGTCATCGGAGGGAATGTGCACGGAAGTCACTGTGACCTCGGCGGTGTGGTCGGCAGCGCAACGCTGGATAGCAAGCGAGATGATCTCCTGCGCGGTCTTATGGCACTCGGCGCGCACCTGTTGCTCGGAATCGCGGATGATGGCCGCAGCCTCATGCGTGACCTCGCCGCGAACCTTGTCGAGCAGCTCTCGATGGGCGTCGTCACGGGTGAGCTCGGAGATGCGCTCGAGCTCGCTGGTCTGCTTCGCGACGAGCTCGTCAAGCTCACGGCTGCGCTTCTCGATCTGACCAGCTTGGCTGGAGAGCTGATGCTCGCGCTTATCGAGCGCGTCGTTGCGGCGGTCGAGGGACTCCTCGCGCTGCATCACGCGGTTCTCGAGCGTACGAAGCTCACGCTTGCGCTGCTTCTCTTCGGCTTCGGCAGCCTGCTTGTTTTGGAGGATCTCCTCTTTGGCCTCAAGCAGGGCTTCCTTCTTCAAGGTCTCAGCCGCCCGCTTCGCATCGCCGATGACACGTTCAGCCTCGGCATGCGCGGACTCGATCTTCGAGTCGGCCTGCTTCAGGCTTCCGTTCTTGGCGCTGCGCATGGCCAAAGCGGCACCGGCTGCACCTACGATGAGGCACACGATACCGATTACGAATTCCATGCTAGATTACTCCTTCATAACGTTTCAAGTAACAGAAAGGCACCATCCGAAAAAACGGACAGCACCCGACATTTGCTAGGGAATGGTCACCCCATATGAAATGAATGTATCCAATATCAATCTCATCGATGATGAGCGCATATCACATAACAAATGACGTTTTTATCCTACGTTTACCATCGACTTATGTCAAACGGCCATAACGGCACTACGATGAATACACAAACGGACGATCGGTATATCGACGTGCGTAAACGGACAGGTTTAGTCTAGTCGGAGAGAACCGACGAAGCTGCCTCACGGGCAATCGCGTAAGAAAAACCTCGTGACACGAGATGCCGGATGAACTTCTCATGGGCGCGCGTCGTGGGAACGGGTCGCGATGCCAAGATCTTGCACGCGCGCGCAAGATCGTCCTCATCGTTGAAGAAACGCTCCGGGTATCCTTCGATCGCATCGACATCGATACCACGCCGCTGTAATTCGAGTTCCACGCGTCGCTTGCCCCATCCACGACGGACGCGCTCGGCGATAAAGTACTCCGCGAAGCGAAGATCGTCGACGAAACGGTGATCTCGACCGTATTCCAGCGCTCGCTCGATCTCCTGGTCGCGATAACCGTAGGTCTTAAGCTTGCGGCGAAGCTCGCCCTCGGCATAATCCCTTCGGGAAAGAAGGTCGGTCAGCTGCGCGACGCAAACACGATATTCAAGCTCGTGGATCGCGTCAAACGCATCATGCCAAGACTGCGGGAGCGCAACGGCAGCATCATCGAGCAGATGACCGACGCGGACGGGAACGACGATTCGATACACGGTACCGTCATCGAGCTCAACGGCGACCTCAGCCATAGGCTTCTTGCCATAGTTCGCCGCGCGTGCCCGAGCCGCGGCATCGGGCAACCCGACATCGATGGAAATCGCATCGATGTCGGGTTTACCCGGTTCTTGATCAAACTCGTCCATTACGCCTCATCGGTTTCGGGGGCGACGACTGCCTCCCCCGTCGGCTCGTCCTCGAAATCGAGACCGCAGGCGACACGGACCTTATGCTCGATCTCGTCGGCCAGTGCGGGATTCTGGCGTAAGAACTCCTTGGCAGCCTCGCGGCCCTGACCCAAGCGCTCGGCGTCATAGGTGTACCACGCACCGGACTTGCGGACGATCTCGTAGTCGACGCCCATATCGAGAATGGAACCTTCCTTGGAGATGCCGGTGCCGTACATGATGTCGAACTCGGCGGTCCTGAAAGGAGCGGCGACCTTATTCTTGACGACCTTGCAACGAACGCGGCTGCCGACGATCTCGGTGCCGCTCTTGATGCTATCGACACGACGGATATCGATGCGCACGGAGGAGAAGAACTTCAGTGCGCGACCACCGGTCGTAGTCTCAGGATTGCCGAACATCACGCCGATCTTCTCGCGAAGCTGGTTGATGAAGATGCACGTGGTACGGGACTTAGCGAGGGAGCCGGCAAGCTTGCGAAGGGCCTGACTCATCAAGCGCGCCTGGAGACCGACCGACGAGTCGCCGATCTCGCCCTCGATCTCGGCACGAGGGACGAGCGCGGCAACGGAGTCGATGACGACCACGTCGATAGCACCCGAGCGCACGAGCATATCGCAGATCTCAAGTGCCTGCTCACCGGTATCCGGTTGAGAGATCAGCACCTCGTCGATATCGACACCGATACGCGCGGCATACCCGGGATCGAGCGCGTGCTCAGCATCGATGAAAGCGACGACGCCCCCTGCGGCCTGAGCTTCAGCGAGGATCTCGAGCGAGAGCGTCGTCTTACCGGAAGACTCGGGACCGAAGATCTCGATGATGCGGCCGCGAGGCACGCCGCCGATTCCAAGGGCGGCATCTAACGCGAGGGCACCGGTCGGAATCGCCTCGACTTCGAGCTCCGGGCCACCGTCACCATATCGCATGATGGAACCCGTACCGAACTTCTTCTCGATGTCTGCCTTCGTGGCCTCGATCATCTTATCGCGCTCGGCACCATAGGTGCGCTCATGAACCTGTTTGGTCGGGGCGGAACTCTTTGCCATGGGATATCCTCCTTGGAACTGAAACCATCACGACTATAAGCGAACAGCTGTTCGCAGTCAAGCCTTATACGTTGAATCCTAACGGTGGGAACCGACAGGCGTTCCAAGAGGCATCAGCTAGACGCCGACAGGGACTTGACACGATGCCGACAAACGGCATGCCTACCGATCGGCATCAACAAGACTCCAGCTAC
This sequence comes from Collinsella tanakaei, assembly GCF_021531055.1. Classification (GTDB taxonomy): domain Bacteria; phylum Actinomycetota; class Coriobacteriia; order Coriobacteriales; family Coriobacteriaceae; genus Collinsella; species Collinsella tanakaei_B. The sequence continues at coordinate 220,442 of NZ_JADYTL010000001.1, forward strand.
CTATGGCACAAAGAATCCATCGGCAACGAGGAGGCGGTCACGGGATGTGACGTCGAGCGCGGAACGCACCGTCCGGTCACGCGGATTCCACAGAACGTATCCACGCAAGGCAGAGCTCGAGCGCTTCGGCGGCCGCCTGCATGCGAACGGAGGACCTATCCCCATCGAAGGTGCAACGCCATGAGCTGACATGTTGCTTGTCGGCGATTCCCAGATAGACGGTACCGACCGGATCGAGCTCGGTACCGCCGCCGGGGCCAGCGTACCCGGTCAGACTTACGGCGACGTCGGAGCCGAACAGCTCCCGGGCACCCCTGGCCATCTCTCGGGCAACCTGATGGGAGACTTCGGTGTAGCGCTCGATCGACTCGCGGGAAACACCGAGGACACGCTCCTTGATCTCGTTCACGTAGGTGACCGCACCACCACGGAGCACCGAGGATGCACCGGGCACATCGGCGATCGTGGAGCTGACCATCCCGGCGGTAAGCGATTCCGCACAGGCGATCGTCAGGCCAGAGTGGGAAAACGCACGTACGACATCGGACGCGCTGCCGGAAAGGCACTCGGCCAGCTGCGAGTCGCCCATGAACCCCTCCCCTACGACGTGATGATGTCTCGGCTGTTCCAAAGATATTGCACACCCGAGACGACGGTCAGCACCACGGCTGCGATCATCAGCGCATCGGCGACGATGTTCAGCATGAGGACCAAACCGCTCACGCCGCTTCCGGCAAAGAGCGCCGTGAGCGCGAAAGAGAGCAGGTAGCCGCAAAGCGCCACCATGGTCACCGCCGTCTTGGCCTTGCCGAGCTTATCGGCGGCGATGACGACACCAGCCGCGCTCGCGACCATGCGCAGGGCACTGACCAGGAACTCCCTGACCAAGATGATGAACACGAACCACAGGTTGACGTACCCCATGTCCATGAGCAGCAGTAGCGCGGAAAAGACGAGAAGCTTATCGGCGATCGGGTCGAGGAACTTGCCGAAATCGGTGATCTCGTGACGCGAACGCGCCAGATAGCCATCGACCTTATCGGTTAGGCTCAAGACGACATAGAGGAGAAACGCCGCGAACGCCAAAACCGGCGAAGGCGCGGTGGAATCCCCGCTATACGATAGATACAACAGGATCATGAAGACCGGGATGAACACGATCCTCACGCAGGTGACGATATTCGCAGGCGTCCAAATCCCAGGATCGCCCTCACGGCGCGACGATTGCTGCTGGCTCACGATACCTCGCCTACTCCACCACATGACCGATCAGCTCATAACAGAAGCTGTCGGTAAACTCAACCTTCAGGATATCCCCGACGCACGCCTCGGCAGCATCGAGATGCACGGCGCCGTCGCTGTCGGGCGCCTGGAACCACGCATGGCCGATCAGCTCGGGACCGTCATCGGCCTGTTCGATACCGTCGACGATGACCTCGGCGACCTCGCCGACATGCGCGGCGGTGGCGGCGAATCCGAGCGCCTCCGCAAGATCGACGGCAGCCTGAGTACGCTCGAGCTTCTCGTCTTCATCGATCTGGTCGGCCATCTTCGCGGCGCGCGTGCCGTCCTCACATGAGAACGCAAACACGCTCGTGTAGTCGAACCCCTCCCGATCCATGAACGCGAGCATCTCCTCATGCTCCTCAGGGGTTTCTCCCGGGAAGGCGACCAGATAGGTCGTGCGGATCACCATGCCGGGGATCTCGCGACGAAGTCGGGCGAAGAGAGCTTCGAGCTCACGTTCCGAACCGCTGCGGTTCATCGCATGCAAAACGCGCTCGCTACAATGCTGGACGGGGATATCGATATACGGCAGGACCTCAGGCGTATCGCGGATCGTCGCGATAAGCTCATCGGTCATGCCCTCGGGCTGCAGATAGAGTACGCGGACCCACACGCGCTCGGGCCTCACGGCCTCGGCGACGCGCTGCAGAAGCTGCGCAAGCGTGCGTGGACCGGGCACATCCTGATCGAAATCCGAACCCCAGATGCCGGTATCCTGCCCGATCAGGACGAGTTCGCGAACGCCTCCGGCGACCAGGTCGCGCACTTCCGATAGGATCGAGTCGGCTGACCGGGAGCGATAGCGTCCCCTGATATAGGGAATCGCGCAGAAGCTGCAGAACCGGTCGCATCCGTCGGAGATCTTGATGTAGGCGACAGCGCCCTCGACGGTACGCTTGACGTCGGGAACATGGGCAGGCAGCGTGCGCTCGCACGACAGCACCTCGTCGACGACCGCGACGATGCCGTCCTCCTCGTCGGCCCTGACGAACGCGGCGACCTCGGGAAGCTCTCCGGGAAGATCGTCGCCGTAACGGGAGGGAACGCACCCGCACATCACGATCGGAACCTCGCGTACGCCATCGTGCACATCCTCGGCAAGCGACAGCGTCGTCTCGATGCTCTCGGATGTGGCAGAGGCGAGAAACGAGCAGGTGTTCACGATGACGAGATCGGCCTCATCGGTATCTTGCGCCTCGGAATAGCCGGCGGCATTCAGCAGGGAACGCATACGGTCGGTATCGACCTCGTTTTTAGCGCATCCGAGCGTGATATAGAGGATCGCGTGTTGTGAAGCATCCATAAACGGGGCTTTCGCCTTTCAATCGATGATTACCGGTAGTTGACGAACTGCAGGGGCTGGCCGTAGTCCTGCTCACGCAAGAACTGGATGACCTGCTGTAGAGCGTCCTTGGAGGGTGAGGAGACGCGAAGCTTGTCCGCTTCGATCGTGATCTTCACCTTGATCTTGGTGTCTTTCACGTCCTTGTTGATCTTCTTCGCCGTCGGCTGGTCGATACCCTCGACGATATGGCCGACGACGCGCACGGTACCGCCGGATGCGGCCTGCGGAGCGTCCCAGGACACCGCCTTGAGGTCGATGCCGCGCTTGACGAGCTTGCCGTTCAGCACGTCGATGATCTGACGGGCGACGAAATCGGCAGGCGCGTTGATGGTCAGGAGCTTATCGGGCTTGGAAAGCTCGATGCGCGCACCGGAATCCTTGAGGTCATAGCGCTGCGAGATCTCACGCGTGCACTGCTGATAGGCGTTATCGACTTCCTGCATGTCGACCTGGGAGACGACGTCGAAGCTCGAATCTTTAGCCATGTTGCATCCCTTCTCCTACGGCATCCGCACCATGCGGCACCGATCACATCTCGGAATCATCGGAGTACGAGTCATCGTAATACGACTCGTCGGTATATGAATCATCGGACGTATCGGACCCATCGGTCGAGGAATCCGAACTGTCGTCGCTCGATCCGTCCGAGGCGCCTTCGTCGGTCGACTTCGGTACCGATATCGTCAGGCGACCGACGCCGGAGGTCTTCGTATCCCATTCGACGCTGTCGCCGTTTTTGGTGACACGGACGTCGCCCGGATGGTCGACCGTGACCTCGATCGAGCTTTCGGGCGTGAAGTCCATCTCGAATGGCCCCGCAACCTGTTCGGACAGCTTAAGCGAACCATCGACCTTGACCTCGACCCACGACGAAGCGCCCTCTTCCAAGGATACGGTGACCGTCGTCTTGGTGGGAACCGCCTGGGCATCGGTATCGGAATCGGCCGTATCGCCATCGGAGTCACCATCGGCGTTGGCATCGGCATCCGAATCACCGTCGGCGTCGGAAGCGGATGCCGAGGAGTCATCATCGGCCGCGTCGTCTTTCGAGGTCGTATCGTCGGTCGCAGCCGAGCCATCGGTGGAACCGGTCGAGACGGCCGGGGTTTCAGGCGTCTGCTGCGTCGAGGGGGCAGCCGTGCAACCGCGGACGAGCAGGATGATCGCAACGAGCAGAATGACGACGGCGATGACGATCGCACCGATCATAACACGGGGATCATCGAAGATCGTCGGAGCTGCGTTGCGGCGTCCCTGGGAACGACCGGAGGAACGACCGCGGGAAGGAGCCTGTCGTGAGCTGCGTCGCCGTGAGCTCGAATCTGCGGAGGGACGACGCGAGGCGCCGCTCGCATATCGTGAGCTCCTCCCCTCCCCTTCGGGCACGCGACGCATGCGCGTCGTGCGCCCCGCAGACCCGCTGCGGGGAAGATCGCGGCCGCGACTGTATTCTCCATCGCCTCCGCGTCGCGACGCAGGGCTATCCCCGTAGCGACGGGGTGCACCCTCCGGCAGGCTCGCATAGCGCCGCTCGTTTCCGGCAACCGGCATGGGGACATGACCCGAGGTCGAATCGGAGACATACCCCGCCTGCGGCGGACGCTGTGCAAAACGCGAAGCGGGAACGGGGTCGACCATAAGGTAGCGACCGCTCGTGCTCACGCTGCGGGGAACGGGGTTGGTCGCGCCCTCGGTGAACTGGCTGCCGGCAGAGCTACCTCCGCGCTCGTATACATAGAGCTCATCGAAGTAGGCGTTGACGACCTCGCGGGGATTCAGCCCCAGATAGCGAGCATAACTCGCGATCATGCCCTGCGCGTACCCGCGTGGCGGCATCGAGGCGAAGTTGCCCGTCTCGAAGAACTCGATGATCTGCGGACGGATCTTGATCACGTTGGCGACCTGTTGGATCGACATGCCCAACTCACGGCGTCGATTGAGCAGCATCTCGCCGAAACGACTGGACATCAGAACCCTCCCAACTCGTCATCTTGCGCCATGCGGGCCTCGAGCGCCTCGAGCTCCGCAAGCCCCTCCTCATCGAGGAGGACCTCACGGGGCTTCGAGCCGTCGGGGGGACCGACGACGCCCTTCTCTTCAAGCATATCCATGATGCGTCCCGCGCGGGCGTACCCCACCTTGAGACGACGCTGGAGACCGGATGTGGAGCCGAGCTGCGATTCCACGACGATGCGCGCGGCGTCCCAGAGCAGCGGGTCGTCATCGCCGGCGTCATGCGAGCCCGAGCCAGACCCGCCGACCATCGCGGGGGCGACCGCGGAAAGGATCTCCTCGTGGTACTCGGCAGGGCTTTGCTCCTTGACGAACTCGACGACGCTGAAGATCTCCTCATCGGAAACGTAGCAGCCCTGGATGCGCTTGGGCTTGCCCCAATCGACGCGGCTGAAGAGCATGTCGCCCTGACCGATGAGCTTCTCGGCGCCGGTCTGGTCGAGGATGACGCGACTGTCGATACCCGTCGCGACGGTAAGACCGATGCGGTTGGTGATGTTCGCCTTGATGAGGCCGGTCACGACGTTGGAGCTCGGACGCTGCGTGGCGACGATCATATGGATACCGGCGGCACGGCCGAGCTGTGCGATGCGAACGATGGACGCCTCGACGTCCTTGCCGGCGACCATCATGAGGTCGGAAAGCTCGTCGATGACGATCACGAGGTAAGGCATCTTGGCCGGTGGGTTGTCGTACTTCTCGAACTCACCGGCAGCCTGCTTCTCGTTGAACGTCGATATCTTACGGACACCGATGCGCTCGAAGATCTTGAGCCTGCGCTCCATTTCCGAAACAGCCCACTGCAGCGCGCTCGCTGCCTGCTTGGGCTCGGTCACGACCGGCACGTACAGGTGCGGAAGCCCATCATACGGCGCGAACTCGACGCGCTTGGGGTCGATCATGATGAGGCGGACGTCCTCGGGGAATGTGCGCATGAGCAGGCTCATGAGAATGGAGCTGATGACGACCGACTTGCCCGAGCCGGTGGTGCCGGCGATGAGAAGATGGGGCATCTTGGCTAGATCTGCCACCATGGGCTGCCCCTCGGCATCCCGGCCGAGGGCGAACTCGAGCGGGCCGCCCTTGACATAGGGCAGGATATCGCCGAACGCGACCGTCTGGCGCGTTCGGTTGGGGATCTCGATACCGACAAGGGAGGTGCCGGGGATCGGTGCGAAGATACGGACCGAGTCGGTCGCGAGCGACAGGGCGATATCGTCCTCCAGATTGGAGATACGGCTCACACGCTCGCCCTCGCCGGGCTGGACTTTGAAGGTCGTGACCGTCGGGCCCGAGATCCATCCCACCACACGGGAATGGAGGCCGAATTCCTGCAAGGTCGCCTGCAGCGCGGCAGCGGTCTGCTCGAGTTCCTTTTCGGAGCTGGAGCTTGACGCGGATGCAGGATTATGGCGCAGCATGGAGATGGGAGGCAGCTGACGCTCACCGTCGGGAGACTCCCCTGCAGGCGCAGCCGTCTCGGAACCGGATGCGGCCGAGCCCTGGGGTTTCGAGGAACCAGCGGGCTTCGTGGCGGAGGCAGGGCGCTTCGCATGTTCGGACGCAACAGTCGGTTTCGCCTGTTCGGCGACACGGCGCAGGAACTCCGGCACCGGGGGCTCCTTCATGGGCGGAACGGCGGCGGTAGCGGCGGGCGCCGAAATGGGCGAGGACATCTCATCGGACGCATCGGACGGTTCATCCCACGGCAGGGCATCGGACGACTCGATGGCATCGTCGTCGAACCCGAAGGCGTCGCTTTCGGAATGCTCGTCGCGCCCGTCCCGTGCAAGCACGCGCGTCGGAGCGGCACCCCTCGAGGTGACAGGCGGTACGGCGTCGACCTCGGCCATGCCGGTCGCGAACCGCTCCTTGACCGGGATCAGAGTCGTCTTGGCATGTTCGGAGGCCACCTCGGCCGAAACGTCGACGAAAGGATCCTCACCGTTGTCGGGGCCCAAATCGCGTTCGACAGGTGCCACACGGCTACCCAGATACGTGGTCGGAGCGCTCCCCGCCTCATCGAACAGGGATGCTTGGGCGGGATGCGCCGCCCTCGCAACCGGAGCCGCCATGGACGGATCGTCGCCCCACGGACGCTCATTGACATCGACGCGGCGGCGCTGGGCGATCTGCTCCGCACGCTGCGCGATCGACCTCACGACGTCTCCGATCGAAAAACCGATGAGGACGAAACCGAGGATGATAAGCCCGACCAGCACGACATAGGCGATGGTCTTCCCCAGGGCATTTTGCAGCACGCTCGCCAGGAAGGCGCCGACATAGCCGCCATACGCCGAGAGGTTCTCGGGTTCGAACATCGCCGATGCCGAAAGCTCGGTATAGGGCACCGAGAGCGACAGCACGGCGACGATGGAGACGAAGATCAAGGCGACACCGACGCACGTGCGTGCGGAAACCTCGATCGGACCACGCCAGAACAGCGCGGCCGCCGCACCGAGGATGCACAGCGGGACCACATACGCGCCAAGGCCGAACCCCAGGTGGTAGAACCCGGCGATAGCGGCCGTGACGGGAGCGGAAGACGGCGAGACGACGGAGATGAACGACGCGACGGCGAAGACCGCCAACAGCACGCCGGCGATATCGCGGCCCGAGCCGGCATCCATGATGGGCTCGACATGCTCGGCCTGCGCCTTCTGGTTAGCGCGCAGCGCGTGCGGGGAGGCATTGCCCTTCGCGTTCGCGCCCTTGGCCTGCGAACCCTTCTGCTTCGCGTTGTTTTTCGTCTTACCCGCTGCCGCCACGCTAGACCTCCATGACGACCGGGATGATCATCGGGCGCGTGTGCGTGCGATTCCAGATGAAATTGGACAGCGAATCGCGAACGGCCTTGCGGAGCGCATCGGTACCGCTGCTCGTGAAGTTGAAGGAACCCTTCTCGATCATCTTCATGATCGAGGCGGAGGCGTCGGAGCTGAACTCGTCATCGATGGTGAACGAGACGCCGCGACCGGAGAACTCGATCGCGTCGATGCGCTTGCGCTTGAGCGAGACGATGGCGACGGCCGTGACCATGCCGTCGTTTGCGAGCTTCTGGCGGTCGCGCAGGACGATCGGATCGGTATCGCCGATGCGCAGGCCGTCGACGTAGACGACGCCGGACTCGACGGGCTCACCGCGACGCACCTCGCCGCCGCGCATCTCGAGCGTGTCGCCGTTATCGAGGATGAAGATATGGTCGGACGGGATGCCGATCTTGCGGGCGAGGCGAGCATGGGCACGCAGGTGGACCGCCTCGCCGTGAACGGGCATAAAGTAGGCGGGCTTGGTCATGGCGAGCATGAGCTTGAGCTCTTCCTGGCTGCCGTGACCCGACACATGCACGAGTGTGCGGCTCTTGTCGTACACGTCGCACCCGATCTTGGCGAGGCTGTTGATGACCTGCTGGACGCCCTTCTCGTTACCGGGGATCGGCGTCGCGGAGATGATGACCGTATCGCCCTCGTGCATGGAGAGCGTCTTGTGCTCGCCGTTGGCCATGCGCGACAGCGCTGACAGCGGCTCGCCTTGGCTGCCGGTGCACATGACGACGATCTTGTCCTCGGGGAGGTTGTTGATCTCGTAGGCATCGATGATATCGGTCTCGGGGATATCGAGATACCCGAGCTCACGCGCGACGCGCGTGTTGGTGAGCATAGATCGGCCGGTGACGACTATCTTACGACCGCACTTGCGGGCGGCATCGCAGATCTGCTGCAGACGATGGATGTGGCTCGAGAAGCTCGCCACGAAGACGCGTCCGGGCGCGTCCTTGATCGCGGCGTAGAGCGAAGGACCGACCTCGGCCTCGGACTTCGTGAAGCCCGGAACGGTGGCGTTGGTCGAATCGGACAGCAGAAGGTCGATACCCTGCTTCGCAAAGCGGCTTATGGAGGCGTAATCGGGCGTCACGCCGTCGATGGGCGTCTGGTCGAGCTTGAAGTCGCCCGTGTGCATGACGTTGCCCTGCGGCGTGCGGATGAACACGCCGAGCGCGCCGGGGATGGAATGGGTCATCGAGAAGAAGTCGATGGAGATGCAGCCGAGGTTGACGTGGCTGCCGCCGGAGACCTCACGGAACTTCGGGGCACGGATCCTGAACTCGGCGAGCTTGCCCTCGATGAACCCGAGCGTCAGCTTGCTGGAGAAGATGGGCACCTTGTTGTTGAGGTCCTGCAGCAGGTACGGCAGGGAGCCGGTGTGATCCTCGTGGCCGTGCGTGACGACGATGCCGCGCAGCTTCTCCTCGTTCTCGAGGACGTAGGTGTAATCGGGCAGCACCAGGTCGATACCGGGCTGGGAATCGTCGGGGAACATCAGGCCGGCGTCGACGAGGACCATGTCCTCACCGCACTCGAACACGGTCATGTTCTTGCCGATGCCGTCAAGACCTCCCAGGGGAATGATCTTGAGCGGAGCGGCCTTCTTCTTTGTCGTGGTTGCCATATGGGGCGCAACGTCCTTTCTCGTACTCGTGACAATGCAACGGCGGTCGAGCCGCCGATTCGTTCGAAACGCACCGCGCGGCCACCGCCGCGGGCGATACACATGGACATTGCATTGTACCAACAAGATGCACACGAAATACCGTGCGGACCGCGTCCCCACACGAACAGCGGAACGGGACAAGAGACGTCGCGCGATGAAAGCGCCCCGGACCCTGTTGGCAAGGTCCGGGGCGCTCGCATGCGATCAGCTGCGCGGATTAGCCCTCATGATGGCGACGGGGCGCGCGGCCGCCGTTGTCGCCGGGAGTGCGACGAGGACGGTCGCCGTGCTCACGACGCGGACGACCCGGACGGTCACTGCGCTCGCGGCGCTCGCGATTGCCCTTGAAGCCGCCCTCGGAGCCGGAGCCGGCGGGCGCCTCGGGCTTGTCGAGGCGATCGAGCGAGATCTTGCCGCGCTCGTCGACCTCGATGACCTTCACCTTGACCTCGTCGCCGACGTTCAGGACGTCCTCGACCTTGTCGACGCGACCCTGCGCGACGCGGGAGATGTGCAGCAGGCCGTCCTTGCCGGGCAACAGGTTCACGAAAGCGCCGAACGGCTGGATGGAGACGACGCGGCCGGTGTACTCCTCCCCCACCTCGGGAACCTTGACGATGAGCTGGATGCGCTCGACGGCAGCCTCGACGGAATCGCCGACACCGCCGACGAAGACGGTGCCGTCCTCGTGGATGTCGATCGAGGCGCCGGTCTCATCCTGGATGCCGCGGATGGTCTCGCCGCCCTTGCCGATGACGTCGCGGATGTTCTCGACCGGGATCGTGATCGAGACGATGCGCGGCGCGGTGGAGCGGGTCTGCTCGCGCGGACCGGCGATCACGTCGAGCATCTTGCCCAAGATGAACGCACGGCCGGCCTTGGCCTGCTCGAGCGCGGTCTTAAGGATCTCGAACGTCAGGCCGGTGGCCTTGTTGTCCATCTGAAGGGCTGTGATGCCGCGCTCGGTGCCGGTGACCTTGAAGTCCATGTCGCCGAGGAAGTCCTCGATACCTTGGATGTCGGACAGGACGACGGTCTTGCCCTCTTCCTGGATGAGGCCCATGGCGATACCGGACACGGGGCGCTTGATGGGCACGCCGCCGTCCATGAGCGCAAGGCAGCTCGCGCAGGTAGACGCCATCGAGGAGGAGCCGTTGGACTCCATGACCTCGGAGACGACACGGATGGCATAGGGGAACTCGTTCTCGTCGGGCAGCACGGGGATCAGCGCGCGCTCGGCGAGGTTGCCGTGGCCGATCTCGCGACGCTTGGGGCTGCCCATACGGCCGGTCTCACCGGTGCAGAACGGCGGGAAGTTGTACTGGTGCATATAGCGCTTGCCGTCGACCGGCTCGATGGTGTCGAGACGCTGTGCCTCGTTCAGCATGCCGAGGGAGAGCACGGAGAGCACCTGGGTCTGGCCGCGCTGGAACAGGCCGGAACCGTGCACGAGCGGCAGGTAGGAATCCTTCACCATGATGGGACGGATCTCGTCGGCGGCACGGCCGTCGACGCGCTCGCCGGTCTCGACGACCATGGTGCGCATGGCCTTCTTCTCGAGCTTCTTGAGGTTGACCGGGATCTCGCGCTCCCAAGCGAGCTGCTCCTCCTCGGTGAACTCGGCACGGATGCGCTCCTTGAGCTCCTCGACGTGCGCGATGCGCGAGAGCTTGTCGGCGTCGGACAGCGCGGCGTACATCTCGTCGTAGTGCGCGAAGATGCGCTCCTCGACCTCGGGCACGGGCTGATCGAGCACGTACTCCTTGGGCTGGATGGGGCCGTTGACGCGCTCCCACTCGGCGACGAACTCGAGCTGCGCGTCGCAGAAGGCGCCGATGGCCTCCTGACCGATGCGCATGGCCTCGAGCATGTCGTCCTCGGTGACCTCCTCGGCGCCCGCCTCGACCATCGAGATGAAGTCGCGGGTGCCCGCGAGCTCGAGGTCGAGATCGGAGTTCTCGCGCTCCTCATAGGTCGGGTTGACGATGAACTCGCCGGTCTCCTTGTCGCGGCCGATACGCACGCAGGCAAGCGGGCCCTCGAAGGGCACGCCGCCGAGGGTGAGCGACAGGCTCGCGCCCATGGTGCAGATCACGTCGATGGGGTTCACCTGGTCGGCCACGAGCGAGGTCGCCACGATCTGGACCTCGTTGCGGAAGCCGTCGGGGAAACTCGGGCGGATGGGACGGTCGATCATACGCGCGGTGAGGGTGGCCTTCTCGGAGGGACGGCCCTCGCGCTTGAGGTAGCCGCCGGGAATGCGGCCGGCCGCGTACATCTTCTCGTTGAAGTCGACGGTCAGCGGGAAGAAGTCGTAGTTCTTGCGCTCCTTGGACACGACGACGGTCACGAGCGCGGTGGTGTCGCCCTGCTTGACCAGGGTGGCGCCGGTGGCCTGCTTGGCGAGCTCGCCACTCTCCAGCGTGTAAGTCTTGCCGTAGAGCTCGAAGGTCTTGGATACGAGTGTCATTTTTCTCCTTCATCTCCGCACGCCCCGTTGCGTGCGGGCCTCGAATAGTGCCTGCGGATCGTCCCGCAGACGGTGTAGAGGACGCGGTTGCGGCCCCTTACATGAAAAGGAGCCCCCGCGGGGGCTCCTGCATGCACAACGTGTTACTGGATGTTGTCGCGGATGCCGAGTTCCTTGATGAGTGCACGGTACTCGAAGATGTCGTTCTTCTTGATGTAGGACAGAAGACGACGGCGACGGCCGACCAGCATGAGCAGACCGCGGCGGGTGTGGAAGTCCTTCTGGTGGGACTTCATGTGCTCGGTGAGCTCGCGGATGCGCTCGGTGAGGATGGCAACCTGGACCTTGGGGTTGCCGGTGTCGACGGGGCTGTTGCCGAACTGTGCGGTAAGCTCGGCCTTGCGCTCCTTGGAGACGGTCATGGTGTACACCTTTCTCTAGAATACGCCCAACACTGGGAAGCCGCCGGTGCAGCGGGCATCTAAGTGCGGGTAACCAACAGCTGCATATGGTACCACAGCCTCATGCGTTCACGAGAACTGCACGATACGCTGCACGTGGGAGACACGAGTCCATGGTCCTACGCACCGACAGCCCAACCGAAGATGCGATCGGGATCTTTCCCATGGGTTTGTTTCAGTTAGGGACCCCTAGGTGAAAGAAACCCATGGGGAAGATCGGAAGGCTGCGAACAACAAAGCCGCGGCCGGGAATGGATCCCGACCGCGGCGCATGGTACCGAGCCGCTACCTCGCCAGAGACTAGAGCAGCAGGAAGTACAGCAGGAACGCGACACCGGCGACCCACATGAGCGGGCGAACGTACATCGCACGGCGCGTCACCACGGCCACGAGGATGTAGGTGATGAATCCCAGGCCGATGCCGTTGGAGATCGAGTAGGTGAACGGGATGCCGGCGATGATCATGAACGTCGGGAAACCCTCGAGCACGTCGTCCCAATCGACCATGACCACGTCGCCCATCATGAGGAAGCCGACGAACACGAGCGCGCCGCAGGTCGCCGCCGAGCTGATGCAGGAGATGAGCGGCGACAGGAACGCGGCAAGGATGAACAGGATGCCGGTGAAGATCGAGGTCAGGCCGGTGCGGCCGCCGTCAGCCGCACCCGAGGCGGACTCGACGAACGTCGTGACGGACGAGGCGCCCAGAAGGCCGCCCACCGCGGCGGCGACGGAGTCGACGATGAGGATCGGCTTGATGTCCTCGACTTTGCCGTCCTTAGTCAGGAATTCACCCTGCTTGGCCACGGCCATGGCGGTGCCCATGGTGTCGAAGAAGTCGCTCATCATAAGCGAGAAGGCGAACAGCAGGATCGTCGGGGTGGTGATCGCCTTGACAAGGCCCATCACGCCGTCGGCGTCGCTCATGAACGGCGCACCGGCCGTCGAGAAGTCGAGCGGCGCGACGATGCCGGTGGGCGCCTGGGTGACGCCCAGCGGGATACCGCACACCGCGGCGATGAGGATGCCCCACAGCAGCGCACCCTTGACCTTCATGGAATAGAGCACGACGGTCGCCACGATGGAGATGGCGCCGACCAGAAACGTCGGGTCGGTCACACTGCCGAGCGACACGAGCGTGTCGGCATTGGCCAGGATGATGCCACCGTCCTTGAGGCCGATCATCGCGATGAACAGGCCGAGACCGATCGAGATGCCGCGGCGCAGCGACACAGGGATGGCCTCCATGATGGCCTCGCGCAGGCCGCACAGCACGAGCAGCAGAATCGCGATGCCCTCGATGAACACGACGGCCATGGCGGTCTGCCAGCCGAGGCCCATCGCGCCGCAGAGCGTGTAGGCGACGATGGAGTTGATGCCCATGCCGGACGCGCACGCGAGCGGACGGTTGGCGAACACGCCCATCATGATGGTCATGATGCCGGCGCCCACGCAGGTCGCCGTGACGGCAGCGTTGATGGGCACGCCGCCCGCCTCCAAGATGAGCGGGTTGACCACGATGATGTAGGCCATGGCCAGAAACGTGGTGAGTCCGGCGCGAAGCTCGGTTGCCACCGAGGAGCCGCGCTCACCGATCTTGAAAAACTGTTCCATATGGATTCTCCCTCTCCCAAAACGGGTGGCCTCCGTCCGAAGGCCACCCGCCCACTCTAGCACGACTGCCGCAAGTTGGGAAAATGGGGACAGTCCCTATTTTCCCACCGCCGCTCTACCGACCGCAGAGGAACTGATGCCGCACAGGCATCCAATCTGCTTATAGCTCAGGCCCTCGGCGCTCAATGCTCGGATCACATCGTTTCGAGCGGACACATGCATTGCGCGAACCTCGCTCAAAGTCACCCCGAAGCGCCTCGCAACGGCTACCGCCAAGCACCGCGCCTCATCGTCCGTCAGGTACCGGCCGCCCTCGAACGCATAGACGCAACGATCACGCGCGGCGATGAAGAGGGTGAAGGACTTTGCGCCCCCGAGCATATCGAGCACCATCGACGTATCCGTGAGAGAGGGCTTGCCCACGTACTCGGCGTACGAGCTCCACCTGTATGCGCCGGCGGAACAGATGCCTGCGTAGGCGGGGTTGTTGAGGATGTAGCGAACGCATTCCAACAGGCGGCTGTCCGATTCGATGGGATCGCTGAAGAACCTCCCCTGAAAGAGGTGTCCCCCGCGGCTGTGACGAGCATTCAAGTAAGAAGCATACCCACCGAGGACCTTGTGCATGAATGCGCTCAGCTGATCATCCGCATCATCGAGCAGCAGGTGGACATGGTTGCTCATCAGGCACCATGCGATGATACGCACACCGAATTCCCGCTTGGCACCATCGAGGAGGTCGAGAAACTTCCGCCGATCGGCATCATCCTCGAAGATCGTCTGCTTGTTGTTGCCGCGGCTCACCACATGGTAGTAGCCCGTCTCGGAACGTTTTCTCGCGGTCCTCATGGCACACCCTCTCTTTTCACCATGGTCCCCGTAGGGTCGGATCGCCACATGAAACCGACCCTGGGAATACCAGGCGTGCATGGAGGAGGGTTGGATTCTTATGCCCGCCCCGCGGATGCGCTAAACCGCGCGCAGCGGGAAAATAGGGACAGTCCCCATTTTCCCGCTGCGCGCACAGTGGGAAATTATCGACTGCCCCTATTATCCCAGCGGGATGAAGCGACGGGCGGCGATGGGCGGTAGCACGATGCCGAGAATCGCCCAGATATATGTCCCTATGGCCGAGCTCCATTCGCCCACGACAATGTAGTAGATTCCGAAAAGCACATTGGGGATCAGCGCCGTTCCGCCCAGAAGCGCAAGACCGAGCAGCCAGCCCTCCTTTGCCGTCCAGGTTTTCTCGTTCGGATATCCAGAAGCCTGGAGTGAGAACAGCCATTGCTTGACGGCGCGGTGCGCTCGGTAGATCAGCACGTACGCGCAGACGGTGACGATGATGGCCACGATGATGAGCAGACTCGCGAGCCCGAGCGCGCGAAACCAACCGGAGATATCTTCGTCGCCGAGCACAAAGACCGCGTACCCGTACCGCCCTGCCGCAGCGATCGCCATGATCGCGCTCACGACCAATTCGAATTTGATGCACTTGAGAATTGCGATACGAGGAGCCTCTCCCAATGCATGCCAACGCTGCATGAACTCGCCCATGGTTCCTCCAAACACCAGAAGTACTTCCCTACCGGACTGCTACTCACATCAAAGCGGCACAAACCTTTTGCGGTAGATAAAACCGCGACCGGCAGACGGCCGGCCGCGGCGTATGGGAAAAGGTGCCTGTCTCTATTCCTTCGCTGGGAAAATAGGGACTGTCCCTATTTTCCCATGGACCAGGCGGTGTGGTCGGTGTGGAGGAGCTCCTCGGCGCGCTCGGAGAGCGGATGATCGAGATAGTCGTCGTAAACGAGCTTCACACTCGGATTCTCGTGGCTGAAGCGGACCTCGGAGGCGGCGTCGAGCCCCCACAGCACGTCGCCGCGCTCGCCGGCGAGCTCGCATCCATCGTGGATCGGCTGGCCGCCGCCACCCACGCAGCCGCCTGGGCATGCCATGATCTCGACGAAGTCATAGGAGACCTCGCCGGCACGCAGCGCCTCGATGAGCCGGTGGGCGTTGCCCAGACCGTGCGCCACGGCGACACGCAAGGGCGTTCCGGCCAGATCGAAGGTCTTCTCCTTCCAACCGCCCAGGCCGCGCACGCCCGAGAACGCATCGGGGTCGGGATTCTCACCCGTGGCGAGATAGTACGCGGAGCGCAGGGCGGCATCCATGACGCCGCCGGTAGCACCGAAGATCACGGCGGCGCCGGTACCGAAGCCGAGCGGCTGGTCGAGCTCCTGCTCCTCGATCGACGTCGCATCGATATGCGAGGCGCGCACCATGCGATCGACCTCGCGCACGGTGAGCACGACATCGACGTCGGGCTCGCCGTTCTCCCCCACCATGGTAGGCAGCGCGGCCTCGGACTTCTTGGCAACGCAGGGCATGATCGACACGCAGAAGACCTTGGAGGGATCGACACCCAACGCATCGGCGTAGTAGGTCTTGGCCACGGCGCCGAACATCTGCTGCGGCGATTTGGACGTGGAGACTTGATCGAGCATGTCGGGATAGTGCGACTTGACGTAGCGGATCCAGCCCGGGCAGCACGAGGTGAACATCGGGAACTTGATGTTCTCGCCGCCGGGCTCCCCGGCCTTCTTGATGCGCTCGAGCAGCTCTGAGCCCTCCTCCATGATGGTGAGGTCGGCGGAGAAGTTGGTGTCGAACACGTAATCGAAGCCCATCATGCGCAGCGCGGTGGCAAGGCGCTCGACGGTCGCCTCCCCACGGGACAGGCCGAGCGACTCGCCCCACGAGGTACGGACGGCGGGCGCGATCTGCACGAGACAGATCTTGTCCGGATCGGCCAAGGCATCGAAGACGCGCTCGGTGTCGTCGCGGGCACGAAGCGCGCCGGTCGGGCAATGCGTGATGCACTGGCCGCACAGGGCGCAATCGGTCTCGGAGAGCTTCTTGCCGCCGGCGACGTTCACGACCGTATGGCTGGCACGGCTCGTGAGATCCCATACGCCGGTACCCTGGACCTTCTCGCAGATCTGGATGCAGCGCAGGCACTTGATGCACTTATCGTTGTTGCGGATGAGCGGGAACGAGGGGTCGGATTTGAAGCCCTCGAGATGCTTTGAGAACGGCAGGTCGGTGATACCCAGATCGTTGGCGAGCGACTGCAGCGAGCAATTGCCCGAACGCGTGCAGCTCGTGCACTCGGAGTCGTGCTGCGACAGCAGGAACTCGACGTTGGTCTTACGGGCGATGCGCGCCTTGTTGCTGTTGGTGCGCACGACCATGCCGTCGAGCACGTAGTTGTTGCACGCGGCAACGAGCTGATCGATGCCCTCGACCTCGACCACGCATACGCGGCAGGCGCCGACCTCGTTGAGATCGCGCAGATAGCACAGCGTCGGGATCTTGATGCCCACGCTCGCGGCGGCATCGAGAATCGTCGTGTGCTCGGGAACCTCGACCTCGCGGTCGTCGATGATGAGCTTTACCACTGGAAATTCCTCCCCCCACGGAACGCACCGAAGCCGAAGTGGTCGCAGCGCAGGCAGCGCGAGGCCTCCTGATGGGCCTCTTCCTCGGTCAGGCCGATCTCGGCCATCTCGAAGTCACCGATGCGCTCGGCGGCGTCGCGCTCCTTGAGCTCGCAGCGACCGCACAGGCGCTTGCCCTTGAACTGAACGGGCGGAAGCTCGACATCGAGCTCGATGTTGTGATCGAACCCGAGGTGGCGGTCGATGTTGGCGGCCGCGACCTTACCGGCGTTGATGGCGCGGATCACGGTCGCGGGACCCGTCTGGCAGTCGCCGCCGGAGTACACGCCGTCGAATCCTGCAATCGCGCCTTCGGTGTCCGTGACGATACGGCCCCACTTACACGGGATACCGATAGTCTCGAAGGTCGCCGAGTCGATGTCCTGACCGATCGCGACGATCACGCGATCACAGGCGATCAGCTGCTCGGGAGCGGCGGCGGCACGCGGCGCGGGACGTCCGCGACGGGGCGCACCGATGATCTGCGGCTGGACCACCACGCCGGCCACGCGGCCGTCGTCGGTCGTCTCGATGCGCACGGGGGCGTTGAGCTCCATGATCTGGCAGCCCTCTGCCTCGGCGCCTGCGATCTCGGCGTCCTGCGCGGTCATGTCGCAGATACGACGGCGGTACGCGATGATGACCTTCTCGGCACCCAGACGGACGCTGGAGCGCGCGACGTCCATGGCGACGTTACCGCCGCCGATGACCACGACGCGCTCACCGGAAAAGTCGGGCATCTCGCCATCGCCGATGGCACGCAGCATCTGGACGGCCGAGACGACGCCCTGGGCGTCCTCACCCTCAAGGCCGAGCTTCTTGTCGCTGTGGGCACCGATGGCAAGATACACCGCGTCGTACTCGCGGCGTAGCTGCTCGAGGCCGGCGCCGTCGATGGAGGATTCGAGCTCGACATCGATGCCGCAATCCAAGATCCACTGGATCTCGGACTCCAGGTCCTCGCGCGGCAGGCGGTAGCTCGGGATGCCGTAGCGTAGCATGCCGCCGAGGTGCTTGCGCTGCTCGAAGATCTTGACCTTATGGCCCATGAGCGCCAGGTAGTACGCGCAGCTGATGCCGGCGGGACCACCGCCGATGACGGCGACGTTCTTGCCGGTCGGCTCGGCCATGTTGGGACGGTAGTCGTGCTCCATATGATCGGTCGCATAGCGCTTGAGCGCGAGGATGTTTAGCGGATCGTCGACGATACCGCGACGGCAGTGCATCTCGCAGGGATGCTCGCACACGCGGCCGCACACGACCGGCAGTGGGTTGTCCTTGCGGATCAGGCGCACCGCATCGGCGTAACGTCCGGCCTCGACGAGCGAGATGTAGCCTGGGATATCGACGTTTGCCGGACAGCCCGCCACGCACGGGACGCGCTCATTCTGCTCGAAGCCGCACGCGTGCTCGCGGACATGATGTTCGAAATCGTCACGGAAACCGCGCACCGCCATGAGGGCCATCGAGCCGGCCTCGTAGCCGATCGCGCAGTCGCTCGACAGGTAGATCGTGTTCGCGGTCTTCTCGATCAGATCGATCGTCTCGAGCGTCGCGCGATTGGCTAGGACCTCCTCGAGCAGGTCGGCAAGCGCCTTCAGACCCACGCGGCAGGGTGTGCACTTGCCGCAACTCTGCGTGGCGCACATGTTCACGAGCGCCGCGGTGAACTCGACCGGACAGGGCGCGAGCGAACGGGCGGCGAGACGCCGTCCAAGCGCATCATGCAGGTCGTCCATGACAGCCTGGGCATGGCTGCGCTCCATGACATGAAGTCGTGCCATAAATACTCCCCTCTTATCGTGTCAATAACTTTTTATCACCTATACACCCAGGGCCGAACGACGAACCCCCAGACGGACGGAACGGCTTCGTAAGCGTGCAGGCTGTGCCCTGAAAACGGAGTATTCATGAATACTCCGACCCAGACTTCCTATCGCTATTGTACGTACTTTATCCAAGTGGAGTGATAGCTTTTTATCATCATGCTATGAGCCAAGGGCATGGACGACAGATCGGGAACGTATCGGACTGACGGACGAAAAGCCTACCGTCCCAGCATGAACTCGAGCGCACGGAGTCGGGCATCGAGGTGCGTGGCGGCCCATACGTGCGCAAGCGCAAGCAGATACGAAGCGGTGGCGGTGTCGACCGGAGCGGTCGCAAGCTGGTCGAACCGGGCATGGATGAACGCCCGCAACCATTCCACCTGGGATGCATCGATCATCTCGGCGCCCGCAACGCTCGAGGCGCACGAGGCGCACAGCAAACCTCCCGCAGCCGCCGAGAAATAGCTGACCGCGGCGTCGCCGCACGCGACGCACGAGGAGAAATCCGGACGGTATCCGATATGCGAGAGCACCTTGAACGCATAGGCGGCAACCACGATATCGAGGTGCACGGTATCGGTGGAGACGTCCCCCACAACCTGCAGGGCACGTCGGGTGATCGAGTAGATGTAGGGATCTTCGGCATCCTCGTAGCAGCACAGACGCGCGATATCAGCAACGGCGCTCGCCGCACTCATGCGCTCGAAGGTCGGGGATGACCCGAGCGGCGCCTCCAAGAGCTCCGCCTGCGACACGATGTCGAGGTTACGACCGTGCGTGAGCAAAAAGTCGGTCGTGCAGAACAGCTCGCACCGTGCCGCAAGACGGCTTCCCGGTTTCCGGGCACCTTTCGCCACGGCACGGATCTGCCGACCGGAATCGGCTACGAGGGTCAAGATCAAATCGATCTCCTTGAGCTTGACCTTATCGAGCACGATGGCGCTCGCACGATATGTCCGCGATGCCGCCATGGCGCCCCCTCGCATGGTGTGGCGGACGCGCGGCCCCATCGCTGCACGCCGCTGCCGTCCCCGCTACTCCTCGAACGCGTACCCCATGCGACGGATCTCGCGCTCGTCGTCGCGCCATCCGCGCTGGACGCGCACGTCGAGCGCCAAGAACACCTTGCGCCCGAACAGGCGCTCGAGATCGCGCCGCGCGTCGGTACCGATATGCTTGATCATCTCGCCGCGGCGACCCACGAGGATACCCTTCTGCCCCTCACGCTCCACGTACACGGTGGCATGTGCGCGGACCAGCTTACGCGTACGCTCGAAGGCATCGCAGACGACGCCCACGGAATGGGGAACCTCCTCGCGCGTGCGCAGCAGGACCTTCTCGCGGACGAACTCGGCGACCAGCGTCGCATCGTCGGTGTCGGTATCCATCCCCTTGGGGAACCAGCGTGGACCGGCGGGAAGATGCTCCGAGACGAGTTCGATGAACGGTTCGACGTTGAAGTGCTCGGTAGATGACACGACGATCATGTCGTCGAAGTCGACGAGCTCGCGAGCGCGGTCGAGCTGCACCATCATCGCAGTCTGATCGACCTTGTCGGCCTTTGTGAGCACGAGGATCTTGGTCGCATGCGAAGCGCGCACGCGCTCGGCGATCCACTCGTCACCGCGGCCGATGGGCACGGACGCGTCGATGAGGAACGCGACCACATCGACGTCGGAAAGCTCGGCGAGCGCCGAGCGGTTGAGCTCGGATCCAAGGCCGTCCTTGGGCTTATGGATGCCGGGCGTGTCGACGAAGACGAGCTGGTACCCGTCGCGTTCCACGATGGCGCGCATCCGGCGGCGCGTGGTCTGCGCAACCGGCGAGGTGATGGCGACCTTCGATCCCATGCACGCATTGAGCAGCGTGGACTTACCGGCGTTGGGACGACCGACGAGGGCGACGAAGCCGCTCCGGAATCCCTCGGGCGTGTCGCCGGCGACAAGGCCGAGGTTGGAAGCGGCATCCTCGGCATCGGCCATCGCATCGATCTCTTCGTCGCTCAAGCCCTCGAACGGGTCGAACTCCTCGATCGCGTCATCCTCATCGAACTCGCGATCCTCATCGAGTGCGAGGTCATCGACATCGCGGTCAAGCACCTCGGCGTCATGAGGGGTATTCGTCGTGTGATCCATGGATTCCTCCGCGTTTTCCGAATGCTACGCGATAAAGCCGAGCGCACGTGCGAACACGATGATCCCGACGATCGCGGCGGTGATGGACAGGGTGTAGACGCTCGCCGCGGCGATATCCTTGGCGCGCTTGGCGAGCGGATGGAACTCCTGCGTGGCGAGGTCGACGATGGCCTCGATCGCGGTGTTGACCAGCTCCGCGAAGATGACGAGCCCAAAGCACAGGGCGACCAGGCACCACGACAGCAGGTCGATGCGCAACACGATACCCGCAATGACGGCGGTCACACCCATGACGAGCATGACCTTGATGTTGCGCTCGGTGCGCACCGCGGTGACGAAGCCCTCCATGGCGTACCCGAAGGAACGGATGAAGGAGGGGTGATCCTTGTTGGAACCGGGAATCATGGGCGACCTCGCTTAGTCGTCGTGATGGCGCGTGGTGGGTCCGATGCACACGGCATCGACATCCTCGCCGCGCTCGCGCGCAAGCCGGCGGAGGATCTCGAGTTCGCGTTCCTCCATCAGCGACGCCTCATCGTCATCGAGATGATCGTAGCCGAGCAGATGCAGCAGGCCATGCACGAGCATGAGGCGGCATTCCTGTGCGGGAGTGAAGCCGAACTCCGGCGCCTGCGCGGCGATGACACCGGGTGCCAAGATCACGTCGCCGAGCTCGACCGCCTCATCGGCGGGAATGGACTCGTCGGAAGGATCGTCGCACTCGAAC
Organism: Collinsella tanakaei; assembly: GCF_021531055.1. Classification (GTDB taxonomy): domain Bacteria; phylum Actinomycetota; class Coriobacteriia; order Coriobacteriales; family Coriobacteriaceae; genus Collinsella; species Collinsella tanakaei_B. The sequence continues at coordinate 242,317 of NZ_JADYTL010000001.1, forward strand.
GACAGAACGTCCGTGGGTGCATCGATGTGACGCCACGCGCGGTTGAGCCCCCGCATCTCCTCATCATCGACGAAGGAGACGGACACGTCGACCTGGCGCTCCACGCCCTCACGCGCAAGCACGCATGCGACGACCCGTTCGATTTCCGCCGGCTCGAGCAGCGTGTCGAGCTCGGCCTCGTTACTGATGAGCACGGCCATGGGCTCCCCTTCCCGTATGCGGCGCCGAATGCGCCGGATGGGTCTCCTCGAAGGCATCGTATGCCTCGACGATGCGTCCGACAAGCGCGTGACGGACGACGTCGGTGCGATGCAGACGGATGAACGCGATATCGTCGACGCCGGCCAAGATCTCCTCGACGTCGGTCAAGCCCCCACGCTTGCCGGGAAGATCGCGCTGCGTCGTATCGCCGGTGATGATGAATTTGGAATTGAACCCCAGGCGCGTGAGGAACATCTTCATCTGCTCCGGCGTGGTGTTCTGCGCCTCGTCGAGCACGACGATCGCGTCGTTCAGCGTGCGCCCGCGCATGTAGGCGAGCGGCGCGATCTCGATGACGCCCTGCTCCACGAGCGCCGTCGCACGCTCCATATCGGTCATGTCGAACAACGCGTCGAGCAGGGGACGCACGTAGGGATCGATCTTCTCCTGTAGCGTTCCGGGCAGAAAGCCGAGGTTCTCCCCCGCCTCCACGACCGGACGCGTGAGCACGATGCGGCCTACCTCATGGCGCTTGAGCGCCGCCACCGCGATCGCCATCGCCAGATACGTCTTGCCGGTGCCCGCTGGCCCCGTGCAAAACGTGATGGTGTTCAATCGGATGGCATCGATATAGCGCTTCTGACCCAGGGTCTTGGGCCTGATGGCATGACCTCGGTACGTCAGCAGGATGTCATCGGAAAGCCCGGAGATGTCGGAGCGCTCCTGCCGAAGCGCGTCGAGCGCGCGCAGGGCATCGCCGGGGGCCGGAACCTCGTCCGCGGAGGCGAGCTTGATGAGATGCGTGAACAGACGCGTGAGCAGCTCGACCTCGTCAGGAGAGCCCGACAGCGAGATCGCGCTGCCGCGCACGACGACCGATGCGGTCGTGTTCGCCTCGATGGCACGGAGCACGGCATCGCCCGAACCGGTCACGCGGGCCGGGTCGATACCGTCCGGAACGGTCAGCCTCACCTTGGTCGAGTCCATGCTCCCCCTCATCTCGAATCGACAGACGCTTCCGCGCCCGCCCCTGCCGATCGAACCACGCGACCGCGCAGCACACCGTGCGAGTCGACATCCATGATAGCAACATCGACCAGCCGACCGACGAGGTCGTCGGAGGCATCGTCGACGATCACGCGATGGAACGAACCGAGCGTGCCGCGACCGGGATACTCGATGACGGCGCGCTCGATGGTACCGATACGCGCCGCGGCATCGGCACGAGACGTTTTATCCACGAGCGCACGGATGACGGCGCTTCGAGCCGCCATGGTCTGTGCGGGAACCTGATCGGGCATGGTCGCCGCCGGCGTCCCGGGGCGGGCGCTGTACCGGAACACGTGCAGGCGCGAGAAACCGATACGCTCGACGAGCGCGCGCGTGCACTCGAACTCCTCGTCGGTCTCGCCGGGAAACCCGACGATCAGGTCTCCGGACAGTGCGATCCCGGGAACCGCACCGCGGATCATATCGACAAGATCGAGCAGGTCATCGGCATCATAGGGTCGATTCATGCGCGCAAGCGTCTCGGTGCAGCCCGACTGGATGGGCACGTGGAGAAACGGCGCGACGCGTGTGGGATGAGCGGCCATGCGCGCCAAGAGGGCCTCATCGATATCCATGGGCTCGATGGAGGACAGACGGATATGCGGGATGTCCGTATCGCGCACGATCGACTCGAGAAGCCCATCGATACCCAAGACCTTACCGGAGCCGTCGGACGCACGATAGGCGCCGAGATTCACGCCGGTCAACACGACTTCGGCGATACCGGAAGCCGCAGCGGCGCGAACGTCATCGAGGACGCGGTCGAGCGCGACGGAGCGCTCGGGTCCGCGCGCCTTCCACACGATACAGTACGAGCAGCGGTTATCGCACCCGTCTTGCACCTTCACCCCGATGCGCGAGCGTCCGAGCAGGTCGGTCAGGGTGGTTGCGTCGTAATCGTCCGAATGCGGGCTGTCGCGCAGCCGATCGGCGACGAGCCTCTCGGCACACGCAGCGACCTTGGCCTTCGAAGGCTCGGCGATCACACGCTCGGAAAGCGCCGTCAAAACGTCCGCATGGAGGTTCACGGCGCATCCCGTCACGATGACCCAAGGGTCGCGGGCGCACCCGAGCGCATGTCGGACCGCCTTGCGCGTCTTGGCCTCGGCCTCGCCGGTCACCGCGCAGGTGTTGATGACCACGATCTCGGCATCGTCCTCGTCGACCAGATCGAAGCCGCGGCGATCGAGCTCGACGGTCATGCGGTCGCTCTCCACGCGATTGACGCGGCAGCCGAGATTCACGACGTGTACGGTGGGATTCGACACGGCGGCCCCTACTCGAGGATATCGTCGATCGCGTCGCGGATGCGATCGCCGACGCTCTTGCGCGGCGCGACCTGCTCGCCCATCTCCTTGGCGAAGCGTTCGAGCGCCTCGCGGGCGGCGGCGTTCATCTTCTTGGGAACGACCACGGCGACGCGGACGATCAGCCGGCCGCGCGACCCGCCGCCACCGGAGCGCGGCATGCCACGACCGTCAACGGTGACGGTGTCGCCGAACTGCGTCCCGGCGGGAATCTCGACGGCGATGCGCTCGTCGTCGAGGATGCCCTCGACCTCGACCGTGCAGCCCAGCGCAGCACTCGCCATGGGAACGGAGACCTCGCAAAGCAGATCGTCGCCGGAGCGCTGGAAGCGTTCATGTTCGGCGACACGCACGTTCACGATCAGGTCGCCGGACTCGGCGCCCCTGAAACCGGCCTCGCCGTACCCGCGCACACGGAGCTGACGGCCGGATGCGATGCCGGCGGGAACCTCGATATCGACCTTCTCGTGGGTCGGCGTGCGGCCCTGACCCGAGCACATCTCGCATGGGGTGTCGATGACGGTCCCCTCGCCGCCGCAATCCGGGCACGGGGAGCTGGACTGTACCTGGCCGAAGATGGAGCGCTGGACCGTGGTCACGAAACCGGTGCCGTGACAGCGGGGGCATTGCTTCTCGCTCGCGCCGTCGGCAGCGCCCGTTCCATGGCAGTCCTCGCAGGTGGCCAAGCGGTCGTAGCTGATCGTCTTGGTACATCCGCGCGCCGCCTCCTCGAGGGTGACGGTCAACGTGATGGCCATGTCGCGACCGCCTCGACGCTGCGCACGGGCGCGACCGCCCGAAGACGCGCCGCCGCCGAAGAACGATGAGAAGATGTCGTCCATCCCCATCCCGCCGAAGATATCGGAGAAATCGACGTATCCCGAGCCCATTCCAGGGCCGTCCGCCGTGCCGTAGCGGTCGTAGTTGGCGCGCTTCTGCTCGTCGGAGAGCACCGAGTACGCCTCGTTGACCTCCTTGAACTTCTCTTCGGCATTCGGATCGTCCGAGACATCCGGATGGACCTCGCGCGCCTTCTTGAGAAACGCGCGCTTGATCGTGCGCTGATCGGCGTCACGATCGACGCCCAACACCTCGTAGTAATCCCTCTTGTCCGCCACGACGAACTTCCTTCCCGATTTTCAAGACAGACGGCGGCATGCAGCCAGCCGCATCAGATATACCCATCATCGCCCGCAGGCAATCGCGCGCCCCCGCAGCGCGATACGGCCTAGCGCGGCATCGCCCCCATCATCATGCCCCGCGAGCACGATGCGAAGCTGACCGAGATGAGCGCGAGCAGCAACCCGTTGGCGCATCCGTTGACGACCTGGCTCATACCGCGCTTCCACCACGTGGTGGACCGATCGCGAACGCCACCCTTGAAGATCGACACGATGCCCGAGACGAGCATGGCCAGGCAGATGAAGGTGACGAGCGACACGATGCCCGACACTCCGAACAGGATCAGGAAGGGCAGCGAGAAGCCGACGAGATAGAACCCGGTACGTGCCGGACCCTCGAGACGCTCCGCCGCCACGTGCGCGCGACCGATCAAGTCGCCGCCGGCGGCACCGTTGGTTCCCGCGTGGCCCATCGATTTGACACGGACCGTATCGCCGTCATGCGTATCGGCGGGAAACTCGATGACCGCCTCGGTCACCACGGGCGTGCGACCGCTGCCGCCGCAGTCCGGGCACGGATCGGAGATGACGCGACCGCTGCCGCCGCACTCGGGGCACACGGTCTGGAACATGCCCGCGCCGAACAGAAACGACAGGTCGACCTCCACGGCACCGGTGCCTCCGCACGACGGGCAGGTGTGAGCCGACCCGCTCGATACCGAACCGGATCCGTGGCAATGATCGCACGGCTCGTAGCGGCGATACTTCACGGCACGACGGGCTCCGCCCTTGGCCTGAGCCGCCGTCAGTTCGACATCGACCACCACGTCGGCACCCGTCTCGGGATTGAATGCCGAGCCGGACCGGCGCGATGTGGTGTACCCCGCGCCTCCGAACGGGAATCCTCCGAACGGCGAGCCGCCGGTATAGCTGCCGGAATAGCCGCCGCCATACGGATTGGCGGTCGGGGCGCCGGCGAAGGGATTGCCCGAACGCATCGCGTCGTAGCGGGCGCGTTTCTGGTCATCGGACAAAACGGCGTATGCCTCGGAAACCTCTTTGAAGCGCTCCTCGGCATCGGGTTCCTTGTTGACATCCGGATGGAGCTTGCGAGCCTTCTGCTGAAACGCCTTTTGGATCTCGCGCGCACTCGCGTCCTTGGAAACCCCGAGGATGGCGTAGTAATCCTTCTCGTTCATCATTGCCATACGGCGGTGCTACCTCCTGCGTGACTTGGCACATGGGGTTTATTGTACCGAACATCCAAGGATATATCCGCACCCCACGATACCTGCACGTATCAGCTCGCAGGACGTGAAAGACGCCATCGGGGACGGGGCCGTCTACCCCTTGAGCACGATCTGGCGATAGGTGATGCCGCAACGGTCGAAGATCGTCTTTGAGATGAGGTTGTCCTCGGTCCCCTCGTACTTATCGTCGAGATAGACGACCTCGCCGATCCCTGCCTGCACGAGGGTCTTGGCGCATTCATGGCACGGGAAGAGCGTGACGTAGACCGTAGCACCCGCCATGTCCTTGAGCGAGCCGCGATAGTTGAGGATGGCGTTGGCCTCGGCGTGGATGACGTAGTTGTGCTTGTCGGTCAACGGGTCGCCGGTGGCTTCCCAGGGAAACTCGTCATCGTCCAGACCAGTCGGCGTACCGTTGTAGCCGACGGACAGAATCCGGTTGTTCGTATCGGCGATACAGGCGCCGACCTGCGTGTTCGGGTCCTTGCTGCGCAGACTCGCCGCGACGGCGGCACGCATGAAGAACTCATCCCAGCTGATAACATCCTCGCGCTTGCCAGGCATGACGGCCATCCTCCCGGTTCATCCTCGACTGAAGGTCACGCGACACCCCGCGATGCCGTCGTGCAAGGCGGGGCGCACGTCGCTGGCATCAGGATGCCGCAAGTCAAGGTGTATTTCAAGCGGCAACCGCTCGCATGCGAGCCGGACGTACCGTCAGGCGTTATCGTGCGCGAGCTCCCAGAACAGGCCGTACAGCTCGTTGCCGAGCAACCACCCGTCATGCGTGGGAACCAGACGCGGGACCCCATCGCGCGTCGCATCCTCGCTCCAGCGCGCAAGGCCGCGCCCGAGCGCCTCTTCGATAGCACGCTCGAGCGGACCGGCACCGATGCGCTCGCGACACGCCGCGAGCAGGTCAGCGCCCACACCTCGCGTCATACGCATGCCGAGCATAAGGTCCTCGGAAGCCGCCTCGCGCGCATCGAGCTCCTCGACATCGTACGCACGCGGCTGCATGGAGTCGGCGGTATCATCGGCAACCTGCACGACGCGTAGGCGCGCCGCCCGCGAGGAGCATGCCGGCAACCCGAGCACCTCGCGCAGCCCCTCGTAGGTGGAACGAGCGAGCATGCTCGCCGCAGAACGCCCGAGTCCCAGATACTCGACGCCCGTCCAATAGGCGATGTTGTGGCGGCATTCCTTGCCAGGTCGAGCATAGCTTGCAACCTCGTAGGGGTGCATGCCCGCTCGCTCGGCGTACACACGGGCGCGCTCCATACGCCCCGCCTGCGCGTCCTCGTCCGGCTCGTCCCACACCCCGCGCTCGAGCAAGACGGACAGCGGCGTTCCCTCCTCGATCGTCAAGGGGTACACCGACACATGTCCGATGCCCGAATCGAATGCCTGCGACAGCGTATCATCCCAGCTCTCATCCGTTTGCAGGGGAATACCGCACATGAGGTCCGCCGAGACGTCTAGCCCCGCACGCAGCGCCTCCCCTATCGCCTCACGGGCGCGTCGCGCATCGTGAAGGCGTCCGAGCGCACGCAGCTCGTCATCTTGGAAGCTCTGAACACCCAGCGAGATGCGCGTCGCGCCCGCTGCCGCGAGCCCGGCGGCGAGGTCGTACGAGAGGGATTCAGGATTGGCCTCGCAGGTCAACTCGATCAAACCGGGCGCGATATCGCGAACCTGCTTGACGATCTCGCACAGCCGCCTTCCCAACACGGTCGGCGTACCGCCGCCGATATACGCGGTGGAACACGAGGCGAGCACCCCCGATGAGCGGAGCGACGCAAGTCGATCGAGCATGCGCTCGACGTACCGGTCGAATTCGCGACCATCGGCGCATGCTCTGGAATCGAAATCGCAGTACACGCACTTGGCGTGGCAAAACGGCACATGGATGTACAGGGCGCCGATGGCCATGGTCGGCTACGCCCCCTGCGGCGCTTCGGGCAGCGATTCGCCGCGCTCCAATGCGCGCGAGCACGACTCCACGTCGGCCTCGATCGCATCGACGAGGGCCATGAACTCCTCGTAGGACGTGCAGCGAACGACACGTCCGCGCCAGAAGGCGGCATGCGGCATGCCCTTGAGATACCACGTCGCGAACGTGCGGGCACGCGCCATGAAGGGAAGGTACCTATGGACGAGCCCGAGGTGCTCGCGCAGTGCATCGAGACGTACGGAGGACGCGCGTCGCTCCACCGGCGTGCCGTCGCGCCATAGCGCGAGCGCGTCGTCGAAGACCCACGGGTTCCCGTAGGTCCCGCGCGCTATGAACACGGCGCTCGCCGCGGTCGTGGACAGCATCCGCACGGCGTCCTCGGCGCAAAAGACATCACCCGAGCCCACGACGGGAACCTCGACCGCACGCGCGACCTCGTCGATCACCGACCAGTCGGCATGCCCGGTGTAGAGCTGCTTAGCGGTGCGACCGTGGACCGCGACCGCGGCGACACCGGCCGCCTCGAGCCTGCGCGCGAGCTCGGGGGCGCGTACGCCGCCGTCGCGAAACGACGCGCGCATCTTGACCGTGACCGGTACCGCCGCGTGTGCGACGGTCTCGCGCACGATGGCCTCGGCGAGCTCGGGGGACTCCATCAGCGCGGAGCCCTCCCCTTTCGTGATGACCTTGCGCGCCGGACACGCCATGTTGATATCGATCTGCGTGAGCTTGCCGCCGACCCGCTCCTGCACGGCATCGACGGCGGAGGCGAACTGATCGGGCTTGGAGCCGAACAGCTGGACGCAGATCTGCGGTTCCTCGTCCTCGGGAATCACGAGCCGCCAGGTCTTGTCACTTGCATAGGCGAGCCCCGCGACGCTCACCATCTCGGAAAACGCCATGCGCGCCCCACGACGACGGCACATGATGCGATACGCGGCATCGGTGACGCCCGCCATGGGCGCAAGAAGAAACGGCTGCTCCGCATAGGCGGCGCGAAGCAGCTCGGCTCCATTGGATAGACCCACGCTCATCCTTTCGACATGAGGAGGCACGAAAACTCGAGAGACCGAGCCTACTCGTCCACCTTGAGGATCGCCAGGAACGCCTCCTGGGGCACTTCGACCGAACCGACGGCCTTCATGCGCTTCTTGCCCTCTTTCTGCTTTTCGAGCAGCTTGCGCTTACGGGAGATATCGCCACCGTAGCACTTCGCGAGCACGTCCTTGCGGACCGCCTTGACCGTCGAGCGCGCGATGATCTTGTTGCCGATCGCGCCCTGGATGGGAACCTCGAACTGCTGACGCGGGATGATCTCCTTGAGCTTATCGCACAGGCCGCGTGCCAGCGCATACGCCTTGTCCTTATGGACGATGAAGGACAGCGCGTCGACGTCGTCGCCGGACAGCAGGATATCGAGCTTGACGAGCTCGCTCGTCCGGTAGTCGGCGAACTCGTAGTCGAGCGACGCATAACCCTTCGTACGGCTCTTGAGCTGATCGAAGAAGTCGAGGATGAGCTCGGCGAGCGGCATATCGAAGTGCATCTCCACCGATTTCGCCGACAGATGGATCATGTCGGTCATCACGGCGCGATGCTCGATGGACAGCTGCATGACCGCACCGGTGTACTCGGGCGGCACGATGACCTTCGCGGACAGATACGGCTCCTCTATATGGTCGATGCGCGTGACGTCGGGAAGGTCCTGCGGACTGCGCACGTCGATCATGGTGCCGTCGGTCTTATAGACGTGATAGTCGACGCTTGGGCTCGTGGCGATGAGATCGAGGTCGAACTCGCGCTCGAGGCGCTCCTTGACGACCTCCATGTGCAGCAGGCCGAGGAAGCCGACACGGAACCCGAAGCCGAGCGCCACGCTCGTCTCGGGACTCCACGTGAGCGACGGATCGTTGACGCGCAGCTTCTCGAGGGCATCGCGGAGGTTCTCGTAGTCCTTGTTGTCGATCGGGAACAAGCCGGTGTAGACCATCGGCTTGGCCTCGCGATAACCGGGTAAGGGCTCCGGGCACGGACGGTCGCGATAGGTCAGGGTATCGCCCACGTGGACCGCACCGGGATCCTTGAGACCGGTGACGACGAAGCCGACCTCGCCGACGGACAGGTCGTCGACGAGCATCTCGGCGGGACGCTTGATGCCGACACCGTCGACGAGGAAGCTCTCACCGGTCTGCATCATGGTGAGCGTATCGCCCTTCTTGATGCTGCCGTCGAACACGCGCACCGTCGCGACGACACCGCGGTACTCGTCGAAGTACGAGTCGAGGATCAGGGCCTTGAGCGGCGCGGCGGCGTCACCGGTCGGAGGCGAGACGAGAAACACGATAGCCTCGAGCAGGTCGTGGATGCCCTCGCCGGTCTTACCGGACACACAGACGGCATCGTCGGCGGGGATTGCGAGCTCGTCTTCGATCTCGACCTTGACCTCCTCGGGATGCGCGGAGGGAAGGTCGATCTTGTTGATCGCGGGAACGATGTCCAGGTTCGCGTTCATCGCCAGGTTCGCATTGGAGACGGTCTGGGCCTCCACGCCCTGCGTCGAATCGACGACGAGGACCGCACCCTCGCACGCCGCGAGCGAGCGCGACACCTCGTAGGTGAAGTCGACGTGCCCCGGCGTGTCGATGAGGTTGAACTGGTAGGTCTCGCCGTCCTCGGCGGTGTACATGACGCGCACCGCGTTGCTCTTGATCGTGATGCCGCGCTCGCGCTCGATATCCATCGAATCGAGCAGCTGGGACTCCATGTCGCGCTCATCGACGGTATGGGTCAGCTCCAAGATCCGGTCTGAGATCGTGGACTTCCCGTGATCGATGTGGGCGATGATGGAGAAATTCCTGATGTGTGATGTGTTCTTCGTATCCATGCGGCCTATCATACCCGATGCGATGCGGAACAGGCGAGGTCGCGGTCGTGCATATCTCGTGAGCAACACGCCTAATCCACAGCATTTGCGCTTCTCATCCCGGTAACGCCGTGCTATACTCACCGAGTTGTGACCTCACCGTGTCTCAGAGGCCGGATAGTAAGGCTTATTGAAGCATTTGAAAGGATTGTAACCAGTGGCAAACATCAAGTCTCAGAAGAAGCGTATCCGCACCAATGAGATTGCGCGCGTCCGCAACAAGGCGATTCGCTCCGAGCTCAAGACGCTGATCAAGCATGTTCACGCCGCCGTCGAGCAGGGCGACAAGGCCGCGGCTTCCGCCGCCGCCACCCGCGCCTACCGTGCGCTGGACAAGGCCGTCGCCAAGGGCGTCATCCACAAGAACCAGGCCGCCAACCGCAAGTCCGGCGTCCAGAAGCTGGTCAACAAGCTCGCCTAAGCGCACGCAAACAACCAGAATGCATCAAGCCCCGCTCCGGCGGGGCTTTTTCGTATCCTTCGTCGCCCCTATGGAAACTCAGCCCCGCCATCGTTCGTTCACCGGTCACGGCGGTTACAAAATGAGGCACTTTCTAGTTGAATCTTCGATCGCGCGCATCTATACATATAAGGAAATATTGTCTGCTCCGGAAATCGAACCTTACGCATCCGGATATTAAATGCTCGGACAATATCAGGTATACATATAGGTAATGCTTGGCTTAGCCCAAAGGCTATACACGGCAACTTCTCTCGCGCCATCACCCGCATGCAACTAGAAAGCGTTCGTTTTTGGAACGCCAAGGCGTAGCGAACCAAAATACAACGCAGCCGACTACGAGTTGACGCATATCATCGAATGATTTCGGACGAGAAATGCATACCCGGCTATTTCGAGCACACCGAGATGATCCACATGCGCAGCGCCAATGCAGAATCGCGTGAACCCTTGAGGGCGGCCTCGACATCCGCCGCCGCGGACAGGGCTTCGACGAGCTCATCCATGCGGTAGCGCCGCGCCCACCCGAGATGGTTCTTAACCTGCCATGACTTACAACCGAGCGCATCTGCCAGCTCGCGCCCCGCTCCTCGCGCATCGAGCGCCTTGGCGACGATCAGCTCCCGGATGCGTCCGACAAGCAGCGAGAACAGGCGAACCTCGCTACGATCGGGCTGAAGCGCCAGCAGCTCGAGCGCCCGAGGAAGATCGCGCGCCGACACGGCGTTGAGCAGATCCCATGGTTTGACCTCGGCGGTCCTCATGACAAGTCGCTCGACATCAGCTACGGTGATCTCGGGGCCCTCGATCATGGACGCAAGGCGTGCGAGCTCGTTATCGAGCATGCGGGACGATTCGCCCGCTCGGCTCACGAGCTCCTCGGCGGCCGCCAATCCGATGGTCTTGCCATGAGCGCGCGCCATACCGACAACCTGCTTGGGCATCTCCCATGCTTTTTTGGGCGTGCAATCGACGATCGCCTTCGCATCGATCTTGGCGACCGCTTTATACAGCCGCGTGTTCTTAGCCAGCGACGCGGCGACAAGCAGGCAGACGGTCGTCGGCGATGGATCGGCTAGATAGTCGACGAGCGGCTCGCTCACCGCTTTGGGAAGGCGATCGCAACCCTCCAAGATCACCAAGCGGAAATCGGTGCCCATGGGATAGGTGTTAAGCGATGCGATGATGTCATCGATCGCCTGGTCCTTGGTCATATCGCGCTCATCGAGGTTGAACGCGGCCATGCCGCTCGCCTCAAGGCGCGACTTCATGCGCTCGACGGCATGGGAGCGCTTGTATTCGTCGGCACCGACGATCAGATATGCGGGCAACAGCTTGGGGTCGGCCATCGATCAGCAACCTTTCTCATCTTGATCCGTCCTATTCTACCGCGTGCTGCGTACGGACGACGAATCCGTCCGCTCGCGGCAGAAAGGAGATATCGCCCGCATCGATGGTGCAGAGGAAATCCGCCCCCTGCTCCTCGACGACCGATATGCATTCGGAGGTGGGGTGACCGTATGCATTCCCCTCGCCGGCACTCGCCACCGCCACGGCGGGATCGAGCACGTCGATGATCTCGTCGTCGATCGACGCCGCCGAACCGTGATGACCGAGCTTCAAGACGTCAACGGTACCGACCTCGTCGATGTACTCGGATTCCTGCTCGATTTCGGTATCGCCCGTCAACAGGGCGGAAAACCCGGAGCAGACCTCGCCGTAGCGTACCGCGAGCGCGACCGATTCGGCGTTCTCCTCCCCCGCCGTCGGCGTGCGAGGCCACACCATCTTGCAGGAATAGTCGCCCACCTGCACGGAATCGCCCCGACGGAGCTCCTCGAACTCGATGCCGGGCTCCTCCTTCAACTCATCGGGAGCGGTCGCCCGAGCCCCTTCGCCCACGAAGATCCGATCGACCTCCACCGTGTCGAGCACGTACGACAAGCCTCCCCAATGATCGCCGTCCCAATGTGTGATGACGACGGCATCGAGTCGCAGGACATGCTGTCGTGCCAAAGCGTCGACGACCTGCTCGTCGACGCCTGCATCGACGAGCACCGCATGGGGTCCGTCCCGGATGAGAATCGAGTCGCCCTGACCGACATCCAATATGACAAGCGACGGCGGCGCAGCGTACAGCAACCTGAACACGAAGATGCCCGCAATGAGCATCGCGACGGCCACGCCGATCGAAAGGAGGCGCCTGGACACTTCCCACCACCCGAGATAGACGGATGCGGCGCATACATACATAGCCGATACGCCTCCGGTATCGATCGTACAGGGAATCGACGCGAACGGCACCTCGGCGACAACACGTGCGGCATATATCGAAAGATTCGCAAGCGCCTCAGGGACCGCCATGCACGGCTCAAGCAAGGGTATCAGGGCGCATACGGGCGAAAGCACCAGCCCGACGACAAGCAATGCGCTCATGAGCGGACCGACGATGATATTCGCTATCGGAGCGATCAGCGAAAGGGTGCCGAACACCGGCACGGTCAACGGAACCGTCGCCCATTGCGCACACAAGGTGAGCGACAGCGCATCGGCACACAGATGGGGGAACCCGATCCTTTGCAAGACCACTGCCACATAGCGCCCGAACAACGCGATAAAGAGCACGCTCAGCACCGACAGCTGAAAACCGAGGTCGTACACCACGCCCGGATTGACGACGGTAAAGAGGACCACCGTGATCGCCAAGGCGGACAGGCCATGCTGGCGCCGCCGCGAGCCGGTCGCGACCAACCCGAGACACACCATGATCGCCGAACGGACCGCGGAGGGGGCAGCTCCGCAAAACAGTACATAGACGACCGAGACGACGCATAGCACCGCTGCACGTCCGCGAACCCCGACCTTCATCCGATAGAGCACGAGCTGCAGCAACGATGCGATTACGGCAAGATGGCCCCCGCTCACCGCGACCAGATGGGAAAGGCCGGTCGCAGCGAACACATCGGACACCTCGGATGAGGATAATGCCGAAGTGTGCCCGCATACGATACCCGCAACGAGCGCCCGACCCTCGCTGCGGAGCGGATCGATGACGTCCAGCACCGCGCTGCGCACGCGAGCGATGGGTCCCTGCCGCTTTGTTGACTCGACAGAGATGACGACCTTGATCGAAGCCGATGCGACCTCCCCGCGCATGAAGCGCGATCTGCCCCATTCGCTCGCATCAAGCTGCTCGAATCGACCGATACAGCCGATCACATCTCCGGTATCGTAGGCGGTATCGGTCGTCGCGCGAACATGAGCGACCGCATCGCCATCCCCGTCGATCACGCATGCGGTCAAAGATGCGCCATAGGCGCTCAAGCTCGCATCGGAGACGATCTCCAACTCGTACGAGCTCATCGCTCCCTGCAAGCTCGCATATTCGCCGAGTCGCGTCTGCGACCATGCGATGCTCGCGATCGAGGCGATCATGATCGACGCGCCCAGCCATCCCAGCCAGACTCGCGCGCCCATACCGTAGCGAACCTCCCGTCTGCGAAGCACGCTGCACGATAGTGCGAGCAGAAGGACTCCGAACAAAAGCGCACAAGTCGCGGCGACGGTTGCACGCGAGGTTCCATGCAGATAGTCCCGCCATGCACACTCCGCGATCCAGGCGCAGGTAAGGCACGCACCTACCGCCGCCAAACTCGACGGCGGCAGATACGGACGAGGTGGGAGAGGATGATGCTCGTCTCTCATACGCAGATGCGCGATCGCATCTTCTCGAACTTCGCCTCACCGATGCCCGAGACGCGCATGATATCCTCGATCGATGCAAACGGTCCGTTTTGCGTCCGGTCGTCAAGAATCGCCTGAGCGGTCGCAGGTCCGACACCCGGCAATTCATCCAGCTCCTCCAGCCCAGCGACATTGATATTGATCAGCGTTTGACTTTGGACGTCGTCATGTCCCGCATCACCGCTTTGAACCTGAGAGGAACCTTCCTCAACCGAAGGGATATGGATCTTCTGGCCATCCGTCAGCACGGACGCTCTGTTGACCGTCGACACATCGGCATCTTCGGTCAACCCTCCCGCGCGCTCGATCGCATCCGCGACGCGCGATCCCGCGGGAAGCTCCACGACCGACGGCGATACGACGGCGCCATCGATATCGACGACCACCACCTCCGTCCCCGTATCTTCGACTTGATCAGCGCCACCCGCCTCCCCGCCGTCATCATCGGTATCGGCAGTCACGGCCTCGCGCGAAGAGGATTCATCCCGCAGGATCAACTGCTCCTCCCCTTGCGCCTGCACGACGCCGAACCCGCATACGACCACGAGCGCAACCACGAGAACGACAAGCGCCGCGAAATTCGATGAACTGTCGAGAGAGCGTTTGAGTATTCGGACGAACCCCTGCCGTCCACGATGAAGCTGCGCCATGCTCCCACCTCCTCGACACCATCCTTGCATGGAGGGACGAGAGCCCGATGGTGAAACAAAACTTCTCGGACGCCGTCCGACAGATGCCCGACCGGCGACCGACACCGCAGGCACAACGTGACGTTTCCCACGCGATACACGAAAAAGCGCCCCCGTGCCGCGAAAGATGCGCAGGAACGCAACGGGCACGGGGACGCAAAAGAGGTTGTGAGCCGAAACGAAACGGCGGACTATGCAGTCGGAAATGCGCAGCTAGTGAGCCGGCATCAGGTCATCGTGATGCACGGAGAGCGCTTTTGGCACCCGGTAGCAGGGACTATGGAAGTCGACGTACTCCACGTTCTCGACAAGGCGATCGATCATGGCGTCGTGGTCGAACATATCCCACGCCTCATGGACCGCATCGAGCTTGGCGTGCGTCTCGGGACGGCGCGGCATGAACAACGTGCAGCAATCGGGCGCGTCTTGCGTGGAGATGTCGTAGGTGCCGATCTCTTTGGCGCGCGCGATGATCTCCTGCTTATCGGATCCGATCAGGGGACGGAACACCGGCAGCTCGACGACCTCGTTGACAGCCATGATGTTCTCGAGCGTCTGCGAGGCGACCTGACCGAGCGATTCGCCGGTGACGATGGCCTTCGCGCCTTCCAAGGCAGCCAGACGCTCGACGACCGAATACATGATCCGTCGGTACATAATCACACGGAGGGACGCGGGGCATGCAAGCGAGATCTCGCGCTGGCAGTCACCGAACGGGACGATGTAGAGACGGCCGATCTGCACCGCAGGCGCCATCGCGTCGATGATGTCGCGGACGAGGAACTCGCTCGTATCCGCGGTCTGCGGACGCCCGGAAAAATGAACGGGGACGGGGACGGCACCGCGACGCGCGAGCATCCACGTGGCGACCGGCGAGTCGATACCGCTCGACAGCAGCGTCATGACCTTGCCGGCGCTCCCCTGGGGAAGGCCTCCGACGCCACGTTCGCTGCGCGCGTACACGTACACGCTCCCCTGGACCACAAGTACGTGCACCGTCGCGTCGGGATCGTGCATCTGCACCTTTTTATCGGGATAGGCCTCGCACAGGACCTCGCCGACCTGACGGTTGAGGTCGATCGAGGTCAGCTCATAGTCGGTATTGGAGCGCTTGGCCGCCACCTTGAAGGATGCGAACTCCCCCACCTCGGCGAGCGCGCGAACGGCGGCGGCGCAATACTCGTGGGGCTCGCGGTTGGTGTGAAACGCCAACGAGACGCGCGCGACGCCGGGCACCCGCGCGATGAGCGGATAGGCCTCCTCCGCCTGGCCGGACACCGAGAACGTCACGAGGATATGCCCCGAGATGCGCACGATGGTCGCCACGGAAAAGGCGGCCAAAGCCGCCTTGAGGTTATCCATGAGGATGTGCTCGAAACGAGCTCTGTTTTTGCCTTTCAGGCCGATCTCGTGATAGTGGACGAGACAGACACGGCTTCCCATGTGCGCCCTCACGCCTCCGCGGTCTTGTGCTTCAAAGCCGCCTCGAAGCGCTCATGGTCGTAGGAGATATCGCCATCGATGATCTCGTCCATGGCCATCGAGATGGTGTCGGCGCCCGAAAGCGCGATCGTGATGTCGTCGACATCCTGCACCGCGAGGACACGGCTGTGCTGACCGCGCAGCATGCTGTTGATATCGCAAGCGCGCTTGGAAGCCAGGGAGGCGAGGAGGAACCGGTTGTTATCGGTCTTCTCGAGCAAGTCGTCGATACGAGGTTTGATTACGGACACGTCGCCTCAGTTCCTTTCATGCTTCTGGATAACTTCCAGCAGGTCATGTACGGCCTGGTCGAGATCGTCGTTGACGACCACATCGTCATAGCGATCGGCAAGGGCGAGCTCGGCTTCGGCGTTGGACATGCGAATGGCCAGAGACTGCTCGGTCTCGGTCCCACGGTCGCGAAGACGCTGCTGGAGAATGGAGAGCGAAGGCGGTTGGATGAAGATCAAGACGGCCTCGGGAAAGCGTTCCTTGACTTGGAACGCACCCTGCACGTCGATCTCCAAGATCAGCGAGGAACCCGCAGCGAGCTTGGACTGGACTTCGCTGACGAGCGTCCCGTACGAGTTGCCATGGACATGCGCCCACTCGACGAACTCGCCGGCGTCGACACGCCGCTTGAACTCCTCGTCGGTCAAGAAGTAGTAGCTCTGACCGTCGATCTCGCCTTCGCGCGGTGCCCTCGTGGTAGCGGAAACCGTCAGGCCGAGTCCGGGATGCTGTTCACGCACGCGCGCGACCAGCGTTCCCTTCCCCGCACCCGACGGTCCGGAAATCACGAAGAGCTTTGGCGTAACGCCGCTCACTTAGCGGGAGAGCTGCTCGAGGAGCTGCTCGCGCTGACGGACACCGAGGCCCTGAACGCGACGCGTGGCGGAAATGCCCAGCTCGTCCATGATCTTGGCGGCCTTGGCCTTGCCGTAACCGGGGAGCGACTCGATGAGGGTGGAAACCTTCATGCGGGACGCGATCGGATCGTCGGAGTTCAGAACGGACTCGAGGGAAACCTCGCCCTTCTTGATCTTCTCGCGAAGCTCGGCACGAGCGTGACGGGCGGCAGCAGCCTTCTCCAGAGCGGCCTTGCGCTGCTCATCGGTGAGCTGAGGAAGCGCCATGAGTACCTCCAAATACGTGGTTTACAAACAAATACAACGTTTTACCTCGCGTGATGAGCGTATCCGCATCTCACGCGCCTGATTACCTTAGTCGATGTTTCGGCAAAGTTCAAGCAAAACCGCAGGAAGACCGGACAAACGGTCATTCGCTCCATAGAACGTCCGCGATAATGGTGGAATCGCGGACGGTCCGAAGCGCTCGATCAGGCGAGCTCGACGAGCTCGGTGACGATCGCATCGCAGGCGGCGACGGGATCATCTGCGCCGGTAATCGGCCTTCCGACGACGATATGGCTCGCGCCGCGGCCGATCGCCTCGGCGGGCGTGGCCACGCGGCTCTGGTCTCCCAGGGCCGCTCCGGCGGGTCTCACGCCGGGCGTCACGATAAGCGCGCCCTCACCTAAAAGTTCACGCATGCGCGCCGCCTCCTGCGGGGAGCAGACCACGCCGTCGATGCCGTTGTCATGCGCGAGGCGCGCGAGACGGTCGGCCTCGTCGGCCACGGGAAGCTCGACACCGATCTGGGAGAGCGCAGCCTGGTCCATGCTCGTGAGCACCGTGACGGCGATCACACGGGCACGCTCGGCGTCCCGTGCCGCCGCCTCGACGCCCTCACGCGCGGCGGCCATCATGGCGCCGGCACCCAAGCCGTGGATCGTCAGCAGGTCGGCACCGGTACGCGCGGCGGCTTCGGCCGCTCCGCGGACCTGATGCGGAATATCGTGGAGCTTGAGGTCCAGGAAGACCTTGAATCCACGCTCGCGCAGTTCCCGGACGATGGCGGGGCCCTCGGCGTAGAAGAGGGTCATACCGACCTTGAGCCATGCGGCATGGCCGCGAAGCGCGTCGGCGAGCTCGAGCGCACGGGTACGATCGCAGTCGAGCGCGACGATCACGCGCTCACGGGCATCGGCCTCTAACATATGACGGCCCCCCTCAACTCGTTGATGTCGGACACGCCCTGGGACGCCGCCCACTCCTCGAGCTCGCGCAGGATACGCACGGAAGCCGTGGGGTCGACGAAGTTGGCCATACCGACCGACACGCAGGTGGCGCCCGCAAGGATGAACTCGGCGGCATCCTCGCCGGTCATGACACCGCCGACACCGTTGACGGGGATCTTGACCGCGTTGGCGACCTCCCACACCATGCGCACGGCGATATGGTGGCACAGCGGGCCGGACATACCGCCCGTGGGTTTGGAAAGGCGGGAGCGACGCGTATGGACGTCGATCGCCATACCCGAGATGGAGTTGATGACGGACAGGCCGTCGGCGCCCTCGGCCTCGAGCGCACGGGCGATCTCGGCGACGCGCACGGGAGCCATCTTGACGATGAGGGGCTTGTCGGTCACCTTTCGGCATGCGCGCATGACCTCGGCCGCGCCATCGGGCGTCGAGCCGCACGCGGCACCGCCCGCGGCGATGTTGGGGCAGCTCACGTTGATCTCGAAACCGGCGGCCCACGGGCACAGCTCGCAGAACAGCTCGAGGGCGCGGACGTACTCCTCGGTCGAATGGCCGGCGACCTGGCAGATGACCTGCGTGCCCTTATCCGTCAGCTCGGCGAGATAGGGACCGGACTCCTCGGCGAAGGCGGGAACACCGGGATTCTGCAGACCGACCGAGTTCATCATGCCGCCGGGGATCTCGCACATGCGCGGTGCGGGATTGCCGGGCCACGGCTCGGCCGCACATCCCTTGGTCGTGATGGCACCGAGCTCGCTCACGTCGATGAACGGCTCGAACTGCCAACCCTGACCGAACGTGCCGGCCGCCGTGTTGATGGGGTTCCTCATCTTGATACCGCCGAAATCGACGGCCATGTTCACCTGGCTCACCAGACCACCACCTTGCTCGCATCGAACACCGGGCCGCACATGCAGGCGCCCTGCATACCCTCGGTCGTCTCGACGTTGCACGTGCTGCACGCACCGAAACCGCAGCTCATCATACGCTCGAGCGACGCCTCGCAGTATGCGCCGGCATCGAGGGCGAGCCCGGCCGTCTTCTCCATCATGACGCCGGGGCCGCAGGTGGCGACGTAGTCGTAGGACGCGCCGGCGAGCGCATCGGCCACGAGATCGGTCACGAAACCGTGATGTCCCTGCGAGCCGTCATCGGTCGCGACCGACACGGAAGACGCGCCGAGTGCCTCGAAATGCTCGACACCCACGCAGGTGGACGCCGTCTTGGCACCGATGCGGACGTCGAAGGCGATGCCGTCGCGCTTGAGCTGCTCGGCCAACGGCACGAGCGGCGGGACGCCGATGCCGCCGCCCACGAGCAGGACACGCGAGCAGTCGGCGGGAACGGACCAACCATGACCACCGGGGCCGAGCACCGTGGAGGTTTCGCCGGGAAGCATGTGAGACAGTCGCTCGGTCCCCTCTCCCACCACCGCGTACCACACCTCGACCGTACCGGCCTCGGCATCCGCACGGGCATAGGACAGCGGGATGCGCAAAAGCGACATGGCGTTACCGGGCACCTCGAAATTCATGAACTGACCGGGCTTGATGGCGGCGGCGAGCGCGGGCGCCTCGATGACGAGCGAGAAGATGCCGTCGGCGATCTTGTCGTTCGAGACGATCCGGAACTCGTGCAGCCGCGCAGAAGATGGCTGGGGCATACGCGTCTCCTCTCCGATAGTGCGACGAAGGCGGATGTCGACCTCCGCACCGAGATGGCGGCACGGTACGGTGACGGGCCTCCCTTGTTACGCCCAAGCGGGCACCGCCGGATTCCCAGCCGTGCCCGCTTTCGATTATCTCACGTATAAGACGTGCAAGCGTTCGGAACGCTAGCAGACGACGCCGTCACGCATCGTCGCCACACCGCCGACGAACACGTCGGTGGCGCGACCGGTGAGCTCGGCTCCCTTGAAGCCGGAGTTCTTGGCGGCGGACTCGAAGTCGTCCTCGCACACGGTCCAGGTGGCGTCCGCATCGAACACGGTGATGTCTGCAAGCGAGCCGGCGGCGATGCTCACCTGATCCACACCGAGGATGCGGCGCGGCGCGATGGACATCAGCTCGACCATGCGCGCATAGTCGATCTTGCCGGTCTTCACGAGGTTCGTGATCACAAGGGCGAGCGAGGTCTCCAGGCCGATCATGCCGAAGGGGGCGAGCTCGAACTCGCGGGACTTCTCCCAATCCGCGTGGGGAGCGTGATCGGTGACGATGGCATCGACCGTGCCGTCGACCACCGCGGCGACGACGGCGGCGGCGTCATCGGCGGTGCGCAGCGGCGGGTTGACCTTGAGGCTGGTGTCGTAGGTCCCGGTGATGGCGTCCTCGGTGAGGAACATGTGATGCGGCGTGGCCTCGCAGGTGACCGGCAGGCCCTCGGCCTTGGCGGCACGCACGAGCTCGATGCCGTGGGCGGTGGAGATGTGCTGGATGTGCAGCTTGGCGCCCGTCAGCTTGGCGATGGCGATATCGCGGGCGATCTGGATCTCCTCGCCCTCGGCAGGCCAACCCAGAAGACCCAGGCGCGTGGAGGCGACGCCCTCGTTGACCTGACCCTCGCCGACCAGATCCTCGTCCTGGCAGTGGCTCATGAAGACCTTGCCGAACATCTTGCCGTAGTCCATGGCGCGACGAAGCATGCCGGCGCCCTGGACACCGCGGCCGTCATCGGTGAAGGCGACGCACCCGTGGGCGACCATGTCGCCCATCTCGGAGATGATCTCGCCCTTGAGACCCTTGGTCATGGCGCCGGACGGATACACGCGGCAGTGGCCCTTGGCGGCGGCGACCGACTTGACGTACTCGATCGTAACGCCGTTATCCGTCACCGGGTCGGTGTTGGGCATGGAGCACACACCGGTGAAGCCACCGTGCGCCGCGGCGCGGGTGCCGCTCTCGATGTCCTCCTTGTGCTCGTAACCGGGCTCGCGAAGATGCACGTGCATGTCGACGAGACCGGGAACGAGGTACTTGCCGGACAGATCGATGACCTCGGCACCGTCGGCGGAAAGGTTTTCGCCGACCTCGGCGATACGGTCGCCGTCGATGAGGACGTCGCGGATGCCGTCAAGCTCGACGGACGGATCGACGACGTGGGCGTTCTTAAGAAGCAAGGCCATTATCGGCACCTCCAAGCAGCAGATACAGGGCGGCCATGCGCACGCAGATGCCGGCGTAGACCTGATCGAGGATGACCGAGCGCTCGGGGTGGTCGGCCATGTAGGAATCGAACTCCACGCCGCGGTTGATGGGGCCGGGGTGGCAGATAATCGCGTCCGGCTTCATGAGGCGCTCGCGCTTCTTGGTCAGGCCGAACAGCTGATGGTACTCGCGCAGGCTCGGGAAGGGCGCGCCCTCCAGGCGCTCACGCTGGATGCGCAGCATGTAGACGACGTCCAGATCGGGCAGGACGTCATCGAGGCAGTAGCTCACATGGTCGGCACCCAGAACCTCGGGCGCGGCGGGGATGAGCGTGCCGGGCGCGACGATCGTCACCTCGGCGCCCATGATCTTGAGCGCGGGGATGAGCGAGCCGCACACGCGCGAGTGGGCGATGTCGCCGACGATACCGACCTTCAGGCCATCGAAGCTGCCCTTACGCTCCCAGATGGAGTACAGGTCGAGCAGGGCCTGGGTGGGGTGACCGTGCTTGCCGTCGCCGGCGTCGATGACCGACACGGGCGAGGACTGGGTGATGATGTAGGGGGCGCCGGCGTGCTTGTCGCGCACGACGATCATGTCGATCTTATAGGAGTTGAGCGTCATCACGGTGTCGATGAGGCTCTCGCCCTTGACCGTGGAGGTCGACGAGCCGCCGAAGTTGAGCGTATCGGCGGACAGGCGCTTCTCGGCGAGCTCGAACGAGGAGCGGGTGCGGGTGGACGGCTCGTTGAACATGTTCACGATCGTCTTGCCCTTGAGCGTGGGAACCTTCTTGATGGCACGCTCGTTCACCTGCGAGAACGCCTTGGCGGTCTCGAGGATGGTCATAAGATCGGTATCGGAGTACTCCGTGATATCGATCAGGTGCTTATGGTTGAACGCCATGACCGCTACTCACCTCCCAGGGGCGCCGAGCCCACATGGGCGCCGGGCGCGATGTCGAAGATCTCGACGGACGTGCGGCCGTCGACTTCCTTCAGGTACAGACGGACGTTCTCCTCGTGGGAGGACGGCACGTTCTTGCCGACGAAATCGGGGCAGATAGGCAGCTCGCGATGGCCGCGGTCGACGAGGACCGCGAGCTCGATGCGAGCGGGACGGCCCAGATCCATGACGGCGTCGAGGGCGCAGCGGATCGTACGACCGGTGTAGAGGATGTCATCGACCAGCACGATGCGCTTACCATCGACATCGAAGGGGATGTCGGTGGCGTGGACCTCCGGGGAGAAGGTCTGGAAGTCGTCGCGATAGAAGCTGATGTCCAGTCGACCCAGGGGAACATCCACCCCCTCGATCTCCTTGATGCGGTCCACGAGCTGCTGGGCCAGCAGGTCGCCACGCGTCACGATGCCGACGATGGCAAGGTTGTCGCAGCCCTCGTTGCGCTCAAGGATCTCGTGCGCGATGCGCGTCATCGCACGCGAGACCGCGGCCTCGTCCATGATGACTGCCTTGGGTGAAGACGTGCTCATCAATCTCCTTCCCTAGTTGCCGTGCGCCCCGCCCGGGCGGCGCGCTAAAAAATAGATGCCCCTACCGCGCGCGGCGAGACATCCACAAGAATCATTGCATGGGCAACGCTATGTCGTTCCTTGCGGTATCTCGTACGCGCTTAAAGGTCACCTACCAGTATACACATCCGCGCGATGAGCGCGAGAATGAATATATCTTTCCGCAAAGCGCATATTCGGGACGACGAACGGTCATGCGCGAGACGGATTGTGGCGCATCGATGGAAACGGGGCGGGATGCGCGCCGGCATCCCGCCCCGTTGCATGCGGATCGAACGGTAACCTAGGCGAGCCAGGTCTGAGCCTCGTCGAGCTCCTGCGTGAAGATGCGGCCCTCGTTCGCAGGGTCCTTGGCCTCGTGGTACTTGAAAACCGCCTGGCCGTCATCGGTAAAGCCGAGCATCTGGATCTTGCCGGTCGTATGCCCCATGATGTAACGGAAGCTCTTGGCCATACCGCTCATCGTGGCCTTCGCCTCGCCCACCATGCGGATACCGTCGGCGAGCGGCACCTGGAAGTGGTCGTCGAAATCCGTGGCGGTGCGACATTGATACAGGTAGTAGGGCTCGACGCCGATCGACACCAAGCCGTTCATGAGCTCGTAGATCGTCTTGGCGTCGTCGTTGACACCATGCAGCAGCACGGCCTCGTTGCGCACCGTGCAGCCGGCCTCGCGCAGCATGCGCACCGCGGCGGCGGCCTCATCGGTCAGCTCGCGCGGATGGTCGAACTGCGTCACGATGATGATCGCCTTGGCTTTGGCGTAGCGCGCGAGCATGTTGATGAGTTCGGGATCGTTGGAGATGCGTTGCGGGAACGTGGCGGGTGTGCTCGTGGTGAAGCGGATATAGCCGATGGTCGGCAAGAACGCGAACGCCTTGAGATACTGGCCGAGCAGCTCGTTGGAGTTCAGGAACGCATCGCCGCCGGCGATCGAGATGTTGTCGATCTCCGGGCGCTCGGAGATGTACTCGGCGAGCTTGGGGATGCGCGTCTTCACCTCGTCGGGATCGAGCTTACGGAAATCCTTGCGATAGCAGTTGCGGCTGTAGGAAAGCGTCTGGTTGTTGGAGACGATCAGAACCGACTGCTGATACTTGTGCTGACCACCGTTGATCTCAGAATCGGCGCCGCTCGCATCGTCCGCCGCACGAGGCGAGATATGCGGCAGGCACATCGTACGAATCGGGTCCTCGGGATCGAGACGGTTCATAAGCCGCAGGTAGTACGGCGTGACCAAGATCGGGTAACACTCCTCGAAGGGACGCAGGGACTCGATCTGCCCGTCGGTGAGACCGAGCGGCTCCTTAAGATCGTCCAGACTCCGGTAGCTCTCCTCTAAAAACTGCTGCCAACGCTTCATCTTGACCTCACTTCGGTGAATCGGCGGCATGCTCAACCGGACTCCCCCCGCCGCCGTGGCCCATGACGATTCGAACGACGGCACGGCGAGCGGATAAGGATGAACCTTGGAATGCGCCGCTCGCCGTGCTGGATGCCGTCCTCCGGTATGTGATTAGTGATACCAGTTTTCATGCGCTTTCATGCGCATACGCCGATATATGGTTGGTTTTACCTCGCCGATGGCCGCAGGGGGTCACAACGTGCCGGCGCGCGAGGGCTCGTCGTCGAGCCAGCACTGGTCATCGGCCACGTCACATACGAACAGACGCCCGTTATCCGCACGGTCTTTAGCCTGATGGAATTTGAAGAGCAGCTTGCCCTCCCCCGCGGATCCCAAGATCTCGATCTTGCCGTCGGGATGGCTCATCGTGTAACGGAACGCCTTGGCGATGCCGCTCATCTCGGCCTTCGCCTCGTCGACGATGCGCGCGCCGCGCACAAGCGGCACCTGGAACTGGTTCTTGACGCCCTCGACCGGTCGGCACTGGAAGACGTAGTACGGCATCACACCGACCGAGACCAAGCGGTTCAACAGCGCGGAGAGCACGGCAGGGTCGTCGTTCACGCCACGGAGCAGCACCGTCTGGTTGCGCAGTACGCAGCCGGCACGCTGCAGCTCACGGATGGCGCGGATGGATTGATCGGTGACCTCGCGCGGATGGTTGAAGTGCGTCACGACGATGATTTGAACACGCTCGCCGTAGCGTGCGAGCAGATCGGTCAGCTCGCCGTCGTCTGCGGTGATGCGGAACGGGAAGGTGACCGGCGTGCGCGTACCGAAGCGGATGAACCTGATATGCGGGATGGATGCGAAGGTCTCGAGATAGTCTGCGATCACATCATCGGTATTGAGGAAGGCATCGCCACCCGAGATGAGCACGTTATCGATCTCAGGATGGTCGCGCACGTAAGCGGCCATTTCGGGCAGTCGTGCCGCAACCTCCTCGGATGAGAGACCGACCAGGCGTTTGCGGAAGCAATGACGGCAATACATCGCGCATTGGTTCGTGGACAAGATCATGACCGTCTGGCGGTACTTGTGCTGCATACCCTGCACGACGGTGTTATCGTGCTCCCCGCTCGTATCCATGCTGCCGCCGTGCGAGAACTCCATGACGTCGGGGACGCACATCTTGCGGATGGGATCATGCGGATCGGCAGGGTCGATGAGGTCCAGATAGTATTCGGGGATGCAGATGGGATACGACGCCGCGATACGGTCCATCTCGGCGACTTCCCCGGCATCGAGATGCAGCCGATCCCGAAGCTCATCGGCGCTTCTCGCGCATCCACCCAACAGCTCCTGCCAACGCTTCATAACCATCCTCCTCATACGCATACGCCGAACCGATAAAGACGGGGCGCCGCCAAAACGGCGGCGCCCGCTCGACATCGCCTTGAATCGCCCCGCGATTCACGCTTTACATAATCTGTTCCACATCGGCGAGGGCGTTAGACATGAAACGCTGGAATACCATCAAGGCACCTCGGTTGACCGGCGCGTGCGTCCACAAATCTCCCGTGATCGGAGATGTCGGAAAACTTTTTTGAAAATACCCCTTGCGGCTCCGCTCGTTTTGCGTATACTAATCTTCGTTGCGCAAGAGCAACCGAGACATTCCTCGATAGCTCAATGGTAGAGCCCGCGGCTGTTAACCGCGTTGTTGTAGGTTCGAGTCCTACTCGAGGAGCCAGATTAGAACACCCCGTCGCTTGTCGGCGGGGTTTTTGTTTACATAGGTTCCACCCACTCGCACGCGCGCATGCGCTTAAAACCGCTTCCCCATCTACGAAAAACCCCGCCTTCCGCGGATAAACGCGGAGGGCGGGGAACATGACCATAAAGAAGAGTCGGTGCGCAGCCTAGCTCTCGATGTAGTCCTTCAGCTTGCTGGAGCGGCTCGGATGGCGGAGCTTGGCGAGCGTCTTGGACTCGATCTGACGGATGCGCTCGCGCGTCACGCCGAACTCGCGGCCGACCTCCTCGAGCGTGCGGGGATGGCCGTCGACCAAACCGAAGCGCAGCTCGATGACCTTGCGCTCGCGATCGGCAAGTGAATCGAGCACCTGGGCGAGCTGCTCTTGCAGCATGGAGAAGCTTGCGGCATCGGGCGGAACCTCCGCCTGCGAATCCTCGATGAAATCGCCGAGCTGGGAGTCCTCCTCCTCGCCGATCGGGGTTTCGAGCGAGACGGGCTCCTGGCTGATCTTCTGGATCTCGCGGACGCGGTCGGCGCTCATATCCATCTCGGCGCCGATCTCCTCGGGGGTCGGGTCGCGACCGAGGTCCTGAAGCAGCTGTCGCTGCACGCGGACGAGCTTGTTGATGGTCTCGACCATATGGACCGGGATGCGGATCGTACGGGCCTGATCGGCGATCGCGCGCGTGATGGCCTGACGGATCCACCAGGTCGCATACGTGGAGAACTTGAAGCCCTTCTCGTAGTCGAACTTCTCGACCGCGCGGATAAGACCGAGGTTGCCCTCCTGGATCAAGTCCAAGAACAGCATGCCGCGGCCCACATAGCGCTTGGCGATCGAGACGACGAGACGGAGGTTGGCCGAGATCAGGGCCTGCTTGGCCTCGAGTCCGACCTGCTCGACGCGTGAAAGGCGACGCTTCTCGGCGCGGGTGAGCTCAAGCTCGCCGGCCTCAGCGGCCTCGAGTTTGTTGCCGGCATCGAGTCCGGCCTCGATCTTCATGGCAAGATCGACCTCGTCGGCGGCGGTCAGCAGGTCGACCTTACCGATCTCCTTGAGGTACATGCGGACCGGATCGCCGGTCAGCATGACGGTGGAGGCATCCATGCCGCGCGTACGGGAACGCGAGCGGGACGTGCGGACGCGGGACTTCTTCCGCGTCTTGGCCGCCGCCATCTCGGCGTCGGCGTTCTTGGCGACCTTGATATCGTGATCCTCGACGCTCTCGTCGTCCAGATCGTCATCCAGGACATCGGAACCGGCATCGACATCCAACGCATCGTCGTCCTCGTTGGCCGAGACGATATCCACGCCGCGATCGCGCAGCGTACGATAGATGGAATTCAGTTGGGCATCGGTGACGTCGACGTCTTTCAGGACGACTTGGATATCGTCCTCGGAGACGGATCCGGTTGCAGACCCTTGGTCCAAGAGCTTGTCGATATAGGAATCAAGTTCAGTACCCATGCTATCGGTATTCTTAGGCACGGAATCTCCCTTCTTGACACGCAGGACACAATACTTTAGCACACAGTTCTATACCCGCATAGCTTAAATCGCATTCCTGTCAAGCTTTTTCCTACAAACGGCACGATACCGAATGCGCACGCATCAGGATTGAGCGTCGATGAGTCGGAACGGATCGGCGACGCCCTCGACGGCGCGCTCGAGCTCGCGTGCGCGGGCGGCGTCTTTGGTCGCCTGGATCGTCATCTCGCGACGCTCGTCGGACAACAGCGAGCGGTCGGAGCGCAGGCGCGCCTGTGCGGCCTTCATCCTTCTTCGGACGGTGTAGAGCTCGAGCGTATCGAGCAGAAACTCGATATTCGTCTCGGTGGGATGCGCGCTCGTCGCGCCGATCGTCCCCGCTCCCACGAGCTGGGGTGCTTCGGGGCAGACGGCACGGACCGCATCCATGACCTCCCCCACCGGCGAAGACTCGGGTGTCGCCAAGACCGCCCAGGCGATCGCCTCGTGACGAGGATCGATCCAATCGATCGAGCAGATGCGTTCGGCGAAGGGGCGGAAACTGTCCGGATAGGTGGTGAGCAGGCACAGCAGTTCACGCTCGCCCGCAAGCGCCCGACGCTCGAGATCGGTCAGGGGGACGGGAGCCGGTTCGGGAACGGATTCGACGGGTACTTCCTGGTCGAAATACGGCTCAGACGGTACATCGTCGAAATAGGCGACCTCGTCTGCCGGACGCGACGCCTGCTCGCGGGCTCGCTCACGGGCACGTGTCTGCTCCTGCTGACGCGAGACGTCGCGAAACACGCGCTGCGCCGCCTCGCGTACCATCTCGACATCGACGCCGAGTCTATCGGCGATCTGCATGTAATAGGTATCGACCATATAGCTTGACCGCAACGGGAAGATCAGCCTGCAGGCGTCCTCGAGTGCACGGGCCCTCCCGCTGGGCGTGGACACGTCGCTTCGCTCCTCGAGCTTGCCGAATACGAAATCGAGCAGCGGCTGCGCCTGATCGAGCAGTTCGCGCAGGGCGTCACCGCCACGCTCATGGATGAAATCGTTGGGATCGAGATCGTCGGGCAAGATCACGCAGCGCAGGTCGACCGATCCGGTCTCGACGAACTGGATCGCCCGCTCCGCGGCCTTCTGCCCCGCCGCATCGCCATCGAACAGGTAGATGATGCGCTTGGCGAAACGCGTGAGGGTCTTGACGTGGTGCTCGGTCAACGCCGTGCCGAGGGTGGCGACCACGTTGCCGATACCCGCCTCCCAGCAGGCGATGGCATCGGTGTAACCCTCCACCACGACCGCCGTGTTCTGCGCGACGATATGCTCCTTGGCCCAATTGAAGCCGTAGAGGTTCCGCTTTTTATGGAACACGCTCGTCTCGGCGGTGTTGAGGTACTTGGGCTGCCCATCGCCCATGATACGGCCGCCGAAGGCGATGCAGTGCCCCTGCTCGTCGAAGATCGGGAACATGACCCGCTCGTAGAAGCGATCGGACAGGGTGCCGCGGTCTCGCCGGATGGCGACGTTGGCGTCGACCATCTCGCGCGGGGTGAAGCCCGCGGCCGAGAGATGCGCGACGAGCGAACCGCGACCGGGCGCGTATCCCAGGCGATACCGCTGGCATACCTGCGAGTTCAGGCCTCGCTCGGAGCAATACGTCCGACCCCTGCCATCCTTGCCGCGCATGAGCATCGTATGGTAGAACTCGCAGGTCTTCTCGCACACATCGATGATCCGCGAGCGTTTGGTCCCACGGCGGGCCGTCGGGGCGTCGTCGGCGATCTCGATGCCGGCACGGTCGGCGAGATAGCGGATCGATTCGGGAAAGGAGAGGTTCTCGCGCTTCATCACGTAGGTGAAGGCATCTCCGCCCTCGCCGCAGCCGAAGCAATGCCAAACCTGGGTCGAGGGGATCACATGGAAGGAGGGCGTTTTTTCGCCGTGGAAGGGGCAGCAGCCCCAAAACTCCTGTCCGCGCGGCTTGAGCTCGACGGTTTCCTGAACCAACTGAACCAGGTCGGTCGCGGCGCGCACGCGGTCCTTATCCTCATCCGAGATCATGCAACCTCACCCCGCTCTCCCCGAATTCCTCGCGAATGCTCTCTATGTTACCCAGAACCGTGGCGATGAGCTCCTCGGTGTTCGCGAAGACGCGCGACGGCCTGAGGTAGCGACAGAACGCGAGCACGGTATCGCTGCCGCGGATATCGCCGGAAAAGCCGATGAGGTTCGCCTCGAGATGAGCGGAACCGGCGGCATCGGCGAAGGTCGGCGGCAAGCCGACGTTGATGGCGGCGGGCCATACGGTATCCCCGACGAGGGCGAGACCCGCATAGACACCGTCGGCGGGCATGAGGATCCGTTCGGGAACCTCGATGTTCGCGGTGGGAAACCCCATCTGCGTACCCTGGCCGCGCCCGGACGCGATCGTTCCGCGCACCGCGTAATGCCTGCCCAGCGCACGGCAGGCGCCCTCGACGTCACCCGCTTGGAGCATCGTGCGGATACGCGTCGAGCAGACCACCTCGCCTGCGAGGCTGACCAGATCGTGACCGACGACGTCCATCCCCCGCGGAGCACCCCATGCGCGGATCACCTCGACACTCGAGGCTCCCCCGCGACCGAGCCGGAAATCCAGACCGACGTGCACGGCGTGGACGCGAAGCCTGGGCGCGAGCACGCGCTCGAAAAACGCCGCGTGGTCGTAGGCGGCGAGCTCCCGATCGAACGTGACGACGAGCACCTCGTCGACGCCGCTGCCGGCAAGGACGCGCAACCGATCCTCGACAGTCATGAGCTTCGGCGCGGGACCGGGGCCCACCACGCGATCGGGATCGGGATCGAACGTCACGGCGACGGCGCGAAGCCCGCGCGCGCGAGCATCCTCGACGGTCTGGGAGATCAGGGCGCGATGGCCGATATGGAAACCGTCGAACGCGCCGATCGCGATGACGGCGTCGACGGGCTCGCAGATGGGAACCTCTTCCCGGGTAACCGAGACGACCGGTGCTGCGACGTCGGTCATGAGGAAATCGCGATACAGCGAGGCGCGATCGGGCATCATGGACGAACACCCGTGATACCCTGGGGAAACACGTCGGTCATCGCCAAACGCGAGCCGTCATGACGAGCGAGCGCGCGCAGCTGACCGCCATGCGTGATCGCGACGGCGGCGGACTCATCGACCGAACCGGACGCATGCTCGACGAGAGAGACGGGAAGCGCGCGACCGCACAGGACATCCGCGCACTGGGACTCGGAGATCTCGATCGCAGGAACGCCCAGGATGCGCACCGGATCGAGCAGCATGTCGTCGGAAAGGTCAGGGCTCAGATCGTCCGTAGAACAGCATGAGGCGAGCGATACGACGCCGGATGCCGTGCGGCGAAGCGATTGGACGTGGGCCGCCGTATCGGCGGCGCGACCGATATCGCGGGCGAGGGCACGGATATAGGTCCCCTTGCTCACCGTGAAGGCGACCGTCCAGACAGGCGACCCCTCGATATCCGAGACGGCCAGCAGATCGGCGTCGAAGACGGTGATCTCACGTGCCGGGAGCTCGACGTCCTCGCCGGCACGGGCGCGCTTATACGACCGCACCCCGCCGACCGAGATCGCCGAATACGCAGGCGGGACCTGCATCTGGGTTCCGATGAAGCCCTCCAGCACGCCGTGCGCGAAGGCCATGTCGGCATGGCGCTCATCGCAAGGAGCGATGCGCGAGGGCTCGCCCTCGGCATCGTCGGTCAGGGTTTCGGATCCCAAGACGATATCGGCGATATAGGCCTTCGTGTCCTGCGTGATGCGACCGAGCAGCCTCGTCGCCTGCCCGATGCCGATGACCATCACGCCGGAAGCGAGCGGATCGAGCGTCCCGGCATGTCCGACACGGCGCTCATGGCATGCGCGGCGCACACGCGCCACGACATCGTGCGAGGTGCACCCGACCGGCTTGTCGACGGCGATCAGGCAGTTGAGTTGTGATGGCGTTCGACGGGCCATGGACCTCCTACCTACAGCTCGATATGCAGGTCGCCGGCATCCTCACCGACCAGCTCGCACAACATGGGGAGCGCATCGGAAAGCGTCTCGACGATGCTGCCCTCATAGGTGAAGCCCGCCGCGGCGGCATGCCCTCCCCCACCGAAATGGGCGGCGACGCCGGAAACGTCGAGATCGCACTTGGAACGCAGGTTGCCACGGACCTTGTGACAGCACTCCGTCTCCTTGACGAACAGGCACACGTCGACACCGAGCACGGAACGGACCACGTCGACCAAACCGTCGCACTCATCGGAGGTGACGCCGTATTCGGTAAGGTCGGACGCGTACGCGTAACTGTATGCGACCCGACCGCCGGCGACGGTATGGATGCGGCTCATGACGAGCGACTCGAGCTTGAGGTAGGCAAGGCGCTGGCTCTGGTAGACCTCGAGCGCGACGCGCGAGGGCTCGGCACCGGCGTCGACGAGGCGCGCGGCGCAGGCGAAGGCGGCGGGGTCGGCGTTTTGATACTGGAAACGGCCGGTATCGGTCACCAACCCGCACAACAGGCAGGTCGCGACCTCGCCGGAATACGGGATGTGCGCCCACCGGAGGAACTCCTCGATGAGCACGGCCGTCGCTGCGGCGGAGACGCGCCTGATCGACACCTCGGCGAATTCCTCGCGCGCCGGATGGTGGTCGAAACACGCGACGGCACCGGAGCGACGGAGCACGTCCGCACCGTCGGCGAGACGCTCGAGCACCGGGCAATCGACGGCGATGAACAGCGCCGGATCGGCCGTGAGCGTCGCCGCCGGCACGATCCTGCCCGAACCCGCCATGAAACGGTAGATGCGCGGCACCTGGCCGTTATCGGCGAGCAGCAAGGCGACCCGCTTGTCGGGATAGCGCGCCTCGAGCGCCAGGCCGAGGCCGAGCACCGAACCCAAGGCGTCGCCGTCGGGCGAGGTGTGCCCGCAGATGGCGATGGAGGGCGCGTCCTCGATCATGGCGAGGACGCGCGAAAAATCATGTTCAAGCCCGGGCTCGATGCGCCCGCAGCGGCTACTCATCGTCGTGAGCCTCCTGATCGGATGGCTGGATGGGATATCCCTCTTCGTCCTTCTCGATGGACATCGTCGCGGGCACGTTCTCGAGCGCGCGGGCGATGGTCTCGGCCGCATCGGTCGAGCGGTCGATGCGGAAATCGAGCTCGGGGCAGACGCGCCAATCGAGCGTCCGCGCGAGCAGGCTGCGGATGCGACCACGGGCGTTGTCGAGGGCCTCGAGCACCTCCTCGTAGCGGTCGGCCTCACAGGAGACGAACACGCGCGCATAGGCACGATCGACGCTCACCTCGACCCCCGTCAACGTGATCAGGTCGAGACGGGGATCGGAGATCTCGAACAGCAGGATGTAGCCGAGCTTCTCGCGAAGCTGCTCGCCAAGACGGCGCGTCGCCGCGGTCTGCTTCATGCGGACACCCCCTACTCGGTACGGGCGACCTCGACGACCTTATACGCCTCGAGGATGTCGCCCACCTTGATATCCTGGAACTTCTCGATGCCCAGACCGCACTCGTAGCCGGACTTGACGCTCTTGACGTCGTCCTTGAAGCGACGCATGGACGCGAAGGTGCCGTCGAAGACGACCACGCCGTCGCGCACGACGCGCACGCGGTCGCTGCGCTCGATCTCGCCCTCGGTGACCATGCAGCCGGCGATGAGGCCGACCTTGGGCACGCGGAAGGTCTCGCGGACCTCGGCCTCGCCGGTACGGACCTCCTCCTCGGTGGGCTTCAGCAGGCCGACGCGCGCCGCGTCGATGTCCTCGATCGCCTTGTAGATGATCGAGTAGGTCTTGATCTGCACGTTCTCCTTCTCGGCAAGATCGCGGGCCTTACCCTGCGGACGCACGCCGAAGCCGATGATGATGGCGTTGGACGCGGCGGCGAGCACGACATCGGTCTCGGTGATCGCACCGACGGCGGAGTGGATGATGTTGATACGGACCTCGGACTGGTCCATCTTGCCCAGCGCGTCGGCCAGCGCCTCGATGGAGCCCTGGACGTCCGCCTTGACGACGAGGTTGAGCTCGGCGAGCTCGTTTTCGCTCATCTCGGAGAACAGGGTCTCGAGCGTGACGTGCTTGACCTTGTTCTGCTCCTCGATGCGGGCCTTGAGCGAGCGCTGCTCGGCGAGGTCGCGCGCATCGCGCTCGTCCTCGAAGACGCGGAACTCGTCGCCGGCGGCGGGCACGGAGTTGAGGCCCAAGATCTCCACGGCGTCGGAGGGGCGGGCCTCCTTGACGGGGTTGCCGTGCTGGTCGAGCATGGCGCGGACGCGACCGTAGGCCATGCCGGCGACGAGCGAGTCGCCGACGTGGAGCGTGCCGCGGTTGACAAGCACGGTCGCGACCGGGCCGCGACCGCGGTCGAGCTTGGCCTCGATGATGTAGCCGGACGCGAAGGTGTCGGGGTTGGCCTTGAGCTCGAGCACGTCGGCCTGCAGCAGGATGGTCTCGAGCAGGTCGTCGATGCCGGTCTTCTGACGCGCCGACACGTTCACGAACATGTTCTGGCCGCCCCACTCCTCGGGGATGACGCCGTACTCGACGAGCTCCTGGCGGACGCGATCGGGGTTCGCATCGGGCTTGTCGCACTTGTTGACGGCGACGACGATGGGCACGCCGGCCGCCTTGGAGTGGTTGATGGCCTCGACGGTCTGCGGCATGACGCCGTCGTCGGCGGCGACGACCAGCACGACCACGTCGGTGATCTTGGCACCGCGGGCACGCATGGCGGTGAACGCCTCGTGACCCGGGGTGTCGACGAAGGTGATCTGACGGCCGTTGATCATGACCTGGGACGCGCCGATGTGCTGCGTGATGCCGCCGGCCTCGTGCGTGGCGACGCCGGTGTGGCGGATGGCGTCGAGCAGGCTCGTCTTGCCGTGGTCGACGTGGCCCATGACGGTGACCACGGGCGGACGCGGCTTGAGGTCGGACGGGTCGTCGTAGAAGCTGAAGGAGTTCTCCTCCTCCGGCGTGATGATCTTGATCTGGCGACCGAGGTCGTCGGCGACGAGCTCCACGAGGTCGTCGGACATGGACTGCGTCATGGTGAGCGGCGTGCCGAGCAGGAACAGGCGTTTGATGATATCGTTGGCCGACACCTCGAGCGCCTCGGCGAGCTCGGCCACGGTGACACCCTGGGAGACGCGCACGGCGTCGAGCTCCTCGGGGTTCACGCCCTGGGCGAGCGCCTCCTCGATCTTCTTCTCCTCACGCAGCTGCGCGGCCTCACGCTCGCGCTTCTCCTTGCGCTTGCGACGGCGACCGGTCGACTCGCGGCTGGCCTCCTCGACGGCGGCACGGGCCTCCTCGAGGACGCGCTCGCGGCTGTACTCCTCCGCCTCGCGGGCCATGCGCGAGTAATGGTCGCCGTGCGACTCCTGCTGACCACGGCGCTTCTTGCCGCCGCGACCGGCCTTGTCGGGAGCCGGGACGTCCATGCCGGCGGGCACCGACGGCGCGGCGTTGGTGCGGCGCGAGCGCCCGGTGGGCTCGTCGGAACCGCGATGATCGCCATGGTCGGCCTTGCGGCCACCGCGACGGTCGCCGCGACGCGAATCGGCCTCGGCCTTCTTCTTGGTCTCGGCCTCCTTCTTCTCCTTGAGGACGACCTCCTGCGCGGCGATCTGGTCGAGCAGGGAGCGGAACCGCGAGCCCGAATCGCTCGCCGGCACCGCGCGGCGCTTGGCCTCGAGTTCGGCCTGGCGCGCAGCCTCGGCGGCGCGCTCGCGCTCGATGCGCTCGGCCTCGGCGGCAGCCGCACGCGCGGCCTCCTCGGCGGCGAGGGCGGCCTGGGACAGGCGTCGCTCCTCCTCACGACGACGCTCAGCCTCGATGCGGGCGGCCTCGGCGGCGGCGGCCTTCTCGGCCTCCTCGCGCTCGGCGGCCTCCTTCTCGGCGAGCTTCGAAGCCTCGATCTCCGCCTTACGCGCCTCGAGCACGGGCGCGAGCTTCTTTTTGACCATGGACACGTAGGCATCCTCGAGCGTCGAGGACGCGGACTTCGCCGGGATCTTCATCTCGGCGAGGTGCTCGAGCAGCTCCTTGGACGACATTCCAAAATCTTTGGCCAGGCTTGATACGCGGACCTTTGCCATATGCCATTCACCTACCTCTCGGGCGCGCGACGCGCCCTGCACAGCATTCGTCGGAAACGGGTGGGGCCGGTGTCATACGCGACACCCGACACCGTTAGATGAGATCCTCCGCATCCTCGAATGCGTCGACGCCGTCCTCGACGGAAAGCGTATCGTGGACGCCACAGTAATTGGAGCCGGGACGGGCCTGGTTGCGGCAGCGGATGCCGTTCTCGCCCACATAGGCGCAGCGCTCGGGCTCGTCATCGGAAAGCAGGTCCTCGGCGGGCTCGGGCACGACCGGGACGTTGCGCAGGATATCGGCGGCGAGCGTCTCGTTCTTGATATCGATGTGCCAACCGGTCAGACGGGCGGCCAGACGGGCGTTTTGGCCCTCCTTGCCGATCGCGAGCGACAGCTGGTCGTCGGGGACGATCACACCGGCATAGTTCTTCTCCTCGTCGATGAGCACGCGCGTGACCTTGGCCGGCGACAGGGCGTTGGCGACATAGGCCGCCGGATCGGCATCCCACAGGATGACGTCGACGCGCTCGCCGCGAAGCTCGGATACGACGGCGCGCACGCGGCTGCCCTTCGGGCCGACGCAGGCGCCCACCGGATCCAGGCGGTCGTCGAGCGAGTGGACGGCGACCTTGGAGCGCTGGCCGGGCTCACGGGCGATCGACTTGATCTCGACGGTGCCCTCGTAGATCTCGGGGATCTCGCCCTCGAACAGGCGACGGATGAGCGCAGGGTGCGTACGCGAGATCACGATCGGCGGACGGGAGTGCTCGCCGCGGACCGGGGGCAGCGTCGAGTTGGGGTCGCGCACGTCGATGATCACGGCCTTGATGCGCTGGTTGTGCAGGTAGCGCTCACCGTGCGGGCGCTCGTTGCGCTCGTTCTCGTAGCGGCGCTGATCGAAATGGGGCAGCTCGGCCTCGACACCCTCGCGGATCTTGACGATCGTGAAGTCGGGCGTGGACTGCAGGACGGTGCCGGTGATGATATCGCCGATGCGGCTCGAGAACTCCTCGTAGATCTGCTCGCGGGCCGAGTTGCGCACGATGGCGTTGATCTCGGCCTTGGCGTGTTGCGCCGCGATGCGCGAGGTGTCCTTGGGCGTGACGTCGATCTCCTCGAACTCGGTGTAGTTGCCCTCCTCGTCCATGGAGTCGTCGATAGGCACGAGCTTGTAGACGTAGATCTTGCCGGTGGCGCGGTCGATGGTGACCTTGGCGCCCCAATCCAGATGCAAGATCTCGGCGTAGCTCTTGGCGAGCGACTGCTCCAGGCGGTCGATCAGGTAGAGCTGGTCGATGTGCTTCTCGGCGCAAAGCGCCATCAGGGCTTCCATCATCTCCGATGCCATTACTTGCCATCCTTTCCGCGGCTGAAGTCGAAGACCGGCTTCAGCGTGCATTTCTTGATCTCATCGTGGGGAATCGTCACGGTCTCGTCGTCCTCGAGCGAAAGCGTCACGGCGTGCTCGTCGACCGAGACGATGGCGCCCTTGAACTTGCGCCTGCCCTCGGTCGCCGTGGTCGTGAGCTCGACGGCCTCGCCCGTGAAGCGCTCGAAATCGCTCGGACGACGCAGCGGGCGCGCCATGCCGGGGCTCGACACCTCGAGCGTGTAGGAACCGGCGATGGGATCGAGCTTCTCGATGACAGCGCTCACCCACGCGCTTTGCGCCGTCACCTCGTCGAGCGAGATCGGATCCCCGTCCGCGCGATCGATGCGCACGCGCAGGCAGGGCGCCTTCGTCGCACCGACGACCTCGACATCGACGACATCGATGCCGTGATCGGGCGCGACGGCCTCGAGCGCGTCGATGACCTGCTGTTCGAGCTTGCTTTTGACCATGCAGCACCTCCCCATACAAGAAAGGAAGCGCGGGCGAACCCGCACTCCCTTACCGTTACAGCTTCAATTGCCCGTCTATCATAGCATATGCAGGTCAGATGCGTGTTTACGGCGCGATGACGGCCGATTTCTGGCCATGGGCCTTCGCAAATTGCACACAATACCGCTCGGCGGACGGTGCGCCATGGCGGATGTGCCAGGCGCGGTACCGTGAATCGTGCCCCACGTCGGCACGAACGATCGGAAGGATCCCCCTATCCCCCGGACACGCGAAACGGGGCCCCGCGGAAAGCGGGACCCCGTCGATACCGAGTCGTGTGCCGTGATGCGGCTACTCCTCCAGATAGGCGGACGGAGCCGCGGGCACGCCGCGCTTCCACTCGATGGCGTTCACGACGAAGAACACCACGACGGAGATAAAGCAGCCG
The DNA here is from genome assembly GCF_021531055.1 of Collinsella tanakaei. Taxonomy (GTDB): domain Bacteria; phylum Actinomycetota; class Coriobacteriia; order Coriobacteriales; family Coriobacteriaceae; genus Collinsella; species Collinsella tanakaei_B. The sequence continues at coordinate 280,290 of NZ_JADYTL010000001.1, forward strand.
AACACGACGGGTAGGATGCCGAACAGGAAGTCGCCGCCGGACAGCACCTGCCAGAAGATGAAGCCGATGGTACCGCCCACCAGCGAGAGGATGCCGGAGTTCTTCGTGGCGTTCTTGACCACGAGACCCAGGCCGTAGGCCGCGAACGGGCCGGCGCAGCGGATGCCGAAGGCGAACGTGTTCATGGTGACGATCGGGACACCGAACATCGAGATGCAGATGGCGATGATGGCGAACACGACGTTGCAGGCACGGGTGTAGAAAACCGTCTGCTTATCGTTGAGCTCACGACCGCCGTACTTGAGGTACAGGTCCTTCATGAGGATCGTCGACATGCACAGCAGGTTGGAGTCGGCCGACGACATGGTGGCGCAGATGATCGCGGCGCACACGATGCCGGAGACGAAGCCCGGCGCATGGGCGGTCGTCACCTCGAGCATGGCGTTGGCACCGGCGTTCGGCAAGCCGGGCATGGTCGCGGCGGCGCACAGACCGAGCAGCGTCGGGAAGAACGCCATGGCGGCCATCAAGACGGCTGACAGCCAAGCGGCGCGCGTGGCGGTCTTCTCGTCCTTAGCGGACTCGAAGCGCGTAACCATTTCGGGACCGGCGAGGAAGGTGCAGAAGTAGTTGAATATGTAGCCTATGATCGTCACGACGCCGATGGTCGTGAAGTCGAGCTGCGCGGGCGGCAACGCCGCGGCCACGGTATCCCAACCGCCGCAGCCCTCGATGACGATCGGCGTGGCGATCGCCAGACCGATGAGGATGACGCAGAACTGGATGAGGTCGGCCACCTGGTCGGCGACCATACCGCCGAAGGTGGTGTAGAAGATCACGACGAAACCCGCCGCGACGAGTGCGACGTTGGTGGGGATACCGACCAGCGTGGAGACGACGCTGCCGGCGGCGGTGATCTGCGAGGAGGTCAGGCAGAACAGGGACAGGACCGAGAGCACGGCGGTGATGGTGCTCGAGGTGTCGCCGAAGCGACGACCGACGACCTCGGGGATGGTCACGGCCATGGTCTTGCGGATCTTGGGCGCGAAGTACGCGAGCGGGATCATGGCGATGGATGCCGCGAGCACGTACCACACGGCGCTGATGCCCCACTCGCCGTAGGCGCGCTGCGCCAGACCGGTGGTGGAGCCGCCGCCGATGTTGTTGGCGGACAGCGAGAACGCCACGAAGAGCAGGCCCATCCGTCGACCGGCGACCATGTAGTCTTCACTGTTCTTGATGTTGAGCTTGCCGACGATGAAGCCGATCGACAGCATCACGACAAGATACACGCCCACGATGATCAGGGCTTGCGTGTTGAGGTGCATCGAATCCCTTCTTCCCTAGCGAGTGCAGACAACCTTAGTGCAATAATAATTTCTTGCACGCAATAAGAGAGTATTATCACGATGGGAATTTCGACACATCAGTTGGGCGAACGGTGGAATGCGGCGGGTGGGCGTTACGCCGATGCGAATCGCCAGCTCGAATACCAGGTCGCGCGAGCGCGAGCGACAGGCGGCCTCAACGTCTCGTGAAGTCGCAACGACACCCCGCGTTCGGATACCCGGCGCGATCGTCAACCCATCGTGTCGTGCAGTCGTCAGGACAGCCTGTCCGCCGCGCCCTTGTCGCCTGCAATCAAAAGCCGCGGTCCCACAATCGGGACCGCGACTCACCATGCGGCTGGATTATCGAGCGATCGGCTACTTGACCACGAGATTCACGAGCTTGCCAGGCACGCAGATGGCCTTGACGAGGGTCTTGCCCTCGAGCCACTTGCCGGCGACGGCGACGGCGGCCGCCTGCATCTGCTCGGACGTGGCGTTCGTGGGAACCATGGCGCGAGCGCGCATCTTGCCGAGCACCTGCACGGCGATCTCGACCTCGTCCTCGACGGTCTCGGCAAGGTCGAACGTCGGCCAGCTCGCCGTATAGGCGTAAGAGTCGTGGCCCAGCGCGTTGTGCCACAGCTCATCGGCCCAGAACGGGCAGATCGGCGCGAGCACGGACACGATGTCGGTCGCGACCAGATAGCTGAGCGCGGCGTCGAGGTCCTCGCCGGTGTTGAGATAGGCGCTCGCCGCGTTGACGAGCTCCATGATGGCCGAGATCGCGGTGTTGAACTGCTGGCGGTCGAAATCCTCGGTGCACTTGGCGATCGTGCGATGGCGCTCGCGGTACAGCTTCATCGCGGCAGCGGACAGGGCGCCCTTATCGAGCACGGCGTTCGCATCGCCGGCGTTGGCGAGCGTCCACACGATGCGCCACGCGCGCTTGAGGAAGCGGTTCGCACCGGCGACGGCATCCTCGTCCCAATCGAAGTCCTTCTCGGGCGGGGCGATGAACAGGATCGCCAGACGCATCGTATCGGCGCCGTAGGGCTCGATCACGCTCGAGGGCGGCACGACGTTGCCCTTGGACTTGGACATCGTCTCGCCGTTGGCATCCTTGACCATGCCCTGGCACAGCAGGTTGGTGAAGGGCTCGTCCACGTCGAGCATACCCATATCGCGCAGGGCCTTGGTGAAGAAGCGCGAGTACAGCAGGTGCAGGATCGCATGCTCGATGCCGCCGATGTAGTTGTCGACGGGCATCCAGCGATCGGCAGCCTCGCGGGAGAACGGCAACTCCGTGTTATGCGGATCGCAATAGCGCAGGTAGTACCAGCTGGAGCACGTGAAGGTGTCCATGGTGTCGGTCTCGCGACGGGCGGGCCTGCCGCACACCGGGCAGGTCGTCTCGTAGAAATCCGCGCACTCGGCGAGCGTCTCGCCCGCGCCCAAATCGAGGTTGTCCGGCAGCATGACGGGAAGCTGGTCCTCCGGAACCGGCACGATACCGCAGTGATCGCAGTGGATGGCCGGGATGGGGTTGCCCCAGTAACGCTGACGGGAGATCAGCCAGTCGCGCAGGCGGAACTCGACCTTGCGACGACCGGTGCCGGCAGCCTCGAGATCGGCCACGATCGCGGCCTCACCCTCGGAGTGCTTGCCGCCGCGCATGCCGGTATACTTGCCGGACTGGACGAGCGTGCCCTCGGCGGCATGCGCGGAGTCCCAGTCGACCGTCTCGGCATGATAGGTATCGATGGACTCCCCCGCCTCCTCGATGGCAGCACGCTCATCGTCCATGAGGATGATCGGCACGATGGGCAGGTCGTACTTGCGGGCGAACTCGAAGTCGCGCTGGTCGCCGCAGGGCACCGCCATGACGGCGCCGGTGCCGTAATCGGACACGATGTAATCGGCGACCCAGACCGGCACTTTCTGGCCGGACACGGGGTTCACGACATAGCGGCCCGTGAACGCTCCGTGCTTCTCGAGCGTGCCCTGGGCGCGCTCGACCGCGGAGATCTTCTTGGCACCCTCGACGATCGCCATGACGTCATGCTCGTACTCGGTACCGGCGACGAGGTCGTGAAGGCCCTCGTACTCGGGCGCGAGCAGGAAGAACGTGCAGCCGAACAGCGTGTCGGCGCGGGTGGTGAACACGGTGATCTTACCCTCGTCGCCCGCGATCGGCTCACTGTCTGCGTCGCACATCGTGAAGTCGACCTCGGCGCCCTCGGAGCGGCCGATCCAGTTGGCCTGCATCTGCTTGACGCGCTCGGGCCAGCCGGGCAGCTTCTCGAGATCGTCGAGGAGCTCCTGCGCGTAGTCGGTGATCTTGAAGTACCACTGTTCCAGATCGCGCTTCTCGGGCTCGGAACCGCAGCGCCAGCACTTGCCCTCGGTAACCTGCTCGTTGGCGAGCACCGTCTTGCAGGTGGGGCACCAGTTGACCGGGCTCTTCTTGCGATAGACGAGACCGCGCTCCCACATCTTCTCGAAGATCCACTGACCCCATCGGTAGTAATCGGGGCTGCAGGTCTTGACCAAACGGTCCATGTCGTAGGAGAAGCCCATGCGCTTCATGGTGGCAAGAGCCTGGTCCATGTTCTTGTACGTCCAGGCGCCGGCCTGCGTGTTGTGCTTGATGGCGGCGTTCTCGGCGGGCAGGCCGAACGCATCGAAGCCGATGGGATGCAGCACGTCGAAGCCGCGCATGCGGGCCTGACGCGCCATGGCGTCGCCGATCGTGTAGTTGCGGGCGTGGCCCATGTGCAGATCGCCCGAGGGATACGGGAACATCTCGAGCACGTACTTCTTGGGCTTGTCGGAATCGGTATCGACCGCGAACACGTCGTCGCGATCCCAGGCTTCGATCCATTTGGCCTCGATCGCAGCCGCGTCGTACGCGGGGATCTCCTTATGATCGGTGCAGTCGCACATACAGGCTCCTTTGCGGATACAAACAGTAACGTTCCAGATTCTAGCAAAACGCTCGCGCATGATGGAGTGGACGAAGCGGGATATACCCCATTTCCCATGACGATGGCGCAAACCCGGGCTCCCGGCTCATTCGCGGAGGGGGCACGATGCCGTATGCTCCCCTACCGATGCGGCAACTTGCTAGATTTGCAGTTTTCGGGGGTTTTCGGCTGCACGCGAGTCATTCAGTATGTCACCGAAATATGACATAGCTGTTTACCAGCACTTTCATTAACGGTCATAGTGGACTTTCTGAATTTCAGACTCAAAACCCCCGAAAACTGCAAATCTAGCAAGTTGATATCGGACACGCGCTCCGCACAAACGATTTAACCTCGAAATCCGGTTCCCAAGGATACGGCGGTACGCGATCGCCATAGCAAAACAGGGGCTTTGCGGCGCCGCCGCAAAGCCCCTGTCCATATACGCGTTTCGGTATCGCGTCGCCGTCTTAGTTGTAGCTCACCGTCTGCTGGGAATCCTTCACCACGACGTCATGCGCACCGCCCTCGACGATCGAGGTCGCGGAAACGAGCGTGAGACGCGCCTTCTGCTGCAGCTCCTTGATGGTGAGCGCGCCGCAGTTGCACATGGTCGATTTGACCTTGTAGAGCGTATTGCTCACGCCGTCCTTAAGCGAGCCCGCATAGGGCACGTAGGAGTCGACGCCCTCGACGAAGGAAAGCTTCGCCGCGCCGCCCAGGTCGTAGCGCTGCCAGTTGCGGGCGCGCGCCGAGCCCTCGCCCCAGTACTCCTTCATGTACTGACCGTTGACGTTCACACGGGTGGTCGGGCTCTCGTCGAAGCGCGCGAAATAACGGCCGAGCATCATGAAGTCGGCGCCCATGGCGAGCGCGAGCGTCATGTGGTAGTCGTACACGATGCCACCGTCGGAGCAGACGGGAACGTAGACGCCGGTCTCCTCGAAGTACTCGTCGCGGGCGCGGCACACGTCGATGAGCGCCGTCGCCTGACCGCGTCCGATGCCCTTGGTCTCGCGGGTGATGCAGATCGAACCGCCACCGATACCGACCTTGATGAAGTCGGCGCCGCAGTCGGCCAGGAAGCGGAAGCCGTCGGCATCCACGACGTTGCCGGCGCCGACCTTGACGGAATCGCCGTAGTTCGCGCGGATCCACTCGATGGTGCGCTTCTGCCACTCGGAGAAGCCCTCGGAGGAGTCGATGCACAGCACGTCGGCGCCGGCCTCGATGAGCAGCGGCACGCGCTCGGCGTAGTCGCGCGTGTTGATGCCCGCGCCCACCATGTAGCGCTTGTTGGCGTCGAGCAGCTCGTTGGGGTTGGTCTTGTGCGAGTCGTAATCCTTGCGGAACACGATGCCGACCAGATGATCGTTTTCATCGACGCACGGCAGGGCGTTGAGCTTGTTGTCCCAGATGACGTCGTTGGCGCGCTTGAGGGTGATGTCCTTGTCGCCCACGATGAGCTTCTCGCGCGGCGTCATGAACTCGGAGACCTTCTTGGAATGGTCGTCGCGGGAGGGACGGTAGTCGCGGCTCGTCACGATGCCGAGCAGACGACCGCGCGGGGTGCCGTCGTCGGTGACGGGCATGGTGGAGTGGCCGGTCGTCTCCTTGAGCGCCATGACCTGCTCCATGGTCATATCGGGCGTGAGCGTGGAGTCGGACTCGACGAAGCCCGCCTTGTGGTCCTTCACGGCCTTGACCATAGCGGCCTCCTGCTCGGGGGTCTGCGAGCCGTAGATGAAGCTCATACCGCCCTCGGTGGCGAGCGCCACGCCCATGTCCACACCGGACACGGACTGCATGATCGCGGAAACCATGGGGATGTTCAGGCTGATGGAAGGCTCCTCGCCGCGCTTGAAGCGAACGAGCGGGGTCTTGAGCGAGACGTTGTTGGGGATGCACTCGGAAGACGAGTAACCGGGCACCAGAAGATACTCGGAGAACGTGTGGGACTCACCGGGGAAAAACATTGCCATGGATACTCCTCCTCAGAGTTCGGGCGCGATCCGTCTTCGGGCGCAGCGGCACCGAGGACACGTCGCGCGGTTTCGCGTTCGAACCGCATGGCAGGCGGTTCATTGAGCCATTGTAGTGCAAAAATGCTGCTACAATGCCGTGTGGTGCAAGATTTCAAGCATTTTGCCCACGGTTTTCCAAACGCCGAGGACGGGCTTTAGCGCAAAGGAGCGCACGGATGGCGATTGTGGCGACGGCACGACTCAAATTCAAGAACCCCGACATCGAGGCGCCGGGCGCCTTCGGCTACGGCATCGCGCTGCTGCTCGCCGGCGTCGAGGAGGAGCACTCGCTCAACCGTGCCGCCAAACGCATGGGCATGGCCTATTCCAAAGCATGGCGAATCGTGCGAGAGGCGGAAACCCAGTTGGGATACGACTTGCTCGAGCGCGACGGTGCCCGCGGTTCGACCCTCACCGACAAGGGAAAGCGCGCCCTCGAGGTGTTCTGGTCCATCCAGCACGACGTCGACGAGATCCTCGCCCGTCGCGCTCATGAACTCGAGGATCTCTAGCGCGTGAGCAGGCGATATGAGGTCGGACGTGAGCTCATGCGTCCACTATGTGAAAGTACGTCGGACGTGATTTCACCTACGTCCAGCCTCATTTCATCCGCGCAGATAAATCAGCCGAACAGGGCCTTCAGGCCGATGAGGATCAGCACGATGCCGCCCGCGATCGTGGCGCGCGGACCGAAATGCGACCCGAGCTTGCGCCCGACGACAAGCACCGCCAAACAGCACGCGAACGTCGTGACGCCGATGGCGCCGCCGTACAACACGATATCCTTGCCGCTCGCGGCAAACGAAACGCCGACGACGAACGCATCGATGGAGGTGGCGATGGCCTCCATGAAGATCGTCGGCCAGGTGAGCCGGCTCGACGGGCAGCTTTCCGGCTCATGGAGCTCGCGTACGGCCTCCCATACCATCTTCCCTCCGACGAACGCGAGGATGAGGAACGAAACGATACCGGCGTACGCCTCGATGAGCGGGGCCACGAGCGTACCGCCGAAATAGCCGGCGATCGGCATGCCCATCTGGAACAGCGCGAAGGCAACCGGCATGGCGAGCTTACGCGAACGCGGCATATCCGGTTCGCACAGCGTGTTGGATAGGGTGACGGCCATGGCATCCATGGCGAGCGCGACGCCCAAAACGAGCGCCTCGACCAAATTGGCGAGCGTAAACGAAGCGATCAAGACATCCTCCCCGATGCGATGGATCGTAGTCGGTCGTGCTATGGATTTGTGATGTGAGGCCGCTCGGCCCTGCACCTATCAGGCGTGGGGAGGATCGCAGAACAGGCGCATCGCCTGATCGAGGCTGTCGACGATATCCAACGGATCATCGAGTCCGGCGATCAGGCGGATGTAGGTGCCGTCATCGCCGCACAGCGGAGAGAGGCGCGTAAGCGGACCGCCGGCGGGGCAAGCCCGATGGGAGCAGTCGCAGGCATCGAGAAAAGCGCCGGCGGTCACACCCCAGGGAAGCTCGAAGTCCACGGCGGGACCGAAGCCGTGCTGCAACGTGCGCGCGGCGACATCATGATCGGGATGGCTCGCAAGGCCTGGATACCCGACGGAAGGAACGTCCGGATGCGCTGCCAGATACTCGGCGATGACGCGCGCGTGGTCGCTCTGTCGCTGCAGGCGCGAATCGAGCGTGTCGAGACCGCGGCGGATCGCGGCGAGATCGTCTCCGGCGACGTTGCAGACGGTACCCGTATGCTGCCCGCCGAGTCGCTGCGCGAGCATGCAATAGGCTTCGTGCGCGAGCGGAACGCTGCGACGGCGCCTGCCGTGACCCGTCGCATCATGCGCGACCGAAAAGGCGACGACCTTGGTGCCGAGCAACCCTGCGGCGACGCGATCGAGCGCCTCGCAGACGATATGCGCACCGAGTGTGAGCGGCTGGCAGCACCGAGCCGACGCGATGGTGTTGTCGATGATGAGGATGGCGCCCTCGGCATAGGCGGCCTCGGCGAGCGCGCGGATATCGGGCACGTGCAGCCCGCGGCACCCGATGGAGTTGACGAGCCAGAACAGACGGTCGAAACGCATGCCGGCGCCATCCGCGTAGGAGGCATGACCCTCCTCGCGCGGCTCCATACGCCCCGAGGCGGCGGGATGCGCGGACGCATGCGACGCGGCGACGAAGGCATCCGCCGTCTCATCGACGGCAAAGGTCAGGACACCGGCCCCGAAATGGCGAAGATACGTCTCGGTCGCATCGTTGGCGCGCACGACCAGACGGTCACTCGGACCGATCAGGCCCAGTTTGGCGAGCGCGCAGGCGACGTCGTCGGCGGTCGTGAACCAGGAGAAGCGGGCATGATGAACCTGCGCATACGCCTGCGCGAGCTCGAAGACGTCGTTCCCCATAGCCGATCACCCTCCCCGATGTCGCCAATGTGTTCAGTATACCTGCACATTCAACGGATAGCGGGCACGTTTTGGCCCTCAACCGGTGGGTTGGACCAAAATGTGCCCGCAAACTCACGATATGCCTCGCACGAACGCGCCGATGTCAGCTGCGGCGCTCCGCGATCTCGGCGCTCACCTGGTCGATGAACTCCTCGACCGTGGCGGCATGCGTCTCGTTGGTGCGGTCGCGCACCGAGATGTTGCCGGCCTCGGCTTCCTTCTCGCCCAAGATGAGCATGTAGGGGACGCGATCGACGCCGCGGGCCTCGCGGATCTTATAGCCGATCTTCTCGTCGCGATCGTCGACCACCACACGGATGCCCGCAGCCTCGAGCCGGTCGGCGACCGTATGCGCGTACGCGCGGCTCTTCTCGGACACGGGCAGGACCTTGACCTGCGTCGGGGCGAGCCAAGTCGGGAACTTACCGGCATAGTGCTCGATCAGGATGCCGATGAAACGCTCGATGGAGCCGAACGCCACGCGGTGCAGCATGATGGGACGCTTCTTGGTGCCGTCGGCGTCCGTGTACTCCAGGTCGAAGTTGAGCGGCATCTGGAAGTCGAGCTGCACGGTGCCGCACTGCCAGGTGCGGCCGAGCGAATCCTCCAGATGGAAATCGATCTTGGGGCCGTAGAAGGCACCGTCGCCCTCGTTGACCACATAGTCCTTGCCCAGACGCTCGAGCGCCTCGCGCAGACCAGCCTCGGCGCGCGCCCAATCCTCGTCCGAACCCATGGAGTCCTCGGGGCGCGTGGAGAGCTCGAGATGGTAGGTGAAGCCGAACTTCTGGTACACCGAGTCGATGAGGTTCACCACACCCACGATCTCGTCGGTGAGCTGGTCGGGACGCACGAACAGATGGGCGTCGTCCTGGTTGAAGCAGCGCACGCGGAACAGGCCGTGCAAGGCACCCTTGAGCTCGTGACGGTGCACGAGACCGATCTCGCCGGCACGGATCGGCAGTTCACGATAGCTGTGCGGATGCCTCTTGTACACGAGCACGCCGCCGGGGCAGTTCATCGGCTTGATGCAGTACTCCTCGTCGTCGATGATCGTGGAGTACATGTTGTCCTTGTAGTGGTCCCAGTGGCCGGAGGTCTCCCACAGATGCTTGCTCATGATCTGCGGCGTGGAGATCTCGACGTAGCCGGCCTTGTGATGGATCTCGCGCCAGTAGTTCAGCAGCTCGTTTTTGAGAATCATGCCGTTGGGCAGGAAGAACGGGAAACCGGGCGCCTCGTCGCGCATCATGAACAGGTCCATCTCGCGACCGATCTTGCGGTGGTCGCGCTTCTTGGCCTCCTCGAGCAGACGCAGATGCTCGTCGAGCTCGTCCTTGGTGGCAAACGCGGTGCCGTTCACGCGCGTGAGCATCTTGTTGTTCTTATCCGCTTTCCAATAGGCACCGGACACGCCGGTGAGCTTGAAGGCCTTGAGCGCCTTGGTGTAGGTGATGTGCGGACCCACGCACATGTCGATGTAGTCGCCCTGCTGGAAAAACGTGATGCGGGCATCCTCGGGCAGATCGCCGATGTGCTCGACCTTGTACTTCTCGCCGCGCTCCTGCATAAGCGCGATGGCCTCCTCGCGCGGAAGCTCGAACGCGTTGAACTTGAGGTTCTCCTTGACGATCTTTTTCATCTCGGCCTCGATGGCGGGAAGGTCGTCCTCGGACAGCGTCGCGTCGCCCAGGTCGACATCGTAGTAGAACCCGTTGTCGGTGGCCGGACCGTAGGCGAAATCCGCCTGGGGGTACAGGCGCTTGATTGCCTGCGCCATGATATGGGCGGCGGAGTGGCGGATGACGTGCGTGACCTCCTCGGCGGGCAGCTCGGCTACCGTACCGTCGTTATACAGCGCTTTCATGGGATAGCTCCTTCGTTATACGTGATCGTTCGGTTCCGATGGGATACCGCGTGCGATACCTGTGCACGAATATGCCGCATGGCACGCAGACGAATCGCCGGCGCGCGCCGGATGCGTGTGCGGGCGATATACGGCGCCTGCCCGTGGCCGGATCGGCCGGGAAAGGACAGACGCCTAGATAGTCTGGGTACGTGTCAGGAAATGAAAGATGCACAGCATCGCGGGGAACCTTTCGCTTATTCGCGAGACGATACCGAACGGGCCGCATCGCGCGGCCCGTGGAACAGCTACTGGATGTGGGTGCGGCAGTACGGGCACACCTTCCAGTGCGCATCGAGCGGACGATGGCAGGAGGGGCAGACGTTGCGCACCTGGGTGTTGCACACCGGGCAGACGACGAAGTCCTTCTCAATCGGCGAGCCGCACTGCGGGCAGGTGCCGTACGCGGAGAGCTGACGCTCACGCAGCGCCATATCGAGCTCCTGCTCCTCGCGGTCGGCGAGATAGGAGTTGGGACGCAGGACGAGGTAGGCGATCAGACCGACGAACGGGATAAGACCGACGATGCCCCACGCCCAAAACGCGCCCACGCCGCGGCGCTTGGCGTCGATGAACACGTAGACGACAGATAGCACATACAGCGCGGCGATGAAGCCGACGAACAGGTAGATGGCCATCTGGAGCTGGGGAGACATGATCTCCTGGAGTATGGTGTCGAGCATGAGCCGATCAGCCTTTCAGTCACGATATACACACAGACTTGCTATGCATTCTATACCCAAGCGTCGGGCGCGCCGATGACGACACGCTATCGACATACAAGTGCCGTATCGAACGCAGGCCGCCATCCCCTACCCGTCGATGCGGCGGGCGTCCTTCGGGTAGACGTTGAGAATCTCCGCGCCGTCCTCGCGCACGAGCACCAGATCCTCGATGCGCACGCCGGTGCGTCCGGGAAGATAGATCCCCGGCTCGATGGAGAAGGTCATCCCCACCTCGATGCGATCCTCGTTGATCGCGGAGACGTCTCCCGGTTCATGGTCCTGCAAGCCGATCGAATGCCCGAGCCGATGCGTGAAATACGGACCGTAGCCAGCCTCCTCGATGATCGAACGCGCGCAGCGGTCGACGTCGCAAAAGCGCACCCCCGGACGGATCATGGCCTCGGCCGCCTCGTTGGCGCGTCGCACCACATCGTGGATACGCAGCGTCTCGGCATCGGCCTCACCCCACAGGAACGTGCGGGTCATATCGGAGCAATACCCTTCGAGACGACCGCCGATATCGAACAGCACGGCCTGGCCGGCCGCGAGCCTCGTGCCATCGGGCTCATGGTGCGGGTCGGCCGCGTTGGCGCCGAAGCTCACGATGGGTGGAAAGGAGAAGTCGTCGGCACCGTGCGAGCGGTAGAGGGAAAGCATCTGCGCGGCGACCTCGTGCTCCGTGACGCCCTCGTGGAGCAGCCCCGGGAGATCGGCCATGACCTGGTCGTTGATCCGGCTCGAGCGGCGCATGAGATCTTGCTCGCGCGCGTCCTTGATCGCACGGGTCCGCGCGACGGCATCGGAGCCGAGGAAGAAGGACGCCGCCACGCCGCGCTCGATCAGCGGCAGCAAAAAGCCGGAGCGCATCTGGGCATCGATGCCGAGCGGAACCGCAGGGTCGATATGGGCGGCGAGTATGGCGAAGATGTCGTCGGTGTCATCGAAGACGACGACGTCGGCATTATCGAACGGGTCGAGGCGGTGCAAGGCGTTCACGAAGACGACCGGTCGCACGCCACGGCGGAGCAACACACCGGAGAACCGCTCGAACATCTCGGCGTAGAACCCGGTCAGGTAATAGATCGACCACGGATCGGTGACGAGCACCTGCGCTCCGGGATGGGACGCCTCAAGGCGATCGAGCACGCGCCCGATACGCCCCTCATCGACCTGCGCCATGAAGGAACCTCCTCGTCGACGCGTGCGGAATGAGATCTGTTAAAGGAAACGGTACTCGACCGTGCCGACGCCGACCGACAGGAAGCCGAGCGCACGGGCGACGGCGGGCTGCATGTCGATCACGCGACCATGCACGTAGGGACCGCGATCATTGACGACGGCGACGACGGAGCGGCCGTTGTAGCGGATCTCGACGTAGGTGCCGAGCGGGACGTTGAGCATGGCGACGCCCATCGAGGTCTCGGTGACGATGTCGCCACTCGCCGTGATGCCGCCCATGAATCCGTCGCCGGTGCCGTAATGCGAGGCGACGCCGGTCATCCAGCCGCTATCGTCGCTGGAGCTCGACGAGGAACCGCCCGAATCGGTGTCGGTATCGGGTTCGGGGGCGGGCTCGGGATCGGGCGTGGACGTCGAGGTGTCCTGGGACTCGGAGGAACCCTGGGAGGTGTCCGTCGAGGGCTCGTTCGAGGAGTCGTCGGAAGATTCCTGTGCAACGGACGATTCCTCGCTTGCCGAGGTATCGCCGGAGGACTGCTGTTCCATCTGCTTTTGGACCGCAGCGGCCTCCTCGGCGGCACGGCGCGCGGCAGCGGCCTCGGCGGCATCCTCGCTCGCCGCACGCTGCTGTAGCGCGGCCTGGGCCTCGGAGACCTGCTCGAGCGCATCGGCGGCGCGCTGCTCCTCGCGCGCGACCTCGTCGCGGGACTCGGAGATCTTAGCGAGCTTAGCGTTCAGGTCGTCGCGCGTCTCGCTGAGCTGCTCGAGCGCGTAGACGTTATCGTCCTGGACGGCGGTGAGGTACTTGGTCTGCGTGATGAAGTCGGACAGCGAATCGGCTTTGAGCAGCATCGTGACGATGTTGGAGGACGACTCCCCCATCTTGTAGAGATTGGCGGCGGCATCGGAGGCGTGCTCGCGCTTCTCGGGGATGACCTCCTGCTCGATATGGAGCACCTCGTCGGCGAGCTCGTCGATCTGCGCGTCGAGCTCCTCGACCTTCTCCATGGCCTCGGCATGCTGCTGCGCGGCCTGGTTGACCTGCTCGGTCAACGCGGCGAGTTCAGCGGTGGTCTGCGCGGAAGCGGCGTAGGCGCTCGAGGCGAACGGCGCGCACACGCTGCCCAGCGCAAGCGCGGCGGTAAGGCCCGCGGTGATGGCGAAACGCGCGCCGCGGGTCATCGAATCCTTGCTCAAAGCGATATCCGTCATATACGAACGGCTCCAATCAACGGTAGCAGTCGTCCATAAGTATAGGTCAGAGTCTCACCTTAAAGTAGAACTTGATACTTTGTGCACAACCGGGGTTCTCCGAACGATGTGGCGCGCCGACGATGCGCTAGCGGAGCAGACCCGCGACCTCGCCGGCGAGGGTGATCGTTCCGGCGGCAACGACGGGCATGGAGGCGCGCGTCAGGGCTTCGAGCGCCTCGCGAACCGATCCGTAGGACCCCACGATATCCGACGCACCCCTCCCCTGTCGCGCAAGCTCCGCGGCGACGAGATCTCCGAGCTCATCTTGGGGCAGCGCGCGATCCGAGGCGGTCACGGTGACGACGATGCGGGGGAACGCCGGCACGAGGATACGCACGATGCCGGCGACGTCCTTGTCGGCAAGCGCCGCGATCAGCAAGGTCGGGCGACGGGACATGTCCGGATCGATGCCGTTAAGCGCGGCGACGAACTGCTCGCAGCTCTGCGGATTATGACAGGCGTCGACCAGCACGAGCGGCTCGGTGCGGACAATATCGAATCGGCCCGGCGTCGGGCATGCCGTCAAGCTCGCGTTCAAGGCACCTTCATCGAGCGTGCGCCCGAGATAGGCCTCCGTGAGCATGATCGCGCAGGCGGCGTTTTGGGGTTGGTACGTCGGCTTGGGCATACGCACCGTATAGGTAGCGCGCACCGTAGGACAGCAGAACTCGACATCGGCTCCGAGCGCATGCGGCACCGCGATGGTGCGATGCTCGACGATGAGCGGCTCGACGTCGCAGGCACGGCATCGTTCGTCCATGACGGATTGAACCGACGGCTCGTGCGTCCCCTCACCGAGCACGACGATACGGCCCGGCTTGATCACCGCGGCCTTCTCGGCGGCGATCTCGGCGAGCGTATCGCCGAGGATCCGCATATGGTCGAGGCCGATCCCCGTGATGGCGACCGCGACCGGATCGGTGGCGCTCGTCGCATCCCAACGTCCGCCCATGCCCACCTCGAGTACGGCGACGTCGACCTTCGCCTCGGCGAAGATGACGAGTGACGCGACGGTCAACAGGTCGAACGGGGTGATCGTATAGGCGCGGTCGCCCGCCGCCGCGCGTGTAGCGTTGACGCGCCGTCCCGCTTCGACGGCGACCGAGACACCGTGGGCGAACGCCGCATCCGAGACGACGCGACCGTCGATCTCCATGCGCTCGGGATAGCGCACGAGCTGCGGCGAGGTGTAGAGCGCGCAGCGAAGCCCCTCGCCGCGAAGGATCGCTGCGGCGAATCGCGTCGTGGACGTCTTGCCGTTGGTGCCGGCGACCTGCAGGCAGTCGTAATGCTCATCGGGGCGCTCGAGCTCGTCGAGCATATCGACGACCGTCTCGAGCAGCGGCCCTGCATCCCCCGAGATCTTGCCGGTGTCGGCGGCGAGCTCCACAGCCTCGTCGAAGGATAGCTCGCTGACCGCGAACGGCACGCGATAGGCGCCTGAGCGCTTGGGCATGGATGATCAACTCCTACGTTTCCCGTGATCCGGAGTGTTGCTGACAAGGCGCGTCACCCGGGCGGCCGACAGAGCTGGCCCAGGTGCTCGAAATAGCCAGAAGGAGGAAGGATCGCGACCTGAACGCGACAGCCGAGCCAACCCCACGGCCGGCCCAGGTGCCGCAGATTGCCGCGAAGGAGGGCATAGACCTTCGGTCATGCCCGACGATTAAGCGGCAAGGTGCGGTGCCCGGAGCGACCGACAAGGCTGGCCCAGGTGCCCAAGGTCGCCCTGAAAGAGGAGGGCATAGGCCTTGAGGGCCATGCCCGACGATTGAAGGGCGAGATCGGGTACCTGGAGATGCCGACTAGGCGAAGTCGGAGAGTTGGGCGGTCAGCGCCGCGATCTCGGCCTCGAGCTCGGCGGCGCGCTCGCGCTTCTTGGCCACGACCTCAGGCGCCGCCTTGGCGATGAAGCCCTGATTGGACAGGGTCTTGTTCGCACTCGCGAGCTCCTTCTCGTTCTTGGCGATGGCCTTCTCGATGCGCGCCTTCTCGGCGGCGAAATCCACGAGGTCGCCCACGACCACGTACGCATCGAAGTCGGGGCCGGCAAGCGCGATCGCCGCGTCGGGCTTCGCGAAGCCATCCTCACCGGCGAACGTGAGCTCGCTCACGTTCGCCAGGTTGCAGATGAAGCCGTTCATGCCGTCGATGGCCTGCGCCGCCGCATCGGTATGGGCGCACACGACGACCGGCAGCGCCTCCTTGGGGCTGATACGGTAGCGGGCGCGCGTGGAGCGCACGTCGATGACCACGGCACGGGTGAGCTCGAAGGCGCGCTCGGCGGGCTCGTCGATCCAGCGCTCGTAGTCGGCGGGCTCGGGCCACGCGGCGACCATGAGGGCGTCGGCGCGCTCCCCGTCCATATCGAGGCAGCTCGCCGGCATGGCGTCCCAAATGGCCTCGGTAACGAACGGCATGAGCGGATGCATGAGGCGCAGGCTCGTATCGAGGACGAAGATGAGGTTGCGCTGCGCCTGAGCACGGGCGCCGTCGTCCTTCAGGCGGGCCTTGGTGACCTCGACGTACCAGTCGCAGACCTCGTTCCAGAAGAAGGCCTGGATACCGCGGGCGACATCGCCGAACGTGTACCCCTCGATACCCTCGGTCACGGACTTCACCATCTTGGCGAGACGGCTGAACATCCACGCGTCGGCGGCGGTCTCGGCGACCGGCTCGCCCGGCGTGTAGCCTTCCATGTTCATGAGGAGGAAGCGGCTCGCGTTCCAGATCTTGGTCACGAACGCGCGCGCCTGCTCGGTGCGGGGGCTACCCAAGAATTCATGGGTCTTCTTGTCGATATCGGCGTCGAACTTGACGTCCTGGTTGTTGGTGAACAGCGACAGCAGGTTGAAACGCATGGCGTCGGCGCCGTACTTGTCCATGAGGTCCATGGGATCGACGCCGTTGCCCTTGGACTTGGACATACGGCTGCCGTCCTTGGCGAGGATCGTGGGATAGATGACGACGTCACGGAACGGCTCCTCGCCCAGGAAGTACTCGGAGCTCATGATCATACGGGCGACCCACAGCGCGATGATGTCGCGCGCGGTGACGAGCGCCGTGGTGGGATGATGGCCCTCAAGCGCCTTGGGATTCTGCGGCCAACCCTGCGTCGCGAAGGTCCACAGCTGGCTGGAGAACCAGGTATCGAGCACGTTCTCGTCCTGATGCACGTGGTGACCGCCGCACTTCGGGCACACGTCGGCGTCCTCCATGAGTGCGTCCTCCCAGCCGCAGTCCTCGCAGTAGAACACGGGGATGCGGTGGCCCCACCACAGCTGGCGGGAGATGCACCAGTCCTTCAGGTTCTCCATCCACGTGAGATAGCTCTGCTTCCAGCGATCGGCGTTGAAGCGCACGCGACCGGACTCGACGGCGTCGATAGCGGGCTGCTTGAGCTTGTCGACCGCGACGAACCACTGCTCGGACAGCCACGGCTCGAGCGTGGTGTCGCAGCGGTAGCAATGCATGACGGAGTGGTCGTGCTCCTCGATGTGGTCGAGCAGGCCGTGCTCCTCGAACCACGCGACGACGGCCGCGCGGCACTCGTCGCGGGTCATGCCCGAGAACTCGCCGTAGCCCTCGACCACGACGGCGTGCTCGTCGAAGATGTTGATCTGCGGCAGGTCGTGCGCCTGACCCATCGCGTAGTCGTTGGGGTCGTGCGCGGGTGTGACCTTGACGAAGCCCGAGCCGAAGCCCGCGTCGACATGCCAGTCCTCGAAGATCGGAATCTCGCGGTCAACGATGGGCAGCATCACGGTCTTGCCCACGAAGGCGGCCTTCTCGGGATCCTTCGGAGAGACGGCAACGCCGGTGTCGCCGAGCATGGTCTCGGGACGCGTGGTGGCGACGACGATGTAGTCCTGGCCGTTCACCGGCTCGGTCAGCGGGTAGCGCAGGTGCCACAGGTGACCGGATTCCTCCTTGTACTCCGCCTCGTCGTCGGAGATGGCCGTCGTGCAGGACGGGCACCAGTTGACGATACGCTTACCGCGGTAGATGAGGCCGTCATGATACCAATCGCAGAAGACCTTGCGGACCGCCTCGGCGTAATCGGCGTCCATGGTGAAGCGCTCGTGCTCGAAGTCGACCGAACAGCCCATGCGCTTGATCTGCTCCTTGATGGTGCCGCCGTACTCGTGCGTCCAGTCCCAGCAGGCCTCCAGGAAGGCTTCGCGACCCATCTCGAGGCGGTTCTTGCCCTCCTCCTTGAGCTTCTTGTCGACCTTGGTCTGGGTGGCGATGCCGGCATGGTCGGTGCCCAAGATCCACTGGGTCGAGCGGCCGCGCATGCGCGCCTGGCGCACGATGGCATCCTGGATGGAATCGTCGAGCGCATGTCCCATGTGCAGCTTGCCGGTCACATTGGGAGGCGGGATGGTGACGGTGCAGTCGCCCACGCCCGGACGGCGCTGGTAATAGCCGCCGTCGAGCCACTTCTGCAGGATCTTCGGCTCGTTTTCGGCCGGATCGTATGTCTTGGGCATCTCTTCCATGCGAAATTCCCTTTCTGTTGCGATACACAAGAGATGAGGTTACCACGAATGCATGGGTGCGCCGTGCGAGCAGGCAAGATTAACCGACCGTGCACATGCCGCCCGTGGGAAATAAGTGCCCGTCCCATGTTCCGGTGGGAAAATAGGGACAGTCCCTTTTTTCCCACGAAAGGAACGGCCATGGACATACTCGCCATGATCATCGCGTACGGGATCATGCTGTTCGCGCTGTATTGGGTGATCAGGAAAGCAGTCGCCGCCGATATCCGCGATGCGCGGGAAACGACCGGAAACGACGGCAGCTGGTGCCGGAAAGCGTAAGAGCCCGTCGGAAGGACACGAGTCGATCATCGGGATATCCCCAAACGCACAAGGCCGCTGCGGATGGGTCCGCAGCGGCCTTGTGCCGAAATGACGTAAAACGACACCGTCCCAAGACGGATCAAGTGAATCAGTCGAGGTCGACGTCGAAAACGCGGCGGGGCTGCTCCTCGCCGCGCACGGAGGCGGCGGTCACCACGACGCGCGTCACGCCCTGCTCGCTCGGCAAGTCGAACATCGTCTGCTGCAGCAGATCCTCGCAGATGCTGCGCAGGCCGCGCGCACCGGTCTTGCGCGCGAGGGCCATCTTGGCGATCTCGTGCAGCGCCTCGTCCTCGAATTGCAGATCGCAGCCCTCGAGCTCGAACATCTTGCGATACTGACGCACGATGGCGTTCTTGGGCTCGGTGAGGATCGAGACGAGGTCGTCCTCGGTCAGCGCGTTGGTCTGCGTGATCACCGGCGTGCGACCGATGAACTCGGGGATCATGCCGAAGGCGTTCAGGTCCTGCGGGAGCACCTGCTTGAGCAGATCGTTCTCGTCGGCGCTCGTGGGACCGGCGATCTCGGAGTTGAAGCCCACACCCTTGTTGCCCACGCGGTCGGAGATGATCTTGTCGAGCCCCACGAAGGCGCCGCCACAGATGAACAGGATGTTCGTCGTGTCGATCTGGATGAGCTCCTGCTGCGGGTGCTTGCGCCCGCCTGTGGGCGGCACGCTCGCCACGGTGCCCTCGAGGATCTTGAGCAGCGCCTGCTGCACGCCCTCGCCGGACACGTCGCGGGTGATCGAGAGGTTCTCGGCCTTGCGCGCGATCTTGTCGATCTCGTCGACGTAGATGATGCCGATCTGCGCGCGGGCGACGTCGCCGTCGGCGGCGTTGATGAGCTTGAGCAGGATGTTCTCGACGTCCTCGCCCACATAGCCCGCCTCGGTGAGCGCCGTGGCGTCGGCGATGGCGAAGGGGACCTCCAGGATGCGCGCGAGCGTCTGGGCGAGCAGCGTCTTACCGGTACCGGTCGGACCGAGCAGCAGGATGTTGCTCTTGGCGAGCTCGACGTCATCGAGATCGTTCGCCGTACCCGCCTGCGCACGATCGCCGTCGGCTTCGCGCTCCAGCACGCGACGGTAGTGGTTGTACACCGCCACCGACATCGCGCGTTTGGCGTCCTCCTGGCCCATGACGTACGCCGACAGCTCGTCGTAGATCTGATGCGGCGTCGGAACGCGCGTGATGAGCTTGGTGGCGACATGGGCCTCGTCGACGGCAGGCTCGGGCTCGGGCTGGTCGGAAGCCTGGTACATCATCGACTGCGGGTCGAAGGGCATGTGCTGGTGCTGCTCCAAGAAGTCCTGGGCGAGCGACTCCTCGAGGATGTCGGAGCACGCCGCAACGCACTCGTCGCAGATGAAGATGTTGCTCGGGCCCTTGACCAGCTTGCGAACCTGATCTTGGGTCTTGCCGCAAAACGAGCAGTGGATGGGCCCGAAGTACATCTGATCCGACGTGTTGTCAGCCATTACTCGGCACTCCCCTTGACGGCTTCGGAACGGGACGTGATGACGCGGTCGACCAGGCCGTAGGCCAGCGCATCGGCGGCGCGCATGTAGTGATCGCGCTCGGTGTCGGCCTCGACCTTCTCGAACGGCTGACCCGTGGCGTCGGCCAGGATCTGGTTGAGGTTGCGGCGGTTCTCCTGGATCTCGCGGGCGACGATCTCGATCTCGGTCTGCTGACCCTGGACGCCACCGCTCGGCTGATGGATCATGACCATCGAGTTGGGCAGGCAGAAGCGCTTGCCGCGCGCACCGCTCGCGAGCAGGACGGCAGCCATGGAAGCGGCCATGCCCACGCAGATGGTCGACACGTCGGGCTTGATGAAGTTCATGGTGTCGAGGATGGCAAGACCCGAGTACACCTCGCCGCCGGGCGAGTTGATGTACAGCGAGATGTCCTTCTCGGAATCCTGGCTCTCGAGATGCAGCAGCTGCGCGATCACGAGGTTGGCGGTCACGGAGTTGATCTCCTCGCCCAAGAAGATGATGCGGTCGTTGAGCAGGCGGGAATAGATGTCGTAGCTGCGCTCGCCGCGCGGCGTCTGCTCGATGACGTACGGCACGAGCGCGGAATCGATCCGGTGCATGGAGCACTCCCCTTTCGCATTCTTACATACAAAGCGTTACGGCGCACGATGGACAGCGCGCGCTCACCATCGATGCACCGTAACGTTTCAGGTCCGGTCTCCCGGTATGATACCCGTCTTGAGGCGGTAAACCTACTCGGCGTCAGCCTTCGCGAACTCATCAACCTCGGTCACGACGGCGGTCTCGACGAGCCAGTCGCAGGCCTTGGAACGACGGATGGAATCGCGGATGGCGGGCATGCGGCCCTCGGCGATGAAGGCGGCCTTGGAGGCAGCCGGATCCTCGACGCCGGCGCGCTCGAACTCGGCGTCGACATCCTCATCGGAGACCTCGACGTTGAGCTGGCGGGCCAGCGCGTCGAGCGCGAGGGACTCGCGGGCGACGTCGTCGGCCTGACGGTGCAGGTCGGCCAGGAACGCCTCGGTGGACATGTTGGACATCTGCAGCCAGGTGTCGAGCGTCATGCCGCGGCCGGCGAGGCTCTGCAGGAAGTTCTGGCCGAGCTCGGAGAACACGGACTGCTCGTAGTCCTCGTCGACCTTCTCGAGCTCGAGACGCTCGGCGAGCTTGGCGACGGCGCGGTTCTCCTTGATGCCCGGGAGCTTGGAGGACTTGTCGGCGTCGAGCTCGATCTTCACGGCGTCGCGCATGGCGGCGATGTCGTCGAAGCCGAAGGACTCCTTGGCGAACTCGTCGGTAAGCTCGGGCAGGGTGCGCTCACGGATGCCCTTGACGGTGACCTTGACGGTGACCTCCTCGGCGTCGTCGCCCTCGGGGGTCCAGGAGATCTCCTTGGACTCGTCCTTGGCCATGCCGATGAGGCCCTCGTCGAAGGCCGCGGAGATGCTGCCGGAACCCGCGACGATCATGCGGCCCTCGCCGGCCAGCGCCTCGGCGCCCTTGACGTCCTCGATGTCGACGGTGACGTAATCGCCCTCGGCGACCGGACGGTCGACATCGGCGAAGGTGGCGTGATAGCCCATGAGCATATCGATCTGGGCGTCGATCTCGCCCTCGGTGACCTCCGCGGGCGGCATCTCGATCTCGACCGGATCGTAGGAGATGAGCTCGCAGCTCGGACGGAGCGCGAACTCGATGGTGTACACGTAGTCCTCGTGGTCGACGAGCATGTTCTCGACACCGCTGTAGTCGGCGTTCTTGACCGGCACGATGTCGAGCTCATTCAGCACCTTGGGCTCGTTGGCCTGCAGGACGTCCTCGGTCGCCTGGGCGAGCACCGCGCCCGCGCCGAGCATGTTGTCGATGACGGGACGGGGAGCATGACCAGCGCGGAAGCCCGGGAAGCGGTACTTTTTGGCAGCGTCGCGATAGGCCTTCTTGATGGCAGCGTCGACGTCGGCGGCCGGGATGGTGACCGTCGCGGTGAGCTTTGCGTCCTTCACGTCAGAAGTGATGTTCAACGTTCCTCCTCTTACCTGGTTCGGCATGGGTAGGGTGCCGATAGCCCCTTGATGACCGTCTTGCGCGTTGGTGCGGGCGAAAGGACTCGAACCTTCACGGGAAGCCCACTGGAACCTAAATCCAGCGCGTCTACCAATTCCGCCACGCCCGCATAGCGACGCACAGTCTAAGCATGATAGCAGATGCGCCCCGCCCGCGCATGAAGATGCTCCGGCTCACGCGACGCGCACATGAGTCGGGCGCGGACCGCAAGACGTGCGGTCCGCTCCCCGTGCTGCATACGGTCGCAACAAGTTCGCGACAAGTTTGTACCTGGCACCATCTTGTCGCCCGCGGCTTACGACCGGGGCGCCCCGACAAGTTTGTACCTGGCACCATCTTGTCGGGCACCATCTTGTCGCGGTGCTACTTGCCGGAATCCTCCCCGAACAGCGCCTTCTCGGGCGTGATGGGAAGCGTGCGGATGTAGTGGCCGGTGGCATGCGCGACGGCGCTCGCGATGGCAGGGCTCGGCGTGTTGATGACCACCTCGCCAATCGACTTGGCGCCGAACGGACCGGTCGGCTCGTAGCTCGGCGCGAACTCCACGCGGACCCGCGGGATATCGAGACGCGTCGGCACCTTGTAGGTCATGAACGAACGCGTGCGCATGCGACCGCGCGCGTCGTACTGGACGTCCTCGGTGAGCGCCATGCCGATACCCTGCCCGATGCCGCCCTCTGCCTGCACGCGGGCGAGGTTCTCGTTGACGACCGTACCGCAGTCGACCACGCTCACGTAATCCACCACGGTCACCTTACCCGTCGCCTTGTCGACGTCGACCTCGGCGATGCCGCTCATGAACGGCGGAGGACTCGTCGGAGAGCTAGCCGCGGCGTGCGCGGTCAGGCAGTCGCCGTCGCCCCCCGCGACGAGCTTGTTGGCGAGCTCGGTCAAGGTCATACGGGCGATGGGCTCCGCATCGGGCGCCGCCTGGGCCATATGGTAGGAGCGCGCGATGGCCTCGACGTCATCGTAGATGCCCGAGAACTCGGGGCGGTCGGCATCGTCGGGCACCTCGAGCGTTCCGGGCGCGTAGGCGAGCAGCTCCTCGCCGTCGAACAGCACGTCGTCCACGTTCACGCCCATGAAGCCGGCGGCGCGGGCGCGCAGCTCGGCGATGAGCTTCTCGGACGCCTTGAGAACGGCCATACCGGTCAGATAGGTGCTCGCACTCGCGTACGAACCGGTATCGAACGGTGACACGTCGGTATCGACGCCGTGTACCACGATGCGGTCGGTGTCGCAGCGCAGCGCCTCGGCGGCGAACTGCGCCAGGATCGTGTCGCAGCCGGTGCCCATGTCGGTCGCGCCGATGGACAGGGTGTAGAACCCGGTCTCCTCGACGCGCAGATCGACCGAGGCGATATCGATCTTGGCGATGGCGGAGCCCTGCATGGACAGCGCCACGCCCAATCCGCGCACGCGATCACCCAGATCGCGGACGAGCGGCTTGTCGGACCATCCGATCATATCCATCGCGCGGCGCAGGCATTCGGCGGCGTTGCACGAATAGAGCTCGTTGTCGTCGTATTGCGCCAGACGCTCGCCGGGCGTGACGAGGTTCTTAAGGCGAACCTCGCAGGGATCCATGCCGAGCCGGTCGGCCAGCTCGTTGACGGCGGACTCCACGGCGAACAGGCCCTGGGTGGCACCGTAGCCGCGATAGGCGCCCGCGGGCATCGTGTTGGTGTACACGACGTCGAAGGAAAAGCGGCTCGCCTTGGCGTGGTTGTACAAAGGCAGGCTCTTGTGGCCGGACAGGCCGACCGTCGTGGGGCCGTGCTCACCGTATGCGCCCTGGTTGGACAGGGTGTGCAGGTCGATCGCGACGATCGTGCCGTCGTTTTTGGCACCCAGGCGCACGTGCATCTGCATCTCATGGCGGGAGTTGGACGAGGCGAGCGTCTCCTCGCGGGTGTAGATGATCTTGCTCGGACGTCCGGTCTTATACGTCACGAAGGCGCAGAAGATCTCGTTGCAGCCGCTCTGCTTGGCGCCGAAGCCGCCGCCGATGCGCGGCTTGACCACGCGCACGCGGGACTGCGGGATGTCGAGCGCGCCGGCGACCATGCGGCGCACATGGAAGGGCACCTGCGTGGAGCTGGTCACGGTGATGCGCCCATAGGCGTCGATCTCGGCGAAGGAACGGAAGGTCTCCATCATCGCCTGGGCGTCGGCGAGCGTGTGGTAGGTCTCGTCGACCACGATATCGCACTCGGCGAAAGCGGCATCAAGGTCGCCATGCTCGGAGAGGCCCGACGCCACGACGTTGTTCATGCGGTCGTTGTTGATCCACGCGCCGTTGACGTGGTAGTTATCCTCGGTGTGGATGACGACCGGGTTACCCTTGGCCTGCGTGAAGTCGAGCACGGGCTCCATGACCTCGTAGTCGACCTTGATGAGCTTGAGGGCGCGATCGGCCGCGTCGTCGGTCTCGGCGGCGACGATGGCAACCTCGTCGCCCACGTAGCGGACGACCTCGTCGAGGATGAGGCGGTCGTAGGGGCTCGCCTCCGGATAGCTTTGGCCGGCGAGGGTGAAGCGCCTGTCCGGAACGTCGCGATAGGTGTAGACGGCCGCGACACCGGGAACCTTCATGGCCCGCGAGGTATCGATATCGCGGATCCGCGCGAAGGCGTACGGGCTGTGGAGGATCTTCACCGTCAGCGTATCGGCGGGAACGAGGTCGTTGGTGAACAGGGGCTTGCCGGAAAGCAGCGCGGCGGCGTCCTTCTTGACGGTGCGCTCGCCGATGCGCTCGAGATTCGCGCGCTCGGCCTCGCGCGTGACGATCATGCTCATGGACTACTCCCCCTCTCCGACGATCAGGCCGCACGATGCCGCGCCCTCGGGCAGCGACGGAAAGCGGCTCGCCATGTAACGGCGGATGGCGCGGCGCTGGCTCGTGTACCCGGTGCAGCGGCAGAGGTTGCCGGCCAGATAGGAGTCCATGTCCTCATCGGAGGGCATCACGTGCTCGACACCCTGCTCGGCGGCACGGTCGCGGATCTCGCGCTCCATGGCGAGCACGTTCATGATGAGGCCGGGCGAGCAGAAGCCGCACTGCTCCGCGCCCTCCTCGGCCATGCAGCGGGCGAAATCGGCGGACTCGGCCTGCAGGCCCTCGAGGGTGGTGACGTCGTGGCCGTTCGCGCGCATCATGGGCACGGCGCAGGACAGGACCGCGCGCCCGTCGAGCCACACCGTGCACAGACCGCAGTTGGTGGTCTCGCACGCGCACTTGACGGACTTGCAGCCCTGTTCGCGCACGAACGCGAGCAACGACATATCGGGTGCCACGCTGGCGGCGACCTTCTTGCCGTTCAGCGTGATCGAGATATCCATCAGCTTATCGCTCATCGGATCGCCTCCTCGTGAGCGCAGGCGGCACTTGCCGCATCGCGGGCTTCCTGCGTCGCATACGGGGCCGCCGCGACGATGGCGCGGGCGGCGAGCACACCGGCGAGATGGCGGCGATAGCGCTCGGATCCCCAGATGTTCGAGCTGTACGCGAGCCCGCGGACCGCCTCGATGGCGCCGGCGAGCTCGCCGGCGGTGGGCTCGGCGGACGTAACGCCGAGTTCGGCCCCGGTGAGCAGGCGCGCCTTGGCCGGACGGGCGCCGACGGCAAGATGCCAGTCGTTATCCCAATACGCCGCGCAGGTGTTGATGGTCGGAAAATCGGTCGCGGCCTTGCGCACGCAGCGGTACGCGGCGCGGTAGTCGTGCTTCTTGATGATCACATGGGTGAGGATATCGAGCTCGTAGGGCATGTCGACAAACGTCGCGAGCGGCACGCGTCCGGCCTCGGCGAGCTCGACCTCGGCGTCGAGGGCGAGCAGCGCGCACAGCACGTCGGAGAAGCCGAACCGTCCGAACACGCTGCCGCCGACGGTCGCGAGCTGGCGGAACTGCACACCCACGATATCGTGGACGGCGGCGGTCAGCACGTTGCCGGTAGCGGCGTTGAGTGCGGCGTCGCATTCGAGCTGGCGCAGGGTGACGTAGGCGCCGATGCGGAACTCGTCGGCGGTCTCCTCGATCGCGTCCAACCCGCAATCGGAAAGATCGATCACGCAGGGCACCGTGCGCTTGGAGAGACGCATCCACATCCCGCCGCCCATGACCTGGGCACCCTTGCGGAACCTGAGCACCTCCAACGCGTCGTCGATGTTCGCCGCACGGACGAACCGTTGGAACTTGAGCATTCCTCCCCCATCTCTCATACGGGATATTCCAGACCCAGTGTACCGGAGAATGCCGAAGTTATGTGACGAGGGCCGTTCCCGCATCGCAAGCGCATGATTAACCCGCCCTGGGGATCGGGCACATTCGGCGCAAAGCAGGCGACCGCACTGCGACGAACACGCCCGTACCCCATGGAAGGACCCCCATACATGGGAAGACCCCGCACGCGGCGAGACGTGCGGGGTCCTCGAAGGGGTGTTTGCGGAAACGCGCTTAGCAGATGCCCTGGGCCATCATGGCGTTGGCGACCTTGAGGAAGCCGGCGATGTTGGCACCCGTGACGAAATCGCCCTCGTGACCGTAGGTACGGGCGGTGTCGTCGACGTTGTGGAACATGCCGCGCATAAGACTCTCGAGCTTGCCGTCGACCTCCTCGAACGTCCAGGAGAGATGCTCGGCGTTCTGGCTCATCTCGAGGCCGGACACGAGCACGCCACCGGCGTTCGCAGCCTTGCCGGGCATGAAGGCGACGCCGTTCTCTTGCAGGTAGATGGTCGCATCGGGCGTGGTGGGCATGTTCGCGCCCTCGCCGACGACCTTGCAGCCGTTCGCGACGAGCGTCTTGGCGTCATCGAGGTCGAGCGTGTTCTCGCGGGCGCAAGGCAGGGCGATATCGCAGGGAAGCTGCCACACGCCGCGGCCGTCGCCGGCGTGCCAGACCGCGTTCGGGCGCTGGTCGACATACATCGCCAGGCTCACGCCCTGGTCGTGACCGGAACGCTTCTGGTTGTAGATGTCCTCGAGCACCGTGTAGTCGATGCCGTCGGGGTCCTCGATCCAGCCCTTGGTGTCGGACGCGGCGATGACCGTGCCGCCGAGCTGGGCGACCTTCTGGATCGCATAGATCGCGACGTTGCCGGAGCCGTGCACGACGACCTTCTTGCCCTCGAACGAATCGCCGCGGCTCTTGAGGTACTCGTCGACGAAGTACACGAGGCCGTAGCCGGTCGCCTCGGTGCGGGCGAGCGAGCCGCCGAAGGTGAGGCCCTTGCCGGTGAGCACGCCGCTCCACTCGTTGCGCAGGCGCTTGTACTGGCCGAACATATAGCCGATCTCGCGGCCGCCCACGCCCAAATCGCCGGCGGGAACGTCGGTGTCGGGGCCGATGTGGCGCGAAAGCTCGGTCATGAAGGACTGGCAGAACGCCATGACCTCGCGGTTGGACTTGCCCTTGGGATCGAAGTCCGAGCCGCCCTTGCCACCACCCATGGGCAGCGTGGTGAGCGCGTTCTTGAAGATCTGCTCGAAGCCGAGGAACTTGAGCATGCCGAGGGTGACCGTGGGGTTGAAGCGCAGGCCGCCCTTGTAGGGGCCGATGGCGGAGTTGAACTCGACGCGATAGCCGCGGTTGACCTGGACCTTGCCTTCGTCATCCACCCACGGCACGCGGAACATGAGCACGCGCTCGGGCTCGACGAGGCGCTCGAGCAGCGACTCGGCCTCGAACTCGGGATGGGCGTCGAGCGCAGGCTGGATGGTCTCCAGGACCTCGATGGCAGCCTGTAGGAACTCGGGCTGATCGGCGTAGCGATCGCGCAGCTCGGCGATGACCTTCTCGGAATACGTCATAGGTAGTCCTCCCCTGTACTGTCTCTGGAATGCGCACCCATACTACTACGCAAAGGAAGGACTTTATTTCATCAAAGTATATGGAGGATTTCCGCACGATGAAGTTTTGGCAGCTCACGCCCTATGCGCTTGCAGTGATGTTGCTAAAACGTTTCACGCGTGTTTCCCTACGTTACAGAGGAGGACGGGTATGCAGCGCCGGGGGCGATCGTCCTAGCGACCGCGGCGCACCCGCACGCGCGCCGCGCCCTCATAGGGCCGGACCTCACCGATGCGCTGCACCGCCGGCACGGCAGGGGTCGCCGCGGCAAGCGCGCGCTCGAGCGCGTCGGCATCGGCCGCGTCGACGGCGAACAGCAGGCCGCCCGACGTCTGGGGGTCGAACAGCACGTCGGCGACGGCGAGCGGCACGTCCGCGTCGATATCCACCTCCGCCTCGGCGAACCGCCGGTTGCGATAGACGCCTGCGGGCAGGATGCCCATGGCGGCGAAGTCCAGCACGCCGGGCAGGAACTCGAAAGCATCCGCATGCAGCACGATGGCGGCATCGGAACCCTGAGCGAGCTCGAGGGCGTGTCCGAGGACCGCGAAGCCGGTGATATCGGTGCAGGCGTGCACACGATATGGACGGGCGATCTCGGCAGCTGTGCGGTTGAGCGTAACCATGACGCCCTCGACGAGCGCGCGCTCGTCCTCCCCCGCAAGCTCCCCCTTGAGCGCCGTGGTCAGAACGCCGATGCCCACCGGCTTGGTGTACAGCAGCACGTCGCCGACGCGGGCGGTATCGTTGCGCAGCAGCTCGGCAGGATCGATCACACCTGTGACCGACAGGCCGTATTTCGGCTCGTCGTCGTAGATGCTGTGGCCCCCGGCGACGCTGGCGCCCGCCTCGGCGACTTTGAGCGCCCCGCCGCGCAAGATCTCGCGAACGGCATCTTTGGGCATATCCTCGGGCACCGCCATGATGTTCAGCGCCGTGATCGGCGTCGCGCCCATCGCGTAGATATCCGATAGGGCGTTTGCCGCCGCAATCTGACCGAACGTGAACGGGTCGTCGGCGATCGGCGGGAAGAAGTCGAGCGTCTGAACGATGGCGAGGTCGTCGCGCAGGCGATAGACGGCGGCGTCGTCGGCATGGTCGAACCCCACGAGCAGATTGGGGTCCCGGGTCTGGGGAAACCCTTCGAACAGCTGGGCGAGCTCGCCCGCCCCGACCTTCGCGCCGCAACCCGCGCACTCCGCGAGCTTCGTCAATTTGACCTCGGTTTCCATGGAACGGTACCTCCTCGAATCGCGGCGCGCGCCGACGCACGGCCGCTACAGCATGATGCGATGGATGCCCTCGGGTACGAGATGCCCCTCGACCGCAGCGTTGAACGAAGCCAGAACCCCGTCTTCGGGCGGCATGGCCCACGCGAGGCCGCATTCCGAATCGATCTCGACGGGCAGTGGGATGATACGGCCCGGCACCTGGGCCTCTTGGCAGAGTCGCTCGGCCTCCATCGCATCGAACGTGCTGGCAAACGAGACGACGATGCGCTCGACGCGCTCACGCCCCATACGCGCCACTCCCCCCAGCAAGCTCGTCCGCGATCCGGGTGAGCGCGGCGATCGCGACGTCGACATCCGCCGCATCGGTATACCACCCGAACGAGAAGCGCACCGCGCCGGTCTCGAGCGTGCCCAACGCCGCATGCATGCGCGGCGCGCAATGGAGCCCCGCACGGGTGGCGATATCGAATTCGCATGCAAGGCGATCCGCCAAGCTCGAGGAATCGATACCCGCCATATTGAGGGCGACCACGCCCGTATGGTCATGCCCGTCGTCGACGCCGTACACGGTGATCGACGGGATCGCCGCGACGCCCTCGACGAATCGCTCGCGCAGGGCGCGCTCGTGCGCCTCCACCCGATCGATGCCGAGCGCGAGGAGGAACTCGAGAGCGGCGTCGAGCCCGGCGAGCCCGTGGGCGTTCATGGTACCGGCCTCGAGATGCTCCGGATAGCTCGAAGGCTGGAAGGGATCAGCGCTTTTGACACCCGTCCCCCCGTGTACGAGCGGTGTCAGCTCGAGGTCGGGTGCCACGGCGAGTCCGCCGGTGCCCTGCGGCCCCATAAGGGCCTTGTGCCCGGTAAAGCAGATGATATCGGCACCGAGAGCGGCCATATCGACCGGAAGCGCGCCGAGCGTCTGGGAGGCGTCGAGGATGAAGCGCGCGCCGTGCGCGTGTGCGGCGCGCGCAATCGTCGCGGCGTCGGTGATCGCGCCCGTGAGGTTGGAGGCATGGGTCGCCACCACGGCGCGCGTGTTCGGTTGGAACAGGCCCTCGAGCGCCTCCATGCACAGGCGTCCCGCGCGATCGGCGGGAACGTAATCGAGCTCGATGATGCCGCGCCGCTCGAGCTCATGCAGCGGACGGAGCACGGAGTTATGCTCGAAGTCGGTGGTGATCACATGATCGCCCGGGCGAAGCAGGCCGAAGATCGCCGTGTTCAGCGCCACGGTGGCGTTGTGCGCGAAGATCACGCGCTCGGGATGGCGAAAGCCGATGAGACGTGCGAGCTTCACGCGGGCGCCGGCCACCGAGCGGGCGGCGGCAAGGTCGTCGGGTGACGCGCCCCGCGAGCAGCTGCCCGCTCCGGACATCGCCGCCACGACGGCATCGGCGACCGCAGGAGGCTTTTGAATCGTGGTCGCGGCGTTGTTCAGGTAGATCATGGATGCAACTCCGTGCTGTTCGATACGGACCGTTACAGGGTCACGATCTTGTCGGGGCCGAGCACGAACTCCGAGATCGCGTACAGGTTGGTCACGCCGCCGACGGCGAGCTTGTCGCGCAGGCCATGGAAATCGAGGCAGGTGCCGCAGGTCAGCACCTCGCAGCCGCGACGCTCGAGCTCGCGGACGTCGTCGACGAGCTCGGAGCCCTCGCAGGTGAGCGCGGCGCCGTCGTTGAAGAAGACGATGCGATGCGGCGGCTCATCGGCCTGGGACATGGCGTAGACGAGCCCCTTGATCAGGATGTGGCCGAGCTCGGCGGCACCCTGGCCGAGCGCCTTGGATCCGACGAACACGGTAACCTGCTGGCCGACAGCGATCGGCTCGGGAACCGGACAGGCGATGCTCGCCTCGACGAGCGCCGCATCGTCACCGGCGGGATTCTCGGCAGCCTCGGCGGTGACGTCCGCGATCGTGACCGCCCAGCCGCCGTCGATCTCATCGACCGCGACCGTGCCCCGCTTGCTCGTCGCGAGGCGTTTGAGGTTCTCGACGGCGACGGTGTTGTCGACGCATACGCGCACCGAGCCTTCCGATGCGGGGTCTTGCAACGCCTTCATGGCGCGGATCACGGGCTTCGGACATGTTTCGCCGAACGAATCGATCTCGATCATGGGACAGGCTCCCTTCATACAATCTTGCGTTGAGGATAGTTTATTATCGAATTATTCATTTGCAAGGATAAAGCATCGAGTCGTCGGCGGCCGGTCGCCTGGGATTGCCGAACGATCGACGGTACGAGGCAGGAACTTTTGTCGTCCTCGTGTATTGCTGTTGCCCGGATGGCCGTGGTGGCCTATACTCGTTAGGCCTTGGGACTAGCACAGGTCGAAGACCGCTAGCTGCTCAACACCTTCGGGACGTGGCGCAGTTTGGTAGCGCGCCTGCTTTGGGAGCAGGATGTCGCAGGTTCGAATCCTGTCGTCCCGACCATATCTGCGGGCGTAGTTCAATGGTAGAACCCCAGCCTTCCAAGCTGATGACGCGGGTTCGATTCCCGTCGCCCGCTCCACAAGAAACGCAGGCCAGACGCGTAAAGCATCTGGCCTGCTTGCGTATCTAGATGCCCTGGGCCACACCGGGGGCCAAGCGCGAAGCTTCGTCAGACGTGATTTCTCGTCCTCCGGCAACTAGAACCCTCGCGTGACATTCGGCGCACCCACGTGACATCGGAAACCCCCATGCGACACCCGACGCCCCTGCCCGACATCCGACACCCTCAAGCGACACCGAAGACCTCCACGCGACACAAGCGGCTGTATGCGGAGCGTTCGTGTCAGATGGGGGTTTCCGATGTCGGAGCGGGGCCCCTCGCGTCAGACGGGGGCTTCCGCGTCGGAGCGTGGCCCTTCGCGTCATGGAAGAACGTGCACTTCGTCCCGCGTCCACCAAACGTAGGTGCGACGATCAGCCAGCCCGATTGCGTGAAATCAGGACACACGTAATCCCGTATCCCGTTAAGCGCGACGGGTCACGCGGTTCGTCCATTCGGCGGCGATGATCATGGCGAGCAGGAACACACAAAGATAGACCGGGTAGAGCTCTACCGAGATCACCTGAGCGAGCACGCCGAACGCAGGCGATGCCACCAGATAGCCGATATAGGCGATCGCCATCTGCATGCCGGTCAACTCCAACGCGACGTCCTCTCCGAAGCGTTTGGGCGTCGCATGGATAATCGAGGGGTAGATGGGAGCGCATCCCGAACCGATCAGCACGAGCGCGACGGGCAGCAGATGACGCAAGCCGGGCACGAGCATCACCACGACGCCCGCGGCGATCAGAATCTGGCCGAGGCGGATCATCTGCTCGTCTTTCAGCCGCATGGTAAGAAATCCGCTCACGCCGCGCCCGACCGTGATGCCGATGTAGAACAGGGACGCCCAGCTCGCGGCCGTGCTCGCCGAGATGCCGCCCGCGAGGGTGCAATAGGTCGCCGCCCAGTTGCCACACGTTCCCTCGACGGAGCAGTAGCAGAAAAAGCAGATGAGCACCGGCACGACACCGCGCACGCCGAGCAGCTCACGGCGCGTGCGACGCGCCCTCCCCTGCACTGCGTCGCCGCTCGCCTTATGCGGGAGCTTCCGATCCTTCCAAAGCGGCAGCGACAGCGTCAGCACCGCGACGATCACGAGCTGCGCGATACCGAGCACGCGAAAGCCGTCGTTCCACGTTCCGGTTCCAAGGCACATCGACATGATGACCGGACCGCCGCTCGCGCCGACGCCCCACATGCAATGAAGCCAGCTCATGTGCTGGGATTTATAGTGCACCGCAACATACGCGTTGAGCGCGGCGTCGACCGCCCCTGCCCCCAGACCGTAGGGAATCGCCCAAAGGCACAGCTGCCAGAACTCGCCGGAGAGCGAGAAGCCCATCAGGGCGGCGGCGGTCAGCAGCACGCTCGTCGCCGTCACGCGACCCGTGCCGAACCGGTCGACCACGCGCACCGACATCAAGCTCGACACGATCGTTCCCGCCGAGATGATCATGCTGACGGCGCCGACCCACGAGAGACCGGCGCCCAACGCTGGCGCCATCGTGGGCCACGCCGACCCGATCGCCGAGTCGGGAAGTCCAAGGGCTATGAACGCAAGGTAGATGATAGGAAGTAAACCTGCCGGCATGACGCCTCCGAGCAACATCTTGTTTGAACAACTCGGCATCGTAGCACAACAGGACAGATGTGATTTCCTCTGACGAAATTTAACCTGCGGTGTGATTTCACCTGGCAAGCGCTCGATCGGCGGCGCCGAGGGCGCCGGCGTAGCGCGCTTCGGGACACGTCGTCACGGGGGCACCGAGCGCGTCTGCGAGCCGCTCGACCACGAAGGCGTTGTCGCACAGCCCTCCGGTCAGGAAAAACGGACCCGCGGGCGACTGCCCAGCGAGCGCTGCGACGCGTGCGACCACGGAATCGATCACGCCACGCGCGATATCGGCGCGCGGCACGCCGCGACCGACCAGCGAGATCACCTCGGACTCGGCAAACACCGTGCACATGCTCGAGATCTTGGTCTCGGCACCCTCACGGGCCAAACGAGCCATCTCCTCCTGCGACACGCCGAGACGATCCGCCATGATCTCGAGGAACCTACCCGTTCCGGCGGCGCACTTGTCGTTCATGGTGAACTTGACGACACGCCCACCCTTCAGCTGGATGACCTTGGTATCCTGGCCGCCGACATCCACGACGGTTCCCTGTGGCCCGAACAGGCGCGCCGCACCGATGCCGTGACAGGTGATCTCGGTCACAACCTTATCGGCATACGGCACGGCGATGCGTCCGTATCCGGTCGCCACGATCCGAACGGCATCCGATTCGACATCGTACCCAGCGGCAGCCAACGCACGCGCGACGCGATCGGCGGCGTCGACACTCGAATAACCCGTCGGCATGAGCTCGCTATGCACCAGAGCGCCGTCGTCGTCGAGCACCGTGACCTTCGTCGCCGTCGACCCGATGTCGACACCGATTCCGTATCTGCTTCCCATCAGTCCGCCCTTACAGCCTTCCCCCGTGCGGCGTCCGAAAGCGATTCCGAGCGCCGCACGGCGACAACCCTTACAGCGTCTCGATGAACGCGGCGATACGCGTGTCGATCTGACCCTGATCTCCTGCACTGTAATCGGTCTCGATCTTCATGTACGGAACACCCGCCCCCTCGATGGCGCGCTCCATGAGCGACGCCTCGACATTGAAGGTGTGGCAGGCCGTAAGCACGCTTTCGATCACGCCATCGACGCCGTACTTCTCGACCATCTTGAGCGTATTGTCCATACGACCGGCATTCGGCGTCATGACGGAGCAGTTGATATCGAGATAGCGGTCGGAGATGGCACGCAGGATGTCCGGCGCCTCCTCGTCGATCAGGCTCGCCTGCGTGCGCTCGCCCGAGCAATCGTCCGCGCACACGACGACACCTCCGTTGCGCTCGATCGTCCGACCGATCTTGTTGATCACGCCACCGATGGGACAACCCGTCACGAGCAGGCGCTTGGCATCGGCGGGCACCGGGCGCTCCCCCGCCTCGTACTGTGCACGGCGCTCGGCGGCAAGCGCCTCGAGCTTGGTCGTGAACTCCTCGACATCGAAGCTGAACGTCGCGGCGAACATCGTGCTCATGAGCTCCACGCCGCTCATCGCGGGCGGCTCGGCGGCCTGCAGGTTGTAGAGCGCCGTCATCGCCCGGCGCATGCGGTTGCGACGGCGGACGGCAGCTCGCAGGTCGTCATCGGTGATGGCGATGCCGTAGAGCTCCTCGAGCCGCTCCTTGAGCAGGCGGCACTCCTCATACCAGGCGTCGCGCTCGTACGCGCGATCGCGACCCTGCGGTAGATGCAGGATGTGCGTCGGCTTGAGCTCGTCGAGCAGCTCGTACATCTTCTTCTTGCCATCGCAGGTCGTCTCGCCGACGATGATGTCGGAAAAGAAGGTGAACGGGCACTTTTCCGAGGATGCGAACCCGTAGGTCGACTTGATCAGGGGGCAGAGATTCGCCGGAAGCGTCACCTCGGCCGCCGGAATGACCTCGTCGGAGGTGCCGCAGAGCGCCACGCCCGACGCGCCGGCGGCATCGATGATCTCGAGCGGGGTGTAGCTGCAGAGGTATCCGACCAGGCGGCCACCGGCCTGCTTGAAATCCTTCACCCGGATGAAGCTCGCACGACGTTGTTCGTTGAACTCCTCGAAGGTGCGAGGCAACGGGTAGCGGTCGGCGTTCGTCTCGGTATCGCCCATGGCTGGTCCTTTCACGTCATACGGTCACGAGCGATACGATGATAAATTATCCTTGCAAAACTTCATTCTTTGAAAACTATAATTGCGAGCTGGCAATCGGCGAACGGTATATGCATCTCGCGTGAGCATACGCCTGACGTGATATCACCTGTCAGCGGGTGACGAGATGGATCCTTCGCGCGTCGAAATGCATCCGAAGCACGTCACCTTCGTGCGGCAAGCTATCCTCGGGCACGTCGATCTTGCGCAAGCGCCACTGAAGACGGCTCGGCGCATCCTCGCGCGGCACATCGAGCAGCACCAGCCGCTCGAACCTCGAATCGCTCACGCGCGCGACACGCAGATCGTAGCTGTTGCGGCCGCGCTCCCCTTCGGGCCGCACCTTGTCCTCATGGAAGTAGCTCGCCCGGATCCCGAGGTATGCCACATCGTCGGGTACCTCGCGACCCACGTCGAACGTCATGCCCCAGTCGAGCGCGCGCACGACGGTGGGGGCGACCTTGATCGCGGGGCTCGTGTTCTTGCAGCCGGTCAGGCGAAGGGTGGCAAGCGACTGCGGATGCGCCATGAGCTCATCGGGTCGGTCGATCTCCTCGACCCGCCCATCGTGCATCACGACGATGCGCTCGCACAGGCGACACGCCTCGTCGATATCGTGGCTCACGTAGAGCACGGTACGGTTCACGACGGAGAACACGTCGAGCAGGTTCTGCTCGAGCGCGCTTTTCAGATAGGAATCGAGTGCGGAGAACGGCTCGTCGAACATGAGGATGCGCGGCCGGGCGGCGAGCATGCGCGCCAGCGCCACGCGCTGCTGCTGACCGCCGGACAGACGCGTCGGATAACGGCCGGCGAGGTCGGACACGCCGAAGATCTCCAAAAAGCGCATGGCGTCGGCGCGCTGCCGGTCCCGCCCGATCGAGCCGGCCATGCCCGCGCGGACGTTATCGAGCACCGTCAGGTGCGGGAACAGCTGGTAGTTCTGGAACAGCAGGGCGCATGTGCGCTGCTGGGGCGTCAGATCGATACCCGCCTCGGAGTCGAAGAAGGTGATGCCATCGACGACGATGCGCCCCTCGTCGGGCGTGTCAACACCGGCGATGCAGCGCAGCGTGCAGCTTTTGCCGCATCCCGAGGCGCCGAGCAGGCCTATGCGCTCCTCCCCCGCCTCGAAGGCGACGTCGAGCGAGAAGCCCGGATAGCGTTTCCTAATCGACAGGGACAGCGACATCAGCTTGACCTCCCCTCATCGCCGGCGGACGCTGGATCGGGATCTACCAGCAACGCGGCCAGAGCGTCGCGGTCGATGCGAACCGCATCGCCGCCGTGGGCCTCGAGCCCATCCGCCACCGCCGGCATGTCGGCGCCGCGCGAGCGCCGGGCACGCCGCGACCCGCGCTCCCGATAGCGCTGGGCGCGGGCGGTGTAGAGGTTGATGAACAGGATGACCAGGAAGCTGAACAGGATGACGACGATGACCCAGAACAGCGCGACGTCGGTGTTGCCGCTCATCCACTCGAAGTAGATGGCGATGGGGATCGTCTGCGTCACGCCCGTGTAGTTGCCGGCGAAAAACAGCGTGCAGCCGAATTCGCCCATGGCGCGCGCGAACGCGAGCACGGTGCCGGCCGCGATACTCGGCCAGGCAAGCGGCAGCATGATGCCGGTGAAGATGCGACGCTCCGACCATCCGAGCGTGCGCGCCGCATCGAGCATCTGCTCGTCGAGCGCCTCGAAGGCGCCGAGTGCGGTGCGGTACATGAGCGGGAACGACACGACGATGGCACTGATCACGGCGGCCGGCCAGGTGAACACGAGCGCGACCCCGTGGTCGATCAGCCAACGTCCCACAACCGTGGACTGGCCGAACAACAGCAACAGCAAAAAGCCGCATACCGTGGGCGGCAACACCATGGGAATCGTGAACACCGAGTCGAGCAGGCCTTTGAGCCGACTCGAGGTCCCCACGGTCTTCCATGCGGCGAGCAACCCCAGCACGAAGGTCACCGCGAGCGCCACGCCGCTCGTCTTGAGCGAAACCCAAAACGGGCTCATATCCAAATCCGCGAAAAACGACATGAGCTCGTCTTGCCATGAGGGCGCCGTCGTCGTGGCAATGTCGGCGGCAGCGACGAGACGCGCGTCGTCGACCCACAACACCCCATCGCCCAAATCGAGCCCGCTCGTCGCCGCGGCCTCGGAAGGCGTCGAGCCCGCTGGGATGTCGGCGGGCTGCACGGACGTGTAGCACCCGTCGCCCGCCTGCGCACGGAATATGTAGCGATACGGACCCTCGACCGTCTCATCGGACGTGGTCACCGTCCAGCCCCCGGTTGCCGAGCCAAGGAGTGACCCGCCACGCGCCCGGTCCTCGTCAAGCTCAATGATAAGATCCGTGAGTGCCCGCACGTCATCGGGGTCGTCGGCGTCAAGACCGGCCTCCGCGGCCGCCTGCTCATCGACATGCACCCACACGGCGCCAGGCGTGTTCACGACCACCACCGTGCCGCCGTCCGCCACCGGGAACCGATATCCGAGGTCCGTCCCGTCGACGAGCCGCTGCGCACCCTTGTTGTAGCGCGTGAACCCCTCCAGGCCGAAACCGGCCTGCTCGTCGACGGCGGAACCCTCCTGGGTCCCACCCGCGACGGCATCGCCGGCCCAGGCGCGCGCCGGGACGCACGCAAACGAGAGGATGCA
This sequence comes from Collinsella tanakaei, assembly GCF_021531055.1. Lineage (GTDB taxonomy): Bacteria > Actinomycetota > Coriobacteriia > Coriobacteriales > Coriobacteriaceae > Collinsella > Collinsella tanakaei_B. The sequence goes on from NZ_JADYTL010000001.1 coordinate 318,564, forward strand.
CGTCAAGACGAGCACGAGGGCCGGCAAGCACGCGCTCCGGCATCTCCATCCCGTTCTTTCGGCCACCGCCATCACCTTTCACGAAGTTCTCAGCGACAAGATTGTACCTGGCACCATCTTAGATTGTACCTGGCACCATCTTGTCGGCTACGCCAGCTCGAAGCCGTACTCGGCCCAAACCGCCAGCGCGTCCTCGTCCGTCATGCAGAACTCCAGGAAGTCGGCAGCGACCTCGGCGTTTTTAGAAGAGGAGGAGACGGCGCCCGGGTAGACGATCGCCTTGTGCGAATCGTCGGGGCAGGTGTAGGCGACATCGATGCCGTCATAGCGGTACACATCGGAGCTGTAGACGAATCCGATGGCGCAATCGCCGGTCGACACGTACTGCGCGGCGGTACCGACCTTGTCGGCGAGACTCACCTTGTCGGCGATGCTCGAGGCGTACGAACCGCCCTCACCCTCGGCATCCGAATAAAGTCCCACGCTCGCAAGGGCCTGGTTGGCGTATTTGCCCGCGGGCACCGCGCCGGGCTCCCCGATGGCGATCCTGCCGTCGACGGACGCGACATCCTCGAGGGATGCGATCTGGATATCCGAACCCTCACCGCGCACGATCACCAGGTCGTTCACGAACATGTCCTGACGGGTCGATTCATCGACCAGGCCGCCCTCGGCGGCATCGTCCATCGTACCGGCGGAGGCGGTGATGAGGATATCGACCGGTGCCCCACCGCGCATCTGCTCGACCAGATCGCCCGACCCCTTGTACTGGGTGTCGGAAAACGTCACGCCGGTCATCTCGGTGTAGAGGGCTTCGACCTCGGGCAGCGCCTTCTCGAGGGAGTTGGCGGCGAAGATCTGCAGCTCGACGGTGGATTCGCCATCGTTTGCGGCGGCTTGTGTCGATCCATGCCACGCCGTGTTCGAAGAGCACCCGGCAAGCGCGAAGGCGAGCGCGCCGGCGCATCCGAGCACACAGACGAAGCGGCGTGATATCGAGATGGACATGGATCGATCCTTTCTCCTCATCTCGTTTCGGGGCGTATGCGAGGCACGCAAGGGTTGAAAGGAACACGTCCCCAAATAACCCATCCATGGTTTGGATGGAACACGTCCCCATCCAACTCCTTGCCCAACATTATACTCAGTTGAGAATAATAGATGACCGATGCGAGGAGAAATTGTTATCGGATAGAGGAACGGTCGAGCGTACGCGGTAAGCGGAAGCCATGGGTTGGATGGAATACGTCCCAACTGACCCCTCAGTGCCCTTCGCCTGCTGCCATCCGCACCGCATGCTCGAGCTGGTCGGCGATCGCCTCCCAGTTCTCGCGCGCCGCCTTCGTGGAACCCGGGAAGTTGACGACCAGAGCGCGCCCGCGCTGCATGCATACCGCGCGCGAGAGCATGGCCCGGCGCGTCTTGCTCATCGAATAGGCGCGCATCGCCTCGGCGATGCCGGGGACGTCGCGCTCACACGCATCCCTCGTCGCCTCCGGTGTCACGTCGCGTGGCGACAGCCCCGTCCCGCCGCAGGTGATGACGACATCCGCCGCAAGCTCGTCGACCGCGCGCACGATCTCGGACGCGATGCGTTCCCGGTCGTCGCGCACGACGACGTGCCCGACGACCGTCCACCCCGCTGCGTCGACGAGCGCCGCCAGTGCCGCCCCCGCCTCGTCGCTGTCGACATCGCGCGTATCCGAGCAGGTAATAAGTGCGATGGAAAGATCCATGACGACCTCCGAATCCAAAGATGGAACGCAGCGCCCTCTCCGCTGCACCCCCGACTGACCGCACATTACAGGACCGTGCCCTCGTCGATGTCGATGCGCACGCACGGAACCAGGTCGCCAGCCGTATAACCTTGCTTGCCCTCGGGCACCATGACGAGGCAGTTGGCATGCTGCAGCGTGCCGAGCAGCGAGGAGTCCTGGCTTTTGGCCTCGGTGACCGCCAGCTCGCCGGTCGCATCGTCGCGGACGACGCGCGCGCGATTGTAGTAACGGCGATCTTGCTTTTTGGGCACGTCGTGTCCGATGCGCGCCATCTGGACCGGGCGCGAACCGGCGGCAAAGCCCAGCATACGGCGAATCGCAGGCCGCGCGAGCATCTCGAAGCCGACGGCCGCGGCGGCGGGATTGCCCGAAAGTCCCAAAAACGGCACGTCGTGAACCATACCGAACGTGATGGCCTTGCCGGGGCGCAACGAGATGTGGTCGAACAGTACCTCGCCCTCCTGCGCCACGAGCGCCGTCACGTAATCGTAGTCGCCCGACGAGGCGCCCCCGCTGGTGATGACCATGTCGCACTCGGCGGCGGCGCGAAGCACGACCTCGCGGATGGCCGCCGGATCATCGGGCACGATCCCGAAATGCCGCGGTTCCGCGCCCGCCTCGCGAGCAGCGGCGAGCAGCACCGATGCGTTGGCATCGCGGATCTGACCGCGATGAGGCACGCACGAGGGCTCCACGATCTCGGACCCGATGGAGATGATGCCGACCACCGGCCGCGCATGGACGCCGACCTGCGCGGCGCCGGCCGACGCGAGCAGCCCCACGCCTGCCGCGCTCGGCACCTCGCCGGCACGCATGACGACATCGCCCGCCCGCGCCTCGAGACCGGCACGGCGCACGTCGTTGCCGGCAGGGACCGCCTGACGGAAGGCAACCCGCGAGCCTTCGTTGCCGTCGCCCGCCAGCACCTCGACGATCTCGTACTTGACCACGGCGTCGGCACCGTCGGGCATGGGCGCCCCCGTCATGATGCGGATCGTCTGGCCCGCGCCGACGACGCCCTCGAACACCTCGCCGGCGGCCTCGTGACCGATCACGTCCAGGATCACCGGGGAATCCTCGCCTGCACCCGCAAGATCGGCCGCCCGGACGGCGTATCCGTCCATGGCGCTGTTGGCGTACGGCGCCAAGTCGATATCGGTGACGACATCCTCGGCGAGCGGACGCCCCGACGCACGCCACGACGGGATGCGCACCGACGGCGTCGGCGTCACGTGATCCAACACGATCGCTTGCGCTGCTTCGAGTGAAATCATCTCCTTGGCCATGGAGGCCCCTTTCCTGCGATAAATCATTCTCATCCAAGAACAATCTATCACGAGTTACACACCCGAGCACCGCTCCTTCCGCCAACGGGCAAGATGGATGGCGCGCAGACGGCGGGGCTCGCGTGTCGAGCCGGTAACCGTCATCCCGCCGCGTGAGCGCCGACGTATAATGGCCATCGTCACCATCACGATGATCGAGGAGACCATCCATGCCCGCCCAACCTTCCGATATGCTTCGCCGCATGCGCCGCCACGGCACCGGCTTCATCAGCACGCTCGGCCTGGAACTCGCCCATACCGAGCGCATGCTCGCCACGGATGCCGTGCGCGACTGGGGCAACATGCGCGCGAGCCTACGGACCCTTGCGCTCACGTTGCTCGTCTCGGCGCTCATGGGCGCCGCGGCGTGGGCGTTTCTCACCTCGCTCGACATCGTCACCGACGCGCGCGAGCACCATATCTGGCTGTTCGCCCTGCTGCCGCTCGTGAGCGTGGCGACCGCGTGGGTCTACCGCAACCACGGTCTGCGCGCCGCGCGCGGCAACAACCTCGTGATCGACAGCTCCGTCACCGGAACGCCCATCCGCGCGCGCATGGCCGTCCTGACCTTCGTCTGCTCGGTCGCCACGCACCTCGCGGGAGGCTCCGCGGGCCGTGAGGGCACCGCCGTGCAGATCGGCGGCACGATCGCGAGCAACGTCGCCGGCCTGTTCCACCTCGACGGCCGCGAACGCCAGGACCTCATGCTCGCCGGCATTTCCGCCGCCTTCGGCGGCGTGTTCGGAACGCCGCTCGCCGGCGCGTTCTTCGGCATGGAGATGTGCACGATCGGCAAGCTCAACTACAGCGCCGGTATCTACTGCCTCGTCGCCTCGTTCACCGGCGACGGCGTGGCGCGCCTGCTCGGCATCGCGCACGCGAAAAACGCCATCGCCGCGGTGCCCGCCATGGAGCCCGCCACCGTCGCGCTCGTCGTCGTGTCCGCCGTGGTCTTCGGTTTGGTGGCGCGCTTCTTCTCGCTCGCCATCCGCACCGTCAAGCGCTTCTACGCCGCGCGCTTCACCAACTACCTCGTCGCCGCGCTCGTGGGCTCGCTCGTGCTGCTCGCCGTCTACCTCGCCTTCGGGCTCACCCGCTACGGAGGCCTGTCGGAATGGCTCGTAGGCGCGGGCTTCGAAGGCGCCACGACGCCGCTTGACGCCGCGGCGAAGCTCGTCATGACCGCGCTCACGCTGGGAGCCGGCTTCCAGGGCGGCGAGGTCACACCGCTGTTCGGTATCGGCGCGTCGCTGGGAGGCTGGATCGGCACCAGCACGGGCGTCGAGCCGAGCTTCATGGCGGCGCTCGGGATGATCGGCGTGTTCGGCGCCGCACTCAACGTGCCCATCACCACCATCATGCTGTCCGTCGACATGTTCGGCGGACAGGCGGCACCCTATTTCGTCATCGTCGCCTTCGTGAGCTACCTGGTGGCGGGCCATCGCGGGGTCTACCCGGCACAGCGCATCGTGACGCCTAAACGGCGCTCGCTCGCCGATGACGCGGGGACGACCGTCGAGGCGGCCATCGAGCACCATCGCGACCAAACGACCGGACAGGAGCGTGACGACGCATGATCGAGCAAAGCGACCTCGGGCGCACCCTCATCATCGTGAACCCCGCCGCCCAGTCGGGCGCCGCCGGCGAGGTCGGCGAGCGACTCCAGCGGTTTTTGAGCATGTACCTGCATGGCCGGGATCGATTCGAGCTCGTGCGCACCGAGGGGCCGCGCCACGCCATCGAACTCGCCGCCGACGCCGCGCGGTTCGACAGCGTGCTCGCCGTCGGTGGCGACGGCATCATCCACGAGGTGGCGAACGGGCTGATGCACATCGAGCGCGACAGCCGCCCCGCGCTCGGCGTCGTGCCCGTGGGCTCGGGCAACGATTTCGCGAAGACGCTCGGCATCCCGGAGGTCTCCTGCGACACCGATCTCGCCCGCGTCCTCACGTGCGAAAGGACGCCGTTCGACGTCGGGCGCGTGGAGTATGCGCCGGCGCAGGGGCCATCGAGCGCTCGACGCGTCGAGTACTTCGTCGAGACGTGCTCGTTCGGACTCGACGCGGCGATCGGGCTGGGAACCTACACGCTTCGCACCTCCACCGGACTGCGCGGGGCGCCGCTCTACACGCTGAGCGGGCTGCGGACCTTCGGGCTGCGCTACCGCGACTACCCCGCCACGGTGACGATCGGCGACGCCGAGCCGCAGCGAATCCGCACGCTGATCTTCGCCATCCAGCTCGGCCCGACCTACGGATCGGGTTATCGGATCTGCCCGGACGCCGATCCGGCTGACGGTCTGTTCGACATCTGCTACGCGAGCGGACCGGCGCCGCGCGTCATCGCCCTGCCGCTGTTCCTGTCCGCGAAAGACGGGCACCATCTGGGCTCGAACCTCATCCACGCCCAACGGACGACGCACGTCGAGCTCGACTTCGACGAGGCGGACTATCCCATCCAAGCGGACGGTGAGCGCATCGAGGCGACGCGCGCCACGGTGACGTGCCTAGCCGCCGAGCTCGACGTCCTCAAGCCGGCGCGATAGGACACGCGCGACGGCGCATTCGACCATCCGCGCGGCAGCATGCCCACGCGGACCTATTCGATTCCAAGCAGAGGGTGGAACGTCCCCGTTAGGCGAACGTGAGCTCGCCGGTCTCGCAGTCCATGCTGACCAGGCGCGCCAGGCTCTCGACGTGGTAGCCGCGCTCGCGCAGCTTGTCGCCGCCGCCCTGGAAACCCTTCTCGATGGCGATACCGATACCCTCGACGGTGGCACCGGCGCTCTCGACAATGGTGATGAGGCCCTCGAGCGCGCAGCCGTTGGCCAGGAAGTCGTCGATGATCAGCACGTGGTCGTCGGGGTTGAGGAAGCGGCGGCCGACGATCACCGGATACTCGCGCTTCTTGGTGAACGAGTAGATGGTCGTGGCGTACTGCTCGCCGTCCAGATTGATGGACTGGGCCTTTTTGGCGAAGACGACCGGCACGTTGCCGAAATGCTGCGCGGCGATGCAGGCGATACCGATACCGCTGGCCTCGATCGTCAGGATCTTGTTGATGTTCGCGCCCTCGAATAGACGGGCCCATTCGGCGCCCATATGGTCGAACAGCTCGACGTCGCACTGATGGTTGAGAAACGCATCCACTTTGAGCACGTTTCCAGCCTTGACGATACCGTCTTGACGGATGCGATCCTCGAGTTCCTTCATAGCCCAGCCTTCCCCATCGTTCGCGCTGACACCGCGCTGTTTGCCTTAATCTAGCAGGATACCACGTTCGACCGGCGCCACGCGGATCGAGCCGCCGCGTCTTTGCCCGGTCCCAACCGCCGGCCTCACGGGACCGGACGCGCCGGACCACCGCATACCCATATGCAATACATCTGCATCGCCATGGGATAACTTTACAGACCCACGACACCGCGGGCCATACGTTGCGCTACACTTCCTACGGTGCAGAATCAACCGAATCGATATGGGGGGATTTCCATGCTGAGGATCGGCCTTCTCACGAGCGGTGGCGACTGCCAGGCGCTCAACGCCACCATGCGCGGTATCGTCAAGACGCTCGAGAACAACTGCAAGGACGGCCTTGAGATCTACGGATTCGAGGATGGCTACCAGGGACTCATCTACAGCCGCTTCCGTGTCATGACGCCGCACGACTTCAGCGGCATCCTCACGCGCGGCGGCACGATCTTGGGCACCAGCCGTACGCCCTTCAAGATGCTCGACACCCCCGAGGCCGACGGCGTCGAGAAGGTCCCCGCCATGGTGCAGACCTACCATAAGCTCCGACTCGACTGCCTGTTCATGCTGGGCGGCAACGGCTCGACCAAGACGGCGAACCGCCTGTCGCAGGAAGGCCTGAACGTCATCGCGCTGCCCAAGACCATCGACAACGACACCTGGGGCACCGAGCGGACCTTCGGTTTCTCGAGCGCGGTGGAGGTCGCCACCGAGTGCATCGACAACATCCACACCACCGCCAGCTCGCATGGCCGCGTCTTCGTCATCGAGATCATGGGTCACAAGGTCGGCTGGATCCCGCTGTACGCAGGCGTCGCCGGCGGTGCGGACGTCATCTTGATCCCCGAGATCCCGTTCGACATGAAAAACGTCATCAACACCATCGAGCGCCGCATGGAGCGCGGAAGCCGCTTCACCATCGTGGCGGTCGCCGAGGGCGCCATCTCCAAGGAGGACGCGAAGCTGTCCAAGAAGGAGTACAAGAAGAAGGTCGCCGAGCGCACCTCTCCCTCCATCGTCTACGACATCGCCAAGGAGATCGAGGCCAAGACCGGTCGCGAAACCCGCGTCGCCATCCCCGGTCACACGCAGCGCGGCGGCGAGCCCGATGCGCAGGATCGCGTGTTCGCCACGCAGTGCGGCGCCGAGGCGGCGCTCGGGTGCCTTGCCGGCGAGTATGGCTACATGATCTCCCAGATCGGTGGCAGGATGACGCGCGTGCCGCTGTCCGAGGTCGCCGGCAAGCTCAAGTACGTCGACCCCGAATGCGACCTCATCCGTGAGGCCAAGGCGCTCGGCATCAGCTTCGGCGACGAATAGGAGCACGCGGTTCGACAGACCCCTGCCGCATGCAACCCCATGAAGCGGCGGCCCTCCTGCAGGGCCGCCGCTTTTCCATGACGCCAAGCTGTTGACGCGCGTCTTCACCTATCGGTTGAACCGTCTAGCCTCCACGCGTCGACGCGTCATAATGAGCGTTTGGTTTTTTCACCCACCCTGTATTGCAAAAGGAGCACCATGGCGCAGGACAAGAAAAGCATCATCCAGGAATTCATCGAGTTCATCAGCCGCGGTAACGTCGTCGACCTCGCCGTCGGTGTCATCATCGGCGGCGCGTTCACCTCGGTGGTGAACTCGCTCGTCTCGACCATCATCCAGCCCCTCATCTCCGCGATCGGCGGCAGCCCCGAGGTCAAGGGCCTCTCGCTGGTCCTCAACGGCCAGACCGTCGACTTCGGCGCCTTCATCTCCGCGGTCATCAGCTTCCTGATCACCGCCGTCGCCGTGTTCGCCATCATCAAGGGTATGAACACCTTCAACGACCTCAAGGAGATGGCCATCAAGAAGGCCGGTCTCGCCAAGCAGGCCGAGGAGGAGGCCGCACCTGCGCCGCGCACCTGCCCCTTCTGCAAGCAGGAGATCGCCGACGACGCCACCCGTTGCCCGCACTGCACCTCCAAGCTCGAGGGCTACGAGAACGCCGCCGAGTAACCTCCGCGACGCATCGCAACGGCAACGCCCCGTGGTTCCGATGGACCACGGGGCGTTTTTCTTGCCGTAGAACGGGACGTCGGGATCAGGCGCGCCTACCGCTTGCCGACGCCATATGACGGGGCGGCACCCGGCACCACCCCGCCGCATGGTCGCATCAGCGGTTCTCGATGCTCCCGATGTTCTTGAGCTCGATCGAGATCAGACCGTTGGGCTCGTTGACGAACTGCACGTACTCGGTGTTGCGCAGCATCTCGGCGGGGAAGGTGATCTCGATGCCCGTGTCCGTGCGGATCTTATGGTTGCGCACCGCCGCGCGCTCCACTTGGACGCGTTCGACCGGCACGTGCTCGGGCAGCCGCTCCTCGCGCATCTGCGTCTCGAATCGCTCGCGCATCGCCGGCTCGTCCTCGAAGATCTCGTCGGCAAGGTCCCACGGGGCGATCTCCTCGTCCTCCTCCACGCGCTCGCACACGACCTCCTTGGCGCGCGCGAGGGCGACGGCGGTATTGGCGCCATGCTCCTCGGCGACCTCGGCCACGATGCGCGTCACGGTCTCGATGACCTCCTTGCCCGACACGCCCGTGGAGCACTGCAGCAGCCCATCGGGGATGATCATCGTGTCCTCGCCGGCGATCTTGCGCTTCTTGTCCTGGTAGAAGATCTCCATCGAGCTGGCGCGCACGAGCGCGTAGCTCGACACCTTCTGCGACGGGCTCGGCAGGATGGCGTAATGGCGCGCGATGTCGTTGCGCACCTCGCCGCCCTCGCGCGCCACCTCGTGCATGAACGCCATACGGCTGCCCATGAGCAGGATCGCGAACCACCGCACGTCGTCATCGTCGTCGAAGTCCGCCACCAGGATGTCGGTCGACTCCGCCTTGTCGGCTTTCGCGAGCTCGCCGGCGAAGAACTCGGCGATCTGCTGCGATAGGTCGATGAAGTCGCGGTCGCCGAACAGGAACGCCTTGAGCTCGGCGGCAAAGGCGCTGCTCTCGGCAAACGACCCGCGCTTGTTGTCCGCGCTCGTGCGGGCACGGCGCAGATGCGACGTCACGAACGAGCGGACGGCGCGCGTGTCGAGATCGAGCTCGCGGGCGCTCATGACGTTCACCGCGGAATCGAAATCCAGAATATGCAGGATGGCATGGTTGATCTTCATGCAGGGGTCTCCTTCGCGTCGATCGGGCGTGCAAAGTATACCAAGCCGACGCGACACGGGAACCGGCACGGCGCATCACGCCGTAGCGTCGTCCTCCTCCTCATGCGACGGCAGCAGCGACTCGACGAGCGACGAGGAGGCATCGAGGACACGGTCGATCGTCGCCACCCGGACGAGCGCCTTGAGCACGTCCATGACGAACGCGCGCTGCTCGGGCGCGAGCGATTCCGCGGCATCGCGCATGGCTGGCAGGCTCGTGCGCCAGGAATCGCGGATGTCGGCGAAACGCTGCGCGCCGGTCACGCCGAGCACGTCGAACAGGGTCGCGATGAAGGCACCGCGTTCCTCGGGTGTGAAGCGGTCCATCCAATCGGCAACCGTCGCCCCGAAATACCGCGAGCTCGCCGACAGGCCGTCGGCGCGCCGGAACTCGCAGCCGTCGGCCTCCCACAGGAAGGGATTGTGCTGCAGCACCGAGATGCCGCCGCTCTCGACGACCGTAAAATCGCGCTCGGTATCCATGATGAGGCCGATGATCGAGGACTTGGGGACGGTCTTGTCCACGCGGTCGCGGATCCGCGTATACCCGTCGCCCTCCACCAGCGCCCGGTCGAACCCCGGCCCATCGTGCGAGAACACGCGCACGATGCGGTCTTGGACGGACGCGGGCACCGTCGCGGCGGCATATACGGCCAAGTTGCCGCCTTTGGAGTGACCGCCGAGGTAGAGCGGCCCATCCACACGGGACGCCACACGCTCCACGTACGCGCGCGCCTCGCGCTGCGAGGGCACCGGGCAACGCGAGGCCATGTCGAAGTCCTCGCGCCAGCCGACGAGCGTCGAATCGGTCCCTCGAAACGCGATGTAGGCGCCCCCGCCGGGCAGCGTGAACGTCATCGCGGCGAACTGCTCGGCCGATGCCTTATCGGTCTTGAAGGCAAAACAGGTCAGGCGCGCATCGCGGAAGCGCGGGCTCGCGCACACGGCGAACAGGAGCTCGCGGCTTCCCTCGGGGTCCCAGCTGGTGCCGAACATGGACTCGAAATCCTCCGCGCGCAGCAGCTCGTGCAAGGCGATGCCCTCGCGCGTGCGCGCATGACGAAGCGGGGCGGAAAGCCGATAGTACGCCAACCAGGAGAACACGAGGCTGTCGAGTTCGCACAGCGGGCGCTTGGTAAAGGGATCGAGCGCCGTCTGGGCGTACGTCAGAAAGGAACCGGGCTTTGCCGTCGACGACGGCGACGCATCGTCGTCCCCGTGCTGAGGCTCGGTATCGTGAGCTTCGGATTCCTTAGACGACGCCGTACCGAACGGAAGCTTGGCCACGATCGTGGCGAGCACGCCGGTACGGGAATCGTCCGCGGGCGCGTCGGGCTGCGACGCACCCGCGGACTCCGCACGTTGCGATGAGCCTACCGGGTCAGAAGAGCGCTCGGAAGGACCCGATGCAGCCGTCGCGTGCACCGCAGCATCCGCAACCTCTTCCGACGGGCGCGTATCCCGCTCATCACCCTGCACCGCCATCGCCGTCCCATCCGTATTCGATCCCAACGCGTTCCATGATAGCGCGCATGTGCATGCGAGAGGTCAGACAAGGAACCACGCAGCGCAATCCTGTGGGATGCGACCGAAGGACAGGTCGTCCGATGCCATGAGCAGCTCTCCCTCGGGGGCCGGCACCGCCTGGGCGCCGAAGTTCACGATGCAGGTGAACGTCTTGCCGCACGCGACGGGGCGGCGATAGGCGATGACCTGATCGGGCGTCGGGCCGAGCTCTCCTGCGGGAACCCACGAAAGCGACGTGTCACCTGTCACCGTGAGCAGTCGCGCACGAAGATCGAGAACACGACGGTAGAACGACAGCATCGACGTGGGATCGTCCGTCTCGACGTCCACGGCGTGGTCGGCGAACCAGCGCGGTTGCGGCAGATGCGGCGCTGCGGAGGCGTCGGCGCGGGACATGCCGGCCTGCGGCGCCGAGAAACCGAACGAACCGGTCATCCCCTCACCGAACGCCTCGTTCCATGCGGCGGGCTTCGGCATGTCGGATGCAGCCCACGGCAGCGGGACGCGACAGCCGTCGCGGCCCTTGATCGCATCCCCATGGGCGGTGCGGCGCGCCTGCGGGTCCTCCAGACGGTCCCACGGGATATCGGCGACCTCGAACAGGCCGAGCTCCTCACCCTGATAGATGTAGACCGACCCGGGCAACCCCATCTCCATGAGCAAGGCGGCACGGGCGCGGCGCGTGCCCAGCGTGCGATCCTCTACATAGGTCGCACCGTCGCGCAGCAGCCAATCGGTCACGAACTGGTGGTGCACGGTCGCCTTGACCTGCGGCAAGCCGTAGCGCGTCGCATGGCGCGGCACGTCGTGGTTCGACAGCACCCAGGTGCTTGTCGAGCCGGACAGCTCGGCGCAGGACAGGCCCTCTTCGATCGCGCGGCGGAAGTCCGCCGCGAACCAGTCGGCCTTTGCGAACTCGAAGTTGAACACCTGACCCAGCTCGTCGGGCGACGCGTAGAAGCGTTGATGCTCGGGGGCGACCCACGCCTCGGCGACTGCGAACCGCGGCGGTTCGTACTCGTTGAAGACCCGGCGCCATTCGCGGTAGATGTCGTGCACCTCCGGGCGGTCCCAAAGCGGGTTGGATACGTTACCCTCGCCCTGACGCGGATCTTGGTCGAGCTCATCGAGCGGCCGGCTCTCCAGATCCTTGGCGAGCGCATGCGCGACATCGATGCGGAATCCATCCACCCCGCGATCGGACCAGAAGCGCAGGGTCGTCTTGAACTCCTCGTGCACATCGGGGTGCTTCCAGTTGAGATCGGGCTGCTCTTTGGCAAACAGATGCAGGTACCACTCCCCATCCTCGACGCGCTCCCAGGCCGAACCGCCGAAGCAGGACTTCCAGCCGTTGGGAGGCAGCTCGCCATGTTCGCCGCGGCCGGGACGGAAGATATAGCGATCGCGCTCGGGGGAACCGGGTCCAGCCGCGAGCGCCGCCTGGAAGAACCGATGACGATTCGAGGTATGGTTGGGGACGATATCGACGATGACCTTGATGCCGCGTGCGTGCGCCGCGGCGACCATATCATCGAAATCCACGAGGGTGCCCAAGCGCGGATCGACGTCGCGATAGTCGATCACGTCGTAGCCGCCATCGGCAAGCTCGGACGGATAGAACGGGGAGAGCCAGATGGCGTCGATACCGAGACGCTCGAGGTAATCCATCTCCGTCGTGACGCCGCGGATATCCCCCAGACCATCCCCGTCGGCATCGCGGAAGCTACGCGGATACACCTGGTACACGACCGCCTGCTTCCACCAGTCACGCGCCTGATCGACCATGATGACCTCCTGTTCCACGCGTTCGCTACGAGGTCATTCTATCGCGTGCATCTTGTACGAACAAGGAACGCATCATGGCGAAATGCAGCCTGTTTGCCGGCGCGATATGGCATGACGCGAGGCACGCTGCGGCCATGGGGCCGCCGCGCACCACAGAGGACCATGCGACGGGCGGTTAGGGGACGGCGCGGATCTAGCGAAGCCCCGCCCGGTCGATCACATCCGACAGCGCGGCCGCCGAACGGTGCAGTTCGCCGAACTCATCGTCGTCCAGCGAGATCGGCACGCGGCACTCGATGCCGTCGCGACCGACGATCGTGGGCATCGAGATGCAGATGTCGGACAGGCCGTACTCCCCCACCATCAGGCTGGAGACCGGCAGCACGCACTTCTCGTCGCGCATGATCGCCGTGCACAGCCGCGTGACCGACATCGCGATGCCGTAGTAGGTCGCGTGCTTGCGCTTGATGATCTCGTAGGCGGCGTTGCGGACCTCGTCGGCGATGCGGCGCTCGGCCTGCTCGTGGTCGAAGTGACCGCGCATCTCGCAGAAGTCCTTGAGCGGAACGCCCGCGACATCGGCGCTCGACCAGACCGCGAGCTCCGAATCGCCGTGCTCGCCGATGATATAGGCCTCCACGTCGCGCGGATCGACACCCAGATGCGCGCCGAGCGCTTCCTGCAGGCGAGCGGTGTCGAGCACCGTGCCCGATCCGATCACCCGGCTTTCGGGCAGGCCGGACATCTTCATGGCCGCGTACGTGAGCACATCGACGGGATTGGACACGATGAGCAGGATGCCCTCGAAGCCCACCTCGCGGATGTTCGGGATGATGCTGCGGTAGATCGCGACGTTCTTGTTCACCAGGTCGAGGCGCGTCTCGCCGGGCTTCTGCGCGGCGCCCGCCGTCACGACGATCATCGCCGCATCGGCGGCATCGCGATAGTCGCCGGCGTAGATCCGCATGGGGGCGGCGAACGGCGAGCCGTGGCTGATGTCGAGCGCCTCCCCTTCGGCGCGAGCGCGATCGACGTCGATGAGGACCATCTCCGAGAACAGCCCGCTCTGCATGAGCGCGAACGCCGAGGACGACCCGACGAACCCGCATCCGACGACGGCGACCTTCCTGTTATCGACCATGATGTGCACCCCTTATCCAGGTTGATCGGTCTGTGTACCACGGTGTTGAATATATCCCGTTTCGCCGACACCAGACGGGCGGGGCTTTATTCCTACTGCACTTGTAACAATTACACGGGACGCACACATCGCCCGTCGCAATATAGGTCAGTTGGGGACGTGTTCGGTCCAACCCATTTGAGGCGCCGGTAAGCGCAAAAAGGGCTGGACGGGATACGTCCCCAACTGACCCATGTCGGATGTTTAGATGCCGGCGGCCTCGATGGCGTCGACCGCGGCTTTCAGGCCCTCGGGCGGCAGCACGAGCGCCATGCGCACATAGCCCTCACCGTGCGGACCGAAGCTCGCACCCGGGGTGACGATCACGCCGGCGCGCTCCATGAGCTCCTCGCAAAACGCCATGGAATCGGTACGCCCGCCGGGCAGCTTGGCCCACACGAACATCGTGCCGTGGGCGTTGGGCCGCTCCCATCCGATGCGCTCCAAGCCGTCGCAGAGTGCGTCACGGCGCTGCTGGTACTTGAGCCGCTGCGCCTCGACCTCGTCGAGCGGGCCGGTAAGCGCGGCGATCGCGGCGCGCTGGATCGGGAAGAACATACCGAAGTCGATCTGACCGCGCAGCTTGGCGAACGCCGCCACGACATCCGCGCGGCCGACGATGAAGCCGATGCGCGCGCCGGTCACGTTGAAGGACTTGGACAGCGAGAAGAACTCGACGCCCACCTCGAGCGCACCCGGATAGCTCAGGAAGCTGCCGCCGTGTGGACCGTCGTACACGATGTCGGAGTAGGCGTTATCGTGCACGATCAGCAGGTCGTGCTCGCGCGCGAAGGCGATGATCTCCTCGTAGAGCTCGGGCGTGCCCACGCTGCCCACGGGATTGGCGGGCAGGGACACGATCATGTACTTGGCGCGATCGGCCACCTCGGGATCGATACCGGCAACATACGGCAAAAAGTCGTGCTCGGCGTTGAGCGGATAGTACGCGAGCTCGCCGCCGGCGATCTTCACGCCCGCCTCGAACACCGGGTAGCACGGATCGGGCACGAGCACCGTGTCGCCGGGATCGAGCAGCGCGAGCCCCAGATGACCCACGCCCTCCTGCGTGCCGTTGCAGCTGGCGACCATGTCGGGCGTGATGCCCTCGACACCGAAACGGCGCGCGTAGTAGTCGCACACCGCCTGCTTGAGCTCGGGTAGGTCACCCAGGCTGTACTTCCATTCGGCCGGCTCGGATGCCGCGGAGCGAAGCGCCTCGACCACATGGTCGTACGGGGCGAAATCCGGCGTGCCGACCGACAGGTTGTAGATCGTGCGGCCTTCCACCTCGAGCTTGAGACGACGCTGGTTGAGCGAGGCGAACACCTCGTCGCCGAACTGGTCGAGCCGCTTTGAGAACTGCATGGGTATAGCTCCTCTACGTAGAAAGTTTCAACGGGATGGTCGGACGGGACGCCGTGCGCCGGACACGCCCTATCAGGATACGGGCTCGAGCTCGTCGATCTCGGTGAGCCACAGACGTGCGCTCGCATCGGACGGCATGCGCCAATCGCCGCGCGGGCTGAGCGTGACCGAGCCCACCTTGGGACCGTCGGGCAGACAGCTGCGCTTGAACTGCTGGGCGAAGAAGCGCCGGTAGAACACACGCAGCCAGCTCCACACGGTGCGCTCGTCGTACTCGCCGGCAAACGAGCGGCACGCCATGCGGTAGATCTTGCCCGGCGTAAAGCCGAAGCGCAGCAGATGATACAGGAAGAAGTCGTGCAGCTCGTAGGGCCCCACGAGGTCTTCGGTCCTCTGCGCGATCTGGCCGTCGCCGGTCGGCGGCAACAGCTCGGGCGAGACGGGCGTGTCCAGGATATCGAGCAGGGTCTCCTCGATCTTGCCGCCGTACAGACCTGCCGCATAGCGCACGAGATGTCGCACGAGCGTCTTGGGAACGCTCGCGTTCACCGCGTACATGCTCATATGGTCGCCGTTGTACGTGGCCCAGCCGAGGGCGAGCTCGGACAGGTCGCCGGTGCCGATCACGAAGCCTCCGAGCTCGTTGGCGAGGTCCATGAGGATCTGCGTGCGCTCGCGGGCCTGGCTGTTCTCGTAGGTGACGTCGGTGACGGCCGGATCGTGCCCGATATCGGAGAAGTGCCGCTCAACCGCAGCATGGATCGAGATCTCGCGGAAATCCACGCCGAGGGCGCGAGCGAGCGTCTCGGCATTGCCCTTGGTGCGCCCCGTCGTGCCGAACCCCGGCATGGAGACGGCGGTGATGCCGGTACGCGCCAAACCGAGGGCATCGAAGGCGCGCACGGTGACGAGCAGGGCGAGCGTGGAATCGAGGCCGCCGGACAGGCCGATGACGGCGTGCTCGGTGCCGGTATGGGCAAGGCGCGTCTTGAGGCCCGCCGCCTGCAGACCGAAGATCGTCTCGCAGCGCTCGGCAAGATCACCCCGATCGGCGGGAACGAAGGGGGTGCGGGCAAAGACGCGATCGCACGCGAGTGCGGAGCGCATGAGCTGTGGCACCGCGGCGGGGCGGTCCTCTCCGGCGACGCAGGCGGCACCCAGATAGGAAAAGTCGACGACGCCGCGGGCACCATGGGCGAACGCCGGCTTTTCCCACGTGGTGCAGCGGCGACGCTCGGCGAGCAGACGGTCGAGGTCGACGTCGGCCACGGCCATGTCGCAGGTGAACAGGTCGGTACGGGCGACGAGGCCGCCGTTTTCGGCGATGAGGTTCTCGCCGGCGAAGACCAGATCGGTCGTGGACTCCCCCTCGCCCGCATCGGCATACGCATAGGCGCAGTACAGGCGCGCGGACTGCCCGCATACCAAGTCGCGACGGTACTCCGCCTTGCCGATCACCTCGTCGGAGGCCGACGCGTTGAGGATGATGGTCGCGCCACCGCTCACCGCCATGTCGATCGAAGGCGGAGCGGGCACCCACAGGTCCTCGCAGACCTCCACACCGATCGCCACGTCCTCAAGACCGGCGTCAACGCACCGGTAGACGGTACCCCACCCGATGGACACGGGCTCCTGGCCCGCGTAGCGGATGGGACGCATGGGGTTGATCGGCGCGGGTGCGAACCAGCGGCGCTCGTAGAACTCGCTGTACGTGGGCAGGTTGCGCTTGACGGTAAGACCCAGCAGGCGACCTGCGCAGCACACGGCGACGCAGTTGAACAGGGACTCCTCGTACGCGACGGGAACGCCGAGCGTGAACAGGATCGGCAGCTCGCGCGTCTCGTCGAGCAGCCGCTCCACGGCGTGCTCGCAGGCGCGCAGCAACGTGCGGTCCAAGAACAGGTCCGCGCAGGTATACCCGGTCAGGTTGAGCTCGGGCAGCACGAGGGCGCCGACGCCTTGCCGTGCCGCCTCTTGGATGCAGGCAAGCGCCGCCGTGGCGTTCGCCTCGACGTCGGCCACGCGAATCTTAGGCGTCGCCGCGGCGATGCGGAAAAAACCATCCTCGGCCATCTGGGCCGCCCCGCCGTCAGGACGTGTGAAGGTCTGCTGGTCCATGCTCGCTCCTTTACGTGTATCCCTGCCCGTAATTGTAGCCGCTCACAGGGTGGCCGCAACCCGAGCGCTTTGATCGGGCTTCCGCTTAGAACGGGAAATACCGGCGATGGCGAACTCCGGATACGCTCTCAGAACACAACGGCCCAACCGCATCACATCATTTCTGGGAACCTATGGAAGGATCGCCGCGTTAATATACATGCAACGGGCTTAGAGCAATCAAATTATGCATGAGCAATGCCGCACCGTACGAGCCGGATCGTTCAGTTCCGGCTCTGGTTCCAAAATACGATAGTTTCTAGTTGAAATCGCGCGAGCAAACGAGCCTGCATGAGACATCGGGTAAGAAGACTGTCAGATGGATATCTAGTTCTTTATATAAGATATCTTGCAGCAAAATCTTGGACGGTCATCGGTCGACTCACAATATAAGAAACATTATGTATAGACCAGCGCGGCCTCCGAATTAACTAGAAACTCATCGATTTTGTAACACGCCATCGAAACGAAAGGCGAGAGCTAGACGGAAACATCCGATTCCGGGCACGGCAACGTAAGGTCCGTCCCACTATCGTCCTAAAACCCGCTCGATACAGGCCGCAAGGCCGCGCGTAGCAACGAAGAAGCGAACCAACCCGATACGGCTCACGCGAAGCGCATCCCCATCGGCAGCTGCCACGGCGCAGGCGGCGCAACGCACTGCCGGGTGCGCCGGCAGCTCCACCCAGTTCGGGCCGAACGCATGCTCGAGCATGGCCGCAAGGCGGCGGACGCTTGAAGCCGCACACCGCCCAGATGCCCTCACGATGTCGAACAGCGTGAAGTCCAAGCACCAGGTCACCATCTCGGGCGCACAGGACGGGCGGACGCCGCGAACCTCCCACTCCCTGAAGATGCTCCCCAACACGTCAAGGTGCTGTGCCAGCTTACGCTCGCACGACGAGCGTTCGTTGAAATCGTGCGTGAGCGACCCCTCCTGCATGCGGTAGCGATAGAGCTTGTCCGAGATGAGCACCGTGGTCCGAGCCAGCGGATAGACGGTGAACAGAAACGGCACGTCCTCGGCGAAACGCAGCGATTCGTCGAACGTGAGCCCCCATCTGCGGACAAAGGATGCGCACAGCGCCACGCGGCACGCATAGGGCTGCGCATGAGCCGAGAACAGCAGCGCGGGATCGAACCGGCGATACACCGTATCCACAGGGCTCAGCAGCATGCGGATGCGCGCCGACGCGAGCCGCTCGGGCTCGCACACCGCCCCGAACGTCACGGCATCGACGGCTTCGTCGGATTCGAACGCCTGGAGCACGCGCTCGCACAGGATGGGCTCGATTGTGTCGTCCGAATCGACAAACACGAGGTAGCGGCCGCATGCCGCGCGCATTCCGGCGTTGCGTGCCGCCGAGAGACCGGCGTTCGGCTGACGCAACACGCGCATGCGGGGATCGCGGGAGGCGTAGGTTGCCAGCACGTCCGCCGCGGCGTCGGGCGAGCCGTCGTCCACGCACACGACCTCGATATCCGCGAACGTCTGCGCCAGGATGGAGTCAAGACAGGCCGGCAGCGTCCGTTCCGTGTTGTAAACCGGCACGATGATCGAGAAGATCGGCTCGGCCGTGCGCGAATCCGTCGCGTTGGCCCCGCTACCCATGGCGCAACCTGTCCCGCGCATATGCGGCGAGCAGACCGAGGCCGCCAAGCCGCAGGTAGTGCCAAGCACGTCCCGCCGGACCCGCCCCGGCGTACGCGGCGTTGCGGCGCACCCACGCGGCGGGATCGCACATGATCGCCTCGAGATTGGCGCGTTTCCAAGGCTTCAAGTCGTCAAGCGCGAACCACCCTCGGTCGATCGCGTGCGCAAACTCCCGTGCCATGCGCGTCAGGAACATCTCGCGGTACTCGGGCGCCAGACGTACGTAGCTCCACAGATACGAATCGTACTTAGCGACCTGGGCGATTCGAAGAAGCCGTGCCGCCTCGTCCGACCCGTGTCGAGGCTCGAAAACCCGCACGATCCACCGCTCGACCTCGGCATATTCGTCGCAGACGCAAAAGACCTTGTCGGACGCGTGCACCGAGGATCCTTCGTTGTCCTGGCGGTAGCGCAGCACCGCGTCGTGCACATAGGTCACACGATCGGCGGCCGCCAACGCCTTGAAGGCAAACGAGCAGTCCTGGAACGACGCGCCGGGCGTCGGCAAAAACCGGATACCCGCTTGCTCCAAGAAGGCGCGACGATATACGGCCGACCAGATGGAAGGCTGCTCGTAAAAGATGAACGGATCTTTGCGCGGACACACGGCGGCATCGCAGCGGGCGGCATCGACGACCTCGGAGAACTCGACCCGCTCGCGCGGCCGCGCCCAGTACCGGTCGAAATTGCCCTTGACGATGTCGGCGTCGGTCCTGCGCGCCGTGTCGTACAGGAGCCGAAGACTATCGGGATACAGCACATCATCGGGTTCGAGGATGCCGATGTAGACACCGCGCGCGGCAGTGAGCCCTCGATTCATGGAATCGCCGTACCCCGAATTGGCCTTCGAGATCACGCGGATGCGGTCGTCACGGCGCGCGAACTCATCGATAACCGCCGCCGAGCCGTCGGTCGACCCATCATCGATGCAGACGATCTCGAAATCGGAAAGCGTCTGGGCGCAGGCCGAGGCAAGGCTTTCGGGCAGGTAGCGCTCCATGTTGTAGATAGGCATGAGCAACGAAAGCGCCGGAGCAGGTGATTCCGCAAGCCTTTCGTCATCGCAATCGTGTTCCCTCATCCGCATCGAACCTCACCGAACCGGTAGTTTTTCGGCTCATGGTTCCCCGGCGCGCACGCGCCGAATCCCGCTTCATCCTATTGCCACGCGCTCTTCACATAGCTAAAGAAACCATCACGTTTCGATAGTGAAACGGCGAATTCTGATAGCCGTGCCACGAGCCGGGTACGCACTGGCAAACATCGGCGCGCCGTGGACCTCGCTCGCGCGAAGGCAGCGCGTCCCGATGTTTTGCAGTCCATGGTGAAAGACGGGCGATAGCCATGCATTCGTTTGGAAAACAACCTCAGACCAGCGTCGCGATCGCGCGCCGATCGAACATCGATCGGCTCTCCATCGTCATCGTGACCTATAAGCGACAGGGGCTTCTCCGCGATCTGCTCGATTCGATCGCATCGCTCGCCGGCAAGCCGTGGCGCATCGTCGTCGTGGACAACGAGGACTCCTCGGACACCGCGCGCATGGTCGACGAGCTCGACTCCCGGCTCGAGGCGGCATGGGGCCCGTCCGACCCGGACGATCGCGGCGGCACGCGCCGCGCGGTCTATTTCCCGCAGGCAGACAACCTCGGAGGTGCCGGAGGATTCTCGGCGGGCATCCGCTGCGCCTATGGGCTCGGAGCGCGCTGGTTTTGGCTCATGGACGACGACGTGACCTGCGAACCCGACGCCATCGGCAAGCTTGCCCGCTGGACAGGACGCTTCGACGTCATCCAGGGCTCACGGCTCGATTTCGACGGCGGCGCGTTCTATTGGATGTACCGGTTCATCACGCCGCTCGGCATACCCAGCCCCTTTGCCACCAGCGATCTCGGTCCGGCGGGATACCGTCCCACGAACCAGCTGTGCTTCGAGGGCGGCCTGGTATCGCGGCGCGTCGTCGACGCCATCGGGCTTCCCGACCCTCGATACTTCATCTACGGCGACGACGCGGTCTACGGATACCTTGCGAGCAAGCATTTCCGAACCGCGGTGGTGGCCGACGTCATCCTGCGGCGCGCCCGCGCGATATCGAGCTGGGATATCGCCGGCAAACGCCAGCTCAACTCGACGAGCGACGCCACCCGCTACTACATCATGCGCAACCGCGGCTACACCGCACGGTACCTGCGCTGCAACGGGGATTACCACCGTGTGCTCTACGGGATCGGCACCGCGGCGACGCTCTCCAAGGAACTCATCCGTCTTGTCATGGTCGACCGGTCGTTTGCGACCGGCATCCCCGCGCTCATCCGCGGGATGCGCGACGCGCGCAAGGTGTACCGCGACCGCAGCTGGAAACCGATGCCCCCGCTCGCTCCGAAACGGCGGACAGCCGGGCATGTGGCGCCCGTGCTCTAGGCACGCGGGGAAATCCACAAGATATCCCTGTGTGTCGCCACTTTTTGTGCTCTTGCCGCAGGGGCTTCTATTTTTCCCGACCGGGTACAAAATGCAAAGGACACACCTGACGGCCGTCGTCCTCCGATGGCCGTCATTTCCGCAGCATCGCACCCGGCCATGATGGAGGCACCTACCGTGGCACCTTATAACGATCCGTACACGAACCGACGTCGCACCAGAATCTACCAGCGTCCCGGCGACAACACCGGCAAAGATCGCGACGAGCTGATCGGTCAGACGCAGGCCATCCAGATCAAACCCAAGCTGTTCGACGGGCTCTCCGTCGCCCAGATCATCGCCGGCGCCGCCGCGGCGGCGACCTCCGTCGCGCTCGCATCGTACATCGGCCTCGCCGGCTCGATCATCGGCGCCGCCGTGAGCTCGGTCGTCACCGTCGTATCCTCGCAGCTGTACCGTCGCTTCCTCGATGCGAGCGCCCGGACCCTCAAGGCTGCCGGCGAGAAGCTCCCCCAGCGCGGCTCCTCCCCCGCCGACGGCACCGGCACCGCGGCCGTCACCGCACAGCTCGACACCGCATCCACGCCGCACGCGCGCATAGCCCCCTCCAAGCTCCGCGCTCGCGCGGCCGCGGCGCGTGCCGCCACGCAGCGAAAGGTCATCGTGTTCTCGGTGCTCATCGCCACCGTCGCGGTCGCCGCCTGCGCCGCCGCGATCCTTCTGGGCACGGCCGGCCAGGGCATCGGCGAGAAGACCGAGCCGATCTTTTCCATGCCGAGCACCGCGCAGCACGTGGACGGGACCTCGTCTGCCGACGACGCGGGAGATGCCGTGCGCGCAGATGACGGCGACGGCGACACGACCGGGGCCATAGGGGATACCCAGACCGACACCGATGCGGCACCCGACACGGATACGCCTGTCTCGGGCGAGCAGGGAGCTACGGGTGATACGGATGTCGACCAGGGCACCGATGAGGACGCCACCGACGCCGGCGGCACAACGGACATCGACAGCACCGAGGGCTCGGGCGGCGGCGCATCGTCCGATAGCGGCTCCACCTCGGGCACGGACACCGGAACCTCCGATGGCAGCGGAACCGAGCATACCGTGCCGACCGACGGAGCGAGTGCGTAGCCCCCGTTTACGTGCCGGTCTTCGCGGGACCGGGTCGCAGGCGTCTTCGGCGTGCGGCCCGGTCCCGTTTTTTCGTGGCATACGGATGGTAAGATGGTACGCAGACGACTATCTGGAAAAGAGGAGCCATGGGCGAGCGCGCGATGAAGCCGACCCTGTCGGTCGGAAACCATATCTACCTGTACCGTTTGCTGTCCGAGCAGATCGGATGCGGCAAGCAGACGCTCATGCCCAATGTCGAGGAGGCGTTGGCGTCCGACCGGATGACCGCCGAGGAGCTGGGATTCGATAGCACGCGCGACCTGCTCGAGGCACTCGACGATTTCGTCGAGCTGAAGGTGTTCAAGGGCGGGCGCATCTACGCCACCATCGTCGCGCAGCCCGCTTGGGACGAAGCCCTGGCGGCGCCCGAAAAGCAAAAGCAGGGCGGCTCCGCGAAATCCTGGAAGCGCAAGAAGGCCGACAAGAGCCTGAAGCCCGTAAAACCGAAACGAGTCAGGCGCGAAACGTCACACGAGCCCGAGCCGAACGACACGACGGACGAGCGCATGACCGAGCCGATCGCGGAAGGCGATGCTTCGACAGAGCCCGTCTCGACCGCAGACGGCGCAGTCGAGGCGATCGCGGCCACCGATGGCGCGGCCGAGCCGGTCGCGACTGCCGATACGGCAAACGGAAGCGAGACGGACGGACAGGCGACGTTCGAGCCGGTCGTCGACACGGACGTTGACGCCGCGTCCGCGTCCGAACCCTCCGACCAGGCCGCACATCATGTCGCCGACGATGCGCCAACAGCATCTGATACGGAGCGCGAGCACGCACCGATCGAGGAGGAAGCCCCCGCACAGCAGCCGACCTCCGTCGACGAACCGGAGCAGCCGGCGATCACGCTCACGGTGATCTACGATCCCGAAAACGCCAACGCCGGCGTGACGACGTTGGAATCCACGCCCGGCATCGCGATCAATGCGACGGAACCTATCACGGATGCAGCGACCGAAGAAGATGCGGCCGCGTCCGAGGAAACCGCACAGACCCGACCGGCAGCGGACGAAGCTCCCGAAGCGGCTACTCCGGCGACGCCCGCTCCCGCCGCCGCCCCCCTGCGGGAGCCCGACCTCCCGAGCGACAGCCCCTGCGACTTCGCGCTCGACGTCTATTGCCCCGCCGATCTTCTGAGCGAACTTTCGTATCTGCTCCCCTACGGGGCCGACGTCATGGGCATCCTCACGGAGTACTACCATATCGCCCGCCTGCGCGGCACGATCGAGGTCGGACGCAACCGCATCGCGTTCCCCATGGGCTATACGCGTGACGGTGCGCGCCACGCGGTCACCATCCGTCTGAAGCGAAACACGACGCCCGGTGGCGCCGTTTGGATCATCGATAGCGCCGAATAATCCAGCCGGACGCATATTGGGACAAATGAGGACGGGGCCGTCTCGAGCCATATGGTTCGAGACGGCCCCGTCGCTTGGGTCGACTGCGGATACGTCGCTAGTCGCGGGTGAGCTTGCGGCGGATGCGATGCGGACGGGCGGCGTCCTCGCCCAGACGCGCGACGCGGTTCTCCTGGTAGGCCTCGAAGTTGCCCTCGAACCAGAACCAGTTGCCCGGATTCTCGTCGGTACCCTCCCACGCGAGGATATGCGTGGCCACGCGGTCGAGGAACATACGGTCGTGGCTGATGACCACCGAGCAGCCCGGGAACTCGAGCAGCGCCGCCTCGAGCGAGGAGAGTGTCTCGACGTCGAGGTCGTTGGTGGGCTCGTCGAGCAGCAACAGGTTGCCGCCCTGCTTGAGCGTGAGCGCCAGGTTCAGGCGGTTGCGCTCGCCACCGGAAAGCACGCCGGCACGCTTCTGCTGGTCGGAACCCTTAAAGCCGAAGCTCGCCACGTAGGCGCGGCTCGGCACCTCGGACTCGCCCACGATCATGATGTCGTTACCGTCCGAGACGACCTCCCACAGCGACTTGTCGGGATCGATGCCCTCGCGACCCTGGTCGACATAGGAGAGTTTCACGGTCTCACCCAGCGTGATCGTGCCGGAGGTAGGCTGCTCCAGCCCCATGATCATCTTGAACAGCGTCGACTTGCCCACGCCGTTGGGGCCGATGACGCCCACGATGCCGTTGCGCGGCAGGCTGAACGACAGGTCGTCGATGAGCACGCGTCCGTCGAACTCCTTGTGCAGGTGCTCGACCTCGAGCACCTTGGCGCCCAGGCGCGGACCGACCGGGATGCGGATGTCGGTGTAGTCGAGCTTCTGGCTCGCACGGGCCTCGGCCTCCATCTCCTCGTAGCGGGCCAGACGGGCCTTGTTCTTGGCTTGGCGCGCCTTCGGCGAACTGCGCACCCACTCGATCTCGGCGGCCATACGCTTGGCGAGCTTGGCGTCGCGCTGGCCTTGCGCGGCGATACGCGCGGCCTTGGTCTCCAGATAGGTGGAGTAGTTGCCCTTGTACGGATACAGATGACCGCGGTCGACCTCGCAGATCCACTCGGCGACGTTGTCCAGGAAGTAGCGGTCGTGGGTGACGGCGAGCACGGCACCCGCATAGTTGTGCAGGAAGTGCTCGAGCCACAGGACCGACTCGGCGTCGAGATGGTTGGTGGGCTCGTCGAGCAGCAGCAGGTCGGGCGCCTCGAGCAGAAGCTTGCACAGGGCGACGCGGCGGCGCTCGCCACCGGACAGGACGTTTACCGGCATGTCGGCGTCGGGGCACTGCAGCGCGTCCATCGCCTGGCCGAGCTTGCTGTCGATATCCCAGCCGTCGGCCGCGTCGATCTCGTCTTGCAGCTTGCCCATCTCGGCCATCAGCGCGTCCATGTCGCAGTCGGGGTCGCACATCTCCTCGCCGATCTTGTTGAAGCGATCGACCTTGGCGAGCAGGTCACCGAACGCCATGCGGATGTTCTCGATGACGGTCTTGTCGTCGTCGAGCGGCGGCTCCTGCTCGAGGATGCCGACGGTGTAGCCGGGCGTAAGTCGCGCCTCGCCGTTGGAGACCTCCTCGATACCGGCCATGATCTTGAGCAGTGTGGACTTGCCCATGCCGTTGGGGCCCACGACGCCGATCTTGGCGCCCGGGTAAAACGACAGCGTGACGTCGTCGAGGATGACCTTGTCGCCGTGCGCCTTGCGCGCCTGATACATCTGGTAGATGAACTCTGCCATGAAGAACTCCCCTGTTGGGTCAGTTGATACGTATGCGACCATCGTCGCAGATAACGGAGGCGAACGCGATACGCGCCACCCGTCTCCACGACGAAACCACTGGGGCGCGCGGTAAGAAGGGCCCCATCCCCGTCGCGCGCTCGCCAAGCGTCGCGTCAAGCGGCACGGACCCCTATAATCGTGACCGTACCGTCTAGACGCGAAAGGCATCCGCATGGCAGAGACAGCTACCGATCGACTCCGCATCATCATGGGTGCAGAAGGACTCGCACGCCTGCAGCGCGCGACCGTCATGGTGTTCGGCGTGGGCGGCGTGGGCTCCAACTGCATCGAGGCGCTCGCGCGCGGCGGCATCGGGCGTCTGGTCATCGTCGACAAGGACGTCGTCGCACCGAGCAACATCAACCGCCAGGCGATCGCGTTTACCAGCACCGTCGGACAGCGCAAGGTCGACGCCATGGCCGCCATGATCGCCGACATCAACCCCGACTGCACCGTCATCGCCCGCGACGCGTTCGTGCTACCGGACAACCTCGAGGCCCTCCTCGACGACTGCCTCTCCGCTTGCGACGGACACATCGACTACATCGTCGACGCCATCGACACCGTCGCGACCAAACTCGCGCTCGCCGAACTCGCGCCGGCGCGCGGTATCCCCCTCATCAGCAGTATGGGCGCGGCCAACAAGCTGCATCCCGAATGCCTGCGCATCGCCGACATCCACGACACGGTCCGCGACCCGCTCTCCCGCGTGATCCGCAAGGAATGCCGGCGTCGCGGCATACGCCATCTGCGCGTCCTCTATTCGTGCGAGGAACCGCCCGCCCGCGCGCAGGCGTCCGACCCCGCAGGTACCCGGCCCGAGCTCGGCACCGCGAGCTTCATGCCTCCCATCATGGGCCAGATGATCGCCGGCGAGGTGATCAGGCGGATCTCGGGCGTCGGATGCGAGCGCATCCGACCGGACGGCACCCGCATCGGCTGACGGAGAGCCCGACGGAAAGGAGCACCCATGCGCCTCGTCGACATGCACTGTCATCTCGATCTGATGGCGAACGGGCCCGACGTGGCACGCGATGCCGCCGCGCGCGGACTCGCTCTGTTCGACGTGACCGTCACGCCCGCCGTCTACGAAAAGGCGCGCGACGCCTATGCCGGGATGAGCAACGTCCGCGTGGGAGCGGGGCTGCACCCGTGGTGGCTCACCGACGAAACGTGCGATGAGCGCGATATCGACGAGCTCGTCGCGTACCTTGCGAGCACGCCCTATGTCGGCGAGATCGGGCTCGACTTTTCCGCACGCCATCGCGCGAGCGCCCCGTTGCAAACCGCTGCCCTCACGGCCGTCGCCCGCGCCTGTGCCGAGCACCCCCTCGACGGACGGATCCTCTCGATCCACGCCGAGCAATCCGCAGCCGCGGTCCTCGACATCCTGGAGCGACACGACCTCGTCTCGAACGCCGTCTGCATCCTGCATTGGTTTTCCGGAACGAGCGATGAGCTCACCCGCGCACGGCGGGCGGGTTGCCTATTCTCCATCAACGGGCGCATGCTCGCCACCAAGCGCGGCCGCGAGTACGCACGAATCATACCCGAGCGGGCACTGCTGCTCGAAACCGACGCGCCGCCGGGCGACCATACCCCCTATTCCGCGCAGCTCCTCGAACAGGAGCTCGCCCAGACGCTGGAAGAGCTCGCCGCCATCCGCGGTGCCGACGCCCAGGAGCTCGGAGAATCCATCGCCGCGCGAAGCGCGCGGCTGCTCGACATGCGATAGCGCGCGTTTGCCAAATGCACCGCTTATTCCGCCCTGCAGCGGGTATGGAATACATAGATGCCGGACTCGGCACCCATCGGACCGACCGCGACGAGGAAAGGAGTCCATGATGATCGATCTGCATGCAATCGGTACGCTCGCGGGGATGCTCGCCTCGCTTGCCGTCGTCTATCTCCTGCTCGAGGCGGCTTCGGTTGCTCTGCCGGCGCTCGCAAAGCGCATCGCGCTATGGCTGAACACCGAGGATGATACCGTCGCCTGGGCGCATCGCCCCGTCGCGAGCGCGCCGGCGAGCTTCGCATCCATCGACGGGCGCCATCTACACGCCACGCCGGCGAAGCCGCACATGAACAACCATCCGATACGTCAGGCGGCGTAAGCGCGGTGCGGATTCGGTTCAGTCCAGGGAAGAGAAGGGGGCTTCGGCCCTCTTCTCTTTTGCAGCGAATGTAAAATAACCCCAGGGGTTATTTTACATTGAGCAGGTCGGAGACCTGGTCGATGATGCGGTCGGCGCCCTCTTGCGAAAAGCCGAAGCGCTCCTCGCGCTTGGCGATGACCGTCAGCCCCGCGGCGCGACCGGCGGCGATGCCGTAAACGGAATCCTCGATACAGCAGCACGCCTCGGCGGGCAGGCCGAGCACATCGAGCGTGTGCAGGTAGATCTCGGGGTCCGGCTTGCTTTGATGGAACTGCTCGCCCGACACGATCGGATCGAACATATCGGCCAGGCCGCACGCGGCCAGCACGTCGCGGATGTTTGCCAGCGGCGAGGACGAGGCGAGCGCCACGCGCACACCCATATCGTGAAGCGCCGACACCGTCTCGCGCACGCCGGGGTTGAGCAGCTGGGCATACGGGCGCGGACGGCCGGCCGCCCAACGGTTGTAGATGTCCTCCGCCTCGTCGCCGGTCAGCTCGCCGTAGCCGCCGCGCGCCGCCCACATCTGCAGACTGCGTTGAAAGTCCTGGTGCGACATGCCGACCTGGCGCTTGCGCTCCTCGAGCGTGATACCGAGCCCCAGCTCGTCGCTCATGACGGCAAGCTCATCGAAGTAGAACTTCTCGGTATCGACGATCACGCCGTCCATATCGAAGATAACGGCCTTGAAGGGAAACGGCATCGGAACGATCCTCTCGTTGCGCTCGATTATGGCAGGACACATGCCCTGCCATGATACCGTACCGACATGCCCCGAAATAGCCCGAGGTCGTCTTGATTCAATTCTTACCCATGGGTTTGTCTCAGTTAGAGGCCGCTTCATGAGACAAACCCATGGATTCAAATCCGGAACACGGCCAGCGGGCGGCTGCGGCCCACCCTCCTCCGTCACACAAAAGGCCCGCCTCCCCAAAGGGAGACGGGCCCAGCTAAGGCTACGGAATCGCCCGCATCCAGCAAACGCTACTTGCGGTGCGCGCGGTAGAACTCGATGAGCGCCTTCGTGCTGGCGTCCTGGGCGGCGAGCGCCTCGTCGTCGTGGAACGCAGGCGTGATCTGCTTGGCAAGCTGCTTGCCGAGCTCGACGCCCCACTGGTCGAACGAATCGATGCCCCAGACCGTGCCCTCGACGAAGGTGATGTGCTCGTAGAGCGCGATGAGCGCGCCGAGCGCATGCGGGGTGAGGTCGATGCCGAAGATCGAGGTGGTCGGACGGTTGCCGGTGAAGATGCGCGCGGTCACGAGCTCCTCGGGCGTGCCCTCGGCGCGGACCTCGTCGGCGGTCTTACCGAACGCGAGCGCCTTGGTCTGCGCGAGGAAGTTGCCAAGGAACAGCTCGTGCACGTCCTGGTCGCCGTCCTTGTTGGGGTTCGGGGTGTTAACGAACGCGATGAGGTCGGAGGGGATCAGGCGCGTGCCCTGATGGATGAGCTGGTAGAAGGCGTGCTGACCGTTGGTGCCCGGCTCGCCCCAGAAGATCTCGCCGGAAGCCGTGGTGAGCGGCGAGCCGTCCCAGCGCACGCCCTTGCCGTTGGACTCCATGGTGAGCTGCTGCAGGTAGGCCGGGAAGCGGTGCATGTACTGGTTGTACGGCAGAACCGTGTGGCTCTCGGCGCCGAAGAAGTTGACGTACCACACGTTGATGAGGCCCATCAGCGCGACGACGTTCTCCTCGAGCGGAGTGTTCTGGAAGTACATGTCCACGTCGTGGAAGCCCTTGAGGAAGCACTCGAAGCGCTCGGGGCCGAGCGCGATGATGAGCGACAGGCCCACGGCGGAATCGACGGAGTAGCGGCCGCCGACCCAGTTCCAGAAGCCAAAGGCGTTCTCGGGGTCGATACCGAAGTCGGCGACGAGGTCGAGGGCGGTGGACACGGCGACGAAGTGCTTCTTCACGGCCTCGGCGCGGCTGGCCTCGGAACCGTCGATGGCGCCGGCGGCCTCGAGGGCGTCGAGCAGCCAGGTGCGGACCTCGCGGCCGTTAGTGAGAGTCTCGAGCGTGGTGAACGTCTTGGACACGACGATGACGAGCGTGGTCTCGGGGTCGAGGCCGCGGACCTTCTCGGCCATATCGTTGGGGTCGATGTTGGAAATGTAGCGGCAGTCGATACCAGCGTCGGAGTAGGGCTTAAGCGCCTCGTACACCATGACCGGGCCGAGGTCGGAGCCACCGATGCCGATGGAGATGACGTGTTCGATCTTCTTGCCCGTGACGCCCTTCCACTCGCCGGAGCGGACCTTCTCGGCGAAGGCGTACATGCGATCGAGCATCTCGCGAACGTCGGCCACGCAATCCTGGTCGCCGTCGAACACCGTTCCCGCATCGGAGGCGGGACGGCGCAGCGCGGTGTGGAGAACGGCACGGTCCTCGGAGGTGTTGATGTGCACGCCGCTGTACATGGCGTCGCGACGCTCCTCGATCTTCATCTCGCGCGCGAGCTCGACGAGCAGCTTCATGGTCTCGTCGGTGACGAGGTTCTTGGACAGGTCGATGTGGAACTCGCCCATGTCGAAACTGAGCTTCTTCACACGATCGGGGTCGGCGGCGAACCAGCCCTTGAGGTCCACGCCGGCGGCGGTCATCTCGTCGTAATGCTTCCGCAGCGCGGCCCACGCGGGCGTGCTCGTGGCATCGATGGGAGCGGGAACGGTAGACATATGCGTCCTCCTTGCCTTTCGGCACAGGCGAAGATGGCCGCGATCCCCTATTTTCGCGGTGCCTGCGCCGAACAACCATAGTGACTTCATTTTAGCGCAGCAAGCGCCGTCGACGCCGAACAGGATCGATTTGCCGACGCCCTTTTCGACCGAAGCGGCAGCAAAGGACGCAGATGACCCCGAGGTGTCGTGTATCCGCCTTGCGGTATGCCGTGGCATCGTCCTTCCATGCCCCTGCGCGGCTTCCAAAAGCGTGAATCGTTCTAGGGCGCGATTTTTTCGTGCGCTTTCGCAGATAGGGAAACACCCGTGAACAACGCCGCAGGATTCAACTGGGCTTTTGATAGAGGGTATAGCGCCTATGGATCAGGGGCACCGAAAAATCGCGCCCTAGAACGGCTATGCATCTCCGAGCGTCTCTGGGCGCCCAAAGATATGCAAAAGTAAGGGTAGTCTGATCTAATTATCCAGAAATACGAAAGAGTCCGTTTTGTCCAACATCAAGTACGAAGCTTGTGGAACAGAACAAGCCTCCCGCACGTGCCAGGCACCCTCAGCCTACAGATGCAGTCTACCGACAAGCTCAGGATAACCCCGATCGATCGCGTCGTTGAACTGCTGAGCAAACAAACGAATTCCCAACACCCAAACCAATATCAGGCAAACGATGTCCAGCGCACATACGGCAACGATCGAGAAAGCAAGCGCCGGCGACGGACCCGTCAGATATCCGGTCATCGCGATCAGCACAAAGGAGATCGCGAGCAACGCACATGCCACGATTTGAAACGCGCGTATCCGCCTTCGATGCATCCGCTCCAAAGCGGCATGCAGCGCCGTCAGTTCATCGAGGCTGAACCGGCGCTCCTCGAGCTGTCGGCGCTCATGTACGCTAAGCCTGTTGATATGGATGTATCCCATGTCTCTCCGATCTCCGCGATGCTTAACCATCTAACCGTTCGCTCGCCTCGAGCCATGCGGTCTCAAGGCCGTCGAGTTCGGCTGCGGCGGCATCGACCGCCTGCTGCTGCGCAATAAGGCCGGCGTAGTCGGTCGGTTCGATCGCGGCCATCGCGGCTTTCAGCTCCTCAACCTTCGCGCGACGGCTCTCCATCTTGCGTTCGAGCGACGAGACCTCACGGCGCAGCCGCTGGCGCTCGGTATTGGACAGACCGTCATCGCGTTTGGACGCCAGAGTATCCGTCTCGCGCTTGGGAGCCGCCTGGCCCTTGGAGCCCGCATCCTCGACGAGACGCAGGTACTCATCGACCCCACCCGGAACGTGTCGCAGGCGACCGTCGATAAGCGCATACTGATGGTCGGTCACGCGCTCCATGAGGTAGCGATCGTGAGTGACCAAGATGAGCGTTCCCGGCCAACTGTCGAGCAGATCCTCGACGATGGCGAGCATGTCCGTATCGAGGTCGTTGCCCGGCTCGTCGAGGATGAGCACGTTGGGCTCATCGAGAATCGTGAGCAACAGCGACAGGCGACGGCGCTGGCCGCCCGACAGGTCGCTGATACGGCTCCACAGCTGTTTGGTTGTGAAGCCCAAACGCTCAAGCAGCTTCTCGGGACTCGTCTCCTTGCCATCCACGACGTAGACGCGCTTATAGCGCGACAGCACCTCGCGAATCGTCTCGTCCATGTGTGGCGCCAGCTCGTCGAGCTGCTGCGACAGCACGCCGAAGCGCACGGTCTGGCCGATCTTGACGCGCCCGCGAACCGGCGCGAGGGCGCCCTGGATCACCGACAGCATCGTCGACTTGCCCGCACCGTTCTCCCCCAGCAGACCGAATCGGTCGCCGGCGCCGATCAACCAGGTGGCATCGCTCACGACCGGGGCGAAGGCGCCCGTCCGCGCATCGGTGTAGCCGGCGGTCACGTCCAGCACGTCGATCACCTGCTTGCCGAGACGCGCCACGGCGAGGCGTTTGAGCTCGAGCTCATTGCGCACCGGCGGCACGTCGGCGATCAGGGCGCGTGCCGCCTCGACACGGAACTTGGGCTTGGTCGAACGCGCCTGCGCCCCGCGCGAGAGCCAAGCGAGCTCCTTGCGCGCCATGTTGCGTCTCCGGTCCTCGGCGACCTGCGCCAGACGGTCGCGCTCGACGCGCTGCAGGATATAGGCGGAATAACCGCCCTCGAAGGGATCGACGCACCCGTCGTGCACCTCCCACATGGAGGTGCAGACCTCGTCCAAAAACCACCGGTCGTGCGTGACCACGAGCAGCGCGCCTGCGCCGTTCGACCAGCGCTCCTTCAGGTGCGTCGCCAGCCAGTTGATGGTGCGCATGTCCAGATGGTTGGTGGGCTCGTCGAGCATGAGCACATCATAGGTTCCGATCAGCAGGCGCGCGAGGTCCACGCGGCGACGCTGGCCGCCGGACAGATCGCCGACCCTCCCCTCCCAGGGCACATCGGCGATCAGGCCGTCGAGCACCTGCCGCACGCGAGGGCTCGACGCCCACTCGTACTCGGGCGCATCGCCGACGACGGCCTGGCGCACCGTCGCATCGTCGTCGAGCGCGTCCTTTTGACCGAGCAGGCCGACGCGCACGTCGCGGCGGTGCGTCACGCGACCGTCATCGGGTTCGAGCTCGCCGGCGAGTACCGACAGCAGCGTCGACTTACCGTCGCCGTTGCGGCCGACGATACCGATGCGGTCGCCCTCGTTCACGCCAAGGGTGACCGCATTGAAAATATGCTTCGTGGGAAACTCCAGCTGCACCGAATCGCAGCCCAGCAATATGGCCATCGCGTCGCACCGCCTCGTGATCAGTCGTATTCGACCTTCCATCCTAGCAGGTTGGCTCGAAAAAGCGCCCGAGATGCGCGACGGATGCATCTCGGGCGCCACGTGCTCACGGATGTGGGGCGGAATCGTGCCGCGGTGCGTCACGCGGGCCCACTCCGCGCGATATGTCCGGTAAAGCCTACGCCGCACCGCCCTGCTCGGCGCGGACCCGGTCGACCAGCCCGCGGGCGGCAGGGGCGGCGGCGAGCAGCAGCGCGAGCATGACGACCGCGCCCGCGATCGAGGCCACCCACATCGGCACGAACGACAGGAACACGTCGAACACCATACCCGACATGATCGTACCGAGCGCGTAGCCGAGCATCTCGAGACTCGTGATCCAACCGGTGATCTGCCCCATATCCTTAGTGCCGTACAGGCGCACCGCCACGAGCGGAGGCGCGACCGTGCCCATGCAGGTGCCGAAGCCGAAGAACGTCGCCGCGACGAATGGGCCGACCATCGTCGCCGGGAAGCACATGCCGGCGCTGCCGATCAGACACGCCAGGCTGCCGATGATGATGCCCCACCGCACGCCGACGCGGTCGTACAGCCCGCCGGTCACGATCTTGGACACGAGCACCACAATCATGTTGTAGGAGTAGAACATGCTCGCGAACGCCGCGGTGTGCCCGCCGGTGACGACTTCCTGGCCCTCGACGGTCACCGAGGTCAGGTTGGTGATGGAGTTCGGAATCGCAGCGCCGTTGAGCACGCCCATCACCATGAAACCGGCGACGAGCATCCAAAACGAGGGGTGGACGCGCACGCGCTTCCAACCGACCTCGACGTCCACGATCGCCTCGTCACCGCGAGGCGCCTGCTTGCCGCGCACCTCGGAGGCGGCACCGCTGCCATAGGGCTCGAGTCCGATATCGGACGGGCGGCTGCGGAACACCGCGACCGTGATGGGAAACGACACGACGAAGCACACCGCCGCGAGCACCAAAAACGCCGTGCGCCAGCCGTATGCCCCGATCAGGCCGTTGACAACCGGCCCTAAAATCGCCCCGCCGAAACCCGAGCCCGACAGCGCGATCGCGACCGCGAGGCCCTGCTTGGCGGTGAACCAGTTGGTCACCACGATGGAGATGAGCAGGCGCGTGCCCGCCACGACCACCAGGCCGTCGATGGCGAACAGCACGAACAGCTGCCACGCCGAACCGACGCAGGCGAACCCGACGAGCGCCGCCGCGGTGATGGCCACCGACAGGCCGCCTAGGATGCGTCCCGGCACCCGGTCGACCACATTGCCGACCACGAGCGCACCGACGATGGACACGAGCGTGGACAGCGAATTGGCCGTGTTGTAGGTGCCCACGCTGATGCCCAGGTCGGCCACGATGTGCGGCTGGAACAGCGACATGCCGCTCACCATGATGGTGTAGCAGGTCGCCATGATGAGGAATCCCGCCAGGACGAGCCACCATCCGTAGAACGGCTTGCCCGTGCGGGCGTCGCCCGCATGCATCTGAGTCATGATCGATGTCCTTTCCCGATGTGATGGGGGCGACGCAGGGTTACGCCCCTCGAATCGTCGAACCTAGGCGTCGTCGCCCGACAGCCATGTGAACGCGCAGGCGACATGCATCGCCGCGCCCATCCAAAAGACGCTCTCGTCGAGCACCATGTGCGGGTTGTGGTGCGGAGCCGCATCCGCGCTCCCTGCACCGAGCTGCGCGAACACGCTGGGTACCGCCTCGGATACGTAGGAGAAATCCTCCGTTACCGGCATGGGCGCATCGCGGGACACGCGATCCGCACCCGCCACCGCCTCCAGCGCCGGCACGAGGCACGCCGCCAGCTGCGGATCCGTATAGGTGCACGGACAGCTGAACGTGGCGAGCTCGCAGGCCGTACGCCACGCATGGGCGTAATCCTCGATGATCTGCGGCAGCCGCTCGAGCGCGTGCGCGCGGGCCTTGACGTCGAAGCTCCTCATGCCGAACTGCAGCTCGGCGGTATCGGGCAGCACGTTGGGAACCGTTCCGGCGTGCATGGTCCCGCACGACAGCGTGATCGAGGCCGACGGATCGATCTCGCGCGTCATGAAAAGGTTCGCCGCCTGGTAGATCTGATTGGCGACCATGAGCGGATCGATGCATTGCTGCGGCGCGGAGGTATGGCCGCCGCGCCCCTGGATGCGCACACCGAGCGTGTCGAGCGAGGCGCTCGCGACGCCGGGCGAATACGTGACGCGCCCCGTCGGCGCGTTCGCGATGATATGCAGCGCGAAGGCGACGTCGACGTGCGGGGCCTCCAGCACGCCGTCGTCGATCATGGTCTTGGATCCATATCCGAGCTCCTCGCCCGGCTGGAACATGAGCTTCACGGTGCCCGGAAGCTCGTCCTCATGACGCTTGAGGACGCGCGCCGCGGCGAGCAGCATCGCCGCATGGGCGTCGTGGCCGCACATGTGGCTGCAGGAGCGCGTCGAGCGGAACGGCAGGTCGTTATCCTCGACGATGGGCAGCGCATCCATATCGGCGCGCAGCAGGATGCAGGGTCCGCCCTGTCCGATCGTCGCCACGACACCGGTCGACTCGGTGATGCCGTGATAACCGAGACGCTCGTAGCGCTCGGTGATCTGGGGCTCGACGACACCGCACGGGCGCCACGGGATACCCAGCTCGTCGAGGCGCGCCGTGACGAACGCGCGGGTTTCCGGCAGGCTCATGCCCACCTCGGGGATCTGATGGAGGGCTCGCCGGTCGGCGACGATATCTTCTTGCAGCGCTCGAGCCTCGTCGATGAGGCGATCGAGGACATCTGCGAACTCGTATCGGTTCATGTCATACCTTTCCGTCGTGCGGGCGCGCGGGCGCACCGCACCGAGACGTATCCACCGATGGTAGCACGCTTTTTCGATAGCGTATCCACGATAATGCATATATTCGGCAGGTGTTAACGTGAAGAGACCTGATTATGAATCAATTTGATCCATAGTTGCATACCGTCATTCCGCCGAATACCCGACGCCCGCCCGCCCCCACCGCGCGATTTGGACTATGCTTGTGACGGACGGCAGATCGCAAAGGAGCGCATATGGACAGCAGCAAACCGATTCGCATCGAGCACGCGGCGATCCTCACGGAGGACCCGTCGAACCCCCATGCGGACACCATGGTCATCGACGGCGAGCGCATCGCCTGGGTCGGTTGGGCCGACGAACTTCCGCAGACCTACGCCGGTGACGCATGCGAGGCCGTCGATATGGACGGCACGCGCGTCATACCCGGATTCATCGACGCGCACATGCACGCGGTCATGCTCGCCGACTACAGCCGCCAGATCTCGGCGTTGCCGCCGGCGATCAACTCGATCGCCGAGCTCATCGAGGCGATCCGTGAACAGCGCGCCCACCAGGACGCCGATACGTGGATCCATGGCTGGGGCTACGACGAGGCCCTGCTCGCCGAGGGCCGCTCCCCCAACCGCTACGACCTCGATACCGCCAGCGACGGAGCGCCCGTGTGCATGATGCGCACCTGCGGGCACATCCGCTGCGTCAACAGCCGCGCCCTCGAGATCGCCGGCATCACGCGCGACACGCCCGACCCCGAAGGCGGGCAGATCGAGCGCGACGAGAACGGCGAACCCACCGGTGTGCTCAAGGAGACCGCACGCGACCTCGTCACGCCGTTCATCCCGCGCGCCAGCGAGCAGGATACCGTCACGGGACTCGTGGATTTGGGGCACCTGCTCGCCTCGCAGGGCATCGTCGCCGCGACCGACATGTGCACGCTCGACGGCACCGACGCCCAGCCGCTGCTCGCCAAGGCTGCGGAGGCCGGGCTTGCACAGGACATGGCGACCTACATACTGTGGGATTACGTGAAGGACGACCCGACCTACGCGATCGCGCCCAAGCAGCAGGACCGCTCGCGGCAGCTGTTCTGCGCGGGCATCAAGCTGCTCACCGACGGCAGCGTGTCGGGTAAGACGGCATGGTTCGACACGCCCTACCTTGGCAGCGAACCCGCCGACGCGGACGCCTGCGGCTTTCCCACCTGCACCGAAGAAGAACTCGACGACGCGATCGCCTTCTGCGAGGCGAATCGCTGCCAGCTGTCGCTGCACGCCATGGGGACCCGTGCCATCGATCGCGTGCTCGACCATGCCGCGGGCCACGCGCCGTGGTGCGACGGCACCTACCCGCACGTGCGCATCGAGCACGTCACCGCACCGTCGCCCCGCGCGATCCGGACGCTCGTCGACACCGGCATCGGCGTGGTCACGCAGCCGATCTTCGCGTACGCCGAGATCGGGACCTACCTCGCCAACCTCGGCATCGATCGAACGCGCACGTGCTATCCGTTCCGCACGATGCTCGACGCCGGCGTGAACCTGTGCATCTCCACCGATGCCCCCGCCACCTCGTGGGCGGTGCCATCCGATCCCTTCCCCAACATCAAGTCCGCCGTCACGCGGCACGCGTACAACGGAGTTGATTTCGGCCAGGACGAGCGCCTGAGCATCGAGGAGGCCATCGCGCTGTACACGCGCGAGGCGGCGCGGATGGTCGGCTTCGAGGGTTTGGGCATGCTGCGTGCGGGCTATAAGGCGAGCTTCGCGGTGCTCGACCGCGACATCCTCGCCGTACCGGCCGACGAACTCGACCGCGTGCAGGTCGTCTGCACCTACATCCGCGGCAAGAAGGCCTTCGAACGCTGACGAGAGACTCCATGGACGGTCCGCAGCGCCCCGCGCAGAGCGCTGCGGACGGGCGGATTCGATAGATACCGTTTACGGTTCGGTTTTGAGGGCACCTGTCGAGTACAACGAACCTTCAGTCTATAAGATCCGCTGGTAGCAAGGCTATCGGTTTTTCTTCTACTTGGCAGGTCCCGCTAAAACCGAACCGTAAACACCGCAGCCGATCTCCCACCCCACTTCGGGCATGCAGACAGACCGTTTTGGCCGATATGGGCGCGGCGCTCCCGTTACAGCCTGAGCCAGTCGGCTCTTTTAGGGTCGAACGGAACACGACCCCAACCAACCCATCGCACAAGCGACGCAAAGACGGCGGCGGCCCGATCGATCGGACCGCCGCCGCTGCATGGGAATCCGCACCGGATGGTACACGCTGCACCGGACCTCCCGGCGGGTCAGGGGAAACCGGAACCGCTACGAGAACATACCGGTCAGGTAGTCGTTCAGGCGCTTGTCGTTGGGACGCTGGAAGATCTGGTCGGTCTCGCCGTACTCCACCATGTCGCCCATGTAGAAGAAGGCGGTACGGTTGGAAACGCGTGAGGCCTGTTCCATGTTGTGGGTAACGATGACGATGGCGCGGTCGGCCACGATGCTCGTCATGAGGTCCTCGATCGCGAGCGTGGAAATCGGGTCGAGCGCCGAACAGGGCTCGTCGAACAGGATCACGTCCGGGTTCATGGCAAGCGTGCGCGCGATGCACAGACGCTGCTGCTGGCCGCCGGACAGGGCGAACGCGCTTTGATCGAGCTTGTCTTTGACCTCGTCCCACAGCGCCGCACCGCGAAGACTCTCCTCGACCATCTGGTCGAGCGTTGCCTTGTCCTTGATGCCGTGGCGCTTGGGCGCGAACGTGATGTTCTCGCGGATGGACTTGTGGAAGGGGTTCGGCTGCTGGAACACCATACCGATGGAACGGCGCAGCTCGTAGAGGTTCTCCTTGGTCGTGTTGATGTTGCGACCCTGGTAGAGGATCTCGCCCTCCACGCGGCAGCCGCGGATCTCGCGGTTCATGAGGTTC
The DNA here is from genome assembly GCF_021531055.1 of Collinsella tanakaei. Classification (GTDB taxonomy): domain Bacteria; phylum Actinomycetota; class Coriobacteriia; order Coriobacteriales; family Coriobacteriaceae; genus Collinsella; species Collinsella tanakaei_B. The sequence continues at coordinate 357,922 of NZ_JADYTL010000001.1, forward strand.
AGGCTGCGCAGATAGGTGGACTTGCCGCAGCCGGACGGTCCGATGAGCGCGGTGATCTCGCCTTTGTGGAACTTCAGGCTCGTGTCGTGCAGCGCATGGTGGTCGCCGTAGTACACGTTGACGTCGCGGGTCTCGAGCACGACCTCGTCGGAGATGGCGACACCGGCGGTGCGCTTGGAGATCTCGCTCGAACCGACGCTTTTGAGGAACTGATCGGTCTCGTTCGTCATTCGGCAGTCATCCTCCTTGCGAGCGCCTTGCCGGCGATGCGCGACAGCACATTGAACAGCAACACGCAGATCATCAGAAGCGCGGCGGTACCCCAGACGATGTGCTGGGCCTCCGGGCTGCCCTCGCCGTAGATCTTGTAGATGTGCACGGCGAGCGACTCGCCCGGACGGAAGATGTTCCACGCGCAGGTCGGGCTGGCAAAGTTGAGCGAGAAGAAGTTCAGACGCGCGGGCGACGACATGCCGGAGGTGAACAGCAGGGCCGCAGCCTCGCCGAACACGCGGCCGGCCGACAGCACCACACCGGTCACGATGGCGGGCATAGCCGCCGGGATCAGCACGTGCAGGGTGGTCTCCCAGCGCGTCAGGCCCATCGCCAGACACGCATCGCGCTGGCTTGCCGGAACATCCTCGAGCGCCTGCTGGATCACGCGGGTGAGAATCGGGATGTTGAACATCGTGAGCGCGATAGCGCCCGAGATGAGCGAGTAGCCCCAACCGAAGTTCACCGAGAACATGAGGAAGCCGAACATACCGACCACGATAGAGGGCAGGCTGGAGAGCGTCTCGATCGCCGTCGAGGCGATCTTGGTGATCGGGCCCTCCGGCGCGTACTCGACGAGGAACACCGCACCGCCGAGACTGATGGGCAGCGAGATGATCAGTGTCAAGATCAGCAGGTAGAAGGAGTCGAACAGCTGATAGGCGATGCCGCCCTCGGTGCCGTTGGCACGCGCCGCCTCGGTGAGGAAGCCGGGCTGCAGCAGCTGGCCGAAGCCCTGCGCCAGGATGTAGAGGACCATCGACACGACGATGACCATGACGAGCCCCACGATGAGCGTGAGGATGCCGGTGGCGATCCGGTCGTTGCGCATGGAGCGCTTGATGCGGGCGTTTTGCGCCTCGACGGTGAGGTTAGCCACGGGACTTCGCCCCCTTCGCACCGATGAGATGGATGATCATGATGAAGATGAGGGACATGCCCATGAGCAACAGGCCGAGCGACCACAGGACGTCGTTTTGGACCGAGCCGGTGGCGTAGACCGCCATGGAGGTCGTGAGCGTCGTGGTGATGGTCGACGCGGAGTCGAGCAGGCCCTCGGGCATGGCCTCGACGCCGCCGATGACCATGCGGACGGCGAGCGTCTCGCCAAAGGCGCGGGTCATGCCCAGGATGACCGCGGTCATGAGCGAGGGCGTTGCGCTCTTGAGGACGACGTGCCAGATGGTCTGCCAACGCGTGTAACCGAGCGCCAGCGAGCCGTTGCGGTAGCCGTCGGGCACGGCGCGCAGGGCGTCGATGGACAGCGTGGTGATCGTGGGCAGGATCATGAGGGCGAGCACGATCGAGCCGGGCAGGATGCCCAGACCCAGATCGACGTTGAAGATCGCGCGCATGGCGCCGACGATCACGTGGAAGCCGATGAGGCCGAACACGACGGAGGGAATGCCCACCAACAGCTCGATAAGCGGCTGGAAGTACTTCTGGCCGAACTTAGGCTGGATCTCGACCACGAATATGGCGGCACCGATGGCGATGGGCACCGCGATGATCGTCGAGATCACCGTCACGGCAAACGACGTCACGATCAGCGGAAGCGCACCGGTGAACGGCAGACCGGTCTCCTCGTTCGTGTTGGCGAGGTTCCAGGTCGTACCCGTGAAGAACTCTACAATGTTTACGCCATCCTTGTAGAAGGTGGACAGACCACGCTGGGCGACCATGAAGATGAGCGCCACAACGACAAGTGTCACGAGCGCGACGCAGGCGCCCGTGACACTCAAGCCTACCTTCTCAAGGCTGCGCTTCGGCATCTGCTTTGCCATAACGCACCTTTCGAACAGTTCTAGCTACAGGGCGAGATCCGATGGGAACCGGATCGGCTACTCCTTGGGAGTGACGTTGCCCTCGGCGTCCTTGACGACGGTCATGGAGGACACGGGGATGAAGCCCTGCTCCTCGACGAGCGAGCCCTGGACATCGTCGGACAGCATGTACTCGAGGAACGCCGTGGTGGCCTCGTCGGCGTCGTTCTTGCAGTACATGTGCTCGGTCGCCCAGATGGGGAAGTCGTTGGTGGCGACGTTCTCGCTCGTCGGCTCGACGCCGTTGACCTTGATGGCCTTGAACTTGGTGTCGTCGAAGTGCGAGAAGTCGAGGTAGGAGATCGCGTTGTCGGTGGAACCGATCTGGGTCACGACGTCACCGGACTTGTCGAGCTCGGCCTCGCCCTTGAAGGTGGACTCGGGCTCGCCGGCGCCGAAGACCGCAGCCTCGAAGGTCGCGCGGGTGCCGGAACCGGACTTGCGGTTCATGACGTAGATGTCGGCATCCTCGCCGCCGACCTCGGACCAGTTGGTGATCTCGCCGGAGAAGATACCCTTGAGCTGCTCGAGGGTCAGATCGTCGACGGTGACGTTCAGGGAGACGACCGGGCCCATGCCCACGACGGCGACCTCATGGTCGACGAGGTCGGCGCACTGGTCGGCCTCGAGCTTGGTCTCGGCGAAGACGTCGGAGTTGCCGATGGTCACGGTGCCGTCGGCCACGGCGGTAAGACCCGTGCCCGAGCCGTTGCCCGAGCCGGTGATGGAGACGTCGGGGTTCTCGCTCATGAACTGCTCGGCGGCAGCCTCGACGAGAGCCTGGAAGGAAGAGGCGCCGTCGTAGGTGACGGTACCGACGAGCGAGGAGCCCTCAGCGGCAGCGGAGCCGGCAGCCGTGGTGCCACCACCGCCGCAACCGGCGAGGCCGAGGCCCGCGACGGCAGCGATGCCACCGGCGAGACCGAGGAACTGACGACGAGAGCAAGCGTAGTCGAACATGGTTCTCCTTTCGCGAACACTGCGATTCGCACAAGCTTTGCGAACGGTCATGCAGACCCGTCCGCGTTTCCGCTACGTACTCTATCGCGCGCCCGTCGCCGGCTCCTGCTCGTTTACGTCTTATTACGATGCTCTGACCGACCATTACCGTCGGATTTCCGCCACCTTACAGCCTCCTTACAAACAGGCGCTGATGTTATTTCACCCCAGGGGTTTTGTCGCACCGGGCGGCCTTGAGGCCGCCCGGTGCGACAAAACCCCTGGGGTGAAATTACATCATCCTGTTTACGGTTCGGTTTTAGGCGGCATACCTGAGTAGAGAGGTGTCCGAGCTTAGCAGACCCGCAGGTAACAAAGCCGCCGATTTCCAGTCTACTCGGCAGGATCCCGCAAAACCGAACCATAAACGCGATTGCGCGCAGCGGCTCGAAACAAAACGGCTCACCCATCCTAAAACGTCCCGAAAAACGCGGGGCGGAGGCGCGAAATCTATCGCACCCCCGCTCCGAACGAAATGCAAAGAAGCGTGACCTACAGCTCCACGTCCATCAGCCGCACGACCGATAGCGTGTAAATCTTGAGCGCCTCCTTGAGCAGCGCTTCGTTGGCGCACTCGTTGGGGCCGTGCATGGGACCGCCCCATGCCGGCAGCTCCAGGTCGTTGTCCTCCGGTCCGAACGACACCGCACGGGCGAAGTTGCGCGCATACGTGCCGCCGCCCATGGAGATCGGATACGCGGGCTTGCCGGTCACCTCGTGATAGGTCGAAAGCAGCGTCTGGACCGCCGGATGGTCGGCCGAGATCGAGAACGGCACCTTATCGTGGTCGACGGTCAACTGCGCCCCGAAGCGCTCAGCGACCTCGCGGCACGTGCGCTCGAGGGTCTCCTCCGTCGTGCTATCGGGGAAGCGCACATCGATCGTCTGACGGATGCGGCCATCGGCGACCTCGACGGTGCCGCCGTTGAGCGTCAACGGACCGAACGCCGGGCTCTCGCATGCGATCCCCAGGCTCTCCCCCGCCGTATCGGCATGGATGATCGCCATGAGATCCAAAAACGGCTTCTCGGGCTCGGCAACGAGATCGGCCTCGCGCAGATACGCGAGCACGAGCCCGATGGCGTTGATCGTGCCCTCGGGCAGCGATGCGTGACCGCCGATGCCGTGCGCCACGATGCGCGTCCTTCCGGCCTCGACCGCCTCGAGCGTCAGACGGTCGGCGTTGGCGACGGGCGCCGGGCAGTCGGCGATGTCGACCGCGATCTCGCAGATCGACTCGGCGGGAATGGCGTTCGTGGCCTCGGCGCCGCTCCACGACAGAATGCGGCCGCCCTCGATCGGCGCACTCGCAAACGTCGCACCGAACTGCCCCTTCTCGGCGTTGCCCAAGGGGAACTCCGCATCGGGCGTGAACAGGAAGGCCGGGTCGTCATGGCCGTCGAGGTAGTGATGGACGTCGGTCATGCCCGTCTCCTCGTCGCAGCCGAGCAGCGCACGGAAGGTGTAGCGCGGCACGTCGTAGAGGCGCTTTAGGAAAGCGCCGGCGTACAGGGCGAGCACCGCGGGCCCTTTGTCGTCGATCACACCGCGGCCGAGTAGCCAGCCGTCGCGGCGCACGCAGGTGAACGGATCGGTGTTCCAACCGGGACCGGCCGGCACCACATCCACATGCGCGATGGTCGCCACCTGCGTGTCGCTGGCACCGGGGATATCGGCGATGCCCACGTAACCCTCGTCGTCGCTCACCTCGTAGCCGAGCTTCGCGGCGATATAGAGCGCACAGTCGAGTGCATCGCGCACGGGCGCGCCGAACGGCGAGCCGGGGGTACCGGCGGAGGCGTCGGCGACCGACGGGTGCTCCACCAGGCGCGCGATGTCGGCGACGACGTCCTCCCAGACCTCGTCGACGTAGACGTCGACTTGGGATTCGAGCGTGTTGTCCATAGGTACTCCTCACGTACGACGTGGTAAAACCGGATTATGCGAGCGCGACCCCGAGCGCTGTGGCGAGCTCGGGGATGCCGTGACAGATCACATCGGCCCCGGCCTGCTCGTGCTCGCCGGGTTTGGCCGTGCCGGTGTACACCGCGATACAGGGGACGCCGCAGGCATGGGCGCCCTGCGTGTCATGCTTGCGGTCGCCGACCATCACGGCGCTACCGGGGTCGACGTCCAGCTGACGCAGCGCCTCGCGGATGGAATCCGCCTTGGTATCGCGGCCGGGTTCGAGCCTGCCGACGATGGTCTCGAAGGGCGGCAGGTCGAGCGCTCCGATCATGTCGAGGGCCATGGACTCCAGACGCGAGGTCGCCACCGCGATCCTGGTCCCACGCTCGCTGAGCGCACGGAGCAGCTCCGGGATTCCCGGAAGCGGTGGATAATCCTCGGGTCGGACCTCGACGTCGAACAGCGCGCGGTACTCGTTGGTGATGGCGATCGCCTCGTCGAGATCGACCCCGCACAGGTTCATGAAGCCATCGAACAGCGGCGGTCCGATCAGGCTCGTCAGATCGCCGAGCGCATCCACGTCGTAGCCACGGCGCTCGAGCGCCTTGCGGGCCGTGCGAACGATCGCGCGGCTCGTGTCAGCGATGGTCCCATCGAAGTCGAACAGCACGACCGGACGATCGGCCAGATGGAGCGCGTCAGCGCCTGCCGTCTCCGCCATCAGTGCCCCCCCCTTTCAAGAAAACTCACATGCCCGTACATCATACGCCATCGGAGCGCACGAGATGAAGCGCGCGATCGCGCACATACCGCAAACCCCGATCGGCAAGAAAAAGGCCCCTGCATGGCAGGGGCCTTGTGCGAATCCATGATCGCGGAGCCTACTCGGCGTCCTCGTCCTTCTTCTCGGAAGGAAGCGGGGTGACCTCGATCTCGACGCCGAGGGTCTCGGCGGCGGACTTCATCGACAGGCTGATGCGACGACGGTCGAGGTCGATCTCCATGACCTTGACCTGGACCTTGGCGCCGACGTGGGTGACCTGCGAAGGCTGGTCGACGTGCTTGTTGGCCATCTCGGAGATGTGCACGAGGCCCTCGATGCCCTCACCGAGGTCGACAAAGGCGCCGAACGGCACGAGCTTGGTGACGGTGCCCTCGACGATGGCGCCCACGGGGTACTTCTTGACGAGCGCACGCCACGGATCCTCGGTGGTCTGCTTGAGACCGAGGGAGATGCGCTCGCGGTTGAGGTCGACATCCAGAACCTCGACCTCGACCTCCTGGCCGACCTTGACGACCTCGGAGGGGTGGTTGACGTGGTTCCAGGAGAGCTCGGAGATGTGGATCAGGCCGTCGATGCCACCCAGGTCCACGAAGGCGCCGAAGTCCACGATGGAGGAAACGGTGCCCTTGAGGCGCATACCGCTCTTGAGCTTGGAGAGGATCTCGGTGCGCTCGGCCTTGCGGGACTCCTCGAGCACCACGCGGCGGGACAGCACGACGTTGTTGCGGTTGCGGTCCATCTCGATGACGCGGGCCTCGATGGAGGTGTGCAGATAGGAGCTGAGGTCCTTGACGCGACGGAGGTCGACCAGCGACGCGGGCAGGAAGCCGCGCAGGCCGATGTCGAGGATAAGACCGCCCTTGACGACCTCGATGACCTCGCCCTCGACGTTCTCGCCGGCGTTGAACTTCTCCTCGATGCGGTTCCAGGCGCGCTCGTACTCGGCACGCTTCTTGGAGAGCACGAGGCGGCCGTCCTTGTCCTCCTTCTGAAGGACGAGGGCCTCGATGGGATCGCCCAGCGAGACGATGTCTGCAGGGTTGGCATCCTTGCGGATGGAGAGCTCGCGGACGGGGATGACGCCCTCGGACTTGAAGCCGATGTCCACGAGGACCTCGTCATGCTCGATCTTGACGACAGTGCCGTTGACCAGATCGCCCTCGTCGAACTCGGTGATCGTGCCGTCGATGAGGTTGTTCATCTCCTCCTCGTTGACATCATCGAGGGAGAAAATGGACGAGTTCTGAATCTCACTCAAAGGTGGACCCCTTTCGAACTACGGGGCCCCGATCGCTGACCTGCAGATTGCACGTCTGGGCACCGCCCGTTCCGTGCGCATCGTTTGGAACTTCTCGGGAGCCGACAGATACGGATGTGAAGCATTTGCATTCACGTTCGTCTAAACTACATGGAATCGCATCGTTTTTCAAGCGCCCACACCGATTTTTACGTAAGCGGTACGAAAAGAATCCGCAAACTTTCCTTGTCCGCAGCTCGGGCAGGCGGTCGCGGTGCCTCGTGACGAAACCGTAAGGCATGAGGACCGATTCCACTGCGTCGGATGGGTATAAGCTCATCCAACCGGCAACGGGTCGGCAACGTGGGAACACGCGAACGTGAACAGGAGGTGCACCGTGCTGAAAGCCGTCGTCTTCGACATGGACTCGACGCTGCTCGATATCAACCTGAGCGCATTCGTGGCGGTGCTCGCCAAAGAGGAGGCGTCGCTGCTCGCCGACATCGGGCGCAAGAACCCGCTCTCCATGTTCGCCGCCTACACCGCCGCGCTGTTCGAGCTCAACCGCGCCGACCGCGACAACGAGGGCACCAACCGGGAGCTGTTCGATTCGATCATCGAGCGCCGCGGCGGCGTCATGCTCGCCGACCCCGTCATCGCCGATGCGCTCGCGTTCTTCGAGCGCGAGGTGCTCCCCCATCGCAACGACGCCATCATCGGGGCGAAACCCATGCCGGGCGGACGCGAGGCGCTCTCGTGCGTGCTCGACCGCGGGCTTCGTATCGCGCTGCTCACCAACCCGTGCTTCGGCGAGGCGTGCATCGGTTGCCGCATGGGATGGGCGAACATCCAGGACATGCCATTCGAGCTCGTGACCACCATGGAGAACACGCGCCGCAGCAAGCCGAGCCCCACGTACTACCGCGACGCACTCGACGCGATGGGGCTCGCACCCGACGAGGTCCTCATGGTGGGCAACGACCCGCGACGCGACTTCCCCGATCCCGATATCGGCCTGCAGACCGCGTTCGTGGGCCGCGGCACCCCGGTGCGCGCCACCTGGTGCGGTTCCATGGCGGACTTCGCCGCGAGCTTCGACGAAATCGAGGAGCGCTTTTACGAGCGGCGCGATAAGCGGCTGCTCGAGGTCGTGCAGAACGTCAACCGCACATGATATGTGCGACCCGCACACTCTTTGAACGAAGCGCGCACCGGCGAACCGACAAAATGCGACATGAACACACCCCTGAGAACGTTCATCCCGCCGACGGGTTACAAAATGGAGCTTTTTCTAGTTAGAAAACCTATGAAGTCGGCGTCGGCAGCCCTTCGTTTGCACCGCGAGCGCCCGCTCGGAGGCGCTCATGCCCGGCCATCCCCTCGACATGAGCGAAATACGGCCAAAACGACACAACGCATTTTGGTATATAGCGCCCTCTGAGCGCCAACTCAACTAGAAACCGTTTGTTTTTGGCACCGCCGCGCACAACGAACGAAAACGGCGTCGCGCCGGCGCGCATGCAGCGCACCAGCGCGGCAACAACATGCACCGATACCGCGCGATCCTACACGCGCGTCTTGCCGATCATGATGTTCAGGATCTCGACGTCGGTCGGCTTCATGCCCACGCGGCCGACGTAGCCCATCGAGGCGATGGTCTCCTCGACGGTGCCCTGCACCAGACCCTCGCCCGCACGGAACCCGCGCCCTGCCATGGCCATGTCCTTGCCGAGGATCGCCGCGTCCACGGCGGCCGAGATCTTGGCGGCGCAGCTCGGCTTGGCGCCGTCGCAGACGATACCACCGACATTGCCCAAGGTGTTGACGATCGTGGCGCCGATCTGCTCGGGCGTGCCGCCGCTCATCCAGCAGATGGCGGCACCCGCGCCGCACGCGGCGCACACGACGCCGCAAAACGCCGACAGTGCCCCGATATAGCCCTTGACATGCGCCGCGACCAGGTCGGACAGGGCGACGGCACGCAGCAGCCGCTCATGGTCGACACCCAGCCGCTCGGCGTACTCCATCACCGGCAGGCACGCGGTGATGCCCTGGTTGCCCGAACCGCATACGATGACCACCGGCAGCGCGCAGCCGCTCATGCGGGCGTCGGAGCCGGCGGCGGCGCGGGCGCGGGCGCGGCAGGCGGCGTCGTGCTCACGGGTCTCCATGAGCGTGCGGCCGACCTCGGCGCCCCACGCGTTGTCCAGGCCCTCGCGCGAGATGGCATCGTTGTAGGCGACCTGCCGCTCGAGCACCTCGCGCGCGGCATCGATGTCGCCGCTCTCGGCGAAGCTGATGATGGCATCGATCTTGAGCTGCTCGTAGGCGGGGTTGGCCTCGTGCTCCTGCATCGCCGGGTCGAGCTCGCGCGAACCCTCGACCGTCTCGTCGTCGAGCGCGCGGTACACCACGTCGGTGTGATGCTCGGCGATGACGACCTCGGAAGTGTGGCCGCCCGCATGCGCGCGAACCTTGATGTACAGGTTGGGAACATCCTCCACGAGCGACACCTCGCAGAAGGCGGGGTCGGAAAGCAGCTCACGCGCACGGGCGATATGCTCGGACGTCACGGATTCGAGCACCTCGAGGGCGCTGCCCGCGTTGCCGCCCACCGCGCCCAAGGTCGCCGCGGCCTCGATGCCGTGCATGCCGTCGGAGTTGGGCACCGTCACGCTCTTGACGTTCTTGACGATGTTGCCCGAGCAGCCTACCTCGAGATGCTCGGGTTCGGCACCGAGCGTCTCGCGTGCGAGCGCCGCGGCATAGGCGACCGAGATGGGCTCGGTGCAGCCGAGCGCGCAGACGAGCTCCTCGTTCAGCACCTCGCACAGGGCGCGGTCGCGGACCTCGGCGCAAAACGGAGCGGCGGGCGTCTGGGGCATATCGTCCTCCTCGGGATCATGTATTCATTGCCGCATCCATTGTATTCATTTTTGACACGAATGCCGACGAGGGGCACCGAAGCGCCCCTCGTCGGCATGCAATGTGGATCCAACGGTCGACGTGCGCGACCGCGCACTCCCCTACAGCACGGAACGCGTGCCGGCGCCCATCTCGACCACCGGAGACAACGCCTCCACAGCCGCCTCGTCGGCGACAAGACCGGCTTTGACCTTTTCCATCTGGTCGGCCACGGCGGCAGGCGCGGTACCGCCCTGCGTCGTGCGCGCCGCCACGATGGCGTCGAGGTCGAAGGCGCCGACCACGTCGTCGCCGAACAGCTCGCTCGCCTCGCGGAACGTCGAGACCGGCAGCTCGGAGATGTCGCAGCCCGCATGCTCGGCGGCGAGCACGAGCTTTCCCACGACCTCGTGTGCCTGGCGGAACGGCATCCCGCGCTTGGCGAGGTAGTCCGCCACGTCGGTCGCGGCGAGATGCCCGCGGTGCATGACGGCGCGCATGCGGTCGGCGTTCACGGTCCAGGTGCCCACCATGCCGCACATGACCGTCAGGCACTGCTCGAGGGTATGCGCCGCATCGAGCGCGGACTCCTTGTCCTCCTGGAGGTCCTTGTTGTACGCGAGCGGCAGACCCTTGACGGTCACGAGCAGCTGGACCAGGTCGCCCACCACACGTCCCGTCTTGCCGCGGATGAGCTCGGCGAAGTCGGGGTTCTTCTTCTGCGGCATGATCGAGGAGCCGGTGGAGAAGGCATCGGACAGCGTGATGAAGCCGAACTCCTGGCTGCTCCACAGCACGATCTCCTCGGACAGACGCGACAGGTGCACCGCCATGACCGAGCAGGCGTACTCGAGATCGAGCAGGAAGTCGCGGTCGGATACCGCGTCGAGCGAGTTCTCGATCACACGCGAGAAGCCGAGGGTATCGGCCGTCATCCGACGATCGAGCGGATAGGTGGTCCCGGCGAGCGCCGCCGCACCGAGCGGCGAGGCGTCGGCGGCATCGAAGGCCGCCTTCAGCCGCGTGAAATCGCGCGCGAACATCCATGCGTAGGCGAGCAGATGGTGCGCGAACAGCACGGGCTGGGCATGCTGCAGGTGCGTCATGCCGGGCAGGATCGTATCCCCCGCCGCTTCGGCTGCGTCGACGAGCGCATGGCGCAAGGCGAGGTTGCCCTCCATGAGCGACTTGGCGAGCGCCTTGGCGGCAAGGCGCGTGTCGGTCGCGACCTGGTCGTTGCGCGAGCGTCCGGTATGCAGGCGACCGCCCGCCGCACCGATGCGGCGCGTGAGCTCGGACTCGATCGCCATGTGGATGTCCTCGTCATTGATATCGAAGGCGAAGGTTCCGGCGTCGATGTCCGCCTGGATGGCCTCGAGTCCCCCGCGGATCGCCTCGGCATCCTCCGCGGAGATGATCCCCTGCGCGGCGAGCATCGCGGCGTGGGCGCACGACCCCGCGATATCCTGGCGGTACAGGTGCCGGTCGACCGGCAGCGACGCGCCGAACTCCTGCGTGAGCTCCGAGACCGTATCCTCGAAGCGGCCACCCCACAGCGCCATCTAGCAAACCCCCTCGAATGCACGGAGCGAAACGCACGTCATGGCGCCGCCCCGGTGCAGCAACTCGCGCGCGGTGCCGGGAAGCACCGGCGCGGATCCGTCGACGACGAAGGCGGCCACCTTGGAGCGTGGACCACCGTCGGCCGTCCACGCCTTGAGGCTGGACGGCGCGGCATGAATCGTATCGTAATCGAGCTCGGGGGCAAGCGCCGAGAGGAATGCGAGCATGATGACTCCAATCAAACGGTGGAAACGGTGGGGCGCATACGGCCCCGATACAACGCCGTCCCCGGCGAGTCGCCGCCGGGGACGGACAGGCGGTGCGCACGAAACACCGCGTAGGTAGGAGGCGCTCCGAAGACTGCTCGAAGGGGCGCCGGGAAAAAGCCGTTACGCGAGGTTCGCGGCGGCCTCGGACGTGGGTCCCTGCATCTTGGCCCACGTCTTGAGCGACAGGGTCTCGATCTGGATGAAGCCCACGGCGGCCTTCTCGTCGAAGGTGGTGTCGCGGTCGTAGGTCGCCAGGCCGAAGTCGTACAGCGAGCAGGGGCTCTTGCGGCCCATGACAGTGCAGTGACCCTTGAAGAACTTGACGCGCACGGTGCCGGTCACGAACTTCTGCGTCTCGGCCATGAAGGCGTCGAGGGCCTTCTTGAGCGGGCTGAACCACTGGCCGTTGTACACGCACGTGGCCCAGGTCTGCTCGAGGTAGAGCTTCTGGTGCAGCACGTCACGCTCGAGCGTGAGGTCCTCGAGCGCCTTGTGGGCGTTGATGAGGGTGAGGGCGGCGGGCACCTCGTAGCACTCGCGGGACTTGAGGCCCACCATGCGGTTCTCCATGAGGTCGAGGCGGCCATAACCGTTGTCGCCCGCGATCTGGTTGAGCTTGGCGACGAGCGCCGCGAGCGGCATCTGCTCGCCGTTGAGCGCAACGGGCTTGCCGCCGACGAAGTCGATGTCGACGTAGGTCGGGACATCGGGAGTCTCCTCGGGGTCCTTGGTCATGACCCACACGTCATGCGGGGGCTCGTTCCAGGGATCCTCGAGCACGCCGCACTCGATCGCGCGGCCCCACAGGTTGTCGTCGATGGAATAGGGGTTGTCGTTGGCACCCTCGGGAACGGGCACGCCGTGCTCGCGGGCGTAGGCGACCTCGTCGGGACGGCACTTGAGATCCCACTCGCGCACCGGGGCGATGACCTCGAGCGAGGGATCGAGCGTGAGGATGGACGCCTCGAAACGCACCTGGTCGTTGCCCTTGCCGGTGCAGCCGTGCGCGACGTACTTGGCGTCGTACTGGTGCGCGATGTCCACGAGCTTGGCGGCGAGCAGCGGACGCGACAGGGCCGAGAGCAGCGGGTACTTGTTCTCGTACATGGAGTTGGCGGCGATGGCCTTCGTGAGGTACTCGTCGGCGTACTCGTCTTTGAGCTCGAGCACGTGGCAGTCGATGACGCCCAGATCGAGCGCCTTCTGCTTCTTGTACTCGAGGCCGTGGATCTCCTGACCCACGTTGCCCAGCACGCAGATGACGTCGAGGTTCTTTTCCTCCTGCAGCCACTTGATGCACACGGACGTGTCAAGACCACCGGAGTATGCGAGTACGACCTTTTCCTTGCTCATGGGAGTTCCTTTCGAGATATGAGCGGATGGAACCGATGAGCCCGTCGGCAGTGCCTGCGCTGCGCATACGCTTGATCGAGTTGTTGAGATAAGAGGTCCCGTGAAGGGATATGCGCGTATGCGCACCCACAGGGAGACAAAACCCGACGCACCTATTGACGAACCCTGCTGGGGACGAGCCCCATGCGAACAGAGACGACCAGGTTATCGTCGTCGGGAAATCGCACGCTGGCGTCGGATGGCGACCGTGGCGGCATTCTGGCCGGGCATGATGGCGCTTGCGGCCATGCCCTCGTATGTAGCCAGAACCTTGTTCACCGGACAGCCCCTCGTCTATCGTCAGTACGTGCGATACAACCGCGTGCGGCGCGATAGATGCACGACCGCAACACGTTGGACGCTACTATACGCTAAAGTGCGCGCATGCGAAACGTGGATCCGCAAATTCATGACGAAAATCTGCAACCCCTCACAGAGCACGGCGACAAGCTGGCATTTTCACAACATGGCAGCTCGAAACATCCTCGAAACTTTATGCACCTGCAGCGTGAGATCCAATCAGGTTTCGTCGGCGACGATGCGGGCGATCTTGCCCCGCATACCCACCATGCACGCGATCGGCACGAACAGGACCAGGCAGCTCGCGCCCACGAGCACCGCTTGGACACCGAACAGGTCGGCGAGCACCGGGGCGGCGAACAGCGGAACCACGCCCGCCCCGTTGAACCCTGCGTTCATGACCGAGTTCACCCGCCCCAGCAGCGTCAGCGGCGCATGGATCTGCACAAGCGTGTTCTGCAGCGGCGTCACCGCGCCGAACGCGGCGCCGAGCAGCAGCTGACCGGCCATGGCGCACACCACGTAGGGCGTCCCCACGTACAAAACGCACGCTGTGCCCTCGAGGGCGATCAGCACCATGAGCGTCCGAACGTTCACATGACGTCGCGGCACGCGCATGGCGAGCGCGGCGCCGATGACGCTACCCACGCCCGCCGCACTCGACAGCCAGCCCATCCACGAGATCTCGACCTGCAGCACGTCACGGTAGTACAGCGACTCGAGCGGATCGAACGCGCCGTAGCCCGCATACGCGAGCACGCCGACCCAGAACAGCAGCGCAAGCGACGGCACCGAGAACACGGTGCGCGCGGAATCGGCAAACGTGCCGGACGCCACATCGCCAGGCGCCTGGGCCGACACGCCCTCCCCGGCCCCATCGGAAGCCCGACGACGCCCACGCGCGTATTCGGCACGCCGCAGCAAGGCGACCGCCGGAATCGCCGCCGCCACGGCCAGCGCGCCGGCGAACACGAACACGCGCTGCGACGGCAGCACCGCGGCGATGAGACCGCCCACCGCCGGCCCCACCATGACCGCCGTGTTCGACACGACCGACAGCAGGGCGTTCACGCGATTGAGCACGTCGGCGTCGTCGCTCAGGTAGGCGGGATACGAGCTGAGATACGCAAAGCTCAACCCGGTGGCAAAGCCGAACCCCGCGCTCATGGTGAGCACGTTGGTCACCGTGCAGGCGACGAACTGGAACATGACGCTCGTTGCGGCAGCCACGGTGAGCGTCACGGCCGTATGCACCCGCGGCCCGCGCAGGTCGAGCAACGATCCACCGGCGGCGTTGCCGATGATGATGAACAGGTTGAAAAAGCCGACCGCGCCCGCGATGGAAAACGTGCTCGCCTGGAGCTGATAGGTCAGCGTTCCGATGATCCCGATGAAATATGCGGCCTGGACACCCAGATAGATCATGAGGCGGACCGCTGCGAGCGCGAACGTCCCGCGCGGCAACCCGCGCAATGCGGAAACGAGCATACGACAGCCCTCCCTTCTGCCTCAAGATCGGTGTTGGCGTGACAACATGATAGATCGCTGCGCATCGACGCGTTTACGGTTCGGTTTTGGCGGCACCCGCCGAGTAGCCCGAAAAGCGGCAACCTTGCTACCTGCTGCTTTTCTGCAAGAGAGCAACCGTCTACTCGGACACCCCTCGCAAAACCGAACCGTAAACGCAATGAGCGGTTCCGGGGGGCGGACCAAGCGGACTTCCGCGCCCCGATTCCCGGCCCAAAGCTAGGAAACGAGCTCGAGCAGCCGGTCGATCACCTGCGCCACGCCACGATCGTTATTGGACGGCGCCAGGAAACGCGCATGCGAGCGCATATGCTCCTCGGCGTTGGCCACCACGTAGCTGTGGCCCACGGCCTCGAGCATCTGGATGTCGTTGTACGTGTCGCCGAACGCCGCGGCATCGGCGGTCGGCACGCCCAGATGCGCGCACAGCCGCGTGATACCCGCCCCCTTGTCGACATCCTTGTTCATGAAGTCGATCCACTCCTTGCCGGCGTTGGTGACCGAGAACCGGTCGGACCACGCGGCGTCGTACGTGCTCGCGAAGACCTCCTCGGCCGTGCGATCGGGGAAGTACACCGTGTACTTGTTGACGTCGGCATCGAGCTCGTCGAGCGAATCGAGGTAGACGATCTTGGTGAAGAAGCGACGGAAGAAATCGTCGTACACAGCATCGCAGCGGCGCAGGTAGCCGGCCTCGATGCCGCAGACGACCGGGCAGCCGCGACCGTCGGCCAAGGTGTAGTCGATCAGCTCGTGGTAGGTCGGCACGTCGATGAGGTCCTTGTAGATGAGCTCACCGCGGCAGCTGATCGCCGCGCCGTTGTCGGACAGCAGCGCCATGTGCTCGGCGACCTCGTGGAACATATCGGTGAGCGTGTAGAGCGGACGGCCGCTCGCCGCGCAAAACGTGATGCCCGCCTCGTCGAGCGCGCGGATGCGATCGAGCATGTTCGGCGGCATGCTGCCGTCGTCCGCCAGCAGCGTGCAGTCCATATCCGCGGCGACGAGCCTGACGCGCGCCAGCTCGGTATCGCCCTCAAAGCCCACCATCACGTGCACTCCCCCATTCCACGACGGACCACCTGTCCGCCGGCTTGTCTTCCGGTGGTATTCTAGCCAAGCTACGGCGACGGGGCCAGCCGTACGAGCGAGACGGTCCCGTCATCCATCGGGTCGACACCGCAGCCGCAGCAACCCGACCAGCAGCTCGGCGGCGGCAACCGAGTCCGGGCATCGAGCACGCCGGCCGCCCGGCCCCATGTCTCGGGACCCGCTTACTTGGCGTCCGCCCAGGTGATGCCCGTGGACGCCTCGGCGATCAGCGGCACGCGCAGCTCGACCACGCCTTCCATCTCCTGCCGGACCATCTCGGTCAGGCGCTCGACCTCGGCCTCGGGGCATTCGAAATCCAACTCGTCGTGCACCTGCAGGATCATGCGGGCGGCAAAACCCTCGTCACTCAGGCGGCGCGCCACGCGGACCATGGCGATCTTGATGATGTCGGCGGCGCTACCCTGCATGGGATGGTTCATGGCGGTGCGCTCGCCGAACGCGCGCTGCGCGGGGTTGCGCATCTTGAACTCGGGGATGGGGCGACGCCGCCCGAACATCGTCTCCGCATAGCCGCGGGCCTTCGCCTCGGCCACGGTGCGGTCCAGGTAGGCGCGCACGCCGGGATACGCCCGGAAGTACGCCTCGATCATCTCGCGGGCCTCGGCCATGGGGATATCGAGCGACTGCGACAGGCCGTAGGCCTGCTGGCCGTACACGATGCCGAAGTTCACCGCCTTGGCGCGGCTGCGCAGCTCGCGCGTGACCTCGGACACGGGCACGCCGAACACGCGCGCCGCCGTCTCGGCATGGAAGTCCTCACCTTCATTGAAGGCAGCAACCAGATGCTCGTCAGCCGAGAGGTGCGCGAGCAGACGCAGCTCGATCTGGGAGTAGTCGACCGCCAAGAACACCTTGCCCTCGCCCGCCGAGAACGCCGTCTTGACGGTGTGCCCCAGCTCGGAGCGGGTGGGGATGTTCTGCAGGTTGGGGTTGGACGAGGACAGGCGCCCGGTGGCGGTGATGGTCTGGTTGTAGGTGGTGTGCACGCGATGGTCGCCGTACTGGCCGGCAAGCGGTCCCAGCGTGTCCAGATACGTGGACTTGATCTTGCTCTTCTCGCGCCACTCGAGGATCAGTCGGACGATCTCGTGGTCGCGGGCCAGATCCTCCAGGACCTTGGCGTTGGTGGAGTAGTAGCCGCGCTGGGTCTTCTTGAGGCCCTTGGTGGGCAGGCCCATCACGTCGAACAAGATGTGCGACAGCTGCATGGGGCTGCCGATGTTGAACGTATCGTCGCCCGCGAGCGCCCGGATGCGCCCGGCGAGCTCGTCGATCTGCCCGGTGAGCTTGTCGGACATGGCGCGCAGGCGCTCGGGGTCCACGAGCATGCCGGTGCGCTCCATATCCACGAGCACGGGCACGAGCGGCATCTCGATCTGCGTGAACACGGCAACCGCGCCGCCGGCATCGAGCGCGGTGGCAAGCGGCTCGAGTGCCGTCAGGGCCACAATGGCCGAGCGCGCCGCGGCAGGCAGCGCGTCGTCGGCGGCACCGTCCTCGCCCGATGCGGGCGGCAAGGGCTTGCCCAGATAGGTATCGGCGATGTACGCGTCGTCGAACGACGAGCGGGCCGAATCGAGCAGGTACGCCGCGACCACGGTGTCAAAGATACGCGACGCGTCGACGTCGAGCGCGTCCATACGAGCGGGCGCCGCGGAGTCGGCGGGCACGAGCTCGTGGATGAGCGCCTTCACGTCGGGCGAGACCACCTTGCCCTCGGCGAACAAGCGCATGAGCACCCCGGCGATGAGTCCCTGCGAAACATCGAAACCGTCCACCGCGGGAAGCGCGGCGGCCATACCGCCATCGGGCTCCTCGAAGGCGAGCAGTGCATCGGGCACGGCGACCCACAGCGTATGGGTGAGGCCGAACAGCGCGTCGGCCTCACGGTCGTCGTCGAGCACGGCGGCAACCCACTCCCCCGCCTCGAGTGCCGCGGCGAGCGCGGCGATGGCATCGGCCACGCCCTCACCGGTCTCCGCACGAGCATACGTCACCTCGGGCAGCTCCAGGCACGCGGCGGCCTGCGCCGAGCCATCCGCCTCGCCGTCGATGAGGGCCAAGAAGCGATTCTGCATGGCATTGATGCCCAGCTCACCCAAGGCGGCGGATACCGCGGCGGCGTCGTAGGCCGGAAACGCCGTATGGTCGAAGTCGAGCTCCACGGGGGCGTTCGTCTGGATGGTCGCCACGCGGCGCGAGAGCAGCGCGTCGTCGATATGGGCGCGCAGGTTCTCGCCCATCTTGCCCTTGACCTCGTCGGCATGGGCGATGACCTCGTCGAGCGAGCCGTACTGGGCGATCAGGGCGCTGGCCTTCTTGGGGCCGATGCCCGGCACGCCGGGGATGTTGTCGGACGAATCGCCCTTGAGGCCGTAGAAGTCCGGCACGAGCTCGGGCGTGATGCCATGATAGAGGTCCTCGACCGACTCGGGCGTCATGATCTGCACGTCGGACAGGCCCTTCTTGGTGCCCACGATGCGCACGTGCTCGGTGGACAGCTGGTACATGTCGCGGTCGCCGGTGATGAGGTACATATCGCACCCGGCGGCCTCGCCGGCGCGCGCGAGGGTGCCCAGGATGTCGTCGCCCTCCCAGCCCTCGGCCTCGAGGATGGGCACGGACAGCTCGCCGAGCAGCTTTTTGATCATGGGGAACTGCTCGCGCAGGTCGGGGTCCATGGGCGGACGCTGCGCCTTGTACTGCGGCAGCATCTCCATGCGCACACGCGGCTTGCCCTTATCGAACGCCACGGCGACGCCATCGGGATGGAAGGCGTCGACCATCTTGAGGAACATGTTGAGGAAGCCGAAGATGGCATTGGTGGGCCGACCGTCCGGCGCGTTCATGGTGGGAGGCACGGCGTGGAAGGCGCGGTGCATGAGCGAGTTGCCGTCGATGACGGCGAAGGTACGACGGGTGCCGGCGATATCTGACATGGAGACGTCCTCTCGTTGGTTGCTCCCACCAGTCTACCCGCCCGCACCGACGCGCGCGAGCGCGGAAGCGATCGGCGACATTTTTTGCAGCGGATCACAAGACACCCGCCGAACAAGACTGGTCGGTTTGAGCATGCGACATCGATCGCCCTGTCGCTCGCGCGCTACGGCCTGCCCTACTGATGCTCACCGCGATGGTGGTCGGCAAGCCAGCGATAGTAGGCAACACGCCGCATGGCGACCTGGCCGAGGTTGAAGTCGACGAACAGCAGGCTGTTGTTGCAAATAATCGGACCCCAGTCATTTTCTTATAGGCAAGATCGCTTCAATCACCGCTGTTCAACCGGCATTTCGCATCGAATGACGGTTTCCCAATCTTCCGGAAAACCCATCGGTTTCAAGGAGACCGATGGGTGGGCTCTCACGACCTCAACGATCTGACCGGTCAAACACCCCCATTTTGCCGGCCAAGATTTCTCGTACATGCGCTTAAGCACGAGAAGCGTCGGGAATTCTTTCTCCCCGTCGTATCGAGCATCCGCCCTAAGAAGATTGGGCCGTACGGTCACAACGCGGTTGTACAGACGGCTGTGATGTCCACAGATATTTCGGATGTACGTTAGATGTCTGAGCCAGCTCCTAAGGATGAACGGCTTCACTCCGAACCCATTGGCAACCAGCTTTGCAACGTTACTTTTGGCGGCATCCAGATTGCCGTAGAGCTGGGAGACGGTTCCCATGCTCATGATTTCGACTGCCGCCCATATGGGAAGATCGCCGTATTTATCGATATTATGGACGACACACGGCACCCCATCGCGCAACGCCCTGCTCTTCTCCCTTGTGAGGGACTCCATGGATTTGGCGTGCGCCATCGTGTTCTTAAAGTAACGGTTATCTTCATGTGCGACCGCGCCGCATTCCATAGCCATATGGTAAGCGAAAAGCGTGCGCGCCTTGATCTCGATGGGACTGATGACGCGCCAAACCCAATCCCTCAGCTCACCATCGAACTGATAGGTCTCCCATATGTCATCGAACGTGGTACCCGGAGTGAAGCGTCCATTCTCCTCGAAGGTAAGCCAGTAACCACGAAGGCGATAATAGTTCGATTCTGCGAGACGCCGAAGCGCGGACAGCTCGTTTTCGACCGCGAGACCGCGGGACTCCATCAGGGAGAGCTGCTCCCTGAACGAACGCGGAGGTTTCATCGAGATAAAAAACGACCCCGCCTGGTTCGCTCCATTTCCATGGGTCGCGTGCGGGGTACTGTCATCGAGCATTCTACCCATCGTGGCCCCTCCATTCAATACCGCCTATCGATTGCTCGGCATCATACTAAACAACGGGACGATATGCGCGTTTGCCCAAGTGGGATCCTGCTGGGGCACCGTCGGAAGCTCCGTGCGCCCTACGACCTCCCCTACTGATGCTCGCCGCGATGGTGGTCGGCAAGCCAGCGGTAGTAGGCCACGCGACGCATGGCGACCTGGCCGAGGTTGAAGTCGACGAACGGCAGGCTGTTGATCTCGAAGATGTGCAGGTCGCCCGCGTCGGTGATCGCCACGTCTATGCCGAGCGTGCACAGCTCGACGCCGCGCTGCTCCTCGAACCACGCGGGGACCGTTGCCGCAAGCTCCCGCAGGCGCTCCACGATCAACTCCCAGCAGTCGGGACGGTTGGCCTTGAGGAACGGCTCGAGCTCGGCCATGCCGCCACCTTCGTTGATATTCGAGATGATCTTCTGCCCGATGCCGATGCGCACGAGCATGCTCGCGGGTTCCCACTCGCCCGACCCGTTCTTTTCCATATGCACGCGGCAGTCGAACGGGTCGCCCGCGGCGCTGCGAGACGAGATGTACTTCTGAGCGATATGGGGCTTTTCGAAAAGCGGGCTTGGGGATCACGAACCGCTTGGCGTTCGCCGTACATGACACTTGCGACCTGAAAAAACGCCCTGACGTCATTATGACATCAGGGCGCATGAAATCGGCAGTGCATCTGTCAAGGCATATCAGGCAGTCAGATCAACCTTACCGAACCAGCCGCACTTGGGCGTGGAGAGAGCACTGTAGTACTCGACCCACTCGTCAAGCGAGATCGTCCGGATAGAACCGATGTTATCCATGACCTTCCCATTGCCGATATAGACGGCGACATGACCATAGATGCGACCGGCAGCACTCGCGGGCGAGGAATCGACCGCGATGATCATGCCGGGCTTGATCTTGAACGGAGACGTCTTGCAATACGCGAAATACATATCGTCCGCATTGCCGCCCCAGCTTCCAATGCCCGCATTCTGGAACACGTACGTGATCCACGCCGCGCACAAACCACCACCAGGAGAAGGCGTTGTCTTGCACGCCTCGATAACGCGAAGCTGGGCATCGCTCAGATAGTGAGCGACTTTGCCATCGGTTCCGAAATCGTAATCGACGCCGTCAATCACCTGGGATCCGGTTGCCATCACACCGTCGGCGGCAAAATACGACCACCCGGACCCGTCATTCCATTCAATCCAGCCGGTGAACATTGCGCCGGTGGAATCAAAGTAATAGTACTGACCGGAAACACTCCACTTACCCTTGAGTGTTTCGCGCGTATCTCGCTTGAAATAGTACTTCTTGCCACCAAGCGTCCACCAGCCTTGCGCCGCTGCGCAATTCTGACCCTTGGAGAAGTACGAACGCTTTCCATTCGTCCACGTATGCCAGCCGGTAATCGCGCACCTTGTCTCCGGATCGAAGAAGTAGAGCTTGTTATCGATCGTCCAGCGATTCTTCGCGGCGGCACCCTGATAAGAGGGAGCAAGGTAAGAGCGCTTTCCATTCGACCACGTATGCCAGCCGATAACCGATTGACGGGTCAGCTCATCAAAGTAATAAATCCTACCGTCGACCGTCCACTTGAATTTGGCAGCAGCACCCCCATGAGAAGGTGAGAAGTAGCTGAGCGTTCCCTCGTCCCAATCATAAAGGCCGATGAATACGTAACCGTCTTCGGTGACCTTGTAGAAAGAGCCCTCGATGGAATTGAGGCCAGAAGACGCCTGCGGCGTGCGCCGAGTCTCCGGATCGAAATAATACCTATGACCGTCAAGGGTCCACCAACGCTTCGCGGCGGCGCCGTCGTTATTATTAGAAAAATAGGAGACCGTTCCATCTTTCCAACGGTGCATGCCCATGTACACAGAGCCGCTATCTTGAATAAGATAATACTTGTCGCCAATTTGTGCGTAACCCGGAAGAAGCGTCTTACGTGTCACCGGATCGAAGTAATACCGGTCGCCCCCGATAATCCACCAAGCCTTTGCCGCAGCTCCGCCTTTATTCTTGGCAAAATACGAACGGGTGCCATCTTCCCATGTGTAAAGATCGAATATCTGGGCGAAAGTCTGCTCATCGAAGTAGTACACCTTATCGTCGAGCTCGAGAAGACCGCCGACGGCGTACCCTTTGGAATTGAAGTAATACGTAACGCCGTCAATAGTGTAGAACTCGTCAGCCAGAATCTCTCCGCTGGAAAGCACGAATGTGTATCCGTCTTCATCTTCGAACAGAACACCCTTATCGTCTTCCGCGAGAATAACTTTGCTGGAATCTTCGTCTTCAGAATCGGCAGGCAGCTTATTGTCGATATCTTCGGAGGACGAATCGGAGACGGCGTCAGACTCCGAATCGGAAGCTACTTCAAGCTCTTCGTCATTCTCGAATTCTCCAACGGACTCGAACTCGAAACCATTGTCGATAGAAGGACTCTCCTCGTTCGAGTCATCGTTTTGCATTTTTTCGGATTCAACGGTAGCGTTCGACTCGCCTTCATCGTTGCAGCCGGCTTCGACATCCGTGAAGTCCGAACTTCCAGAAACCGGATCGGAAGGCCCTCCGGTCATTCCGTCGGAAAGAGCAGAATCGTTAGGAGCTGACTCGATAACATCAACGACAACATCGGAATCGGCGTTATCAGCATGTGCGCTCTGCACCGGAGTCTCATTGAGTTCATTGGAATCGGACAGCTTGGAACCACCATCGATGGCAGCCGAACCGATCTCTTCCTTAGTGACGATGAGATCTGTGGGACAGTCTTCCGCCACCGCAACGTTAGGCGCACCCACACCGAATACCGATAGACAGCAAGCGAGCGCCAACGCTATCGAACGCGTTCTCAATCTACGCATGTAAATCCCCTCAAAACGACACAAGCCTCACCTATGGTAACTGAAAAAGAAATGAATAACCCATCAGGGTTGGACAACGCGTGTATCTTGACGTCTCTCACATATCCTAATCAGCGACAGCGTGGTTAACCTACATAAGAAAAAGGCCGCACCCGTAATGGATGCGGCCTGAATCGGAACCCAGTTTCGCAGGAGCTCAACCGTACGATAAACCGGAGACCCGTCAAATGATGTGTCGGACAGACGACACGCGGGTAATCAAGCCCAACTACTTACTTGTTTTCATATAGATCGGGCTGAAGGCACCGCAGGCGCTCGCGGACGGACCGACGGCACGGACCTTGTAGTAATATGCTTTGCCGGATTTTGCCGAAGTATGATTGAGAACGGTTCCCGACGTCTTGATGAGCTGCGTGTACGTGCCGTTCTTGCTCGTAGAGTAATACACCTGGTACTTGGTGGCACCAGTGCAAGACGTCCAGGTAAGGCGAGGCTTACCCTTCGATGTCGAGCCGACGGTCACCTTGGGACGCGCGTAGTCACACGCGCGCAGTTTAATCGCACTGAAGGCACCGCAGGCGCTCGCGGACGGACCGACGGCACGGACCTTGTAGTAGTAGGTTGTCCCGGGCTTAGCAGACGTGTGGTTGAGGACCGTACCGGCAGTCTTGATGAGCTGCGTGTACGTACCGTTCTTGCTCGTGGAGTAATACACCTGGTACTTGGTAGCGCCGGCGCAAGACGTCCAAGTGAGACGGATTTTACCCGTCGAGGCGGTATTGGACACCGTCACCTTCGGCTGAGCGTAATCGCATGCACGAAGAACAACCGCGCTAAAATCACTATTGGCACTCGAGGTAGAGCCGATGGACTTTGCCTTGTAATAGTACGTCGTGCCAGGCTTGGCGGAGGTGTGGTTGAGAACGGTTCCCGATGTGGAAATCAGACGGGTATACGTTCCATTCTTGCTCGTGGAATACCAAATCTCGTATTTTTCAGCACCGCTGACAGCACTCCAGGTGAGACGAATCTTTCCAGTGGAAGCCGTGTTCGAAACCTTGAGTGTCGGGGCCTTGAGCTTAGTCACCGTGGTAGTTCCACCTCCGGTGGTGCCGCTGCTCGAGCCGCCACCAAACACGTTATACGTCACGTACGAAGTTGAGAATTGATCGATGGTCGGCATAAACGACACGTAATTCGTCACGCCGGCGTAATCCCAGTCATCAGAACGGCTATTCCAATGATTGCCGCTGCCTGCAGTAGGATCGACGATGACCCATTCACCGTCAATGTACAGCTCTGCCCACCAGTGATCGATTTCGGAGACGTTGGGCTCGGTCGACCAGTTTTGATAATCCCCTGCTGCCAGTCCCATATGGTGACCATTTACCAAACGCGCAGGAATGCCCTCTGCTCGCGCGAGTGCGATAGTAATGCCAGCCTCACCGAGGCAAACGGTGGCAACCTTACCGTTCTTGCTGTTAGCACTCGTTTTATTGTTCAGCAGGTTATATACGTTGTCGTAGACATCACAATACTGATTCTTACCAGTTTGGAATGCCACGTCATCGTAATAGAAGCGGTCGGCAACAAAGTCATAGATATTTTTCGCGGTCGCATAATCGCTTGCCGCATGCACGCGATTGGTAGCGACACGCTTGATGAAGTTCGCCTGCGACGTGGACAATGTGCTGATATTCTTGATATCCGCCATCGTCACATCGAGATAACGAGACGGGTCGACATCGCTGTTCGAATCGTACATCTGCTGATTCTTCTCGATAACGTTGTCCCATTCAAGCAAGACGACCGTGTCGTTGCTCTTCACACGGAAATTGATGTTCTTATTGAACGACGTGCCATTGCGCTGGATGTTGATAACGTAATCGTCAGCGGGAAGGTATCCGTAGTTATTCGAGCTATTCGGCAGATCGGTTACATCAACCGTAAACGAAAACGAACGGTAATCCCCGTGATCCTTGCAGTAGGCGTACCCGATCCAATGAGAAGCCTTTTTGCCGTTAGAATCGACGACCTGAGCATTGAAGCTGAGGCGGCCACCGTTGCTAGGCATCGCCATCGGAGTTTCGCCTTTGATGGTCATCTTGCTGCCCGAAGTCGTGACTTTAAAATAATTATGATGCGACTGACCAACCTCTGTTGACACGAGAGAGCTCGTCGCGCTCACCGACCCCGGATCGAATGTTGCCCCGAATGCGGTCGTCGCAAACACACACGACAACAGCATGGAGCAGAGTAGTGCGATGAATCTCCTTCTCATAATTCGACTCCTATTCTTTGAAGCTCCGACACCATAGATGGATTGTACCCTCTAATCAGAGCAAGCGACCTCAAAAGCACCTTCTACCGATTACGAGCGTGGGGCGAAACGATGTCGAACAGAAAAGGGCGGATCCGATTTCGGACCCGCCCTTTTCAGTCGAATTCAATGAATCGACTACCCTACCGTGACGTCAACGGTATTACTGTAACCACCAGTGGCTCCATCTGCATCCACAGCGCGCACCTTATAGGTATATGTCACGCCGCGCTCGACGGAAACGTTGGTAAGCTTAATGCCTACGGTCGAGATCACTTTCTCGAACTTCCCGTCTTCACCGTCCTCAGAACGCCAAACCTCGTACTTCTCGGCGAGGTCGACCTTATTCCAAGTGAGCACGGGCACCCCGTCGCTCTCGCGGTTCGTCCCCTGGAGTTCGATCTTCACCGGCACGACGGAAGCGGAAACCGAATCGCTCATCGAGCTCGTCTGACCGTCGGCGAACGTAGCCTGAACCTTGTAGGCGTAATCCACACCCTCTTGCGCAGACGTATGCGAAAGCACCGTACCCTTTCCGGCGAACAGCTGGGTGAACTCGCCGTCAACGCCTGTGGTGGAAACATATACGACGTACCCCGTGGCACCGCTCATGGCCTTCCACGTCAGCTTGGGCTTGCCATCGCTGATGCGATTGGCAATCGCAACGTCCGGCTTCGCCATCGAGGGGTCACGCATCGCGGAGATGTTCTCGCTGAATGCGCCAAGCGTGCCCTTCTTGGAGACAGCACGGACCTTGTAGTAATACGTGGTGCCAGGTTTCGCGGAGGTATTGATGAGCTTCTGCCCAGCAGTCGTGATCAAACGGTTGAACGTACCCGTCTTACCGCTCGTCGAACGATAAACCTGGTACTTCGCAGCACCCGGAACCTTGTTCCACTCGATCACCGGCACGCCGTCGCTCTCACGATAGCTGACTTCAAGCACGATCTCGGTGCCCATGAACTTACCGGAGACGATGTTGCTGAAGGTGCCCTTGGTCGTTCCGTTCGAAGCGACAGGACGCACCTTGTAGTAGTACAGCGTACCCTCATCAATCGAGACGTTCGTGAGCTTGGAGCCGGACGTCGTACTGATGAGACGATAGGACCCAACGCGTTTCGTCGAGCGCCAGACCTCGTAGCGAGCCGCGCCATCGACCTTGCTCCACGACACGGTCGGGTAGCCGTCGGACGCACGATACGAGAACTCGATCTCGACACGCGCCGCCTCGCCCGTAATGGAAACCGTATCGCTGAACGCACCGCGTCGTCCGGCGGCGGTCACACCACGGACCTTGTAGTAATACTTCGTTCCCGCCTTCGCGGAACTGTTGGTCAATACCTGGCCGCTACCGGTGTACAGGAGATTGAACGTACCATCGACACCGCTCGTGGAGCGATAGACCTCGTACTTGACGGCACCGTCCAGCTTGTTCCAACGAATGACGGGCTTGCCGTCAAAACGGGAGGTGACGGTTGCAGTGGGCTTAGCGCATCCGCACTCAAACGTGCGGACCTCACTGAACACGCGATCGGAACCCTTGATCGCCTTGAGCTTATAGCGATACGTCACACCAGCGCGAGCAGACGAATCGACATATCGAGATCCATCAGTCGTATCGATCTTCGTAAAGTTGCCGGAACCGGTCGCGCGCCAGATCTCATACTCAACACCGTCAATGCCGGTCCAGCTCAAAACGGGTTTTCCATCCTCGTCAAAAGAGGCGGCGATCGTCGGCTTCAGGTAAGTCGGCACTGCTTGCGTCTTGGAATCGAACGTCTCCCCGTCGACGACGCAACGTGAACCGATGCGGAACTTATAAGAGACGCCAGGCTTCAGGCCGGTAACCGTATAGGAATTGGAAGTGGTAGTCCCCTTCTCGTCGAACGTCTTTCCACCATCATCCGAGACGTACACAACGTAGCGATCGGCGACTTCCTTACCGTTTACGACGGCGTCGTCCCAACGAAGTGTCGCGCGCGAGGTATCGGACTTGATCAGCACAGCGTTCTCGGGCGCCGGTGGAACGATATCGAAGGTGACGATGCGCTCGCCGCCACAGTCACCACGCCAATCGTTCACATCGACGTACATACCGTACTTATAAGCCGTCAGCTTGAAGGAAGCCTTACCGATCTTGACAACGTCATTGTACATGTACGTGGTGAAGTAATCCTTGCCCTCACCCGTCTGCGTGAGCACGGTACCATCAGGTGCGGTAACCGTAACGATAGGTTTACGAGGGGTACCCGTGTACACGCTCACGCCGTCATTGCTCAGCGTGATGTCGCAATCATTCAGGTCGGCGTACTTCCAACCGCAAACCGAGCATACACGGCTGCCGTCTTCCTGCTTCTCATATTCGTGACCGGAAGCCACGTCGCCTTCAACGCGCTTTTCGGACCCGGATTCAGATTCATACACCGTATAGCCCTGAATGACGCACGTCGACTTCAGCTCGTCCTTAACCGTGACCTTCTCTTCGACGCCGTTATCGGCGTAGAAGTGGTAGTCCTGACCGATAAGGACCCATCCGGTCTGCATCTTGCCGCTGAGGAAATAGTAGGAGTTTCCGTCAGCATCCTTGATGGAGCCAGTGTAATTCTCGATGACCTTGCCGCAACGAGAGCAGCTCACGGTGCCGCTCTCGACATCGAGTTGCGGCTCATGGCACTTCGACCCGATCTCAAAGGAGTCGATAACACCGTTCTGAATGTCGTTGATATCGACCGTCATCGTGTCACCGGAGATGGACACCGTGAGATAGGTAGCGCTGTAATCGATTGTCGCGAGCGCAAAGATCTTGTCGTAATCGAATTTGCCCTGCGAGGTGATGGAGTACTCCTTGCCGCCCGTAGAGCCGCAGATGTAGTACACCGTACCCTTCTCGTCCTGCTCCCCCGCCTTCAGAGGATTGGTGCGCGTGGCGCTATGGTCGTGGCCGGAGAATACTGCATCGATTCCGGCCTTATCGATGGCGTCAGGGAGAATCTCGTAAACGATGTCGTTGCCGCCAGTCGAATTGGTGAAGTACGGCGGCTGATGCGTGAAGAGGACACGCCATTTCGCATTAGATGCATTGGCATCCTGCTCAAGCCAGGCTGCCGCCTCGCGCATCTGCGCGGCGTTATTCGCATAGTTCATCACGGCGATGTACAGATCACCATACTGAACAGACCAGTAGCTACCCGGAGCAGTCGTGTCGTTGTGATAGATGGCGGATGCGATAGAGCCATCAGCATCGCCCGTGTACTCATGGTTTCCGAGCGCGCTGATCACTTCGGTGCCCTTAAGACTCGGGTCACCGAAGAGGTTGCCCAAAACGGGCCAATCCTCGTAAAGCGTCGGATCGTCGGAAGCGTCACCGGTCTGGGCTCCGAAATCATAGGAACCTGCACCGAGCTGCTCGATGATCGTTTCGATATTCGTGCGATCCTGATCCTGGATATCTCCGATCACGAAGAAGCTGTGGCTCGTCGGATCAGACGCGGATGTCGTGAATTCCCGCGTGTCGCTCATCGCGCCTTCGGCACCGACACTGAACTCATAGGTGGTCTCCGGGGCGAGACCCTCGAGAACAACGCTGTTCGCGATGGCGGAGGAATTGCCGTTCTTAGAGAAATAGACCTGCTCGCCCTCTGCATCGACGGTAGTCCATGCATCGGACCCCTTCACCGCGTAGCGAAGAACCTGTTTGCCTTCGGCAACGGGACTGCTGAGCCATCCGATGCTCTTCTGCGTGGCGGGATCTTCGACTACATTGAAGCGGATACCGTCAGGCTTGCCGGTTTCATCGCCCTGGGCACCGTATACGGATACGGTGAATTCGAACGAATACTCTTCGCCCTTCTTTGCGACGATCACGGTGTTGCCCGCTTCGGCACTGAACGCATCTGTCACGAGTTTGCCTTCAGCATCGGTGGTTCCAACGAGCTCGCCCGTCTCCGTTTTGCTGATCTCGGCGCCCTCGACGGGATTACCGTCGGTATCGGTTACCTTGATGGTCACCTCTTTGCCCTGCAGAGTGCGATCTGCGCTGATAGTCAAAGGAGCGACAATCGGCAATTCCTTCTCGGATTCCGCAAACGTTCCGTAGGCACCGTCACTCGTCTCAAAACTCGAGCTTTTCACGGTGTAATTGAAGACGTCGCCGTCCTTGAGGTTTGTCGGAATATCAACTATGAGCGTCGCGATGAGGTTGTCGTCGGTCACAGCGTCCGGTTGACGTTCTGCCTCAATGGAGACGGTCCTCGTAAGCTTGCCGTAAGAAGAAGTGCCCTCATATCCCTGAGCAAACGTAACCTCATAGTCGGGGAATCGATTTCCGAGGGAAATGGAGATATCGCTCTTGTTGATCGTGGCGCCCGATCCGCGGATTTCAAGAGCGACGGTCTTGCCGATCACGGCGTTTTCGCTTGTAGGCTGAACTGACACAGATGCCTGAGAGTCGGCTGCGCCCGTATCGACGGTGAAGTGACGGGTCATGGAAGCGTCGTTACCGAACGCATCCTTCATAGACACGGTCACGGTATGGGGACCGTCGAGAAGCTCGCACTCGTAAAGGTACGCACGATTGACGCTCTCATCGTATGCGGCCTCATATTTGTCATTGTCAAGCACGTTCACACCGTCGATCTGAAGACGAACGGTGGCCGGATCGATGCCAGACGTGAAATCATTCTCGACATCATGGAACGCGGTTGTGATGTTTACAACGTTGGTGTCGATCGTAGCGCCATCTTCAAGCTCCACATCATTGAGCATGATGGAATCGATAACAGGGCTGTCGACGTCATCGTCATTAGCGCCGTATACAAACTGGAGATTGTCAAAGTAAATCGAATTGGCGGACTTCGTACCCATCTTGGTACCCGCAACGTACATGAGACGCAGCGTCATGCTCGCCGGAATCTTATACGGTGCCTGCAGATGCGTCAGGTCTGCCTCAAGATACTTCCAGCCTTCCCAATAGATACCGGGCTGTTCCTCACCACTGGAGACAGCGGCATTCTTGGGTTCGAGCGTAAAGTCGTAAGGTTGGGTGTTACCCGCACCGTCAACAACATATCCACGAAGCCAGAAACCTGCCTGGCTACCATCACCTTCATATTCGATACCCACACCCTCGGGGGCATACACCCATACGCCGATGCCTGTCGGGGTTCCGGGAATCTCGAATTCCTCGCTCGTGCCGATGCAAGCGCCCTCAGTAACCTCGCCGCATTGTGTGAAGTCATAATTGAGCTTCAGAGACTTCTCGTTAAATCGAACGGGCTCATCATCATCGATGCTCACGATCTCAATGGATTCGTTGCCACCGCGACCGTAGTTGCTGTGGGACAGGATACCCGGGTTCTCCTCGGTTCCGATGTAGTAGTCCTCAGCCGAGGTTATCTCACCGGATTCACTTTCAACGTCCTCGAAATCCCAAACGATCGTCGGCTGAACACCGACATTGACTTTTACTTCGCCTCTGACGGAATCGTCCCACTTGGAAACAACCGTCGCTGTACCATGAAGGTCGGAACCGTTAGAGGAAATGAAGAGATTGCCCTCGAACGATCCGAGCGCCGGATCGGAAATGGTCCAGATGAGATCACCATCGTTATAGTTGATCTCTCGCTTTTCGGAGCGAACGACGACACCGAGATCGCTCGTCTCGTTGAAACCGAGATTCACCTCATCGGACGCGAAGTAGATTTCATCGGGCTTGACGATCTCGATGGTGGTACTACCGACTACAGAGCCATCGAGCGTGGTTTCCACGGTAACCGTACCCTCTTGGTCTCCAGCCTTGAAAACGCCCGTGGAGGCATCGATGGTGCCGAGCTCCTTCGAACTGTCGGCAAGCTGGAATGCTATACCCTCGGGCAGATCCGTGGGAGCGCCAGCGGTGTCCACGCCCTTTGCGGTAAACGCAACCTCGGAACCAGGCGTGTATGCCTCATTGTTCGGAGAAAGCGAAGCGTGATCGAACTCACCTGTCGGAGTCGAGCTCGAAACAATGAGAATAGAGGACGAGACATAGCGCTCGGCACCGTCGCGCGGGGAGTTCTTGACGGTCAAGCCCTCCTCGCCCTCGGCGCGGGAGGCAAACGTAGCGGAACCACCCGCATCGAGCTCGAGCACCTTTACGCACCCGGCGTTTGCCATCATCTGAGCGATCTCGGTATTCGGACGACCATGGGAGGTCGGAGCGAAGTTACCATGGCTCGTGACCGTCAGGATGCTACCGTCCTCCCTGATGCCAATCGCGCAACGGGAGTACGTGATGTTTTGGAAGCCGTCTTCGGGCAAAGGAAGCGGCTTTCCGTCCTCGACAAGCAGCGAGTTGCCACCGACCGCCATCTGAAGATCGGAAAGGTCGCTCGAATTGCGAATAACCGGCTCTCCGTCTTTCGTAATGCCGAAATACCAGCGACCGTTATTGGGATGGCAGACCTCACCCTCCATGACGAGAGCACCCATGGGCTCACCGGTGGCCATATTGAAGAAGTCCGCATTGATGGCGGCAACCACGGTCTTCCCCGGATTATCCCGCTCATAGGCCTTCGCCTGATCGGTAGTGCGAGTCAAAGACCACTCATCGGCGCTGTTTTGACCATAGCCCGCGACGATCTCGATATCGTCTTCAGCCAAATCGACTTCGGCGAAGTACTCGATATTCTGATGATCTCCGCTTGCCCTGTTCGCAACGACTTCGTGCTGGACAGCGCCGTTAGCAAGCGGCGTGACCGTATCGCTTACCAACACCTCGTTGTTTGCAATACCCGTCCAGGCATTCGCTCGCTGAGATGCGAACGCTTCATGCAACCCCGCTCCGCCGAGACAGGCCGATAAGCAAGCGACCGTCCCGACGAGAAGAGCGGCGAATCGCCTTCTTCTCCGCATGAGAAACCCTCCATTGACAACTAACCCAACACGACAGGAGCGAACGATATGGTGCCGATTCGTCCACTCTAGTAAAGTGTAGCAGCAATGGTCAAATCGAAAACCGTCATATCGGGCGACGGCCCGAGCCCCATCCATGCCTCAGCGTCAATGTAACGGGAGTCAATCCGAAAAAAGGCCGTGCCCGCAAACGCGGACACGGCCTTTGAGGAACGAATAATCAACAACTTAGAACTTCGACTTGTAAATCTGAACCGTAGTACCGGGCTTGATATTGTCGTAAATCCACTTTGCATTGTTGATGTTCAAGCGGATGCAACCGTGGGAAATATCGAGACCCAAACGATTATCCATATGGGAGGTGTTGCTGTACGGATAATACAGCGTAGAGTGGAACAGAACACCCTTGTGGATACGGGTCCACCACCAAGCCGTGTAGCCAGAGGACTCGCCGAAGTGCTCGCCGTGGTCGCTCGTAGCATAGGTGCCGAAGATCTCCATGCCCGGCATGCCCGTAGAGCAGCGCCAGTAATTGTTGGTCAGGTTCCAGCTGCCGTCATCATCCCTGGCAAAGACGCCAACGTAATGAGATCCCGTATCGACGAGGATAACGTAGTTCGTATCGCTGGTAAGCTTCTGAGCCTTCACGACCATATTGACGCGGGCGTCAAGCTCACCCAGTCCGTTGCTGCCGAAATCAACGCGAACGCCATCGACAATATGCGAACCGGTATACAGAATGCCATTGGAACCGGAATAAGAGACCTTATCGTTCTTCCAAGTCAGCCAACCGGTGTGATAGGTGCCATCGGAGTTGAAGAAATAAAAGTTTCCGTCAACTTTCCATTTGCCGGAAAGGGTCTTGCGGGTGGTAGTACGGAAGTAATAACGTTTCCCACCGATGGACCACCAGCCCTTTGCCGCAGCACGATCCGTGCTCGTCGCAAAATAAGAACGGCTGTTGTCGTCCCAGATATACCAGCCCTTGATTGCCAGACGGCCGTCGTTGAAGAAATAGACCTTGCCGTCGATAGTCCAACGACCCTTAGCTGCTGCGAAACTCGTGTTGTCAGCAAAATAGGACTTCGTTCCGTTATCCCAATTCTTCCAGCCGGAAATGGCAAGACGATCGCCATCGAAGAAATACAGCCTGTCGTCGATCCACCACTTGCCGAGCGCCGCAGCACCCTTGTTGTTCTTAGCATAGTACGTGCGATGATCCGCCGACCAACCGATCTGCGCACTACCATCGCCAAGGAAGTTGTACAGCTTGTTCGAAATCCACTGGCTGCCCTGCAGAGTCAGACCGGTATTCACATCAAAGTAGTAATACTTACCGTCGAGAATCCACCAGTTCTTGGCAGCAGCGCCATTCCTGTCAGCGGAGAAATAATACCGAGTTCCATCAGCGAGAGGATCGGACCAACCGGTAACCTTGTTGTAGGTCTCCTCATCGATGAAATACAGAGAGCCGTTGGACTCGACAAGTCCGGTCTGGGCATAGCCGTCGGCACCGAGATAATATTGGACCCCATTGATCTCGACGACGGTATTTTGAAGGGGGGTACCGTCGTTCTTGACGAACTTGACGCCGTTCTCGTCCTTGACCAGCTTACCGTCGGAGTTGGAGCCGATCTCCTCTTCGACAACCTCATTGACCGTGGACTCATTAACAGTCTCGGCGGTAGTCGAATCGTCCTGAACGTTCGTGTCACCGGAAAGAGCGTTATCTCCTGCAGGCTCACTCGGAACAGTCGTCAGGGAATCATCGTCCGCCGGAATCGTCGGAACGGATTCCGACCCTTCCTCCACCGGCAGACCATCCTCTACCGGGGTGCCGTCGGAAACTCCACCGTCTCCCTCAAGCTCATTGCCGTCGGCCAGCGAACCGCCTTGAGACGGGGTCCCAGGACCTTTGTCCCCCGCAAGATTGTCAGAGGTCTCATCATTTTGCGGCGTCGACGGAACGGAGTTGATCTCGGAATCCTCGTTGCCACCGCCAGATTCGACAGTGCTCTCGACCACAACACTGGAGCCAGTGGACTCCTGCGGCTGCGATTCCGTCCCATTGATGACATTGTTGTCAGAGTCGGAAAGCTCCTGAATCTCAACAGGTGTGTCCTGCTGTCCCGACAACCCGGCGTTTACCGCCGAAGGGGTCGCCAATGCCACCCCCGGTGCAAAGCAAGTCGCAGCAATCAACGCAGCTGTACAGCTCAGCACCCCCCGCTTATACAAACGAACCATCTCTCATCCCTCCAAGGATTTATAAAATGCACCTACTGTGCATTTTTCAACGAATCCCATTTCTTCTGCAGGCCACCATGGGCGAGTTGCGCCATGCGGGTGCACGGCTTGGAATTGATCTCGAGGATAACCGGACCGTTTTCGGTCAACGCGATATCCCAACCGATAATGACCATGCCGCGGAAATACTCATGGAGCTCGACGACCATCTTCATGATCTGGTCCCAATACGGAATCTCATAACCCTCGTAGACGGTTCCGGTAACAGGATGGGCGGTCTCTCCCTCTCCACGATAGAAGTAGTGTCCGTACTTCATAAGTTTACCGGTATTCTCGTCGATACCGACAAACGTACCGCCCTGCGTCGCGTTGTCCACCGACGAGTCCGCGCGCGATGCCATGCGCAGCAGCGCATAGAACACGTGCGCCTTTTTGTGATAACGAAGCGTGACGATGCGAACGGTATTAACGCTGTTGGGACAAAGATTCGAAATGGCCGGATGCTGATGAACGAAATCCTGCAAAATATACGAACCATGATTCATGTCATTGATGAAGTCCTCAATGGAGTCATGCCCATTGTTAAGAAGAACCTCATCCCCCGGACCACGGTCGACACGATAAAAGCCTTTTCCGAACGCTCCGTTGAGCTGCTTGCACGCATACGTACCCTCAGGCAACTTACAAAGAGCGTCCTCGATCGACATCCCGGACTCATACGGCAAAATGACATCTCCGTCACGGAAAACGTAGATCATCTTGGGGGTAAGACCCGGACAAATCGCCTGCATGTAGGAATAGAACCACATCTTGTTGATAGCCATCATCCGATAACGCTCGGGAATGACATTTCCATGATGGGGCGCACTGTTATACCGCACGTACTCATAGCGCTCGATGTAATCATCCTGATTACGGAAGTTGGCGACATCGAGTCCGAACTCGTTATAAAGCTTGTTGTAAAACCCATGCTTCTTGCGCCAGAGCATGTTGTCGAGCATACGCTCGTTGCGAGGCTTACGAGGCCTATCTGGGAAATAGGAATCCGCGTCGACGATTCCAAGGAGAATCTTGCTATCCCGCAATGCCTTGCGATACCACGAAGGGGAAAGATTCTCTTTGAGATAAGCGGCTTCTTCAGAGGAAATGCCTTCGGGGATAACGAGCTGCTTAGGCTGAGACTTCGGATCGTAAAGGCGCTTTTTCACATAATCGCGAGATCCGATGCCCTTTTCGCGCTTGGCGCGACGAATCTCACCCAGAGCATGGAAGTAACTCCAGCCCGTTTCCTTTGCGACGTACGACGCCCTATCGTGAATTCTCCTTGCTTTAGTCAAGACTGAAGACATCAGCACTTGCTCCTTTCGACATGGCGAACAATGAGTCCAATCGAACCGCAATCTCATTCATCCTATAGCTCACGAGAGCTTATGAGAACCCCCGTATCCGAGAACGTGTATTCAATCGTACCAATAATATGAACACCCGTATATGCGCGGAAGGTCTCTGTATCGAAATAATAACGTGAGCCCGACAGCTTCCACCAGCCCTTGGACGCGGCGCCCTTGTAGTCGGAGGAGAAGTAGGACCTGGTGCCGTCGGCCCACTCGTGCCAGCCGACCGTGGCGGCGCCGTCGTCGCCGAACAGGTAGAGCCTGCCGGCGATCTCCTGCTCGCCGGTGAGCGTGCGGAAGGTCTCGGGGTCGAAGTAGTAGTACTTGCCCGACAGCTTCCACCAGCCCTTGGACGCGGCGCCCTTGTAGTCGGAGGAGAAGTAGGACCTGGTGCCGTCGGCCCACTCGTGCCAGCCGACCGCGGCCGCCCCGTCGTCGCCGAACAGGTAGAGCCTGCCGTCGATCTCCTGCTCGCCGGTGAGCGCATATCCGTCAGAGCCGAAATAATAGAAACGTCCCTTATGCTCGAGCATCTCATCGGCAGCAAACTCACCAGAGGGATATTGGTATCGAATGCCGGCATCAGTAACGACAAGCTTCCCGTCCCCGTAGCTCAGATTCATATCCACCGGGCCGGAGATGCCGGCAACCTTGCCGTTGCTCATGCACTGCCACATGGAGTAATCGCCCTTGTAGTCGCACTCGGTATAGTACTGGGCGACCCACCGATCCCACTGGTCGTACGCGGGGTCGGTCAGGTAGGTGTTCCACCAGTTAAGGCTGGCGTAGATACCGGGCTCATACCCTGCGTCCTCGATGGCCTCGCAAAAGATCTTGGCCATCTTGAGCAGCGTGGCGTTCGAGGGGCGCGACGGCTCGTCCTCCAAGTCGTAATATACCGGGAACGCCAGGTCGTCGGGCGTGAGGCCGGCCTCCTTGAGCAGACGCAGGACGTGCTTGGCCTCGCTTTTGGCATGGGTCGTGTTCTCGCCGTACGAATACAGGTACACGCCGAACGGGATGCCGTACTTTTGGCATCCGCGCACGTTGTCGATGAACTTCGAGTCGTCCTGATCGGGGTCATCCAAACCATACCCGCAGCGCAGGATCGCATAGTCCACACCTGCGTTTTTAACCTTGCTCCAGTTGATGTCGTCCTGCCATTCAGAGACATCGATACCGATCGCCGTGGCGCGCGAGTCCACGATGCCGTTGCTAAAACGGTAGGCGCCGTCCTTGTAGGACCAGGTGATCAGGCTGTCCGCGCGCGACGACAAAAGCGAGATGCCGTCCTCGTCTCCCCCGTTCGTGACGGGCGCACCGTCTTTGAACCTGAAGCTGTTGGCGTACTTGCCGGTCGCGGCATCGTACTCGGCACCGGGAACAGGGGCGCTGTTGTCATCTGTTCCGTCGGACTCGTCCTCCGCAACGTCGACTTCCGCCTCCTGGGCCTCGGTCCCCTGGGGCTCCTCTTCCGCCCACACGGGAGCGGCGGTCGCACACGGTACCGCACACGCGACGGCGAGCATCGCCACCGCGATCGTCCTGTTCAAACGCTTCATAAGCTTACGCTCCAATCCCCGACCGAAAGGCGCCGACCATGCGCATACGCGCACTCGACCCTACTCGACGCCCTCGTCGTCGCCAGCATAGAATTTCATGGCTTCCTCGATCGTGCCGCTAAAGACGGCGTGACCGTGCTCCAGCACGATGCCCTTTTCGCAGAACACCTCGGCCATCTTGAGGGAGTGGGTCACAAACAGCACGGTCACATGCCCCTCCTCCATGATGGAACGCACGCGGCGGCGGCACTTGAGCGAGAACTTGCGGTCGCCCACGGCCAGCGCCTCGTCCACCACGAGGATGTCGGGCTTCATGGACGAGGTCACGGCAAAGCCCAGGCGGGCGCGCATGCCGCTCGAGTAAGTGCGCATCGGCTGATCGATGTACTTGCCCAGCTCGGAGAACTCGATAACCTCGGGCTCCATGGCGTCGATCTCGTCGTTTTCCAAGCCCCAGATCTGTCCGCGCAGCCGGATGTTCTCGCGGCCGGTCAGGCGCATGTCAAAGCCGGCGGAAAGCTCCAGCAAGGCCGACACGCGACCATGGACCTCGATCGAGCCCTTGGTGGGAAAGCACACGCCGGTGATCATCTTGAGCGCCGTGGACTTGCCGGCGCCGTTGTCGCCCAGAAGCGCGACCGACTCGCCGCGGTTCACGGTGAACGTCAGATCGTCGCTCGCGTTGATGGTGTCGCACTTGACCTTGCCGGTGATGGCGTGGGCCAGACGGTGCCGATCGCTGCGGAACAGCTTGTAGGTCTTGGTCACATGCTCGAAGCGCACCGCGATGGGGTTGTCCACATCGCGGTCGCGGATCACCGAGGTGACGGGGGCCGCCTTAGAGAACATCGGGTACCTCCTCGCGCAGACGGCGGTAATTGCGCACGGCCAGCAGGATGACCGCCACGAACACCACGGCGAACACGACGGTCTCGCCATGGTTGCACCAGATCCAGTCGTCGTAGACGAAGCAGTCGCGGAACGCCTGGACGAACCACGCCACGGGGTTGATCCACATGACGCGCTGGATCTCGATGGGCAGCGTGTCCAGGTGGAAGATGATGCCCGAGATCCAGAACAGCGGCGTGGACAGCGTGCGCAGCAGGTTGGCGAAGTCCTTGGACATGGCCGAGAGCGGCGAGCACGCGATGGAAAACGCCGTCCAGAACACGAACATGATGAGCAGCAGCAACGGCCACTGCAGCACCTTGATCGTCAGCGGGATCTGGAACACCACGCACGCGCCGGTGATGATCAGGAGTTCTGCGGTCAGGATGATCATCAATGACAGCACGTAGAACGTCGAGATCACCGAGAGCGGAAAGCGGATGCGGTTGACCAGGTACGAATAGCGCCGGTACACGTCGCCGCCCGTGCTGATCATGGACTGCATCAAAAACCACGGCAGCACGCCCGAGGCGAGCCACAAAAGATAAGGCTTGCCGTCGACCGGCTTACCCGAACGCATGCCGAGTGACAGCGTGAACCAGAACACGAAGATGTACATCGCCGGGCGCGCGAACAGCCAAAACCAGCCGAGTGCGGCGCCGCGATACGTCTTGACCAGGTCGGTGAGCGCCAGATGCCAGGTCTGACGGCGCATCTCCCAGTTCTCACGAAGGATCTGAACAAACGTTGACAGCATACGTTCCTACTTCCTGTTGCGGATAAAGGAGAGGTATTCGTCGGGTGTGTTGAAGTCGGTGGTCGCGTCCTCGATGAACACGAAATCGTCGGCGATCGCCTTGCCCGCGAGCTCCATCCCCAGATACCGGTGGTAGAGCTGCCAGCCCTTGCAATCGTCGATCTTGCCGGCCACGATATTGCGTCGCAGCTCGTCCAGCAGCTGGCGCACATACCCGGGATTGAGCATCTTGACCGCGAAGATACGGCCGGCGTTACCGAAGAACAGCATGTCGTGCGAGGTCGACGTGCGGCAGATCGTGCGGATGGACTCCTCGGTGTAATAAGCGTCGCCGTACAGGTAGCAGCACGGACGGTCGAGCAGCTCGGGCACGAAGCGGTCGATCTCGAGGTCGCGCACGGGAGGCGTGTACAGCTGCGCGCCCTCGACGGCGTAGCGCTCGTCATGCGCCGAGATGATCACCTCGGCATGCGGGTCTTGCGCATGCACGAGGCGCACCGTGCGCGCCAGCAGCGACTCGCCCTCGGTAATCTCGACCAGGTGCTTGGGCTTGCCGAGGTAATTGCCCCATCGGCGCGCCTCACCGTTAGCCATAATCACATATCGCACGTGAACCTACCGTATAACATCATGCGCGCGGTAGAAGTCTCCCAACTCCCCCTGGCGCTGTCCACCCCATATCTGGATGATGTTAACACCCGAGGACGCGTTGGCCTCAATTACCGTAAAACCCTCATCGGTGATCAGGATGTCCCATGCCACGAACTCCAAGAACGGGAAATGCGTGGCGAGTTCCACCACCCCGTCGCGGACCGCGGCCCAGTTGGGGATCCGCGCGCCCTCGATGGCGGCACCGGTATCGGGGTGCACCGACAGGTGGA
This sequence comes from Collinsella tanakaei, assembly GCF_021531055.1. Taxonomy (GTDB): domain Bacteria; phylum Actinomycetota; class Coriobacteriia; order Coriobacteriales; family Coriobacteriaceae; genus Collinsella; species Collinsella tanakaei_B. The sequence goes on from NZ_JADYTL010000001.1 coordinate 398,073, forward strand.
CGTCGGCCTGGATGCTGCGGGCCTCGGACAGCTCGCCGGTCGCGAGGTCGATCTTGGCCACAAGGCCGCCCTTGCTGCCGTTGTCCACCGGGATCGTGGACTCGGTGCCGATGCGCAGCACCGCGAAGAACATGCGGTAGGTCCCGGTCGCGCGGTCGCGCATGGTGATGGCGCGCACCGTGTTGCTCGCATGCGGGAAGATGCCGTTCAAAAACGTCCCCTGCTGCGCGAAGGCGCAGATGTGCCAGTCGTCGCCCGACAGCTGCTCGAGCATGTCCTGCTGCGAGACGGGCTCGTAATCGACCGTATAGCTCGTGCCGTCATGGCCGAGCAGGTGCACACCTTTGCCCTTGCCCGACGAGATGGGCTTGATGAACACACGGCCGCGCCGGCGGATCTCGGCGAGCACGTCGTCGTGGGTCGCCCAACGCTGCGGCGCGGCGGGGCACGCGATGTGGCCCTTCTGGGTAAAGAACAGCACCTCGGGCACGGTGGTGTGGGGCGTGAGCATCTGCGCGCACATGACCTTGTTGTTGAGCATCACGTCGTAGGGCTCGTTGATAACGCGGGAGCGGTACCAATCGAACTCGGACAGGTATTGATCGCGCGTGCCCTCGTCCAACTTGTAGAGGACCACCTGATCGCACATGTAGCCACCGCACACGGCCCACTTGATGCGCTCGAACAGGCTGATCTTGAAGTGGTTCGGCGCAAAGAGGATGCGAAACACCCACAGGTAGGCGAACTTGAGGTGTTTGATGACAAAGCGGTAGATCTTCCTGATCATGCGATATCAAGCCTCTCACGAATCATGGAAACGATGCGCTCGGTGGAATGGCCGAGATCCTCGGGCGGCAGCACGTACTTGGCGCGATACGCCTCGAACTCGGCTTCGGGATAGGGCTCGTCGAGCGAGCGGGCGAGCTGCTCGGCGTCGGTATACACGCACGACGGCATGGATGTGCGCGGATCGACGTTCAGGCCGTTTTTTGCGATGTAGCTTTCGATGTCAAAGCAGTAGTACAGCGTCTTGACGGGCACCGAGGCGGCCTCGACCGCCACGGCGGAATAGTCGGTGACCACATAGTCGCTCACAAGGAGCAGCTCGAGCGTGGAAAAATCGGGCGCGAGGTACACCATGCGGTCGTTTAAGGCGATGGGCTTTTGGTTGGGGTGCCGACGGAAGATCACGGCGTTGCGCGCATCGTCGGACAGCGCCCGCACGAGCGCGGCGGCGCCCTCGTTCAGGCCCGCACGGAACGTGGGCACGTACAGGACGATGCGACGGCCGCGCAACTCGGGATAGGCGGCAAAGAACCGCTCGCGGACCCGCTCGCCCTCGGTCTGCAAAAAGTCGAAGCGAGGCAGGCCCACGTTGGCGATCGTGTCCTCCGAGATGCCGAACGACGCGCAGTAGAACGGGTTCCACGCCTTGGCGCCGGCGATCACGATGTCGTAGCCCTTGTGCATCCTGAGTTCGCGCGCAACGAACGCCGAATGGCCCATATCGCGGTCGAGCGTCTGATACCCGGACTGCTTGATCTTGCCCGCGGCATGCCAGATCTGGATCACGAGGAGGCCGTCGCGATGATGCAGGATCGAGGTCGCGGGCCAGTAGCTGTTGAGTACGCAGACGCGCGAGGTGGCCAAATAGTACATGCTGCGCACGAACGCCCACGAATAGCGGAAGCGCGAGGCGAGGTCCTTGTCCGAGCGGCAGCAGATGACCACGCACTCGGGCGCATGCGGCAGCTTTTCCAGCTCATCGATGATGAGCTGGAAATCGAACTGCATCGAGTTGCCCTGACGGCTCAAGAACAGCACGCGGTCGCCATGCTCGCGTGTCACGGCCTTCATGACCGCGTACACCGCGTTGAGCACCGCGCGCATGAGCCTCAGCGCGAGGACTTTCATGCGTCTCGCCTCGGGAGCTTGAACAGGCTGTGATTGTGCTCGATGTCGCAGAAGCGCTTCTTGTCGGCGATCTTCATGAGCAGGTAGTCGATGGTCTCGGGCGTCAGGCGTGAGATGCGCGGGTAATCCGGGTAGCGATTGACCTCGAGCAGCTTGAAGCCCTGCTCGGTGATGGCCACATCGAAACCCATGTACTCGAGCTGCGGGACGGACGCCGCGATCTTGAGCACGCGCTCACGGATGTAGTCCCAATGCGGCAAGGTGCCCTCGATGAGCACGCCGGTGTCGGGATGGTTGCTCTCGAACACGATGCGGTTGTCCACGAGCGTACGGGCGTTGCCGTAGTGCCCGGTCGTGACGTCCACCTCCGCCACGAGGCCGCCGGCGACCACGTTGTCGACCGCGCCGGTGCGCGTGGAGCCGATGCGGAAGTAGGCGTTGCCGATCTGCGGATGCACGCCGTCCTTCTTGAACACCGTGACGCGCACGCTGTTGACCGCACCCGGGTAGATCTCCTTGAGCTGCGGGTGCAGCTCAAGGTACTCGGTCACGAGGTACTGGTTGTTGGGATCGCGCAGGATGGAGACGACGTGGTCCTCGGTCGTGGGCTCGCCGTTGAGCTTGTAGGCACCGTCTTCGTAGCTCAACTTGTAGAAGCCCTCGCCGTGCGAGCCCTCGTCGGGCTTGAGGGCGAGCACGCCGAGCTCGCGCGTGAGCCGCAAGATGTCCTCGATCGTGTTGCCGTAGCCCTCGGGGCAGTCCATCATGGGCACGATGCGGTTCTCGCCGGCGCGGCAACTGGTGAAGTAATAGTACGCGGGCAGATTTTCGCCGAACTCGGACAGCACGTACTTGATGGTGATCTTGTCTTCCATCCACGCACGGTACTTGGGGTTGATGTGGCGCAGCCAGCGGTACTCGAAGTCGGTCACGAACGACTGCCAGTTGTCCTCCCCCAACTCGGGATATAGATCGAGGCGATACGAGAGGAAGCCGTGGCGATAGCCCCACAGCTTGCGCGACAGCTTGATGCCGTTGCTCGAGAACAAGTCCTCGATGACGTCATGGGGGTAGCGCAGGCCCTGGTAGTACACCATGCCCGCCGGGAACAGAAGCTTGGTGAACGAGCGGCGCCACCGGAGGAACGCCGCATGGCTCACGCGCTGGCGCGCCTCGGAGCGGCCGAGCTCGCGCTTGTCGGCGGCCTTCTGCTTGAGGAAGGCCTGGACATCTGCAGGCAGTGGGAACGCGCGGTTGAACGACGGGAACGAGTTCAGGCGCACGACCGCGAAGCCGTCCTCGAAGCTGCGGATCGACATCTCCAAAAACTCCACCTGCGGCATGCGCTTCATGTACGCGACCACGTAGGCCATGATCTCGTCCCAATGCGCGACCGTGCCGCGGATCTTGAGGTCCGTGCCGTCGAAGGTCTCGACATCGCGGTAGTTGCCGTAGGGCAGCATGGCACGGGCACCGTCGAAGGCGCCGTCCTCAAGCGAGATCGGGGCCGCATAGTAGCGGATGGGGTCTTGCTGCTCCTGCTCCTCGGACTCGGCGTCCTGGAGCTCCTCGGCATCGAGCATCTGCTCGCCCACGCGCTCGACCTGATCCTCATCCATATCGGAGGCCTCGCGGGCAAGGATGCGCATGTAGGCGTCGGCGACGAACGGATCGTTGCCGAGGGAGTTGCACAGCGTGAGGCGGATACTGCCGAACAGGTTCTTGTCGCATCCCTCCTGCAGGGCGGCAAGTGAGGCGTCCTTGGGCGCGACCTCGTAGACCACGAGCGGCACGCTGGCGGCGCGAAGGGAGATGCGCTCGAGCAGCTCGTCGGCCGTGATCGTATCCTCCCCGCGCACGAAGCGCTTGCCGTCAGGCTCGATGCGCAGCGAGTAGCGCGACGACCAGGCGGAGCCGGTCACGCTCAGGTTGCACTCGGGACGCGCGCCCAGATCGCGGCAGAAGGCCAGAAAGCCGTCGCGGTCCACGGCGCCGTCGTGTGCGTAGGCGCGCGCCTCGTCGGACAGCGGGATAAACAGCAGCTCACCGTTGCGCGAGATGATGTTGAAGTGCATGGTCTCGAAACGCTCGGCGAGCGGACCTGCGACCAAACGCGACGTCACGCGGTCGTCGACCCACTTACCGTAGCGACCGCTCATGGGAAACAGCAGATCGTACTCGCGCTCGGACAGACACGTCGAGGCGTCGAGCGCATCGACGTCGAAGCGACGAACCTGGTTGACGGAAAAACCGCGCTTGTGGGCGCTGCGAACGTCGGATGACGGAACGGTGCGATGGCGCCAGTCGGAGCGCGTACGACGGATCCAGGTGCGCGCACCCCTGAGCGAAAAGCCCTCGGAGCACATGGACAGCAGACGGACGCGGTTGACCTGGCGCTTGACGAAGCGGACAGGCGAAGGGCCGGACTTCTTGTCTTCGTCCTCGAGCCCGAGCTCCTCTACGGAAGCATCGTCGGCGGCAGCGATATCGGCGCGATTGACGTCGTCTTCACGCTCGTCAATCGAGGAATTGTTCCCGGTTTCCAAGCCGAGTCCCCCCTCGGTAACACAATGGACACAGAGCAAACAGGCCCATGGTATCACACGGCATGAACAGCCCTCGAGCCAGCGCAGATAGACAAATAATTGCCATGCCGTCACATGTTCCGCAGGCGCGCATGTAAAGCGCGGTCGACACCCGTTCGCGCAGATGCGGTCAAACTCGAATCCATGGAGATGCTATTGCGCGAAAAGCTCGCATATAACATGCGTATGGCGCGCGAACGGTCGGGGATCTCTCAAAGGCGCTTCGGTATGATGGTCGGACTCAGCCGAAGCCACGTCATGGATATCGAATCCGCTCGCGTCAACATCACACTCGACACGCTCGAGCGGGTGGCGCACGGCCTAGGCGTGGAACCGTGGGAGCTGCTTATCTAGGCATTTCCCTGCGGATTTATCGTCGCTCATGGAAATGATGCGGACTTATCCCGAACGTAAAGCGCGATTTACACGCTCGTTTTCGCGGTTCGCGACACTCGTCGTATGAAGACGACGATCCAGCAGACACTCGCCAAAAACGTGCGCCGAGCACGCGTTGAGCACGGCCTCTCGAAGGTCGATTTCTGCCTGATCGCCAACATCAGCCGCCCATCGCTCGATGCGATCGAAGACGGCGAGGGTAACATCAAGCTCGACACGCTCTGCCGACTTGCCGACGCCCTCCAAAAGCAGCCCTGGGAACTCCTCAAGTAGCCCGCGTGAGATCGGGTCGGACCGACTCTCTTCCGGGCAGGAGCGTGCGCCGAACGAGCAGGTTTCACGCGTCCGCCTCGGTTATTCACTGATGGCGGCTATTCCGTAATTACTTCACGTACGTGCAGATACCATGCCGTAGACAACGCTGTGCTAGGATGCGGCCGCAAGAACACCAGTACTTGCACGAGGGAGTTGGCACATGGCGATCACCTCGATCACGCGCACGGCGACCCATGCCAAAAGCGACATGGAAAAAGACCTGTTCATCCTGCAGCAGCTCGTCACCCGCGACTTCAAACGCAAATACCGTCGCAGCGTCCTCGGCATCGTATGGAGCGTCCTCAATCCCCTGCTCATGATGGCCGTCATGGCGCTGGTGTTCTCGACGATCTTCGCTCAGGGGCGCAACGGCTCCGTCCCGCCCGAGCTCTACCCGCTCTACCTCATCGTGGGCTCCGTCACGTTCTCGGTCATGAGCGACTCCACCTCGCAGGCCCTGATGTCCATCATCGACAACGCCTCGCTGCTCAAGAAGGTCAAGGTCCACCGCTACGTGTTCCCCGTGCAAAAGACCTTGTTCTCGCTCGTGAACTTCGGCTTCTCGCTCGTCGCGGTCGCCCTCGTCATGCTGTGGTTCCACATCCTGCCCACATGGCATCTCATCTGGCTTCCGGTCGGGCTCGCACTGCTCATGCTGTTCTGCATGGGCCTGGGCCTGCTGCTCGCCGCGCTCACGGTGTTCTTCCGCGACATCATGCATCTGTGGAGCGTCGTGATCACGGCGTGGACCTACTTCACGCCCATCTTCTGGACCGACGACTACATCAAGGCCATGCCGAACGTCCTGCAGGCCCTCATGTACGGCAACCCCATGTACAACTACCTGACCTTCATGCGTCAGATCTTCTTATGGCAGGCGAACCCCGAGCCGGTCACCGTCGCGCTGTGCGCCGGATGGGCGGCGCTCATGCTCATCGTCGGAGCCGCCGTGTTCCACCGGCTCGAGCACAAGTTCATCCTCTACATCTGATCCCCTAAGACAGCGAACGGAAGCTCTGATGCCAGACATGACGACAACCAGCGACAATCCCCCCTACGCCATCGACGTCGACCACGTGACCATGGTGTTCAACATGGCGTCGGAATCCCTGACCAACCTCAAGGAGTACGCCATCAAACTCGTCCGACGCGAGCTGTTCTTCAAGGAGTTCCGTGCCCTCAAGGACATCTCGTTCCGCATCCGTCGCGGCGAGATCGTGGGACTGGTGGGCACGAACGGCTCGGGTAAGTCGACCATGCTCAAGATCATCGCCGGCGTGCTGGAACCCAGCCGCGGCAGCTGCACGGTGCGCGGCAACATCGCACCGCTGATCGAGCTCGGCGCGGGCTTCGACCCCGAGCTCACCGCGCGCGAGAACATCTACCTCAACGGCGCGCTGCTGGGCTACACGCGGCAGTTCATCGACGACAACCTGCAGGACATCATCGACTTCGCCGAACTGCACGACTTCATGGACATGCCGCTCAAGAACTTCTCCTCGGGCATGGTGGCGCGCATCGCCTTCGCCATCGCCACCGTCACCGAGCCCGATATCCTCATCGTGGACGAGACGCTGTCGGTGGGCGACGTGTTCTTCCAGGAAAAATGCGAGCGACGCATCCGCCAGCTCATCGATTCTGGCGACGTCACGGTGCTGTTCGTGTCGCACGACATCGAGCAGGTGGAGCGCATCTGCCAGCGCGCCATCTGGATCGAGAAGGGCGACCTGCGCATGGACGGGCCGGTCGCCGAGGTCTGCGAGGCATACCGCGCCCAGTCCCGCTAAGGGACCGCGCGTGAAATCGGGTCGGGCGGTTGCGCGTGACAAGACGTCCGACTTCATTGCACCCGCACTCGTCCACAGCGCGGCCGATTGGGCCGTTTGCCGAAGAGGAACCGAAAAGTTCACGCGACGCGGGCGCCATTCCGCCATACTGGAACCGATCATCGGTTCATATATGCCGCCGCAGGGGACGGGACGGCGCGGCAAGGAGGCAGAGCATGTTGGCTCCGGAACGTTCAGAACAAACGCTTAAGTACCTTGAACTTCTCTCCGAAAAATTCCCGAACCAGCAGTCGGTCTTCACGGAGATCATCAACCTGCAGGCCATCCTCAACCTGCCCAAGGGCACCGAGCACTTCATGAGCGACCTGCACGGCGAATACGAGGCGTTCCTGCATATCCTCAACAACTGCTCCGGCGTCATCCGCGAGCACGTGGACGAGGACTTCGGCGATACCCTCACCGATCGGGAAAAAGCCGACCTGTGCACCCTCATCTACTACCCGCGCGAGAAGATCGCGCTCGTGCGTCGCGCCCGCCAGGACTCCCCTAGCTGGTACAAGCGCATGCTCGACCAGCTCATCACCGTCGCTCGCCGCCTTTCGAGCCGCTACACCCGTTCCAAGGTGCGCAAGGCGATTCCGCACGACTTCGCCTACATCATCGACGAGCTGCTCCACACGCACCCGGACGAGAACAACTACCGCGTCCGCTACCATGAGCGCATCATCGATTCGATCCTCGAGACCGATTCGACCGAGGACTTCATCTACTCGCTCGCCGAACTCATCAAGGTGCTCGCCGTGGACCACATCCATCTCGTCGGCGACATCTTCGACCGCGGCGGCGGAGCGGCCAAGATCCTCGACCGCCTGCTTCGCTGCGTCCATCAGCGCACCGACATCCAATGGGGCAACCACGACCTGTTGTGGATGGGTGCCGCTGCCGGGCAACCCGCCTGCATCGTCACCGTGCTGCGCAACAACCTGCGCTACAACAACTACGAGATCCTCGAGAACGACTACGGTATCTCGCTGCGCGAGCTCGTGTCGTTCGCCGAGCGCACCTACAAGGCGGGCGATAGCATCACGCCGCTCGTCAAGGCCATCAACGTGATGCTCTTCAAGCTCGAGGGGCAGATCATCGCGCGTCATCCCGAGTTCGACATGGAGGACCGCCTGCTGCTCGACAAGATCGACCTCGACGCCGGCACGGTCACGATCGACGGAACCTCGTACCCGCTCATCACCACCGACTTCCCCACGCTCGACCTTGATCACCCCTACGAGCTCAGCGAGGGCGAGCGGCGCATCATGGACAAGCTCGTCTACGAGTTCACCCACACCGATCACCTGCGCAGCCATATCGACTACCTCTACCGACACGGCTCAATGTACCTCGTGCGCAACGGCAACCTGCTGTTCCACGGCTGCATCCCCATGAACGCCGACGGCACCTTCGCCAGCATGAACTGCGAGGGAACCTGGCGCGCGGGTCGCGACTACATGGACTTCTGCGACGCCATCGCCCGCCGCGCCTGGCGCGACCACGATCAGGAAGCGCTCGACTGGATGTGGTACCTGTGGGTGGGCTACAAATCCCCCGCCTCGGGTCGCATCGTCAAGACGTTCGAGCGTTCCTATATCGCCGACGAGGCGACGTGGGAGGAGCCCATGGACCCCTATTTCGAGGTCACCAAGGAGATCCCCGCGTGCGACGCTATCCTGCGCGAGTTCGGCCTCGCTCCGGGCACCGGGCACATCGTCAACGGGCACACGCCCGTCAAGACCATCAAGGGCGAGTCCCCCATCCGCGCCGACGGTCGCCTGCTCGTGATCGACGGCGGGTTCTGCCAGGCCTACCATCCCAAGACCGGCATCGCCGGCTACACGCTCATCGCGAGCTCGCGCGGCATGCGCCTGAAAGCCCACGAGGCGTTCAAGAGCGTCGACGAGGCACTGACCCGCAACGCCGACATCCAGAGCGAGACGACGCGCTTCGACGTGCCCAAGCGCCGCCTCATGGTGTCCGACACCGACACCGGCGAGGATATCCGCAACCAGATCAACGATTTGCGTCAGCTTCTTGAAGCTTACCGGAGCGGGATCATTCCCGAGCATGAGAGCGCGTAGGGCGGGTACCCCATAGGACACGCGTCCGCTTCCCACGAGGGGCAGGTGCGATACGCCATGTGCGTGTCCCCTGCCCCGATTCGTGCGCGCAGGCGGCGTCGTCATATCGTGCCGTCGGAAGGGGCCTAAAACACCATGAGGGAACTGATCGCCCAGGTTGCGCGATTCGGTGCGGTGGGCGTCGCCGCATTCGTCGTCGATTACGGGCTCATGGTCGCGCTCACCGAGCTCGCGGGGATGGATCCGGTCGTCTCCGCCACGATATCGTTTACGGCCTCCGTCGTGTTCAACTACGTGGCGAGCATGCGCTACGTGTTCCGCCATCGGCAGGGCATGAGCCGACGCCGCGAGTTCGCGATCTTCGTCGCGCTGTCCGTCGCCGGTTTAGGCATCAACGACGTGCTCATGTGGGGCGGTACCACGCTGGCGGGAATCGACTACCGCATCGTCAAGATCGGCGCCACCGCCGTCGTCATGGTCTGGAACTTCGTGACGCGCAAAGTGATGCTGGACGGCGGAAGCTCTGCCGGCAACCGTGCGGTGTGACCGGAGCGGCACCGTCTGCGCATGGGCAGTCCGCCCGTGGCCGTCTGCCCGCAGGTCCAAATGTGTGCAAGGTCTGCTGAGTTCACTATGTTTTCGACCACGCCCTTACCTTTTGGGGGCGTTTGCCCTAGAGTATCCACACGCACTACCGGTACGTACCAGTTCGCCATCAGCAAAGGAGTTGCCGTGCGCAACGCGCTGAACAAACCCACCGCCAAGCAGTTCACCAAGTTCGCCTTGGTGGGCTTCACCTCCCTTGCGGTGGATTACCTGCTGCTGATCGCGCTCGTCGAGCTGCTGCACGTCGACTATCTGGTCGGCACCACGCTGGCGTTCATCGCCTCGGTCGTCGTGAATTACTTTTTGAGCATGCGCTTCGTCTTCGAGCGCCGCGACGACCTGTCGCGCAAGCGCGAGTTCACCATCTTCGCGCTGCTCTCCGCGATCGGCCTGGGGCTCAACGACCTCTTCATGTTCGTGGGCGTCGCGTTTCTGAGCGTCGGCTATCAGGCCATGAAGCTCATCTCGACCTTCATGGTCACCTGGTACAACTACTTCAGTCGTCGCCGCTTTTTGGATGGCGGCCACGCCTGATAGCGCACGGCTGCAGTTCCCCTCAAGCCTTCAAGTTAAACTTTAAAGGTGTCCGGTTCATCCGTTTTACAACCTTCAAGTTGCACTTGCAAGTTCGCTCTTTTCGCAGGTATTCAATGCTATCCGTTGCATAGGCAACCTTCAAGTACTCCTTTAAGGTATGTAAGGTTTACGTTAAGGTTGAACTTGAGCGCAGGTCTAGATGCCCGCGATTATCCCCGCCACGACCGTCGACGCAAAGCACCAGACCACAATCCCCACGCACACGGCGACCTCGATACGGCGAGGAACCGAAGCCAGCGGTTTGATCCATTTACGCAGCCGTCGCTTGTCCAGCATGAGGTACGTGATCGCTCCGTACCCTATGAAGAACAGCTGCACATGCTCGAGCACCAAAAACCATAACGGATAATCCGCCATATCGGGTGGGGGCGCCATGATGTTTTCGGTGCTGACGATGATGCACATCACATACATCAGCACCATGAACAGGTTCCAGAAGTCACCGGCGATCAACGGAATACGTAGGCGCGAGAACGCCTGACGGAAAGCCTCGTCAAGATCCCGAGGATCTTCGGCATTCGTTGACGCTGGATCGGTGTTGGCGCGTTCCGCGGAAGGCACCCTGTCCGAAGTGCCATCGGTCCTCGAACGCCCCCGCTCCCCCGTCGCCTTGGATGAGTCCGTCGAATGCCTGGAAGCGGCACCGAGACCAGGGCTTCGGACCTCGACATCGCAGAGCGCATCCATCAGCTCGCGAGCGCTTCGGTAGCGATCCGCCGGGTCGAACGCCGTCGCACGAGCCGCGATTGCGGCAAGGGAAGGGTCGAGCCCCGCCTCCATCAGCGAGCCGTTATCGGTCGCTGTGCGCATCTCGTCGCCGGTGGCGCAAAAGATCAACAGCTTGCCCAAAGCGTACACGTCGCTGCGCACGTCGGTCTGACCGAACCCGTACTGCTCGGGCGACGCATACGGTCGCGTCCCGAAGTACGCGGTGTCCGTCTGCGCGGACTTGCTCCACGTCCGCGCGATGCCGAAATCGATGACCACCGGATACCCGTTGCTCACGATGATATTGCTCGGCTTTAGGTCACGGTGGATGAGCGGCGTGGTGAAGCCCTCGTGGAACTCGGCCACGGCATCGCATAGCAGGATGCCCATATCTCGCGCCAATGTGGATGAGGGCCCACGCTCGCACACGAATTCATCGAGTGTGGAGCCGTCGACGTACTCCGTCACGACGGTCAAAATCTCGCCCGTCCGCGCGCACTCGACGATTCGGGGCACGGACATGATGCGACGCCCCTGCCGCTGCGCCGCCCACAGCGTCTCGTACGCCGACCCGACACCCGCCGAGCAATCGATCCGCTTGCGCACGAACGGGCCGAGCGCACCACCACCCGCGCCGACGAAGCTCACAAGCTCCGTCGTCTCGAACGGCGAGCACTTGAGGGTGCGCTCGACACGCCAGCTATCCGCACGATCCACGGCCGCCAGAAACGCATCGAGCTCGTCGTCTTCGAAAGACGACGAGTCTCGATGACCTGACGTTCCGGTCGTCGCCGTGGTGTCGGCGGTATGTTTCGAGCTATCGGTATCCATGTCGGCTATCTTACCAGCTCGCGCGGACACGGAGGGCGCGCCATACGCGTCCGCGGCGTACATCGGCTAACAGATCGTCTCCTCGCCCAGCCGATAGAGCTCCTCGTTCACCTTCTGCAGCGAGCACCCATGGTCGATGCAGAAGATGATGATGGCGTCACGACGGTTTTTGCAGGTGAGCGTGCTCGACCCTGCCGCCGAAAGCGCCCGATTGGTCTCGCGAAGCGTCAGCGCCATGGCAAAGGCGATCTGCAGGACCTTGTTGCGAGACGGGTTGCGCGCGCCGGTGAAGATCTGGTATCCGAACGTCTCGTTGAGATCGGCCATGCGCACGACGCGCGCCCGCTCGAGATGCTTCTTCTCGAGCATCTGCTGCAGATAATCGGACAGCGAACAGGACGGGAACTCGTGCTTGTCGATAAACGAGTCGATGCTCGGCGCCTCAAGCAGCTCCTTGAGCACTTCCTCGGTCAGGCGTTCGGTCATTTGTTCATACCCATCTCTTTACATCGAGCGACGATTCGGTATTGCGCCCGGTTCCTCCGCCGAAATACATCACCGGATCGTCCATTCCGTTATAACGCCTCAATACAAACGGCGTCTCTAGAATCCCGTGACGTCTGCAAGCTCCCAAGAATCCACTTCGCTTGGGCTCACCGTCGAATACGCTTCGTACTTCCACGTTCCGCCTGCCTTCAGATTGTTGGTGTTGGCAAGGGCGGTTCCGATCTGTGCGCCTTCAGCGTCATAGATAACATATTCGACCTGGATATAGTTCTTCTCCTCATCCGTGTTGTTGGTCAGCGTGCCCGTGATAACGGCAGCATATTCGTTTGACGCATCGAGTCCCTCATCGGAAATGGAGTAGCCCGCCTCCTGCTTGGCCGAATCGGCGGGATCATCGCCATCTTGGGCAACCTGTTCATCGGATTGCACGTCGACAGTGGCAGGCGAAGCGGCGTCATCAAGCACCGCGCTGTAAACGCTCTGGCTTCCCAGGACGAGCGCGACGGCAGCGATGTTGACGATGAGTGCGGCGATAGCCAATCCCTTACCGGAGCGTTTTCCGCGCATGCAGCCCACAAGACCGACCACCGCGAAGATGAGGCCGAGCGCCGCCAGGAGGAACGAGAGGTTGTTGATAATCGGAAGCAGCGAGGTCAACAGGGCGATAATTCCCAAGACGAGCGATGCGACCGCCATCGCGGAGCGAACCGGCTTGCCCGATGCGTTCTGAGTTTCCATGGAACTGTCCTTTCCCTCTATACAGACACGGACGACGCGCCCGCGCCGCCCGCCATCGAATATAGGGAAAGGGCCAGGGGATTACATTAGCTCGCAGCTAATGCCGGAAAGCTTGCAAACGGTCCCAGTGGCGCTTTCATCTGCACACGGTTAATCTCGACTCTATTCCTACAAGATTGAGCCCGGCACCATCTTGTCAAAATCCGGCACAATCTTGTCGCGACAAGATTGAACCTGGCACCTTCTTGTCGCTACGGGAGCATCAGCAGCTTTCGGTACACATCGACCCCGCGCAGCAGCACGCGCTCGTCGAACATGAAGTCGCTCGTATGCAGCGCCGAGCCGGCACAGCCCAGCTCGCCGCACACCGCCGCATCGCCATCCTCGGGCGCGCCGACGCCCAGCAGAAAGAACACGCCGGGCAGGTGACGCTGGTAAGACGCGAAGTCCTCGGCGATCAGCAGAGGCTCGTCGATGCGCGTGAGCTCGGGTAAGGCCGCCGCGGCTTCGGCAAACAGCCCGGGATCGTTGGTCACCGGAGGATACCCTTCCGCGAACTCGATCGTGGCGGTGCACCCCGTCGAGGCGCATGCCTCGTCGAGCGTGGCACGCAGCTCGCGCTTTGCCCGCTCGAACATCTCGTCGGAGAACACGCGCAGGCTGCCGGCAAGATGCGCCTCGGCCGCCACCGCGTTGCACACGGTGCCCGCCTCGACCAGGCCGAACTGCGCGATGCACGGCTCATCCTGCATCAGGCGGCGCATGAGCCAACGCTCCGACACCAAAAAGCGGGCGGCCGCCAGCGCGGCATCGCGGCTATCGGTATCGGACAACCCATAGGTCTTGGCGATATGCAGCGCAGCCCCCTGGATATGGATATGCGTCTCGCTCGAGCGTGCGAGCAGCGCCCCCGGACGCGACGCCACCATGCCCCATGGCAGGTCTGGCCACACGTGGAACCCGAAGATCCGCTCGACCGAGAACCGCTCGAACACGCCGCTTTCGCACACGCGCTTGGCGCCGCCCGTGGTCTCCTCCGCAGGTTGGAACACGAACAGCACGTTGCGTGCAAGCTTCGGCGATCCCGCGCGCACGGTTCGATCGACCCATCGCGCCGCCGCGAGCGCCATGGCCATGTGCGCGTCATGTCCGCAGGCATGCATGCGGTCCGTGTGCTCGGAGGCAAACGGAACGCCGGTCGCCTCCTGCAGGGGCAGCGCGTCCATGTCGGCGCGGATCGCCACGGCGCGCGACGCTCCGACATCGAAAAACGCGCATACGCAGGAGGGAGCGGGATGGAGCAGCTCACACGACATCGAGCGCAGGGCATCCTCCACGCAGGCGATCGTCTCGGGCAGATCGTCGTCGAGCTCCGGGATGCTATGGAGCTCCCGGCGAAAGCGGACGAGCTCGGCGAGTTCGGCCTCGGTATCGATAGCGGTCGCGTTCATGGCGCCTCCGAATCGTCGTGTGCGGGGTACCTCAGTATACGCCCGCCCCGCCGTACGTTTCCAACCCGTGTCATCGCAGGGCTTACTCTTGTTGGGCAAAGTGATCCATGGTAGGGTTGCTCCATTCGATAGAGGCGCGGGTGCGATGGCGCGCGGGCGAGCCGGCAGGCGACGACCCCATGCAAAGGCAATCCCGCCGAACTCGACGGCCGGGCGCGGCTCCGCCGAGTGGGCCTGCGGGGAATACCCGCAGGACTGTCTGCATCGATCGTGCAGGAGCGCTATCAAGGAGGCATGATGCCAAAGATCCCTTTTGTGACAAAAGACCAGCTCGTCGCTATTGCCGACCAGTTCCCCACCCCGTTTCACCTCTACGATGAGGCGGGCATACGCCAGCGCGCGCAGGAGGTGCGCGAGGCGTTCGCCTGGAACCCCGGCTTTACCGAGTACTTCGCCGTCAAGGCCAACCCCAATCCACGGCTCATCTCGATCCTCGCGGAGTACGGGTGCGGCTGCGACTGCTCGAGCGCCACGGAGCTCATGCTGAGCGACGCCATGGGCATCCGCGGCACGCAGATCATGTTCTCGTCGAACGATACCCCCGCCGAGGATTTCCGCATGGCCGCCGAGCTCGGCGCGATCGTCAACTTCGACGACATCACGCACATCGACTTTTTCGAGCGTGCGGTCGGCTCCATTCCCAAGACGGCATGCTGCCGGTTCAATCCGGGTGGGCTGTTCCGGCTTGCCAACGGCATCATGGACAACCCCGGGGACTCCAAGTACGGCATGACCGCCGAGCAGCTCGAACAGGCGTTCCGCATGCTCTCCGCGCGCGGCACCGAGACGTTCGGCATCCACGCCTTCCTGGCGAGCAACACGCACGGCGACGATTACTATCCCGCCCTCGCGCGCATCCTGTTCGAGCTCGCCGTCCGCCTCGCGCAGACCATGGGCGTGCATATCGGCTTCATCAACCTGTCGGGCGGCGTGGGCATCCCCTACCGCCCCGACGAGGCGGCCTGTGACATCCGCGCGATCGGCGAGGGAGTCCGTCGCGCCTACGAGGATATCCTCGTGCCAGCCGGCATGGGCGACGTCGCGATCTTCACCGAGATGGGTCGCTTCATGATGGGACCGTTCGGCTGTCTGGTCACCCGCGCCATCCACGAGAAGCGCATCTACAAGGACTACATCGGGGTCGATGCCAACGCCTGCGACCTCATCCGTCCGGCGATGTACGGCGCCTACCATCACATCACGGTGATGGGCCAAGCGGACGGCCCGGACAAGAGCGCGGCCGAGGCCACCTGCGTCTACGACGTGGCGGGCAACCTGTGCGAGAACAACGACAAGTTCGCGCACGATCGCGCCCTGCCGAAGATCGAGATGGGCGACCTGCTCGTGATCCACGACACCGGTGCGCACGGCCATGCGATGGGCTACAACTACAACGGGCGCCTGCGCCACGCCGAGGTGCTCTTGCGCGAGGACGGCACCTGCGAGCTCATCCGCCGCGCCGAGACGCCGGCCGACTACTTTTCCACACTCGATGTGACCGATACCGGACGCGCCCTGCTCGCGCGTCTGCGGCAGTAAGGAGATACGCTATGGATATCCGTGGGCTCGAGGGTTCGATCGTCGCCCTCATCACCCCGTTTCGCACCGACGGCAGCGTGGATTTCGATGCGCTCGGACGCCTGATCGACTTCCACCTGGACGCCGGCACCGACGCGCTGCTGCCGCTCGGCACCACCGGCGAGAGCTCCACGATGACGCACGAGGAGGACGAGGAGGTCGTGTCGTTCGTGGTCGAGCGCGTGGCGGGTCGTATCCCCGTCATCGCCGGCTCGGGCTCCAACAGCACGCAGACCATGCTCGAAAAGAGCCTCGCCTTCGAGCGCCTGGGCGCCGACGGTCTGCTGCTCATCACGCCCTACTACAACAAGAGCAACGAGGAGGGCATCTACCGCCACTTCGCCACGGTGCTCGACGCCGTGAATATCCCCTGCGTCCTGTACAACGTGCCCGGGCGCACCGGTTGCTCCATCAGCGTGGCGAATGTCGAGCGCCTGAGCGCGCACCCCAACGCGCTGGGCATCAAGGAGGCGAGCGGGTCGATCGCCTACGCGAGCGATATCGCGCACCTGATCGGGCCCGATTTCAAGATGTTCTCGGGCAACGACGACATGGTCGTGCCGCTCATGAGCCTGGGCGCCTCCGGCGTGATCTCGGTGTGGGCCAACGTCCAGCCGGCGCTCGTGCACGAGATGGTGCGGGCGTTTTTGGACGGTGATGTGGCGCGTGCCCGCGACATCCAGGTACGGAGCCTGCCGCTCATCCACAAGCTGTTCTGCGAGGTCAACCCGATCCCCGTCAAGGAGGCGTGCGCCCAGATGGGTCTGTGCGAGGCCATCTACCGCCTGCCGCTCGTGCCGATGGCCGATGCCAACCGCGAGGCGCTCGTCGCTGCCATGAAAGGGGCTGGTCTGCTTGCTTAGGATCGCGATCATGGGAGCCGGACGCATGGGCTCCCTCATCCGCACGACCGCCGAGGCGATGCGCGATGCCGCGGGCGGCGCGGCGTTCACGGTGGTGGCGCAGTTCGGGTTCGACCTCGCCGAAGCCGCGGAGGCTCCGGCTGCGGACGTGCTCATCGACTTTTCCAACGTGGCGACGCTGCCCGCCACGCTCGCCTATGCGCGCCGTTGCGGCTGCGCGGTGGTGAGCGGGACGACCGGCTATACCGACGAGCAGCTCGCACAGCTGCGCGAGCTGGGGTCCGAGGTACCCGTGGTGTGGTCGGGCAACTACTCCATCGGCGTCGCGGCGCTGCGGCATCTGACCGCGCAGGCCACGCGCGAGCTGCCCGGGTTCGACGTCGAGATCGTCGAGTGCCATCACAACCAGAAGGCCGACGCGCCGAGCGGCACCGCCAAGATGCTGCTCGACGAGGTGATCGCCGCGCGTGATGACGCCGAGGCGCACCCCGTGTTCGGGCGCGAGGGCATGTGCGGCGCGCGCGATGCGCACGAGATCGGCGTGCACGCCCTGCGCGGCGGCACGGTCGCCGGGGTGCACACGGTGTCGTTTTTCGGCACCGACGAGGAGGTCTCGCTCACCCATCGCGCGACGAGCCGGCAGATCTTCGTCAACGGCGCCCTCGCCGCGGCCACGAAACTCGCTGCGCGCGAGCCGGGCTTTTACACCTTTGACGAGCTGATGTTCTGAATGGGTTGAAACGAACACGTCCCCAACCAACCCGTGGGAGGATTGAGATATGAACGCACAGGAGATCATCGATTTCATCGCGTCGGCGAAGAAAAAGACGCCGGTCAAGCTGTATGTCCGTGAACGCGCCGGCGCCGATATCGACTGGGGCGCCGCGCACGTCTACGGCGGACCCGAAGGCCGCACCGTGTTCGGCGAGTGGGCCGAGCTCGCCGCCGTGATCGACGCCAACGCCGACGACATCGTCTACGCCGACATCGAATGCGACCGCCGCAACTCCGCCGTGCCGCTGCTCGACCTCAAGGGCGTCAACGCGCGCATCGAGCCGGGCGCGATCATCCGCGACCGCGTGGAGATCGGCGACAACGCCGTGATCATGATGGGCGCCGTCATCAACATCGGCGCCGTCATCGGTGCGGGCACGATGATCGACATGGGCGCGGTGCTGGGCGGTCGCGCCACCGTGGGCAAGAACTGCCACATCGGTGCCGGCACCGTGCTCGCGGGCGTCGTGGAGCCGGCGAGCGCCACCCCCGTCATCATCGAGGACAACGTCATGATCGGCGCCAACGCCGTGGTGCTCGAGGGCGTCCATGTGGGCGAGAACGCCGTGATCGCAGCCGGTGCTGTATGCGTCGAGGACGTGCCCGCGGGCGCCGTGGTGGCCGGCGTGCCCGCTCGCGTGATCAAGCAGCGCGACGCGCAAACCGACAGCAAGACCGGCCTGGAGGAAAGCCTGCGCCAGCTGTAATGGGAAAATGGGGACAGTCCCCAATTTCCCAGCTGTGGGAAAAAGGGACAGTCCCTATTTTCCCACCCGCATGCGGTCCTTCTTTTCCCAGTACGCTTCGGCGACCAAGAATCCGCGCGTTCGGCAGCAGATTCGTGGTTCGCGTAACAATCACAACGAAACCCGCGCTCCGTACGATTGAATCATCACTATCCGCCGCGAATCAGGAGGGATTCGTATGGAGCAATGGGACGTAGTCGTCATCGGCGCGGGCGTGGTCGGCTCCGCGGTGGCGCGTGAGCTCGCGCGCTATCGCCTGCGGGTCGCCGTGCTCGAAAAAGAGCTCGACGTGGCCTGCGGCAACAGCAGCCGCAACACCGGAATGCTGCACGCCGGCTTCACCTACAAGCCGGGCTCCCTCAAGGCCGAATGCGCCGTCGAGGGCAACAAGGAGTTCGATCAGGTCGCCGCCGAGCTCGGCGTGCCGTTCAAGCGCACCGGCAAGCTCGTCGTGGGCTTTACCGACCATGACATGGAGAACATCCTCAAGTTCAAGGCGATCGGCGAGCAGAACGGCGTCGAGGGCATGCGCATCATCGACAAGGAGGAAGTCGAGCGCATCGAGCCGCACGCGGGCGGCGAGTTCGCCATGTACGTGCCGTCGTCGGGCATCCTCGACCCCATGGCCTACACCATCGCGCTGGCCGACAACGCCGCGCAAAACGGCGTGAAGTTCTTCTTCGACCGCAAGGTCACGGCCATCGAGCGCTACATCGCCAACGACTGCTACCTCATCCACACCCCTGCCGGCGCGTTCCGCACCAAGTGGGTCATCAACTGCGCGGGCGCCTACGCCAGCCAGATCTCCGAGATGCTCGGCTATCCCAACTACCCGGTCCGCGGCTTCAAGGGCGAGTACTTCGTGCTCGACAAGAAGGCCGGCGAGTTCCTCAAGATCCCGGTCTACCCCGCCCCCAACGATAAGGGCGGCTTCTCCACGCACGCAACCCCCACCGTCGACGGCAACATCCTCGTGGGTCCCGACTCCTACGTCACCGAGGACTGGGAGGACTACAAGTGCACGAAGGATCATCTTGACGGCCTCATCCGCGACGGCTCCAAGATGTTCAAGCAGATGCGCCGCGAGTACTTTATCCGCAATTTCGCCGGCATCCGCTGGAAACGCGTCGACGAGGACGGCAACGTGCTCGACTTCAAGCTCGAGAGCGACCAGCAGCACAACCCCAACACCGTCAACCTCGTGGGCATCGAGTCGCCGGGCGTCACCTGCGCCCTGCCGCTGGCGCGTCGCGCCGTCGCCCGCCTGGTCGAGGTCGAGAAGCCCCAGGTCAACGAGGACTTCGATCCGGTGCGCCCGGCGCCCAAGCGCTTCTACGACATGACGCGCGAGGAGCAGGCCGCCGCCATCGCCGAAGATCCCGAGTACGGCGAGATCGTGTGCCGTTGCGAGACGGTGACGCGCGCCGAGATCCGTCGCGCCATCAACAACCCGCTCGGCGTCCACACGGTCACGGGCATCAAGAACCGCACGCGCGCCACGATGGGCCGCTGCCAGGGTGGATACTGCGAGACCCGCATCACCGAGATGATCGAGCAGGAGCTCGGCATCAAACCGACCGACGTGCGCTTCAACCACGCCGGATCCTATATGTTCACCGGTCCCGTCAGGGGCGCACAGGCTTCCGATGAGGCCGCCGAAGGGAGCGTGAGCGCATAATGAAGCACGTAGACGCCGTGATCGTCGGCGGCGGTCCCGCCGGACTCGCCGCGGCCATCGAGCTGCGCCGCAAGGGCATCGACGACATCTTGATCCTCGAACGCGAAAAGAAACCCGGCGGCATCCTGCGCCAGTGCATCCATGACGGCTTCGGCCTGACGCGCTTCGGCGAGACGCTCTCGGGCCCCGAGTACGCCGCGCGCTTCGTCCGCGAGGCCGAGGCGCTCGACATCCCCTGCCTCACCGACACCACCGTGCTCGAGATAACGCCCGACCGCCACGTGTACGCCTCCTCCTCCGAGCACGGCATGATGGAGTTCGAGGCCGGCGCGATTATCCTCGCCATGGGTTGCCGTGAGCGCACCCGCGGCGCGATCAGCATCCCCGGCACCCGTCCGGCAGGCGTGTACACGGCCGGCGTGGCGCAGGCCTACATCAATCTCAAGAACAAGATGGTGGGTCGCCGCGTGGTCATCTTGGGTTCCGGCGACATCGGCATGATCATGGCACGCCGCATGACGCTCGAGGGCGCCAAGGTGCTGGGCGTGTTCGAGGTGCAGCCGTACGCGAGCGGCCTGCCCCGCAACGTCGAGCAGTGCCTGAACGACTACGGCATCCCCCTGTCGCTGTCGCACACCGTCACCGACATCCGTGGCACCGACCGCCTGGAGAGCGTCGTGATCTCGCAGGTCGACGACCACATGCAGCCCATCCCCGGCACCGAGCAGGAGTATGAGTGCGACACGTTGATCCTGTCGGTCGGCCTTATCCCCGAAAACGAGCTTACCTGGATGGCCGGCGCCGAAAAGGACCCCGGCACGAGCGGAGCGGCGGTCGATGAGAACTACCAGACCACCGTCCCGGGCATCTTCGCCGCCGGCAACGTGCTGCACGTGCACGACCTGGTGGACTTCGTCTCGCTCGAGGCCGAGGCGCTGGCGGACGGCGCCGCTCGGTTCATCCGTGAGGGCGCGCTTCCCGCCTGCAACCTCGCCGTCCGCGGCAACGAACTGGTCGGCGGTCTCACGCCGTCGCGCATCAGCGGAACCGGCGACGTCACCGTATCGTTCCGCGTGCGCCGGCCGCTGCGCAACTGCACCGTGGAGCTTATGCAGGGCGACACCGTCGTCAAGCGTCGCCGCATGCCCAAGGCACTGCCCGCCGAGATGATCCAGATCAAGCTCAAGGCGGACGACCTCAACCAAACCGACGATCTGGAGGTGAAAGTGACATGCTAAGGGAGTTCACCTGCATCATGTGCCCGCAGGGGTGCGATATCACCGTCGAGCTCGACGGCACGACCATCACCGGCATCACCGGCAACAAATGCGCCAAGGGTGAGGCGTACGTCACGCAGGAGATCGAGAACCCCATGCGCAACATCGCGACCTCGGTCCTCATCGACGGCGGCGAGCTGCCGCTTGCGAGCGTGCGCCTGTCGAACGTAATCCCCAAGGACCGCATCTTCGACGTCATGGCCGAAATCCGCCGCGTCGAGCTGCCCGCCCCGGTCCACGAGGGCGACGTCGCGATCCACGACGTGCTCGGCTTGGGCGTGGACGTGATCATCACGAAGGATGTCGACGCCGCATAGCGTGCGATCTAGGCCAAAAGCCCGATCGATGCGTCCCGTGCTCGAGCCGAACGAGCGGCTCGAGCACGGGGCTTTTCCATGTCACCGGTGCGGCAGGACCGCAATCCCCTCCTCGGGTGGCATCCGCAGTAGGCTTCGCGCGCCAGGCGCATGCGGCATGCCTCATGGCGAGCAGTGCAGCATGCATGGATTCGCCCGAGAATGCCTTTAATTCACATGTACAACCGATCATGCCGCTTTTATGCAATGGTTGTGACCGCTTTCCATCACGAAAATGTTCATCTCGGCGCTCGGTTACAAAATGGGGCAGTTTCTAGTTGAAATGGGGCCCTCATGACAGGACAAGCTACGGCCACGCTCATCGGAAATAATCGTGATCTGCAATTACTTCATATGGGCTATTGCGCCGCCACCGACCTCGTATCGCGAGGTCCGACCTAATAATGTTTTCTATTGTGTATCAAGGTTTACCAATCGCAGGAAAACTAGAAAGTGTTGATTTTTGTAACCGCTCATCAAGATGAACGAAATCGACGGCGTCAAAGAGCCCGTCAGACACTTTCAGACCCGCACGGACGCCGCAAAGCGACCGTGGCGGCCACCCACACGCTCGCAGCGATGAAAAACACGGGGGACGCGCCGTAGGCGCGCCCCCCGTGTTCGTGGCTATAGACCGCTATGCGACAGACGGAACGGCTAAATCGTCGCCAGCGCCTGCTCGACGTCGGCGATGAGGTCCTCCGTGCTCTCGATGCCGCAGGACAGGCGCACCATATCGGGCGCGATGCCGGCAGCCTCGAGCTCGGCGTCGTTCATCTGACGATGCGTCGCGTTTGCCGGATGCAGCACGCAGGTGCGCGCATCGGCCACATGCGTGGCGATCTGAGCCAGTTTGAGGCTCTTCATGAACTGCTCGGCCGCCGCACGACCGCCGGTAAAGCCGAAACTCACCACACCGCACGACCCGTTGGGCAGGTACTTCTGGGCGAGCTCGTAATACGGGTCGGTGGGAAGCCCGGGATACTTCACGAAACGGACCTTCGGGTGCTCGGACAGGAACTCGGCCATGGCCTGACCGTTCTTGCAGTGCTGCGGCATGCGGACATGCAGGCTCTCGAGACCCATGTTGAGCAAGAACGCGTTCATGGGCGACTGGATGGAACCGAAGTCGCGCATGAGCTGCGCGGTCGCCTTGGTGATGAAGGCACCGCCCAAGCCGAACTTCTCGGCGTACACCACACCGTGGTAGCTCTCGTCGGGCGTCGTGAGCCCGGGGAACTTGTCGGCGTGCGCCATCCAGTCGAACTTGCCCGAGTCCACGATGGCTCCACCCACGGTCGCTCCGTGGCCGTCCATGTACTTGGTCGTGGAATGCGTCACGATGTCGGCGCCCCACTCGATGGGACGGCACATAACCGGCGTCGGGAACGTGTTGTCCACGATCAGGGGCACGCCGTGCGCGTGAGCGGCCGCCGCGAAGCGCTCGATATCGAGCACGTCGAGCGCGGGATTGGCGATCGTCTCGCCGAAGACGCACTTGGTGTTGGGACGGAACGCCGCCTCGAGCTCCTCGTCGGTGCAGTCCGGGGACACGAACGTGCACTCAAGGCCCATGCGCGCCATGGTGTGCACGAACAGGTTATACGTACCGCCGTAGATCGCGGAGCTCGCCACGACATGGTCGCCGCAGCCCGCGATGTTGAACACCGCGAAGAAGTTCGCCGCCTGGCCGGAGCTCGTGAGCATCGCGGCGCTCCCGCCCTCGAGCTCACAGATCTTCGCCGCCACGTAGTCGTTGGTGGGGTTCTGCAGACGGGTGTAGAAGTAGCCGCTCTCCTCGAGGTCGAACAGCTTGCCCATATGCTCGGACGTGTCGTACTTCCACGTCGTGGACTGGTAGATGGGGATCTGTCGAGGCTCCGCGTCGCCGGGGCGATAACCGCCCTGCACGCAGGTCGTTCCGATGCGTTCAGCCATTGGTGGTCTCCTTGTCTTTCGAGCGATGACGTATGACAGGATACTGCACCGCGCGAAAGTTCGCACGCCGCGACGGCAATGTAACAAAAGCCATGCACCGGGCGGAACGGCACCGCGTGCCACACATCCAAGGGGCAACCGGTGTATGATGCTCGAAAGCATCGCAGGTACCGCCACCATATCCCGAAAGGCACACCATGAACGAATCCGCAACCCTCACCGAACGCGCACCGGAGCTCGCGCAGCACGCCGTCGCCCTGCGCGCCGAGCTCAAGTACAACTGCGCCCAGGCGGTCGCCTGCGCCCTTGCCGACGAGGTCGGAGCCGACACCGCGACGATGTATGCGCTCTCGGAGGGATTCGGCGGCGGCATGGGCGGCCACACCGAGACCTGCGGCGCGATCTCGGGTGCCATCATGGTCCTCAGCCAGGAGGCGAGCGCCGGCATCGACGAGCCCGGCACCACGAAGGGCAAGACCTACCAGCTCGTCCGCGACCTTCTCGAGCGATTCCGTGTGCAAAACGGCTCGACGATCTGCCGCGAGCTCAAAGGCATCGAAACCGACACCGGCATGCTTCGCACCTGCGAGGGCTGCATCGAGGATGCGGTCGAACTCGCCTGCGCGATCATCGACCAGCGTCGCGGAGCATAGCGCGCAAGCCCCGTTTCATCCTCACGGACGCCGGCGCCCGCCTGCGGTCGGCCGACGTCCGCGCCCGAAGCCCGTCCGCCTAGAACTCATCAAAGCGCACGGCGCCCACGCTCACGCGCTCCTTGCCTGCCATACGCTCGGTCAACGCCGCCAAAAACGCCTGCTGCTCCCCCGCTCGGAACACGAGGTGCATGCAGACCGAATCGGTGTAGTCGGTGCCCGCGACATGCGCGCCCGCGCCCTGCGCCATATGGAGCACCTGCTCGTATTGGGCGTATTCCATCTGCACGTCGACAGGGACCACCTGCGTCATCTCGACAAGATCGCCCGCATCGCGCGCCGCCTCGATCGCAGCCTGCGCGGCGGCGGTGTACGCCCGCACCAACCCGCCCGGGCCCAGCAGCGTACCGCCGAAATAGCGCGTCGTCACGCAGCACACATCGCGAAGACCGGCACCGCGCAGCACCTCGAGCGTCGGCATGCCGCTCGTGCGCTGCGGCTCGCCGTCGTCGCTCGCGCGCTCGCGGCCGTCGGCCAAAATCCACGCGGGCACGTTATGGCGGGCATCGTAGTGCCTCGCGCGAACCGCGGCGATATGCTCGGCGGCAGCCTGCTCGCTCTCGACATGCACCAGCTGGGCGATGAACCGGCTCTTGCGGTCCACGAACTCACCGATGGCCTCCACCCCTGTCCGCATCGTGATATAGCTCTCCATACCAGCCCTTCAAACGAGATGACGCCGGCATGCGCCGACGTCATCCATTCTACCTATGTCGAGGCCCGCACAAAACCGAACCGTACCGCACGGGCAAGCGGGACGGCATCGCCGCGCGCGAAAGGCTAGCTGTTCTTCATGACGATGCTGCTGACGGTGTCGGCTACATGCTCGACGCTGTCGACGCAGTACTCGAGGAACGTGTAGACCTCATGCCACGTGAAGACCTCCATCGGGTCGTCGCAGCTCGTGTGAAGCGTGCGCATGGCCTCGATGTAGAGCGAATCGGCCTCCTCCTCGATGGAGTTGATGGCGATCACGTGCTCGCGCAGGGTCTTGGAGCGCTTGAACTGCGCCAGCTCGGCGAGCAGCGTGCCCATCTCGTCGCAGGAACGCTCGATCTTCTCGACGAGCGGCAGCGCGTCGGGACGGATCGTGCGGATGTTGTCGAAGTACAGCCGAAGCAGCACGCCCTCGATGCGGTCGACGACCGTGTCGAGGTAATCGCTCAGCGCGGCGATGTCCTCGCGCTCGATCGGCGTCACGAACGCCGTGACGAGCGCGTCGAGCACCTCGTGCTTGTGCTCGTCGGCGGCCTGCTCGATCGCGTGCATCTCGTCGATGCGCTGGCCGATCGTGTCGGGGTCGTACGAGCGCATGACCTCGGCGAGCAGGCGCGCGGCCTGGCTCGAGAGCTTGGCGCACGCAACGAACGAATCAAAGTAGAACGAATCCTTTTTCCTTGCCACGAGTTCTTCCTTCCTGTACCAGAAAACCGCTTCGGCAACAAAAAGCCGGCGCGCGGGAGCGCGTCGGCTTGCATTTAATTCCTAGAACAACATCATGAAAAGCTTGGCCATCACGAAGCTGATGAGGCCACAGCCCGGGAACGTGAACACCCAGGTGAGCATCATGTCCTTGACGACCGAGAAGTTGATGGCGGACAGGCGCTTGACCGCACCGACGCCCATGATGGCGCTCGTCTTGGTGTGGGTGGTCGAGACGGGGATGCCGAACACGGTCGACAGCAGGATGCAGAAGGCACCGGCGAGGTCGGCCGAGAAGCCCTGGAACTTCTCGAGCTTGACCATATC
Source organism: Collinsella tanakaei (assembly GCF_021531055.1). GTDB lineage: Bacteria > Actinomycetota > Coriobacteriia > Coriobacteriales > Coriobacteriaceae > Collinsella > Collinsella tanakaei_B. The sequence goes on from NZ_JADYTL010000001.1 coordinate 424,369, forward strand.
CATGCCGACGGACTTGATGATCTTCTCGCCGCCCACGCTCGTGCCGACGCCCATGACGAAGCTGCACAGCACCATGAGCCACACCGGGATCACCGCGTCGGTCAGGTCGGGCTGACCGTTGCAGAACGCCACGCCGAGCAGCAACACGCCGATGAACTTCTGGCCGTCCTGGGCACCGTGCATGAAGCTCATGGCGGCGGCACCGAAGATCTGCAGGTACTTGAAAGCACCGTTGGCTTTTCGTCGGTCTATGCCGGCGCAGACGATGGTGAGCAGCTTGCATATGCCCCAGCCGATGGCGAAACCGAGCGCCAGGCTCAGCACCAAGCCGTAGATGACCTTGATCCACTCGTCCATGTTGACGCCGCTCGTACCGCCCTGGATGGCGATGGCGGCACCGGTGAGGCCGGCGATCAGGCTGTGACTCTCACTCGTGGGAATGCCGAAGACGGAGGCGCCGACGCTGTAGACGACGATCGAGAACATCGCCGCGCACAGGGCCACGAGCGCCTCGTGGGTATCGCCGCCGAAATCGACCATGTTGCTGATGGTAGAGGCGACGGAGCTGTTGATGGAGGTCATGATGAGTACGCCGAGGAAGTTGAACACCGCGCTCATGATGATCGCCGGACGCACGTTCATGCAGCGCGTCGAGATGCAGGTGGCGATGGCATTGGGGGCATCGGTCCACCCGTTGACGAAGATGACGCCCAGCGTGAGCAGCACCGAGATCGCGAGAATCGGATTGCTGACCACCTGCTCGGCAAACTGAATCAGAGAAACATCCAAAACGCCCAACTCCTCCGTCGTGACGTGTGCAGACCCCCGGCCCGCATGACCGCCGACGCGGTTGAATACATCGTGCCGGGGCGCAACGTGTGGCGGGCGTCGACGAGCGATCAGCCCGAATTCCTGCGCGTATGCGCCGTAGGAATCGTATCACTTTACCGATTCTTAGCCAACAGGTAACATTGCGCGCGTTTTGTAAGGGTTCTGTAAGGTACAAGCGGGATAAACCCCCTGTCGCAGCGGTGCCCGCATCGATGCCGGACCGCTCCCCCGCAGCGCCGCCCGCCCCGCGCATCGCGCATCCGGATATCCCGTAGCGCAACCCCGTCCTCGCGCGCCGCACGGCCCCGACGTGCTACAATGGCTCCTCGCAAAGCGGGCCAGGCGGTCGCGCGATCTGCCTTGGGCAGACGTGAGGAAAGTCCGGGCTCCACAGGGCAGGATGCTGGCTAACGGCCAGGCGGGGCAACCCGACGGAAAGTGCCGCAGAAAAGAAGACTCCCACCTACGGTTCGCCGTAAAGGGAAAAGCTGAAACGGTGGTGTAAGAGACCACCAGCGTCGCGGCGACGCGGCGGCTTGGTAAACCCCATCCGGAGCAAGCGCGAATAGGGGCGCTATGGGCCGGCCCGGCCCGCGCCCGGGTAGCGTGCGAGGAGCCCTGCGGCAACGCAGCGGCCAAGATAAATGACCGTCCTCGACAGAACCCGGCTTATCGGCCCGCTTTGCATCTTCGACCACCTACGGACAACCGAATCGGATTCCCGCACGCCGCCACCGACGCACCTCGGCACATGTGAGACGTTCATGCGCGGTCGAAATGGGAACAAACCCAATAGCGCAACAGCAGCTGCACCGACGAAGCGAAAGAGGTGGCCCATGTCCTTCCAAGATCTGACCCGCGCCCGCTATTCCTGCCGATCCTACGAGCAGCGACCCGTGGAGCCCGCGAAGCTCGAAGCCATCATCGAGGCGGGTCGCATCGCGCCCTCCGCGCACAACAACCACCCCACGCGCCTGATCGTCTGCGACACGCCGGAGACGCTCGAGCGCGCCGCACGCGCAGCATACCGGTTCGCCCGCGACGGCAGCGTGTTCGGTGCGCCGGTCGTCCTGGTCGTCTGCGCCGTGGAGAACGACGCCTGGGTCCGCCGCCCCGACGGCATGAACTCCTCGCTCATCGACACCTCGATCGTGTGCGACCAGATGATGATGCAAGCGACCGACCTCGGCCTGGGGACATGCTGGGTCTGCATGTTCGATCCGGATATCGCCCGTTCGGAGTTCGACCTGCCCGAGGGCGTGGAGCCGATCTCGATGCTTACCGTCGGCTACGCCGCCGACCATATCGCCGACGCGGATGCGCGCGAGGCACGCTGCATCCCGCACGAGGACTTCGTACTCCCCTAGTACGCGTCCGTCCGCATACCTCGCAAACCACACGGGCCCGAACCGCATGTGCGGTTCGGGCCCGTGGTCATCAACGGATGTCGTATGCGCGACTAGTCGAGATCGTCCATACCGAAGTTATCGATCGGCGCGAACGGATCGGCGACCGGCGCGGGCGTCGGCGCGGGAGCGGCGACGGGCGCAGGCTCGGCAGCGACCGGCGCAGCGGCGGAACCGCTCGGCGTGGAGCTCAGCAGGTCGTTGGGGAACGAGTTCTGCGCGTCGTCCATGAAGTGCTGGATGAGCTTGAGGTACTCGCTCTTGAACTCCTCGCGGGAAGCCTTGAGACGGTCGATCTCCTCGATCTCGGTCTGCTTCTCGGCGAGCGCCTGACGGATGACCTCGCGGGCCTTGGCGTCGGCCTCGTTGCGGATGCGGTCGGCGTTCTCGCGGGCCTCGGCGATGATGCTGTCGGCGGTCTGCTGGGCGGCGATGAGGGCGGCCGAGATCTGGCGCTCGGTCGCGCCGTAGTCGTTCGCGGGCGCGGGCGCCGGAGCGGGCGTCGCGGCAGGAGCGGCGGCGAGCTGGGCCTGGGTGTCGGCGAGCTGCTGCTCGGTCGCGGTCAGGCGGTTCTTCAGATCGACGATCTTGTTGAGCATCGCATCGACCTCGGCGGAAACCTGCTCGAGGAAGACATCGACCTCACCGGGATCGTAGCCGCGCTTGGCCTCGGAGAAGGTCTGCGCCTGGATGTCGGCCGGGGTGATAGCCATGTTCGTTCTCCTTTTCGTCACGCAGGCGCGACCGCTCAGTCGGCCCACCTATGCTATCTTACAAAATTATATTGAAGAGCAGTCGTTCTGCCAGATTCAACGCAATAAGCGCAATTACCGGCGAGAAATCGATGCCGCCGAACGGCGGGATGATGCGCCGGAACAGATTGAGATACGGACCGCACAGCCTGTCGAGGACCACCGCGACATCATAGGCGAAACCGCCCTGACGGATGGGGAACCAGCTGAACAGGCAGTAGACGACGATGAGGATCTGGTAGAAATCGACCAGCGTCGTGATGACTTGATAGACGGTGTATATGGGGATCAGTCTCCTCGGTTACTTGAGATAGCCGTCGGCGCGAAGCTTGGCCAGATCGGAATCCTTGACCTCGCAGCCCTGCGGCAGCACGATGAACACGCGGTCGCCGAGCTCCTTGACCGAAGCGCCCAGACCGCAGGCGAAGCCGTAGCTGAAGTCGAGGACGCGCTTGGCGATCTCGGTCCGGACACCCACGAAGATCAGGGCGACGGGCTGACGGGTGCGCACGCGGCGCACGACCGTCTCGACGTCGTCGTAGCTCTCGGGGCGCAGCACGTACATGGGCAGCTGCGGCGTGCCGTTCACGACCGAGCTGATATGTGAGACGGCCTCCGACGTGGTGGGTGCCGGCTGAGCCGCGGCATGACGACGGGACTCGGCATACGAGGAAGGCGTGTCATAGGCACCCGGGCGGTATGAGGGCGCATCGGCGCTGCGAGCGGGCGGATTGAAGGTCGTGGCATGTCGGTCGGCATCCCCCACCAGCTGACCGCTGCGGGTGTAGACGGCGACGGACTCGGCCTCGCCGCGGTGCGTCTGGCCGAGCACGCCATGACCGGAATCCTGCTGGTCGAACCCGTAGGAATCCGAACCGTACCCGCCGTGGGCGCCGTAATCGCCTGCGGGCTCGTCCTCGTAGTACTCGTCCTCGTAGCCCTCGTCGCCCTCATAGCCGTCCTGGTCGTACCCAGCTTGGCGCGCAGCGAACCTGTTTTTGATCTCTTCTAGGAAGTTCACGATCGTAACCTCTCTGCCCGTGGTGCGTGTAACGTGTGATTGGCGCAGGTCGGATAAGACCCGACGTAGCTATTGTAGTGCAAAAGCGGGGTCGAATACCACCCTGCCCAGCCGAACGATCGTCGAGCCCTCCTCGCACGCGACCTCGAAATCCTCGCTCATGCCGCACGACAGCTCACGAAGGCGCGCTCCCGTGCGCACCTCGAGCTCGTCGCGTAGATCGCGCAGGTCCGAGAACACCCGTCGGGCGACGTCCTTATCCCCCTGCGGAGCCATGGTCATAAGGCCCTTGATCGAAATGCCGGAAAGCTCCATAAGCTCCTCGACGCACGAGCGGACCTCGTCGGGCGCGAAGCCCGACTTGGACTCCTCCCCGCTCACGTTGACCTCGAGCAGCACGTCGACGGGACCGGCGAGCTCGCCGGTATCAATGCGTCGTTGAGCACGCGACGATACCGCCTGCGCCAGATGCAGCGAGCGGATGGAGTGGATGAGCGACGCGCGGCCCAAAACGGCGTTGATCTTATTGGTCTGCAGGTTGCCGATCATGTCGAACCTGACCGGTGCGACGTCGGGGCGCGCATTCAACTCGGCGAGCTTGCGCACAAGCTCCTGGGGCCTGTTCTCGCCGAAGGTGTCATAGCCCGCGCGAATCGCCGCGACCACCTCGTCGGTGCCCACGGTCTTGGAGACGGCGACGAGCGTCACGTCGTCCACGGTGCGGTCCGCGCGTGCGAGGGCGCGCGTGATGCGCTCGAGGATCTCCTCGCGACGGGCGGCGATCATATCTGCGTTGGTTTCCATCGGTGCTCTTTTCGACGTCGGTTCGAGCACCATGGTACCGCGAAAGCGCGACCCCGCGCATGCGGGACCGCGCTTTCGAAACAGGCGCTCCATAAAGCGCCGAAAGGCATGTGTTGCGAGCCGGCTACTCGGCGTCCTCCGCGGCCTCCTCATCGTCCTCGCCTGCCGCGGCGCGGGCGATAAGCGACCTCAGCTCCTCGCTCATCTCCTCGGCGGGGATGTCGGCGACATAGCGGGCATCGGACAGCGGCTGCAAGATCACGCCCTCACCGGAGGGGATGCGCAGGGCCTCGAGCTCGTCCTCATCGATCTCGGCGATATCGGCGATGCTCATGCGCTGGCCGGTGAGCAAAAACGTCAGCGTGCTCGTCGCGTCGATGGAGATCGAGGCGATACGGTCGAGATAGCGCGATACCATGATGGCGCGGCGCAGGTCGTCGTAGGACTCGTCGTCGGACAGCTCCACGGAGGACATGCGGTTGTACGCGCGGAAGAATTCCTCGTACAGCTCGTGCACGGTATCGTCCTGCACGAGCAGGTTGCGCATGACGCCCAGATCGTTGCACACGAGCACCGAGATGCACGTGCCCAGGATCCGGTAGACGTAGGACGCCTCCTGGTCGATGATCTCCACGAGCTCGGCGGGCAACTCGATATCGGAGTTGACCTTGTGCTTGGCGGCGCGGGCAAGGCGGCGCACCTTGTCGCACATGCGCTGGAGGTTGAACTCGATGTTGATGATCGTCTGCAGCAGACGGAAGTCGGAGGCGACCGGACCCTGGGTGGCGATCAGGTTGTAGCACACCGCCTCGAGGTTCGCGCAGCGGGCGTCGATCTGCAGGGTGCGGTTCTGTGCCTTGCTGGCGAGCTTCTTGTCGTCGGTCACGAACGCGCGGACGGCGTCGTGCAACGTCGTGTCGACCGCCGCGTAGATGGAGAGCATCTCGTGGCGTGCCTCGATAAGCTGACGTGTGAACATCTTGCGCATTGGTTCTCCAATCGTCGTCGCGGGCGGCATGCCCGTGCGCAGGGACATCCGGCAGCGGGTGCGCACGCGGCGCACCGGGACCCGGCGCGGACGGATAGCCCGCGACCATGGCCTCACCTAGTGTACCGACGCGATGTCAAGCGCTTGTAAAGGTTGCGCAGGAATCTGATTACATAGGCCCCGGTGCATGCCGGGTCGCACACGCGGTCGCCCACCGGGCCGTACGCGCGGACCGCGTCACCGCATGATGGCGACGGCGGCATGGCGCCCGCACGTACCGTGCTCGGCGCGGTAGGAGAAGAAGCGGTCGTTCATACGTATGGTCGACAGGCCGGCGTCGTCGATGGCCTCCTCGGGCACACCGACCTTTGCGAGCGCCTGCCGGATGCACGACGCCAGGTCGAGCAGCGAACCCGCGGCGTCGATTCCCGGGAAGCGCTCGGCGAAGCGCTGCATCAGGTCGCTCGACACCTCGTACTCATCACCCCGGATATGCGGCCCGATGTAGGCGCGGATCGACGACGCATCGGCTCCCGTGGTCTGCATCAGGATGCGGGCCGCCTTTGCCGAAATGCGCGCATACGTGCCCTTCCAACCCGAGTGGATCACGGCGAAGCCCTCGGGGCTCGCGAGCACGACCGGAACGCAGTCGGCATAGCACAGCATGACGGGAACGTCCGTCGCCGTGCACACGATGGCATCGGCCCCGCGGGCGATCTCGTCGCGGACCGCATCGAGCTGAGCGGGCTCGGACGACGTCACGACGGCGACATGGTCGCCGTGCACCTGGTTGGGCACGAGCAGGCGGCAGGCGACATCCTCGGCATCGAGGGCGGCAAGCACGCGCCGCCGGTTCTCCGCGACCGCCTGCGCGTCATCGCCCACGTGCGTGCCCAGGTTGAGCGAGGCGAACGGGGGCTGCGACACGCCACCGGTGCGCTCCGTGAAGGCGATCGTCACCGGCCCGCACGCATCTTGCACCAAGGTGACCGGCCCGTGCGATTTCCTCTCGAGCATACCCGCTCCTTTCCGTAAGGCCATACGCCCCTCAGTCTACCCACCGTGCGCTAATGTGCGTCAGACGTTTTTCACATACATACGCGAGCAATACGTCGGACACCATTTCACGCAAAACCGGTCGGCCTTGGCGGCGGAACGTCTTCAAACGAAAAAGGCGCCCCGGTCGTCGGGGCGCCTCCAAAGTCGTATCCGGTGCGCGGTCGCGTTAGAAGTTGCCGCGCTTGAGGAAGTCGGGCAGCTCGAACTGGTCGTTGCCGAAGTTGGGAACCTCGGTGCCGCCGATGTTGCGCGTCGGGGCACTCTGCTGCGCGGGCGCGGCGGGCTTGGGCTCGCTCTTGGAGGGCTGGCCGAACAGCTGGTCCTGACGGTTGACGTTGGCATCGGAGAAGCCGGTCGCGATGACGGTGATGCGCACCTGGTCGCCCAGGGACTCGTCGACGACGGTACCGAAGATGATGTTGGCCTCGGGATCGACGGCGTTGGCGACGAGGTCGGCAGCGTCGTTGATCTCCTGGATACCCAGGTCCTTGGAGCCGGCGATGGAGAGCAGGACGCGCGTGGCACCGTCGATGGAGCTCTCGAGCAGCGGGCTGGAGATGGCCTGCTGGGCGGCGTCGACCGCGCGGGTGTCGCCCGAAGCGGTGCCGATGCCCATCATGGCGGTACCGGCCTGCTTCATGATGGTCTTGACGTCCGCGAAGTCCAGGTTGATGATGCCCGGAACGGTGATGAGGTCGGTGATGCCCTGGGTGCCCTGGGACAGGACGGCGTCGGCCATGGCGAAGGCCTCGAGCATGGTCGTCTTCTTCTCGGCGATGTCGAGCAGCTTGTCGTTGGGGATGACGATCATGGTGTCGACGCACTCGGACAGGGTGTGGATACCCTCCTCGGCGGAAGCCTTGCGCTTGCGGCCCTCGAAGGTGAAGGGCTTGGTCACGACGGCGACCGTGAGCGCGCCCACGTCGTTCATGGCGATGTCGGCGACGATCGGAGCGGCGCCCGTACCGGTGCCGCCACCCTCGCCCGCGGTGATGAAGACCATGTCGGCACCGGCGAGCGCCTCGGCGATGTCGTCACGCGACTCGTCGGCGGCCTTGCGGCCGACCTCGGGGTTGGCGCCGGCGCCGAGGCCGCGCGTGAGGTCGGTGCCGATGTGCACCTTGATGTCCGCGTCGGAGATGGCGAGCGCCTGCGCATCGGTGTTGATGGCGACGAACTCGACGCCGCGGATGCCCTCCTCGATCATGCGGTTGACAGCGTTGGTGCCGCCACCGCCGACACCTACCACCTTGATGACGGCAAGGTAGTTGTTGATCTCGTTCTCGTGCATCTCTCGGTCCTCCGAACATCAGATGAGTCGCTTGACGGTTTTTCGACCATAACCCTCAAGTTGAGATTAAATGTCGAGGTAAACCGCGTTATCTTTGCACAATTCCGAGGTAGAAGTCAACTTTGGCATCTACTAATTGTGGAATTCGCAGGTAAAGCACCAAACCGTTCGCCGACCGTCAAGCGGTCGGATGCGAACACCCCCGACACCGCCCGCCGCCACGACACACGCTACGAGATGTCGGCGCTCCTGAACGAATAGGCGTCGGCCACGCGGACGTTGATGTAGGTCACCCCGGACTCCTGCTCGATCAGGCGACGGATGACCTGCTCTTTTTGCTGGATATCCTCGGGCTCGCCCAACGAGACCTCGACGCCCGACGTCAGGTTCGCCGAAATCGCCTCGACCGACGGCAGCGAGAGATCCTTGATCATCGCCAGGAACTCGGGCGTGAAGCCATGGATGTACTCGAGTCCCGCGCGGATGACCTCGTCGTCGACCGGCTTGCCCGCCGAGGGCGAGACGTCGGCGTTCACATCGGTGAGCAGCACGGCATCGTTGTCGAGCGCGACCTGATAGGCGGCCTCGAGACCGGAGCTCGTCGCGACATCCTGCGCGTCGTCCCCTTCCCCATCGCCGTCTTCGCCCGTGCCGTCGTCCGTGCCGTCGGTGATTTCCCCATCGACCGAATCCTCGTCCGAGGTCCCGTCGCCATCGGTGCCATCAGCCTCGTCATCGGCCGCGGAATCCTGCTGGACGGCGACGGACAGCGGGGCGATCCAGGCATCATCGTCACCGATCGCCCACGCGACGTCATCGGCGACGATATAGGCGATGGCGGCCACGTCGCGCTCGACGGGCTTGACGGTGATGGTATGCGGGAATTCCCGTTCGATCGAGACGCTTTCGACCCATGGATTCTCCAACAGGCGCGAGGCGATCTGGTCCTCGTCGACGTTGAGCAGGGTGGCGCCCTCGGGGAGGTCGACGAGCTGCTCGGCGGTTTGCTGGGGAATATGGTCGCTGCCCTCGACCACGACGTCGACCACGGCGAACAGGCTGGAGTTCACGACGACCACGGCGGAGATGCCCACCAACACCGCCACGGAGATCACGGAGATGAGGATCAGCCGCACGATGCCGAACGCCTGGATCCGTTCGCGCAGGCTCGCGGTCGCGCGGATGCGCGACGGCGCCTGCGGATGCGGCGTGGTCTTGGGAGCCTGGGCGTCTGATCTCGAGCGCGTGGGCAACGCGAAGCGGAATGCACCGGAAGCCGCTTTCCGCGAGGGCGCGCTCGCCTTGGCTCGCCCGATCGAGGAAAGATTCGGCGCGGCGGACTTCTGCGCGGAACGCGTCGGCTTGGCGGCGGGCGCCTGCGAGCGAACCTGCTTGGCAACCTGCTTGGTCGACACCGAGGACGCCTTGCGCGCCGTCGGGGTCACGCGGGGTTTGCCCACGGCACGCGTCGCCGTCGAGGCGGTCGTGCGCTTGGCGGCACGGCTCGTCGATTTGGCGGATTTCGCCGAGGAGGCCCGCAGGGAGGCGGCCTTCTTGGTGGGCGCGGTATACGTGCGGACGCGCGAGGCCGACGGCGCCGCGGCACGCGACGGCGCCGATGCCGAAGCCACGCGGGGCGCGGGAGTGGCAGCGCGCTTGGCGCCGGTAGAGCGGCGGAAGGTCGGCTTCCGGTTAGAAGCCGAGGAATTTGACTTCCGGCTGGAGCTCGACGCCATACGTTTCCTTAACCTGCTCGTATACGTGTTGGATGACTGAAACCACATCCTGCGCGGACGCGGTACCGTTGTTCACGATAAAGTTAGCGTGAATCGGGGAGACTTCCGCCCCGCCGACCGAAAAACCCTTCAATCCGCATTCCTCGACCATAGCTCCCACACTTCTTCCTGCGGGATTGCGGAACACCGAGCCGCAGCACGCCGAACCGACCGGCTGGGTCCTGCGACGTCGGACGAGGTAGCGTTCCATCTTGGCGCGGATATCGGTCTTCTCGGCCGGACGCAGGCGAAGGGTCGCCTCGAGGATGATCTCGTCTTTGGGAATGCCGCTTTCGCGGTACGCCCACAGCAGCTCATCGTGGCGATAGTGCCGCATCCCCCCGCCGGGCTTGAGCGTCACGACATCCTCGATAAGCTCGCCGATCCACTCCGTGCGCGTCCCCGCGTTCATGGAGACCGCGCCGCCCACCGTACCGGGGATACCCACGGCGAACTCGAGACCAGACAGGCCGCGGGACAGGGCGTCGTTGACGAGCCGCGCCAGGATGACACCCGCCCCGACGGTCATGGTCACGCCGTCCTCGGCGAGTACCGAACGTTGGAACTCGCGCCCGAGCGTGATCACGGCACCACGGTAGCCCTCGTCCGCGACGAGGAGGTTCGACCCCTTTCCGATGATGACCCAGGGAACCTGCTCGCGCGTGAGCACATCGATCGCGCGGCGCAGCGCATGATAGCTATGGCAGATCAAGAACAGCGAGGCACGACCGCCGATACGGTAGCTCGTATGGCGCGCCAGCCGCTCGTCCTCGATCAACTCGGTGTCGATGGCGCCCGAAAGGGACATCACCGCGTTGAACAGACCCATCGTGCAGCCAGCCCGTCAGCGAGCCTCGGCGACGTGCTCGAGGTACTCGGGACCGACCTGCGTGATGTCGCCGGCACCCATGGTGATCAGCAGGTCGCCGGCGGACGCCTCGGCGTCGAGGCGCTGCATCAGCGACGCGCGATCGGGCGCGTAGAAGACGCGGACCTCGGGATGGCGGCTTTTGACCAGGTCGGCGAGCATCTTGCTCGTGACACCCGGGATCGGCATCTCGCCGGCGGGGAACACGTCGATCAGCACGAGCACGTCGGCCATCGACAGCGAATCGGCGAAATCGTCGGCGAGCGCCTGCAGGCGCGAATAACGGTGAGGCTGGAAGACGACGATCAGCTTGTCGAAATCGAGCGTGCGGGCGGCAGAGAGCGTCGCCGCGATCTCGGTCGGATGATGGCCGTAATCGTCGACGAGCGTCACGCCGCGGGCATCGCCCACGTGCGTGAAGCGACGACGGACGCCCTCGAAGGTCGACAGCGCGCGGGCGGCATCCTCGGTGTCGAGACCCTCGACCCATGCGACCGCCAGCGACGCCGCGGCGTTGAGCATGTTGTGGCGGCCCGGGTTGCTCTGCAGGGTGACGCGGCGCACCTGGCCGTCGGGAAGCTTGGCATCGAAGACCGTCGAGACCGAGCGGCTCATCGCGACCGGCGTGCAGACGACGTCGCAGCGCTCGTCGAATCCGTAGGTGATAACGCGGCGGCCGGTGGAGCGGGCGAGCTCGACGAGATGCTCGGACTCGCCGCACACGATGACCGCGCCGGCATCGCCGACGAGATCCATGAACTTGGCGAAGGTCTCCTCGATCTCCTCGATACCCGAATAGTGATCGAGATGGTCGGCCTCGACGTTGGTGACGACGGCGACCGTGGGCTCGAGGTACAAAAACGAACCGTCGGACTCATCGGCCTCGGCGACGAAGAACGTGCCCGAGCCGTTGCGACCGTTCGTGTCGTATCCCTCGACGATGCCGCCGATCAGGAAGCTCGGATCGAGCCCCATGCGGTCGAGCATGGTGGCGCACATGGAGGACGTCGTGGTCTTGCCGTGCGTACCGGCGACGGCAATCGTGGTGTAGCCGTGTCCGAGGGCGGAGAGCATCTTGGCGCGCGGCCAGACGGGGATGCCGAGCTCGCGCGCACGGACGACCTCGGGATTGGTATCGGGGATCGCCGTCGAGACGACGACGACATCGGGGCGTACCTCGTCGATGGTGTTCGCCTCGTGGCCCACGCGCACATCGACGCCGGCGCGGGTGAGCTGGCGGATATAGCGCGAGGTCTTGAGGTCCGAGCCCGACACGGCGTACCCGCGCTCATGCAAGACGAGCGCGATACCGCTCATGCCGGCGCCGCCGATACCTATGAAATGAGCGCGCGAGAAGGGCTGCGCCTCCTGGGCGGTCTGAGTCTGATCCTGTTCCATGGTCTCCCCTTGAGACAGACGATGTACCTTCACCAACCCTTAACTCTAGCGCAAACCCGACGCATGCGCTGAGAATGCCGATTATACGCGCAAACCCTCTATCGCATCGGCAAGATGAGCGGCGGCCTTGTCCTGCGCCAGCCCGCGGGCGGCCTCGCGCATGCGCTCGCGTGCCGCCGGATCGTCGAGAAGCCCGAGCAGCTGCGCGGCGAAGGCGTCCTCGTCGATCTGCGCATCGGGGCACGTGATCGCGGCTCCGGCGTCGACGAGCAGACGGGCGTTGGTCGTCTGATGGTCGGCGGTCGCCAAGGGATAGGGCACGAGGACCGATGGGACGGCGAGCGCCGCGATCTCGGCGACCGAGGACGCGCCGGAGCGCGACAGCACCAAGTCGGCGGCGGCGAGCATGTCGCCCATATCCTCAATGTACGGTTGAACACGATAGCGCTCGCGCTCCGCATCGGTCAGCGCGAGGGCATCGCGCGTCGCCTCGAAATCGTCGGCTCCGGTGGAATGGACGACGTACACGTCCGGACGCGCGAGGAGCTGCTCTTTGAGCTCGCACATGCGCTGGTTGATGTGATGGGCGCCGAGGGAGCCGCCGAACACGAGCAGCATCGTCGCGTCCGCGGGCACACCTACCGACGCACGACCGCGCGCACGGTCGCCCGCCAGCACGGAGCGACGGACGGGGTTGCCGGTGAACTCGATCTTCGTGGCGGCGCCCGCATGCTTCTCGAACACGGCGCGCACCGCGGGCTGCGCGATCGCGATCAGCGAGGCGCTCTTGGCGGACTGCTTGTTGGCAAGCCCCGGCACCGAATTCTGCTCGTGCAAAACGACAGGGATCTTCAGGCGGGCCGCGGCGCGCATGAGGGGAAGCTCGACGTAGGCGCCGAAGCCGACCGCCACATCGGGGCGCAGCTCGGGATCGGAGCGGAACGCCGAGGCGAGACGGCGCTCCTCGTGGGCCAGATGCGCGAGCGCGGTGGCGAGCGTCCAGGGACGCGCGCGGTCGAAGCCCGTCACGTGCACGGGGAAGAAGTCGAACCCGGCCTGGGGTACGAGCTTGCCCTCCAGGCGCCTGGTCTCGCCGAAGAAGCGCACCGTATGGCCGCGGGCATCGAGCTCCTCAGCCAAGGCGAGCGCGGGGTTCACGTGCCCGGCGGTACCGCCGGCGGCAATCGCCACGGAAAGCTTATCGGTCATAGCGATCCCTTCTCGAACGCGGACGACGCGAGCGGTCGCCTCGCGAGGTGGTGCCGCCGCGCAAGCGGTCGGCGGCATCGCCGTGCAAATCGATTCGCCCATAGGGCCCCTCATGGCGCCTGTAGGGGCGGGAGGTCTCACGCGGGGTCTCCCGTGTCGACCCGCCATGCGCCCCATCGTACACGGAAAAGCCCTCGCGCGACGCCGACGACGGGCCGGACGCGGGCGAGCGGCGCACACGGACGCGGCCCGCGGTCGACCGACCGACATGGCTCGAGCCTTCGTCGTCGCGCGACATGACCGCGAAGGTCTCGCGCCGGGCGCCGATCGACGTGTTGTGTCCGCTCTCGATCGACACGCGCAGGATGAGACCGGCCAGGATCATCGACGCGAGCATGGACGATCCGCCATAGGAGATGAACGGCAGCGTCTTGCCCGTCATGGGGGCAAGACTCAAGATGCCGGCAGCGTTGACCAGGAACTGGACCGCTAAGATGATCGCGCACCCCTGCGCGACGAGACGTGAGAACGGGGAATCCGCCTGCTCGGCGATCTTGAACGCACTCCAGATCATGACGAAGAACACGGCAAGGAAGATAGCGGTGCCGAAAAAGCCGACCTCCTCGCCGATGATCGCGAGGATGTAGTCGTTGTGCGCCTCGGGCAGGTACATGTACTTCATCGTGGAGTTGCCGATCCCGCGGCCGAACAGCCCACCCGACGCGAAGGCCATGATGGCGAGCGTCGCCTGGTAGCCCGCGCCGTACTGGTCGGCCCACGGGTCCGTGAAGACCGTAAAGCGCTGCATACGGTAGGGGGCGACCACCATGAGTCCCACGAACGCCACGAGCAGGAGGCCGAACAGGCCGATGACGAGCCGCATGGAAAGCCCCGACAGGAAGGCCATGGCGAACACCGTCATGCCGATGATGATCACCGTGCCGAGGTCGGGCTGGAGCCCGATGAAGAACAGCGGGATCAGCACCGCGGCGGCAAGCCGGACGACGAAGGGGTCCCGGTCGATCGACTGCTCGATATAGAACGCCGACAGCAGCTTCGCCGCGACCAGGATCATGGCGGGCTTCATGAACTCGGAGGGCTGCAGCGTGAAGAATCCCAAATCGATCCAACGACGGGCACCGCCGCCGATGGCGCCCATCGCACTGACCGCGACGAGCAGGAAGAGCACGATACCCCAGCACACCCAGGAGCCGTTGTCGCGAAGGAACTTCCAAAGGTTCCGCCAACGGGCGATGACGACGATGGTGACAGCACCGAGAAGCGCGAAGGCCGCCTGGCGGAACAGGTAGTGCGTCGGCGCGAGATCGTCGCTTTGCGCCTCGACTGCCGAGGCCGAATAGACCATGAGCAGGCCGAAGGAGACGATGGCGATGAGGCACACGAGGAAGGTGAGGCGCGGCTTCATGATGCGCGCGGGCACCCCGGCGATCAGGCGCTCCCCCGTCCCCTGCCCGCGCGACGAGCGCGAACGTCGACGGGAGTCCGCACCGGATGGGACCCCGGCCGCAGACGATGCATCCCGCGTCGCGCGCATGGCGCGTTGATATGCCATGGCCGCTCCCCTTTACGCCTGCGTCGCCGCGCCGCGGCGCAGCTCGTCGAGATAGGCCTTGTATGCGCGGCCGCGCTCCTCGAAGCCCGAGAACTCATCGAACGACGAGCACGCCGGCGACAGCAGGATCACATCGCCGCGCGATGCGAGCGTGCGGGCGACGTCGACGGCATCGCGCAGGTCGTCGGCCTCGGCGATATCGACCTCGCCGGAGCGGTCGGCATCCTCGATCGCCCGACGGAAGCGGCCGCGGGCCTCGCCGTAGCACACGACGGCGCGGACGCGCGGGCACACGTAGGCGGCGAACCCCTCGAGGGGCGTACCCTTGTCGTGGCCGCCCAGCAGCAAGATCACGTCGTCATCGGCGAATGCGGTGAGCGCTTTCTCGACGGCATCGGTGTTGGTCGCCTTCGAATCGTTGTAGTAGCGCACGCCGTCGATCTCGCCGCAGGGCTCCATACGGTGCTCGAGCGCGTGGAAGCTCGTGAGCCCCGCCGTCACGGCCTGCGGATCGGCGCCGCAGAACAGCGCCGCGGCGGAGGCGGCGAGCGCGTTGAGCACGTTGTGGTCACCCGAGATAGCCAGATCATCGACGCGCGCGAGCACATGCTCGGCACCGGCGAGCCTGACTGTGAGCGAACCGTCGCGCACGAAGGCGGCGTCGTCGGTACCCGCGTCGTCAAGCCCCAGCGAGCACACGCGCCGGTCGGACGTGAAGATGCGGTCGGCATACGCCATGATGCCCTCATCCTCGACGTCCACGATGATCAGATCGTCGCGATCCATGTTGGCGAACAGGCCGATCTTCGCCAACGCGTAGTTCTCGTGGGTGCGATGCCACGCGAGATGGTCGGGCGTGATGTTCATGAGGATCGCCACGCGCGGATGGAGCTCGCGCGTCGTGGCGAGTTGATAGCTCGAAAGCTCGGCGACGAACCACGAGCCCGGTCCGAACCGGTCGACCTCGTCGATCGTCGGACGTCCGATGTTGCCGACCGCGACGCTGTCCATACCGGCGCGGCGCAGCAGATGGTCGGTGAGCGACGTCGTGGTGGTCTTGCCGTTCGTTCCCGTGATGGCGCACCACGAGCACGTCGACAGCCTCCAGGCGAACTCGGGCTCCCCCATGATATCGGCAGCATGGTCACGCGCCGACGCGAAGAAATCGGAGAACTCCGAGATGCCGGGACTCGCCACGCACACGTCGAAGGAGCCCTCGACGCGCTCGGTGCCATAGACGAACCGCACGCCGGCCTCCTCGAGCGCGCGCGTCGCATCCGTCGGCGAGGCGGACGCGCCCGCGTAGACGGTGATGGAGCTGACGCGGTCGGGCGTATGGCGCAGTCCCCATGACACGACGTCGAGTCCCGTGGACCCGCAGCCGAGCACGAGCAGCGAGAAGGTTTGCGGTAACGGCATGGATGATCACTATCCCAGCTGGAAGAACAGGGCCAATCCGAGGGCACCGAAGGCGGCGGCGATGATCCAGAAGCGGATGACCACCTTGGTCTCGGCCCAACCCATCTTCTCGAAATGATGATGGATGGGGGCCATGAGGAACACGCGCTTGCCGGTGAGCTTGAAGCTCGCCACCTGGACCATGACCGACAGCGTCTCGATGATGAACAGGCCGCCGATGATCAGCGAGGCGACCTCGCTGTTGGTCATGACGGCCATGCAAGCGAAGCCGGCGCCGAGGGCAAGCGACCCCGTGTCGCCCATGAAGATGCTCGCGGGGTAGCAGTTGAACCACAGAAAGCCGATGCAGGCGCCCGCGCAGGCAGCGCTGAAGATCGCCAGGTTGGAGTCGCCGCGCACGAACGCGATCGCCGCCATGACGAGCATGGCGATCATCGAGGTGCCGCCGGCGAGACCGTCCAGGCCGTCGGTCAGGTTGACGGCGTTGGACAGACCCACGATGAGCAGCCACGTGAAGATCAGGTACAGCCAGGGGATGTAGTACGCGCGGTCGCCGATCTCGAAGACGGTCATCAGCACGGACAGGTCGATGGTGAAGCCGCCCGGGAAGCGGACCTGCGGCGACACGCCGCACAGGTTGACGGCGAACATGCAGAACGTGACGCAGATCAGCGTGAGGCCGATCATCTTGGCGTGGGGCGTGAGGCCGAGCGAGCGGCCGTGCGTGACGCTGGTCATGTCATCGATCAGGCCGAGCAGGCCGGTGGCGACCGTGGCGCCGACCACCAGGATGAGCTCGACGGTGATGTCGGCCATGAGCAGGCAGGTCAGCACCATCGCGACGAGGATGACCACGCCGCCCATGGTGGGCGTGCCCTGCTTGACGAGATGGCGCTGGGGGCCGTCGGCGCGCACCTGCTGGCCGATACCCTCGTGCTTGAGGATGCGGATCCAAAACGGCATGAGGAACGCGGCGATGATCGCCGAGATACCCAGGGCGAGAAACGTCTGATACGTCGGGTACAGGGGATTGCCGAACATCTAGCACACCTCTTCCACGAAACGGTCGAGTCCGACGAAACGGGACCCCTTGACCAAGACCAGGTCACCGGACCGAAGGTCACCCGCCACGCGCCCGATCACGGCATCCGTGTCGGCGGCGAGCATCACGCGCTCCTCGGGCATGCCCATGAGACGGGCGGCGTCGGCCATCTCGCGCGCGTTATCGGCTCCGACGCACACGAGCAGATCGAGGTCCTTGGCGGCGGCGTACGAGCCGCACAGCGCATGGAGCTGCGCGCCCGCATCGCCGAGCTCCCCCATCTCGCCGAGGACGGCCATGCGACGCCCGCTCGCCGGCAGGGCGCACAGCAGGTTGAGGGCGGCGGCCACGGACTCGGGCGCGGCGTTGTAGGAGTCGTCGAGCACGCGGGCGCCGCAGGCGGCGTCGCGCACCTGGGCGCGACGGCCCGTGATCTTGAGCTTGCCGAGCTGCTCGTCGATCTTGCGCGGCTCGACGCCGAGCCTATGGGCGAGCGCGGCGGCGAACAGGGCGTTCACCACGGACTGGGAGCCGAGGATCGAGAGCTTGGTGTCGATGGTCGAGCCGTCCTCGAAGGTGATGGACACATGCGGGCACCCGTACTCGTCGAGCACCGCTGCGCCTGCACGGACGTCATCGGTGTCGGACACGCCGCACCGGATGACCTCGATGCCGGCGGGCTCGGCGAACGTCTCGGAAATGAACGGCGTGAAATCGTCCTCGCCGTTCAGGACGAGCAGCGACCCGGGGCGCATACCGGCCAGGATCTCGGCCTTGGCGCGGGCGATGTTCTCGCGGCTGCCCAGAAAGCCGATGTGCGAGGTACCGATCTTGGTGATCACGGCGTAGTCGGGCTCGGCGCAGCGCGACAGCTGCTCGATCTGGCCGAAGCCGTCCATGCCCATCTCGAGCACCAGGACCTCGGTGTCGCGCGGGGCGGACAGGATCGTGAGCGGCATGCCGATCAGGTTGTTGAAGTTGCCCTGCGTGACATGCACGCGATAGCGGCACGACAGGAGCTGGGCGAGCGAGTCCTTCGTCGTGGTCTTGCCGATCGAGCCGGTCACGCCGATGACCGTGCAGTCCAGGCCCTTGCGCCAGACGTGCGCGAGGCGCAACATGAACTCGGTGGGGTCCTCGCAGACGAGCACGGCGGCACCGAGCTCGGCGGCGAGCGCGGACACGTCGGGCTCGGGCGTGCGGGTCATGACGACGCAGCCCGCACCTGCGCGCAGGGCCTTCTCGGCGAAATCGTTGCCGTCCACGCGCTCACCGGGAAACGCGACGAATATCGAATCGGTGTCGACAAGGCGGGAGTCGATCACGCAGCCGCGACAGACGCGCTCGGGGTCGCCGGCAAGCAGCGCGGCGCCCGTAACCTCCCCCAGATCCCTGACTCTCATCTCAATCATGCATAGCTCCTTATACGGCCGTTCATGCCGACGTTTTATTGTAGCGCGCCCCCGTGGCCGAATCGTGCAGGCCATGTGGACGTGCCCGCCGGGCGCGACCGGGCGCGACGCGTCGCCGACCGTGCGCCTAGCGATCCGGACGGATACCGAGCGCTTGGAGCGACGCCTCCATGACGGCGGCGAACGGCGGAGCGGCGACCGAGGAGTTGTACGCCGTGCCGTCGAGCGTGACGTACACCTGCACCGCCGGGTCGCTCGTCGGTGCGAAGCCCATGAACGACGACATGTAGCTGTCCTCCTGGTAGCCTCCCGACTCGTCGGCGCGCTGCGCGGTACCCGTCTTGCCCGAGACCTCGTAGCCCTCGACCTGACCGCCCGAACCGGTACCCTCGTCGACGACCGTGAGCATCATGTCGGCGACCGCCGCCGCGGCGTCGGCCGAGATGACGCGCGTCTCCTTATCGGACCAGTCGAGCTCCTCACCCTGACGCGACCTCAGGAAATGCGGTGTCGTCATGACGCCGCCGTTCGAGATCGCCGTCATCGCGCGCGCGATCCTGATGGGCGCGACCGAAAGCGACTGGCCGAACGACATGGCCGCCACGCTCGCGCCATCGTATTCATCCCTCGTCTTGACGATACCGGCGTTCTCGCCCGGGTAGTCGACACCCGAGGACGAATCGATCCCGTAGGCATCGAGGTAGCGGGCGAACTCGTCGGCGCCCATCTGCTCGCCGATCAAGATCATGCCGGTGTTCGAGGAGCGCCGCATGATCTCGCGGACCGTCATGTCCATGGTGTAGTCGCGCTCATCGACGTCGGTCACGCCGTCGTCGCCGGCCATGACGACCGGCGGGACCGTGAAGGTCGTCTCGGTGTCGACGACCCCCATATCGATGGCGGCGCCGCACACGAGCGCCTTGAACACGCTGCCCGGCTCGTAGGCGTCGGTGACCACGCGCAGGTTCATGTCCTCGGTCCGCGCGCTGGCAAGGTCGGTTTGGCTGTAGCTCGGATACGAGCAGGCGGCGAGGATCTCGCCGGTCGCGGGCTCGGTGACCAGGATCGAGCCATAGTGCGCACCGCTGTCCTCGACCGCCTCGGCGAGCGCTGCCTCGGCGGCCTGCTGGATGTTGACGTCGAGCGTGAGCACGAGATCCGAACCGTCCTGCGCGTCCTGTTTGCTGTACGCGCCGCCCGCGATGTAGGAGCCGTCCGCCGCGTGCTCGCGTACGATCCAGCCGTCGGTGCCGTGCAGGTCCTCCTCATATTGCAGCTCAAGACCCGTGATGCCCACGTTATCGGTACCCACCACGCCGAGAACCTGCGAGGCGACGTTACCGTACGGATAGACGCGCCGGGTCGCCGACTCGTACTCGATGCCGGTGAGCTCGGTTGCCATCAGCTCGTTGGCGGTATCGGTGTCCACCTGGCGCTTCACGTACACCCACGTCGAATCCTGCTTCGCCGCGTCGCGCGCCTCCGCGCGCTCCACGCCCAGATACTCCACGAGTGCGTCGACCACCTTGTCCACATCCGCGATCGCCTGCGGGTTCAACGCGATGTTGTAGCAATCCTCGCTCGTCGCGAGCACGTTGCCGTTTCGGTCGTAGAAGGTTCCGCGGCGCGCATGGATCGGCGTGTTGAACTCGCGCCGGTCGCTCAGACGCTCCATGTTGATGCCGTGATAGAAGATGTCATGCTGCGCGAGCTTGAAAACGCAGGCGCCGAATCCGGCCGCGAGCACGCCTTTCACGAAGGCGCGGCGACCGAGCAGCTCCGGCTCCCCGCCCCCGGAAGGGGTGGAGCCGCGGCGGCGCGGCGGGCGCGATGCGGAGGAATCGCGCCGCGGGCGCGCAGGGCGCCCACGGCGGGGATCTCCATCTCTGTATCGGTTATCGGGCATGATGCCGTGCGCCTTCGGTGCGCGCTACTGCGCGTCGGCAGCGGTCGCGTCGGCGGTATCCGCCGGCGAGGCGTCGGACAGATCGATGGTCACGTCGCGCTCGGAATCGACCATGCCGAACGAGGACGAGGCGATGTCGCGGATGCGCGTGGGCGAGCTGAACACCGAGCGCATGACCTCGAGGTTCGCGCTCTCATCGCGGCCCTCGTCGAGGGATTCGGACAGCTCGGCGTTCGCATTCAAGGTCGAGGCGGTCGCCGTCAGGATCGCGACACGGGCGACGCCCACGGTCACGAACAGGGCGATGAGCACGCAGAACACCTTGAGCACATGGACGAACGCGGGGCTGACGGCTTGGTCGGCCTTGCGGCCCTCGCCGGCGACGACCTCCAGGTTCGGACGGGTCGCCGCCCG
Source organism: Collinsella tanakaei (assembly GCF_021531055.1). GTDB lineage: Bacteria > Actinomycetota > Coriobacteriia > Coriobacteriales > Coriobacteriaceae > Collinsella > Collinsella tanakaei_B. The sequence goes on from NZ_JADYTL010000001.1 coordinate 445,537, forward strand.
CTCGCGCGGGTCGACGTAGGGCTGCGCCGGTGCGGCGGAGAAGGGCTGCACATCATAAGCGAGTGCTGCGTTTGATTGACGATATGCCATGATGTGCGACCCCATCCCCATCAGGAGTAGTGCGTTTAAAGTACGGTTAGGTCCGCCTGCGCATCCGGGGCCGAGATGCGGGCGACGACCTTACCGTCGTTGCGCCACGCGGATCTTAGCCGAGCGGGCACGCGGGTTGCGTTCGACCTCTTGGGCCGTCGCGACCAGCGGTTTGCGGGTGATGATCTTGAGTGCCGGCACGTGTCCGCACACGCACACCGGGATATCCGGCGGGCAGGTGCAGCCCTGTGCGTGCTCCTGGAAGATGTGCTTGACGATGCGGTCCTCGAGCGAGTGGTACGAGATGACGCAGATGCGCCCTCCCGGGTTCACCCAGCGGATCGCCGCCTCCAGCCCCCGCTCCAGCACATCGAGCTCATGGTTGACCTCGATGCGGATCGCCTGGAAGCTCTTGCGGGCGGGATGCCCTCCATGGCGGCGCGCCGCGGCGGGGATGCCCGCCTTGACGGCCTCCACGAGATCGCCCGTGGTGGTGAGGGGTTTCTCCTGGCGCCTGCGCACGATCTGACGTGCGATCTGGCCGGCGAACTTCTCCTCACCGTACACGCGTAGAATCCGGGCGAGGTCTGCTTCGATATAGGTGTTCACGACCTCAGCTGCGTTTAAGGTGTTATTACCCGGATCCATCCGCATATCGAGTGGGGCGTCCTCGTGATACGAGAAGCCCCTTCCAGGGATATCGAGCTGTGGGCTCGAGACGCCCAGATCGAACAGGAAGCCGTCCACACCGGGGACCTGGGCCGAACATAACAGGTCGTCCAAGTCGCCGAAGTTCCCCTTGAGGAGCTTGCGCGGCGTATCGGGAGCCTCGACGTCCAGCCGCGCGTGCGCGGCCGAAAGCGCCATGTCGTCCTGATCGATGCCGATCAGAAGTCCCGTCTCCCCTACGGCCGCCGCCAACTTCACCGAGTGGCCGGCGCCGCCGAGCGTGCAGTCGCACGCGACGGAGCCCTGCGAAAGATCGAGCTGCTCGAGCACTTCCGCGAGCATGACAGGTTCATGCCGGTATTCAGGTATCAACGTTCCCTCGGTCATATACGGATCCCCCTAGCTGAGCGTTACGAGAAGAACAGGTCCATGAGCTCGTCCTCGGCCTCGGTCTGCATCCGGTTCCAGGTCTCGCGATCCCAGATCTCCAGATGGTCGGTGTTACCGACGACCGTGACCTCGCGCTCGAGATGCTTCTTGGAACGGAAGCTCTCGGGCAAGGCGATGCGGTTGGCGGAGTCGATCTCCGCCGGCGTCGCCATCGCGTTGAGAAGACGCATGAGCTTCTGATCTTTCGGGTTGCGACGATCGAAGCCATGCTCCTGCTTCTCGAACAGGCTCATGACCCATGCCTCGTACTGATCCTCGGGGAACACGTACACGGCCTCGACATCGGGGGCGGGCAGGATGCGCACACGGCTCGCGAGATCGTCGCGAAGGGCGGCGGGCAGGGACAGACGACCTTTGGCATCGAGATTGCGCTCGAACGATCCGGTCAGTATCACTGCTGCGCCCCTCCTCTCGGCTTCTCGGTGGGCTGGTGCGCGGGGAGCCACCCCGCCTGTCGACGCTTCCTATCTTATGGACTTTCCTCCCCTGCCGCAACATTTTTTCCCACTTTCTCCCCCAACGGGTCCCACGCACCCACCACCGTATGGACAGTACGGTCAGCATGCTGTCGAAGCCGACACAACATGTTGTGTTTGAGCACGGATGGTCTACCACCGGTCGCGCGGCACGCCGGTTTTTCAACCTTCAAGCTGAGGTTGAACCGATTTGCATGAGCGGTGATGCGATTGTGACGAAACAAAGAACCCGCAGCTCAACGCGGTGGGAGAAAATGGGAAGCCTCTGAGCTGCGGTTTTATGGGTTGGCTATGGGTTGTAGGCTGGTTGGGGACGTGTTCGTTTCAACCCATTGCGGTCGGTATGAATGGGTTGAGGGGAACACGTCCCCAACCAGCCTGGTCCCCAACCAACCCGTGATCGTGCTCCTTGGGAGCGCACCCCTCCAGCTGCCCCTATCAGGCGCGGGGATGCGCGGCGAGATAGACCTCGCGCAGCTGCGTGCGGTCCACGTGGGTGTAGATCTGCGTCGTCGAGATGCTCGCGTGGCCCAAGATCTCCTGCAGCACGCGCAGATCCGCGCCGCCGGCGAGCATATGGGTCGCAAAGGAGTGACGCAGCGTATGCGGATGGAGTCCCTCGATCCCGACGAGGCGGCCGTAGCGTTCGACCAGCGTGTGGACGGACTGACGAGAGATCCTACCTCCACGGGCATTGAGGAAGACCGCCGCGGGCATGCTGGCGCGGGCGTGCGACGCCAAGCGCATGCGCGCACCCTCCAGGTACTCCCGAAGCGCACGCGCGGCCGTGCCGGTGATGGGAACGAGCCGCTCCTTGGAACCCTTGCCCCGTACGCGCAGGAACTCCTCGTCGAGGAAGACGTCCCCGGTATCCAACCCGGTGAGCTCGCTCACGCGCACGCCGCAGCCGTAGAGCACCTCGAGGATCGCATGGTCGCGCACGCCGGTATCGGTCGGCGGGAATGTCTGGTCGAGCAGGGCGGAGACCGCCGCGATCGACAGGCTGTCGGGCAGGTGCTCGTCGGTGCGCGCGAAGCCGATGCCCGTCGTCGGGGTCGCATGGGAGATCCCCTCGCGCGCCAGGAACCGATGCATGCCCTTGATCGCCGACAGCGTCCGGTTGACCGAGCTCGCCGCGTATCCCCCGTCGTGCCGTTCCGCGATGAACGCCTCGATGTCGCCACGCGAGATACGCTCGGGGTCGTCGATCCCGCGCTCGGCGAGAAAGGCGACGTAGACATCCAAGTCGCGTCGATACGCGGCGAGCGTGTTGGCGGCAAGGCCGCGCTCCACCGACAGATGCGCCAAGTACTCATCACGGCAGCGCTCGAGCGTGGACGCAGGACGGTTGTTCGTCATCGAGGCGCTCATGCGAATCGTTCACATCCCGCCTAGCACGCGACGGGATTGACGGGGTTCACCTCGGTGCGCTGCGCCCCCTCGTGTCGCGCGATCGCGGCACGGACGAATTCGCGGAACAGCGGCTGGGGCTTGGTGGGACGGCTCTTGAACTCGGGATGGGCCTGCGTCGCCACGAACCAGGGGTGGATGTCGTCGGACAACTCGACCATCTCGACCAGACTTCCGTCGGGACTCACGCCCGAGATGACGAGCCCGGCGCGCTCGAGCTCCTCGCGATAGGCGTTGTTGAACTCGAAGCGGTGGCGATGGCGCTCGTAGACGAGCTCCTCGCCGTACGCCTCGCGCGCGAGCGTGCCGGCCGCGAGCTTGCACGGATAGGCGCCCAGGCGCATCGTGCCGCCCTTCTCGGTCACGTCCTCCTGCGAATCCATGAGGTCGATGACCGGATGCGGGCCATCCGGATCGAATTCCGTCGAGCTCGCGTCCGCGAGGCCGGCGACGTTGCGGGCGAACTCGCAGACGGCGACCTGCATGCCCAGGCACAGCCCCAGGTACGGGATCTTGTGCTCGCGGGCGAAACGCGCCGCGCAGATCTTGCCGTCGAAAGCGCGCTTGCCGAAACCGCCGGGCACGAGAATGCCCGAGGCATCCGCGAGCGTGGCATCCACGTTGGCGGAGCTCAGGCTCTCGCCGTCGACGAGCTGGACGTCCACGTGACGGTCGTAGTGGATACCGGCATGGCGCAGGGCCTCGATCACCGACAGGTAGGCGTCGGGAAGCTGCGTGTACTTGCCCACCACACAGATCTTGACACGGTCGGCGTGCTGGTTGGCATGGTCCTGCTTGTGCAGGAAGCCGTACCAGTCCTCCATGTGGCGCTCGCGCGGCTCGAGCCCCAGACGCTCGAGGACGCGCACGTCGAAGTCCTGCTCGGCGAGCAGGCGCGGCACGTCGTAGATCGAGGCGCAGTCCTCGTTGGTGAACACGCAGTCCTCGTCGACGTCGGTGAAGCTCGCGATCTTGGCGCGGATGGCGTCGTCGATCTCGTGGTCGCTGCGCAGCACGATGATGTCGGGCTGGATGCCGAAGCTACGCAGTTCCTTGACGGAATGCTGGGTCGGCTTGGTCTTGACCTCATGGGCGGCGGCGATGTAGGGCACGAGCGACACGTGGATGTAGCAGACGTTCTCGGGACCCGCGTCCTTGCGGTACTGGCGGATCGCCTCGACGAACGGCTGGCTCTCGATGTCGCCGATGGTGCCGCCGAGCTCGGTGATGACCACGTCGGCGCCGGTCTGCTCCTCGATGCGGCGGAACTTGTCCTTGATGGCGTTGGTGACGTGCGGGATCACCTGGACGGTGCCGCCGAGGAAGTCGCCACGGCGTTCGCGCTTGATGAGGCTGCGGTAGATCGCACCGGTCGTGAAGTTAGAATCGCGCGTGAGGTTCTCGTCGATGAAGCGCTCGTAGTGGCCGAGATCGAGATCGGATTCGTAGCCGTCCTCGGTCACGAAGACCTCGCCATGTTGAAACGGGCTCATGGTGCCCGGGTCGACGTTGAGATACGGATCGGCCTTCTGCATGGTGACCTTGTATCCCCGGCTCTTGAGCAGCCTGCCGAGCGAGGCGGCCGTGATGCCCTTGCCCAGCGAGGAGACGACGCCGCCGGTTACGAAGATGTGTTTGGTCATAAGGTTGTACCTGAGCTTTCCCGTCGAAGTTCCACTGTCTTCACGGGTCTCCATTGTACGTCAGACGCGCGGGCCCGGCGGCGGGTCTTTTTCTCGTAACAATCGAGGGGCCCGCCGGCGGCCATCGCAGCCGGGCGTCGGGACGCCCCGGGCCGGGAAAATGGGGACAGGTGCACATTTCCCAGTCCTGGGAAATGTGCACCTGTCCCCATTTTCCCGGACTCCCCGGTCCGCGACGCTACTTGTGATACATGCCCGAGCGCTCGTACTTGGGCTCGCAGCACACGTTGATGCCGAGCTTGCGGTAGAGCTCCTCGTCGCTCGACGAGATGATGACCGAGAAGAACGCGTCGCAGCCGCGCAGCTTCTTCAGGCCCTCGAGCACGCGAGCGGCGACCTCGCTGGTCGCCGAGGTGATGGACAGGGCGATGAGCGTCTCGTCCGGATGCAGGCGCGGGTTCACGCTGCCCAGACGATGGGTCTTGAGGCGCTGGATGGGCTCGATCGCGTCGTCGCTGATGACCTCGAGCTCCATATCGACACCGGTCACGGCCTTGAGCGCGTTCATGAGCAGCGAGCTCGCCGCACCGAGACGCGTCGAGGTCTTGCCCGTCACCACCACGTCGTCGGGCAGCACCATCGCGCCGGCGGGCGCTCCGGTCATCTCCTCCTTGAGCAGGGCGGCGGAACGCGCCGGCGAGTAGTCCTTGGTGACGCCGGCCTTCTTCATGATGCTGCGCAGGCGATCGACCTGCTCGGCGCCGGCACCGGTGCGCTTGACCTGCTCGGCCGCCGTGAAGTAGCGGCGCACGATCTCCATCTTAGCCGCCTCGCGGCACGCCTCGTCGTCCACGATGGCGTAGCCGGCCATGTTGACGCCCATGTCGGTGGGACTCTGATAGGGGCTCTCCCCCATGATCTTCTCCATGAGCGACTTGACCACGGGGAACGCCTCGACATCGCGGTTGTAGTTCACCGTCGTCTTCCCGTACGCCTCCAGATGGAACGGGTCGATGATGTTGGAATCGTCCAGGTCGACCGTGGCGGCCTCGTAGGCGATGTTCACGGGATGCGACAGCGGGAGATTCCAGATCGGGAACGTCTCGAACTTGGCGTAGCCGGCGGCGATGCCGCGCTTGTGCTCGTGGTAGAGCTGGGACAGGCAGGTGGCGAGCTTGCCCGAGCCGGGGCCGGGCGCGGTCACGACTACGAGCGGACGCGAGGTCTCGATGTAGTCGTTCTTACCGTAGCCCTCATCCGAGACGACCAGGTCGATATCGTGCGGATACCCCTCGATGGGATAGTGCAGGTAGCAGGTGATCCCGAGCGTCTCGAGGCGTCGGCGGAAGGCGTCGGCGGCAGCCTGGCCGGCGTACTGGGTGAGCACCACGGAGCTCACGAGGAAGCCGTAGCCGCGGAAGATGTCGGTGAGGCGCAGCACGTCCTCGTCGTAGGTGATACCCAAATCGCTGCGCGCGCGGTTCTTCTCGATGTCGCCGGCGTTGATGGCGATGACGATCTCGACGTCGTCGGACAGGCTCTTGAGCATGCGGAACTTGCTGTCGGGCTCGAAGCCGGGCAGCACGCGGCTGGCGTGGTAGTCGTCGAACAGCTTGCCACCGAACTCGAGGTAGAGCTTGCCGCCGAACTGCGCGATGCGCTCCTTGATGTGCTCCGCCTGCATACTGATGTACGTATCGTTATCGAACCCCTGACGCATGGGCGAGCTCCTCTCGAACGGCGCGCAAGCCGAATCAACCTATCGACCGACTCAGTATAGACGAGCGGAGACGGCAAGGTCCGCGATGCGACAAAAACATCAGGGCGAAATATCGCGCCTCAGCGGTCGAAGTCCGCGAGTGCCTCCCCGAGGCGCCTCAGCCCCTCGCGCAGCACATCCGGGCGAGCGCAGTAACCCAGCCGGGCGCCGCATGGAAGCCCGAAGCGGCTCCCCGGCACGAGCAGCACGCCATACTCCTCCAGCAGGCGCAGGCAGAACGTCTCGTCATCCACCGGGATGTCCAGCTCGATATAGGAGGTCGACACACCCCGGGGCGCGACCCAACTCACCCGCGGCTGCCCGTCGATCCACGACTGGACCGTCGCGCGGTTGGAAAGCACCAGCGCACGGTTGCGCGCGAGCACGGCATCGCGATGCGCGAGCACGTAGGTGGCGAGCGCGTCGTTCGCGACACCTCCCGAGATCATCGTGTAATCGCGCAGCGTGCGGATCGCGCCGGACACCTCGTCGTCCGCGATGACCCACCCGATGCGCGCCCCGGGCACGGAGTAGGTCTTGGACACCGAGTCGGTCACGATGGCGCGGTCGTAGATATCTGCCATCGATCGATACCCCACCTGCTCGTCGAGCGGCAGGTAGACCTCGTCGCACAAAACGTATGCCCCGACCGAGGCGGCGATCTGGGCGATGCGGCCGAGCATGTCGGCGTCCATCACGGCGCCCGTCGGGTTCGCCGCGTTGTTGATGCAGATGAGCCTCGTGTCACGCCGCACCAGGCGCTCGAGCTCGTCGATGTCGGGAAGCCAGCCGAGCTCGCGGCGCACCGTCCAGTGCTCGACGTCGGCCCCGAGCGCGCGCGGGATCTCGTAGAGGGGCGCGTAGGTCGGCCACTCGGCGATCACGTGGTCGCCGGGGCGCACCACCGCCAGAAGCGCGTTCAGGTTCGCACCGGTGCAGCCGTTGGTCTGAAGGATCCGGCGCGGGTCGATCTCGTGCTCGTAGAGCGTCTGGACCTCGGCCTTGAAGGCAGGCGACCCCTCGATCCATCCGTAGCTTTGGGGTTCGCGCGCCAGGCGCTCGATAAGCTCCGCACCGTCCCGACCGTCCAGCTCCCGCAGCTCGTCGGGCGTGAGCGAGGCGATCGTCGACTGAGCGATGTCCCAGGCCGCATCGCGCTCATGAACGTTCAGCCAATCCTCGACACCGATGACGTCGAACTCCATGGCATGTCCTTTCCGAAAGCTGTCGAACCCCGATTCCGCCGGGCATTCCCACATGCACATTGTCGCACGCAGACGCGACGCCCATAACGTCCCGGGACGAAAACGCGTCCGACCCGATTTCACGCCAGGGCCCCGATACGAAAGCGCCCCCTCCCGCGCACGGAACGGGAGGGGGCAGAAAGGTAGGTCCTCACCGGCTCGAACCGGGCCGGCTAGACGATCCCGGATAGGGCCCGAGCGCTACGCGCTAGAGCACGACCAGAGCGATGGTCACGATGACCGCGGACACCACCGAGAGCACCACGATGAGCTTCATGGCGAACTTGAGCCACGTGGTCCACTCGATACGGGCGAGCGCGAGGCCGCCCATGATGGCGCCGGAGGTCGGCGTGAACAGGTTCACGACGCCGATGGCGCTCGAGAAGATCATCACCATGACCTCGGGCGAGAAGCCGAGCTGGGCTGCCAGCGGGCCCATGATGGGCATGGACACGGTGGCCATGCCGGAGGTCGACGGGATGAGGAAGGACAGACCGAAGTACAGCAGCCACGCGAGCGGCGCGAACAGGATGCCGGACACACCGGCGAGCGCGTTGGCCGCGGCGTTGAGCACGTACTGGTCGAGGCCCGTGGAAGCCATGAGGACCGAGATGCCGCGCGACAGCGCGATGATCAACACGACGCTCATCATGTCGGCGGCGCCGGCGATGAACGTGTTGACGATCTGCTTCTCGGACAGGCCGCCCACGACGCCGATGATGATGGCCATCACGAAGAACCACGTGGAGGCCTCATCGAAGTACCACTGGCCGATCGGCAGGCCGGTGATGAAGGCGGACCAACCCTGCGAGGTCTGGACCTCGCCCACGGCGACGCCCTCGACGGAGCCCTCGACGGTGGTCGCGGTCCCGTTGGCGTCGTCGTACGCGGCGACGAGGTCGTCGGTGACGACCGGGGTCTCGAAGGTCTCATAGGAAGCGCCGGCGTCGAAGAAGTTCGCGACGCCCTCGTTGAGGTCGGCGATGGGGATGAAGCCGGCGATCATGACGACGAACGTGAAGGCGAAGATGCCCAGGCACGCCTTCTGGCGACCGGTGAGCACGACCTCCTTGGCGGCCTCGGCGGCAGCGGCGCCGTGGGCCTCCTCGGCGTTCTTAAGCTCCTGCATGGACAGGATGGTGGAGCCCTTGTCGGCCTTGACCTTCTTGGCGTACCCCATGACGAACACGATTGAGATGGCGGTGGTCACGATCCACAGGACCGCACCCAGGCCGATGATGATGGTCTGGTTGACCTCGATGCCCACGCCGCGCAGGGAGTCGACGGCGGCGCCGACGGCGAACGGGTTGACGGTGGAGCCCAGGCAGCCGCAGCCGGCGCCGAGCAGGACGGTGGCGGCACCGACCATCGGGTCGAAGCCGGCCGCCATCATGGTGGCGGCGAGCAGGGCGTAGAACGGCACGGTCTCCTCGCACATGCCGTAGGTGGTTCCGCCGAGCGAGAAGATGATCATCAGGACAGGGATGATCATGAGCTCGTTGCCCTTGAGCTTCTGGACGAGGGCGGCGATACCGTTATCGAGGGCACCGGTCTCGGTCATCATGCCGAGGAAGCCGCCGAGGATCATGACGAACAGGCATACGGGAAGCGCGTCGGCGAAGCCCTTCACCGGCGCGGTGAAGAAGTCGCTCGCATGCGCCGGGGTCACCTGGTCGGGAGCCATGCTGCCGACGATGACGGTGATGATGGCGACGATGGCCAACAGCAACAGAAGAATGGTAAATGACGAGAGCATGCCACGCTTTTTCTTGGTGGTCTCAGCCATTATGCTCATCCCCCTTTCTTGTTGAAAAACACGTCCGCGCGACACCGCCCGCCGTGCCGTGCGTTATCGGACGGGGCGCGGGCAACAGACGGACTCCCCCGCCGTGGCGGACGCGGATGCGCGCCCGCCACGGCGGAAGATGAAAGGAGAGGCGACCTACTTGAGGGTCGCGTACATGACGGCCTTGATGGTGTGCATGCGGTTCTCGGCCTCGTCGAAGACCTTGGACTGCGGGCCCTCGAACACCTCGTCGGTGACCTCCATCTCGGTGACACCGAACTTCTCGGCGATCTCGGCGCCGGTGGTGGTGTTGGTGTCGTGGAAGCTGGGCAGGCAGTGCAGGAAGATCGCGGACGGATCGGCCAGCGCCATGAGCTCGGAGGTGACGCGATAGGGCTCGAGCTGCTTGATGCGCTCGGTCCAGACCTCGTCGGGCTCGCCCATGGAGACCCACACGTCGGTGTAGATGACGTGCGCACCGGTGCACGCCTCCTTGGGGTCCTCGGTGAGGGTGATGGTGCAGCCGTTGGCCGCGGCGATGGGCTTGCAGGCCTCGATGACGTCGTCGGTGGGCATGCACTCCTTGGGCCCGCATGCGACGAAGTTCATGCCGAGCTTGGCGCACACGACCATGAGGGAACGGGCCACGTTGTTCTTGGCATCGCCCATGAACACGAGGGTCTTGCCCTTGATGTCGTAGTTGAAGTTCTCCTGGACGGTCAGGATGTCGGCGAGCATCTGGGTGGGATGCCACATGTCGGTGAGGCCGTTCCACACCGGCACGCCGGACTTGGCGGCGAGCTCCTCGACGTCGGACTGGGCGAAGCCGCGGAACTCGATGCCGTCGTACATGCGGCCGAGCACGCGGGCGGTGTCCTCGATGGACTCCTTCTTGCCCATCTGGGAGCTGCCCGGATCGAGGTAGGTCACGCCCATGCCGAGGTCCATGGCGCCGACCTCGAAGGCACAACGGGTGCGCGTGGAGGTCTTCTGGAACAGCAGGACGATGTTCTTGCCCTCAAGGTAGCGGTGCGGGGTACCCGTACGCTTGAGGTCCTTGAAGTTCTTGGCGAGAGCGAGCATGTACTCGATCTCCTCGGTCGTGAAGTCGAGCAGACGCAGGAAGCTGCGACCGGAGAGGTTAACGCCCATGAAAGGTTCCTTTCGTGAGAAAAATCCGTGCATGAAACGCATCGAACGATGCGAGGGGCCCATCGGACCGAAGACCATCCGATCCGATGAACCCCGACCGAACCCCTATCGACCGAATTTCTTCTAATCGCACGTTCGTGAAGGGCTCGGTTTCCCGAGTGCCCCGGATCGTCCCGAAAACGGAGGGCATAGGCCTTAGGGCCATGCCCGAACGTTTGAGGGGCGAGGCGGGGTGCTCGGGGAAACGAGGTCGGTTTCCCAGGTGCCGCAGGTCGGTGCGAACGAGGAGGGCGCACGCCTAGCGTGCGGCGCCCGACGAGTGAGCGCCGAGATGCGGCACCTGGGGAAGCGAGACTAGAGGTCCTCGCGCCAGAAGGGCATGCTCATGCAGCGCGGGCCACCACGACCGCGGGAGAGCTCGGCCGAAGGCACGACGAGCAGCTCCATGCCCTCCTTGTAGAGGACGTCGTTGGTGACGGTGTTGCGCTGATAGACGCAGATCTTACCGGGGGCGACGGCAAGGGTGTTGGAGCCGTCGTTCCACTGCTCGCGCGCCGCCGCGATCGGGTCGCCGCCGCCGCAGGGGATGAGCTTGACGGCGTCGATACCCAGGGCCTTGGCCAGGATGTGCTCGAGCGTGTCGTTGATCTCCACGATCTCGACCTCGCCGGGATTCGCTCCCGGGGTGAGCTTGTAGACGGTCAGCGTGCCCATGATAGCCGGATGGATCGTGAACTTGTCGACATCGATCTGCGTGAACACGGTGTCGAGGTGCATGAAGGCACGGGACACCGGGATGTCGAACGCCAAGATCGTATCGATCTTGGAGTCGGAGTTCCAGAACATGTTCTGGGCCATCACGTCGATGGCGGCAGCCTGGGTGCGCTGCGAGATGCCCACGGCGATCGTGTGCTCGTTGATGTTGAGCACGTCGCCGCCCTCGGTGTGGAAGGTGCTGTCGCGGCGGTAGTACAGCGACACATCCTTGTAGTCGGGATGGTACTTGAAGAGGTACTTGCCGTAGATGGTCTCGCGGTTACGGGTGACCGAGTACATACGGTTCAGGTTGACGCCCGTGCCGACGACCGCGAACGGGTCGCGGGTGAAGTAGAGGTTCGGCATCGGGTCGACGAGCAGATCGGACTCGGACTCGGTGTTGACCAGCGAGTCGAGCGTGACGGAGCTCGTGAGCGGCAGGTCGATCTCGGCCTTGGTGATGCCGGCCATGGTCTTCTTGACGAACTCGAGGTTGTCGGTGATCGAGTCGAGCTTCTCGCGGATGGCGGCCGGGGCGATCCTGCCCTTGATGCCCGCCTCGGTGAGCCACTGATCGAGGAACTCCTCGCGGGCCTCGGGCACGGCGTCGAACGCCTCGGCGACGAGCTTCTCGAGATAGAGGACCTCGACGCCCTGCTCACGCAGGATCTCGGCGAAACGGTCGTGCTCCTGCTGAGCGACCTCGAGGAACGGAACGTCATCGAACAGAAGACGCTCGAGCTCATCAGGCGGCAGGTTGAGGAGCTCCTCGCCCGGGCGATGCAGGCAAACCTTCTTCAGCTGCCCAATCTCGCTCGTGACATGCAGTCCTTTCGTCATAGCCTCCTACCTTTCTATCCAGGCCGCGACGCGGCCCCCTTGGCGGCCCTCGTGCTAGGCCGTCGCTTTCGGACACTCATAGATTTATCCAATACCGCCACCGAGTTACACGACACCGCCGAGCGGTATCAAAGGGCGCGTAAACGGTATATTTGTACAATACGTGCATGGTCTACTTTTATCAAGTAAAGCATGGATACGTGCGAAAACGAGACGAGCACCAAGGACGCAATCTGAAAACTCCTCTCGTTCTTACACCCTAAACTGCATATTTATACCTCCATTTTGTATATTCATCTGTTTTTGGCAGCGCGTTTCCAGCCGCGCAAAAAGATTCACTATTGCCAAAAAAATATGCGCACCGACCCCCTTGAGGACCACTTACCGCCAAAAAGGGACCGTTCGAAGCGCCGACGGCGTCCGCGAACCTCGCCGAACGGCCGCAGCCGTCCGCACGTCCGGCATCCTACCATTCCGGTTCGTTTTCATCCCGCGCCGCCATCTTATGTAAGCATCATGGCAAGCTTTTCCAAATCCGCCCTTCGGGCCTTCGGTGAACCCCTATATTGATGTATGGGTGTGCGCATCCCGGTCGACGCTCCGATCGACCGCGGCGGCGTCATCCCCGATGGAAGTTTTCACCCGGATGGAGAGAAGCCCATGGCCGACAAGGATAAGGATCGCAAGAAGAACGACAAGAAGCGCGGAGCCGAATCGCCGGACCGCTCCGGCCGCGCCGAGCGCCACGATTTCTCGTACACGCAGAACCGCGAACTGTCCTGGCTGCGCTTCGACGATCGCGTCCTCGCCGAGGCATACGATGAGACGGTGCCGCTGTTCGAGCGGCTCAAGTTCGTCGCGATCTTCGAGAGCAACCTCGACGAGTTCTTCATGGTGCGCATCGGCGGCCTGTCCGACCTCGCCACCCTCAAGCACCAACCGCGCGACAACAAGAGCAACCTCACGCCCGCCGAGCAGATCGACCGGGTCTTCGATGCCCTGCCGCCGCTCTACGACCGCGCCCAGACCGCGTTCCACACGCTCGAGGACAGTCTCGCGCGCCACGGTCTCGTGCGTCTGGAGCCCGATACGCTCGCCGGCGACGAGCGCACGTTCGTGGAGGGTTATTTCAAATCGTTCATCTCCCCCATCATCTCGCCGCTCGTCATCGACCCGCGCCACCCCTTCCCCAACCTGCGCAACGGCGCGCTCTACCTCGTGTGCGGCCTGGAGGGCGCCGATACCGACGAGAGCGGCCTGCTCGGCCTCATCGAGGTGCCCGCCATGCTGCCGCGCGTCATCGAGGTGCCGAGTGAGGGCGACGGATACCGCTACATCCTGCTCGAGGACGTCATCATGACCTGCCTGGACGGGTGCTTCGGCTCCTATAGCCCCCAGGACCGCGCCGTCATCCGCGTCATCCGCAACGCCGACATCGACCCGGACGGCGAGGGCGTCGAGGAGGATGAGGACTACCGCCAGCACATGAAGCGCATCCTCAAGAAGCGCCTGCGCCTTCAGCCCGTCTACCTCTACGTCCGCGGCAAGCTCAACCGCACCACCATAAAGCCCATCCGGCGCGCGCTCGAGCTCTCCGGCCGTGCGACGGCCACCCTCGACATGCCGCTCGATCTCGGATTCGTCTATTCGCTCGAATCGCATATCCCCGAGCGCGCCCGCACCGAGCTGCTGTTCGACCCCTTCACGCCCCAGGCGAATCCCGCGTTCACCGTGGGACGCAGCATGCGTGAGCAGGTCATCGAGGGCGACAAGCTGCTGTTCTATCCCTACGAATCGATGGGCCCGTTCCTCGATCTGGTACACGAGGCGGCCCATGACGACCAGTGCTTCTCCATCCGCATCACGCTGTATCGCGTGGCCAAGCAGTCGCGCCTGTGCGAGTCGCTGATCTCCGCCGCCGAGAACGGCAAGGAGGTCACGGTCCTCATGGAGCTGCGCGCCCGCTTCGACGAGGAGAACAACATCGAATGGGCGGAGCGTCTCGAGGAGGCGGGCTGCACCGTGATCTACGGCTCGGAGGGTTTCAAGTGCCACTCCAAGATCTGCCAGATCACCTATCGCGACGGCATGGCGATCACGCGCATCACCCTGCTCGGCACGGGCAACTTCAACGAGAAGACCGCCAAGCTCTACTCCGACTTCATGCTCATGACCGCGCACCCCGGCATCGGCGAGGACGCCAACGCGTTCTTCCAGAACCTCACCTTGGGCAACCTGCGCGGCAGCTACCGCTACCTGGGCGTCGCCCCCGCGGGGCTCAAACCGCTCATCATGACCGGTCTGAACCGTGAGATCGACCGCGCGCAGGCAGGACAGCCCGCCCGTGTGTTCTTCAAGCTCAACTCGCTCACCGACCGCGAGGTCATCGACAAGATCGCCGAGGCGAGCCGCGCCGGTGTCCAGGTCGAGATGATCATCCGCGGCATCTCGTGCCTGCTGCCCGGCATCCCCGGCAAGACCGAGAACGTGCACATCCGTTCGATCGTCGGGCGCTTCCTCGAGCATGCGCGCGTCTACGCGTTCGGCGAGGACGCCGACACGGTCTACCTCTCCTCCGCCGACATGATGACGCGCAACACCGAGCATCGTGTCGAGATCGCCTTCCCGGTCCTCGATGCCGACAAGCGCGCGCAGGTCATCGACTACATGCACATCCAGCTCGCCGACAACGTCAAGGCGCGCGAGCTCGCAAGCGACGGCACCTGGAAGCCGATCGAGCGCGCGGCGGACGAGGAGCCCTTCATCGCGCAGGAGCACCTCATGGAGCTCGCCTGCGAGCGTGCCGCCTCCGCCGAGAAGGTCGCCTCCAAACAGGCGGTCGCCCGCCCGAGCGTACCGCAGGGAACCCCGCCGAGCTCGGCCGTCGAGCCCGACGAGGAAGCCGTGCTCGAGCACGCGCCGGTCGACGACGACAAGAAGGCGGCAGTCGAGACGGTCCCCGCGACGACGCCGACAGCGCCTTCGGACGAGGGCCCGAAGGAAGCCCCCGTCGAGGAGTTGCAGACGGCAAAGGCCGCGCCGACGACCGTCAAGGCGACGCTCATCGAACCCGATCCCGAGCCTGCAGGCCGCACCGCCGAGGCTCGCACGGGTCGCCACGGCGGACCCGAGCCCGCGACGACCACGATCACCGTCCGCCGCCATGGCCGCGTGACCACCGGCTTGGCACTCGTGGGCCTCGGGCTCAAAACGCTGCTGTTCGGCTCCAAGAACAAGGGCAAGTAAGTTCCGCCCACCGCCCGCTTGCGATTCCCGCACGCCGCCCGCTCCGTCCCATCACCGGAGCGGGCGGCGTTTTTCGTGCAGGTTCGAAGCCCGGCAAGACGAGACGCTACACTGATGCGGTACAGCCGAGGACGGAAGGATCGCGATGAGGCTCACCATCGATTGCATGACCTACGGGCCGGACGGATTGGCCCGCACCGACGAGGGCAAGGCGGTATTCGTGTCCGGCGGCGTCGCCGGCGACGTCGTCGAGGCCGAGATCGTCGCGAACGGCGCGTCGTATGACCGCGCCCGCGCGGTCGAGGTGCTCGAGCCCTCCCCTTCCCGCGCTGCCTCCGCCTGCCCGTTTTCCGCCATATGCGGCGGTTGCCCGTGGGCCGCGCTCACGGTCGAGGCCCAGCGCGCGGCGAAGGAGGACAACCTGCGTTCCACGCTCAAGCGCATCGGCCGCTTTTCCGATGAGGACATCGCGCGCATCGTGCAGCCGCTGCGCCACGGTAAGGACGCATGGGGCTACCGCAACAAGGTCGAGCTCGCGCCCACGCACGCCAACGGCCGCTTCGCGCTCGGCATGCACGGGATCGACCCGGAGCGGATCGTCAAGGTCGACGCCTGCCCGCTGTTCGACAAACGCCACGCGCGCGCGGTCAAATCCGTCGCCGGCGCCCTGTCGTATCTGGGCAATTCGCGCGACCTGGGCATCGAGCGCGTCGGCATCCGCGCGAGCCGCCGCACGCGCTCCCTCGAGGTCGCGCTCTGGACGCCCACCGGCGCGTTCCCGCGCGCGCAGGTCGCCCGCGTGCTGCAGGACGCCGTGAAACCCACGAGCGTCGTCCGCGTGATGAGCAAGGGGGACCGACGCGCGCGCAAGGTCGCAGGCGTCGAGGCGCTGTTCGGCGAGGGCTCGTGGACCGAGAAGCTCGGCGAGGAGCAGATGCGCCTGTCCGCCCCGTCGTTTTTCCAGGTCAACACCGCCGGCGCCGAGATCCTGCTCGACCTGGTGCTCGATGCGTTGCAGCCGCGCGAGGACGAGGTCGCCATCGACCTGTACAGCGGCGCCGGCACCTTCACCTTGCCGCTCGCGCGCCGCAGCGCCTGGGTCGCCGCCGTGGAGGCCTACGGTCCCGCCGTGCGCGACCTGCGCCGCAACGTCGAGATCGCAGGCCTCGACGACGTCGACGTCATCGGTGGCGACGCGGTGCGGGAGTTCCCCGACGAGGACGCCGACGTGCTCGTCGTCGACCCGCCGCGCGCCGGATTGGACGGCCAGGCGATCGGCCTCATCGCCTCGACCGGCGCACGCGATGTGGCCTACGTCTCCTGCGACCCCGCCACGCTCGCACGCGACCTGCGGCGCTTCGTCGACGAGGGGACGTTCTCGATCGTGTCGGCCACGCCGGTCGACCTGTTCCCCCAGACCTTCCACTGCGAGACCGTGGCGCATCTCACCCGCGCCTAGAAGACGCCGCGCAGCCGCATGAAACCGGACCTGATCTCCGTGTCACGTGGGGCCGGATCGGTTCGGCGAAGAAAGCTGTCAGGTCGAGCTCGGGTGTGGGTATAAGGTCACAAAACGCACCCCCCTGTCGAAAGGATCCCCCATGTCAGCCGTTGCCGTGCTTGCCGCCGATGGATTCGAGACCATCGAATGCCTGACCGCCGTCGATATCCTGCGTCGCGGCGGGGTGCGCGCCACCCTCGTCTCCATCATGCCCACGCGTGACGTCGTGACCGCCCAGCAGGTCTCCATCACATGCGACAGCACGTTGGACGAGGTCGACTTCTCCGAATACGACTACATCGTGCTGCCGGGCGGCATGCCGGGCACCAAGAACCTGCGCGCCGACGAGCGCGTCTGCGACCTGGTCCGCGAGTTCGCCCTCACCAAGCACGTCGCCGCCATCTGCGCCGCCCCGTCCATCCTGGGCGAGCTCGGCCTGCTCGTCGGCAGGCGCGCCACCTGCTTCCCGGGATTCGAGACGAGCTTCCCCGAGGGCACCTTCGCCGGAGAGAAGACGGTCGTCGTCGACGGCAACCTCATCACCGCATCCGCCATGGGCCAGGCGCTCCCCTTCGCGCTCGCTATCCTCGGCGACATCGCGGGTGACGCGGCGGTCGACAAGGTCCGCGCCGGTATCCAACTCTAGGAAAGGCCCTCCTCACCCCATGATCCTCGCCTCACAATCCCCGCGCCGCATCGAGCTGATGCGTGAGGCGGGATACGATCCGCGCATCATACCCGCCGATATCGATGAGACCCCTCGCGAAGGGGAGACGCCGTTCGAGCTCGTCGAACGCCTGGCCGTCTCCAAGGCACGGGCCGTGGCGGCAGCGCAGGCGCACCCCGGCGAGACGGTCGTCGCCGCCGACACCATCGTCGCCATCGACGGCGAACTGCTCGGCAAGCCAGCCGACGAAGGCGACGCCCGCGCCATGCTCGAGCACCTGTCCGGACGCACGCATCAGGTGGCGACCGGCGTCTGCCTCGTTCGCAACGATGGTGGGCGACGCGTCGAGCGCTCGTTCGTGGAGATCACCGACGTCGAGTTCTACCCCCTGTCCGACGAGCGCATCGCCGCCTACGTGGCGAGCGGCGAACCCATGGACAAGGCCGGCGCCTACGGCATCCAAGGCGTCGGCGGGCGCATGCTCGTCCGTCGTATCGACGGCGATTTCTACAACGTCGTCGGCCTGCCCATCGCCCGCGTGGCGCGCGAGATCGAGGCGTTCGAACACCCTGCAAGCTGAGGAGAGACCGACGGCGGACAGCCGTCCTGCCCGGCACCGCGAACGCGCCCGAACGCCCGGCGTAGCCCCGCCCGCACTCACCCCGACCATCCCATCAAGAAAGGAACGCCATGGCATCTGATTCGCTGACGCCCATCTCCATCACCGATATCGAGGGCTTTTCCTTCGGCCATTGGACGGACGGGGACGCCGCGACCGGCTGCACGGTCATCGTCGCCCCCGCCGGTGCGACCGGAGGCGTGGACGTTCGCGGCGGGGCTCCCGCATCGCGTGAGACGGACCTGCTGCGTCCCGAGAACACCGTGGATGTGGTACACGCCGTCTGCCTGTCGGGCGGATCGGCGTTCGGTCTCGAGGCCGCATCCGGCGTGGCGCGCGAGCTCGAACGCCGCCACATCGGACTCGACGTGGGGCCCACGCTCGTGCCGATCGTCTGCTCGAGCTGCCTGTTCGACCTCGCGTTCGGCGACGCGTTCACACGGCCCGACGGTGGCGCCGGTGCCGCCGCCGTATGCACCGCCTTGGACGGTGGCGCCGATGCGCTCGCCGAGGGCTGCGTCGGCGCGGGCACCGGCGCCACCGTCGGCAAGCTGCTGGGAGCCGATCGCGCCATGAAGGGTGGCCTAGGGGCGCGTGCCTTCGAGCTCGGCGCCCTGAAGGTCGGGGCCATCGCCGCGGTCAACGCCTGCGGCAACGTGGTGGATCCGGACAGCGGCGCGCCGATCGCCGGCGCGCGCAACGCGGCGGACGGCACGCGGATCGTCGACCTGGAGGAAGGCATGCTTCGCGCCGGCGCCGATCTGTCCATGCCCCTCGACCGCACGAACACCACCATCTCGTGCATCGTGACCAACGCACGGCTCACCAAGGCGCAGGCGACCAAGGTCGCCCAGATGGCAGCCGATGCATACGCGCACGTCATCCGCCCGACGCACACCACCAACGACGGCGATACCGTCTACGTGCTGGCGGCGGGCACGATCGACGAGGGTGCGCCCGACTACCCGCTCGACCTCATCGGGCTTGCCGCGACCCGCGCGCTCGAGGAGGCGCTCGTCGCCGGCGTGCGCGAGGCGACCGGCATGCACGGCCTTCCCGCCCATCGCGATCTGTAGCGCACCGAGCCCGACATCCGTCCCCGACCCGTTTCGACGTGCGCGGCGAACGGCTACCCGAGCGCGGCGAGCGCTTCCGGGAAGGGCGCCAAGCTGCGTCGCAGGATACCGTGCATGTGCGCTATGGCGACACCGTAGTTCGTCATCGGCACGCCGGCCTCCGCCGCGCGAACCTGCCTGCTGCGCATCTCGCGCGCATTGAGCATGCAGCCGCCGCAATGGACGATCGCGGCGAAGCTCTCCAGCCCCTCGGGGAATCCCGTGCCGCTCGAGAATTCGAACGACAGGCCCGCTCCGGTGTGCTCGGCCAGCCACCGCGGCATCTTGACGGTGCCGATGTCCTCGCATTGGCGATGGTGCGTGCAGCCCTCGGCGATGAGGACCCGGTCGCCGTCGCGAAGCCCGTCGAGCGCGGCGGCACCGCGGACAGCCTCGACGAGATCCCCCTTGTAGCGCAACATGAGGATGGAGAACGACGTGAGCGGGACCGTCCCCGGCACCGTACGGGCAACGTACTCGAAGACCTGGGAATCGGTCACCACGAGCGCCGGGGGCTCGGCGAGCGCATCGAGGGCGCCTGCAAGCTCCGTCTCGCGGCAGACGATCGGAATGCATCCCGCATCGAGAAGGTCGCGGATGACGAGCTGCTGCGGCAGGATGAGACGACCCTTGGGCGCCGAGGCGTCGATGGGGCACACGAGCACGACCGTGCTGCCCGCATCGACCAGATCGGCGACGACGCGCCGCTCGCGCGCATCGCTTTTCGCCATATGCGCCAGGCGCTCCTTGAGCTCCCCGATACCCCGACCGTCGAGGGCGCTCACCGCCTGGACATGGCCTTTCAGCTCGGCATCCTTCGCACACAGGTCGTCGAGGTTCGCGAGCGCGGCATCTCGGTCGCACTTGTTCCACGCGATAAGATAGGGCATCTGCCGCGCCTCGAATTGCCGGATGAGTTCGCGGTCGGGCGCCATGAGTCCGACCGTGCCGTCCACGACGAGCACGGAGACATCGCAGCCCGTCAGCGTGCGACGCGCACGGGCGACACGCTTTTCGCCCAGCTCGCCCTGATCGTCGATGCCGGGCGTGTCGATGATCACGACAGGCCCCAACGGCAGCAGCTCCATCGCCTTCTTGACCGGATCGGTCGTCGTACCCCGCACGTCCGACACGACGCAGAGCTCCTGCCCCGTCACCGCGTTCACGACGCTCGATTTACCCGCGTTGCGCAATCCGAAAAAGCCGATATGCACGCGCTCGCCCGACGGCGTCTCGTTCAATCCCATGACGCTTCCCCTCGAATACCGATATAGCTCGAACAGCGGGCGGCACCCTCAAGGGAACGGGTGCGAACCGGCGCGCCGGCACCCGCGCCTCGTGCTCCCCATCCCCTCTTCGGGCACCTGCCGACCGGACGTTAGAAACGGAAATCGCGACGGTTGGAGTCGCGGATAGCGGCGATGTGCTCGCGCGCGATCTCGCGGGTGCGCTCCTTGGGGATGCGCGCCAGCTCGCGCTCGATGAGCGGCCAGCCCACCTCCGCCGTGGCCGGCGATGCATAGTCCACGAGGTACTCCGCGAGCGTCATGAGCGCATTGGGGTGACAGCAGTTGAGGATCTGGCCGCTCTTGCACAGGCTCATGAAGCGGTCCCCCGTGCGCCCCTCGCGGTAGCATGCGGTGCAGAAGCTCGGGATGTGGTCGAGCTGCATGAGCCAGCGGACCACCTCGTCGAGCGAGCGCTGGTCGGAGACGTCGAACTGCTCGGAGTCGTGCGGGCGCACCTCCTCGTCGTAGCCGCCCACGCTCGTGCGCGAGCCCCCGGAGATCTGGGAGATGCCAAGCTCGAGCGCCCGCCCGCGCACGGCCTCGTTCTCTCGCGTGGAGATGATCATGCCCGTGTAGGGCACCGCGATGCGGATGCATGCGATGATCTTGGCGAAGGTGTCGTCGTCGATACCGTTGTCGAACTGGTCCGGATCGATGTCGTCGGCGCGCTTGAGGCGCGGCACGGAAATGGTGTGCGGCCCCACGCCGTGCACGGCCTCGAGATGCTCGGCGTGCATGATCAGGCCCGCGAACTCGTAGCGGTACTTCTCGAGACCGAAGAGCACACCCAGGCCCACGTCGTCGATGCCGCCGTCCATGGCGCGGTCCATGGCCTCGGTGTGGTAGTCGTAGTCATGCTTGGGCCCCGTGGGATGAAGCTCGAGGTAGCTCTTCTTGTCGTAGGTCTCCTGGAACAGGATGTAGGTCCCGATGCCCGCATCCTTGAGCATACGGTACTCCTCCACCGTGGTGGCGGCGATGTTCACGTTCACGCGGCGGATGGCGCCGTTCCTATGCTTGATCGAGTAGATGGTGTCGATGCACTCGAGGATGTACTCGATGGGGTTCATCCGCGGGTCCTCGCCCGCCTCGATCGCCAGGCGCTTGTGGCCCATGTCCTGCAGGGCGATGACCTCGCGGCGAACCTCGTCCTGCGTGAGCTTCTTGCGCGCGATATGCTTGTTCTTGGCGTGGTACGGGCAGTACGTGCAGCCGTTCACGCAGTAGTTGGAGAGATAGAGCGGGGCGAAGAGTACGATGCGGTTGCCGTAGTAGGTGAGCTTGATCTGGCGCGCCAGCTCGAAGATCTTCTCGTTGAGCTCGGGCACCTCGCAGGCGAGCAGGACGCTCGCCTCCCGGTGCGTGAGACCCGCGCAGCGGTAGCCGTTGCCCTGACGTTGCGGGCGGGCCTTCTCGAGCAGCGATTCGATCAGCGGCACGTCATGCGCGTGCGCCGCGGCGTAGTCGAGGGTCTCGCGAATCTCCCCGTCGTTGATGAAGTCCTCGGCAGAGCGGGACCTCGGGTCATACGTCGCCATATGTATACCTCCTTCGAGGTCAGGCCAGGGCCTTTCCCCTCAGATCCGTTCGCACCGGACGCGGCGATACGTCCCGGTGCCCTACCATGCGACGGGGCGGGAAGCGCCCCTATTCCGTCGCGCGACGTCGCACGTCGCCGCGATCGACCACCACGTGGTATCCGATCGCCTCCATACGCCGCGAAAGCTCGGCCAGTCCCTCGGCCGCCTCGCTCCCGGCGCACGCCTTATTATCATACAACTCGTATTTCCGCCGCACCGTTATCGGCGAGAGGTTGGGCATCACCACGTTGGCGCCCGCGAGCATCCCGCGCTCATGTCCGCGCGCGTCCAGTGTACCCAGGGCGGTCGTCGCGGGCAGCAGCAGGCCCGGGTCGATCAGGCGCAGCAGCGAGAGAAGATAGCAGGTGAGCTCGGCCGAGCCGGCGGGTTCGTGTGCGAACGGCGTCGCATGGTGCGGGATGAACGGTCCGATCCCGCACATCGCCGGACGGAAACCCTCAACGAGCTTCAAGTCCCGGGCGAGCGTCGCGGAGGTCTGGTGGGGCGAGCCGACCATGAAGCCGCAGCCCACCTGATAGCCGATGTCCGACAACTCGCGCAGGCACGCCATGCGCCGCTCCCAGGAAAGCCCCGCGGGATGAAGCTGGGCGTAGTGCGCACGGTCGGCCGTCTCGTGCCGCAGCAGATACCGATCCGCACCGGCGTCGAACAGCGCACGATAGCTCTCACGGCTCCGTTCGCCGAGCGAGAGCGTCACGGCGCAGTCCGGGTGGGCCTCCTTGATCGATGCGACGATATCGCAGACGACCTCATCGGTGAAGGCAGCGTCCTCGCCGCCCTGCAGCACGAAGGTGCGGAACCCGAGACGATAGCCCTCCTCGCAGCATGCGAGGATCTCCTCACGTGAGAGGCGGTAGCGCTCGGCGCCGCGGTTGGAGCGGCGCAGCCCGCAATACAGGCAATCGTTTCGGCAATAGCTGCCGATCTCGATGAGACCTCGGATGAAGACATCATCGCCGTATACCGACCGCCGCGCCTCGCACGCACGCCCCGCCGCATAGGAAGCGAGCTCAGGGCAAAACGACGCCACAAGGCCCTCGTACTCCCCCAGCTCGAGCTCATGATCGACGGATAGCCGATCGATGAGCTCCATGCCCCGAGAAAGCGGGAGCGTATCAGGCATCGGCCGCATCCTGCTCGGCGACGACGTTGGAGTACAGGGTCTTGACGCTCACACCCGTAAGCGATCCGACCTTGCCGGCGAGCGCCGATGTGACATCTTGCGGCGCATCGAGCGCCACCGAGATCACGCTCACGGAACGTTGACGATAGGGCACGCCCATCCTGCCGATGATATAGGCGCGATACTCGTGCAGAAGCTCGTTGAGCTCCTCCACCGAGTCGGTGTCCTCGACGATGATACCCATGATGGCGACGCGGGTCGCAGACATGCCGGTCCTCCTTCTCACTCGACGTCGCACCGATTATACCGCCCCGCCGTCGCGGCGCAGCAGGTGGGGCGCGATCCGCCTTATCGCGACGCGATCCATCGCACGCTGTCTCAGCGCGCCCCGCCGAGCGGGCATGCGCGGTGCGCGGCCCGCCCGTATCGTCCCGCGCACCGCGTCCACGATGCCGCCAAGGGGAATTCTCATACGATCGCGACGCTGCCGTATGCACAATGTGGGGTAGAAGATACCGGCGTGCAGGGAACTCGCCGGCCATGCCATACGAACGGCAGGGCCTTTTATTCACATTCACCCAAGGAGCCCCCATGTCCCACGACACGAGCACCGCCCCGTCCACCTCGACTTCCAAGAAGGGCATCGGCCTGTTCGGCCTTATCGCGCTCGTCGTGAGCTCCTCGATCGGATCGGGCGTCTTCGCCCTGTCGACCGACATCTCCGCCGCCGCGGCACCGGGACCGGCGCTCATCGCATGGGCCATCAGCGGCGTCGGCTTCATGGCGCTCGCGACGTCGTTCGGACACCTCTCCATCTACCGGCCCGATCTGAACGGCATCGTCGCCTACGCGAAGGAGGGGTTCGGGCCGTTCGTGGGCTTCGTCTCGGGCTGGGGCTACTGGCTTTCCATCTGGATCGGCAACGTCGCCTTCGGGGTCATGCTCGCCACGGCGATCGGCTATTTCTTCCCGCCGTTCTCCGGTCCGCTGACCGTCGGCGCCGTCGTGTTCATCTCGGTACTCAACTGGATCATCGTGCTGCTCGTGAATCGCGGCGTCGAGGAGGCCTCGGTCATCAACGCCATCGTCATGACCTGCAAGCTCGTTCCGATCTTCGCGTTCATCGTCACGATGCTCCTGCTGTTCGATCCCGCCCTGTTCACCGCGGATTTCTGGGGTAACGTCGCCAACAACCTCGGCGGCGAGGGCGCGCCTGGCGACGTGCCCACGCAGATCGTCAACTGCTTCATGGTCATGATGTGGGTGTTCGTCGGTATGGAGGGCGCGAGCGTCCTCGGCCACCGCGCGCGCAGGAAAAGCGATGTCTCCCGTGCGACCATCCTGGGTTGCACGGCGTTGGTCGTCATCTACGTCGCCGCATCCGTGCTCCCCTACGGCTACCTCTCGCGCGAGGAACTCATGGCGCTCGACTCCCCCTCCATGCCCTATATCTTCCAGCATGCCGTGGGCTCATGGGGCGGAGCGTTCATCTCCGCCGGACTGATCGTCTCGATCTTCGGCGCGTGGCTGTCCTACACCATTCTCGCATCCGAAGCCATGAACGAGATGGCGAGGATGGAACTGCTGCCGCGCGTCTTCGCCGAGCAGAACATCTACGGAGCGCCGACCGCATGCCTCATCACCACCGGCGCGATGATCCAGGTGCTTTCAATCGTCATGCTGTTCTCGGAGGCCGCCTACCAGTTCGCCTACTCGCTGTGCACCGCATCCATCGTCATATCGTGGGGACTTGCCGCGGCATATATGGCGCGGTACGCCTGGGCACGACGCTCCGAGGGCATGATGGGCTCGTGCATCCTGGGCGCCTTCGCGACGACGTTCCTCGTGGTGGCGATCGCGCTGTCGGGCATCTACCAGCTCATGCTGTGCTGTATCGCCTATGTCCCCGGCATCGTGTTCTACGCAAAGGCGCGCCGCGAATACGGCGAGACGGTCATCTTAACGGGGCGCGAGAAGATCATCGCCGCCGTCATCGCCGTGGCTGCCGTCGCCGCCATCGTCATGCTCGCGACGGGCGCCATCACGATATAGAAGGCGCACGTCAGCAGGATCGGCGATTCCGGCGCCGACAGCCGATGATGATACGAGCCGAACCGCCCCTATCGGCGCGTCGGACAAGCCGGGTTATCCGCTTGAGGGTCCAACCGTGCCTGCGAGGCGATAATATACGACGCCGCATGAGAACGACTAGGGTTTCCGCCTGCTTTATTCACCGATTTAAACGCCGAATCGTTCGCTCTCCGCGCTGGTTACAAAATCGAGCAGTTTCTAGTTGAAATACGAAACCTCAGGCTCGATCAGCCAGCTGCCGATCCATCAATATGAATGTAATATATATCGGATATTATCTACTCAGTGATTCCAAGGCACCTCATAAAGCCTGAGGGGGCGCGAGGCCCTTATACGGTCGTGCATAAGCCCAGAAGTAACTAGAAACTAGCCGTTTTTGTAACCAGCCACCCAATCGAAGCCATGAGGCCGCGTCCAATCCGTATCTCCCGCCACATTGCGGCCAGAGCGGGCATCTTCATCCCTAAGGACGGCCTACGACGTCGCGCCGAACGACTGCGGGCCCGGCTATACGCCGGGCCCGCTCACCCATATCAGTTGAACTTGAAGATCTTGCTCGCCAGGTGGTACAAGCCGATGGTCGTCTTCTCGCCGACGCGGCTGGGCAGGTTCGTGCCGACGCCCATCAGGCCGTAGCGTGCATGGCGGTACATGCGCTCGTCGTACGCCTTGAGGTCTGCCCACAGCTCGCGCAACCAGGTCTTGGCGTCCGGATTGTCGGACAGCTTGGAAAACACCGAGCAGATGGACATCATCATCGTGAAGTAGTGCATCATGTACGAACGCAGGCGCGCGGGCTCCACGTCGTCATGCAGATGGTAGGCCTCCATCATGATGCGCGTGATGCGGAACTGCTGGTCCAGGCGCTTGACCATCGTGGCCTCGTTGACGCTTTGGCCCTCGCGCCCAATGAAGTAGCGATACAGGTCGACATCGGCGTAGTAGAGCGTCTTGCAGCGCGGCAGCGGCACATACGCGTAGATGTTGTCGACGTAGAACGTATGGGCGGGCAGCGGGAGGTTCGCGGCGCGCAACACGTCGGTGCGGTAGCACAGGCTGTGCATGAGCAGGTTCTGGTCGGGGCGGAAGCGGCCCACCTCGTCCCACGTGAACACGCGCTTGCGCGGCAGGGCGCTGCGATAGCTGATCGCGGTATGCGTGCCCTCATGGACCTTCTCGTACACGTAATTCGAGATGAACAGGTCGACGCGCGTACCGCGCTCCTCGAACCCGCGCAGGATGGTCAGCATCGTGGAGAGCGCGGAGGCGTCGAGCCAATCGTCCGAATCGACGACCTTGTAGTAGGTGCCGCTCGCCTCGCGCAGGCCGGACAGCACGGCGATGCCGTGGCCGCCGTTCTCCTGATGCACTGCGCGAATGATGCCCGGGTAGCGGGCTTCCCACTCGTCGGCCTTGGCGGGCGTGTCGTCCACGCTGCCGTCGTCGACGATGATGATCTCGATGTCGGAGGCGTACCCCGAGCCCTCGAGGATGGACGTGATGCAGCGATCCATGTCGGCGGCCGCGTTATACGACGGGATGCCGAAGGTCACCACCTTGTGCATAGCGGAATCAGGCATGGCAGGAAATAATCTCGTCGGAAAGGGTGAGCGCCGAGTCCGTCACGGCATCCATGTCGTAGTAGCGGTACTCGGCCAGACGGCCCACCGGATGGAAATTGGTCAGGTTCACCACGCGGTCGAGATAGCGCTCGTACAGGGCGCGGTTCTCGGGATCGAGGATCGCGTAGTACGGCGTCTGGCCGCTGCCGGGTTCGTAGGCATGGCTGTACTCGCGCATGATCGTGGTCTTGCCGGGAACGACCTGCCCCGTCATGTTCTTGAACTCGGTGATGCGCGTGAAATCCTCGCTCGTGGTGTAGTTCACCGTACCGACCGGCTGGAACCGGTCGACATCGAGCGTCTCGAACTCCATGTCGAGCGTACGGTACGGAAGCGCGCCGAGGTCGAGCCCGAACAGCTCGTCGAGCGGACCGGTATAGACGATCTCACCGCCGTAGACCTTGCCGCACACCGATACGGTGGTCTCCCCGATCTCGAAGATATCGCGAGCGTCGACACCCAGATACACGTCGATCAGATCGTGGTCGAGCATGTTCTCGAACAGGCGGGTGTAGCCCTCGGCGGGCATGCCCTGATAGGGCGCCTGCGGGAAGTAGCGGTCGTCGTCACCGATGAAGATGGGCACGCGGCCGGTCACCGACGGATCGATCTGGTCGGGGGTCTTGCCCCACTGCTTCATCGTGTAGTGGAGGAACACGTTCTCGTAGACGTAGTCCGCGACCTCGGCGAGCTCGGGGTCGTTTTTAGCGCGAAGCTCCATGATGGGGACCTTCTTGCCCTCGCCGAACGTGTCGACGAGCTTGCGGTAGAGCTGCTCGCCGCGCTCCTCGCCGAACGCCAACAGCAGGCTCTTGTGGTTGAAGGGCACCGGCATCAGCGTACCGTGGATGTTGGCGAGCACCTTGTGCTGGTAGTCGGTCCACTCCGTGAAGCGGGACAGGAAGTTGTGCACACGCTCGTTGAAGGTGTGGTAGATGTGCGGACCGTAGGTGTGGACGAGGATACCGCTGTCGTCCAGGCAATCGTAGGCGTTGCCGGCGATATGGTCGCGACGCTCGAGCACGGCGACGTGGAATCCCGAGGTCTCCGCAAGACGGCGGGCGCACACCGCCCCCGCATACCCCGCCCCGACGACGATCATGTCGTAAAGATCGGGATTGAACGTCTCCGGTAAACCAGACGTGACCTGCATCGAAACTCCTCAGTCGGGTTCGCGTAACAAAACACACGCGCGGCACAACGCCGCGACAAAATGTTTAGTGGATTATAGCGCTCAAATCCTATAATGGACCTTGCCACACAAGGAATGCTCAACATGTGCGTAGGCGCATGTGGGCCGACGTCTTGAGGAGAATCATGAGTGATTTCCTGAACCGCATGAAGGCCGCGGCAAAGGCCGACAAGAAGACGATCGTGCTGCCCGAGGGCGAGGACCCGCGCACCATCGAGGCTGCCAAGAAGATCGTCGAGGAGGACCTCGCCAACCTCGTCATCCTCGGCAACCCCGCCGAGATCGACGTCGAGGGCGTCACGGTCATCGACCCCACGTCGCCCGATGCCCCCAACCATGAGGCCTACGCCCAGAAGTTCGCCGAGCTGCGCGCCAAGAAGGGCGTCACCATCGAGCAGGCCCGCGCCCAGGTCATGGACGCCACCTACTACGGCACCATGATGGTCAAGATGGGCGATGCCGACGGTCTGGTCTCCGGCGCCTGCCACTCCACCGCCAACACCCTGCGTCCGGCCCTCCAGATCCTGAAGACCGCCCCGGGCACCAAGCTCGTCTCCGCCTTCATGGTCATGTGCACCAAGACCCCCGAGTTCGGCGCCGACGGCACGCTCGTGTTCGCCGACTGCGGCCTGAACATCGACCCGACCTCCGACGAGCTGTCCGAGATCGCCATCGCCTCCGCCAACTCCTTCAAGACCTTCATGGGCGACATCGAGCCCAAGGTCGCGATGCTCTCCTACTCCACGATGGGCTCCGCCGGCGGCGACACCGCCAAGAAGGTCCAGGAGGCCACCGCTTTCGCCAAGGAGAAGGCGCCCGAGCTCGCCGTCGACGGCGACCTGCAGCTCGACGCCGCCATCGTGCCCTCCGTGGCCCAGCTCAAGGCTCCCGAGTCCACCGTGGCCGGCCACGCCAACGTGCTCGTGTTCCCTAACCTCGAGACCGGCAACATCGGCTACAAGCTGGTCCAGCGCTTCGGCCAGGCCGAGGCCTACGGCCCGATCCTGCAGGGCATCGCCAAGCCGGTGAACGACCTGTCCCGCGGCTGCTCCGCCGACGACATCGTGGGCGTCGTCGCCATCACCGCCGTCCAGGCGCAGATGGCCGAGTAGCGCTACGTCGCACATCGCCTCGCACGAAAGGGCCTTCGGGAACTTCCCGAAGGCCCTTTTTCCTATTCGATGACCCGACGATCCGAAACGGCTCCATCCCGAAACGAGCCATCGAAAAGGGGCTGTACCGAGTATCCGGCACAGCCCCTTGCGGCACGCGATATGCGAGAGCCTTAGCCCAGCAGCTCCTCGACGTCGAGGGCGATCATGAGCTCCTCGTTGGTGGGAACCACGAGGACCGTGATCGCGGAGTCGGGCGTGGAGATGACGCGCGGCTCGTCGGAGCGGATCTTGTTGAGCTCGGGGTCGATCTTGACGCCCATCCAGCCGAGACGCTCGGCCACGCCGGCACGCATGGTGACGGAGTTCTCGCCGATGCCCGCGGTGAAGGCCATGGTGTCCACGCCCTCCATGGAAGCGGCCATCTCGGCGAACAGCTGGGAGGTGCGATAGTAGAACATGTCCATGGCCATCTGGCAGTTGGCGTCACCGTTGTTGGCGCCCTCCTCGATGTCACGGGAGTCGGAGGACTTGGCGGAGACGGCCAGCAGACCGGACTGCTTGTTCATCATGGTGTCGATCTCGTCGATGCTCATGCCGGCGACGCGGTTGAGGTAGAACACGGTGGCCGGGTCGACGGTGCCGCAGCGGGTGCCCATGATCAGGCCGTCGAGCGGGGTCAGGCCCATGGTGGTGTCCATGCACTTGCCGTCCTCGATGGCGCACAGGGAGGCGCCGGAGCCCAGGTGGCAGGAGACGAGCTTATGGGTCTTGTCGCCCATCACCTCGTGCACGGTGCGCCAGATGAAGCGGTGGCTGGTGCCGTGGGCGCCGTACTTGCGAACGTGGTACTTGTCGACGATGTCGCGCGGGATGGCGTAGCGCCAGGCCTTCTCGGGCATGTTGTAGTGGAAGGCGGTGTCGGGCACGATGACGTTGCCGAGCTCGGGGAACATGTCGCGGCAGATCTCGATGACGTCGGCCTCGGCGTAGTTGTGCAGCGGCGCCAGCGGGGCGACCTCGCGAACCCAGCCGAGGGTCTCGTCGGTCACGACCGCGGACTCGGGGAAGTACCAGCCGCCCTGAACGACGCGGTGGCCGATGCCCTCGATGGGCTGGTCGACGGACTTCAGGATCTCGAAGACATGTGAGATGGCGGTCTTGTGATCGGGCAGTGCGACCTCGAGCTTGCCCTTGACGCCGTTCTCCTCATGGCCGATGAAGGAACCGTCGATGCCGATGCGCTCGCAGTTGCCCTTCGCGAAGACCTCGCGGGTATCGGTGTTGAGCAGCTGATACTTAAGGCTGGAGCTGCCCGCGTTGACAACGAGAACGTTCATGGATCTCCCATCTCGTGAATTCGGTTCCGTCGAACCATCCCGACGGACTCACAACAACTTCCATCATACGCCCAATCATGCCTCTACGGAATAAAAGAACCACCGTTAGGACAATTTCGGGTATACGAACCCACGCGTGCGATACGCGATGGGTACGAAGGACAGCCGCTTCGCCCCGAGGCGCCACAGCCGTCGAAGTGCGGCGCGGCAATACGGTGAAGCCGCGGCATGACACGCCCGGCCTGACCACGGAAACGGCCAGGCCGGGCGCGAACATCGCATCGGCGGACGGACCCTACAGCAGGTTCTCGCCCAGATCGGTGCCGCCGAGCACGTGCATGTGGAAATGCATGACGGTCTGGCCGGCGGCGGCGCCGGTGTTGGCGATGACGCGGAAACCGTCGGTCAGGCCCTTCGCGCGCGCCACCTCCCCGATCGCATGCGTCATGGCGGCGAGCACATCGCCCGGCACGCCGTCGACGATGTTGGCGTAATGCTGCTTGGGGATCACCAGCGTGTGGACGGGCGCCTGCGGGTTCAGGTCGTCGAACGCCATGACCAGGTCGTCCTCGTACACCACCGTCGAGGGGATCTCGTGAGCGGCGATCTTGCAGAAGATGCAGTCATCCATGGGTCGTTACCTCCACGTTCCCGATCGGGCCGATCCGTGGCCCGACCCTATCGCTACAGGTTCAGGGTATCAGATGTGTCCGCGGCCTCGCCGGGCACGAGCGTATCGGTGCCGTCCATGTCCTTGAGCAGCACGCTCACCTTCTGCTCGGCGTCCTCGAGGCGGGAGCGCAGGCTCTGCAGCAGCTCGACGCCGCGGGTGTAGCTCTCGAGCGACTCCTCGAGCTCCATGTCGCCGGACTCCAGGCTCCTGATGATGAGCTCGAGCTCCGTGGACGCCTCTTTGTACGTCAGCTCGTCTACGGGTTTGCGATCGGCCATGATGGGTCTCCTTATCCGTTCGATCGTGTCGATATCGTCCTCATGCTCGCGAGGGGTCGGGTTTCGGCTCGGCAAGCTCGATGCGCTCGACCTGCGCCGTCACGCTGCCGTCGGCAAAGCGCACGCGCATGGTGTCACCCGGTTCGAAGCGGGCGGCGCTCGTCGCCACGCCATCGGCGCCGTACGCGATGGAATACCCGCGCGCGAGCACCTTGAGCGGCGACAGGGCGTCGAGCGACGCCGCCGCGCGGGCGACGTCGGCCTGTCGGATCGCCAGGAGCGCGCGGCCCTCCCGCTGCAGGCGCGAGGCGGCGAGCTCGAGCTCGCGATGCTTGGGCGCAAGGCCCGAAACGCTGCCGGCAAGCCGCGCGGGCAGCGGCTCGAAGGCGTCGGCGAAACGCCGATGCGAGCGCTCGACGGCCGAGGCCATGCGTTCCGCCGTCTGCTCCAAATCCGAACGCCTGCGCTCCACCATCCACGCCGGATCGGCCAGGCACGGCCGGTCCGCTGCGGCGCGAAGCGCCAGCGCCGATCGCTCCAGACGCGCCCGCATCGCACGGGCGGCACGCTCGCCCATAGCGGAAAGATCGCTCGCACGGGTCCTCACCGCACCGGACATCGCGACCGCCATGCGGCGCTCGCGCGCATCGAGCACATCCACGAGGTCGCCGATGGCGGGCGCCACCGATTCGGCAGCGGCGGTCGGCGTCGAGCAGCGCCGATCGCTCACCATGTCGCAGATCGAGTTGTCGGGCTCATGCCCGATACCCGTGACGACCGGCACCGGACAGGCGGCGACCGCACGCGCCAGCTGCTCGTCGTTGAAGGTCATGAGATCCTCGAACGAACCTCCGCCGCGCACGAGCAGGATGCAGTCGGGCGCGGGCTCGATGGCGGCGGCGCGGGCGAGGCCCTCGATCAGCTCGGCCGGCGCGCCCTCGCCTTGCACCTTGGAGCCGACGCAGATGAGCTCGACGAGCGGATTGCGACGCCGCAGCGTGCGCTTGACGTCGTCGATCACCGCGCCGGACAGCGACGTGACCACGGCGACGCGCGTGCAGAACACCGGGATATGCCGCTTGCGCGAAGCATCCATGAGGCCCTCGCGCCGCAGCTTGTCGGCGAGGGCGGCGACCTGCTGGCGCAGCATGCCCTCCCCTGCCAGGGTGAAGGAACGCGCCACGAAGCTCATGCGCCCGGTGGCCTTGTACAGGTTGAACCCGCCGGTGAAGATCACCTGCATGCCGTCGCGCAAGTCGAACGTGCGCTTGGCGTAGCTGCCGCGCCAGATGATGCAGTCGATCGCGCAGGAGTCGTCCTTGATCTGGAAATAGCAGTGGCCGCTGCGCGCGTTGGGGCCGCGAAAGCCCGTCACCTCGCCCAGCACGACGAGCTGCGGTATGGCGTCGAGCGCGTCGGCCGCGAGCTCGACGGCCTGCGATACCGACAGCGCGTCGTCCGCGGCGGCATCCGTCGCGGTATCGGGCACGCGACCCGTCAGGTTCCAACCGGACACGATACCTCCCCACATCCGTCCGTCATCGTCATCCCCAGTGTAGCGCGCCGTGCGGACACGGCCGCCCATCGGCGCGCACGCCGGCGGCTATTCGTCGCGATTGGTGCGTCCCAGCAGGTAGATGAGCTGCAAGATGGACGTCAGCGCCGCGGCGACGTAGGTGAGCGCGGCGGCGGTGAGCACCTTGCGCGCCCCGCGCACGTTGATCTCGCTCATGCCCGACGCCTGGATGTAGGCGACGGCACGGCGGCTCGCGTCGAACTCGACGGGCAGGGTCACGACCTGGAACAACACGGAGAAGGCGAACAGCAGGATGGCGAGCGTGGTGAGGCCGGCGATATTCAGGGCGACGCCGGCGATGAACACGATCATCCACATGTTTTGCGAGAAGTTGACCACCGGCACGAGCGCCGTGCGGACGCGCATCATGAGAAAGCCCTGCTCGCGCTGGATCGCGTGGCCGGCCTCGTGGCACGCCACGGCGACGCTCGCGACCGAACCGCCGCTCAGGTTGTCGCCCGACAGATACAGATTGTCGTCACGCGGATCGTAATGGTCGGTCAGGCGTCCGGCGACACGGCGGATGCCCACACGGGAGCACCCGTTCGCATCGAGCATGCGCCGCGCGACGTCGGCGCCCGACGAACCGTCGGAGGGCACCTTCGACCACGTGCGATAGGTCGAGTCGATATAGGACTGCGTGGCCAGGCCGAGCACCAGCGACACCACGACGAGCAGCAGATACGACGGATCGATACCGAAACCGTAATAGGGAAACATCTTCACTCCTTCACCCGCGGGGCCCGGAGCGGCACCGCATGGCATCCTTGTACCCCGAACGCGCGGCTACAGTATCTCGACCGCACCCTCTTTAACCGTGAGCCCCATGTTGCCCGAGAGCAGGTCGTCGAGCAGCGACCCGACGAGCTCGAAACGCCACCCCTCCCGCAAGGGGCTGCGCTCGGGATGGTCGATGTAGTCGTACAGGTCATCTCGGCCGGCGATGAGCGCCGTGGCGACACCGGAGCGCTCCGACACGATGCGCAGCAGCGCATACATGAGATCGCAGACGCTTTCCGCTTCGGGCGAGGGCGAGCGGTGGGCGCGGCCGATGCTGGGGAGCCGATCGGTCGGGCAGCTGCGGCCGCGCGCGATGGCGAGCAACGCCGCCTCGACGTCGCGCTCGGAGAGCTGCTCGGTACCGCGCACGCGGCGGAAGTCGCCGGCGTCGTGCGGAGCGCGCTTGACGAGCGCGATCAGCACCTCGTCGGACATGATCCACTTGCGCGGCACGTTCTGCTGCATCGCGCGGCGCTCCCGCCACGCGGCGAGCTCACGGGCGACGGCGAGCTGGCGACGCGTGCAGGCGCTGATGCGCTTGACCCGGCGGAACGCCTGGCGCGGATCGACCTCGTAGTGGGACCGGTCGGTGAGCGGCACCATCTCGTCGACGACCCACGAGAGACGCCCCGAGGCCTCGAGCCGCTCGCGTATGACGTCGTACGCCTCGATCAGATAGCGAACGTCGTCCACGGCGTATTCGATCTGGCGGTCGGTGAGCGGACGGCGCGACCAATCGGTCAGCGACTCGCTTTTGGGCAGCGTGACGCCGCAGAAGGCATGGACGAGCCCGTTGTAGGAGATCTGCATGCGCTCGCCCAGAAACGCCGCGGCGACCTGCGTGTCGAAGATCGGGGCGGGCAGGACGTCGAGCGCGTCGATCAGGACCTCCATGTCCTGGGAGCAGGCGTGGAACACCTTGAGGATACCCTCGTCGGCCATGAGGTCCGCGAGTGGGGCGAGGTCGCCGATCGTGATCGGATCGATGACGACGCACTCGTCGGGCGTCGCCGCCTGGACCAGGCACAGACGCGGACGGTAGGTCCGCTCGCGCAAGAACTCGGTATCGATGGCCACCGCGCGATGCGCGCGGGCGCGTTCGCAGAACGCCTGGAGATCCGCTGTCGTGGATAGATACATATCGCTGAGAAACCCCCGGGGTACGCAGATGGCATGAAACGGTCGCGAGCCGATACGCGAGCGCATGGACATACGGGCGCAGGCGCGGCTCGGGTCACATTATCGCATGACGGCACATCCGCACCCGCGGCGAACGGGATACCCGATAAACGTCACGCTTCGTCGCCGGGCAGGCCGTCCGCGCAACGCATGGACCTCGCGCCCCGGGGTCCGGCACGGTACGAGAAGCAACGCGATATGGAGATGCAGCAGCGGAACACGCGGCACCGCATCGACCGATATCCAACGGGTAGGATAACGGAAGCCTTATCCGCCCTCGATGTATCCGATCGGATGAACCATGCGCCACCTCATCGTCCACAACCCCGCGTCGGGGCCTCGCTCCGACGAGATCTTCGCTTTCGCCCGCGCCTTGTCCGAAGCCGGTGACGAGATCTGCATGCGCTTCATCGGCCCGGGTATGGAAGCGCCCGACGCGACGGCGGACGCGCGCTCGTTCGACCGCGTCGTCGTCTCCGGCGGCGACGGCACCGTGTCGAGCGTCCTCGACTGCCTGCGCGACACGCACGTGCCGGTCCTGGTCTTCCCCTCGGGTACCGCGAACCTGTTCTTCAACAACATCGGCAACGCCCCCGAGGCGGCGGCGCTCGCCGCGGCCTGCCGCGCGGGCCGGACGCGCAGCGTCGACATGGGCGAGCTGTACTGGAAAGACGAGGCGGGCGACATCCAGCGTCACGGCTTCACCATCATCGCCGGTTCGGGTTTCGACGCGGCGATCATGGAGAAGGCTGCGCCGGGCAAGCGCGAGATCGGCGAGGTCGCCTACGCGCTCGCGGCGCTCGCCACGCCGGAACCGCCGGTCGCGCATTTCAGGATCGAGCACGACGGCGAGGTCGACGAATTCGACGGCATCGGCTGCATGGTGGGCAACACCGCGGTCATCCAAAACGACATCAACCTGTTCCCCGACTGCCGCATGGACGACGGCCTCATCGACATCACCGTCATCGAGCCGGCGAAGACCGTCGAGCTGCTGCCGACCCTGCTCGCCGGCGTACTCGACCCCGCGGGCAAGGGCCTCGGCCGCCCGCAGTTCAAGATGATGCAGGCCAAGGAGGCGCGCATCACCTGCACGCCCTCGCTCGGGATGCAGTTCGACGGCGAGGTGATTCCCAACAACACGGGCGTGTTCGGAGCGCGCGTCCTGCCGAGCTGCCTCGACGTCATCGTCGACGACTTCTCCAAGCTGAACGCCCGCTGAGCGAACGCACGGCGGACATGCGCGCTACCCGGATGGACCTGTTCCCATCGCGCACGTCGCGAGCCGCGAAACGCATGTGAAACATTCGCGGGAATCGTCCTTCCTGTACACGCTCCACTGTGCTATAGTGCACGCAACGCGCAGACGCGCGAACCTTCGAGTATCTGGAAAGGAGCCACCAGCCATGACGAAGTCCGCAGCTTCCCTCAACAACTGGTGGTGGCGTGATGTGAATCCGGTCGGTCGACGGTGAGTCCATCGCGCCTTGTTCCCTAGCGCGCAAAAGGCCTCCGGTTTGACCGGGGGCCTTTTTTCTTAGACCGCCCCTCGCATCACGCGCCTCCCCCTCCCAT
>NZ_JADYTL010000002.1 GCF_021531055.1 Collinsella tanakaei
AGCTGGGGGCCGGATCCGAGTAGAAAGCGGGTCTCCGGTACCCATTCGAGACGCCGGCGGTATCGGTTCGCGATACCGCCGGTATCATGCCGAAATAATGGGTGGTATCAAAAGAGGCAAATACTCAGTTATCACCGGCCATGTCGGCCACCTTTCGTGTCGTGGCCGACAAAGAAATCGGCCCCTTAACCTGTATGTAGGCTAAGGGGCTGTCACAAGCTCATCTAGATTCGTAGCTGAGCCAACTACTCTGTCACAATCTCATTCCTGAAGACCAGGGAGCTTTTGAAGCGAGATTCCGATTAACTTTTCGTAGCTCCGACCACCTGGACGACGGCTGACCCGCCGCTCTACCTCGATGTCAACCTGATCGCCAGGATGCAGGGTCACTACATCGGCAGCTGAAATCGTTCCTATAGAGAGCGTTATCTCTTGCTCGCTGTCCGTGAGGACACGGAGCTTATCTTTCTGCGACATGGTTACAGTCAGGATTTTGCCAACGATGTGAATCGTCTCGCTATCGATATTTGCGTTCTGAATGACGACGGAAGCGTGTTTAGCTGTCTCATGCGTCAATCTAGACGTCTCGGGCGGCCTACCAGGTTCCTCCCATTCGAAGTCAACGTCAAGCGCGCCTTTGTCGACAGAATCACAGAAGGCTTTCATGGTAGAGGCCACGCGTGGGCCATGGTCCGTAAGTCGGTCGAGAAAATCCGTCTTGTCTGGCCCATCGACGTTGAGATCCTTAATCAGAGATGAGAATTCGTCAAACGCCAGGTCGGCAAGAGGCCGCGCGCCGATTTCGTCCTCGAGATCGAAGAGCGACTGGTCCTTCCCCTCGGGATAGAGGTCCGATATTCTGTCAAGCGTTGGAGCGACCTGTATGACCACAGAGCCAGGCATTGGCGATGCCACCATGGAAAGCTGTGTCCTACCGGTAACGCTGAATGGCAATGCGCCTGCAGAAGTCATAATTCCCTGAATGGAAGCCCCAATTGCATCAACACCGTCTTGCAGGGCCGAGAGGAACTTGCCGACGGCTTTGAGCGGTGCGGTGTGACCCTTTACGGAAGGTCCGGTGATGTGAATCACACCAATAGACGCGGGGTCGTCCTCTGGAGAGTGTTCGCGGACAAAGGCGTTCACACCCATCAGGGCCGCATCAGCAGGGTTCTCTGGCACCGTATAGGTGACATCGGGGTCAAAGCCCAGGGAGGACAAATAGTCATCGAGGTTAGGCGTCGTAGCCATCGATAATCACCTCCAGGTACCCTGCAGCCGGATAATGCCAGCGATCGTTTCCTTCAGCAAAACGTGCCTTCGACCAGAACTGGTCCCAATAACCACGTGTCACCATGTAGTTGTAGTCGTACCCGTACTCAGTTGGCGGCACTGGCAGCAAGTAGGAGTCAACACGGTCGTTCAGGCGCTTGACGAGCGGGTTCTTGCGCAGAAGAACCTGCGTAATGAACTGGCCCCTCGGGTCACTGGCAGCTTTGTTATACGCATCGCCATCAACCAGATAGACGACGTCGATATCGTGCGGCACTTCCTCTGAGGTGATAAAGCTGCCGCCAATCCATACAGCCGAGAGCCTTCCATAAGCTTGCTGCACGACGGCGGTTACTTCTTGGAATGCATCCCATATCTCACGGCGATTTGCATTGTCTTCGGGTACGTATTTATTGCGTAGCTCATCCATGGTCGTCTGATATCGGCCAAGCGGAAGAACCCTGCGAACTGCACCGATTTCTTGCAATTCAGGAATCAAGGCTCCTCCTTTCGCTTGGTTTCAAACTGCCGAAGTTTGAATTAGAAAGTATATACCCCCTGGCGTCATCGAAGGCTTCACGTTGCTGGATTTTTGGGTAACTGTAAGCATCTGTCCGGCAGTTAGCACTCTCAACTTACATAGTAGGTAAAGGTCACATATTAGCTGCGCAGTCTGTAGAAACCCGCTTCGTCCACGACCGTCTTACTTCCTATACAGCGCATCCAGCGTCTGCTTGTCGCCGTCTTTCCACTCAATCCATCCGTTGTTGGACCCACCCAACACGAAGTCGGCTGCGCCGCTGGGCGTCGAGAAGGAAACCGTCTTCACCAGCCGTCCGCCATCGCCATCCTGGACTAGGTCACCGGACGCCAGCAGCTCCTGCCGCAGCTTCTCGTAGCGGTCGAGCTTCGGCTTCACTTTAAGGTCAACAGGTGAGCCCTCAAGCACATCGAACGTGTCGCCCGTATACACACCACGCGCGCGCACGCCGCGCCGCGAAGTGTAGAACAGCTTCACGTCCGCCAACGCGTCATCGCTATCCTCGATCTGGTAGCCGAACGTGCCCATCACGAAGGCGATCTCCTCGTAGATTTGCTCGACGGTGGGCTTTTGGTACTGGTCGATCACGTAGCGCGGATCGACCTTGTTCTCCACGGTGTACCGCTTCGATGCGGTCGCCTGCTCGATGGCAAACTTCTCAAGTGCGCTCACGTTATCGAGCGAGAACGACTGAATGTCATCCGAGAGGAACAGTATCGCCTTGTTCCAGAAGTCCTTCTTGGCGTTGTGGTCGTCGAGCCGTGCGATGCCCTGCTTGGTCTGTCCAACGTACAAACGAGAGATGGCCCCGTCCTCGTCGTTGATGAGGTAGTAGATGCCGCGCATCGGCAAGTCTGCAATTTGCTTTGCGCGGGAGAGGAGCGGTCTCGGCACGAACACCGTGGTCATGGTCGAGAGCGTGCAGCGGCAGATTCGCACCCCGTTGGGCTCGCCATCAATGAACTGCGTTGTCATGGTCTTCAGTCGTGCCATATTGCGCCCCTTATCAGAATCTATTCCTGCGGTGAGTTATCGCCAGCGCCGTGCAGGCTCCGATATACGTCATCGACAAACGCGTGAACCAGCTGCCTGCGGGCCTCCTCGTTGTTCAAGAGGAAGCCATACCACTCGTTGTCCTGGTCGTAGTCTTTGACCAACGCGTCCTCAGCGCGATCGTCCACCGTGTTGCGGAAGTCGCGGGCAGTGTTGACCCTTGCGCTCTGCTGCACCTTCGGGTCGGCGCGGAGCGTGTCAAGCAGCGAGACGAGCGACCCCGCATGCACCACGGGATCGAGCGTCAACCCGAATCTGGCATTCCACTCCTCAATAATGCGCGAAAGCTTCTCATACTGGTCCTCGGCAAGACCGGTGCCAGTTCCCTTCGGGATGTGAACCTCAGGCTCGGGCTCAAGAGGGACATCAACGTGTTCGCCCGACTTCTCGACCGTGAAGTCTTCGAGCGAGACTTTATCAGCGATGTTGAAATCATTCCCACCACCATGGCCGGAGTCAATCTCGCGAATGAGTGACACGCAGAAGTTGTATTCCATGTGCATGTTCTTGTTCACGAACGGTGCAGCCTGCAGGAGGAAGCCGTACTGCTTGATGAAGTTCCTGATGACGCGCCTGACCTCGTCGGCCTCGTCCTCCTCCATCGCCCTAACCAGCGTGGCGGCAGCGTCGAGTAGCGCCCACATGCGGCCCTTCTCGCTATTGGTCCGATGCGCCTTCGCGAGCAGCGTGTTGAACTCTTCGACGTCATCGAGGTCGAGGATGCCATAGCCGAGGAGCCTGCGCTCGGTCTCCCTCACATCATCGATGGTCAGCGGTTCAATGAGCAACGTATCCTCGTAATAAGGGGCGAACGATTTCCTCACATCGTCGTAACTGTTTCGGAAATCGAGCACAAAGGTGCGCTTCTCGTATGGCGGGCAGATGCGGTTGAGCCGCGAAAGCGTCTGCACGCAGGTGATGCCCGATAGCCGCTTGTCCACATACATAGCAGCAAGCAGGTTCTGGTCGAAGCCCGTCTGGTACTTGTCGGCGACAAACAGTATGCGGTAGTCGTCGGTGTCGAAGTAGTCAGGCAGCTTCTCCTCGGCGAAACCGTTGATGCCGACCTCCGTGTAATCCGTCCCGTCAACAGAAACAGAGCCAGTGAACGCCACGAGGGCGCGGTACGAGCCCATTGTCTGCATGTGGGCCCTCCGCATCCCCTCGTAGGCGAGGTAGTAGCGTACGGCCTCCTCGCGTCCAGCTGTCACCACCATCGCCTTCGCCTTGCCGCCAAGCGTCATGGCAACCGTTGACGCGAAATGGTCGACCATCACGGAGAGGTTGCCCTCGATGGTCCCCGGTGCAACCGAGATGAGGTGTGCCAGCTGCCGCTTTGCGGCCTTGGATTCCAGCTCGGGGTCGTCATCAATCGCCTTCACGACCCTGCAATACGAATCGTAGGTCACGTAGTTCGAGGTCACATCCAGGATGAACCTCTCCTCGATGGCCTGCTTCATGGAGTACAGATCGAAAGCCACCTTTTGGCCGGATGCGTCGGTTTGGCCAAACTGCTGCAGCGTCTTGCCGGTCGGTGTCGCAGTGAAGCCGATGAGCGTGACATTCGGCTGCTTGCCAGAACGTGCGATGTCATTTGCGACGAATGCGGAGAGCTCGTCAAGCGACGAATCCTCCTCGACGCCTTCTGCGAGCGTGCTGTTCACGGCCTGCATCGTCTTGCCCGAGGTTGAGCCATGGGCCTCGTCGATGAGCACGGCAAAGTGACTGCCCTCGCCCTCGAAGGTGCCCGGCTCAAGATGCAGGAACTTCTGCATGGTCGTCACGATGATGCGATAGCTTTTATGCAACGCACGCCCGAGGTCGGCCGAGGTCTTACCCTTGTCCATTACGCACACGATGGCGGGTTCTTTGGCCGTATCGAGCACGGTGTCCTGGAGCTGCCTGTCGACAACCCGACGGTCCGTCACGATGACCACCTTGTCGAATAGCGGCGAATCGGTACCTGGCAGATACGTTGCCGCGAGCTTATGCGATAGCCATGCGATGGTGTTGGTCTTTCCCGAGCCCGCGCTATGCTCGATCAGGTAGTTCCGTGCGGTAGCGTTGTGCGAGATGTCATCGACGACCTTCTGAACGGCGCGAAGCTGCTGATAGCGTGGGAAGATGCGCGTCTCGCCAACCTTCTTGCCCTGCCTGTTGCGCTTGGTCGCCATGTAGATGAAGTCGTAGATGAGGTTAAAGACGGAGTCCTTGGTAAGAACTTCCTCCCAGAGATACGCCGATCTTGGCCCTCGCGGGTTCGGCGGATTACCAGGGCCGGTCGCATGAGCATCGCCACCCTCGTTACAGCCTTTGTTGAACGGCAGGAACGACGATTCTTTGCCTCTCAGCTCGGTGCATACGTAGACCTCGTTCAGGTCTACGGCAAAGTGTGCGAGAGCGCCCGCCTTGCTGTCGAGCAGCCTCGTTGTGCAGTCGCGGTCCTCCTTGTACTGGCGTATTGCCTCGCGATAGTCCCAGCTGGTTCCGGCAGAGTTACATTTCAACTCGATAGTGAATACTGCCAAGCCGTTCAGAAAGATTACGAGATCAATCCGCTCGTCTTCCTTGTGCCAGACCTCCTGCATCACCGAGAGGTCGTTCTCCTCGAAGAGCCTGACAGCATTGGGGTCGAATACGGCAGACGGCTTCGGATACACGAGATCAAGCGTGGCTACGCCATCGAAGTCGACGCCGTCCCACAACACGCGGATGAGTCCACGCCTGCCAATATCGGTGGCGACGCGATTAAAGATGCCCTCCTCGATGTCGCCGTCGAACAGGTTCCAGAGCTTCTCGAACGTCTCGGGCTGCGTGTCCTCGATGAACGCCATGAGCATGCCAGGGTCCATCGCGCGCTTGGAATCAAACTCGAAGTTGCCGCGTTTGATGTAGCCGTTCATTTCCAGCCCGTCATAAACGAGCTGCTGGAAGTCTTTCTCGGTAAGTGGGTTCTGTACAGTCATGGGCGTATCCTAAACAACGCGGCGCTTGCCGGTAACATATTCGTAGATGAGGGACTGACGCTGGGCGCGTAGGGTTTCGAGTTGTTTGCGCTTACCAGCGATAAGACGGTCAACCACTGAATACTTGCTATCAAGATAATTTGCGATCCGTTCCTGTTCATCAAGCGGTGGCAGCGGTACGACCAATCTGCCAAGAAGATTCTGGCTCAATGACGCGCGTGTTACTGAAACCATCTCGCGCGCAAAGTAGGCGCGTAGGTTTTCGGAGCGGAAGTAGTATGCCGCAAATCGCATGTTGAGTTTGCATGTATTGGGTCGAAACCGAATGAGAAAGCCGGCAAACGTAGCATTCTCAATGCTTTCTAGGCAGACCGACGCAAAGCCAATTTCGTCAATAGTCTCCGAAGTTCTTGTAAAGAACGCGTCGTTCTTCTTTACCGAGTATCTGTATCGTTCTTCTGAATTACTCTCTACCAGTCCTTCGACGGCACGTGGTAGGAAGACGTTTCGATAGACATCGCCATAACTTACGAATGGGTAACCGCTGCCAAAGGAATCGCCGTCTTTCGAGATGCCGTTCTGCATTTCGCCAAGGTAGAGCAATGGTGACATTCCCCAAGTTGAAGGAATGCTACCAAGATACTCATATCCGCTCGGCTTCATGTCGACAGTGAGATCCAGCCCTTTGGTTACCGTCTCCTGAATAAGGGACTTTCGATAATCGTCGAGAGTTTGTAGTTGCCGTTCAAGCACCGAGCAGGCACTGTCGAGTTTCGCGCAGGCCCTTCGCAGGTGGTCAGCAATCAGTTGCTGCTCGAAAAGTGGCGGTATTGGCACAATGATTGAACTCATCGATGTCTCTGAAATGGCTGGGTAGGCTATACCCCAGGACCGTCGCTCGATTTCTTCGCAAACCAAGTCGCTGCATATCAGGAACGTAAGATATAAAGAATCAAATTCGCAAGGTTCAAGCACGGCGAAACCCGTGGACACAATGACGTCTTCATCATCCTCAATGCGTGCGATGGCCTTCAGGTATGTTCTTACCGTCGAGACAATCGTATCGCCGCGTCGCACACGTTTACGCGCCCGGGAGGGCGCATCGCGAAACGCCATTTCCGCGTAACCAGTGACACCACTACATGCGGTCACCGAGCCTATGTCCACGTAACGAAACCAGTAATCCGGATTAGTACCTTCCGAAAGCGAGTCGGAGCGGAACGCAATACAATGCTTGAGCGGCGCCACCTTCCAAGTTTCAGGGACATCGCCCGACCATAGTTTCTTCCGCTCACTCACTTCAACTCACCAACCAGCTCTTCAAGCTCGTCCTCAAGCTGCAGGAACTCGTCAAGCAGTTCCCCGGACGGTCGTGGCGCTTCATAATGATAGAAATAGCGTGTGAACGGAAACTCCGCTCCAGTCCGTACGACCTTGGGCGTCTCCTCGTCAAACCACTGTGCATCAGGCACGTATGGATGCACCTCGCGGGCAAAGTAGTCTTCGACGGGTTCGGCTAAGCGAACGATCTCTGTGTCCTTGGTCGCCGGATCGTACTCGACGCTGCCATCGCGCTTGTATCGAAGTGGCGCATCCTTGTCGATGACTGACAGAGAGAACATGACTTTCTCTATGACGGCCTTGCGCTGCGCAGGCGTCTCACCCTTGCGGTAATCCGGCACATCAGCAAAGAGTGTCTTCAGGTGCGCCTCAAACGCCTTGTGGTCGTACCAGACTTCATCACTCACGTTGTCACGTAGAATCTGCACCATCTGCTCGAAGACCGGCTCGGCTGCCTCAAGATCGGCCAGCAGCTTCGCTTCCTTGTCCTTGCGATCCGCCTCGTCGATGAGTCGCAGCTCCTCCA
This sequence comes from Collinsella tanakaei, assembly GCF_021531055.1. Lineage (GTDB taxonomy): Bacteria > Actinomycetota > Coriobacteriia > Coriobacteriales > Coriobacteriaceae > Collinsella > Collinsella tanakaei_B. Next base: position 7,700 of record NZ_JADYTL010000002.1, read on the forward strand.
CCTTCGCGGGGTCGTGCATGCCGCGCATGAACTGGCCCTCGCACATAGCATCAATGCGCTCGTCGCAGATGCAGTAGCTTCGCTGAAGAGGCTGGTAGACCGCATACTCCTTGTAAAGGAACTCTTCGCAGGGGAGAATGTGGCTGCGCTCGTTTTCCTCGAAGGCGTGATAGAGCCCCGTGATCTCCTCGGCCTGCTCTTCTGAAATGAACTTGCGCTTCTTGCCGAGCGAACGCCTCATCGGCTCCCAAATGTCGGTTGCATCGATGAGTTGCACCTTGCCGCGACGTTCCGCCCGCTTGTTGCGTGAGATAACCCAGATGTAGATTCCGATGCCGGTGTTGTAGAAGAGGTCGGTCGGCATGCCGATGATGGCTTCGACATAGTCGTTCTCCAGCAACCAACGGCGCACCTGGCTTTCGCCCGATGTCGTTCCTCCCGAGAAGAGCGGGCTGCCGTTCGAGATGATGCACGCACGCCCGTATTGCGGATCGAGCTTGTAAATTACGTGCTGCATGAAAAGGAGCTGCATGTCGCCCTTCGCGGGAAGTCCCGCCGGGAATCTCCCGTTGGGCTTAAGGTGCTCCTTCTCCACGGCCTTCTCCACGCCCTGAGAGGCATCTTTGCCGCCCCACGGCTGTCCAAACGGAGGATTGATGAGCGACAGGCGCATGAACTCGCCTGGGAAACAGTCTTCCTTCATGGTGTCCGCAAGCTTGATGCGGTCCTCGCGCTGTCCCTTGATGAGCATGTCGGCAAGGCAGATGGCATGCGATTCAGGGTTGACCTCCTGACCGTACAGATAGACCGTCGCATCGGGGCACATCTCGGCGAGCTTCTCCTGGGCGCAGGAAATCATTCCGCCCGTTCCGCAGGCGAAATCCCCCACATTGATGTTCTTGCCAGGTTCGGTTAGGTCGTCGCATCCCTCGGCAAGGGCAAGGCGAACCATGAGTCGCACGATCTCGCGCGGAGTGTAGTGATCACCAGCCTCAGCATTCTCAGAAAAGCGTCGGATGATCTCCTCGAACATGTATCCCATGGCCACGTTGCTCACGGTATCGGGGTCGAGGTCGAGGTCTGCGAATTTGCGTACCACTCCCGTGAGCTTGGCCCCCTTCGCCATCTTGTCAATTTGCTTCTTGAAGTCGAGGTCGCTGATGATCTGCTTGATGTTGGGCGAGAAAGAGTCAAGATAACTCTTGAAGTTTCGCGCAAGCGACTGCGGCTCAACCAAGAGCTTGGCGAGCGTCCAGCGGCTGTAGTTGTAGAACGGGAATCCCGAAATCTTCCGTAGAACCGCATCGGGTATGTGCTTGTTCTTCTCGTATGCGGAGCAGACGGCATCACGCGTATCCGCCATGGCGCATTCCAGTCGACGGATGATAATCATCGGAATGATGACGTCCTTGTACTTGTCCGACTGGTATGTTCCACGAAGACTGTTCGCTATGCTGAATACGGCATCTACCTGCCGCTTGACGTCGATGGAGCTCTCGCTTGCCACTGCTCTCGCTCTTCCCATAACAGACTGCTGCCGCAGAGGCAAGCAGAAACCGATAAGTATAACCAAACTATTTTACCAGCGAGAAGAATCGATGAGAATGAGGCAATAGGCGGGTTATACTAGCGATTCCACAGGCGGGATAATCCGCTGCTGGTGAGCCAGCAAAACAAGCGCGTCTGCTCTTCTCGAGTTTATTTTGCCGCCATCCCTGGCTGCTGGCCTGGCCGTTCGCTACCAACCTCGAGTTGTCCGCAGCCCGGCCGCCCACGCTCCGGGTGTGCGCTCGGGCCGTTCGTGCCACATGCAGCCCACGCGCCCATGGGAGTCTCCCGTACGGCCAGCCGTCGGCTTCGGTCGGTCTTCGCATACGCGCCTACAGCAGCCCGCTTCGCGGTCTGCTTCCGGCCGCGTGCTCAGCCCGCCCTACGCCGCCGCCCGGCCTAATGCAAGGTCAACGGGGGCGCGTGGTCAGCGTGCGTCACGCCCGGCCAGCGGCGCACACCCTACGCATGCTCGTCCGGTCTGCTGCCGTCACGCGCTCGTCCGCGCCCGTCCAGTCCAACAGCCAGCGCGGGCGGCAAAGGCTCACTGCGGCGGCAACTCAGCAGCCACCACACGCCACCGGCATCCGCCTCCCAGCCGCTCCACCAGCAGCCGACGCCCAGCAGCGCCTGCCAGAAGCCGTCCCAGAGCCGCGACAGCCCCTCTTGCGACCCCCGAACTCGCCAGCTCCACAGAGAGCGCCTGCGGGCTCCTGGCAGCCCACCCGATGCCACATGCCACCCCGGACGCCGCCCCAGCCGTTACAATTGCTCCTGCAATCGTCCACCGAAAGCGAGGCGAGCCTCATGGCCATGCCCACCACCATAGACGGGCGTGGGGGCTCGAGGGCTACGCCCGCATACAGCGCACCGTGCGCGAGACCGACGTCAGCTCCGACGCCGACTTCCAGCGGTTCTACAACCGCTTCTACCGCGTGCGCAGGAACGCGGAGTGGCAGTCGAGCTACTACGCGATCATGGAGAGGGAGAAGGCCACCCCCTCCATGGCGTTCGAGGACGTGCTGCGCGAGATGAACGAGCTCACGGGCAATGTGGAGGCGTCCTTCACCAGCAAGATGATCGCCACGCTCCACCCCGACAGGTCGATATGGGACAGCCTGGTGCTCGCAAGGCTCGGCCTGAGGCTCAAGGGAACGACGGCGCAGGCCAAGCTCGAGAACGCCGTCGAGGTGTACGGGAAGATCGTCTCCTGGTACGAGACCTACCTGGCTACGGAGGATGCCGAGAAGAACATACGGCTCTTCGACGAGCTCCTTCCCGACTACGCTTGGCTCACCCCCGTAAAGAAGGTCGACTTCCTCCTCTGGAGCGAACGCTAGGTATCCTCACCATTGGAAGCCTTGCCCCTCGCGAACCCACGGGCACGCGCCTTGGCCGTCTTCTCGTCCTCGCCGTACCACTTCTGCCGATACTCCCAGGCGTTCATGGTGACGCCCACCTCGGCCATGTCCTGGCGCTTCTCGGCGCTCGTGTCCGTGATGATGCTGTCGTCGAACGTGACGCGCACCTCACCCTCGTCCGGGAGCTCGACCCCGAGCGAGCGCGAAGCCGCCATGACGGCCCTGCATATCCCAGCGATAGCGCTCTCCAGCGCATGCTCGTGTCTGCGGATGTTGCGCATCAGCGCCGAGTTGTCCGCCGAGACCTCCGTCGCGGTCTTCACGTACCCCGCTCCGTCGAAGTCGAAGTACCCCAGGCCGAAGCCCGTCAGGTCGCCGAGCATCTGCAGCGCGCACCTGAAAGCCCTCACCTGAGCGTCGGTCCTCAGCGCCGGCGCAAACTCCTGAATCGTGTCCTCCGTGCTCATCACCTTCCGGAACACGGTGCAGTCCTGCCGCCCAAACGGTATCGAGACCTTGCGCCCCCTGCCGTCCGTTTCCTGGTCGAACATCACGTCACTCAGGAACACCCGCATCTTGCCGTTGTCGATCTCCGAGATCATCGCGTCGAAGGCGAGGTCCACCGCCTGGATAGCGTCCACCGCGTCCGCGAACACGCTCTGCCCGTACGGGCTCATGTCCACGCGCGTATTGTCCACGGCCGGCTTCACGATGGCGAAGGTGGGATAGGGAGAGCCCGTCTCGTACACGGGGCACACGCCCGCAGGCGCGACCACCCAGAGCGTCCACGCGCCCGTCCCCATGCCAAATGCCTTGACCACGGTTGCCTGTGCCGCCGCCATGAAGCCGCTTTGGGCGAGAAACCCCTCGAGCCAGTCCGTGCACTCCTGCGTCCCGCACACCACCTGCGTCTTGTCGTTCAGCAGCAGCGACCCCCACTCCCGGCACACCCGCATTGCCGGATGAATCGAGCGCCTGTGCACCTCGTACATGCGCCCAACGCCGTCGGTGTCCTTGTAGTCGTAGAACGAGCCACACGCCTGCATCCACTCGTGCCACGCGCGTATGTGCGGCTCCATCGCCTCGAGCGGCAGCGCGAACCCGAGCGCCCGCAGGTACTCCCGCACGTGCTCCGGCACCCAGTACTCCTCCTCGTACGCCTGCCCCATCTACATCGCCCTCCATCGTTCGCGCCCAACCGGCTCTCCTGGCAGCTCCTCCAGCCCCCGCTCCTTTTCTTTCGCTTGGCGAGAAGAACGCGCCGCCTCCGCCACACGCCGCCGCACATCCCTCCCATACGCCACAGGCTTTAGCTTTGGATGCCGAGAAACCCGCCCGCATATCCTCAGCTCCCCGCATCCGCCGCGCTCCTCACGGTTCAAGTGCAAAACGCACCGAGAAGAACGTCCGTCACCTTGCGTTTTCAGTTGGTAGCTGAATATGCCGAGAAACACGCCCGTCACCCCCTCAGCACGTCGTCCATCATTGCGTAGCGCACCGCGTCGATGGAATGGTCATCACCGTCGGGGATCTCGTCGATCCAGCGCCCGTCGCGGTCGCGCAGGAACTCCTTGCAGGTGAACTCCTCGAACGTCCGCGGACACCGCGCAGGGTCGATGACAATCTCTCGCAGGCCCGCCAGCCAGTCGTAGGAGAGCCTGCGCATCCGCGCCTTCCGCGCCGGGTGCACGCGTATGCCGAGCTCGCGCCGCCAGACCGCCATCTGCACCTTGGAGTCGGGCGTGTCATCGCACCACACCAGCTGGTCGTGGAAGTAGGGCTCCGCGCCCGGCTCGTCGGCGTAGGTGAGCGCGTCCACCACGATGCGGCCCGTGTCGGCGGGCATCGTCTTGTTGGCCGAGTGCTCCTCAAAGACGGTGAGCCTGCGCGCGCCCGGCTCCCAGCCGCAGCGCACGAAGCGCCACGGGTCGGGGAACCATCCCCAGTCGACGCCGTTTCGCACCCGCTCGAAGCCCCGCACACGCTCGTCGGTGAGCCTGGCCTCCACGATGTTGTCGAAGACCGCGCCGCCCGTCCCGGTCACCTCGCCGAGGTATTCCCAGCGCCATGCGCGCTCGTTCTCCTCGTGCAGGTACTCCGCCTCCTCGATGAAGGGCGCGCCGAGCCACCCTGGCCGCGTCTCCACCACGTCGAGGTACGAAGAGCGCCTAACGAGCGTGTCCGCCCGCCGCCTGCGCTCGATGCACTCCACGTTCACCCAGCTCCACATCGTCTTGGGCGGGTTGTAGCTGTAGAAGATCCAGAAGTCCTCGCCGCCGCGGCGGAGCGAGTTGAGAATGGAGCGAACCGCCTCGATGCCGTCGAACTGGTCGAGCTCCTCGAACCACGTCACGGCGCAGTAGCCGCGCGTGGACTCCACGCCCTTGAGCTTGAGCGGATCGTCGGCGCCCCGGAAGACGACGCGCTGCCCCGTGTGCAGGTAGACGATCTCCATCGGCGAGAGCTTCGCTTTGAAGTACGCCGAGAGCCCCAGCGCCTCGATCGCCCAGAGCACCTGCTGGTACACCGAGTCACGCAGCGTGTTGGAGAAGCGCCGCACCACGCACGCGTTCGCATAAGGAAAAGCCACAACGAGAAGAACGATGCACAGGCTGATGAAGCTCGACTTCGTGCTCCCTCGGCCACCGTGCAGCCAGTAGTGCGTGTGCCCATGTGCCATCACGTCGCCGAGCACATCGTGGAAGCGCGGGATGCACAGGTCGGCGGCGCTAACCATCGGCACCGCCCGCCTCGCCCTCAAGCTCGTCCTCATCGGCCTTCGGCTTCGCAGCGCCAACCGCCACGCCGAGCACAATCTGAGGAGCCGCCTCGGCGCGCTCGCCCTTGTCGCGGGTTGTCTGCGCGTACTCGTCGGGATACTTGCGTTCCAGGAGCCAAGCGGCTGCGGTCCACTGGCCGTTCTTCTTGGTGGCCGCCTCGCGGATGGTGGTGAGAAGCGTCCGTTTATAGTCGGTCTCTACCTTTTTTAGCGACTCGCCTAACGCGCGATGCAGCCTCCCACTCGGCTTGGAGAGCCAACGGTACAGTGTTGCCTCGTGGATGCCCACTGCCCGGCAGATATCTTTGTTGGAGAGGCCATCGCCCTTGAGCGCGGCCATCTGCTCTATCAGCTCCTCGGTGAGCTTCGCCCTCATGCCGGACACCCCCTCCCTGATAGGCCCACATCCTCACGGGTCCATTGTCGGGAGGTGTCACAAAGAGAAGGACCCGTGCGGGGCCTGAATCATAATCAGCGAGTCCGATTAGTCGGGATGCGAGTGGTAGTAGATTCTGATCGTCGCATCTGACGGGTAATGGGAGGAGGAGCTGAAGTCATCCTCCCCGTTGATTGTGATGTGGTCCACCGAGCCGTCGCTATTGAAGAACCCGCCAACCAAATCGAGGTCGTTGAGGTCTATGCATTCGATATTGGTGAATCCGGCGTCCGCAAACCGCTGCTCCACGTCGGAATATAAGATTCCCTCCAGATCGCCAGAAGACGCGGGAACGGCGATATCACCCGTGAAAAGAGCGCCGATGCTGGGGGCGTTGGCCATGAGAAGGCAGAAGAGCATGAGCACGATGAGCAGGCCGAGTGCGGCGAACCCAATTATGTTGTCGTTCCGCTCCTTCTCCCGCTCGCGTTCCAGCCGTCTCACCTGCATTTCTGCTTCAATCGGGGCTCGAACCTTATCGCGTTCCGCGCGTTCCCTGTCGCGCTCGAACCGCGCCCTATCCCTCTCCGCCCGGGCTCGGTCGCGCTCAAGAACCGCCGCGCGCTCTTCCTCGCTCATCCCCTCAACCGAAGAGAAATCGAGCGCGACGTTCAGACCACAGCGTGGACACTTGTAGGCATTTCTCTCCCCTGCGGGAGAGAGGTCTGCCCCACAACGCGGGCAGATGAGAGGTCTTACCTTCATGAGACGGTTCCTCGCTACTGTGCAAACTGCTTTCAAGCGATTATACCGTGCCTATATCCCGCTCCCGCTTGCCGCGCAAGCCGTGCTTGCGCATGAGCCGCGAGTTCTGCTGCCTCAGACGCGCATATTCGCGCCTGGCCGCCTCGATCTCCGGCCCCTCCTCGCACCCCTCCGCCTCGCGGCGCAGGAGCTCGTTGAACGCACGCTCCTCGGCAACGTGCGCCTCCTCGGTACAGCGCGGGCACATCCCGCTCTGGCGGTTGAGGCGTACCCCGACGGCTCCGCATTGCGGACACACCGAAAGCACCCTCAGGCTCGCGTGAATCCGCGACGCCTGCATCTCAATGGCACGGACGGTCCTCTCCACGCCGTAGCGCCTGAGAATCTCCTCGCGCACCGCCGCAGCGCCCCGGTGTCCCAACTCACGGATCACATCGTTCTGTCCAGTTGTCCACGCGCTCATGCGGCACCATCGCCCGGACAAAACACCGTATCCACGTCTGCACTCGAGGTGTCCGGGTGTTCACGCCCGCAATCAGCGAGAAAACACCTTGAACACCAAAAGGGGCAGAGCTCCGCCTAGCCACTCGCATGCCCGTAACCCATCTGCTTCCACCATCATCCGCAGCGCTTCCCAATGAGGTGTTTAGGTGTTTATGGTGTTCGTTTCCGCAGCTCAACACGTCAAACACCAGGCAAACGTCCCTGAGCACCAGTGCGCTCAGCCTCAAGCTCTTCGGGTGTCTTTCGAACAAACGCCCGCTGAGAGCCATAACCCTCAATCCAGCGGTTGCTGGGACACCGCTTCCACTCGGGAAAGCGTCGCGTGATGATATTCGACACGCGCATGTTGTCCCTCTTCTGAACGCGCTCGCGGGGCATCTGGATTGCCTCGATGAGAATCTGCATCGTGCATACGGGCTCACCCTGCCTCTTACCCGTCAAGAACCTGCCGATCAGCCCTATCCATGGGTCCTCAGTCGTCGCGCGCTCGCGCATGGCGTTGGCCTCGTCCTCCACGGCCCTCGGCAGTACAAGGCCTCGGTTTGGGCACACACGGTAGTCCGCAAGCACTTCCGCCCACACCTGCTGCACGTACTCGAAGAAGTCCGGCGCGAAGATGTCTCGCGTGGCGCTTCTTCCGCAGCGGACGGGCATGAAGCGGCGGTTGCCCGTAGGGTCTTCCAGATACTCGCCCAAGTTCGTCGTGCCCACGAGCACGCAACGCCTCGGCAGCTGCACGGGACGCTTGGCGTAGGGCACCCGATAGCTGTCGGTCTGACTCGTAATGAACGACTTCAGGGTCTCGACCTGTCTGCCCTTGAACGCTGCCAGCTCGGCGAGCTCAACGAACCAGCGCCCCTGTATCAGCTCCTGCGCCTCCTTCGTCCCGATGTTCTTCACATCGTCCACGAAGAGCTCGTCGCGCATTGCCAGTCGGCGCAGGAGCGTCGACTTGCCGATTCCCTGAGGTCCTTGCAACACGACCATGTAGTCATACTTGCAGCCCGGCTGATACGCTCGCGCCACGGCAGCCCACAGCAAAAGTGCCGTCACCGCCCGCGTGTAGGGGCTGTCCTCCGCACCCAAACACTCAATGAGCAACAGGTCCTTTCGCGGCGTTCCATCCCATTCCGGCAGCGTGTCAAGCATGTCAACAAGGGCGTCAAAGCTCCTGCCATCCGAGAAGATCGAGAAGGCTGCGAGCACGTTCTTGTCTGAACGCACGAGCGACTTTCCCTCAAACCTGTATCTCTCCTGCATGCGCGCAAAGAGATAATCGTCGTCGACAGGACGCCATATCTTCGCGTCAGCGCTCCACGGCAGCCCATCCTCGACCACTACCTGCTGGCTCATGCGCTCCAGGCGCACGCCAGCGAGAGCGGGATCCTCCTGCATCCACCAAACGAGGGCGGGGACGGTCGGGGCATAGAAGCCGATGCAGTCTCCGTCCTTGTTGAGCTTTGCCTCAAGATGCGGGTTGCTCCATATGCTCGCGCGGCTCATCGTCTCTACGCCCCCATCGCCAAGGGAGCGCCTCCGCGACGTCCCCGGTGGATGCCGATAGGCACTATCGACCTTCTGGACGATGATCGAGTCCGGCAGGGGCGGCACACAACGGCTCTCGTTATATGCGCGGGCAGCCACAAGCGTGACGTCCCTCGGCACGCACTTTGAGTTCATCGAGCACGCAAAGCGATAGATCGTCTCATCTCGCGCGCCCTCGTGAAGCACCTCGGGCAGCTTAAAGGGCGCTTTCCGCACCTCCGCGCCGTTTGTGATTGCCGCCGCTCCATCGGTACCTGGACGATGATGCATCACAAACGCGAGCACGTTCTCATCCGCCTCGGCGATTGCGCACTCATCGGGGCTCATGTCCCAATAGACCTCGCGCCCATTGGGATGAATCGAGCCGGGAAGCATGGCGTAGCCCTTCTCGCCTCGGAAATCCACGTGCGTGTTCTCGTTCTTGTAGGAGTCGGGCACGCCATCAGGGAAGCGAAAGTAGAGGTGAGTGCCACCCTTGCCAGTCACTGTACTGGCCGTATCCGGAAACCTCCCGTGCTCCACCTGCCATTCGGCAAGCTCCTCGCGCCCGTCGAAGGATTTGTCCTCAGCAACGTCCAGGTCAATGACGCCAATGTTGCCGGAGACGGCACCACAGGCAACAGCAATATTGCTGTCAGGATGATCGGAGAACATCGCCTCGATGGTTGCCTCATCGCGCGTCGCGTCCTTGAAGCCGTGTGAGCCCTTGTGCGGCTCCTTCGCACGGGCAGCGAGCGTGAACACCGCGAAACCATGACGGGCCGCAAGGCCAAGCGCCATCTGCCTGCGCTCGTCGTACCCCGTCATTCGTCACCGCCCATCACGTACTCCACGAACCGCGGCTTCGGCACGAACCACTGCCTGCCGCCCACCTGCACGGCGGGGATCTTGTGCTCGCGGCACAGCTTTCGCACGTACTCGACCGTGAACCCAGTTAGCTCCGAGATGTGCGCAGGCGTCAGCAAATCAGGGTAAGCCGCGAAGATCTCGATTGGCATCTCTTGGGCTGCATCGGACGAATTGGATGGAATTGTCAGACAGTTGTGCGACATGGCTACGACGCCACCTTCTGGAGACGCTCCTTCGCCTCGAGTCGCTCGAACGCCGCAAGCATCTTCTTGACCTGCCTGGGATACGGAACGAGATGACCGTTCTCAATCTGAGAGATCGTGGATACATGCAGCCCCGACTCCCGCCCAAAGGCAGACTTCGACAGGCCGAGCCTCTCCCTCCGCTGGGTAATTTCGAATCGCGAGAGTTCCATGAGGTACCTCCGTTCTTTGGCGTTGACGCGCCCTGTTGGTGTTGGTACCATCGTAGCCATCAGAGTTTACTGTTCTTTTTGGTTTACGGTAGATTTACGATATTTTGAGAGTGACGGTTACTATGAGATTGGTTGCCCTGAACGAAGAGCGCGCGGTATATCTCCCGGAAGGGGAAGATCGCGAGGTCGAACCTCGAGCCGCCCTGAACAAGCTGCTCACCGTCCGCTCTTGGAAGGCGATGCTCGACTTCTTGAAGAACGAGGCCTGCTGCTCGCTCTTTGCCAAGCGTGAGGACGATCCCCTTAAGAACGGCCTCTGGAAGCCCGAAGAGCTTCAAATCGACCTGTCCGGCTCCCTCAAGTCGCGGATTGATTCTGACAGCGAGATCGACTATCTCGACGAGCTAACCGAGAAGGACTTGCTTTCGGTGAGCAAAGACGAGCTTCATGAAGTTTGGATTCCCGAACTGTTGTTTTTTCGCGACAGCTATGTCCGCTACCTCACTATCGCTGCTTACGCTTTAGGAGCTACGCCTCCTGACGGATTGTTCAAGTTCCCCGAGATCACAGAGGCGCTCGAGCAGGAATACGTCAGAGACTTTCTCAGCGATGTTTCGAAGTATGCCGCTGTTGCCCTTGACGATGAGTCAACTCACAAGATAGCGGGCACTTATTTTGACAGCATCGCGGAAGACACTATTTTTGAGAATTTTGGCAACTATCCCGACGGCATCAACAAAGACGGCTATTTGCTCACAACATACGAGGAGTGGCCCGAGAATCCGGTTGATTCGCTTGATAGCACCTACTACTTCCTCATCGTTTATGAACGAGAGAGGTACTCGAAAGAAGAGGCAATCCGACTGCTGTGCGGAGAGCTAATTACTGTTGATTTGGGCACGCCGATGTATCTAAACCCGATGGACTTCTACCACTACTACACTGACGAACCGGATTTCGAAATCAACTCCCTATTCTCGCTGAATCAGGGCTTTTTCCGTCCTAAAGATGACGGCGGCTTCACTCGCTGGCAAACCGCTCTCTATGACACCGTCGAGGACGCCATATACGATGGCCGAGTGTCTCTCTGCCCCGTTTGCGGCACTCCAATCATTACTCGCTCGACATCGAGCCGCGCTGAGTTCTGCTGCGAATCCCACAAGACGGCGGCTAGCAAACGCCGACGTCAGACCGCACATATCCTGTACGCCTCCGGCACCCCTCTCGAAGACGCAGTCGCACAAATCGGAGAGGACTACCGCACCTCCATCGAGCGCTGGTACGCGGAGGCCCAAAGAATTGCCCACCCCGCCCCATAGGGGCGTGATGGAATAGCAAAAGACCTGCTCACGATGCTCGCAAACCAAGGAGGTGAATGTAATGGCAAAAGGAGACGGAAGCATTACGGAAGTAAAGAAGCCCGACGGCACCAGCTACGCCCCAAAGCACTGGAAGGTTCGCATCGACCTCGGCACCAACCCCGTCACCGGCAAGCGCGACGTGGTCTCGCGAAACATCAAGGGCACCAAGTCCGACGCCTGCAAACTGCGCGACCAACTCAAGGCAGACCTCGAGAACGGTCTCTCGGCCAACGCCGACAAGATGACCTTCGCCGAGTTCGCAGAGCAATGGCAGCAAGCTCGCGAGACGGCGGCAGAGATCAGCAAGACGCGCTTGCGCCGGGAGCGCACCATCATCGAGGACATGTGCTCCTACATTGGGGCCATCAGGCTTCGCGACATCACTGCCCAGACCATCGAGGGGCTCTACATGAAGATGCGCTGGGACAAGACGGAGGAGAAGGGCAGGTGCAGCGGCACCACCATGAACATGATCCACAAGCTGCTCAAGCAGATCCTCTCGCGTGCCGTGGATTACGACCTCATACTTCGCAACCCCGCCGAGAAGGTCAAGGCGCCGCGATGCGACACACCGGACCGTCGCTCCCTCACCACCGCCGAGGCACGTCAGCTGCTCGCGACCATCGACGAGGCAGAGGACGAGGCGTATGCGTCCCGCGACGCCATCGAGGAACGGCAGGAGAAGCGCGGCGACACCTCGGAGCGGAGCTACCTGCGAGGCCTGTCCAGCATCGGGAACGTCATGGTGGCACGAATCGGTCTCGCAACCGGCATGCGACGCGGAGAGGTCCTGGGTCTCACGTGGGGCCACATCAGCTTCGCACGGGGAACCATCCGCGTCACCCAGTCGGTCACGACCTACGGTGAGGTGAAGGAGCCCAAGACCGAGGCGGGGAAGCGCGTCATCGCCGTGGACGAGAAGACCATAGAGCACCTGAGGCGGTGGAAGCAGTTCCAGCGAGACGAGCTCGCCATTCTGTCGCTCGACCAGACGAGGGACACGCCCGTCTGCTGCAACGACAAAGGCGGCCTCATCGCCCCGACGAACTTCTCGCGCTGGTGGCGGTCCTTCACGAAGGCCCACGGTTTCGAGGGCCTGAAGTTCCATGAGCTCAGGCACACCCAGGCAACGCAGCTCGTCGCCGGCGGCATGGACATGAAGACCGTCCAGCACCGGCTCGGCCACGCCTCGGCGACCCTGACGATGAACCTCTACGCCCACGCGCTGCCCGAGAATGACGCTCAGGCGGCTCAGCTCATCGGCAGCCTGTTCTCCGAAACGCCGAGCGAGCAGGCAAGGCAGGAAGGAGCTCTCAGGGTCGCGGTCTAGACCGATCGCGTCCCGGATTGTGTCCCAGTCCCCGTTGTGTCCAGATTGTGTCCCACGAAGGAGGAGCGATGAGGCCTCAAAAGAAAACAGGCCAGAGGACGTGTCCCCTGACCTGCGGTCTTGTTGGTAGCCCGTACCAGATTCGAACTGGTGATCTCCGCCTTGAGAGGGCGGCGTCCTAAACCGCTAGACGAACGGGCCAAGTGGATGGCTGGGATGGAGGGAGTCGAACCCCCATTGACGGAACCAGAATCCGCTGTCCTGCCATTAGACGACATCCCAATAGTGCATCCGCGCTCGCGTTGCCGCTTTGCGCAAGAAAGTATATTACGGTACGGCATCGCTCCGCGCAAGCCCCAATTTCAAGTTTTTTGAGATGGATTCGGCGGCCAGCGCCCCCGCGGGAAAAAAGGGACTGTCCCCATTTTCCCGTGGGAAGATGGGGACAGTCCCTTTTTCCCACGGGGACGGAGCGAGGCTTTTCCGGCGGGACCTGCGCTTCCCGCGGGGCCCGCGCATGAAAAAGGGCTCCCGTGGGAGCCCTGAGCGTACGTGGTAGCCCGTACCAGATTCGAACTGGTGATCTCCGCCTTGAGAGGGCGGCGTCCTAAACCGCTAGACGAACGGGCCATATGCGCGGTGCGTTTCCGCTTGCGCAGGAAGGATATTACGGGAACTTCCCCACACGCGCAAGGTTCTTTTCCGAAAAACTCGAACTTGTGGACGAGTCATGAAGAGCCGACGTCAACACGGCGCGTCGCGATCCGGTCGAGCAGGGCGGGCGCGTGCGACACGACGACAAGCCCCATGTCGCGCTCCCGCGCGATCCGAAGCACCGCGTGCCACACCTCGGCCTGCGTCACCATATCGAGCATCGCCGTCATCTCGTCGCAGATCAGGTACCGCGGGGCCGCCAGCAGCGCCCGCGCGACGCAGAAGCGCATGAGCTCCCCACCGGAAAGCTCATGCGGATACCGCGACAGCCACGCCTCGCGAATCCCCACGGCATCGAGCAGGCCCTGCGAGCGTGCAAGCTCGATCGCCGCGGGCGCGGACAGATCGCACGCGCCTTCCGCAAGCGAGTTCCCCATGCGCATGCGCCCATCGAAGGCCTGCTCGGGATGCTGCCAGATCAGCTGCACGGGACGGGCACCTGCGCCGCGGCGGCCGTACAGCGGATCCCCGTCGACCACCACCTCGCCGGCATGCGGGCGCAAATACCCCGCGAGAATCCGGCAGAGCGTCGTCTTGCCGACGCCCGAAGCGCCGCACAGCGCCACACGCTCCCCCGGCGCCACGGACAGCGAGAAGCCGCGGTACAGCGGATGCCCGGCGCTATACCCAAACGAGATGCCCCGCGCCTCAAGGCTCATCGGCAATCCCCTCCATCCGACATCCCCCGCCGCACCTTCGACGGCGCCGCACCAAGGGCCCTATCACCCTCCACAACCATCCCGTGTTCCGGCATGGCATGCCACAGCGCGCGCGTGAACGGATCGCGCAGCAACTCCGGCGCGGCGAAGTTCCCCACCGCCGTCTCCTCGACCACCGTCCCGTCATGGAAGACGGCGATGCGGTCGGCCACACGCAGCGCAAGCTCGACATCATGCGTGATGAGCAGGACGCCTCCCCCGCCGTCGGCAAAACCACGCAGATCACGCAGAGCTTGAACCGCCCGCTCCATGTCGAGCCCGGGCGTCGGCTCGTCGGCGACGATGAGCTGCGGCTCGTCCATGAGGGCGCATATGAGCAGCACGCGGCGGGCCATACCGCCCGACAGCTCGTGGGGATACAGACGCTCGACCTCAGGGGAAAGCCCATAGTGCTCAAGCAGCAAGCGCATACGCTCACGGCGCTCGGCACGGCGCCGCCCGTGACACGCGCCGACGATCTGCTCCCCAACCCGCATCAGCGGATCCAGATGCGACACGCTCTGGGGCACGAGCGAGATGCCCCGTCCGCGCAGGCGCTCGAGCGCATCGGCATCCACCGCCTCGCCGTCGAACCAGATATGCCCGCTCACCAGGGTGTTTTGTTCATAGAGCCCCAGCAACGCATCGGCAAGCAGGGTCTTGCCCGAGCCGCTCGCGCCCACCACCGCCAAGATCTCGCCGCGATGCACCGAAAGCGTCACGTCGTGCAGCTGCTCGCACACGACGCGTCCCGCGCGGAAAAACGGCGCGACGGGATCGTACATGTCGAACGACACGCTCAGGTGCTCGACGGTCAACAGGTGGTGGTTGTCCGGATGCCGCGAGATCGCGGCATGGGAATGGTGATGATGGAACTCCGCATCGCCATGGGGCCCATGGGCTGACGGCGCGGCCCCGCCCATCGAGGACGACGGAGACCCGACGTGTCGCACGAGCTGCATCATGCCTGCACCCCCTCCGTCGACACCAGGCGCCGCAGCGCCGACCCGACGCGGTCGAACAACAGCACCACCGTGAGCAGCGCCGCCCCCGGAAACACCGCGAGCCACCATGAGCCGGCCGTCAGGTAGCCCATGGCCTCGGACAAGATCACGCCGATCGCCGGGGTTTCGGGCGACAGGCCGAACCCCAGAAACGTGATCGACGCCTCGTGGAGGATCGCATGGGGGAACAACAGCACCAGCCCGACCAGGTACTGCGGCAACACGTACGGCAGGGCATGGGTCGCGACGAGGCGCACGCCCCGCACGCCGAGGGCGCGCGAGCATGCCAGGTACGGCTGCTCGCGAAGCTGCAGGATCTCGGCGCGCAGCACGCGCGTCAGGCTCGGCCAGTGGGTCACCGCCACGCCGACGCACACGCCGAGCTCCCCGCGCCCCAACGCGTAGCTGATCAGCACCAGCAGCACGATGTGCGGCACGCCCATCGTAAGATCGGTCAGCCAGCTCACCGCCGCATCCGCCCGACGGCCCCCGAACGCCGCAAGGGCGGCGAGCGCGAAGGCCAGAACCGACGAGACGGCCGCGGACAAAAGGCCGATCACGATGGACGTGGAAAGCCCCGCGAGCGTCCGGGCGAGCATGTCGCGCCCCATCCAATCGGTCCCGAACGGATGCGCCGCGGAAGGGGGCAGGTTCTTGGCGGAAAAATCTGTTGCCACGGCAGCAGGCGCCAGCGCGTGCCCCACAAGCACCACAAGCGATAACGCGATGCACGCGAAGACGATGCAGGCGAGCAGAACCCGCCGACCGTTCCATACGCCATGCGGCAGCGGGGCATGGAAGACCGTTGCGGAAGCGGCGGCGGGCGCCGACCCGGCCGCGTCATCGCAGCAGGCATCATGCACGCGCACGGGACACCTCCTGCCTCATACGGGGGTCGATCGAGCCGTACAGGAGGTTGGCGACCAGGTTGCCCGCAAAGACCATGACCGTCGTCGCGAGCGCCAAGCCGACGAGCAGGGGCGCGTCGCCGCCCAGTCCGGCGGTCACGGTCGCCTGTCCGAGCCCCGGATACGAAAACACCTGCTCGACCAGAACCGACCCGCCCACGATCTCGCTCACCGAGGCGAACTGCAGCGTCACGGCAGGAAGCAGCAGGTTTCGCAAACCGTGCCGGCGCATGATCGTCCACCGCGATTCCCCGCGCGCGGCGGCGAGACGCGCATAGTCGCTAGCAAGGACATCGACGACCTTCTCGCGGGTATGCAGGGCGATGTTGGCCACCCCGGTCACCGAGAGCGCGATCGCGGGCAGCACGAGATGATGCAGGCGCTCCGCAAACGAGACGGTCACGGCGGTGCGCCCGATGGGCACCGAAAAGCCCACGGGAAACCAACCGAGCACGACGGCGAACACCATGAGCAGCACCATGGCGAGCCAAAACGTCGGCGTGGCGGAAAGAAGGTAGCAGTAGGCGCGTATCACGCGATCGAGCGCACCGCCACGTAGGGTTCCGGCAAGCACCCCGAGCACGACGCCCAAGATGCCCGAGATCGCCCACGCAGAGGCGAGCAGCAGCGCCGAGGCGGCGACGCGATCGACCACGACCTCGGCAACGGGCGCGTTGAAGCGCAGGCTGTCACCCAGGTCCCCACGGACGGCGTCGTGCGCCCACGCGGCGTAGCGCTCCCATAGCGGCGTGTCGACGCCCCAGCGCTCCTCGAGCTGCCCGCGCTTCTCCGCGCTCATGGACAGCATCGCCGCCTGCCCGGTGTTGGCCTGCACGGGGTCGATGGGAGACGCGCTCACGAGCGCGAACGTGATGAAGCTCACCGCCACCATGAGGGTGACGAGGCGCGCGAGCTGCCCGGCGACGAAGCGCACGGGGTACGGCAGCGCGATCCGGCGGGACCCGCCATGCTCCCCCGTCATGCCCAGCTCCAACGGTCGACGTTGTTGACGAGCGACCAGCCGTGCCCATGCGGATGGGGCTTCTGCGTGGCCACATCGAGCCCCTCGCGCTTGAAATACAGATGCTCGACGTTGGCGATCCAGCACCATGTCGCCGCCCCCTGGGGTGCCACGCCGTCGGTGCCGTCCCACATCGCGCGCCGCCAGTACTCATAGGATGCGTCGATGTCGGTCTGGACCAGGGCAAGATCCAGATAGCCGTCGACCGTCTCGTTCTCGTAGCAGGCGAAGTTGCCCCAACCCGTCGAGTAGTGCAGCTCATAGACCTCGACCGGCGAGTTGGATCCCCAGCCCCACAGGACGGGCTGCTCGAACTCGTGCGGGTAGATCTCGTCCCAGCTGCCACCGCGAGGCGTCACCTCGATACCGAGTTCGCCCATCTGATTGGCGAACTCGTTGGCGAGCGCTTGGCGGACCGAATCGTCGGAGGCGTACCAGATGTCGAAGGCGGCGCGGACGCCGTCGCGCGTGCGGACGCCGTCCTCCCCCGCGACCCATCCCGCCTCGTCGAGCAACGCGCACGCCCGATCGCGGTCGTAGGCGACCTCCATATCGGCGCTCGACCACGGCATGCCGTCGCCCACGCTGTAGGCGAGCTCGCCGTAACCGTCGAGCACGTGCTCGATCATCGCCTGCCGGTCGACGCCGCAGTTGATGGCGCGACGCACGGCGATGTCGCAGGTAACGTCGTTGCCCGAAGGATACTCGTTGTCGCCATCGCGCCGCGTGCCACCCGCCGGGATGCAGGGCAGCGAGATGCCGCGCGAGTCGACGCTGCGGTACGCGACGAGCTCGTAGCCGGCAAAGCGCTGCGCGGCGTGCGTCGCGTACGTGTAGGCGATATCCACCTGACCCGCCTGCACCGCCGCGAGCGCGGCGTCCTCGTCCATGAACACGACGACCACCCGTTCCATAGTCGGGGGCTCACCGTAGTAGTCGGGGTTGGCGCGAAAGATCGCCTGCTGGCCGCGGTCCCACTGCTCGAGGATATAGCGACCCGACCCGATCGGATGCGCGCCGTAGTCCTCACCGTAGGCGTGCTCGGGCACGATGCCCAAGACCGCGAGCGTGTAGAGCAGCGCGTTGTAGGGCTTGTCGAGGTACAGCTCGACGACGGTGTCCGACACCGCCACCGCCTTGTCCACCATGGACAGATCGGCCTCCGACGTGCCGCCATGCGCCACCGCGTTGACGGTGAAGGCGACGTCGCCTGCGGTCAGCGGCTCGCCGTCGGTAAAGCGGACGTCGTCGCGGATGGTGAAGGTCCACACGAGCCCGTCGTCGGAACACACGTAGTCCGTGGCGAGGTCGTTGACGAAGTTCAGGTCCTCGTCGGTCGTGATGAGCGTCGATTGGATGAGCGGTTCGTGCACATGCTCGCCGCAGCCCCAGGCAACCAGCGGATCGAACCCCGCCGCCGGCTCGCTGCCCGCGCTCATGGCGACGATGACCTGCGTCTGCGGGGCGGTGGCGCCACCGGAGGCGCTGCCGCTCCTTTGGGTGGAGGCATCATCGCGCGCCGTCGAGCAGCCCGCAAGCGCACCGGCTGCAAGCGCACCGCATGCCGTGGCGATCAGACCACGGCGCGACACCGTGCAGCGGCTCTCGTGCTGATCCATGCCGACTCCTTCGCAGAGTGTTACGAATGCTTATCATCGTATCACGCATCGGACAGCATGGTAGCCTCGGCGCACGCACACGCCAATGTAAAAATACCCCTGGGGTTTTTGAACTGCCTCCAATGTAAAATAACCCCAGGGGTTATTTTACATTGAGGTAGGCGAGCAGCTCGTCGGTCCGGTTGGGCACCGCCCCGCTCATCGACGCCTTCAGATGTAAAATAACCCCTGGGGTTATTTTACATTGCAGGGGTAATTTTACATTGGCTACAGGTCGAGGTAGGCGAGCAGTTCGTCGGTCCGGTTGGGCACCGCTCCGCTCATCGATGCCTTGAGCGCACGGCGCAGCAGCTCGCCCACGCGCGGACCCGGCTTGACGCCGGCGGCGATCAGATCGCGGCCCTTGAGGGCGAGCGTCCCCATGCTATATGCCTCATGGTTGGCGATGAGCTCGCGCACCATCTCGCGCATACGCTCGATGTCCTCGACGTAGTAGAAGCACGACGGCGCCTTGCCGAGGGCATCGGCGCGTTTGAGGTCGAACAGCTCGCCCATGAGCCGCGCGGTGTTGAGCCCCTCGCCCGAGAAGATCCGCATCACCTTGAGCAGGTCCTCGCGCTCGGCCATCATGGGCCTATCGTGATAGCGGATGAGCAGGCACGTATCGCGGATCAGGTCGTTCGAGCACGACAGCCGCCGCATGATGTCGCGCGCCATCGTGGCTCCGAGCTCCGGGTGTCCGTAGAAGTGGCCGCGACCGTTCTCGTCGACGGTAAAGGTGCCGGGCTTGCCCACATCATGCAGCAGCGCCGCCCACATGAGCGAAGGCGAGGGCGGCTGGTCGGGATCGCCGCCGTCGATGCGGAAGCGCGACAGTTCGCCGGCCACCGTGAGCACGCGGGCGATGTGCTCGTAGACATCGTAGGCATGATAGGGACTGCGCTGGTCGAAGCCACGGCAGACCGCGAGCTCGGGAATCGCGGCGCACATGAGCTCGGGATAGCGCAGCAGGGCGTCGCCGCCGTGCGCTGTCACGAGGATGCCCTCGAGCTCGATGCCCACGCGCTCGCGCGCCACGGCGTCAAGCAGCGGGGCGCAATCCGCGAGGGCCTGCGCGGTCGCAGGTTCGATGCGAAAGTCCAGACGGCAGGCGAAGCGCACCGCGCGCAGCATGCGCAGGGCGTCCTCCTCAAAACGGCGGCGGGGCTCCCCCACGGCACGGATGACCTTATGAGCGAGATCGTCCTGTCCACCATACAGGTCGAGCAGGCCGCGCTCGGGATGCCATGCCATGGCGTTCACGGTGAAGTCGCGCCGTGCGAGGTCGTCCTCCACGCACGAAGCATGCACGATGCTCTCGGGATGGCGCCCGTCGGTGTAGAAGCCGTCCAAGCGGTACGTCGTGACCTCGATGCGCTCACCGTCGACCACCGCCGTGATGCCGCCGAACTTGATGCCGGACTCCACCACCTGGATACCCGCCGCCTCGAGCGCGGCCTCGTTTTGCTGCCAGGTGCCGGCGCAGCACAGGTCGACGTCGTGACCGGATCCGCCCATGAGTGCGTCGCGCACCCAACCGCCGACGACCCAGGCCTCCAGGCCGGCCGCCTCGAGCACACGCAGCACACGCAATGCCGCGTCGGACAGGTACGTCCCGTTCAGTTGCGCTCTCATGCGAATCTCCGTCACCGTTGGTCTCTCCTGTCTTGCTCCCCGCTCCACCAAAGTATAGCGTGAGCCGGGGTCGCTGACGTCCCATGCATGCGCAAACAGGGGTCAAACGGGATTCGCCCGGTCGCCGAACCCATGAAACGCACGCACCTCCTCACTCGTATTCGATGTGAGGAGGTGATACGCATGACTAATCGCACCCCGCGAACCGAGGAGTTCATGGACCGGGCCATCGACGCGCACGGCGACGCCGTGTTCCGGCTCGCCCTGAACCAGCTGAGGAACGCAACGGATGCCCAAGACGCGGTGCAGGAAACGTTCGTACGACTGCTGACCAGCGAGACTCGCTTTGAAAACAAAACCCATCTGCGCGCCTGGCTGCTGCGCGTGGCGATCAACATCTGCCATGACATGCATAAAAGCGCTTGGAACCGCCGCGTGGATAGACTCGAGGATGACCAGCACGCCGATGCTCGCGACTCCCGTCGCTCCGCCTCTGCGGAGGAGATCGCGCTACGCACCCTGAAGGACCATCCGGTCTGGAACGCCCTTGCCGACCTTCCCGAGGACCAGCGTCTCGTCATCCATCTGGCCTATATCGAAGACCGCAGCTCCGACGAGATCGCCCAACTGCTTGGCATCAAACCGGCCACCGTGCGCACGCGGCTGTTCCGCGCGCGCACGCGCTTGCGCGAGATTCTGGGTGAAACCGGAAACGCGATCGCGCTCGCAAGGCCCCCGTGCGCCCCATCCGTCTCTCGCGGCAACGCCGCATCCCACGGCCCTCCCACGCACTGATGGATAGTCGCATACGCATCAGGAAGGAGGAAACCCATGGCAACGATCATGGACGAATATGCACAGCGAATGGCTTCTATCAAACTCACGCCCCAGATGCGTGCCGCAATCAAGCGTCGCATAGCTGACGAGCGGCCGAATCTTGCGCAGGCGGCAGCTCGCTCCCAGCCGGCAAGACGCCCGGATCGGCGCACCCATACGCGACGGCACGTCATCGCAATCGCCGCGTGCACCGCCGGTCTCGTGTTGGGATGCACCGCGCTGGGCATCCTGTGGTCACAGAAAAACCCAGCCCCGACAAATGACGGGACCGCTGACGGAGAGAAGCAGGGGGCAAGCTCGAACGATTCCGCTCTCTCGGCGAGCGAGTCCAGCTTCGTGCTGGTAGCCTACGCCGACGGCACACCCGTGGAGGACCGCGGCGACACGGTGCTCGCAGGCCCCGGCTTCATGGACTCCGTGGGCAGCTGGGACGCCGGACCCGATGACGACGGGGGCATGAGCTGCCACAACGTCTTCAACATCGATCTTCGCGCCTACGGTGACGATATCGTGCAGCTCGACTACCGCATCGACGGAGACGAGTCCGCCCAGTTCTGCTATCTGGGCAGCAGAGGCTATACAAAACCCGACGGCTCATTCGAGGAGATGCACGGCAAGGAGCTGACCATCACGCAGGATATGCTCGAGCGTATCGGGACGATCGACGGCGGCACATTCTCGCTTGAAATGACCTTCGCGCCCCCCGACGAATTTCGAGCCCTATACGAGGAATCCCACGCAACCGGCGACAGCGATGAATTCCGCTTTGAGTCCATCGCCTACGGGGCGCAGCTGCTTGCAGGAAGCATCATCACCGTAACCGCGAGTTTCGAAGACGGCACGACGCTGACCCACGAGTATCGCATAGAGCCGGTCGACGACTTCAAGGACGCGCTCATGCGAAACTCCCAAGCTTTTTTCGACAGCATCGATGCGGGAACCACCGACGAACTCGTCTGCGAGCCCCTGTTTACCATTGAGCAGCTCAGCTGACGTTTCGCACCCTGTTATCACATTGACAAGGCCCGGTTTCCGAAGGCGATAACCGGGCCTTGCGCTACGCGCGTCAGAACGCACCCGCTGGCGTTCATTGTGATTCGTCTTCTTGCTGTTATATGTCATCCGTTTCCAAAGTGAGTGTTTTATATCGGAAATATCGAGTAGGGAAACCCACGATGATGACAAAACCGCAGGTCATGTATTTGGCACTAATCGGTCTACTCGGTATTTCCGCATCAAAACACTCACTTCACAGTTGCAGCGACCGGAACCGCCCGCAAAGCGTGCATCGTCACCTCATCGCGCAATGCGACGCTCTTGAACGTCATGTGTGACTTGCCTGCCGCCGCGTGTTCTTGAAATGTGCGCCGTCGCATGGCGGTATGCTACCTGTCGGTATTGTCCATACGTCGCCGGTACGCCGGCCCACCGAAAGGAAGCGCTCATGGGTCTTGATCTTGCGATCACACCGGACGTGATCGCCGCAGCTCATCGCTCATTCAACGACAATCGCGGCAACCTGATCGCCCGCGACGCGGTCACCAGCTCGGGTATCGACGCCGCCGCGCGCAACCCGCAGGCCGCCGCACTCGCGACCACGACGTTCGACGTGCAGTTGCAGCAGGGCGACGTCACCAACCAGAAGCACTCCGGCCGCTGCTGGATGTTCGCGAGCCTGAACACCATGCGCTTCCGCATCATGAAGAAGCTCGGTCTCAAGACCTTCGAGCTCTCGCAGGCCTATCCCCTGTTCTGGGATAAGTACGAGCGCTGCAACTGGTTCTTTGAGAACATCATCGCCAGCGCCGACGAGACGCTTGACGGCCGCGAGATCGCCTACCTGCTCGCCGACCCCATGTGCGACGGCGGCCAGTGGGACATGTTCCGTTCGCTTGTGAAGAAGTACGGCGTGGTGCCGAAGGAGGCCATGCCGGAATCCTTCCACTCCTCCAACACGCATCCCATGAACCAGCGCCTGACCCGCTACCTGCGTGGCGGCGCCAAGCGTCTGCGCGACGCCCACGCCGACGGCGCCGACATCGAGGCGCTCCGCGCCATCAAGGCCGAACTCATGGAGGGCGTGTACCGCTTCCTCGCCATCTGTCTGGGAGAGCCTCCCGCGTCCTTCGACGTGCGCATCCGCGACGACAAGGGCGAGCTCAAGGCGTCGGGCACCTATACGCCGCAGGAGTTCTTCGCCGAGTTCGTCGACATGGACCTCGATGCCTACATCTCGGTCATCAACGCGCCGACCGCCGACAAGCCCTACCTGCACGCCTACACCGTCAAGTTCCTCGGCAACGTCGTCGAGGACGGCGGCGTGCGCTACGTCAACCTGCCGATCGAGTCGCTCAAGCGCGCCGCGGTCGCCCAGCTCAAAGACGGGCTGCCGGTGTGGTTCGGCTCCGACGTGGGACAGTGCTTCCTGCGCTCCGACGGCGTGCTCGACCCCGCCGTGCTCGACATCGACACGCTGTTCGACCTTCCCATCGAAGGCTGCCTCGACAAGGCCGCGCGCCTGGACTACAGCGAGTCGCTCATGACGCACGCCATGACGCTGCAGGGCGTGAACCTCGACGCCGACGGCAACCCGACCCGCTGGCGCATCGAGAACAGCTGGGGCGACGATCGCGGCAAGAAGGGCTACGACATCGCCTCGGATGAGTGGTTCAGCCAGTACGTCTACCAGATCGTCGTCGACAGGAAGTACCTCACCGACGAGGAGCTCGCCGCCTACGACAGTGAGCCCATCGAGCTCGCGCCCTGGGATCCCATGGGATCGCTCGCTTGCTAGCAGCTACTCCATCACGTGGAATAACCCCAGGGTTTTTATGCATCGGGACGCCCAAAAGGCGTCCCGATGCATAAAAACCCTGGGGTTATTCCACGTGGCCGCGCGAGGGCTAGCGGATGCGGCGTACCTCGACCTGCGAACGATACGCATCCACATGCGCGAAGTCGCCCTGACCGGCGCACTCGACCACGTTGGCCCCGGTCGCCATCGCAAACCGCAGCGCATCCTCCACGCGAGTGCGGTCGCGATACCACACCGACAGGAACGCCGCGAGCGTGGAATCGCCGGCGCATACCGTGGAAAGCACCTGCACGGGCGCGATGCAGCGCGCATACCATATGCCCGCGCCGTCGCTGAAGTACGCCCCATCGCCGCCGAGCGTCAGCAGCACGGCCCGCGCACCGGCAGCATGTAGGGCGTCCAGAGCACGTACGGCACTCGCATCGTCTCCCGCCATGACCTCGAGTCCGAAGATGTCGCGCAACTCGTCGTCATTGGGCTTGATGAGCAGCGGTCGTTCGTGCACGAGATCCGCAAGCTGCGGCGACGAGATGTCGAGCACGACATCGGCGCCGCGCTCCCCCGCCATGCGGACGACGCGCGCCAGAAAGTCGTCGGAGGTGCCCGGCGGCAGCGAACCCGAGATGGACAGGCACGTCATATCGTCGAGCGACCCGATCAGATGCAGCATCTTCCCTTCATCTGCCGGCGTGATCGCGGCGCCCGCGTTCACCATGTTGTATTCACGGTCGACGGCGTTCAAAAACACATTGACGCGCGTGATGCCCTCGGTCCATACCGGATGGACCTCCACGCCCTTGGCCCGCGCGCCGTCAACGATATAGTGGCCCGAGAAGCCCGCAAAGAACCCAAGGACGGCCGTGTCCACCCCAAAGTGATGCAGCGCGAACGAGACGTTCAACCCTTTGCCGTTGGGACTGTACACCGCGTCGCGCGTACGGGTCACGCAGTTGGGCGCAAGGCCGTCGCAGAAGATGTTGTAATCGATCGCCGGGTTGGCGGTCAGGGTGTAGATCATGGTCGCTCCTCGAAGACGGACGGCATGCAAGCCCCGTACGCCGCCCGCGCATCGCAACGAAAGCCGCCCCGCCATCGACGCACGACGGCGGGGCGGCAGCAACATACCGACTTCAGGCGCAGCTTAGCGCGTCAGCTTCTCCACGCTGATGCGACGGCTGTACTCGTCGACATGGCTGAAATCGCCCAGGCCGACGCTCTCGGCCACGTTGGCACCGGTGGCCAGCGCGAGCTTGAGCGCCTCCTCGACGTTGTCGCGGTTGTCGTACCACTTGTACAGGAACGCGGCGAGCGTGCAATCGCCGGCGCAGACGGAGGACACGAGCTTGATGTTGAACTCGCGGCGGGCGTACCAGATGTCCTCGCCGTTGGAGAAGTAGGCGCTGCCGCGGCTACCCATGGTGAGCAGGACGTTCTGGACACCGGACTCGTGCGCCAGGGCGAGGGCGCGCTTGGCGTCCTCGTGCGTGTCGATGCGCACGCCGTAGATCTCGCGCATCTCGTGGTGGTTCGGCTTGATGAGCAGCGGCTTCTTGGAGCACAGCTCCTTGAGCTTGGAGCTCGAGAGGTCGAGGACGACGTCGGCGTTGTGCGCCTGGGCGTGCGTGACGACCTGGTCGAGGAAGTCGGCGGAAGCGCGCGGCGGCACCGAACCGGACACGATCAGGCAGTCGAGGCTGCCGGCGGTGTCGAGGATCTTATAGAGCTCCTGCTCGCCCTGCGGCGTCAGCGGAGCGCCGGGATTCAGCACGCCGTACTCGTTCTCACCGTCGTTGAGGTAGGTGTTGATACGGGTGATGCCGTCGATCCAGACCGGGCGGCACAGGCAGCCCATGTTCATGGTCTCCTCGACGATGTACTTGCCCGTGAAGCCGGCGAAGAAACCGAGCGCGACGGAGTCGACGCCGAACTTCTTGAGCGCGAACGACACGTCGAGGCCCTTGCCGTTGGGCGTGTAGCTCGCGGAGCCCGAGCGGATGTTCTCGTTGGGCACGAGCGGACCGCACGAGACGGTCATGTCGACGGCCGGGTTGGCAGTGAGCGTATAGAACATATTCTCCCCTTTCCAAGGAGACCGCGCGGCCCCGGGTGCGTCCCGGTGCCACGCGGCCACGTAAAACGTTATGTGAGGCGTGTTCCAGACATAGTGTTTACGAAACGCTTACTTCTGGTTCGCCTCGAGCAGAGCCTTGACCTCGTCGGCCGTGGAGCATGCGAGCGCCTTCTCGGCAAGCTCCTGAGCCTCGGCGACGGTCCACTGCGAGATCGTCTTGCGCGTGCGCAGGATGCTGGGCGCGGAGGTGGAGAACTCCTCCATGCCCCACGCGATCAGCAGCGGCGTGAGCAGCGGATCGGACGCGGCCTCGCCGCACATACCGACCATGATGCCCTCCTTGACGCCGGCCTCGATGATGTTCTTGATGGCGCGCAGCACCGCCGGGTAGTACCAGCTGTACAGGTAGGCCACCTTGTCGTTGCCGCGGTCGGACGCCATGGTGTAACCGGTCAGGTCGTTGGTGCCGATCGAGAAGAAGTCGGCCTCCTTGGCCAGCAGGTCGGGGATGTTCGCGGAGGCCGCGGTCTCGGTCATGATACCGACCTCGATGTCCTCGTTGAACTTGTAGCCCTCCTCGCGCAGCTCGGCCTTGCAGGTCTCGACGAGCTCCTTGACGGCACGGATCTCCTCGACGCAGGTGACCATCGGAACCATGATCTTGATGTCGCCGAAGGCGCTCGCGCGCAGCAGGGCACGCAGCTGGACCTTGTACTCGTCGGGATTATCGAGGCAGTAGCGGATGGCGCGATAACCCAGGAAGGGGTTCTCCTCCTTCATGAGCTTGAGATACGGAATCTCCTTGTCGCCGCCCACATCGAGTGTGCGGATGATGACCGGGGCGCCCTTCATGGCCACGGCGACCTTGCGGTACGCGTCGAACTGCTCCTCCTCGGAGGGCAGCGACTTGGCATCCATGAACAGGAACTCGGAACGGAACAGGCCGATGGCCTCGGCGTCGTGATCGAGCGCGCCCTTCACGTCATCGGGGTTGCCGATATTGCAGGCCATGACCTTCTTGTAGCCGTCGGCGGTGATCGTCGGCTTGCCGCGGAAGGCCTCGAGCGCCTGCTTCTCGGCCTTGAAGTCCTCGGCGCGCTTGGTGTAGTCGGCCAGCGTCGCCTCGTCGGGATCGGCGATGACGGCGCCCTTGGAGCCGTCGATGATCGCGGTCATGCCGTTGTGCAGCGCACCGCAGGCGTTGGAGACCGACAGGACCGCCGGGATCTCGAGGGCGCGGGCGATGATCGCGGAATGCGAGGTGCGACCGCCGACCTCGGTGACGATGCCGGCGACGTTCTTCTTGTCGATCGTGGCCGTCATGGACGGGGTCAGGTCATGGATGACGATGACGGTGCCCTCGGGCAGGACGGACAGGTCGACGAGCGCGCGACCCAGCAGCTCGGCGAGGATGCCGGTGCGGATGTCGGCGATGTCGGCGGCGCGCAGACGGAAGACCTCGTCGTCCATGGACAGGAACATGTTCTCGAACATCGTGCTGGTCTCGGTCAGGGCCTGCTCGGCGCAGGTGCCGCCGTCGATGGACGCCATGATGGCGCCACCGAGCTCAGGATCCTGGGCGAGCGTCACATGGCCGTACATGATCTCGGCCTCGGCCTCGCCGACGCTGGTCTTCATGTGCTCGGCCTGGGCCTCGGTCTTGGCGCAGAACGTGTCGAGCGCCGCCTGGAAGCGAGCCTTCTCGGCCTCGGTGTCCTCGACCGTATGCGGCGTGAACGTCAGATCGGGCTCGACGGCGACGACGACGGTGCCGATGCCGATGCCCTCGGATGCGTTAACTCCCTCGTACATTGAACTTCCTCTCCATGCTTGCCCAGCGCAGCGCGCCGGGCCCCCTGCAAAGAACGCGGGCGCCGCGAGCCCGCGACACCCGCGTCCAATATACCCTGATGGGAGGCCCTCAACGTGGAAGGCCGTATGATGTGGGATAGGCTACTCGCCCAGACCGCTCTTGATAAGGTCGATGGCGGCGGTGAGCGCCTCGTTCTCGTCGGCGCCGTCGCAGCGGATCTCAACCTCGGTACCGCACGGGATACCGGCGGCCATGAGCGCCATGGGGCTCTTGCCGTTCACGTCCTTGTCGGTGGTGTGCACGATCACGTCGCAGGCGAACTTGCCCATCGTGGAGGCGAACAGGCCGGCGGGACGCATGTGCAGACCCTGCGGATTGATGAGGGTGACCTTCTCAGAAACCATACTGGACTCTCCTTTGCCAACTGTACGCGCTCTCGATACCTAACGAAGCGCGATAAAGTACGTGGATAGTTTACCGCATCGGCGCGTAAATGATGCGCAGAACGACGAGTGCGGCAAAAACGGCCCCAACGGTATGGTACGCGTTACATGAGTCGGGCGTTGATCGCCGCGGCGAGCCCCGCGGGGTCATCGCAGGACTTGACCTGATCGCGGAACGCCTCGTCCATGAGCGCCTCGGTGACCTGCGAGAGCAGGCGCAGATGGGTGGTGCCGCCCGCCGTGTCGGGAATGAGCAGCGCGATGGCGATGCGCACCGGCAGCTCGTCCATCGTGTCCCAACCCGTGACGCCGACGCGATCCTTGGCGATGAGGACCGCCGTGCGCTCGATGGTCGCCGACTTAGCATGCGGAATCGCGAAGCCGTCCATCATGCCGGTCGTCCCCTCCGCCTCGCGCTTGAGGAACGCCTGCATAAGCGCCTCGGCGTCGCGTGCCAGCCCGAGCGAGACGGCCTGTTCGGACA
This sequence comes from Collinsella tanakaei, assembly GCF_021531055.1. GTDB lineage: Bacteria > Actinomycetota > Coriobacteriia > Coriobacteriales > Coriobacteriaceae > Collinsella > Collinsella tanakaei_B. Next base: position 36,634 of record NZ_JADYTL010000002.1, read on the forward strand.
AAAAGCGCAACATGTCGTCGCGATCGCCGAGCGCAAGACCGCAGAACACGTGACCCTCGGGGACGAGGGCGTCGGCCTCGCCTCCGCGATCCGCCCTCAATCCGGCAAGCGCGGACTGGGCCTTCTCGGCAAGCGAGCTCGTGGCGGCGGCGATGTCAATGGAATCGTTCACGGTCGGTACCTCCCGGCTCAAGTACACCCGGGTACACGCCCCGGGAATATGCAAAAGCCGGACACACGGTCCGGCCTGCGGTTTTTATGGTGCGCCATGTCGGATTCGAACCAACGACCTTAGGATTAGAAGTCCTCTGCTCTATCCAGCTGAGCTAATGGCGCATGCGAGTCAAGTATAGACGATTGCTCGCCAAAGGGTAGGCCCGAGTCCGGGTACCCGAACGCGTCCTCGCGCGCCGGATCAGGCGGAAACCGCACGGCAACGCCCGGAATCGAACACGTGTCGACATTTGCGACGATATCCTACGCACTTCCTTGCGATTTTCTTACGGCGGATATCGGGACGCAGCACGCGGGAACCAGATGATTCGATCCGACCACCTGGATTGGAGTCGTCATGGACACTGCAGCTTCGCGGCCCTCGATCGCCGTGCTCATCCCCTGCTATAACGAAGAGATCACCGTCGCCAAGGTCGTGCGTGACTTCGCACGCGAGCTTCCCGAGGCGGTCATCTACGTGTACGACAACAACTCGACCGACCGCACCGCCGCACTCGCGCGCGAGGCGGGTGCCGTCGTGCAGCCCGAATCGCGCCAGGGCAAGGGCAACGTCGTACGCCAGATGTTCCGCGACATCGAAGCCGATTGCTACCTCATGGTCGACGGCGACGACACCTATCCCGCCAGCGCCGCCCGTGACCTGTGCGACCCCATCCTCGCGGGCGAAGCCGACATGACCGTCGGAGACCGTCTCTCCAACGGCACCTATGCCGAGCAGAACAAGCGCGCCTTCCACGGCTTTGGCAACGATCTGGTACGCGTCATGATCAAGTGGATCTACGGATACGCGTTCGATGACGTCATGACGGGCTATCGCGCGTTCTCGCGGGCCTTCGTCAAAACGTTCCCTGTCCTCTCGGAAGGCTTCCAGATCGAAACCGAGCTGTCCATCCACGCGGTCGACCGGCGCTGGCGCATCCTCGACGTGCCCATCGTCTATCGCGACCGCCCCGCGGAATCGCACTCCAAGCTCTCGACGGTCTCGGATGGGATCAAGGTGCTGCACACGATCGGGACCCTGTTCAAGAACTACCGCCCTCTGAAGTTCTTCACGCTCGTATCCTTGGCGTTTTTGCTGCTCGGCCTCATCGCGGGGATACCCGTCGTCATGGAGTTCCTCCGCACCGGACTCGTCCCGCGGATCCCGACGACCATTCTGGCAGCGTCACTCGTCTTTCTGTGCGGCCTATCGCTTGCAACGGGACTCGTGCTGGACTCCGTCGCCAAGGTCGATCGCAAGCAGTGGGAGCTTTCCGTGCTGCGCGAGGAGGAGCACGACCACCGATAGCGCGGAGACGGGCTCTCGGCGGCCTCGGGCCCATGTCCCAAGGCCGCCGAAAACGTTCGTTTCCTCGCTGGGTTACAAAATCGCACACTTTCTAGTTGAAAATCCGCTCTGCATACGCTTTAGGCGCACCAGCACGATACCCTGGACAGTCCATGCAGGCGCTTTTGCCCTTTGCGTGCGCCATTCACATGCCTAGTACTAATAGCTCTAACGTGCCATACGTAAGATGCATGGATAACACTTCGACCAAAGGCCAGAGAAACTAGAAACTACGCTTTTTTGGCACTCGCCACCGAAGTGAATTTTCAGCCACCCAAATTCTATGCAATCTTTTATTAAAGGCCCAGATAGCGTATCCAAAACTCACGCGACGTCAGATACGGTCGGGCTTCTTTCCATGCCCGCCGCACGCGACCGCGCTCCACGCGGTACCGGCGCAGCAGCATGCGCTCACGCGTGCGGATGGCGCGGAATCGCGCGCGGTCCATATGCCTGATCACGCCACGCGTACGCGTCGGATCGAGCACGACGAGCGTCGCGCACCCCGTCGAATCGCCCTCCAAAACCGTATGCCCGTGCTTGACCACGTACCCGGGCTTTTTCTTGAGTAACGACGGCGGCAGATAGTGCTTGTCGTAGGGCACGGTCCGCCATAAGCGCATCAACGGATGGGACGGACGCGGCAACAAGCCGGTGCAGCCGAGAACCTCCTGGGTGACGCCCGCGTCGCGCAGGAGCATCGGATCGAGGTCCGTCACGGCTTCCATCCGCTCGTTGCGCGCGCCGAGCTGCGCCAGGAGCGCGGCGCCGTCAAGATCGCGCAGATAGTCGGGGCCTTTCAGATAGTCCTCCACACCGTCGAGCAAGAGCTCGGCCGAACGGTAATCCAAGTCTCGCAGGTCCTGCCTGATCGTACGGCGCAGCCGAGCGATGAACATCACGTCGGACGCACAGCCGTCCATCGCCATCGTCGCGAGGAAATTCCGCACGTATTGATAGCAGTCGACCGACGCGCGGAAGCGCCCCTCAAAGCCCTCGTGCCACACGCCGATGCCGATCATGGTCATGAAGGTCGGGTCGTTGCGCACGCCGAACTCCACATCGTCGCAGCGGATGAAAAACGGCATGGGCAGCCCCCGATCGCGAATCACCTCGACGGGGATGCAGCTGTACCACCACGCGCCGTACGCGCGCGGCACCTCCACCGACGTGCGCTCGCAGCGCACAATGCCCGCAAGCTCACCCACGTCGAGGTCTTCCTTCACGCGACGGTACATCCCCGACCGCAACACGTAGGACACGTCCTCGTACAGACGCGTCGGATCCTCGAGCGCGAGCATCGCCCCGTTCACGAAGGCCGTACGATACACGCCGCGCGCAAGCATGAGCAGCGCGTAGGTGCGGATCAGGCTCTCGGGAATGATACGCACGTCGTCGTCCATCACGAGCACGTGCGTGAACGCTCCGGGCTCCTCGGTCGCTGCGAGCATGCCGCGCGCGAAACCGCCCGCACCGCCGACGTTGCGGTTGGGAAGCACCGTGACCATATCGTCCGAAAGCGCGGCGGCATCGAGCGTGCGCCCATTGTCGACCACGAACATATGGAAGTTCGCCTCGACCGGGTCGCCCTCCTCGCGTATCGCACGGCGCACGCGTTCGATGTTCTCTGTCACGTAGGATTCCTTGCAAAACGTCGTGGTGACCAGCGCGAGCCGCGGCGTGTTCACGCGATCGCGCTCGACCGTGGCATGCCACCAGGCGCGCACGAGCCCCATCGTCGCGCCGCTCTTCGGCACGAGCGCGAACCCCACTAGGTCGAACGGCGCACACACGACCTCGATCTCGAGGCGCCGCACCGCACCTGCGGCTGTATCCACCTCGACCACGTCGACAACCTTCGGCACGTCCGACCCTTGCTCGACGCCGAGGACCTCGATGGAGCCCGATCCCGACACCTCGGCATGGAGCCATGCCGTCTCGATGCCCGCGTACGCGCGCCACTTGCATGCCGAAAGCGCGTTGAGGTACGTCAGGAAGTCCACGCGCCCGCGTGCCGTCAAGCCTGCCGACGGGCCATCGACGGACACCGCACCCGGAGCCGCACGAAAGTACAGCTCCGGGTGCCGCGCTGCATGGTCATCCGGATACAGCAGGATATTGCCGAGCTTACAATCGACGGTCATGTGAGCATCTCCAAACATATGCGGCGGCACGCGCGGCAATGGCACCCGCAGGCGGGACACAGCGTGGCGCCTGCATCACGCCATGCCCAGATAGGACTTCCAAAACGTAACGGAGGTCAGCTCGTCGCGACGCTCGGCATACGCGCGGCAGATCTCCTTTCGATGGCGCCTGAAGTACGCGAGGTCCTCCTTATAGCGCTTGACGATACGTGCATACCGTGCGGGATCCTTGGTCCGGATCGTGCCGCAGCGGTTGTGCCAGTCGATGACGATCAGGTGCTTTTTCCCGCGGATCACGCCGGCGGGATACGCCCACCCCTCGATGGGGATGAGCGCATAGCCCCTCCCCTTTTTGACCAGCAGCCTCTGGTGGTTATCGGTCGCATAGTCGCTCAGCCGCTCGACGAAGCTGCGCGCCTTGTCCGAATCGATGAGCTGGCGATCCGCCTGCATGATATGGAAATCCGTAAGACCGAGCGCGTGCGCCTGCCGCTCCAGCTCGTCGAAGGGCACGAGCCGCTCCTTGGCGCGGTTCGCACGCATGAACGTCTTCTCGGCGACGCCGGGTTGCGCCAGATACGCGGGCCCCTTCATGAAGTCCTCGAAGCCGTCCAGACACAGCTCGGCGTTCTCGTAGCCGAACTTCTTGAGCTCGAGCCGGATGTTGTTGTGCAGCTCGTCCATGAAGCCTACCGTGGGCGAGATACCTGCCGAGCACAGCGCGATCATGGTGTTGCGCGTGGTCTGGTAGCGCTCGACCGCGGCGTTGTAACGCGCGTTGAACGGCATGTGCCACACGCAGATGCCGTTCATGGTCATGAAGGTCGGCGCGCAACGAACGCCGAACTCGACATCGTCGAAGCGCACGAACACCGGCAGCGGCAGCCCGTGCTCCTCGATCGCGGAGACGGGGATGCAGCAGTACCACCACGCGGCGTAGCGCCTGCGCGTGCGCGCCACCTCCTCGGGGATGCGGAACAGCTCGTTGTAGACGAGGTCCTCGAAGTTCGTCAGGCGCAAAGGGGGCTTTGCCGGCGCGAGCAGGCCGCTTTCGTCGATCAAGCCGGTGTCCTCCCATTGCTGGTCGGGCACCTCCATGTTGAGCATGGCGCCGCTCACGAAAGCGTCGGCGTACTCGTCGTCGACGATCCGCAGCAGGTTGTAGGTACGTCTGATGCTCTCGGGCGACATGGCCACGTCGTCATCCATGAGCAGCACGTGCGTCGCGCGCGGCTGCTGCTCGAGCGCCTCCACCATGCCGCGGGCAAAGCCACCGGAGCCACCGACGTTGTCATTGGGCGAGATCGAGATGCGATCGCGCTGCAGGCGATCGACGTCGAGCGTGCGCCCGTTGTCGATGACGCGCAGGGAGACATGACGCGCGATGTCGTCGTCGCCTGAAAGGATATCCGCTTCGATCGCGGCGATGTTCGCCTCGACGAACGTCTCCTTCTTGAAGGTCGTCGTGACCAGGCACAGCTCCACGTCGCGCAAGGGTCGCACGGGCTCGACGGCGTAGTGGCAATCGCCGAGCGCGACCGTGCCGGCTGTTTCGAGCACGAAGCCCGCCAAGACCGTCTCGTCGTCGACCGAAAGCTCGAAATCGAGGCTTTGCCACGCATCGGAAGCGGCAACCTCACGGCAGCTCGACGCCACGCGCGCCGGCCGGTCCGAGAAGGCATCGCCCTTCGTCTGCCACAGCGTGCATGCGGCACCCTTGAGCTCCAGATGCAGCACGAAACGCCCCACCGACGCGTACCGTTTGAGCTTGGAGACGGACAGCGCGTTGAAGTACGTCGAGAAATCGAAGGTGCCCGCTCCGTACAGCAGCCATTCCCGGCGCTCATCGTCAAAGATCACGGGCCGGTCGGACCGGCAATACAGAGCCGGACAGCTCATCGCGCGCGGATTGCGTTCCAAAACGACGTTGGCGAATCTCATGAGGGACATAGGCACTCCCGTATTCCGGTCTGCCGGACCGTCTGTCGTCCGGCCATCGTGCGTGGATGATACCCACGGGATATCGACGTTCTTGCACCCGCCGAGCCATCGACATACGGCGAACATCTCGATGGTGTCCTTGTGTGCACTTTCTTATGAATGGCTGATGGGAACGGTCGGCCCGCGTCGGGATTCGCCGGGTCGCAGCGCAGGATGTCGACATATTTGGAGGTTTCCGGCCGCCTCGATACAGCCGATGCCCCACGGCTGTCGACGGGTACAGTACCCGCTGCACGATAGGTCGCCGCCATCGCGGGCGGCTCTCAGCGGAAGGACCGGACGTGCAGCACGTATCGCACCCTCAGACACCTCGCACCTACTGTGGGGAGCACCGCGGCTTCATCGCGGCGGCAGCGCTTCTATCTTGTGCCCTCGCCGCCCTCGGCATCGTGGCGGACGCCTATCGCGCCGCCGACTCCATCGCCGGCATCGCCCAAGTATATGGGTCTGCCGGCGGCGTTGCGGCGGCCTTCCTCCTCCGTATGCTCCCGCTGTTCGCCATCGGCTGCGGCTTGGGCTATCTCTGGTCACAGTCGCGGCGCACGAGCGGCGAGCACCGCGCCGCCAAACCGTGGAACCGAAGGCTCTTCCGCATCGCCGCGCTCGTGATCTTTTTGGGCTGGCTCCCGTGGATCGTCGCGCACTACCCCGGCACCATGCGGGACGACACGTTCGCGCAAGCGCTCCAGTGGTACGGCATCTTCCCCTACTACACGCAGCATCCGGTGACCGACACCGTGGTCTTCGGGGCCTTCTGGTCTCTCGGGGATCTGCTCGGCTCGCGCGCCGCCGGGCTGTTCTGCTACATCGTGGTACAGGCGCTCGCCTCGGCGCTGACGTTCGCCGCCGTCGCCACCTACCTCGACCGCATCGGTGCCCCGCGCGCGCTGGTCGTCGGCACCGTGGCGTTCTATGCGCTCGCGCGCATCGTCTACCAGCCGATCGACACCATGAGCAAAGACGCCCTGAACGGCATCCCGTTCACGCTGTTCTGCCTGCTGCTGTACGAGGTGATTCGGACCGACCTCGCCGCCCTTCGATCGCGGAGATTCCGCATCGCGTTCGTCGCCGCACTGGTGATCACGGCCGTCACCAAACGGACGATGCTCTACGTGGCGCTGCTCGCGATCGCCATCATCGCCCTCGTGCGCCTGGCACGGCACCGGCGCGTAGCGCCCCTGCTGGCAGGCACGACGGTATCATGCGTGCTCGCGCTCGGCATCTGGACACCCGTGGTGAACCACGCGGTCGACGCGAACGCGAATCCCACGTACGAGATGTACTCGATCCCCGTGCAGCAGATGGTTCGGACCCTCAAGGAATACCCGCGTGCCCTGGATGCGCAGGACCGCAAACAGCTCGGCGAGTTCATCGACATCGACCGGGCGTGCCGCGTATACAACCCGTGGCGCTCGGACGAGGCGACCGGGTGCATCGTCGACGGATCGCGATTCCCGGCGTGCTTGGACATCTGGCTTGCGCTGGGCGCCGAGCACCCCGCCTCGTACGCCGCGGCAACCATGAACATGGTCGCGACCTGGTTTTCGCTCGACGCGCCGATCGACTACGGCCACGATGCGCAGGCGGAGCTGTTCACGCCCGCCCGCATGGACGCGTGGATGTCGTTTTTCGATACGCGCGCCCAGCTGGACGGCTTCGTCGCATCGCTGGACGTGGCACCGCGCGGCGAGCTCGCACCCATACGGGACACCCTCGAGTCGCTCGACTCGCTCCAACGCGAGATGCCTTTCATGAGCAGCTACGGGCTGTGGTGCATCGCCTCGCCGCTCATCACCGCGACCTACTGTCTGTGCACCTACGGTGGGCGCGACCTGCGGTATCTGTGCTACCTGTCCATCCCGCTGGCGCTTATCGCCTCGCTGCTCGTAGGTCCGATCGCACTGTACTGGTACTCGATTCCCTCGGTCTACATCTGCCCGCTCATCCTTGGCATACCGTTCGCCATGGTGAGCGGGGAACGCAAGCACACCGACGACAAGGACGCGGCGGCACCGGATACCCGACGCATCGTCTGACACCCGGCGCATATGAGATGCGGCCCGGCCGGGACATCACCATCCCGACCGGGCCGCAGACACGTCCTTGCATCACGCGAGCGAACTACGGAAGCTCGACGTCCTTGCATCCGGCGAACACGTCGACACCGAGCGTCTTGAGCGACGCGGGCAACTGCACCTCGGAGAGCTTCGTGCAGTCGGCGAACGCCTCGTCGCCGATGGTCAGCACACCCTCGGGGATCACGATGCGCTGCAGCGACGTGCAGCCCGCAAACGCGCGCGGCGCGATCGTGCGCAGCGACGACGGCAGCTCCACCGAGGTCAGATACGCGCAGTCGGCGAACGCCTCGCGACCGATCGACTGGACGCCCTCGGGGATCACGACGCCGCGGAGCTTGGACTCCTTAAACGCACCGGAATCGATCACGCGGACCGGCATGCCGTCGACGGTGGCCTCAGGCTTGAGCGTAAAGCCGCTCACCTTGCTGCGGAACACGCGACCGACCAGGTTCTTGCCGGCCTTGGTGTAGCGCAGACCGCGGAAGCGGATGAGCTCGGCGCCGTAGCCATCGAGCGCGCGGTAGCGGATGCCGTCGATCTCGACCGCCGGATGGGCGACCTTGCGCACCATGTCGCCGTCGAGCATGAAGAAGTTCGTGCCGAAGAGGTTGTCGAGCGTCAGCGGCAGGCGCATCTGCTGGCCGCCCTTGAAACCGATCAGGTCGTCGTGGGTCAGGTTGGCGCGGATGTAGTCCTCCAGCTGCGCGCGATCCGACGTCACGAGGATGTTCTTGCCGGCGGCGGCAGCCTCCTCGGCGGCCCACTTCATGTGGTCACCGAAAAAGATGATGAGGTCGATGCCGTCGTGCTCCGCCAGGTTGACGCCCACGCGACGGTGGACCTCCTCGGTCGCGGAACCCAGCTTGTCGTCGATATCCGCCACGACCAGGATGCGCTTGCCGCCGTCGGGCACGTCGATGGTCTCGAGCGTGTCGGCAACGCTCCTGATGGCGACCTCGGAGGCGTTGTAGCAGTCGAGGTACATGTGGTAGCCGGCGATCCACGTCAGGTTCTGGCGCACGCCGACGGCGCGGAACTTGCCCAGGCCCTCCAAGATCTTGTCGTCGGAGATGCCCAGCTCGCGACCAACGGCGAAGGCCGCGAGCGCGTTGTACACGTTGTGGCGGCCGACGATGTTGAGCACGACGGGGATCGGCTGCCCGGGCGCGTCATGGTCGACAAGGTCGAAGCGAACCTGGCCGTTGCGCTCCACGATGTGCTCGGCGGAATAGCGCGCGTCGGGGTTCTCGATACCGAAGGACACGACGCGGTGCGTGTACGTCGCGTGACACAGCAGCTTGTCGTCCCAGTTGACGAAGCCGACCGCGTCGGGCGCGGCCTGACGGTCGAGGTTGATCTTCTCGGCGAGGATGTTCTCCTGCTTGCCGTCGTAGTACTCGATATGGTTGTTGCCGATGTTGGTGAGCACGAAGAAGTCGGGTCGCAGCAGCTTGCCGGCACGCTCGACCGTGCCCGGCTTGCCCATGCCGACCTCCTGCACCAGCAGCTCGGTCTCGCTGTCGATGCGCTGGATGGCGGCGAGCACCTGCGAGAATCCGTTCTGGTTGCCACCGGACCACTTGACCTTCAGGCCCTCGCAGGCGACGAGGCGGATCATCTCCTTGGTGGAGGTCTTGCCCACCGAACCGGTCAGCGCCAGGATGCGCGCATCGGAGTGCTTACGGATGTTCTGCATGAGACCGATCACCTTGTTGGTGGGACCCTTGCAGATGATGGAGGGCAGCTCCTTGCCGTGCGCGTCCGTCATGACGCGCGGGGTCAAAAACGCGAGAACGTCCTTTTCCTCCCAGGCGCGCAGGGCGTCGGAGCGGATCTTGTCGCTCGACCCGCGGCAGACGTAGAGACACCCCGGCTTTGCCGTCATGGAGTTGCTGGTGATGGTGGACAGCGGCTCGTCGGCGCGGTCCTCGAGCTCTCGCGGAAGTTCGAGCCCGAGCTCGGAGCATACGAACCGCAGCGTGAACGTGTAGGCCTTCTCGGGCGACGGGGCGGTTTGCTGTTTCATGTTCAAAGCACCCTTCGTATTATTCGACCCAGCGCAGGGTCGCCGAACATCAGTAGCGCCGTATATCATACGCCGATTCGACTCGGGCGACGTCCGGTGGCCGACTTCACGCAAACGCCACCACATCGCACCCAGTCTACTCGTACACGCTGCCGCCCAGAATGTCGTCGGTGATGGCAAGCGTCTCCTTATCCAAGGTGTACCAACCCAACGTGGCGGTATGGGTGTCGTGCTCCTCGTACACGTGTGCGGTGAGTATGCGGGACGTCTCCTCCTCGAAGCTCACCACGCAGCCGGCGGGCGCGAGCCCAAGGCTTGCGAGCTCCTGGAACATGTAGTCGCGGTAGTCGATGTCGCCTGTCGACGCGGTGGCGGTGCTGCCGCCGGTCGTCGCGGACGCCGCACCGCCCGACGTGTCGGATGCTCCCCCATCCAGCGCATAGAGCGAGACGAGGTGGTACCCGAACACGCTCTCGGCGTCGCGTTGCGCCGTGACGCGATACCGGTAGGTCGCCGAGTCCTCGAGGCCGTCGGAGTAGCTCACCGCCACCTCGCAGGTGACCATCTGACCGAACGACGACCAATCGCTGCTCTCGATCGTGCGCGCGAAGGGGCCGCTTGCCGCCAAGACGGTCCAGCCGGTCCCATCGCGGCGCACGCCGTTGCTCCCGATATAGCCCAGATCGTCCGGACAGGTCCCGTAAAACGACCGGATGATCTTGCGCGCGGTCTCCTCGTACACGAAGTACGAGCCGCCCACGTCGGGGATGTCGTAGCTCAGATCGTACGCGCCGCCCGTCGTGCTCAGGTTCGAACGCTGCTGGTACACCTCGGGATACACGATGCCGTAGATGAGCGACGTGTCGAGCTCGGGATCCTGACCGGGCGTGAGCAAGACCTCGCCGGTCGGCGCCGGCGAGGTGACGAGCGGCGTGGCCGACACGGAATAGATGAGCGCCATGTCCTCGATGGCGGTCTTCGCGGCCGCATCGTCAAACGACCCGGCTGTGATGCTCGTGCCAGCATCGACCTGGATGTCGGTAAGACCGGGGCACGGTGTCAGGTCGAGCTCGGAGAGCTTGTTGCCCGTGCAATGCAGCGATGTGAGCGTGTCGCACGCGGGGAGCACGAGCGTCGTCATCTGGTTGTTGTCGCACACCACCTGCTCGAGATGGATGTTCTGCGTGAGGTCGAGGTTCACGATCGTGTTGTTGGAGCACACGAGCGTGGTGATGTTGGTGAGGTGTTCGATACCCGTCAGATCCGAGATACCAAGGCCCGACAGCCCCTCGTCGCCCGAGCGGGAGCCCAGCTCCGTGACGGCATCGGCCTCCTCGCGCGAGAGTGTGCCGTCCGAATCGGTGTCGGCGTGCTCGGCAAGATAGGAGCGGAACGCCGGATCGGGCACGTCGTCGGCGAGTACCAGGATCGCATCGGTGCGCGTATCTTGCGGCAAGCTGGAAGATGCGCTCGGCGGCGTGCTGGAGGAGGGCTCGAACGGGCCGACTTGGAACACCGCCATGCAGATCAGGGCCGTCGCCACGATCAGAACGAGCGAACCGAGGCACCCCGACGAGCTGTTCTCCGTATCGCCGGCGGCGGGTGACGTGCTCGCCTGGCCGGACGTCTTGCCCGTTTGCACCTTCTTGCCGCACGAACTGCAGAACTTCGCGTTATCCGCCATATCGGCGCCGCACTTGGGACATTTCATGACAACCCCCTCGCTGTTGGTGCCAGTATACATGCCGCAGGCGGCGCGGGCGGTGCCGTGGACGGACGGCACGCGCGAGCGGGTCTCGGGGTTGACGGCGAGGCCGCCCCATCACCGGGACGCGATGGACATTCGCGCGTTGCGGCCGTGGTCCGACGAGTCGCGACCACCTTCCATCGGATCGTGAAGTTCAGAAGCGTCCGGTGCCCGCGATGAAGTCGACCGGCTCGGTCGTCTCCTCGATAGGGACGCCGATGCGATCGAGAAAATCGGAGAATTCCTCGTACACACCGAAGAAGGGGTCGCTATCACCCTTGCCCCGAACGCCGCTTGCGAGGAGCTTCCAACACAGCTCGCGGGGCTCCGCCCACCGGTGACCTTCGCGCCACACATCGCGAATCGCGCCCTGCTTGCTCGGCATGATCCACACGACGCCGTCCTTCTTGTTGTGATAGCCCTCGCATGCGTCGATCGGCACGGCGTGGATGCGCACGGTTCCCTCGCCGCTTGCGTCTTTGTCCCCCATCCACGAGATGTTGAACAAGTAACCGTCTGCAGCGAACATATCCATATGCACCGGCTGCGCGCGATGCGACCGGTTGAGCGCGAGCGATACGCCCAGCAAGATAACGGAAACCAGCAGGCAGACGGCGATGATGACGAGCAGCGGGGTGACAAAGCCGCCTTCCACGCCGGAATAGACGCACACCCCGATAACGATCCACAGCACAACCGCGAACACGAACGGCATCATGGCACCGCTGTCTTTGACCCAACCCTTGGGAAACGCCCACTCTTTGTCGAGCGCGGCGCGGAGCTTTTCGGCGTAGCGGGAGGGCTCGATGACGGTGGAGGGGATGTTATCCGAGGGGGGTCTTGACGGTTGCCTTGCGTGCCATGTCTACCTCCCATGACGACTAGATATGAGGTGGGTTTAAGTTTAACAGACCGGTGGCGTCCGACGTGGTAGCGAGGGGTGTCTCTGTGTGCGGGGGCGAGACGTTGGCGACTTGTTGGGTACGATTGCGACCAAAGGAGATCACCATGCTCCAGATTGCCGACATCAAAGTGCCGTGCGTCGCGCTGCTCAAGAATATGGACTGACTCGGGTCGTCCTCTTCGGTAGCTTTGCCAGAGGTGAGGCTGATGACTCGTCGGATATCGATCTTGTGGTCGAGACATCCCGCCCCTTGGGCTTCGCACAAGGAGCCATCTACAACGAGCTTGAGCGGGAGCTTGGAAGACCGGTTGACATCGTATTTGGTGCGTCGAACCTCTATCCGTTTGTTCGCAAGGCGTACGAGCGCGAGGGAATCACGCATTATGAGGTGTGAGTGCAAAATGCATTGGCAAACCATGCCAATGCCCGGAATCTGCAAACTAATCGACAGCGCTTTCGTCCTGAGCCTTTAGGCACTCCAAAGACGAGCCTCACCACCCCCACCAAAACCCTACACCACCACTAGGAATCCCGTGCTACCATACCCTGCGGTAACTATCCGCGTCGATATGGGGAGGCCCACTTTGGAGCGTCCGAACGCATGGAACAAGTACGGTGAGTCCGACATCGCCGAGCTCGAGCAGCTCTGCAGCGACTACCGCACCTTCATCAGCGAAAACAAGACCGAGCGCGAGTGCGTGACCGCGACCGTCAAGCTCGCCGAGGCCGCGGGCTACGTGAACATCGACGACGTGGTGGCGCAACAGCGCGCCCTCGCCGCCGGCGACAAGGTCTACGCCGTGTGCCACAACAAGACCATCATGCTCGTCAACCTGGGCTCCGCCCCGATCGAGCAGGGTGTGAACATCCTGGGCGCGCACATCGACTCCCCGCGTCTGGACATCAAGCAGAACCCCCTGTACGAGGCCGGCGACATGGCCTACCTCGACACGCACTACTACGGCGGCGTCAAGGCCTACCACTGGGTCGCCACCCCGCTGGCGCTGCACGGCGTCGCGTGCAAGAAGGACGGCACCACCGTCCAGATCTGTATCGGTGAGGATGCCTCCGATCCGGTGTTCTGCATCTCCGACCTGCTGATCCACCTGGCCTCCGACCAGATGAAGAAGCCTGCCGCCGAGGCCGTCGACCACGAGAACCTCGACCTCATCGCCGGCGGCCGTCCCGTCGTCATCGAGGGTGGCGAGGCTCCCAAGGAACCCGTCAAGCAGATGCTTATCGACCTGATGCACGACAAGTACGGCCTTGCCGAGGAGGACTTCCTCTCCGCCGAGCTCGAGGTCGTGCCCGCCGGCCCCGCCCGCGAGATGGGCCTCGACCGCTCCATGATCCTGGGCTACGGCCAGGACGACCGCGTGTGCGCCTACACGTCGCTCGCCGCCCAGCTCGCCGTTCCCAGCGTTGAGCGCACCTCCGTCACGCTGCTCGTGGACAAGGAGGAGATCGGCTCTGTGGGCGCCTCCGGCATGACGAGCCGCTTCTTCGAGAACACCATGGCCGAAATCATGGAGCTCGCCGGCGAGGGCGGTGAGCTGCGCCTGCGTCGCGCGCTGGCCAACTCGCGCATGCTGTCCTCCGACGTATCAGCCGGCTTCGACACGCTCTACGCCGATCGCTTTGAGAAGAAGAACGCCGCCATCATGGGCCACGGCCTGTGCTTTAACAAGTACACGGGCTCACGCGGCAAATCCGGCTCCAACGACGCCGACGCCGAGTTCATGGCGCTCGTGCGCGACATCATGGACGAGGCCGGCGTGGACTTCCAGACCTGCGAGCTCGGCCGCATCGGCGCGGGCGGCGGCGGCACGATCGCCTACATCCTGGCCGAGTACGGCATGGACGTGATCGACTCCGGCGTGGCTGTGCTGTCCATGCACGCCCTGTGGGAGGCCACCAACAAGGCCGACGTGTACGAGGCATACAAGGGCTACAAGGCGTTCATCGAGCGCGCGTAACGCTCGCCGCAGGTAAAGCCCGCAACGCATTCGCTGTGAGGCCCGCGTGTCCCTTTGGGGCGCGCGGGCTTTTTGCGTGGCGCGGGGCATGGCTGATGGACCGCTTGGCACACCGCTTCGCCCCGCAGCGGGTAAGATGGGGTGCATAGTTATTCGTCCCGCGTCGGAAAGGAACCCGACATGCTGCAGGTTATCGTTTCGCCCGCCAAGCAAATGCGGGTCGCCTCGGATTCCTTCGCGCCCCGCGGAATCCCGCCGTTTCCCGCCAAAACCGAGCGCCTCGTCCGGGCGCTTCGCGACATCGAGCACACCGACGGTGCCAAGGGGCTGCGCGCGCTGTGGCGCGTAAACGACAAGCTGCTCGCCGAGAACATCGAGCGGCTGCACGGGTTTTGCATGGTTGCCGACGAATACCAACTGGACGATCCGGTAATCGCTCGACTTGTCTCCCCCGCCGTCTTTTCCTACGTGGGCATCCAGTACCGCAGTATGGCGCCCGAGGTCATGGGCTTCGACGAGCTCGAATGGCTGCAGGGGCACCTATGGGTACTCTCGGGTCTTTACGGATGTGTGCGCCCCTTTGACGCCGTGGAGCCCTACCGGCTTGAGATGGGCGCAAAGCTCGCCGTGGACGGCGCGCGCGACCTGTACGCATTCTGGGGGCCCGACATCGCCCGTGCGATATGCGCTGGTCAGGCAACCACGCTGGTGAATCTCGCGAGCGTGGAGTACGCCAAGGCCGTCCTGCCACATATATCCGCCGATTCGACGGTCGTCACCTGCATCTTCGGTGAGGAGCTGCGTGCGGGCAAGCCGGTACAGCGCGCCACCGCGAGCAAAATCGCCCGCGGGTCGATGGTCCGCTGGATGGCTGAGCGCGGCATCGAGGATGCCGCGGACCTTGTCCGCTTCGATGTGGGCTACCGTTACGCTCCCGAACTCTCCGCGACCGTTGGCTCGACCCTCGTTTTCATGGCGAATAAGTAGCGGCGGGCGGTCCGCTCGGGGCGTTGGCGTCTGCCCGTGCACGCCCGTCTTGCTGAATTTGCACTTTTAGGGGGTTTTGAGGGCGCCTTTTTGGAATGCGGCGGATTTCCGGCCTTTTCGTAAAAACGGCGATTGTCTGACCTGCGCTTTTATTACCAGCCAAAACGGACAGAATCGAAAACCCCCGAAAAGTGCAAATTCAGCAAGTTGGGCTCCGGACAAACGCGGTTACCTACCGGTACCCAACCGCCGTAACCGCAGGATTATGTTTTACATATTCAGATAATCCCATATAACAATGAGCATATAGATGAGAGCGGGAATGGCGATGATCCACGAGCAGCAACCGCAGCTACAGCCCCACCGCCGGAATCACCGCCGCGCGAGGAGCTGCTTGCCCACCAATAGGCGACCCCCGAATCCATATACGTAATGTGCCCGCCGCCGTTCTGTTCGTTAGAACTGTGATTCAACGTTCCCCCTACCCAACCATCAAAACATCGCTGGACGATAAGCCCTGTTCCCGCAGACAAGCACGGCGTCACCCGCAACATACGAGTGCGAGCATAAAGAAAATCGCGACAGCGCCCAAGGGGATCACGCAGCCCAAGAACATGTAGCCACATGTTCCCGGCTCATTATCGCCGGGCTCGGAGTTATACATGGTGCGCATTTCCTCTTCGTACATGAGGTTCGCAAACGATCGGTCACCGATACCGAGGTGCCCGTCGTCATCTCTGTCCAAGAAGTCTTTCATGCGCTTCCTCCGCGGCCTGACCCGTTGGGCCCCCATTGCTCCGATGATACCCAAAGGGTTGCGAATGACATGCAACGTGATGGATCAGCGGTGCAGGTGGGCTTGGCTTGATGCGGGGAATCCTGGGCCGAGGAATGTTCGCACCGGATAGGCGTAGCCAGCTTGTTTGCCAGTCAGAAAGCCTCAAATCCATAATGTAGAAAAACCCCTGGGGTTATTTTACCTGTTGCATTGAGCCATCCGACGCCAACGCGCTATAATCACGTCGACAATCGCATATCACGGGGAGCTTGCAGGACACCACGGCAGGCTGAGAGGGGGCGCGTCCCGCCCCGACCCGACGAACCTGATATGGGTAATGCCAACGAAGGGAGCATGCGTATGGATGCGCACACCACCACTGCAACTACTGAATCGGGAGTCGGCGAGAAGCTGGTCACGCAGCTCGACTTTGCGCGCGCCGGCATCGTCACCGACGCCATGCGCGCCGTCGCCGAGCGCGAGGGCCGCGATCCCGAATTCATCCGCGCCGGCGTGGCCGCCGGCCGCATCGCCATCCCAGCGAACATCCGCCACCTGGAGATGGGCCTCGAGCCGCGCGGCGTCGGAGCCGGCCTGTCCACCAAGGTCAACGTGAACCTGGGCATCTCCGGCGACGTGGCGAACGCCGAGGTGGAGTGGGAGAAGGTCCACACCGCCGAGCAGTTCGGCGCCGACGCCATCATGGACCTCTCCAACTCCGGCAAGACGCGCTTCTTCCGTCAGGAGCTCGTGCAAAAGACCCCGCTCATGGTGGGCACCGTGCCCATGTACGACGCCATCGGCTACATGGAAAAGCCGCTCGTCGAGCTCACGGTCGACGACCTGCTCGAGGTCACGCGCGCGCATGCCGAGGACGGCGTGGACTTCCTCACCATCCACTGCGGCATCAACAAGTCGGTCATCAAGACCTTCAAGGAGACCGGCCGTCTCATGAACATCGTGAGCCGCGGCGGCTCGCTGCTCTTCGGCTGGATGGAGGTCACCGGCAACGAGAACCCCTTCTACGAGTACTACGACGAGATCTTGAAGATCTGCCACGAGTACGACGTGACCATCTCGCTCGGCGACTCCTGCCGCCCGGGCTGCCTGTACGACGCCAACGACGCCACCGAGACCGCCGAGATGATCGAGCTCGGCAAGCTGACGAAGCGTGCCTGGGACGCCGGCGTGCAGGTGATGATCGAGGGCCCCGGCCACATGGCCATCAACGAGATCGCCGCCAACGTCGAGCTGCAAAAGCGCCTGTGCCACGGCGCGCCCTACTACGTGCTGGGCCCGCTCGTCACCGATATCGGCGTGGGCTACGACCACATCACCGCGGCCATCGGCGGCGCCATCAGCGCGAGCGCGGGCGCGGACTTCCTGTGCTACGTGACGCCTGCCGAGCACCTGTGCCTGCCCGACGCCAAGGACGTGCTGGACGGCCTGATCGCCACGAAGATCGCCGCGCACGCCGCCGACATCGCCAAGGGTGTGCCCGGCGCGCGCGACGTGGACGACCGCATGGGCGACGCCCGCCGGCGCCTCGCGTGGGACGAGATGTGGCAATACGCGCTCGACCCCGTGACGTCCAAGGCGCGCTACGAGGCATCCCCCGCCAGCACCGAGGGCACCTGCACCATGTGCGGGAAGATGTGCGCGGTTCGCACGGTCAACAAGGTGTTCGAGGGCACGACGATCGACCTCGACGCGCAGTAGGGCTTTGGGCAGACCCGGCGCTTACAGGTCCGTCCTCAAACAGCTTCGCGCCCTTCGGGCGCTGCAGAACTGCGGGCGGACCCGTAAGCGCCGGGTCTGCCACAACCACCCCTTCGTGCCGCGCGAGGTCGGTCGGCGTGCGCACAGCTTGTCGACGACGTGCTGGGCGGTATGGAGTGGTTGAAGCTTATACGTTTGTTGGATCGGTTACGTTGTTGCGGGCGTTTGGCCCGTTGTTGAAACGATTGCGGGCGCACGGTCCGCAATTGAAAGGATTTTAAAAATGGATATGAACATGCTTGGAACTGCTTTGGATAACGTTCGTGCCGGCGTGCCGCTGGTGCATTGCATCACCAACTATGTGACGGTCAACGACTGCGCCAACGCGCTACTCGCGTGCGGCGGCTCCCCCATCATGAGCGACGAGCCCGCCGACGTGGAGGACATCACGTCCATCTGCGGCGGCCTCGTGCTCAACATCGGCACACTCAACCAGCGCTCCATCGAGGGCATGCGTGTGGCCGGCAAGCGCGCCGCCGAGCTCGGCCACACGATTGTGCTCGACCCGGTGGGCGCCGGCGCGAGCGCGCTGCGCACCGCCACCGCCTCCGAGCTCATCGACACCCTGCCCATCACCGTCGTGCGCGGCAACATGAGCGAGGTCAAGGCCATCGCGGGCGCCGCCTCGTCGACCCGCGGCGTGGATGTGAACCCCGATGATGCCGTCACCGAGGACAACCTCGCCGCGAGCGCCGCGTTCGCGCGCGAGCTCGCTGCGAAGCTCGGCGCCGTCGTGGCCATCACCGGCGCTATCGACATCGTGGCCTCGGCCGACCGTGCGGTCGCCATCCGCAACGGCGTGGCCACCATGGGCAAGATCACCGGCACTGGCTGCATGCTCTCCTGTGTGGTCGCCGCCTACGCCGTCGCCAACCCCGACGACGTCTTCGATGCCACCGTCGCCGCCATCGCCGGCCACGGCCTTGCCGGTGAGATCGCCGCGGCGCGCATGACGCCCGCCGACGGCAACGGCAGCCTGCGCACCTACCTGCTCGACGCCATCTGCAACATGGACGCCGCGACGCTCGTCGCCGGCGCACGCGTGGAGGAGCTGTAATGGCCGCCGTTGCCCGCGGGCCCTGGACGCCCGCGGACATCCGTGCCGGCATGTTCCTGTACGCCGTGACGGATTCCGCATGGCTGCATGGCCGCACGCTCGCCGCATGCGTGCAGCAGGCGATCGACGGCGGCGCCACCTTCGTGCAGCTGCGCGAGAAGCACATGACGACCGACGAGCTCGTCGCCGAAGCGGCGACCATCCTGCCGATCTGCCGCGCGGCGCACGTGCCGTTTTTGATCGACGATGACGTCGAGGCGGCACGGCGCTCCGGTGCCGACGGCGTGCACGTGGGCCAGTCCGACACCGCCTGCGCCGAGGCGCGACGCGTGCTGGGGCCCAACGCCATCATCGGCGTGTCGGCGCAGACCGTGGAGCAGGCGCGCGCCGCCGAGGCCGCAGGCGCGGACTACCTGGGCGTTGGCGCGCTCATCCCCACCCCCACCAAGCCGGACGCGGTCGACGTCACGCGTGACGAACTCGCTGCGATCTGCGCTGCCGTGGATATCCCCGTGGTGGGTATCGGCGGTCTGCATGCCGACACGCTCGACGTGCTCGACGGCACCGGCGTTGCGGGTGCAGCGGTGGTGTCGGCGATCTTTGCCGCCGACGACATCACGGCCGCCACGCGCGAGCTGGCGGACAAGCTGACAAGTTTGAACCTGGCACCATCTTGTCGCTTTACCGCGCCTGCCGTGCTCTCGATCGCCGGGTCCGACTCGAGCGGTGGCGCCGGCATCCAAGCCGACATCAAGACCATCGCCGCCAACGGGCTGTTTGCCGAGACGGCCATCACCGCGCTCACCGCGCAGAACACCCTGGGCGTGCGTGACGTGCTCGAGGCCACGCCGGCCTTCGTCGCCGAGCAGATCGACGCCGTGTTCGAGGACATTCCCCCTGCGGCGGTGAAGATCGGCATGGTGTCGTCGTCGGCCATCATCGAGGCGATCGCCGAGCGGCTGGAAAAGTGGAAGGCCGCGAACATCGTGGTCGACCCGGTCATGGTCGCGACGTCGGGCGCACGCCTGATCAGCGACAGTGCGAGCGAGGCACTCACCGGCAAGCTGCTTCCCCTCGCCCGCGTCATCACGCCTAACATACCCGAAGCCGAGGCGCTCACGGGACGCACGATCGATAGCGAGGAAGCGCAGGCCGCCGCGGCGACCGAGCTCGCGCGCCGCTTTGGCTGCGCCGCGCTCGTCAAGGGCGGCCACGGCGTGGCGGACGCCAACGATGTGCTCGCCGAGCCCGCCGCCGACGGCGATGCGGAACCCCGGCTCACCTGGTTTCGCCACGAGCGCATCGACACTGACAACACGCATGGGACGGGCTGCACGCTCTCGTCGGCCATCGCCTGCGGTCTTGCCCGCGGACTCGACGTCCCACAGGCGGTCGAGCAGGCCAAGGCCTACCTCACGGGCGCCCTTGCCGCCGGCCTGGACCTGGGCCACGGCTCCGGTCCGGTCGACCACATGTGGCAGCATCGCGGTTGACGGGAACGTCATCGCACGAGCCGCTTCTGAAAACTCTTGGGCCACGCGCCGTACAGAAACGATAGGCGCGTGGCCTGCTGGGTTGGCGCGCGGGGCTCGACCCCGGCAATTGGGGCCCCGCACTGACAGTGGGAACTCAGCATTGACAGGCAGAACTCCGTACTGACAAGCAAGACTCACTACTGACACAACCGGGCTCAATAAGAGGGTTTGTGTCAGTAGTGAGTTTCTACCGTCAATACAGGGTCTCGAGTGTCAGTTCTGAGTTCCCGCCATCGGTGCAAAGCTCCACCCGTCAGCGCTGAGTTTCTGTTGTCAGTACGGTGCCCTGCCCGCCAGCGCGAAGCCCACGGACCAGCACAGAGCCCCACCCGCCTGCACGGAATCACGGCTGGCAGCTGGCCTACCCCACCTCGGTACCACCTGCACCGAACCCCGCCGCAACGCAAAAGCCCGCCGTGCCCCACGAATAGGGGACACGGCGGGCCAGAACGTCGCCGGATGGCAGCGTGAACGTTACAGCACCATCAACGCACCGGTCGTGATGACGACGCTCGCCACCGCGATCACGATGATGGGCACGAGCGCCCACTTGAGCCAGGTGGGATACTGCACGCGTGCGAGCAGCAGGCCGGGCAGGAACACCGCCGTGGGGCTGAACAGGTTCGCCAGGCCGTTGGCAGCGCAGAAGATCGCGATGATGACCTCGGGCGGGAAGCCCAGGTTGGCGGCCAGGGGCCCGAGGATGGGCATAGAGATGGTCGCCAGGGCCGAGGTGGACGTGATGACCACGGACAGGCCCAGGTACACGAGATAGCACAGCGGACCGAAGACGAGCGCGCTCGTGCCGGCGAGGGCCGCCGACGCGTTGTCGAGGATCACGATGTCCAAACCGGTCTCGCCCATGAGGATCGAGATGGCGCGCGACAGGCCGACCATGAGGGCGACGCCGATCATGTCGCCGGCGCCGTCGAGGAAGCCGTCGACGATCTCGTTCTCATGCAGGCCGCCCAGGATGCCGATGATGATCGCCATGATGAAGAACCACACGGACGCGTCGTTGAAGTACCACTCACCGATGGGGTTGCCGGTGAGCAGGCCGCTCCACGGCATGACCGACCAGGCCTCGGCAGCCTCGTCGTAGACGCCACCGGCGGTGAAGATGGTCACGCCGAAGTCCTCCCAGGGGATGAAGCCGCAGATCATGACCACGAACGACAGGCCGAACAGCGCGAGCGCGATCTTGCGCTTGGGGGTGAACTCGAGCGTCTGGGTCGTGGCGGCGTCGGCGTCCTTGCCGTACGCCTCCTCGGCGGCCTTCTGCTCTTGCAGCGACAGGATGGTCGAACCCTTGTCACGACGCACGCGGTTGGCGTAGCGCAGGATGAAGAACAGGGCGATCGCATAGCTCACCACGGTGAGGATGAGGCCGAGACCGATCACGATGGCCTGGTTGGCCTCGATGCCCACGCTGGACAGCGAGTCGATGGCGACGCCCACCGCGAAGGGGTTGACCGTGGAGCCGAGGCAGCCCACGCCGGCGCCGAGCAGCACCGCGGCGCTCGCGACCATCGTGTCGAAGCCCGCCGCGAACAGCGTGGCCGACAGCAGGGCGTAAAACGGGATGGTCTCCTCGCAGAAGCCGTAGGTGGAGCCCATGACGGCGAAGACCGCCATGATGGCGGCGATGAGCACCGTCTCGTGACCGTGAAGCGCACGGACGAGCGCGGCGATACCGGCGTCGAGGGCGCCGAGCTTGTTCACGATGCCCAGGCAGCCGCCGAGCAGCAGCAGGAACAGCGAAACCTCGATACCGTCGAGGAAGCCCGAGATGGGCGACACGAGGATGTCGGACAGCGATGCCGCCGTGATGTCGGGAACGACCTGCGCCAGCAGGATCGTCGCCACGCCCACGAGCAGCGTGATGACGATGAGGATGGTGTACGAGGAGATCATGACCTTCTGTTCGGCCTGTTTCCCCTCGTTCGGCTCGAGCTCGATGTCCGAGCCGGTTTGGTTGGATGCCATACGAACCTCCGTTGGTTTTCCAATACAACGCGCATAATAGTACCGCGATTATGCATGTTGGGTCGCGAGAATAATGCGACACCCGATTATTTATGCGTAGCATTTGTGCTGCTACAACCTATCGTGGCGAATGGTAATGGCGCTTTTCCACGCTAAAGAATGCAAGGTCATATGCATATTTCCATGGGTTGGTTGGGGACGTGCTCGTTTCAACCCATCTCGTTTACGGTTGGTTGGGGACATGTTCGTTTCAACCATCGCGTTTACGGTTCGGTTTTGAGCGGATACCCCGAGTAGAAAGGCCCAGGAGTGCAGAAGACCTGCAGGTGGAGAGCTCGGTGCTTTGACGTCTACTCGGAAGAGCCCTCCAAAACCGAACCGTAAACGGGAACGTCGGAAACACCGGCTCAAAAACGGCGGCAAAGCACGCATGCGCATCCCCCGCGTCCCGTCGACAGCTCAAACGCCGTCAATCCTCGGCGATGCGGACACCCAATAGCTCGGCCAGGGCTAGCGCCTGCTCGGGGCTGACCGTGCAGCCGCGAAGCTCGCGGTAGTCGGCCGAAAGCACGGGCGCCGCAAACGTGCAGCTCGATACATCGATGCCGAAAAGCGGGGTACCGAACACATCGAGCCGCGTCAAGTCGCACCCGTCGAGCTCGACATGCTTGAGCTTGGCGCGCTGCATCGCCGCCTCGCAAAAACGCGTGCCGACCGCGCGCAGTCGGTCGATCGAGCTCTCGGACAGGTTCGCGTAGCTCAAATCGCACGATGAGAACAGCGTGCTCGCGATGCGTGCCTGCGCCAAGCTGAGTCCCGGCCCCGAACAGTCGACGACATCGACGCGGTTCAGCCATGCGCGGTCCATGGAGCAGCGGATAAAGCGACATCCGGAAAAGCGCACGTCGCGAAACGTGCAGCCCGAGAAGTCCACGCCCTCGAACAGGCAGCCGCGGAACAGCGCCGTCTCGAAGGTCGCCTCGTTCGCCTCCTCGTAGCACAGCTCGTGATCGCACAGCACGGTGTTGGACACCAAGGCGTCACCCTCGCCCATGCGGCCGCGCAGCTCGTCGATATCCATATGGAAGCCGAGCGTGTCGGGCACGCCGGCAAAGCCTCGGGGGGCACGACCCATTACAGGTACTTCCGCCAATCGTCCTCATCCTCATCGTCGTCCTGGACGACCTGCGCGGCAGCCGCAGCGCGCGCGGCCTGCGCCTCGGCGAACGACTGCTCGTTCTTGTCGGGGAACGCGGCGAACGCATGCTCGAAGC
The DNA here is from genome assembly GCF_021531055.1 of Collinsella tanakaei. Taxonomy (GTDB): domain Bacteria; phylum Actinomycetota; class Coriobacteriia; order Coriobacteriales; family Coriobacteriaceae; genus Collinsella; species Collinsella tanakaei_B. Next base: position 60,467 of record NZ_JADYTL010000002.1, read on the forward strand.
GCGCCAGGTTGTCGTCGTAGCGCGTCCGCGGAATGGCGAAGATGACCTCCTCGAGCGCATGCGTACCAGAGGCGAGCTCCTCGCGGAACATCTCGGCGACCATGCTCGCATCCCAGCCGAACACGCCGCAGCCGTACGCGCCCAGCACGGCCTTCTTCTTACCCTGGGCATCGATGAGGGCGAGCGCGAACGCGATGCGGTCACGCATCGTCTGCGTCAGCATCTCGTCGGAGACCTTGTAGTCGGCGCGGGCGCGGCGGGCGTTGGGCGCGGCGGCCACGATGACGTCGGCGTAGGCATGGATGCGGTCGCGGCCGAAGCGCACGGCGGGCACGACCAGCGCGCGGTTGCGGTACAGCTCGCAGTTGAGGTTGCGGCGGCGGTTCTCGGTGTACCAGTCGCCGAAGCGCTCGAGCACGTTATACAGGTAGGACTCGGTGCACAGGGCCTCCTCCTGCGCCATCGTGCCGCGGATGTAGCCGCCGCCGGGGTTCACGAACGAAGCGAAGTCGAGTACGGCCAGATCGCAGAACTCAGCGCGACCGCGGCCGTTTTCCAAGATGGCGGAGACGGCATCGGTCGCCATGATGCTGACCTTCGGCACGCAGCCCTCCTCGGGAGCAGCCGGCTGACGGTCGTAGCGCACCGTCCCCTCGAACGAGCGGTCGATCTCGCGCCCATAGCGGGCGGCCATCTGCTCGGTGTGCTTCTTGGCGGCGTCCGCACGCGCCATCTTGCGGGGGTTCCTGTTGCGCTCAGCCATAGTCCACGCTCCTTAGCCGTATGCCGTGCGAGCGGCTCATTCATAGTCGACATGATAGACGAAACGGACACGTCCCGCCCGCAGGAATACGGGGACCGGCGGCAAACGGACCGACACGCCGCAGACCTCCCCCATGTCCCATTTTTCTCCTGCCCCCTTTTGGGACATGTCGAACACCGCGCGCGGTCGCGCTCCCGCGGAATATCTGGTGTGACGGTGTTGCCGGCATGTTCTGCCGACGTGTCGCACAACCTTGTGTATCATGGGTTGGGTCGTCGCGGTCGGATGTACGGATGTACGGTCGAACCTGCCCGGAACCACCGCGCGGCATCGATCTGATGGACGTCTCGTACCTTTGGTGGAACGGTTGCACATGGATTTCGTCGTGCCCTACATATGCGTGGCGGCCGCCGCGTTCATCACCACCTTCGCGTGCGTGCCGCTCGCCAAGCGCCTCGCCATCCGCTTGGACGCCGTCGATTATCCTGCCAAACGCCGCATCAACAAGACGCCCATCCCCCGCATGGGCGGTGTCGCGGTCTTCGTGGGATTGGTCGTGGCCTTTATCGTGCAGCTGCTCGGCACGTGGCACCTGGGATGGCCGCCCGTCTTGATCTCGCACCCGAGCATGACCGTCAACTACCCCATGCTCGCCGTGTCCTTCCTGCTCATCTTTCTGACCGGCGCCATCGACGACGTGGTCTCGCTCAAGCCGCGCGTCAAGCTCGCCGGGCAGGTCCTGGCCGCCGCGGTCGCCGTCGCGGGCGGCACCGTGATCCACTCTATCGTCAACCCCATGGGCGGCGCGGACATCCAGCTCGGGTGGATCGGCTACCCGATCACCATCGTGTACCTGGTCGCCTACAGCAACATCATCAACCTCGTCGACGGCCTGGACGGCCTGGCATCGGGCATCTCGGCCATCGCCGGCCTCTCGATGTTCTCGTTCGCCGTGCTCGCGGGCCGCGTCGACGCCGCGGCGCTCGCCATCGCGCTCGTGGGCTGCTGTCTGGCGTTTCTGCGCTACAACTTCCATCCCGCCAGCATCTTCCTCGGCGACTCGGGATCGCTGCTGCTGGGCTTCGCCCTCGGGTCGATCTCGCTGCTGAACGTCTCGCGTACGGCAGCTCTCACCTCGCTCATCATCCCGCTCATCGTGGCGGGCGTCCCCATCCTGGACACGTTCGCCGCCATCGTGCGCCGCATGCGCGGACGCGTGAGCATCGGACAGGCGGACAAGGGCCACATCCAGCACCGTCTCATCCAGGAGGGCTACGACCAGCGCCAGGCGGTGCTGTTCATCTACGCGTGGTGCATCCTGCTGTCCGTCGGCGCTGCTCTGATCAACCAGGTCGCCGTGCCGTTCCGCGTGGCGATCTTCATCGTGCTCACGCTCTGCTCGATCGCCTTCGCCGTGCGCCTGCACCTGTTCGAGCCGGTGCTGCGCCACCACTACAACCCCAAGACGCACCAAGACGAGCTCGTCACCCCCGACGACCCCGCCTTTGCCGAGGAGGAGCGCGCCCAGCGCGAACTCAGGCGCGAACAGCGCGAGCAGTACCGCGAGATGGCCGAGAAGGTCCTGCATCCCACGCGCGGCGGCAAGCACGCGTCGCACGGCCATCGCGCACCCGACCGCAAGAAGCACCGGTAACACGCCTCTCACTCCCCCATCCGACCCATCCGTCAAAAGGAGATCGACTATGCCCAACGAACGCAGCTACGAAACCGCCCTCGAGCGCAGCGACAAGATCCGCGCCGACCTCACGGAGAACCCCGGCAAGTACACCATGCTGACCGGCGACCGCCCCACCGGCCGCCTGCACCTGGGGCATTACTTCGGCACGCTCAAGGGCCGCGTCGAGCTGCAGGACATGGGCGTCAAGACCAACGTCCTCATCGCCGACTACCAGGTCATCACCGACCGCGACACCACCGAGCACATCGCCGACAACGTGTACAACATGGTCATGGACTACCTCGCCTGCGGCATCGACCCCGACAAGACCATGATCTACGCGCATTCCGCCGTGCCGGCATGCAACCAGCTCATGCTGCCGTTCCTGTCGCTCGTCTCCGAGGCCGAGCTGCAGCGCAACCCCACGGTCAAGGCCGAGATGGAGGCCTCCGGCCATGAGCTCACCGGGCTTCTGCTCACCTACCCGGTGCACCAGGCCTGCGACATCCTGTTCTGCAAGGGCAACGTGGTGCCCGTCGGCCGCGACCAGCTGCCGCACATCGAGCTCACCCGCCTGATCGCCCGTAAGTTCAACAACCGCTACGGCAAGGTCTTCCCCGAGGTCGACGCCCTGCTGTCCGAGACGCCGCTTCTGCCCGGCCTCGACGGCCGCAAGATGAGCAAGTCCTACGGCAACGCCATCTCGATCTCGATGACGGCCGAGGAGACCGCCAAGCGCATCAAGAAGAGCCAGACCGACTCCGAGCGCATGATCACCTTCGATCCCGAGAACCGCCCCGGCGTGTCCGGCCTGCTGTCCACCGCCGCGATCTGCACCGGTCGCTCCGAGATCGAGATCGCCGAGGAGATCGGCATGGGCGGCTCCGGCCAGCTCAAGAAGTACGTGACCGAGGCCGTGAACACCTACTTCGCGCCCATCCGCGAGCGCCGTCACGAGTTCGAGAACAACCTCGACTACGTGAAGGACGTGCTCCACGAGGGCAACCGTCGCGCCAACGAGATCGCCGAGGCCACGCTCGCCGAGGTCCGCGAGGCCATGGGGATGGTCTACTGACGAAACCCGTCTTTCACGCGCCCCCGATACGCACCTGAGGAGGAACGATGTACCGACTCGTCGCTTCTGACATGGATGAGACGTTTCTGGGGGCGCAACATCGCGTGCCGCCCGCGAATATCGAGGCCCTCGTACGCATGCGCGAGCTCGGCATCCTGTTCGTGCCGAGCTCCGGGCGCCCCTACGGCTCCATCATGGACAGCCTGTCGAGCATCGATCCCGCGCTGCTCGAGGGGAGCTACGTCATCTCGTACAACGGCGGCTTCATCAACCGCGTCGGCGACCCCGAACCGCTGCTGCGCACCGTGATGGACCGTGCGAGCATCGAGCGGCTCTATCGCTACGCCGTCGCGCATCGCATCTGCATGCACGTCTACACCGAGAGCGGCACGATCTTCACGCAGTTCCTGAACGAGACCGAGCGCCGCTACGTCGCCAACCTGTCCGGTATCGTCGAGCTCGACGACACCCAGGACGCGCTCGAGCTCGCCGGCGACGAGGAGTTCCCCAAGATCATCTTCATGGATCCCGTGTTCGACCGCGCCAAGGAGCTCGGCGAGCGCCTGAGACCCACACTCGACCCGCAGCTCGTGGACATCACCCACTCCTCCAACCGCTACGTGGAGTTCGTCCCCCATGGCGTCGACAAGGGCACCGGCCTGGCCCATCTCGCCGACATGCTGGGCATCGGGATGGAGCAGACCGTGGGCGTGGGAGACTCAGCCAACGACCTCGCCATGATCCGTGCGGCGGGCCTGGGCGTCGGAGTCGCCAACGCCTCGGCCGACATCCTGCCGTTTTGCGACCTCGTCCTTGGCGCGTCCGCCGATGAGGGAGCCTTTTGCGAGCTGCTGGAGCATATCATCTAGATATCGGGACACCGACGAACCTACCTCCCCGCACACGTCTTGAAAGGAGCCGGTCATGTCCGAGGTACCGTTTTGCACCTGCACCGATCACGCCTGTCCCTGTCACCCGGTGAACCACGATCGGGGCTGCACGCCGTGCATCGCCAAGAACCTGCGGCAGCATGAGGTGCCCAGCTGCCTGTTCCGCGCCGTTTCGCCCGACAAGCTTCCCGAGGATGCCGACGACTGGTCATGGGAGAGCTTCGCGCGGCACGTCCAGGCCCATCTGGGATAGCCGCACGACCCGTTCCTTCGGTCCGCACCCCCCCGCCCGCGCATCACACACACGTGAAGGCGCCCGCCATCTGTCGGGATGACGGGCGCCTTCGAGACACAACGATGATCGCACAGAGGGGAGGGATGCAATCATGTGACGAAGGGAGGTCTATTTCATCGCCTGTACCTCCTGCTTCGTTGAGTTAACTATAGTGAACTATCCAGAGGGTGTATAGCGTTGCCGCGCGATTCACAGGCTCTCCATAAGTTAACCGACCGAAACTTATTCGCGAGTCTGACCGGCTTCCGAGGTCGTGCGCTGGCATAATGGAAGGTGCACCGCGCACCGAAAGGATTCCCCATGGGCGAGACATCACAACGAGACGGCTTCTTCTCGCGCGTCTACGAGACGGTCGAGCAGATCCCCGAGGGTTTCGTGGCGACGTACGGCCAGATCGCCAAGCTCGTCGGCGAGCCGCGGCGTGCCCGATACGTGGGATATGCCCTGCATGCGAACCCCCGTCCCGGCGAGATCCCCTGTCATCGCGTCGTCTTCGCCGACGGGCGCATCTGCGAGGGTTTCGCGTTCGGCGGACCCGAGGCGCAGCGCGCCCTGCTCGAAGACGAGGGCGTGGTCTTTCGCGACGACACGCACGTCGACCTTGCGATGAGCCGCTGGCCGGCGGGACTCTGAGCGCGGCTCGGACCATGCCGCGATTCTATGGAGAATCGCGCGCGGCCGAACGGCGCCGGCCTCCCCTCGCCTTCCCTACCGGCGGATACGAAAACGACCCGTACGTCCGCCTGCGCGTTTGACTTTTGTCCACGCGGCCCTCTATTATCGAACAAACGTTCCAGAACAGATGTTTGCTATCGAAGGAGGGTCGGGCCGTGAACGAGCGCAGCGACGGCAAAGTCTACCTATGCATCGACCTCAAGACGTTCTACGCGTCCGTGGAATGTGCCGATCGCGGGCGCGACACGCTGACCTGCAACCTCGTGGTGGCCGACCCCGACCGTGGACGCACGACCATCTGCCTGGCGGTATCCGCCGCCATGAAGAAGCTCGGCGTGCGCAATCGCTGTCGCGTGTTCGACATCCCGGAGAACATCGACTACATCATGGCCAAACCGCGCATGCGCCACTACATGGAGGTGTCGGCCAAGATCTACGGCATCTATCTGGAATACGTGAGTCCCGAGGACATCCACGTGTACTCCATCGACGAATGCTTCATCGACGCCACGCCCTACCTTTCGCTCTACCACACGACGGCACGTGCGTTCGCCCGGGAGCTCATGGATGCCGTGTTCGCCCGCTGCGGTATCCGCGCCACGGCGGGCATCGGGACCAATCTGTTCCTGGCCAAGGTGGCGCTCGACATCACGGCCAAGCACGTGGACGACGGCATCGGCTACCTCGATGAGGAGCTGTTCCGCCAGCAGATCTGGCGCCACCGCCCCATCACCGATATCTGGGGTATCGGCCCGGGCATCGCGGCGCGGCTCGCCAAGTACGGCGTGGCCGACCTCATGGGCGTGGCGGCGCTCGACGAGCGGATCTTGTACCGCGAGTTCGGCGTGAACGCGGAATACCTCATCGACCATGCCCACGGCGTGGAGCCCTGCACCATCGCCGAGATCCACGCGTACGTGCCCGAGGCGACCTCCATCACGAGCGGGCAGGTGCTGCCACGCAACTACAGCTACGACGAGGCGCGCACGGTGCTGCGCGAGATGGTGGACGCCTCGGTGCTCGACCTGGTGGCGAAGCACGCGGTATGCGACGGCATATCGCTGTATGTGGGGTATGCCAGCGACCAGCGCGACCTGGCGCGCCTGGGTGCGAGCGGCAGCGCGCGGATCACCGACAGCTGCGGCGTGGAGCATGCGAGCGACCATGGGTTGCTCCCCGATACCGTCAGTGCGCCCCATGGAGCGCAGGGCACCTCATCCTACAGCGCCGACGGCATACGCGCGCGGCAGGCCCTTCGCGACCCGGACGCCGCCTCGCCGAGCACCGTGTTCACCGGCGAGCACGGCAGGCGCACCGTCCGGGGACGCCGCGCCTATGGGTACGCCGAGGCCTCGCGCAAGCTGGGCGAGCGCACCAACTCCTTCAAGCGGCTCATGGCGCGCTTCGATGCGCTGTATACCGAGATCGTCGACCCCGCGCGGCCCATCAAGCGCGTGAACATAGGGTTCGGCGGCCTGCTGCCCGAGGAGTTCGCGACAGTCGACCTGTTCACCGACGTGCAGGCCGAGCAAAGCGAGCGCGATCTTGCCGACGCCATGCTCGCCGTGCGCGGCAAGTACGGCAAAAACGCCCTGCTGCGGGGCACGAGCTACAAACAGGGCGCCACGGGACGCGAACGCAACGAGCAGGTGGGAGGCCATCATGCCTGAGAACCCGAAAACGCGACGGATGGCGTCGCCCTGGGGAAACTTGGAGTTCACGCCGGTCGAACAGCCCGCGACGGTTCCGGGCGGTGCCTCGCGCGATCGGGCCACGCGGCGCGCCGACGGGCGACCGCGCGCGAGCCGTGCGGCCCAGTTCATGCCCTTCGCGGCGTTGACCGGCTACTACGACCTCGTGCGCGAGCAGGAGCGCATCGTGGAGCCCCGCCACGAGCTCACCGATGAGGAAGGCGAGGAGCTTTCGCGCGCCATCATGCAGATGCGCCGCGGCGACCTCGTGCGCATCACCTACTACGACCGCGGGGGATACAAGACGCGCGCCGGCGTCATCCGCGCCATCGAACCCGAGCGCCGTCGGCTGTATCTGGGGGACGACATGATCCCCTTCGACGACATCTGGAAGCTCTGGCGGCCCTGAGGCCGACGTCGCGGTCGCGGCGTCGTGGTCGCTGAAACGGGTGCGCGGGCGGCGGGTACTAAGGTCGCAGGACGCGGTACCCGGCGTCCCGCACGGCGGCCTCGTAGGCGGAGATATCGATCGGTTCCTTGGAGTGGATATGCGCGGTCTTCGTCGCGAGGTCGACCGTGGCCCACGTACCGGGCACGCTGTTGAGCGCATCGGCGACGGTGGCGGCGCATCCCTGGCAGCTCATGCCCGCGATGGAAAGCTCGACCTCGAACGGATAGCGCGACTCATCGACGTCGGCGGCTGCGGGCCCACGGTGTCGGCGAGCTGTCGCGCCGTCCGAGCAGCAGCTCTGTCCCCGCATCAGCCCTGCGAGCGCTCGGCGGACCCCCACCACCAGCCCGATGGACACGATAACGAACACGATGATGTTGCCCGGTGTGAAAACGTCCTCCATAGCGATCCCTTTCGCTCGATACGGACCTGATATGCGGCCCGGTTCCCTCACTATACTCCGAAATGCAAAAAATGTTTGCTGTGGGTTACTTTTTTCTTGACCCTGATCGTTTTCCGCTATAAGTTACTTGTGGTTAACTTGTTAGTCCGCATGCGCGTCAGGAGGCCGTATGACACGAACGATCGACACGCCCACCCTCGAGGGCGCACTCGTGCGTCACTGCTCCCCTACGCTCGCGGCTCTGAAACCGGCGAGCCTGTTCACGTTTCCGGGCAACTTCACCGAAGGGACGCATGGGGCGCGGAACAGGGCCGCGCTTCGCGACGCGGTCGATACATGCGCAGACCAGCTTGCACCCGCCACGATCGCGATCCGCGTCCTCGCATGGCGCGCCTGTGGAGCCTTGGTCTATGTATACCGACCGCAGGCGCTCGAAGCGTACCTGCGCGACCCACGGGCGACGAAAACGCTCGCGCGGCTCGGCTATGATACCGCTTCGCTCGAGAACAGCCTGCGCATGCTCGGCGAACAGCTGCAATCCATGCGGGAACCGAAGCGCACGAGGACGCGGACGGACAGCTCCGCCTGCCCCTGCACGAAGCGCGGATGCAGCTCGGGCTTTCCACACGAGCTGGGATTCTTCCTCGGCTATCCCTATGAGGACGTCATGGGATTCATCGAGCACCACGGGCGCGACTATCTGGCGGCGGGCCCCTGGAAGGTCTACGCGGACCTCGAAGGCGCACTGGCGACGTTCGAGCGCTTCCGGCGATGCGCGGCCGCCTACGCACGCGCCCATCAGCAGGGCTGCCGGCTCGCGCAACTCGCCGTCTCCCCCACACGGTAACCGTCCGACAGAGGGTCGGACTCGATAGAAAGGATCGATACATGAGCAAGATCGCAGTCGTCTTTTGGAGCGGAACCGGCAACACCGAGGCGATGGCGCAAGCCGTCGCCGACGGTGCGAGCGCCAAGAACGCCGAGGTCGACATCGTGCAGGCTTCCGATTTCGGTGCGGATGGCGTTGCCGGCTACGACGCCATCGCGTTCGGCTGCCCCGCCATGGGTGACGAGGAACTCGAGGGCGACGAGTTCCAGCCGATGTGGGACGACGTCAAGCCGGAACTTAGCGGCAAGACGATCGCCCTGTTCGGCTCCTACGACTGGGGCACGGGCGAATGGATGGATACGTGGAAGGACGACGCGGAGGAGGCCGGCGCCTCTATCGCCGGAACCGTCATCGCCAACAACGAGCCCGACGATGAGGCCATCTCCGCCTGCAACGACCTGGGGGCCTCCCTGGCGTAACCGGCTCTCGGCACGCCGCGAAAACCGGCGTGCTCCCCGACGGTACGCCAGCTTGGCACGATACGAATAGCATCGGGAATTGAGATTCGCCCTGTCGCCTCGACGCGGCAGGGCGAATCTCGTCGAGGAGCCACGATACGCGGTCCATCGCTTTGGGCATCCCGTCCGCCCATCGGGGGTACAATCGACTCGATGCACGCGCGAAAGAGAGGGGAACCCATGGAAGACACCAAGCACGCCTCGTACCGCACCACCGCGGCGACCGTCATCAAGAACCTCAAGCGTCGCAATATGGAGGGCTATTACTGCGAGACCTCCGAGGAAGCCGTCGAGCTCGTGCGCAGCATGATCCCGGAAGGCGACTCCATCACCTGGGGCGGCACCTCCACCTTCACCGAGACCGGCGTGAAAGCCGCACTCGAGCAGGGCAACTGGCGCATGATCGACCGCACGACGGCGACCACGCCCGAGGAGAAGCGCGAGATGTGGCGCGACCGCACCTCGGCAGATTGGTTCTTCATGAGCGCGAACGCGCTCACCGTCGACGGCGAGCTCGTGAACATCGACGGCAACTCCGACCGCCTGTCGCTGCTCCTCCATGGACCCGAGCACGTCATCGTCCTCGTGGGCATGAACAAGCTCGTCGCCGATGTCGACGCCGGCTTCAAGCGCGTTCGCACCATAGCCTGCCCGCTCAACGCCGCACGTCTCCATACGAACACGCCCTGCGAGGTCGCGGGTGTATGCTCCGAGTGCCATAGCGAGCGCTGCATGTGCTGCCAGATGGTCGTCACGCGCCATTCGCGTCACGAGGGGCGCATCAAGGTCATCCTCATCGGCGAGAGCCTCGGATACTAAGGTCGATGGCGGCATGGGCACCGGGCCCGCCGCCATGTAAGCGAAAGGAATCCTTGTGAACGATTTCAAGTTCTACTCCCCCACGCGCTTCGTCTTCGGTCGCGGCGTCACCGACCGCACCGGCGAGGAGATCGCGGCCCTTGGATGGAAGCGCGCCCTGATCGTTTACGGCCAGGGCTCCGTGGTCCGCACGGGCACCCTCGACCGCGTCAAGGCGTCGCTCGACGCGGCGGGCGTGGCCCACACCGAGCTCGGCGGCGTGCGCCCCAACCCCGAGATGGCCTCGGTGCGCGAGGGCATCGCGCTCGCCCGCGAATTCGACGCCGATGTCATCGTGCCCGTCGGTGGCGGTTCGGCCATGGACGCCGCGAAGGCCATCGCGCTCGGCGCGGTATACGACGGCGACGCGTGGGATTTCTGGCGCAAGCGCGCCACGCCGACCGACCGCCTGCCGCTCGCCTGCGTGGTCACCATCCCCGCGTCGGGTTCCGAGGCGTCCAACTCGTGCGTGATCAGCAACGACGAGGAACACCTCAAGTGCGGCCTCAACACCGACCTCAACCGTCCCGTGCTCGCCATCATGGACCCCGAGCTCACGTTCACGCTTCCCCCGTACCAGACGGCCGCCGGTGTCACCGACATGATCGCCCACATCATGGAGCGCTTCTTCTCGGGCCAGCCCGCGGTCCCCGTCACCGACAACATCGCGTGCGGCATGATCCGCGCGGTGATCGAGGCCGCCCCGCGCGTGATGGAGAACCCCGAGGACTACGACGCGCGCGCCAACATCATGTGGGTGGGAACGCTCGCCCACAACGGCCTGGCCGGCCTCGGCATGGGCGTGCCGGGCGGCCGTGACGGCGACTGGACCTGCCATGGCCTGGAGCACGAGCTGTCCGCGTTCGACACGACCATCACGCACGGCGCCGGCTTGGCGGTGATCTTCCCCGCATGGATGCGCTATGTGTGGCGCGAGCACCCCGAGCGCTTCTTGGAGTTCGGCAGCCAGGTTTTCGGCATCGAGCCGGTCGACCCCGAGGTCGACGACCTGTCCGATATCGACGAGGAGATCACCCCCGAGCGCGCCGTCGAGGATGCGGTCGAGGCCACCATCGACGAGCTGCAGGACTTTTTCGTCTCGCTCGGAATGCCGCGCACGCTGTCCGAGTTCGGCATGACCGAGGACGATATCGAGAAGCTCATGCCCGGCCTCACCATCAACCGCGGCGAGCTGTTCGGCTCCTTTAAGAAGCTGACGCTCGACGACGCCCGCGCCATCTACCGCAGCGCCCTGTAGGCGCCTGCCGGCGACAACCTGCTGATCTCGAGGGCCCGCCGATGCGGGCCCTCGTCGTTTTAGGTGCGCTCGGCCTGTCAAGGCGCGGCTACGCGGTCGGACGCGCGACCCATCCACGACCGAAAAACGCACCTGTTTAAGTAACAAATCGACATACAACGGTTGAAGGACTTGCCATCGGGTGGGTGCACATGGGATGCTAAGGCACAACCGTACTCGAATCGCAGAACCTGGGAGTCAGCATGTCAGCAACGAGCAAACCCATCACCCGCCGCGGCGTCCTCGCCGCCGGAACCGCCGCCGTGGCGCTGGGGCTGAGCGCATGCGGCGCATCTTCGTCCGATGGTTCGGAACCGCTGTTGGGCATCGAGCTGCCCGAGATATTCGACAAGCCGGGACAGCAGGCCGAGGAGGAGCCGTCCCGTGTCGAAAGCCTCCTGGCGACGATGACGCTCGAGCAGAAGGTGGCACAGCTGTTCTGCGTGACGCCCGAAGGGCTCACCGGCATCGATCAGGCGGTTGCCGCCGGGGACACGACCGCGGCGGCACTGGCGAACATCCCTGTGGGCGGCTTGGCGTATTTCGGCCAGAACATCATCGGCGAGCAGCAGCTTCGTGACATGCTGAGCGCAACCTACGAGCACGCTTGCGCCGCAGGTGCCGGCATCCCACCGTTTTTGTCGGTCGACGAGGAGGGCGGTCCGCTCGTCGCGCGCGTCGCCAACTCGGGATACTTCGACGTGCCGTCGTTCCCGAGCATGATCGAGATCGGTGCGACCCAGGACACCTCGAAGGCGGCCGAGGTCGGCGAGACGATCGGCACCTACCTTGCCGACATCGGTTTCAACCTCGACTTCGCACCCGATGCCGACGTGCTCACGAACCCCGACAACCCCGTGATCGGCGAGCGTTCCTTCGGCAGCGACCCCGACCTTGTCGCGCAGATGGTGGCGGCCGAGGTCGAGGCCATGCACGAGACCGGCGTGGCGCCGTGCGTCAAGCATTTCCCCGGCCACGGGGACACCGCCGGCGATTCCCATACCGGCGCCGTCTACACCGAGCGCACGCGAGAGGAGATCGAATCCTGCGAGTTCGAGCCGTTCCGTGCCGCCATCGACGCCGGTGTACCCCTCGTCATGGTCGGCCATATCGAGACGCCGAACTTCGCGGCGGACGGACTGCCCGCTTCGCTCTCCCCGACCATGATCGGGGATGTGCTGCGCGGCGATCTCGGTTTCGAGGGGACCATCATCTCCGACTCGTTCGCCATGGGCGCCATCACGCAGAACTACACCGCGGATGAGGCGGCCGTGCAGTTCTTCGCCGCCGGTGGCGACATGCTCCTCATGCCGGAAGACCTCCAGCTCGCCTACGACGGTGTCCTGGAGGCCGTGAGCGCGGGAACCCTGTCCGAGGAGCGTATCGACGAAAGCGTGATGCGCATCCTCACCGCCAAGGAAAACCTGGGGCTCCTCGACTAGGGAAAATAGGGACAGGCACTAATTTCCCACCTGGAGGGAGCGAAGGAGCTTGATCTCCTCCGCGTATCCCGGCAGCTCGTTGGGTGTCTCCAAGATGAACGGCAGGTCGCGCAGGGCAGGGTGCGACACGATGCGCGCAAGCACCTCGGGGCTGCCGCCGAGCTCGGGCGCCCCCAGGTAGCCCTCCCCGATCTTGGCGTGGCGATCCTTGTGGGCGCCGCGCGGATTCTTGGAATCGTTGATGTGCACGGCGTGGAGCCGCTCCAGCCCTATGACGCGATCGAGCTCGTCGAGAACGCCGTCCACGTCGTCGATGACGTCGTAGCCTGCATCGCTCACATGGCAGGTATCCAGGCACACGCCCAGGTGGTCGGCAAGTTGCGGCGCACGGTGGGCGACGCCGTCGATGATCGCCGCAAGTTCCTCGAACGAGCGGCCGACCTCGGTCCCCTTACCCGCCATCGTCTCGAGCAGCACGGTCGTGCGCTGCCCCTCGAACATCACGTGGCACAGGGTGTCGACGATGAGCTCGATGCCGCGCTCCGCCCCCTGACCCACATGTGCGCCGGGATGGAAGTTGTAGTAGTTGCCCGGCAGCACCTCCATACGTTGCAGGTCGTCGGCCATGGCCTCGAGCGCGAACTCGCGTGCACGCTCCTTTGCCGAGCAGGGGTTGTACGTGTAGGGCGCATGGGCGACGAGCGGGCCGAACGCATGGTCGTCTAAAATGCGCTGCAAGGCCGCCACATCGTCGAGATCGATCGCTTTGGCGTTGCCACCTCGCGGATTGCGCGTGAAGAAGGCGAACGTGTTCGCGCCGATGGAAAGGGCCGTCTCGCCCATGGCGGCGAACCCCTTGGACGTGGACAGATGGCAACCGATCGTGAGCATGGCGGACCCTTTCGCAGACGTTTTGGCGCACATCATTGTACGGCTGCCCGCGCCGCGACGGGCGATTCGACAGCGCTTTTCCGCATGTGGATAGATTAGTTCGCGCAACAGGTATTTTCTCAGGGATTGTGAATAGAAATCGCCGCGCAGCCGATTCCGAACGGACGGCACCGTTCTAGGGCGCGATTTTTCGGTCTCCCTTCCCCACCGCTCCGATACCCGTGAACAACGTCGCAGGAACCAACTGGGAAAACGACAGCGTTCTACCGCCGATGGGAAGATCGCACCGAAAAATCGCGCCCTAGACGTATACACGCCAAAATCGGACCGGATTCGCGCGGTCCGAAGGCGATGCGTCTAACGCCCGGCGCCCTCGAGCGCCAATAACGCCCGTTTGCGCTTCACCCCACCGGCGTATCCCGCGATCGAGCCATCTGTACCCAGCACGCGGTGGCAGGGCACGATAATCGATATGGGATTACGTCCGATGGCACCACCGACTGCCCGCGCCGAGGTGCGCGAACCGAAGCGGCGCTCGTATTCGCGCGCGAGCGCACCGTACGTCGTCGTGCGACCATAGGGGATCTCAAGCAGAAGCCGCCACACGCGCCGCTGGAACGGCGTGCCCATCAGATGGAGCGCGGGTAGCGGGAGCGGCGGCACGGCGGCAAAGTAGGAATCGAGCCATGCACATGCCGCGAGCAGCGCGCCGGCTCGCCTCTGACGCAAACGGCTCCGCATCGTCCATGGACATATCAAGCGGCTCCTCGCGCACGTTGCGGCACATGGGCGAACGCAGCCCGCGCTATACGCGGTCGGCGATCTCGAGCACCAGACGTTCGGTCTTCTCCCAGCCAAGGCACGCGTCGGTGATGGACTTGCCGTACACGCCACCGTCCACCGGCTGGTTGCCGTCCTCCAGGTAGCTCTCGACCATGAAGCCGCGCACGAGCTGGCCGATCGCCGGCGAGCGGCGGCAGGAGTCGAGCACCTCCTTCATGATGCGGATCTGCTCGAGCGGACGCTTGCCGGAGTTATCGTGGTTGCAGTCGATGATCGCCGCGGGGTTCACGAAATCGGCCTCGGTGTACTTGGTCGCCAGGCGCTCCAGGTACTCGTAGTGGTAATTCGGGTAGTTGAGCCCGTCCTCGCCGATGTAGCCGCGCAGCACCGCATGGGCGAGCTTGTTGCCCGTGGTCTCGACCTCCCAGTTGCGGAACAGGAAGGTCTGCGGCTGCTGGGCGGCATAGATGGAGTTGAGCATCACGTCGGTCGAACCGCCGGTGGGGTTCTTCATGCCCACGGGCATGGGAACGCCGGACGCCACGAGGCGGTGCTCCTGATTCTCGACCGAGCGGGCGCCGACCGCGATGTAGGCGAGCAGGTCGATGAGGTACTGGTAGTTGGAGGGATAGAGCATCTCGTCGGCCGTGAACATGCCGGTCTCCTCCACCACGCGCAGGTGCATGCGGCGGATGGCCTTGACGCCCTCGAGCAGGTTGGGCGCACCCTCGGGGTCGGGATTGTGCAGCAGGCCCTTGTAGCCGGTACCCTTCGTGCGCGGCTTGTTGGTGTAGACGCGCGGGACGATGACGAACCGGTCGCGCACGCGCTCGGCAAGCGCGGCCAGGCGCGAGGCGTACTCGAGCACCGAGTCCTCGCGGTCGGCCGAGCACGGCCCGATGATAAGCAAACGCCGGGAATCCTTGCCGGTGAGCACGTCGGCGACCTGCGCGTCGAACGCGGCCTTCTTTTCCGCCATCGAAGGCGAAAGCGGCATCTCCTCGCGGATCTCCTTGGGGATGGGCAGCAGGCGCTTGAACTTCATCGACATGGGCGGCTCCTCGGCATACCGGAAATAAAAGGGATAACGGCGATTATGACGGCAACCACGCTTGCCCGCAACAGCCGACCGCTCGCCTGTTTCGAGCACGTTACCGTATCACGCCGGCACCGGAGGAGCCGTGCCGACAGGGTACAACGGTGTGACCGACAGCTTTTGGAAAGGTTGGCAGGCTATGGATAACCCTCAGATCGAGATCCACTCGAACGCGGTCCAGTACGTCGACGCGCAGGGACGCGTGCTGGCAGAGGTCACGTTCCCGGTGCTCGACGGCGATATCGTCGAGATCAACCATACGTTCG
This sequence comes from Collinsella tanakaei, assembly GCF_021531055.1. GTDB lineage: Bacteria > Actinomycetota > Coriobacteriia > Coriobacteriales > Coriobacteriaceae > Collinsella > Collinsella tanakaei_B. Next base: position 76,368 of record NZ_JADYTL010000002.1, read on the forward strand.
TCGACACGTCGCTGCGCGGCCAGGGCATCGCCGGCAAGCTGCTCGAGCACGTAGCCGAGGAGCTTGAGGAGACGGGGCGCCGCGCGCACCCCACGTGCAGCTACGCCGTCTCCTGGTTCGAGAAGCACCCGGAGAAGGCCGCGCTGCTCGCGTAAGGCGCCGCCACGGCAAAGGAGGTGCCCGGCGCCGCACGCCGGGCACACACGAAGGGCGACCCCGCATCCCTGCGAGGTCGCCCTCTTGCTCTCTATTAGGGTGGACTCACCTTCGATCCTCTACCGGAGGAATGGGGACTATACGTGCCTTTGGGCGGCCCTGCGGTCCCTTCATCGGTCCCATCCGACATATCGTCGGGAAACCTTGCGCTCTGACCGGGCGCCACCGGAAAACCTAGCGGACCTCGGATACCTCGGAGCCGATCCCAAAGGCTTCCGCTATCTGCTCTGTGCCCATTGGACTCGCCTCCTTACCTCGGTCGCTTCCTCGTTGCGACTGCCTGTCTTTTCATTGCTATATATGCCCATCCACCCCCGTTTTATACAGTTCGGTGAAATTACGTCCGACGTTTTTTCACGCCGCACGCCAGCGGTGAGACGGTGCCTGCCGTTATTTCACGTCGGCCCATCGACCGTCGCGTACGTGATGATGGTGTCGGGGTCGGCCGCGCGCGAGTCTCTTGCGCTAGGATAGACGACGTTGCACGTTCGCCGCGCATCGCGGCTGGCGAAAGAGGATATCCATGCGCACCGACGATTTCGATTACAACCTCCCCGAGGAACTCATCGCCCAGGCTCCCGCCGAGCCGCGCGACAGCTGCCGCCTGCTCGTGCTCGACCGCCGCGGCACGGCACACGAGGGCGACGGACGCGTCGCGCTTGCGCACGGCGGCACCGTCGAGCACAAGATCTTCCGCGACATCATCGACTACATCGAGCCGGGCGACGTGCTCGTCATCAACAAGACCCGCGTCATGCCCGCACGCCTCATCGGCCGCAAGGCCAAGACGGGCGGCGTCGCCGAGACGCTGCTGCTGCGTCGCCGCGAGGACATCGATCCTCTCGGACACGTATGGGAATGCCTGGTCAACCCCGGCAAGCGCCTGAAACCCGGCGCGGTCATCGAGTACCGCGCGGGCGGCGCGCATGCGCCCGAATCGTCGCCGGTCGTGCTGACCGGCGAGGTCACCGATTTCGTGCCCGAGAGCCGCGGCGGCCGTCTCGTGCGCTTCACGCCGGCAGGCGAGGGCCCGACGGGCGAGTCCCGCACGCTCGACGAGGCGATCCATGCCGCGGGCCATGTCCCCCTGCCGCCCTACATCACCGATTACGCAGGCGACCCTGAGAAGTACCAGACCGTCTACGCCATGAAGGAGGAGCACTCCGCCGCGGCACCGACGGCGGGCCTGCACTTCACGCCCGAGCTCATGGAGCGCATCGAGGCCAAAGGCGCGCGCTTCGTCGCCGTCGAACTCGAGGTCGGTATCGACACGTTCCGCCTCGTGGAGGAGGACGACCCCACGCAGCACGTCATGCACACCGAGCGCTACCACGTGCCGGCCGAGGTCGTCGACGCCGTGCACGAGGCCAAGGCATCCGGCCATCGCGTCATCGCGGTGGGCACCACGGCGGTCCGCTCGCTCGAAAGCGCTTTCGATGCCGACGCGCCCGCGGCGAACCCGCCTGTGTGCGCACGCTACTTCGAGGGCCGCACGGACGGCGCCGACACCTTGCGCCGCGGCGACATCTGCGTGCGCGCCGACGCGACCACGAACCTCTACCTGATGCCCGGCTCGACCTACCACGTGGTCGACGCCCTCATCACGAACTTCCACGTGCCGCGCTCCACGCTCATGATGCTCGTCTCGGCCTTCGCCACGCGCGACCAGATCATGGACGCCTACGCCGAGGCCGTCTCGCAGCGCTACCGCTTCTTCAGCTTCGGCGATGCGATGCTCATCCAGTAAACATCGCGGCTTGCGCGCCTTATGAATACGCCGCCGGACCCATCGCGGGTCCGGCGGCGTTCTTTGTATGGCGAAACGGTGGAACAGGCTGGCACCTAGAACGTCACGTTGCCGAACTCCGACAGCTTGAGCGTCGGGTTGTGGTCGGTCGCCCAGTCGACGTTCCACGGGCTCGTGAACAGCAGGAGCTTGCCGCCGCGCATGTCCTCGACGCGCAGGGTGTCGCGCGTGAGGTTGAGGGCCGCCACATCCACCTCGCCCGGCTCGTTGGCGACCCAGCGGATATCCGTGTAGCCGAGCGGCTGGCGGCGCACCTCCACGCGGTACTCGCTTTTGAGGCGCTGCTCGAGCACGTCGAACTGCAGCGTGCCCACCACGCCCACGATGACGCTTTCCATGCCGGCGCCGAGCTCGCGGAAGATCTGGATGGCACCCTCTTGGGCGAGCTCCTCCATGCCCTTCACGAACTGCTTGCGCTTCATGGTGTCAACCTGGGACACACGCGCGAAGTGCTCGGGCGCGAACGTCGGGATACCGGAGAACTGCACGCGCTTCCTGCCGCTGCAGACGGTATCGCCGATGGAGAAGATGCCCGGATCGAACAGGCCCACGATGTCGCCGGCGAAGGCCTCGTCCACCGTAGCGCGGTCGTCGGCCATCATGGCGGTGCCGGTCGCGAGCTTGATCTTGCGGTTGCCCTGCACGTGGAAGGCGTCCATGCCGCGCTCGAACTTGCCCGAGCAGATGCGCAGGAAGGCGATGCGGTCGCGGTGGTTGCGGTCCATGTTGGCCTGGATCTTGAAGACGAAGCCGGAGAAGTCATCGGTCGGCTCCACGGGCTCGCCCGTGAGCGCATCGGTGTGGGCGGACGGCGCGGGCGCGAGGCGCAGGAAGTCCTTGAGGAAGGGCTCGACGCCGAAGTTGGTGAGCGCCGACCCGAAGAACACCGGGGACAGCTTGCCTGCGCGCACAGCCGCGAGGTCGAACTCGTCGGCGGCGCCGTCGAGCAGCTCGATGTCGTCCATGAGGTTGCGGTGGTTCTCGGCGCCGATGAGCTCGTCCAAGGCGGCGTCGCCCAGCTCCGCCTCGATCTCGTTCACCTTCTTGGAGGCGTTGGCGCGGCCGTCGCCCTCGAAGGCGAGCACGTGGCGGCTCGCGCGGTCGAAGACGCCGCGGAAGTTGCGACCCGAGCCGATCGGCCAGTTCATGGGGCACGTGCCGATGCCCAGCACGTTCTCGATCTCCTCCATGAGCTCGAAGGGATCGCGGATCTCGCGGTCGAGCTTGTTCACGAAGGTGAAGATGGGGATGCCGCGAAGCGCGCATACGCGGAACAGCTTGACGGTCTGCGCCTCGACGCCCTTGGCGCCGTCGATGACCATGACCGCGGCGTCGGCGGCCATGAGCGTGCGGTAGGTGTCCTCGGAGAAGTCCTGGTGGCCCGGGGTGTCGAGGATGTTCACGCAGCAGCCGCCGTAGGTGAACTGCAGCACCGAGGAGGTAACGGAGATGCCGCGCTGCTTTTCGATGTCCATCCAGTCGGACACCGCGTGCTTGGAGCTGCTCTTGCCCTTGACCGACCCGGCGGACTGGATGGTGCCGGTGTAGAGCAGGAGCTTCTCGGTGAGCGTGGTTTTACCCGCGTCCGGGTGCGAGATGATGGCGAAGGTGCGACGCGAAGCGATCTCGTCGGCGATGCTTGGCATGGATATCCCCCTTGCGTGCGATTGACCGTGGGTATTGTAGCCGCAAGCACCGCCGCGCGCGAATCCCTCACGCGAAAACCGCGGGTCCGCCCCGTTCGGAGCTCGCCGTGGGAAAATAGTGCCTGTCCCCATTTCCCCGTGGGAAATTGGGGACAGGCACTATTTTCCCACGCGGGCGGCGAGGACCGTGAGGACGGCGCCGGCAAGCGACAGCGCGGCGAACACGGAGAACGCGAACGCGAAGCCCTGACCGAATAGCTCCGCCCCGCCCTGCGCATAGGAGGCGATCGGACGACCCGCGAGTGCGCTCATGTGGCCGTACAGCAACGCCGTGCCGCCGGTCACGCCCACGGATATCCCCAGGTAGCGCACGAGCGACACCACGCTGCCGGCAAAGCCCAGGTGCTCGCGTCCGACCGAGCCCATGACGAGCGAGTTGTTGGGCGACTGGAACAGGCCGGTCCCGACCGCCATGACGAGCATGCCGCCCACGATGACGGCAAGCGGTGCCGTCGTCGGCAGGTATCCGGTACATGCGATGCCCACCGCATAGATCACCAGGCCCACGCAGCATGGCAGCGCGCTGCCGATACGATCGGACAACGTGCCGCGACGAGGGCAGGCAGGGTCGAGGAGAGACCGCACAGCGCAGAGCCCGCGGTAAAGAGCGCCACGCCGGCCTGAAACAGACGCACCTTGCCGAACGTGTCGCCCATACGCCCGAAGATGAGCACCGTGGCACAGCAGACCAGCAGGTAGACGGTCGACACCCATTGGATACCGGCGGCCGTCGCCGCAAGCTCGCGCTGCATGACGGGCAACGCGATGTTGACGATGCTGCTGTCGAGCGTGGACATGAACGTCATGGCACGACGGTGAGGGGAACCACCCATTTGTTGGGGTGACGAGCGTCGGTTGCGACTTGAGGGCGCACGCGAAACCTCCCAGGAGAGCGCGGACAGATCCACGCGCCTGGAAACGCGCCTCCTCGACGTGCAACGCCGGACGCTATCGCGGCGGACAGGGCAGCCGCGATGGGCCCGCCCATCATACCACCGACAAGATGGTGCCAGGTACAAACTTGTCGGCTGCGACAAGTTGGGGCCGTGTTCAATCTTGTCGCAAACCTGTCGAAGCGCCCGCTGGGCGAGGCTATCGCACGAACGCGGCGAGGTCGCGACCGAGGACCTCGAGCGTCGGCTCGTCGACGTACGCCATATGGCCGCAGCTGTAGAGCTTGAGCTCCACGCGCCGCTTGAGCTCTTCCGGCAAAAACAGGCACGACAGGTCGCGCACCACGTTCCAATACGGTGTGGCGGCGTCGTAGCGGCCGCCGATCACCAGCATGCGCATGGTCGGGTTGTGCTTGAGCGCCGCGGCGATGTCATAGGCAACGTTGGGCGCGGCCGCCCTCATGCCCGAGTCCGGGGCCGCATGCGAGCGATCCCACGTGATGCCGATCTTGGGGAAGTTGCTCAGCGGGTAGATCGGCGCGCCCGCGAACCCGATTTCCTGCAGATGCCGACGGAACGCCGCGTTCCACGCCGGCTCCACGGCATCGGAGGAGGCGTCGCTCATGATCGGCGTGGTCCCACCCAGCGACGTACAGGGCGCATGCGTGGTGAAGCGCGTGTCGAAGCGGCCCGTGACGAGCCCCTCGTCCGCCAGCAGCGTGCGGCGGAACGTGTCAAGATCGATACGCAGGTTGTTGCGCTCGATGATTTCCGCCGAAAGCCCGATGCGCTGCGACATCTCCGCCGCCAAGGAGGTTTTCTCCTCCGGCGTCAGGCGGTCGCCGCGCAGCAGCGCCGGTCCGTACACGCGCTCGGAGAAGTCCATCGCCTCGTCGAACCATGAGGCCTCGTCCGTGCCTTCGCCCGCCTTGCCGAAGTGGCGCGCGGTCGCCGCGTAGGTAGGAAACAGCCCCATGAAACCCAAGTCGGAGCCGGGCATCTTCTGGACCCAGTCGAACACCGACGAGAGCATGATGACACCGGTGACCGGTATGAAGCGTTCGGCAAGTACGCGCATGAGCACGGCGTTGCGGACCGTACCGTAGGACTCGCCGAACAGATAGACCGGATCGCCCCAACGGCCGTTATCGGTCAGCCACGCCGCGATCGCCCGTGCGAACGTGTCGGCATCGCCGTCGACGCTCCACATGTCCTGCGCGTGGGTATCCTCGGCGATCACCGAGTAGCCAGTGCCAAGCGCGTCGAGGAACACCAGGTCGCTTTGGCGCAGCAGCGTCGCAGGGTTGTCCTCGACACGGGGCGTTGCAGGCAGATGGTCCAGACCGTCGGTCACGACGCGACGAGGCCCGATGCCGCCCACGTTGATGGGGACCGACGCACTGCCCGGACCGCCGTTGTAGCAAAAGGTGACCGGGCGGACCGCGGCGTCCTGAGGTCGCTTTGCCACGTATGCCAGCGAGAACATCTTGCCCATGAGAGCGCCCGTGTCCGTGCGGACATCGATATAGCCCGCGGTGGCAGTGTAGTCGATATGCTCGCCTGCGCACTCCCACACCATGTCCGCGCTCGCCGCGTCAGGCAGGGGCAACCGACGCTCGGCATCAACCGTATACGCCACATCCGGCGTGCCCGCGCTCCCCTGCCGCTCGACACCCTGTTGCTCTGCCATGTCGGACCTCCTTGTAGATCGATCTGCTATCGACACCTTAACACCGATTCGGCGCAACGGCCCTTGCGATGAGATCGCCGCAGGTTTGGGAAAATGGGGACAGGCACTTTTTTCCCAAACCAAGTGGGAAAAAAGTGCCTGTCCCCATTTTCCCGGTGCCTGTCCCCATTTTCCCGGTGCCTGTCCCCATTTTCCCTTAGCTGGACTGGACCCAGGAGAACAGGCGCGCGGCGATGTCCGCCGCGTCGGCGCGAGCGACAAGGTGGAACACGGCATGGGCGCCTTCGTCCACGATGGGCACGACGGCACGACCGGGCACCGGATCGCTTTGAAAGGGGGCGTCGGTGATGAACGTGCAATATGGCGTCGAATAGGAGAGCTGCGTGAAGACCACGCGGTCGCGCTGCTCGATGTAGGTGGCGTCCGGAATTTCGCGGTCGACGATATCGCGCCAAAATCCGATCTCGGTCATGATGAGGAAAGTCTCGCCGGCAAGGTCGGCGAAGGTCACCTGGCGGCGCGCCGCGAGCGGGTGGTTCGGAGGCAGCGTCACCGAGAGGTTCTCGCGCATGAGCTCGCACGATACAAGACCCGGCCGATGTGGCGGGTCGAGCACGATGCCGAAGTCGAAAGCCCCCTCCACCACGCCGCGCCGCACTGCGTCCTCGTCGACGATCTCCGAGGTAAGCGTCTCGCGCGGAAAGCGCTCGACCATAAGCCCCGTCAAGCGCCACACGGGCGCCGGCGCCACCGACGCCACGCGCAGGGCGTGCGCGCGCTGGGCCGTAGCCGCCACCGCTTCGCGCATAAGGCGCTCGTCGCGCAACAGCTCGCGTGCCCAATCCACGGCAACACGGCCGACGTCGTTCAGCACGACGCGCCTGCCCTCGCGCTCGAACAGCGAGCAGCCGAGTTCCGTCTCGAGCCGCTGGATGGAGCGGCTGAGCGCCGGTTGCGATATATGCAGCTCCTCGGCCGCGGCGGACATGGTGCCTAGGCGCTCGATCGCCTCGAGCTGTCGCATCTGCTCAAGCTCCATTGCGCCCCCTCCTTCAAGTCGCCTGCTCAGTCATGTGTTATTTATGCGTTTAACGCATATAAATAGCGCCACTATGCATTGTACTTCTCAACGAATGTGCAGGACACTTGCATTGTAAGCAATACCGCGCAGAAAGGAATACCGCATATGGCTGCATCAGTTCCCACCTTTGCCCTCGCAAACGGACGTGCGATTCCCGCCATGGGCTTCGGCGTCTATATGATGAGCTCCGAGGAGGTGCGCGAGTATCTGCCCCAGGCGCTCGAACTCGGCTACCGCCACATCGATACGGCGAACGCCTACTTCAACGAGGTCGCCGTGGGCGAGGTCATCCGCGGCTGCGGCATTTCGCGCGAGGAGCTGTTCGTGACCACGAAACTCTTCCCGCAGAGTTACCCGTACGAGCAGTGCGCCGCCGACATCGACGCCACGCTCGCGCGCTTGGGCCTCGACTACGTCGACCTGCTGCTCTTCCACCAGCCCTATGGCGACTACGTCTCGGGCTGGCGCGCCATGGAGGAGGCAGTCGCCGCCGGCAAGGTTCGCGCCATCGGCCTCTCTAACTTCCCGGTGCACAAGATCGACGAGATCCTCGAGGTCGCGACCATCAAGCCCGCGGTACTGCAGGTCGAGATCAACCCCTACTGGAACCAGCACGAGCTCAAGGCGGCGATGGCCGAGAGCGGGCTTTCCGACATGGTGTACGAGGGCTGGTACCCCCTCGGCCACGGCGACGCCGCCCTGCTCGCCGAGCCCGTCTTTGCCGAACTCGCCGCTGCACATGGCAAGACGCCCGCGCAGATCGTCCTACGTTGGAGCTACCAGGAGGGCAACGTCACCTTCCCCAAGACGCTCAACCCCGCGCACATGGCCGAGAACCTCGACATCTTCGACTTCGAGCTGAGCGAGGCCGAAATGGCACGCATCGGTGCCCTGCCGCAGCGCCCCTACTACGAGGTGCCTGAGAAACCGCCCGCGTTCGTGCTGACGGTCAACGACTACAGCAAGCAGGCGACGTCCGGCCCCCGCTCGCCGATGCGACCGGACGGCGAGTAGCGGCGCCCGTACGATACGCGGCCCCGTTTCAGGAAGAAAGGATCACCCATGCTCTACAAGACCCTCAACAACGGCGTGAAGATGCCCGTGCTCGGCTTCGGCGTGTACCAGACGCCGCCGGAGGACACCGAGCGCTGCGTGGCGCAGGCGCTTGATGCCGGGTACCGCCTGATCGACACCGCACAGGCCTACGGCAACGAGGAGGGCGTCGGTGCCGCGGTGGCGGCCAGCGACGTCCCGCGCGACGAGATCTTCATCACATCCAAGATCTGGGTGTCGAACATGAACTACGAGCGCGCCGCCGCCTCGATCGACGAGACGCTCGCCAAGCTCGACACCGACTACATCGACCTCATGCTGCTCCATCAGATGATGGGCGACTATCCGGGCGCCTACCGCGCGATGGAGGACGCCTACCGCGCCGGCAAGATCCGCGCGGTCGGCGTGTCCAACTGCTACCCGGAGCGCCTCGTGGACCTCTGCGCGCTCGCCGCGGTGCCGCCCGCGGTGAACCAGATCGAGACACACCCGTTCCGCCCGCAACGCGAGGCGCATGAGCTGATGGAGCGGCTCGGCGTGGCGCACGAGGCCTGGGCACCGTTCGCCGAGGGGCAAAACGGCATCTTCACGAACGAGGCGCTCGCCGGCATCGCCGCCAAGCACGGCAAGACGCCTGCACAGGTCGTGCTGCGCTCGCTGCTGCAGCAGGATGTGATCGTCATCCCCAAGACCGTGCACGCCGAGCGGATGGCGGAAAACATCGACCTCTTCGACTTCGAACTCGACGCAGACGACATGGCCGCCATCGCCGCGCTGGAGGACCCCAGCTTCCCCAAGATCTTCGACCACTTCGATATCGATACCGTAAGCTGGCTCTTGAACGACCTCGTGAAGACCCAGCAGCTGGGCGGTGCCACCCTGTACTAGCGACAAGATGGGGCCGGGTACAAACTTGTCGGGCTTGATCGAAAGGGAGAATAGCGGCTGTCCCCATTCTCCCGCTAGCCGTAGTAGTGGATATCGCGCTCAAGGTAGCGACGGCGCGTGACCGTCGGGTTCGCGTCGCTGATCTGCCGGTAGCGCGGGCAGTCCTCGGCGTGGTCGTTGATGATGCCGCAGGCTTGCAGGTGCGAGTAGACGACCACCGGCCCCAGGTACTTGAAGCCGCGGCGCTTGAGATCTTTCGAGATCTTCGCCGAAAGCCCGTTGCTCACCGGAATGTAACCCTGGGCGTGTTTGTGGTAGAGGATCGTCTTATTATCCGAAAAGCCCCACAGGTAGGCCGAGAAGCTGCCGAACTGCTCGCGCACCTCGAGAAAGCGCCGCGCGTTGTCGATGATGGCCTCGACCTTGCGGCGCGACCGAATCATCCCCGGCGTCGCCAGGATGCGCTCGATGTCGCCCTCGCCGTACGCCGCTACGCGTTCGTAATCGAAGCCGTCGAAGCACCCGCGCAGAATCTCGCGCTTCTGCATCATCATGTTCCAGTTGAGCCCGCACTGCATGACCTCGAGCGAGAGGAATTCGAACTGCCCGACGTCGTCGTGCAGCGGCACGCCCCACTCCTCGTCGTGGTAACGGCGCGTGATCTCGCTCGATCTATCCCAATCGCAATAGGACATCGTCATCCTCCGACAAGATCGAGTCCGACAAGATTGTACCTGGCACCATCTTGTCCGGTCGGGTGGGAAAATAAGTGCCTGTCCCCATTTTCCCGCCTGGGAAAATGGGGACAGGCACTTATTTCCCGTTACTTCTCGGCGCAGGTGGCCCAGAAGGTGGGGATGTCGAGCTCATGCAGCCTGCCCTCGCCGTTCGTGTCCTCGTACAGGTCGAGCAGGCGGAAGCCCGCCTGGATCTGCCCGCGAATCTGCTCGTCGAGCGTGTGCGAGAACTGCATGCCCCACTCGGCGAGCTCGCCCTCAGGAATGAGCGAGGGGCTGCGCAGCGGATTGAACGGCAGAGCGCGCACGATGCGCTCCTCGTCATCATCCACCACGTAGTTGAAGCCGTTGTCGAGGCCGGCGAGCAGGCGTCCTCCCGGCGCCAGCACGCGGAAGCACTCGCGCCAGACCGGCAGGACCTCCTCGATGTAGCAGTTGGAGACCGGGTGGAAGATCAGGTCGAACTCTCCGTCCTCGAACGGCAGCGGACGCGTCATATCGGCGCGTACGCAGCGAATCTCATAGCCCTCGCGCTCCGCCATCGCCCGCTCCGAGGCGATCTGCTTCTCGGAGTAGTCGAGCACCGTGCATGCAGCGCCCATCGCGGCGAAAATCGGCATCTGCTGACCGCCGCCCGCCGCGAGGCCGAGCACGCGCTTGCCGCGCATGTCAGGGAAAAACCAGCTGCGCGGCACCTCGCGCGTCGCTGTGAGCAGCATGGACCAGTCACCCGCGAGTGCCGCCTCGTAGCGCTCGTGCGAGATGGGCGTTCCCCACTGCCAGCCGTCTTCAATCCACTGGTCGATGATCCGTGCGTTGAAGTCGGTATACGAGTCAGCGGGCACGGCTTCTTCCGCGCCCGTACCTCCGTGTTTCTGTAATCCCATATCCACTCCTTATGGCCGACAAGATGGGGCCGGGTTCGATCTTGTCGCGACAAGATGGGGTCAGGTTCGATCTTGTCGGGTTCGATCCCGTCGCTACCGGCGCATGAACAGCAGCGGGTACGGCGCACCCTCGCCGTCGGTGTCGGTGCGGCGGTAGGTCGTAAAGCCCATGCGCTCGTAGAACCCGACTGCCTGCGGGTTCTGCTCGTTAACGGAGACCTCGGTCGCCCCGTAGCCGGCAACCGCACGCTCAATCAGACTGCGGCCGATGCCCTGTCCGCAGCACGCAGCGGAGACGAAGAGCATCTCGATAAAGGAGCCGTCCATGCCGAGGAACCCGACCGGCTCGTCATCGCGCGTGCACACGAGCAGCGTGGGCACACCGGCAATGGCCTGCGGGACCATCGCGCCGATGCGCTCGACCTCGCCCTCCGGCAAAAAGTCGTGCGTCGCGCGGACGGATCCCTCCCATACCGCGACGAGCGCCTCCACAAGCTCGGACGTACGATCGACCGCTTCGATCTCAACGATACACAGCATAGACCTGCTTCTTTCAACAACAGGATGCGACAAGATTGAGCCCGGCCCCATCTTGTCGGTTACTCTTCAATCGTGCGGATGCTGGGGATCGCCCAAGTCGCCATAGCGAGCAGCGCCATGGCGATGCCCGCGCCCGCAAACCAGGCCGGCGCGCCCACGGCATCGGCGAACAGCGACGAGACCGTAAGTCCCACGGGCATCGCCCACGACATGATGGCGCCGTACAGACCGAACACGCGACCCAGGTACTCGGGAGGGATCTTCTCCTGCATGAGGGCGGTCTGCGGGCCGGAATAAAACGGCGAGCTCAGACCCATAAGGAAGCTCATCGCCAAAATCAGTAGGTAGCCATTTGCACCGAGTATGCCCGCCACGAACGTCGCCACGCCGTAGAGGGACGTGGCTGCCACCACGGTGAGCGCGCGGTTCTTGAAGCCGCCCGTCGAGGCGAGCAGCGCCGAGCCAGCAATCATGCCCACCGAGAACACGATCTCGGCCGTCGCGGCATCGGTCGTGGTGCCGCCGAAGTGATCGAGCGTCATGAGCGGGAAGAGCGCCGCAATGGGCGAGAACACGAGCGTGAACACGAATCCGCACCACAGCAGCGCGAACAGACCCCGATAGCCGCGCAACACGCGATATCCGGCAGCTGCCTCGCCAACGAGCGCACGGACCTGCGCTGCGATACCGATACGTCCCTCCCCCGACGGAGTCTGTGCCCCGCCCACGTCGAGCCGCGCTACAAGCACGGCCGCCGTGGCGAACAGCGCGCCGACAACATCGAGGGCAATCATGGCCGTAAGGCCCCACAGCGGGTAGATGACCGCCGCGATGGCCGCTCCCAGAATGTAGCCGCCCGACTGCACCGCCTGCGTGACGCCCGCCAAGCGAGTCAGGTACTCGGCCGGCGCCACGAGCGGCGTCAGCGCCTGGAACGCCGGTGTGTGGAAGGCGCTGCCAATGGCGCGGAAGAACAGCGCCACGATGACTACCCAAACCGGCAACGCGCCCGTCATCGATACGAGCGCCACGATGGCGCTCACCGCAGCGATGAACAGGTCAGCGCCGATGAGCACCCGCTTGAGCGGCAACCGATCCACGATGGCACCGGCGAAGGCACCGAACAGCGCCAGCGGCAGAAAGCCCGCAAGCGAAGCCAGCGACAGCATGCTTGCGGAATTGGTCGCAAGCGTGATGTGCCATATGAAGCCCATCTGCAAAAAGGAGCTCGTAAGCACCGAGACGAGCTCGCCGCCCCACACGCAGGCGAGCTTTGCCTGCCATGACCGATTCATCTGTGCCCTCCCTTTCAACTCGGAACACATCATATCCGATGTGCACACGACCAAAAGTGACCTGCCCCCCTTTTGGCTACAATCGAAGTGCCACCCCCATAAAGAAAGGAAGCGCATATGGAATTCAGCGATGTGATCAAGAACCGGTATTCCTGCAAGAAGTACGACACTGCGCGTCAGGTGACGCCCGAGCAGCTCACAGCAATCTTCGAGGCGGGTCGCGTGGCGCCCACGGCCAAGAATCTGCAGGAGCAGCACGTCTACGTGCTGCAGAGCGAGGCCGACCTCGCGCTCATCGACGAGCTCACCCCGTGCCGCTACGGCGCGCCGACGGTGCTCGTCGTGGCCTTCGACACGAAAAACGTCTACACCTACCCGGGCGACGAGCGCGATTCGGGCTTCGAGGACGCGGCGATCGTGGCGACACACATGATCCTCGCCGCCACGAACGAGGGCGTCGACAGCTGCTGGCTCAACCGCTTCGACCCGGCCGAGGCCAAGGCGAAACTCGGCCTGCCGGAAAACGAAGAAATCCTCATGCTGCTCGACCTGGGCTTTGCCGCCGAGGGCACAGGCCCGCTCGCGAACCACGCCAGCCGCAAGCCGCTCGAGGAAACCGTCACCTACCGCTAAATGACAAGAAGGGGCCAGGTCCAAACTTGTCGCGACAAGATCGTACCTGGCCCCAACTTGTCACCTCCGGTCTATCACCAGGGTGCGCACGAGCGAGATGACGAGCGCGACGGCGACGAGTGCCGCCAGCAGGTGGAACACCGTCGCCAAGCCGTGCATGAAGAGCTCGGGCCGGTCCGCCACGAAGCTCGACACGCGATAGCCCGCCTCGGCGCTCATGGTTCCGTACAGCACGCCCGTGGAGATGGTGATGCCGAGCGACTGGCCCAGGTAGCGCATGAGATTGCCGAGCGACCCCACGAAGCCGAGCATCTCGGGTTCAGCATGACCCATGATCAGCGAGTTGTTGGGACTCTGAAACATGGCGCTGCCAAGCGAGGTGAACATGAGCATGGGCACGATCCGCGCAATCGGCGTGTCGAGCGCGAGCGTCGAGAGCCCGAGCAGGCCAAGGGCGAAGACGACCTGTCCGGCAAGCGTCGGCTTGATGCAGCCGATCCTGTCGGACAGGGCGCCCGAGAGCGTGCCGATCGTCGCGTTAACAAGCGGATAGCACGCCATCACGAGGCCCGCCACACCGGGCTCGAGGCCAAGCGCGCTCTGCAGGTAGAACGGCATGATGATCGTCACGCCGGAGAGCCCCAAGAACACGAGCACCATCGCGATGAGGTCGATGTCGAAACTCGCGTTGTGAAAGACCCGCAGCTGCACGAGCGGCTCTGGCACGCGACGCTCCACCGCGATGAATGCCGCGGCCAGCGCCAGCCCGCCCGCGAGCATGCCGAACTCCAACGGACCGGCACCGCCCTCCATAAACGTGATAGCGGCGAACACGAGCAGGATGGCGGGCACGACGAGCAGCGCTCCCGGCACATCGAGCGCATGCTTCTCAACGGGTCGACGGTTGGGCAGCGCGAACGCTCCGATCGCAAACGACAAGATGCCAATGGGGATGTTGATCACGAAAATCGACTCCCAGGGGAACATCGATACCAGCACGCCGCCGACCGTGGGGCCCGCCATGGCACCGAGTGCCGTGAACGTTGCCACGAGACCCAGCGCGCGTCCGCGGCGTTCAGCGAAAAGCTCCGTGATGATGCCCTGGTTGTTGGCGAGGCTGCATGCCACGCCGAGCGCCTGCACCGCACGCGCCGCCACGAGCAAGGGCAGCGTCGACGACAGCGCGCAAAGCGCCGAGCCTGCCGTGAACAGCATGACGCCCGCCTGAAAGACGCGCGCCTTGCCGACCATATCGCCCAGTCTGCCGAACACGAGCAGAAACGCGCAGGTCACCACCAGAAACGCACTCGACACGAGCTGGATTTCGGTCGCCTCGACGCCGAGTTCCGCCTGCATGGTGGGCAACGCCACGTTGACGATGGTACCGTCGAGCACCTCCATGAAGGTCATGCAGAGGATAGCGAACAACGCCAGACCGCGGCGCGGCGTGCGTATAGGTTGGTTCCCGTCGGACAAGCGGTCGGTCATCGACCCCACCCCTTTCCATCACGACACACTGAGGCACCACTTTACCACCCTCTTTTGCTGCCGATAGGCATGCGTCATAGCGAAGCGGTGCGACCCCTGTCTCTCGCTTCCCGGCAACCTGCCGCGACAAGAATGAACCCGGCCCCATCTTGTCACGGTGCCATCTTGTCAGCGCGGGCGACGGCCGATGCGGAAACGCAGCTCGTCGTCGCGGCGCTCGACAAGACGACCGGTCGCCGCCAGTGCAAGCCACAGGCCCATGACCAGCAGGAACAGGCAGACCAAGCTGCCGAGCGAGCCCTCGACGACGTCGCGCGAGATGCCCTCGGGAAGGCGCTCCCATGCCACGCGCGAAAGCAGCACCGTCTGTAAGGCGAAAATCGAGATCAGCGCGCTTGCCAAATTGAGGGCGCGGACACCTTTCACCGCGAGCGTCTCGAGCCTGCGGGCGCGCGCCAAGTTGACGATCGCGAGCACGATCATGACGAAGGCGTAGCCCGCGTACCCGTAGATGAGCGCGCCGGGATAGACCGCCCCGCTCCCCTGCAGCACGAGCCGCGCGACTGTACCCGACATGGCCATGACCGCCAGCACGAGCACCACGCCAACTTGACGGCAGCGCCTGAGCGAGTCGATGGTCTCGAGGCGGTCCTCGGCGGCAACGCTCATGAGCGCCCCGGAGGCAAGATAGGATTTGCACATGTTGAGTACGGCCATCACGACGCCCACCGAGATCGTCCAGATCGAACGGGCGAAAAGTCCGGCGACGATGCTCACGACGGCGAATGCCACGTGCAGCGCGCCGATCAGCAGCCCGATCGTCATGGCGCGAGCTTCGGGGTTGTCGATGAGCGGATGGGGAACCACGCTGCGCACGACGGCGCCGACGCGCGAGACCCGACGAAACGTGACGGCACCGGCATGATCGGCGACGGGCACGCCGGCCAACCGGCACAGCAGACGCGACACGCGACGCTTAAGACGCGTGCGGAGGCGAGCGCGCACGCGACTATGCGTCTCGACGATGATGCGCACGTCGCACCTCCTCGCCTATCGGTTGGTTGGGGACGTGTTCGCCTCATCCCCTTCCCCATCGTCATCATACCCGCAACGTGCGGGCTCGCCGAGGCGCCCTACCGGGACGGCCCGGTGCCGTACACGTCGTTTCGCAGCAGGCGATAGGCGACCGCGGCCAGCGGCACGCCCACGAACATGCCTGCGATGCCGAATGCGCCGCCACCGACCGTCACCGCCGCGAGCACCCAGATTCCCGGCAGCTGGATGGACGAACCCACCACATGCGGATAGATCAGGTCGCCCTCGAGCTGCTGAAGCACCACGATGAAGATGAGGAAGATGAGCGCCTGCACGGGCGAGACCATCAGGATCAAAAACGCGCCGATCGCTCCGCTGATGAGCGCGCCGACGATGGGAATCAGCGCCATGAACGCCGTGAGCGCCCCGATCATGAGCGGATACGGCAACCCGAGGATGAACATACCCACCGCGCACAGCACGCCGAGCACGACCGCCTCGGTGCACTGGCCCACCAGGAATCGATGGAAGCAATCGTCCGCGATCCCGAGCACGTAGCGGACGCGCATGAGGACGTCGGCGCTCAGATAGCGCTCCATGATCAGGTCGCGCTGGACGGCAAGGCGCTCCTTGTTGAGCAGCACGAAAAGCGCGAAGATGACCCCGAGGAAAAACGTCGCCGTGCCGGAGACCACGCCCGACACCGCCCCGACCACACCGGACATGACCGCGCCGGCAAGATCGCTCACGTGCGACTTCCAATCGAAGGCCTCGAGCGACGCGTTCACGCTGTTCACCAGATCGGGCGTGATGAGGTCGCTCTCCTCGAGCCAATCGAACAGCGTGACGGTCGCCACGGGAACCTCGTCGATCAGCAGGCGCACGCAATCGATGAGCTGGGGCACCACGAGCCACAGCACCGCCGTGGCCACGACGACGAGCGTGAACAACGCCGCGATCAGGCTGATCGCCGGCCGCAGCCGGCATATGATGAGGCCGTCGTTTCCGGGCAGAAGATGCCGCTCGTAGAAGCTCATGAGGATGTTCAGCGGATACGCGAGCACGAGCCCGAGCACGAGCGGCGCCACCGCGCTCACGATCAGCCCGACGAAGCCGGCGATGTTCGGCCAGTAGTAGATGCCGAGGTACACCGCGAAAGCGGCAAGGGCGATCAGGGCGATCGTGCGTCCTGTCGGTTGGTTCATGAAACCCCCTCGCATGGGAAATAAGTGCCTGTCCCTATTTTCCCATAGCCGAGCGCGATGCAAGGCGGTACATATGCCGAATCGCTGCAACCGAAGCCGTCTGAACCGCCGCAGCGCAGCTATCATGCAAACAAGACGGCTCGCGCAAGGGGGACATCATGAACGAAAACGTCACGAGGAATGAGCGGCTGCTCATCCAGTGGTACTACGCCATGGTGCCGCTCGCGCAACGCGGTTTCAGGTACATCATCGTCGTGATGGCCGAATTCCTCTTGCTCAGCATGCTCGACGACCTCGTGTTCCACAATCCGGGCATGTACCTCGTCGGGCTCATCGCCATGCTCGCCATCGTGATCGCATTCACCTTCGTGAAGTGCTACGCCCTGCTCGCCTCCCGCGTGGACCTCAACAGGAAAACGTGGAACTCCGTCACCGGCAAGGCACGGGCGGCAAGGCGTCGCAAGACGGAAGTCGCCCAAGACGACGACTTGGACGACGGCAAGCGCCGCGCGAAAATCGGTCGGCGCGGAACGCAATCGGTCTTCACCTTCCGCGAGGACACCGACGGCCTCATGCGCGCCGCGTGGAGGATCGCCGAGCCCCTCGGCATACCGCTGCCCGACCCCAAGCGCTTCCGCCGGGTCGTCCTTGCCGCAGCCCTCGTCCTGCTCGCGGCCGTCTACGTGCCCCATTACATCGGACGTGCCGCGACCATGCAGCGGCAGACTGAGGTCGCAGCCCAGACGACGCGCGCGATCGCGGCATCGTTCGAGGAGGCCGGGCTCGACACCTTTGCGCCCGATCCTACCGACGAACATGAAAAGGTCAGCTACTACGTCACCGGCGATATCGTCGACGAGATGGGCACCGAAACCGGCTCCGTGCGGGTGGATGTCGACAACGCTGGCCGCGTCATCGAGGTTTGGTACTCGATCGACCTCGACCCTGCGGCAAGCGCCGCCGACAACCTTGCACGCATCGAAAGCGACCTTGCGCTCATGCACGGCGCGGTTGAGGCGGCCGAACCGGCGGCCCTTGTCCCCGGACTCGTGACCGCCGGCGAGCTGCCCCGGGAATTCGAGGACGCCTTCATTGCGGCAGACATGAAGGAGGGCTTCTCCCTCGACCACTACGACGTCGAATCCGCTATCGTCGATGACGCCGAGCTGCGTTTTATGTTCGTCGCCGGCGCCGAAGACACTTGGGACGGAAGCGACGAGTGCTATGTCTCGCTCACCGTCGAGGTTGACGACGAGTTTCTCATGGAGTCGCTTCCCCGGTAACGGGCACCGAAAAGGCGCTATCGGACGTTACCGGGACGCGCGCATGGCAAGCGTGATGGTAAGGATACCGTCCCTCACCTCGGCCGCGATGTCCATCCCCATGGCCCGGGCCAAGTTCGCACAGATCGCAAGCCCCAAACCGCTGCCGGCAGCGCCTCGTGTCGCATCCGCCTGGTAGAAGCGATCGAACAGCCGCGCCGCTTCGATGGACTCCGGATTCGCGACAGCGTTCGAAACGCTCAGCTCAACGCGATCGCCCTCGCGCCGTGCCGAAACCCTCGGGGCTGCCGAGCCGTGCCTCAGGGCATTCACCACGAGATTCGTGAGGACGCGAGCGAGCGCGTCGCGGTCTGCCTCGACGGCTGCAACGGTGTCTTCGAAGATAACCTGCGGCTCCCATCCTCGCTCCTCGAAGGTCGGATACTGCCCCAGCAAGACCTCCTCCACGAAGGGCTTGAGCGCCACGGGTTCCAGCGTGAGCGCAAGGTCCGGATCGGTCGACTTCGTGTAGGCGAAGAGCTGGTCGAGCAGCTCCGTCGTGGCGTCGATGCGCGCCGCCGCAGCGTCCAGATGCCGCGCACGCTGGACGGCATCCGCCTCGTCGCACGCAAGCTGCAGATAACCCTTAGCCCCCATGAGCGGCGTGCGGATGTCGTGGGAAAGCGCCGAGAGGTCACGTTGGAACTCCTGCTGATGTCGCAGCGCCTCGATATGCGCCTGCGCGCTGCGGTCGAGCTCGGTGTTGATAGCGTCCGCCAGATCCGTGACGCCCGGCGCGCCACCCGCCGTCACGCGCATGTTGCTCTGCGGGCCGCGCTCGCGCAGAAAGCGCGCGATGCGGCGCACCTCACCCACGTAACGTGCCCCGGCGAGCAACGATCCCATGCCCAACCCGATCACGACCAAGGCGATAGCGACCAGACCGGTATCCATGAACCCTCCCAACACATCGCCTTTTCGTTGCACCTGGTGCCATTGTGCCGAAAACGATCGGTTATGACCATCTGCCGATGTCATGACGCGGCGAACGGCGGACGATCCGGCGTCCGCATGGCGGCCTTACGTGACTCGCACGACTCAACATGGGCCCTTCCATCCCAATCTGGACAATCTGTTCAGATATGAAGGTCCAGGAGTGCGGCTGATCGCATCTGACCGCCAAAAGAGCCGTAAATATTGTCATGAGCCCTTTTGTTTTGGCCGTTCTGTATGATATGTCCGTTTGAATTCGCCATTTTTCTCATATGGACACCGTCATATCGAGCGCGAAGCCCCGCTTGGCGCCAGAGAAACCTTCATATCTGAACAAATTGTCCAGTCACAGCGGATACCCATCCCGCACATCCCAAAATCCCGGCAGCGGCCGCCCCGCAGACGCCACAGCATCCGCGGAGCGGCCGTAAAACGCCCGACAGGCGCGCATGCCATCTAGATATCGCGCTTGCGGGAGATGAAGAGCACGACGGCGCCCGCGGCGACGATCCAGATGATACCTGTGAGAACGGCCTGAATACCCGGGTCGACGGTAAAGGCACGGCTTGCCTCTCCCCAGATATCGATCGACGCGTTGAAGAACAGCTGCCCACCCTGGCTCAGGTTGTTGAGCGCGGTGGAGGGCATCCATGTGGCGAGCGTCTCGAAGACGGGTGCCAGCGGCTCGAGGAAGCGCAGCACACCGCCGGAAGAATACGCGAGACCCATGAGCATCTGCGGCACGACCGAAGCGGTGAAGCAGAAAGCGCCGATATAGCTCACCGGGCTCACGCGGGTCGCATACACAAGGATGAGCGAGCACGCGGAAAGCGCCCAGGTGTTGAGCCAAAAGCCCAGGAACCAGCCGATGACCTCGACGGGACCCTCCGACGCGGCGAACTCCGGATGACCCGCTGTCATGATCGGCAGAAACGCCAGCGCGACGACGGTGGCGAACAGGATGACCAGCGCGGACAGCACGCCCGCGAACAGCAGCTTGCCGACGATATATGAAAGCCTGCCCGAACGTGCCGAGAGCACGGACTTGATGTAGCCGCACTTGAACTCGGCCAGGGAATGCTCCACGACCATGAACGCCACGCAAAGCGGCACGAGGCCGTTCAGCATGTCGGCGAAATACACCGTGAGCGAGGTCTTGGTCACCACGTTGCCGATGGTGCTGCCGGTCATGTCGACATACATCTGGCTGTTCGCAAAGGCCACCAGGGCCATGACGATACCATAGGCGGCGAGGATCGCAATGCCGTACTGCCAAAAGCTACCGCGCAGGCCGCGCGGGCGGGTGATGCGGTACAGGTCGGATTTGATGAGGTTCAGCATGGTCTTACCTTCCTTTGCGGCGGGGGAACAAAGCGGGAACGAGTTCGACGAGCAGGTCGATCAGGCAGTCGAGCATCGTCCTACCTCCCTGCTCGCATATGCGATGGCGTGTAGGCAACCTGGCCGGCGCCGCCGTCCATAAGCTCCACGAAATAGTCCTCGATATCGCGCTCGAGCACCGAAAGCTCCAGTACCACCTGGTCGGCTTCGTGCAGGATGTGCGAGACATCCTCGACCGACGGCGCACCGGATGCCGCGGGGTCGGTCGCCGCACCGCCGAAAGCCGCGGTGGCACGACGTGCTCCCCCTCCGATCACGATGGCCTGATCGGGCTCCACGCGAAACGTCGAGGCCGGCAGGCGCTCCTCGAGGATCGCCAGTGCGCGGGCGGGGTCGGCTGTCCGCACGCGCACCGAGCTTCCGCAGGTGGCGTGCAGCTCCTCGTCGGTGAACTCGCGCACCATGCGACCGGCCGCGATGACGCCGAAGCGCGTGCACACGCGCATGAGCTGGTCGAGCACGTGGCTCGAGATGACGATGGTCACGCCGCGTTCCCGGTTGAGCCTCACGAGCGAGCGGCGCAGGTCGCGCGTGGTCTCGGGGTCCATGCCGTTGAACGGCTCGTCGAGCAGCAGCAGGTCGGGCGAGCCCACGAGCGCGAGCGCGAGGCCCAGGCGCTGCTTCATGCCCTGCGAGAACTTTTTGACCTTGCGCGCACCCGCCGCCTCGAGACCCACGAGCTGAAGCAGTTCGCCCACCCGCTCGCGTGGACGCACCACGCCCATCGCGAGCGCCTTCATCATGAGGTTCTCGCCTGCGGAGAAGTTGGGCATGACGCCCGGCTCCTCGATGAGCGCGCCGATGCGCGAGGACCCGCCCGAGAAGCTGCCGGCGCGACCAGCGCCCGTCTCGCCGCTGCCGAACAGCGCGAGCTCGCCTGAGGTCGGGGTCGTGAGGCCGGCGATCATCTTCATGGTCGTCGACTTGCCGGCGCCGTTCTTGCCGACGAAGCCGTAGATGTCGCCTTGGGCCACCTGCATATCCAGGTGGTCGACGGCAAAGGCCTTCCCGTATCGCTTGGTGAGGCCGCGGATATCGATCACGTTCATGGTTGCTCCCATCTGCTGCGTCCGCGGGCGGACCGCCGTTGTCGGCACCCGTTCCCGCTTGTCGCCTATGAGTATGGGAGGCGACCTTTGAGCATGTCTTATCTGAAGTTTAAGAAAGGTTAAAGGATGCGCGGCGAACCGCTTCCGATCAGCCTTCCTGCAGTTTGAAGCCCATGCCCCACACCGTCTTGATGTAGCTGTCGGTGCCGCTCGCCTTGAGTTTGGCGCGGATGTTGGACACGTGCACGTTCACCGTGTTGTCGTCGGCCGCGTACGGTTCGCCCCATGCCCGCTCAAACAGCTCCTGCTTGGAGAAGACACGCTTGGGATGGGAGATGAGCGCCTGGAGGATGTTGAACTCGATGCGCGTGAGCTCCACCGGCTCGCCCGCCACCGTAAACGTGCGCGCCTCCGGATCGAGTTCCCACGTGCGGAAACGCAACGCACTCGAAGACTCGCTGTTCGCCGTGCCGTCTGCTACGTCGCCACCCGTGCCGGCAAGCCCGCGATGCCGCAGCTGCACCTCGATGCGCACCACGAGCTCGTCAAGGTCGAACGGCTTGGTGAGGTAGTCGTCCGCCCCGAGCTTGAGCAGGTCGATGCGGTCGGAGGCCGCCGTGCCGCCGAGATGACGATGATAGGCACGCGCGCATCCCGCTCGCGGATGAGGGAGACGAGTTCCTCCCCGTTGAGACCCGGCAGCATGAGATCGGAGACCACAATGTCGAACGGGAACACGTCGCCGCTGGCGAGCAACCGCGCCTCGCTGCCGGAGAAGGCCTGGGTGCACTCCATGCCATGCCGCGCCAGATGCGTGGCGACGATCTGGTTGATATCGGCATCGTCCTCGACGAGCAACACGCGCACCGCGCCCATACCCAACTCCTCCATAACCATGAGAACGGCTCAGTTGTCACCATTTTGCCTCATGACCCAAAGCCATGACAGTGACAAGATTGTACCTGGCACCATCTTGTCGCCATCTTGTCGAGGCGTAAAATAACCCCTGGGGTATTTTTACATGTTGAACGCCGCGAAGGAGCACGATGATCGGCAAGACGCTGGAGAAAGCCGCGGCTGCTGGAGCTGCGACGATGTGGATCTGTCCCACCTGCGCGTGGGCCGACATGGGCCTTGTGCAGAAGACCACACCGGAGGGGACGATCGCCTACTTCGATTTCGACGGTATCGGCTACGCGCTCATCATCGTCATCGCGCTCGTTTTGATCTTCCGCGGGCAGCGCAAAGCGCTGAAGCGCATGGCTGCGGGTAAGCGGCGCGCCCGGCGCGGCGAAGCGGCCTCTGGAGAACCCGCCGACCCCGGCGCGGAAGCCCTTGCCGCCGTCGAACGCCTCAAGCAGGCCGAGCAGGCCGCCCGCGCACCCAAGAAGCGCGTCATGCGACACAAAACGGGAAAATAGGGACAGTCCCCATTTTCCCAACGCCAATCGTCACCCGATATCCGCGACGAATCGCTCGATCAGCATGTTCACATACTCCGGCGCATCGGTGTTGGCGTTATGACCCGCACCTTCGATCCATCTCATGGGAAGGCCCGTGCGCCTTTCCCATGCTCGGTTGTAGCGCTTGGCCGAACCCGCAGCGTCATGATCGCCGCACATGAGAAGTGCGGGGCAGTCGATTCGATACGGCCGATCCGCTAGTACGGCTTCTGCAAGTGCCCGGTAGCCGCAAACGGCAAGATCGATGTACTCCCGTTTAGAGTAATCGCTCATCATCTGACGCATCAGCTTCTGCCCGTACGCGCTGGTCGCACAACCGCGCGAGCCGATATCGAGCAGCATCTTCCAGGGAATCGACTGGTAGATTGCGCGCGTGTGCTTAAGCGCCCACAGCTCCGCCGCCGTGTAGTATGCGCGCTGCAACGGACAGGAATCGATGGAGATGAACCCGGCGGCCTCACCTGGATACAAATCGAGATACGCCTGCGCCACGTAGCCGCCCATCGACTGCCCGATGAGCACGGGTTGCGTGAATCCCTCACGCTGCAGGATCGCGCGCAGTAATTGGGCAAGATCGGCCATGCCCCATCCGAGCTTGAACGGTCGCGACGATCCATGCGAGGGAGGATCCCACACCAGACAGCTCATATGCGGTACGAAATGCTCGATCTGCTTGTCGAAAAGCCGATGGTCCGCTGTAAGTCCCGGAAGGAACACGAGTTGCGGCGCTTTCGCGCGACCGCATGACGTCCAATAGCGGACGATTCCGCCGTCGGCCGAAAACTCCTGCCCGAGCATGAACCTCTCCTATCGTGGGAAAATAGGGACAGTCCCCATTTTCCCACACAGGAGCACATCGTGAGTGACATCATCATCATCCGGCAGATCACGGCCGACGACGACGCGGCCATCGCTGCCATCATACGCGCGAATCTCGAGGCATACCGTCTGAACATCCCTGGGACGGCGTATTTCGACCCGGAGCTCGACCATCTGAGCACCTACTACGATGCCGCTCCAGACCGCCGCGCCTATTTCATACTGACCGATGCCGCAGGCACCGTGCTGGGCGGTGCCGGCCTAGCGGAGTTTTCCGGGTTGGACGCATGCGCCGAACTGCAGAAAATCTACCTGACAGATTCCACCAAGGGCAAGGGGCTGGGATATGCCCTCGCCCGTGCCGTAGAAACGCGTGCCCGCGAGCTCGGCTATCGCCGCCTCTACTTGGAAACCCACACCGCGCTCGACGCCGCCATCCACCTCTACGAGCGCCTCGGTTACCAGCGTATCGAGCAGCCTGTGCCCACCGTCCACACCACCATGGACCGTTTCTACCTCAAAGAGCTGTAACGGCAACCGACAACTTGGGGCCAGGTCCAATCTTGTCGCCCACGCGGGCGACAAGATTGGACCTGGCCCCAAGTTGTCGGTTGCACCTGTGTATAGGTGAGTATATACTGTGCTTGTCTGGTATATACACTATACCCAAGGGGATGCGATGCCGACGTCAGTCGCCTCCCCGCGCGTGCACGGGGACGCCCGTGGACGCGGCACCCCGGCTGAGGGACGCCTTGCCGGGCGGCACGAAAGGAAACCGATCTTGGAAATCATCATCTCGAACGCAAGCAGCAAGCCCATCTACGAGCAGATCACGGACAGCATCAAAACCGCGATCCTCTCGGGCGAGCTCGCTGAAGGCGAGCAGCTCCCCAGCATCCGAGCGCTCGCCAACAGCTTGCGCGTGAGCGCCATCACCACCAAACGCGCCTACGCCGACCTCGAGGCCGCCGGCTTCATCGAGACGGTGCAGGGCAAGGGCAGCTTCGTCGCCGGTGGCAACGCCGAGCTCATCCGCGAGGAGCAGCTCCGCCAAGTGGAGGCGCACATGGCCCGCGCGATCGACGCCGGCCGCGCCATGGGGCTCACCGACACCGAGCTCACCGAGATGTTCGCGCTCGAACTGGAATAGGCGCCCGCCGCAGGCGAACGCCGCAAGAAAGGACCGGCCATGTCAGCTATGGCATCCGATATCACCTCCGGCACACCCCTCATCGAGGCGCACGGACTCACCAAGCACTACCAGGACTTCTCGCTTCAAGGTGTCGACCTCACCGTGAATGAGGGCGAGATCGTGGGGTTCGTCGGCCAGAACGGCGCCGGCAAGTCCACGACCATCAAGGCGCTCCTGGGCCTTACCGCCCTCGACGGCGGCATCGCCCGCATCCTGGGCACCGACGTCAACGACCTCGCACACGGCACCGCCGCCGCGAGCATCAAGGAGCAGATCGGCGTCGTCTTCGATACCGTGTCGATGCCCGGCCACCTGTGCGTGGCGGACGTCGGCCGCGTGCACGCCCGCGCGTTCGGCCAGTGGAGCCAGCACGTATTCGACCAGCTCGTGCGCGAGTTCGGCCTTGCCCCCGACAAGCAGGTGAAGGACCTGTCGCGCGGTATGGGCATGAAGCTCAGCCTCGCGTGCGCCCTTTCCCACGGTGCCCGCCTGCTCGTGCTCGACGAGGCCACGGCAGGACTCGACCCCATGGCGCGCGACGAGATCCTCGACCGTCTGCGCACCTTTGTGGAGGAACCCGGTCGTGCCGTCCTCATGAGCAGCCACATCACGAGCGATCTCGAGAAGATCGCCGACCGCGTCCTGTGCATCGAGGACGGCCGCATCGTGTTCGACCTTGCCAAGGACGAGATCACCGACGAGATGGGTATCGCCCGTTGCCGTGTGGCGGAGTTCGAGGCGGTCGCCGCATCGGGCATCATCCCCGAGCGCGAGCTGCGCTACCGCAGGCACGACTACGGCATCGACCTGCTCGTTCCCGACCGCTTCGCGTTCGCGCGGCAGTTCCCGAACATCCCCGTCGACCACATGACCATCGACGACTACATGACGCTGACGCTGAAAGGTGGTGTGCGATAGATGAAGCGCGCATACCTGATTGAAATGACCGTTATCCGCGACTACGCCCGTCAGCTCTTCGGCCTGGGTATCTTCGTCGGCTTGTGCACGAGCCTGGGCATGCAGAGCATCGTCGCCATTCCCGGTGTGCTCACCTGCATGTACTTCATCATGGGGACCATCGCCGGCTCGGCATACGACGAGCAGAACAACTGGGGGCTTTACCGACTCACCATGCCCATCAGCCGCCGCGACGTGGTGCTCGGGCGCTACGGCGTCATCGTGACGCTCGGGCTTCTGGGCATGCTCGCGGGCTTCATCGCCACGATCGCGCTCTCGTTGATCGCCGGCGTGGTCCCGCTGCCGGGAGATCTCTCGAGCTCGCTCGGACTCACACGGGACAACGTGCAGGCGATGGTGTTCTCCTGCGCGGTCTGCACGATCATCGGCTCTGCCGTCGCGAGCATCGAGACGCCGGTCTATTTCCGCCTGGGCCAGACGAAGGCGACCCAGTGGATCCCGATGATCTCCGTGTTCCTGTTCATCGGCCCCATGGTCATCCTGGGTGCCACCGGCGGACTCGACAACTTCGCCGGTATCGCCGACGCGGTCCGGGGCCTGTTCGCCTTCATCGAAACGCCCGTCGGCGTGGTGACGAGCATGGCGGTCGCCATCGCGCTCGCGTGCATCATCCTCGGCATCTCCGCCGCCGTCTCGCTCAAGTTCTACGAGCAGCGCGAGCTGTAGCGACAAGTTGGGGCCAGGTACAATCTTGTCGCTGGGTTGGTTGGGGGACGTGTTCCATCCAACCCATTTAGTTCAGATAACACCGTCCGCCGTGCAGCCATCCGGTAAGCACGGCGGAAGCCTCTGACAAATTGGCCAGACTCAAACCTGTCGCCTCCGAAACTTCACCCGATGCCCTATGAATTCGATGCCGTCGAGACCGCCAACGGCAGTCGGTCCCCGACCGATTCCAGTCAATGTTTCCAATTTGCAGATAATGCAAATTACTCAACTGACCAGCCATATTCCAAAAGACATCACCAATAGGACGTGCGCCAACTTGCCAAGCCACAAGTTGGCGCCGGATTCAATTATGTCAGCCCCATCTCAGCGCAGCCCTCCCCTTGCACGAGACCCCGGCGCAACAATCGGGTACCATAAAACCAACAATCGTTCTTGCGTGGACGGAGCTGCATCGAGATGAGCTCATGCAGAACTGGGAACTCGTCGCCTCCGATCGACCGCTCCTTCAGATTCCACCGCTCATGCAGGAGGTAAAAGCACATGGAGTACATTCCCTCTGTGGTGCAGGCGATTCCTGGCGACAACCATACGGTCTTCGCCTACTTTTCCGATGGATCGATTCATCACGTCGACGTGAGCCCTCTTATCGCTCGAGGGGGAGTGTTTTCGCAACTGAATGACGAGAAGCTGCTCCGCGATACCCTTACCGTTCTTAACGATACTGTAGCTTGGGACATCTCCGGGAACAGGGATGAGACCACCTGCATCGATCTGGACCCTTGGAACATTTACGAGAATTCTCCCGTCGTCGCCGACCCTTTAGAGTTCGTCGCGTAAAGGAGCAGATTGGCTCCAAGTACCAGCTTGCCACCCTATCGGGGGCAGTTGTCGCATTATTTGAGACAACTGCCCCCGATGCCAAATACATGTGCATCAATCGAGACTGCAGGAGGTGGTAATATGCAGAAAATGCATATTACCACCTCTGACCAGCCATCTTCTGAACTTCAGTGTTGAGCGACAAGCCGGTATCAAGTGCACGCCCCGCCCCAATTCTCTTCGCGACAAGTTCGTGCCAAGTCCAACCCTGTCACCTACGCTGACGGCCTCAGCTTCGCCGCAAGCTCCGCGAAGTCCATGCGGCTCTGGGCGAAGGCGGTCATATCGAGGTTCAGCTGCTCGGCCCGCGTGAGAACATGCCGGTTGATGCACGCGTCAAGCTGGTCGTCCTCATCCGGAAGGGCGGAGGTCACGTTGCGGCACTCCATGAACGCACGGAAATAGCGGACTCCGAAGCGGCGCTGCGACACGGCGTCGGTGTGGATGCCGTCGGGGTTGCACGACAGCCCCTCGGCGGACACGAGATAGCACCTGGGCTCATCCTCGACGAACCGGCGCATCTCGTCGTTGATCTGCTCGTACTCCACGGCACTGAGACCGAATCCGCTTTTGCCCAGAAAACCGGGCAGCTCTCCCATCACGAAGACAAGTTGGTGCCAGGTACAAACTTGTCAGAAGGCGACAAGTTGGTGCCAGGTTCAAACTTGGCGCCCCGACACGGGTCACGCGCACGCGTAAATCGCGTCGCGCAGGAACTGTGCCGCTCCTGGCGCCACCTTCTCGTAGTAGGCGCGGAACCGTTCGTCGGAGACGTAGCCGTCCGCCAGGCCCTTGTGGGCCTCGGGCGTGTAGAGCCCATCCGGCCAGTACATGCGCAGCCAGTGGCCGTGCATCGCCACGAGCTTGCGCGCCTCCGGGCCCGCCGGGTCCCCCGTCTCCATCGCGCGGCGCAGCTGCTCGTTGATGGCGAGCTCGAGCTCGTCGGCCCGCAGGTGCGCTGCCTCGCCCATTGCCACGTACTTCTCGTTGGCGGCGTCCACCACCTCGTCGCCGTAGGCAGCACGAGCCTCCTCGCCGTAGGTCTCCTCGTTTTCGGCTACCTCACGCCAGCGCTTGAGGTGTGGCAGTAGCGTCGCCATGAGCGACACCGCCTCGTCGAGGGAGACGCCGAGGGCCTTGGCCTCCATGGGGGCCGTGGCCTCGATGAACTCGTCCATCGTCATGCCCTTGGCGGTGAAGTCGCCGTGGTCGTAGCAGTACTTGCAGAAGTCCGCGCTCTTGGAGCCGTCCGCCTCGGTGCCGTGCAGCTCCTCGTCGGGGATGGGCATACTGCAGCACTGGCAGTAGTAGCTCATGGGCATGTCGAAGAAGCGCTCGAGCGGCACGCCGAAGGTGACGCAGATGAGCTTGACCATGTCGATCCCGGGTGTCGTCTCACCTTGCTCCCAGCGACTTATCGCCTGCCGCGTCACGTAGAGTCGGCGCGCCATCTCTTCCTGCGTGATACCCGCCTCCTTGCGGATGGTCGCGATAGTGTCCTTCATGGGCATGGGGTCCTCCTTGCTCGGGGTTTGCCTCGGCTTCTCTTGCAAGCCCATTGTCCCGAGCAGCCCCGCGCCGCACAAGAAACAGCCTGTTGCGCGACCACCCACCTGCAAACGCGCGACATACCGCCCCGGTTATCGCGCACCCCCGATGCCCGCTTGCCCGTCCGCAAGCAGGGGGCTTCAATCAGGCCGAGAGCAGGCTTGGGTCGATGTAGTCGGAGAGCAGCGTGTCGGCCATCCAGGACGAATTGTACGAGCGGCCCTGGAGCGCCGGGTCGTCCTGGGCGAGCATCAGGTACTCGTCGGACGAGGTGGTGTTGGACTGGTCGCCCGGGTCGTTCCAGGTCGGGTCGACCACGACCCAGCTGCCGTCGATGTTCACGAGGTTCCAGGCGTGGTCGGTCGCGTAGACGCCGGGCTGCGGTGGCACGTTGCCGGACGCGTACACCGACTCGAGCCCGGCGCGGTCAGCGAGGAGCTTGAAGGTCTGCGCGTAGCCGGAGCAGATCGAGCCGCCGTCGAGGATGAGCGTGCGCACGGTGGACGGGTCCTGGGTCGCGGCGTCCATCGAGAAGCTCCCGGAGCTGATGGCGTCGTAGTTGTACCAGAGGTTCTCGGCGATGTAGTCGTTGATGGCGCGCACCTTCTCGGCGTCGGACATGCCGTCGTCGATGATATCCGCGACGATCTCGTCGGCCTTGTCGCTCACCTGCTGGCGCTGCTCGTTCAGGACGTCCTGGTCGTTGACTTGCTCCCACGGGGTCAGGCTGGTGACGGTGAGGAGCATCCTGCCGTCGCGGCGCGTCACCTGGTAGGTGGGGTTGCCGTTGAAGATGAGCGGGTTCTGGGCGCACGCCTCGAAGAGCGCGTCCGCGACGTTCGTGGTGCCGGCCGCGTTGGCGTAGTCGGTGACGTCGATGAAGGTGTTGCCCGCGAGCAGGTTGGCCGCGATGTAGCGCACGAGGTCGGAGGAGGCGTTGACCTCGTAGGGCACGTCGGGCATCGTAGTGGAGGGCTGCTGGCTCGCCTGGACGGCGTCCCAATCGATGCCGTCCTCGGCGTCGATGCGCGTGGGGATGCCCGACGGCGAGTTCTCGCGCTGGAGCTCGTCGAGCGCCTGCGTGGCCGCCTGCTTGACCGACTCGATACCGCCCGGCCAGTACGGTGCGAGCACGCCCAGCTCACCGGAGAGCGCGGTGCCCGGCACCGTGTAGGGGATCACGTACATGTCGACGTTGCCCGTGGTGAGGTGCTGCTCGTCCGGGCCGTACGTGAGGTGCTCGTTGTCGGTCCGCGCGTTGTCGTAGTCGAGCTGGAGGCGCTGGATGCCCACCGTGCCGTCGGCCATGGAGACGTACTCGAACAGGCGCCACTTCATGTAGCCCACCGGGTCGGTGGCCTGGTCGGGCTCGGTGTCCGATCCCTGGTATATGAGCGCGGTGTAGGTCGCCGAGTCAATCGGCATCCTGCCCAGGAGGTCGTTTATGTTCCGGAAGTCGAAGGGCGACTGCTCGTCGTCGGGGCCGACCGCGATGACCGAGACGGACGCGTCCTTGACGTGCTCGGCGTTGGGAACGTAGTCGGCGACCTCGAGGCCCTGCTGCCCGGCGGCGGCGTCCTGGCGGTTCTCGAGGATCTCGTCCTCGGATTCGCCGACGAGCAGCTCGTCGAAGCGGCTGTTCTGCTGGAAGGTCCCGGCGACGCCGTCGTCCTGCATCATTTGGTTGAACTCGGCGGAATCGGCGTCGTAGTCGGCCGTGTCGATCGAGGTGTCCTGCGTCGAGGCGAGCAGGTCGTAGATGTAGCGGTCGAGGGAGCTCGTCGACGTCTCGTCAACGGCCGACAGGTAGACCTCGTAGTGGTCGGCCCCCTCGACCGGGTCCCACGAGACCGAGAGCGTGCCGGTCCCGGTCACGCTGATCTGCACGTTATCCGGCTCGGCGAGCGCGTCCTCGTCCTTGTCGACGTCGTTGGCGACCGTGAAGTAGGTGACCTCGGGCTTGTCGAGCTTCTCGCCGTCCGAGCCTATGTAGCGGACCAGGTAGTAGCCGCCGAAGCCGTACCAGCGCCCGAGCGGGACGAACTCGTCGGACTCGGCATCGTCGAGGTGGAAGATGTCGATCGCGTCGGTGTCGTTGCCGTTCTCGTCGCGCACGCGGGGGTCGGCGGGCGACACGTAGAGGGCGTTCTCCCCGTCGTCGCTCTCGAACATCGAGACCGTCGTCGGGAACTCGTGCGAGAACGAGCTGTCGGTGTAGACGCGCACGGCGTCGTAGGGGTTCGTGTTGCCGATCTGGTCGAAGCTGTCGAAGGTCATGTCGATGCCGTCGTCGAGCGGGAACTCGAACTCATAGCAGTCGTCGAGGTCGAGCTGGGCCTCCTGCAGGCTGTACTTATCGGGGTCGAGGGCGCTGTAGTACGCCGGCCCGCCCGACGCTCCCGCGCCGCCACCGGAGCCACCGGAACCGCCCGAGACCATGGGGAGGACGACGAAAATGCCGAGCGCGGCGACCAGCACGACCACGACCGCTACCGCCACGGCGATCGGCAACACGCGCCGCTTGGGGCCAGGGGGCGTCGGAGATGCGGGCGCCTTGTCGGAGCTGGGGTCGTCGAGCTTGGCTCCGCACGCCGGGCAAAATCTCGCATCGTCGGAGATGGGCTGGTTGCAGTGAGGGCAGAGCATGTTGCCTCCCTAGGTCGTCTGGCTGTTCCCATTGTATTCCGCCGTCGCGAGCTCCCCCGCGTGTTTTGGAAACCTTTACGCAGCGTTCCGCATGGGAAGCAGACACCCTACTCGCAGATATGGCGAACGTAATGGCATCGCCACGATATGGGTACCGGGAGAGCCTTACCTCTATACCCGCATCACGATCAGGCACGGATTGCGTCGCGCAGGATACGGGCGCCGAATCGGCCCATTAGAGAACAGCGGCAACCTGCGACCAGGGCTTGATCTTCTTAAGCTCAGGCTCTAGCTTACGCCGAGCAGCCTCGATGTCGTATGCCGCCTGAGCGCGAAGCCAGTATCCATCAGAGAGCCCGAAGAAGCGGCACAGCCGAAGATCGGTGTCCGCGGTAACAGAGCGCCGTCCTAGCACGATCTGTCCGATGCGCTGCGCAGGGATGCCCGTCTCCTTCGCTAGGCGATACTGGGAGATTCCCATGGGGTCAAGAAACTCTTCTTTAAGGAGCTCCCCCGGAGTAACAGGGGTAAGCAAGCTGTCGCTCTTCCGTTGCTCAGTGATAGTCGACGATCTCGACATCTTCGACACCTCCCTCGACCCAGCGGAAGCAGATTCTGTACTGGTCGTTGATGCGAATGCTGTACTGTCCATCCCTATCACCCGCCAACGCTTCCAATCGATTTCCCGGAGGAACACGCAAATCCGAGAGCAGCTGCGCAACCTGTAGCTGCCGCACCTTGCGCAGGGCAACGCGCTCGAATGCCGCAAACCGCGGTACGCGGAACCCATTGGCAAGTCTCTCCGCATCCGCATCTTTGAACGACCGTATCATAGTATCGCCTCGCGTTACTAGTGTCAATAGCGCGTTCATAGTATAGAACATATGTTCGTCTATATCAAGAAACGAGATACTCCATGATGCGATGCCTGCGCATGCCCGGCTTCCGTCCTGCCCTTCGGACGCGTACGAAGGTGCGGAGCTGATGCATTACCTTGTGATTATGAGAATCCGGCACCAGGTACTGGATCCTCGCTGGAAGCGCTCTCGGTGCACCTACTCCTCGATGCTGGAGATGCCCTCCAAGCGCACGGCAACGAACTGCGTGCCATCTCCCTGCTTGAACGGGCGCTCCACGAGCACCCACTCGTCATCCACATCGACAACGGTCCCGTCGAGCACCGCAGAGCCGACGGCGGGATTGGCTTCGTCGAGCATGAGCTTGCACGAGGTGCCCCGCCGCCGCTTGAGCTGCTCGCGCAAGCCGCTCGAAAGAGCACCCTCGCGCGCTGCCAGGCGGCGCAGGTCGCGCTTCGTGGGCATCCACACATAGAGTGCGATGACGAAGCCGAAGGTCAGCATGGTGATGACTTGGTAAAACGTATCCATGGCTCACACTCCCGTCGTCGCGATGCCGTCGATATCGCGCAGGTCGATCAGGCGGACGACACGCTCCTCATCGACCTTGAGCGACCCCAGGCGAGGGCGCTTGACCGTGCAGGCCACGCGCAGCCAGCCATCGGAAACGTCGAGCACCTCGGCGTCGAGCAGGGCGCTCCCATCACCCGCGTACGCCACCGTGACCGTGCGACCAATGAACGCGCGCGGCACATGGATGTCGCACGTGCGCCTCTGCCCGCCCGAGCTCACCACGTCCACCTCGTCGCTCACCAAATCGTCCAAGGTGACACCGTAAAGCCGGGCGAGCTCCGCGGCCTTGTCGAGCGCGGGCGACCCCTGACCCAGCTCCCAGTTGCTGATCGTTTGACGCGACGTACCGATGGCAGACGCCACCTCTTGCTGGCTCATGCCGGCTCGGCGTCGGAGCGCCGCGAGCTTATCGCCGATCATGCCCGCCTCCTTGCGTAGGGAAGCCTGTATCACCAGCTATTGTTCCTCATGTTGGGGCTTAGCGCGAGCAAATTCCTTGGGCAATGCCGCAAATGACCTTGGCGATGCCGTCGGGGACCGAGCAGCATCCCCAGCTGCCATATGGCATCGCGCCCCTCAGCTCCGTTGACCTGACCACCTTGATCGAGGCAAACGCCCTGCAGGATGGGTTCGCCAGCACGTTACGCGACGGGGATGCCTGCGCGGGCCTACCGCGCGCGCCGGCCGCGCGAGACGCGTTGGCGACCGCTCCGTGCCTTGCCACCACCGTCGGGAACCGAGCAGCAGGCGATCGCTACCGTCACCGCCACGCACACGGCAAGCACCGCCGCGCCGACGACCGGGTTATACGAAACGATGCCCGACCCATCGATTGGCACGTAACCGATGAGTCCAAACGCTGCCGAGGGCGGGTACACGTCGGCGAGGTTTTGACCAGCGACGAAGATGCCCACAAAGCCGTAGCAGAAGGCAACGAGCACCCCGATGAAGAACTTGCCGCGCCACCGGGCAAAGAGCGCGATGATAGGCGCGAGCGCCAGGAACTGCAGCGCATTCAAGCCGATGATCTGCGCCGCCCCGCGCACGAGCGTCGCCGCCGTGAAATCCGCCGGATGCACCCATGCAACCGACAACGTCACCGAGCACAGGAGGCTAAACACCCCGAACGCGATGGCGGCGAGCCATGCAACAACGAGCTTCGCGGCAAGCAGGCGCCGCCAGCTCACCGGAACGCAGAAGAGCGATTTCAGCGTATCGTCCGTATACTCGCGATCGATGATGAAGCCGCCGATGAGCGTGACGGTGAACGGCATGATGTAGGAGAAGTTTGCCCAGATAAGGTTCGAGACGTAATCGGCGTAGGTGCACGCCCCGTCAAAAAGGCTCGTCGAGGCCGCATACGCCGCACCCAGCACCACGGTCACCGCGCCGAACCACAACACGTTGTAACGCTTGAGCTTCATGAACTCGCACAGAATGAGCGCACCCATGTGAACCTCCTACTCCCGCGCCCGACCATAGAGCCACACCGCAGCGGCGCAACATATAGCGCCTTCGGCAACGAGCAGCACTGCGGCCACGACGGGCGAAAACGGCAGCGCCAACAGCTCACCGAGATACCCCAGAAACGATGCGTGCTGCACCACGCCGAGAAACCAAGTTCCCACGAGCGGCACGGGTAGGAGCGCGAGCGGCATGGGCACGCCCCGGATGTTCACGTACCAGATCATCCACCCGATGAGCGCGTAGAGTACGATCGCGATGATGGTGAACACGTAGCCGCGGTTCATCGCAACGAGCACCACGATCACGGGCAGCGTCGCGAGGAAGATCAGCACACCCACCCCGAAGGCGAGCGCGCACGCAAGCGACACGTCGGAGTAGACGTTGACGATGAGTCCGCCCACGAGCGATCCCGCGAGGTTCATGAGCGAGTAGGCCATCGACAGGATGAAGATGCATATAAGCTTCGCCGCAAGCAGCCGCGAGCGCGAAATAGGCACGGCGAGCAGGTTCTTCATGGTGCCATTGTCCTCCTCTTGGAAGAAGAGCATCACCGCCACCACACCGAGCACCGCCGGATGGAAGAGCAGCTCGCTGAAATACACGTTTGCTGAGAAGAGCTGCAAGAAGACCTGCTGGTCGCGCGACATGACCGCCGTGAGCGGCAACGGGAAGAGGAGCGCCAGCGCGAGCACCGCAAGCACGAGCTTCTTGCGCTTGAGCTTGGCGAACTCGCAGGCTACGAGCGTGGCGATGCCCGACGCCGAGACAGGCGTGCGATACGGGTTGGCAACTGTCGGGCGCCCTGTGCCACTTGAACGCGTGCTAGGCAATGCCCTCACCTCCCGTGACCCGCTTGAAGTAATCCTCGAGCGTCGCTTCGTAGAGCGTCACCTCGCGTACGCCCACAGCCTCGGCGACGAGCTCCGCCACGAGCGACTCCACGGCGAGCGTCGTGTCGAACACGCGAATCTCGCCATCGCGCAAGATGCGGTAGGCACCCGCCGCAACATGCCGGTCGAGCACGAGCGCCGCGCGCCCCGTATCGCCCACCTTGAGACGCAGGTAGCGGGTGTTCTTCTCCTCAAGATCGCCCAGGCTCTCCTCCTCAAGCAGATGACCGTGGTCGATGATGCCGATATCGTCGGCCAGAAGCTCGATCTCGGAGAGGATGTGACTCGACACGATGATGGTCTTGCCCTGCTCGGTGGAGAGCCGCTTGATGAACGCGCGCACCTCGGCGATGCCGATGGGATCAAGACCGTTGATAGGTTCGTCCAAGATGAGCAGCTCCGGATCGTGCATGATGGCGAGCGCGATGGCAAGCCGCTGCTTCATGCCGAGCGAATACTGGCTGAAAAGCTTCTTGTCGCGGTAGGGCAGCCCCACGACCTCGAGCGCCCGCATCACCGCATCGGGTCCGGGGATGCCGCGCAGCCGCGCGAAGATGCGCAGGTTCTCGGTACCGGTGAGATTGGGGTAGAACCCCGGGCTCTCGATGAGCGAGCCCACACGCGGCAGCACCTCCGCGGCATGGCTGGGCATCGAGAGCCCGAACACCTTCGCCTCCCCCGCCGTGGGCGACGTGAGCCCCAAGAGCACCTTCATCGTGGTGGTCTTGCCCGCGCCGTTGCGACCGAGCAGCCCGTAGATGCGCCCACGCCGCACGTGCAGGTCGATGCCATCGACCGAGCGCTGCTCGCCGTAGACCTTCGTAAGCCCGTGCGTCTCGATCACCAGGTCGTTCGCCGCTTTAAACCGACGGCCACTCGAAGCCACCCGTCGTGCATGCTGTGCCATACAAACCTCCTTGTCACGCATCTGTGCGTACAAGAAGATTCTCGGGCACCGGTCTTACGGCAACCTTGCGGAGAAACGCATGCAAGCTAACGCTTTTGAAAGGTTGGGCGCTTTCGACCGAGCTTCCCGGCATGCAGGGTGCGCGTTGACGGATGCATTCCGCGCGGCACCCACGCGCGGCACGGTAACATCGAACGTCGCGTTCGCCCTGCGGAGCTCAACCGCGCGGCGTCTCAGGTAGATGCGGGAGCACGATGCGAAACGTCGTACCCTTCCCTACGCAGCTCGCAACCATGATGTCGCCGCCTCCGGCGCGCGCGAGTTCGCGGGCGATGGAAAGACCGAGACCCGAGCCCGACCGTCGCGATGCATCGGCTGTGTAGAGCCTCTCAAAAATGTGCGCGCAGTCATGCGGCGCGATGCCGACGCCATCATCTGCGACCTGAATCGTTACAAGGCCGGCGCCCGCGCGCTGCAACGAGACCGTCACTTGGCGCGCCCGCGCATGCTCGAGCGCGTTGCCCAGCACGTTCGAGACGATCCGTTCGAGGGCGCGCGCATCCGCCAGAGCGCAGCACGGGCCATCAGGGATGTCTGCCACCAGCTCAACCCCCGCTTCCTCGAAGCGCACGACCCAGCCCGCCAGAATGCGCCGCACCTCCTCGGCAACGTCGAACTCCGCAACGGCAAGCGGAAACTCACCCGCCTCCAGCCGGCAATACTCGAAGAGCTCGTCGGTATACCGTTTGAGGTCGCGCGCCTTGGCAACCGCCGTTGCCACATAGGCACCAGCATCCGTGCCGAGCTCGCCCGCAAAGCGCCGCTCGAGCGCATCGAGGTAGCCTATGAGCGAGGTAAGCGGCGTGCGCACATCGTGCGACAAACTTGCCATCACACGCTGGCCTGCAGCCTCATGCCGCGCCAGCTCCGTCAAACGCTGCTCGTAGCTCGCCACCACCCCGTTAGCGGCAAAGACCGCTGGCGCCAGCACGTCACCGGGGCGGGCCAGAAGGCGACGGTTGCCGTTGCCCACGGCGACCTCTGCAAGCGTAGCGGCGAGCGCCTTCGCCTGCTGATGCGCCCGATACAGGCACGCCGCAAGCACCGCAGTCGCCGTTGCCAGCAGAGCGCACAGGGCGCCGAGCGCCCACGCAAGCGGCGTCACCGGCCTCGCCCCTCGCCGGAAGGAAGAACCGCAACGCGTGCCGTGCGGGCAAACCGGTACCCGATGCCGCGCAGCGTCTCGATCGCGTCGGGCACGCCCGCGCCTGCGAGCGCGCGACGCAGTCGGCTCACCGCAACCGTCACCACCTCGCCATCGACCTGCGCTTCGTCTCCCCACACCGCATCGAGCAGCTGCGCCTTGGTTCGCACGACGCCGGGATGCGCCGCAAGCGTGATGAGCACGTCGAACTCGCGGCGCGTGAGGGCGAGCTCCGTCCCGCCCACCGCAACGCGGCGGCGCGCTGGGTCGACCACAAGGCCCGCTTCCGCAGGCTGCCCATGAAAGGACGCCGCAGCCCCCAGCGTGCGCCAACCCGCATAGCGGCGCACCAAGGCGTAGACGCGCGCGAGAAACTCGTCGGGGTAAAACGGCTTCATGAGGTAGTCATCTGCCCCGGCGCGCAGCATCCGCACCAAGAGGTCGTGCTCGTCGCGCGCGGTCAAGATGAGCACCGGCACGTCGCTTACCTGTCGAATCCGTTCGAGCACCTGCTCGCCGGACAGCCCGGGCAGCATCATATCGAGGACAACGAGCTGGAACTCCCGCCCCGCAAGCGCGGCAAGTCCTTCCTCACCGCAGGAGCTGCGCACAGCGCCAAACCCCTCGCGCGCAAGCTCATCGGCGAGCAGGCGCGTCAGGTCCCCATCATCGTCGATCAGCAATACCCGATACTGCGATACGCTCTCAATCATCACGCGCCCCCAGAAGCATCGTCACAGCCGCCTGAGTCAAGCATACCCCGTAAACCTTGCGACAACCTTACGCGGAGCGCTTGAACCCTAGCAGCAGGTACCAGATTCCCAAGGTGTGACATTCCGTCAAACCAAGCGGATTCGAGCCACCGTGCATGAGCAGCTCGCCTGAGGCGGTGCAGGGCGTACGCCGTGCCGTCGAAGAGCATCATCGATATGCCGAATGCTTGGAATCATCCATGTGATCACGGCAAGCACAACCATCGACGTCCCCGCGCCCACAAACCAAGCCGGAGCCCCAACGACATCTGCAAAAAGCGATGATCCGGCGAGGCCGAGCGGCAGCGCCCATGACATGATGGCTCCGTACAGGCCAAATACGCGGCCGAGAAACTCGGGCGGTATCTTCTCCTGCATGAGCGCCGTTTGCGGGCCGGAATAAAATGGCGAGCTCAGTCCCATGAGGAAGCTCGCAACAAGAAAGAGCAGAAACCCGATCGCACCGAGCATGCCCACCCCGAGCGTCGCCGCCCCATAGAGAGCCGTCGTCGCCACCACCGTAAGCGTGCGGTTCTTGAACCCGCCCCATGAGGCAAGCGTGCGGAGCCCACGATCATTCCTACCGAGAACACGATCTCCGCCGTCGCTACATCGCCGGTGGTACCACCGAAGTAATCGAGCGTCATGATGGGAAAGAGCGCGGAGATGGGTGAGAGCACGAGCGTGAAGGCAAATCCGCTCCACAGAAGCGCGAATAGACCGCGGTAGCAGCGCAAGACGCGATAGCCCGCAGCCGTCTCGGAGGCGAGGGAGCGCGCTTGGGCGAGTAGGCCGACCGCATCGGAAGATACCCCGGTGGAACCATCTGCCGCCGCCCCGCCCACATCGAGCCGCGCCGCGACAATCGCTGCGGTGGCGAACAGCGCGCCCGCCACATCGAACGCGATCATGGCGGTGAGTCCCCATAGCGGGTAGATGATCGCCGCAATCGCCGTTCCCAAGATGTAGCCGCCCGACTGAACCGCCTGCGTCACGCCCGCGAGCCGCGTGAGGTGCTCGGGCGGAGCTAGGAGCGGCGTAAGCGCCTGGAATGCCGGCGTGTGAAACGCGTTGCCAATGGCGCGGAAGAAAAGCGCCACCATGACCACCCGTTATAGAGAATCGTCTTGCCGTCCGAGAAGCCCCAGAGGTACGCGTCGAAGCTGCCGAACTCCGCGCGCACGCGCTGGAAGCAGCAAGCGTTGTTGATGATGGCCTCGATCTTGCGGCGTGAGCGGATCATCCCCGGTGTCGCAAGGATTCGCTCGACGTCCTCCGAGCCAAACGCCGCGACGGTGTCAAAGTCAAAGCCCGCAAAGCACGTACGAAACACCTCGCGCTTGAGCAGCATCATGGTCCAATTGAGACCGCACTGAATAACCTCGAGCGAGAGGAACTCGAACTGCCCGCGGTCGTCGTGCAGGGGCACGCCCCACTCCTCATCGTGGTAGCGCAGGCAGAGCTCGTCGACGGTATCCCAATCGCAATAGGACATGCTCTCCCCCGTTCTTACCGATTGGCATCAAATCCATTATCTGACACGGAGGGAGGTTTCGACCAGAAGAGGTTCGAACGCACCATCATGCGCATGCATGGATGGCATCCCGAAGGAACTGCGCCGCGCCCGGCCCCACCTTCTCGTAGTAGGCGCGGAAACCGTACTCGAGTTTCTCGAGAAAGCCGGTCTCGAGGTAAATCGAAGTCGACGGACCGACATCACCTTCCATCCAGCATGAGTCGAGTTAACGGCTCTGGACGAAACCCGGTTCCGACTCGGCACCAACATGTTCCCGCACGCATCCTTGCGGAGAAATCCGTTCCCAGAAAACCCCTTTCTTTCTCAGAAAAGTGAGCTAAAGTAAACTTGGATTTGTTTAAGTCGGTGTACTTTTGGTACACACGAAGGGAGCCGCAATGAGCGCATTGAAATTGCTCAAAGGGACGCATGGTCTGTTGCTGGGGGCAGGCGTGGTTATCGGATCGGTCGGCATCAAGATGCTGACGAGTGACTCCGCCAAACGCGTCTACGTCAAAGCCGTCGCCGCAGGAATGCGCGCCAAGCACGCATGCGAGGACACATTCGAGAGTGCACGCGCCGAGGTGGACGATATCGTCGCCGAAGCGGCCTACCTCAACGAGACCGCCTACGGTTCCGAAGCAGAGTCGGACGTCGAATCCGGCGAGCCTGCCCCCACGGAAGCGTAAACAAGACCGTGAGGTACACCATAGACCACGAGCTGCCGCGACGAGTACGGCTGACCCTTGCCGACCGCGTCTCCGTATCCGACGCTGCCGTCTTGGAGCCGATGCTCGCGTCTTGGGCCGACGTGGAGCGCGTTCGCGTCTATCCGCGCATACGCTCCGTTGCCATCTGGTGCCGCAGCGAACTAGCAAAAGCCGCCCTGCTCGGAAGGCTTGATGCGCTCACGCCCGCGCAGCTTGACGCCGCACGTGCCCAGACGTCGGGCACCTTGCCACCCGTCGATACGCCCGTCGTCCGCAACATCGCCCGCCTTGCCGGTGCCCACCTCTTGCGACGCTGGTTCATGCCTCCCGCGCTCCGGACAATCTGGGCAGCCATGCACTACCTTGGGTTTTTGCGCGCGGGACTGGCGTCACTCGCTCGCGGCAAGCTCGACGTACCGGTGCTCGACGCCTCGGCGATAGGCCTTTCGTTCGTCAAGCGTGACCCCAAAACCGCCGCGAGCACCATGTTCCTGCTCGATCTGGGCGATGCGCTCGAGGAGGCGACCCGCGCGAAATCCGAGCACGAGCTCATTCGCTCGCTTATGGCGATCCCCCAGAACGCGCGGCGTCTAGAGGATGGCGAAGAGGTCATCGTGCCCGCGCAGAGCCTCCGCGCGGGCGACCTCGTCGTGGCGCGCACCGGTATGCCGGTGTGCGTGGACGGCGTGGTGGAGCACGGCTTCGCCCTTATCAACCAAGCGGCGCTCACCGGTGAGCCGCTCGCCGTGGAGCGCACTGTTGGCGACGACGTCTTCGCCGGAACCGCGGTGGAGGAAGGCGAGATCCTCATCCGCGTGGGCGCCGAGCCCGCCTCGACCAAACTGCGCTCCATCGTAAGCCTCGTCGAGGCGTCCGAAGCGCTCAAAAGCGGGGTGCAGACGCGCCGCGAAAACCTCGCTGACCGCTTCGTGCCATGGAACTTCCTGCTCGCGGGCATCGTCGCGGCAACGACCCGCAGCCTCACCAAGTCCTCCGCCGCCCTCATGGTCGACTACTCGTGCGCGCTCAAGCTGACCTCGTCCATCAGCGTGCTCGCGGCCATGCGGCAAAGCGCGCAGGAGGGTATGACCGTGAAGGGGGCCAAGCACTTCGAGGCGATCGCCGCCGCCGACACCATCGTGTTCGACAAGACGGGTACGCTCACCGAGGCCACGCCGCGTGTGGCGCAGGTGCTCGCCTTGGAGCCCCACTGGACGCAAGACGAGGTTCTGCGCGTATCCGCCTGCTTGGAAGAGCATTTCCCCCATCCTGTGGCGCGTGCCGTAGTTGCCGCCGCGGCGGCACGCAGCCTCGAGCACCGTGAACGCCATGCCGAAGTTGCCTACATCGTGGCACACGGCATCGCCTCCGAGCTCGATGGCAAGCGCATCGTCATCGGGAGCAGGCATTTCGTGATGGAAGACGAGCACATCGGCGTCTCTCCCGAGACGGAAGAACTCGTCGAGCGCGAGCTCGAGGGCCTCTCCCCGCTCTACCTTGCTCAAGACGGCAAACTGGTAGGCGCCATCGGCATCGAGGACCCCCTGAAGTCCGGCGCATCCGAGGCGGTCGCCGCCCTGCGCGCGCAGGGCATACGCCACGTCATCATGCTCACCGGCGACAACGAGCGCACCGCCGCCCGCATCTCCGCCGAAGCGGGCATCACGGAGTTTCGCGCCAACCTCCTTCCCGAGGACAAGCACGCCTATGTGGAGGAGCTCGTGCGCCAGGGACGACACGTGATCATGGTGGGCGACGGCGTCAACGACGCCCCGGCGCTTTCAGCCTCCGATGTCGGCATCGCCATGGGCACAGGCACCGCCATCGCCCAGGAGGTAGCCGACATCACGCTCGCAACGGGCGACCTGAGTGCCGTCGTGCGCCTCCGCGAGCTGAGCTGCGCGCTCATGGGCCGCCTCGACCGCTCGTTCGCCGCCATCATGGGAATCAACTCCGCCCTGCTTGCAGCGGGTATCGCCGGCATCATCCAGCCCCAGACCTCCGCGCTGCTGCACAACGGGAGCACCATCGCGCTCGCCGCAAAGAGCGCTTGCCGGCTCTAAGCACAAGCATTTACCCCGTCCCACCAAACGCCCGGTCGCGCGCATGACACATAGCGTCATACGTGCGACCGGGCCATTCTGAAAGCTTCCCGGAGAACAGCTCGATGCGGAATTGAGGGCGGGGCGCCTCACGAACCGGCAGCCATCAAGAAGAAGAGCATCGCGGCGAACATGATGGTGAAGACCAGGTTGCTCCATCCGCCGAAAAGCACGCAGCGCGCCGGCTGCGGCACGTGCATCCACACGAGCCCGAAAAACGACATGACAATGGGCGTGAAGACCACGAACCATGCCGGAAACACCGTCTGCCCCAGCACGATGGCAATACCGAGCACAACAAAACCGAGGTACATCGGGGCGGTGGCTAGTCGCATGATGAGCATGATGTTGGAAGAAACCTCGTCATAGAGATCCTCGCGCCCCGCCCTGGCGATAATGGGGAGATAGACGTACTGCGCGTGATAGGCGCCCCCGCAGACGAGCGCGAAGGCGAGCAGCGCCGCGGCGATCCAGACAAGCCATGCATACGCGCCCTGGGCCGTGAAGGGAAGCGCTGCGAAGCCCGCAACATAGAGCGCCGCGGCAACGGGGCCGAGCGCACCCCCCGCTTTGATACGGCCGGCGGGCATATCGCGCATGATGCGCATATACGGCCTAAGCGAGCCGTCCATATCATACGTTCCGGTCGTGAAGTAAAGCAGCATATCGCCTGCGAACATCAAAAGCGAAGCGACGAAGCCGAGAACCAAAAGCAGGTGCAACAAGGGCATGGCGCCTCCTACCGCGAGAGCTCGCGCTCCTCTAGAGTAAGTCAAGCCTAACATACATCGGAAAACATGCGGGTTCTGGACGTCATCGAATCCCGCAACGTTCAGAACCCGCGCATTCATTGAGCGATGGCCCGCCTACAGCGCCCAGCTCGCGCTCTCGGTCTGCAGGCGCACCATACGGGCGAAAAGTCCGTCGCGCGCCAGGAGCTCCGCGGGACTCCCCTGCTCGGCCACGCGGCCGCCTTCGAGCACCACGATCTTGTCCGCCGCCTGAACCGTGCGCATGCGGTGGGCGATCACGATGACGGTCTTGCCGGCGAGCAACCGGGAGAGCGCCTCCTGGACCTTCGTCTCGTTCTCAACATCCAAGCTCGCCGTCGCCTCGTCGAGCAACACGATCGGCGCATCCTTGAGCAGCGCGCGGGCGATGGAGATGCGCTGCCGCTCACCACCGGAGAGCTTGGAGCCGTTCTCACCGATCATCGTGTCGTAGCCTTCCGGCAGCCTGCTCACGAACTCGTCGCAATTGGCGGCACGGGCGGCAGCCAGCACCTCCTCGTCGGTGGCGCCACGCCTACCCAGGCGGATATTGCCCATCACCGTATCGTCGAAGAGCAGCACGTCTTGGAAGACCACGGCAAAATCGCGCAGCAGGACCTCCGGGTCTATGGTAGCCACATCCACACCGCCAACGGTGACACGACCCGCATCGGCA
The DNA here is from genome assembly GCF_021531055.1 of Collinsella tanakaei. GTDB lineage: Bacteria > Actinomycetota > Coriobacteriia > Coriobacteriales > Coriobacteriaceae > Collinsella > Collinsella tanakaei_B. Next base: position 120,845 of record NZ_JADYTL010000002.1, read on the forward strand.
TCCCACAGGCGCGCCGCCAGACGCGCGCAGGTGGACTTGCCGGAACCGGAGGGCCCCACGAGCGCCGTGACCTCGCCCTCGCGCGCGGTAAACGTCACGTCGTCGAGCACCTTCTCGCCGCCGCCGTAGGAGAACGACACGTCCTCGAAGCGGATGTCATGGCCTGCCGGATCATAGGCCTCCGAGCCCTGCGCGAGCGGCTCCTCGAAAAAGCTCTTCATGCGCGCCGCCGCCGTCTTTGCCGAGAAAAGCTCCGCGATGAGCATGAGGCACTGGTCGAAAGGCGCGTAGATGCGACTCACCACGATGAGGAAGGCGAACAGCGTCATGAACGTGCAGGAGCCCTCCAGGATGAAGGCGGCGCCGGCGAGAACCGTCGTCGCAAGGCCCAGACGCAACACGATCTGCGCGCCGTTCACGCAGACGCCGCAGGCGATCTCGGAGCGGGCCGCCTGACGCTCGGCGGCGTCTACGTCGGCGTGGATGTGCTCGAGGTAGCGGTCCTCCTGGTTGGTGGCCCGCACCTCACGCACGCACTCGAGCGCCTCCTGGATGTCCTCAGAGGTGGCAAGGCCGCGCATGCGCGTCTTCTCCATCATGGGCTGAAGCGTGCGGCGCGCGCCGAACAGGATCGCCAGACCCACCGGGCAGCTCCACAGCGACGCCACCGCGAGCCGCCAATCGAACGCAAAAAGCCCCACCGCTGCCACGACGAGCGTGACGTAGGCTCCGTAGAGCTCGGGCAACACGTGGCTGTAGGCGTGCTCGGTGGTCTTGACGTCGGTCATGAGGGTCTCGGTGAGGTCCGCCAGGTCGCGGCGGCCGAAGAAACCCAGGGGCAGCTTGCGCAGGCGCTCCGCCAGGCCGATGCGCTGCCGGCCGCTCTCCTTGTAGATGACGCCGTACTGGTAGTAGTAGGCCCAGTACTCGGTCACGAAGAGCACGACGGCGAAGACCGCGACGGCAAGCACGTAGGGTGCCGACGCGGGCAGTGGTGCGCCTTGCGTAAGGTGCGCCACGAGCGCCTCCATAAGCTGATAGATGATGCCCACCCCGCCGAAGATGACGAGATTCGAGGCCGCCGTCCACACGGTACCGAGCTTGACGTTGTGCATGCCCTCGTCGGTGAGGGCGTATTTCTCCTGGATACTCATCTACTCCACCTCCTGGGCACTCGTGATGCGCCAGCTCACGGACCGCTCGTAGTCCGCCCACATGCGGGCGTACAGGCCGCCTGCGCGCAGCAGCTCGTCATGCGTGCCCTGCTCGACCACGCGGCCGGCGTCCAGCACCACGATCTTGTCGGCGTTCCGCACCGTGGAGAGACGGTGGGCGATCATGAGCACCGTGCGGGGCTCGCCATCGCGTCCACGTGCAAGCCGCCTGAAGGCCGCCTGGATCTTGACCTCGTTCTCAGGATCGGCGAAGGCGGTCGCCTCGTCGAGCACCACGATGGGCGCGTCCTTCAAAATCGCGCGGGCGATCATGAGGCGCTGCACCTCGCCTCCGGAAAGATGTGCTCCGCCGGTGCCCACAAGCGTGTCGACGCCCTGCGGTAGCTTTTCCAGAATGTCGGAGCACTGGGCCGCCTCGAGAGCGGCGAGCACCTCGTCGCGCGTCGCTTCGGGGCGCGCAGCGCGCACGTTTTCCAGCACCGTTTGCTTGAACGGCCTGTTCGCCTGAAATACGAACGCCACGCGGTCCATGAGGTCATGCGGATCCATATCGCGCACGTCCACGCCGCCGAGCTCAACACGCCCAGAGCTGACATCCCAGAAGCGCGGGACAAGGCTCGCCGCCGTGGTCTTGCCGCCGCCGGAGGGCCCCACGAGCGCCACGGTGGCGCCCGCCGGAACATCGAAGCTCACGCGATAGAGCGCGGGCGCCTCCGCGCCCTCGTAGGTGAAGGAGACGTCCGCGAAGCGGATAGCGTTGCCCTGGGGCGTGCAGGGGTGCGCGGGCGCCGAGATGACGGGCGCGGCGAGCACCTCCTCCACGCGGGAGACCGCGTCAGCTGCGGACTGGAAGGCCTCGGACATGAACATCACGCGCGTGACCGCGGTGGGGATCACCGCCGCGAAGATCGCGTAGAACGCGAAGTTAGCGACGAAGCGCGCGAAGTCCCCCTCGCCCGGGGCGAGCAGAATCGCCGCGGGCACAAGGAAGATTGCGACGCCGTTGATGACCGTGAGCGAGAGCGACTGCGGCGTCTGGCACCATTTGACCGCATAGTCCTGCGCGAGGCGGGTGAACTCGTCGATGGCGTCGTGAAACGCCTTGAACGAATAGACTGTCTGCTGGAACACCTTGACCACGGGGATGCCGCGCACGTATTCGGTGCCTGTCTTGTTCATCTTGACGAGCGACTCCATGTAGCGCGTCATGAAGTCCATGCCGCGACCGCCCATCATGTAGAAGATGCAGCCGAGCGAAACGACCACCGACGCCAGGCACGCAAGACCGAGCCGCCAATCGAACACGAAGAACAGGGCCAGCATGCCGAGGATCATGGCCACGGACCCCGCCGTATCCGGCAGCTTGTGGGCGAGCAGGCCCTCGGTCTCCGCGGCGCAGCCGTCCACGACACGTCGCAGCGCGCCGCTCGCATGGGTATCGAAATACCCCAAGCTCGCGTGCATGAGGTGGTCCGTGGTGCGTTTGCGCATGTTGGACGCGCAGCGGAACGCCGCGAGATGCGTGCACATGAGTCCCGCGAAGTACAGCAGGATACTCGCGACCGAAAGCCCGAACGCCCACCAGCCGTAGACGGCGATTCCCGTGGCGGCGCTCCAGTCGGGCGCCACGGCTATCAGGTCGCGCGCCACGAGCCAGATGCAGATGTACGGACCGAAGCTTATGAGCATCGACGCCGCCGAGAGCGCGCACCCGATGTAGGTGAGCGCGCGGCGCGGGCCTGCGAACGAAAGCAGCCGTCCGATGGCGCCCTTGCTGCGCGCGTTACCCGCGGTGGCAGCCTGCGAATCAGACATATCGTCCCCCTAACCTATCGGTTTCTTGATTGGCAATCCCGTGCACCGTATCATGTTGTACGTACTGTGTTAGTCTTGGTTAACTGCAATGAGACGAACTCGCAAAAGGGGTGGACGTTTCCTCAAGATGATCGGCGTGAAGGACATGCCCCGTGAGCTCATCGCGCTCTTCGAACCGCAAGCGGAGCAACTTGGCATACAGCTCGAACAACATGGCGGCATCTGGACGGGAGCCGCCACAGGCGGTGCCGCGCGCGGGACGATGTGGCTCCACGCGCCCTCACCGTACTGCCTCGTGCTCAGCCACGACGTCACGCCATGCAACGACATGCCCCTGTTCGAAGGGTCGTTAGGGCCCTACGCCTGCGTCTGCATGCTGGGCGAGGACGCGCTCGCCTGCTCGAAGGACTGCGGCCTTGCCATCAGGCCCATCGGACGCGCGCTCCACGGTTGTCACACGCTGACCGAGCTTGCCACGTTCGTCGAGCTCGAGCCCCGCTCGCTATCAAGCAGCTTGGTTGCGGGGCATACGTATCGCTCGCAATCCATTATCATGCTGCCCGAATTCTTCGACGAGCTGGACCGGCGCTACCCCGGGGAGTACCGGGGGCTCTTCCCCCTGTTCGACGGGGCATGGGGTGCAGCCGCCGAGCGCGCCATCAGACGCGCCCTCGCCGACATACCCGCACGCCCTCCCCTTCATCCCGGCGGCGAACTGGGACTCCTGTCGACCGTCACCGCCCTGATTTCCTCGCTTTCGGCGGACCGCCCCCCTGCTGCTGCCGAACCCGAAACGGAAGCGCTCGCGCTGCGCGCACAGGAACTCATTTCCGAGGCAATCGAAGCAGGCAATGCGCCGCCATCCATCGATAGCGTGGCGAAGAGACTGTATGTAAGCCGCTCCCGACTCTGCGAGACGTTCCGGCACGTGACCGGGCAGAGCATGGGTTCATACGGTCGGCAGCTAAGGCTGGAGCGCGCTTGCCGTCTCCTCGAGGACGAACGTCTCACTATCGGTGAGGTCGCAGGGCTTCTCGGCTACCCGACTCCATCCGCGTTCTGCCACGCATTCTCGAGCGCCATGGGGACATCTCCGCAAAAGTGGAGAGAGTCCTGAGTGTCGTCGAGCAGAAAGCGCCCACGCCCTTCCTCATCTGAATGACAGACGCACTTGAGCGTTTCTGAATACATGAGCGCCATCATCTGTAATGGCACAGCAGCTTCACCCAGCTCAAATCGTTTTACCGCCATTGGCGGTATAATAGTGGCGGTAAAAGGAGGAAGCATGGCCTATACGCCACCCTTTGAGCTAACAACTGAAATCAGCAACCTTTGCCTTGAAATCGCTGAACTTGTTGGGGCGCTCCATCCGAACTCTGAGCTCAGCACCAACCCGACGCTGCATCGGAAGCTTCGAATTCGCACCATCCGCTCGTCGCTCATGATCGAAGGAAACACGCTCTCAGAGGAAGCAGTGACCGCCATCATGGACGGTAGGCGTGCGCTCGGTCCCGCCAAGGACATCCTCGAGGTCGAAAACGCCCAGCGCGCCTACGCTTTGGCACCCACACTCGACCCCTACCGTGTGGACGACCTGCTTCATGCGCATCGCATCATGATGGAAGGGCTTGTCGAGGGCGCCGGGTGCTTCCGCGCAAATAACGTCGGCGTTTTCGATGGGGACGATCTTATCCACGCGGGGACACCGGCGAGCTATGTTCCCAACGTCATCGCCGACCTCTTCGAATGGCTCTCCTCAACCGACCTCCATCCGCTACTCTCCTCCTGTATCTTTCATTACGAATTCGAGTTCATACACCCGTTCGCCGACGGAAACGGCAGAACGGGCAGGTTGTGGCACACGATGCTTCTGGCCCGGTGGCGACCCGTACTCGCATGGCTGCCCATCGAAAGCGTCATCCGAGAACGTCAGCAAGGTTACTACGCAGCGCTCTCCCAATCGAACCGCGACGGTTCATCGGAGGCGTTCGTGTTGTTCATGCTGGATATTATCCGTGACACGCTGCTTCCCTTCGCACATCCGGGCGGAAAAGCGGATATACAGAGACGACAGGCGCTCTCTTTCTTCGCAGAAAACTCGACGGGAACGGTCTCCGAACTGGCAGAGGCACTCGGTTGCTCCAAGCGCTCAGCCGAGCGCATCGTGGCAAAACTGCGTAAAGACGGCCTGCTTGAACGCGAGGGCGGCGCGCGTGGCGGCAAGTGGATCGTCTTAAAGGATTAAGACGGGCGCCTCTTCAGGCGGTTCTTCAAAACTAGCGACTCTCTTATGGGCGCCTCATCCCTCGACCGCATCCGCGCCATTCCTATCGAGGATTGCATCGACGAGACCGCCCCGAAGTGGTGAGCATGTGGCGTAGCCTATTTCGTCGATGCCACCCCCATCACTGTTGATGGCAAGCAATTCCAAGACACCGTCAAGGTCGTTCGCATGTGGACGCTTTACAAGGGCATCCGGTAGGGGCACCGTTCCTCATGCTGGCAGCCCGCTAGCAACCTCCCGCCGCACGCGCTTGGGCAGCTTGGCGAAGACCAGCTCGTAGCTCATATCGCAGAGGTCGAGCACCAGATCTTCCGGCAGATCGGCATCAAGATCGACCGAAATCCACGTGCGCCCGTCGGAATAGTAGCCGGGAAGCACCGCCTCTGGATACTCGGCGCGCAGCTCGCAAATGCGGTCGGGATCGCACTTGAGCGACAGCAGACGGCGCCCCGCGTAGGGCGGCTTCGCATCGGGCGAGGCGGTGAACTCGCAGGCGAACTGCCTGCCGCCCACCCAGTACACCATCCAGCCCCACTTCTCGTGGAAGGCCTTGGTTGCGCCGGGGCGCGAGAGCAGGCGGGCATCTATGCGCGAGAGATCCATAGCGCGTCTCCTTCGGCTGGACTCACGCCCCGATTATACCGGGCGTGCCGCCGGCCCCGACGTACCCTATGGGATATGAAGGCGGTCGGAGCTCGGACGAAGGGCTCCCCCTTGGGCGCTCTCGTCACGCCCGCCGAGCGGGAGCGTCATCACGGCCTCCCCGTCGTCGCCAGAGACCTCTTGAAAGCCAAGTCGCTCGTAGAGGCGCGCGGCGGGGTTGGAGCGCTGCACCGAGAGCGACAGCGCGGGGTAGCCGAGCTCTGAGCACCGCTCGATGAGGGAGGAGAGCAGGGCGGTCCCCACCCCGCGGCCGCGATGGCCCGATAGGACGGAGACGGCGAGCTCCGGCACGCCGTCCCCCGCGAAGCCGTAGCCGCGCATGAGGCGCGCCCAGGCCGCTCCCACGACCTCGCCGCCCTCCTCGGCGCAGACGGCAACGTCGCCGGTTCGACCGAAACCCTCGACGTAGGCGCGCAGCGCCGGGTCCGCGGTCACGGAGCGCGGCGGGCGCGGCTCGCCCGGCTCGGTGTGGATCGCCTGGTACAGGAACTCTTCCAGCAGCCCGTACTCACCGGGCAGCATCTCCCTGATTCTCGACATACCTGTCCTCCCATCCGATAGCGAAAGCGTTAGGCGTCATCGGCTAGAGATCCGTCGTCATGCGCGCCTCCTCAAGAAAGGGCGGCTGCTTCGCCTGGATTGGACGCGGACATTAGCTCGTCTCGCTACCTGCCAGCTGCTTATCTCGACACCTTTTGAGCGCTTCGGCGAGAGCAGGAGTTTCCCTGGTTTATAAGGCGGTTCCTTTTTTTGGCATGAAAAAGGATTCCATATCCGCCTTTTCCAGCTGCAGCAGTTTTATCTTTTTATCTATTCCCCCCGCGTAACCTGTTAGGCTGCCATTTGTGCCTACGACACGATGGCACGGAACAATGATTGAAATTTCATTGTGACCTACCGCGCCGCCCACGGCCTGTGCTGACATACGCGATACCCCTCTCTTAGCGGCGATCTGCTTTGCAATCTCCCCGTATGTCATCGTCTGGCCGTACGGAATGGTACAGAGGATCTCCCATACCTCATTTTGAAAGTCTGTGCCTGTGAAATGTAGCGGTACGGTAAAGTCCGGCTCTTTTCCCGAAAAGTAAATGTCCAGCCACTGTTTTCCTTTTTCAAAAAGGGGAATTTCCTTTTCCTCGTGTTCTTTATCCAGATGAAGCGCGAAGTATTTCTGTCCCTCGAACCATAATCCGGTTAAGCCGATGTCATCTGCGGCTAAAAGAATATCGCCAATGGGGGAACAATAATGGCTGGTGTACTGCATTATCAACCCTCTATTTTAAAATACTGATTAGAGTCCTGCGGCGCCTGCGCTCGCTCCGTGTCCGTGTAGGAACGGATTTCCGAGCAGACGGTAATTTTATAGCTTTCAAACAGTTTTTCCCGCCCCTCTTTCTGGCTCATACGGTGCTGCATGACGTTCCGCCAGCGCTCTACGGCTGCCTCGTCCGTCCACACATTCATGGACAACAGCTTGCCGTCCTCGTTCAGACTGGAAAACCGTTCTGCCCGGATAAAGCCCTCAAATCCGGCAAGCATTGGTTTCAACATAGCCGCAAGGTCAAGGTATTTCTTCATTCCGGCCTTTGTAGGCTTCACCTCAAACAAAACAACAATATTCGCCATTTCTTACTTCCTCCTGTTCTTTTTCGGTGCATAGTCTTTCATGCCGGGGATTGCTCTACAACATGCGCGCGATGGTTCTTAGATCACGCTCAGCCCGCTTCATACAAGAGCACCTCTCGTCCTTGATAGCGTCATGGAAGCTTGGTCGCATCTGATGCGGCTTTACGCTCACGACATCGACATCGCATCCGAGCTGTCGCTGCAACGCCAACTGAATTTCGTACAGTGCCCCATAGGTCATCCCGCTTCCGCAGAGAAGGCGCACATCGGCATCGCTATCAGGAATCTGGCCCCGTACGTAGGAGTCGAAGACATACGCCTCTTTGACGTCAAAATCTTTCAGGAGGTTCGAAAAAGCCGCTTGGATGGCATCGCGAGTTGTCATCGACCCCCTTCCTAGCAGCATTGTACCCGCGCGCCCCGCTCGGCACCCGGCAACAGTTTTACAGCAACACTGCCCAAACGACTAGACAAGCGCTTGGGCGCGAAGCAGCGAGGCGCCTACCCGCGGCGTTTCCCCCGACCGATCACCCAGAACGCGAGGAACGAGATCGCAACACCCACGACGGCGATCCATCTGCGCAGCGTGACGGGGCTGCCCATCGTGGCGCTAAGGATGACAACGCCCGCGACCCAGAGCGCCGGCAGGACAGCCGCCGTCCACATCGAGCGCGTGTACCGACCCAGCATCTGCGCCGCCGCCAAAGCAGCAGCGCCGCCGACAGCTGCCGCAAGCCCGGTGAAATCCTGCACGTCTATCAGTAAGCCGCCTATCACCAGCACGCCAATACCCACGGTGAGCCCCACGAAGACCTGGAGCACCAGTCGCATGGCGTTGGCGGAGGCGCTCTCCCGCGCCGCCTCCACGGGGTCGCCTGACGCCGCGCCCAAAAGCTCTGCCGCGCTCTTGGCCTCCCGGTTCCCCCACCACGCCGCGCGACGAGGGTGACCACCGAAGACGCCAGCACCAGCACCGCTAGCAACAAGCGCAGCGCCGAATCCAGGTAGTCTCTCCCTGCCGTCGCCATAAAGGCGAGCACGGCGATGACGGTGACCTCGACCGCTCCCAGCGCTATCGCAAAGGCCTTCCTCTGCTGCTCGCCCTTCTCCACCATCTCGCGCATCCCGTCCACGTCCCCTCTCACCAGCTCGTCGATCGTGGTGCCGAAGAGGTTCGCGAGCAGGAGCATGCTCTGGACGTCGGGCAGGGTCCTGCCAGTCTCCCAGCGGCTCACCGTGACGCGGCTCACGTAGAGCCTCCGCGCGAGCTCCCCCTGGGAGAGGCCGAGCGCCCGTCTGCGCTCCCCGATCTGGTTACCGACGTCCATACACACCCGTCCGATCCTCAGCGATCTATCCGACGCCTCAGACGTAGACGAATGGCGCCCAAGATGCAGCAAAAAGTGCTTTACAGGACTGTTGAACTGGGGTTTCTCAGAATGCCAGCAGTCGCTCCCCTCCGACGGCCCGGTTGGCCTCGCCCATCGGGCAGATCGATTCCGCATAAATATGCGTACGCATACATTCTGGCCCGATAGCTGGTTGCTTTATGCGTACGCATAATCGTCGAAGGAGGGAGCCATGCGCGTCACCACCATGGCGGAACTCGGCGTCCTCATCCGAGAGGAGCGGCTGCGCCAAAAGCTCACGCAGATCGACCTTGCGGGAATCTCGGGCGTCGGCATCACCTTTATATCTCAGCTTGAAAACGGTAAAGAGACCGCTGAGATGGGCCGCGTGATCAGGGTCCTCACCATGCTCGGCATCGACCTTTATGCGGAACGGAGGAGCTGATGGCCGACATCGTCGTAGCACGGCTCTCATACGACACGCCGCGCATCGTGGGCACCTTGTACGAAAACGGAACCTCATTCACCTATAGCAAACACTACCTTTCCCAACGAGATGCCGTCCCGCTCTCACTTTCCCTCCCCTTGCGCGACGATCCCTTCGATGTATCGGAGCTGCGCCTCTATTTCGAGGGCCTTGTCGCAGAAGGCATGGCGCGCCGTGCACTTGCGGAAACGCTGCAGGTAGCCGAAGAGGACTAGGTGGCGATACTCGCTCACTGCGGACGGGAATGCATCGGAGACGTTCTCGTCTGGTACACGGACGATGAGCCCGCACCCACCGAACTTGGCTACAGCCCACTTGCGCTAGACGAGCTGGCAGGCATCGTACGGGGGCTACCCGAGTCCTCCGCGGAAAACGCCTCCTCCCGGCTCTCCCTCGCGGGCACTCAGAACAAAATCGGACTCGCCCATAATCCAAATCTGGATTTCGAACACGGCTGGCTCCGACCCAAAGGCCTTGCCGCGACCACCCACCTCCTCAAAACAAGCTATCTGCGCGATCTTTCGGAAATCGAATATCTCTGCATGAGCGCAGCAGCCGGGTGCGGCATCGCTGTCGCGAGAACGCATCTTCTCGCCCTGCCCACGCCGACGCTCGCCGTGGAGAGATTCGACCGAAACGCCAACGTGGTCGGCGGCGTCCTGCGAGTGGAGCGCCGGCACCAAGAGGACCTGGCCCAAGCGCTCTCGCTGACCCCTGGATCGAAGTACGCCGAACTCCCCGGTGGCAGCGCTGCCTCCATCGCGCGGCTCATCAGATCGAAAAGCGTGCGCCCCGCACGTGACCTTGCGCAATTCGCGCGCACCCTTCTCTTCTGCTATGCGATAGGAAACTGCGACGCACACCTCAAGAACTACTCCATCATCCTTGAGGCGTCCAAGCGCGACGGAGAGCCCCTCATCGCGCTCACGCCGGTATATGACCTCGTCTCCACCACGCGCTACCCTCGATTCTCGCGCGAGCTCGCTATGGCAATCGGTGGCGTGCGCGCCATCGATGACGTCGACCCCGCCGCACTGACAAATCTCGCGAACGATTTGGGCATCACCAAAGCCGCGTTGCAGAAAATCGCACGCGACATCCTCGACAACGCGGCCGGCGCAATCGGCGCCGCGGGAGATGGTGCGTATGGTCCCGTGTTCGACTCCACGCCCTATGTCGCAGATGACCTTGTTGAGGAGATGGGCCCGCGTCTCGAGGTACTCGACACGTTTTGCATCGGATAGGCCACCCGGGAACGCGCCCTACACCTCTGCCTGGCAGACCCGCATGCACAGCAGGCAGTAGACGACCAAGACGCAGAGCGTAAAGGCCAGGGTGCCTCCGGCCAGGGGCAGGAAACCCTCCGCCCCGGTCATGACCGAGAGCACGCCGATAAGAACGAAGCCGAAGATGCAGTGCGCGCATGCGATCGCCGTCGGCAGCGCGAAGCTCGCTCCCACCTGGACGCGCACCGAGGCGCGGCGCATGCCCTCCGGCGCCCCGAGCACCGCGAGTGTCCGGTACGAGCACCCGGCCTCGGATGCCTGGGCGAGCTGCTGCAGGGCGAGCACCGCGGCCGCGGCGACGAGAAACGCCGCGCCGTAGAACACGCAGGAGTAGGCGACGGGCAGCAGGGCCTGGGCGCTCTGCCCGAGAGAGCCGGCGCGCATGCCGACGCTGAACGCGAGCCCCGCGAGCGTCATGCACATCGACGCCGCCAGAAGCACGCACTCGGCCGCCATGGCCATGGCGCCGCTTTCGGTACGGGCCTCGAGCTGACGCACCGTGAACGGCGTGACGCCCGCCCAGTAGCGCTCGGGACGCCGCCGCAGCCGTTCGGGCACGGTTGCATACAGGACGCGGATGAGGAAGTAGGACCCGAACAGCGCGACGAAGCCCATGGGGATGATGAAGACGATGAAGTAGCCTGGTTGGAGCAGGCACACGCCCCATACGAGCGCGAGAAGGATCGCGGCGGCAATCTTCTGGACGCGAAGCGACCGGACGCCGGCGAGGCGCCGCTTTTCGGGAACCTTGTCGGCGTGGATCAGCTCGACGATGGGACGCTTGCACACGCCGCGCACCGACGCCACCGCCGCGATGGCGCTGATGACGATAAACGAGCAGGCGCACTGCGCTGCCGATGCGAACGAGAACACGAGGGCGGGGCGCCAGGGCGCCCCGAACACGAACGCCGCCACGAGCGAGAACACCGGCGAGAGCAGCCAGCCCAGAAAAAGCCCGCACGCGAGCGCGACCGTCCCGACGAGCGTACACTCGACGGCGAGCACGGCCGCCACTCCGCGAGGTTCGAGACCCACGATCAGGTAGAGCCCGAACTCCCGCTTGCGCCTGCGCAGCAAAAACGCGTTGGCGTAACCCAAAAGGAAGCAGAATATGACGTCGATGAACACGGCGAACGCCTGGAGCACTTCGCCCGCTTTCGCAAACGATGCGCGCTGGTCAAGCGTGAGGTCGAGGGCGAGCAGGTAGTCGGTCGAGGCTAGAAACGAATACAGCAGGCAGGAGGCGAACGCAAGCGTGGCGAAGTAGATCGAGAAATCGCGGACGCTGCGCCGAACATTGCCGCGGGCAAGCTTGATGGTGAGCATGGAACCCTTCCGTCGTACGGGGTGTTGCCACCATTTTCCGCGGCGGCCAAAGGGCGTGCCATCGATTCGGCTTACATGTGGCTTACGTCTGTGTAAGGTTGGTCCCCGTTGAAGCGACAAGATGGTGCCAGGTTCAATCTTGTCGACAAGATTGAACCTGGCACCATCTTGTCGCTTGGAATGCGCCGGCCACGCGTCCACCGAGAGGACGAACCCATGTCCTTACGTGTCCTTTCTTCGCACGGGCACCCAGATCTCGCTGTATGCCGTGCCGTCATCGCGCACGTCGCAGAACGAGAACATGCGGAAGCCGTCGAGTTCATAGGGCGCCTCGGCGAGCCACTCAGCGTAGACGCGCGCCGTCGCCTGCTGCATGGTCTTGGGATGCGGCCCGTCGTTGGGGAACACCGCCCAGGTGAGCGCCGGCACCTCCACGACGGAAAGCCCTTCTCCCGCCTCCGTCGCGGTGGTAAGCACGCCGATCAGGTGCGTGAGCGAGCCCGACTCCTCCTGGAAGTCGGTATCGGAGTTCCATGACGCGTTGACCACGCGGCGCGGCTCCAGATTCTGAAGGCGATGCAGCTCCTCGCGCTGCGCCGAGGTGATTCCGCGTGCAAGCTCTGCGATGGCGGGGTTCTCGCCCTCGAACCGCATGGGGACGCTGGCCATGACCCCGGCGAAGCGAAACGCGGGCATGTCGCAGATGCGGTATTCCATGAGGTTGCCTCCTTTGACGGCGATCTCGATATGCAGAGGAGAGCGCATGCGCGAACCCAAAACGGCCACATCCGAGGGTAGGACCCCACCCCAAGCGCGAAAAGCCCGCGAGAAGCCCTCGACGGACTCGTAGCCGTAGCGAAACGCCACCTCGGTGACGCTCGCGCCCGCCATGAGGCCGGACGCAGCCGCGGAAAGGCGTCGCTCCCGAATGTAGCGCGCCGGGCTCATCCCGCAGATGAGCAGGAACGCCGCGCGCAGCTGATCTGTGGAAACTCCAATTGCGCGAGCGACCTCATCGGCCGAAGGCGCATCGGTAAGGCTGCGCTCGATGTAGTCGATCGCCCACTGAAGATACGAATCCGGCACGCTCCACCTCCTCAGAGCCATTGTAGGGAACTGAATCCCCACTGCGCCCGATGAATCCCTCCACGTTTGGTCGGATAGACTCACCTCAAATGAGTTGGATGGAACACGTCCCCAACCAACCTCGTTATTTTTCTCGAGGGGCGACAAGCCACGTGCCGAGCAACATGAGCAAGAGCGCGAGAGCGAATGACGGCACAAGCGGCGTGCGGAACAACGCGAACGCCAGCGCGCTGCCGATAAACGGGTTCACCGCGTAGAACGCACTGGTGCGCGCTGCGCCCAGATCGCGCTGGGCTCGAACGTAACAGGCAATCGACAGCCCGTACGCGACAAAACCCAGCAGAAGCACGAGCACCGCGTCGATAAACACCGGCATCGCATCGCCCGCGCAAAGCGCCACGACGAGCGCTCCCGTGCCCGAACCCCAGCCCTTGATGATGACGATGTGAACGGGATCGCACCCCGACAATCTGTTCGTGCAGTTGTTCTCGATGCCCCAGCACACGCATGCCGCGAGCGTCAGGAGGGAGCCGACGGAGAACCCCCATGCATCCGCATCCCACGACAAAAGGACGCACGCCAGGGTAATGGCGCCGATGCCCGCCGCCGTGCGCGCCGCCACCCGCTCACCGAACGCCAGGCGGGCGATAAGGGCGGTCGCGACGATCTCGAAGTTGTTCAGCAGCGACACGCTTTCCGCCGATGAGCGGGAGAGGCCCGCCATGAGCAGCAAAGGGGCAGCGATGTCGAGCGCGACCATCGCCGCCGCATACGGGATATCGGCACGCTCAAGCGGTCTCCCACGCGCTGCCGCCTTATCACCTCGCATGGCACGCGCAAACGCCAACACCGTCATGCCGGCACCTGCCCCCAGATACAACAGCGCCGCCAGCATGTTCGGCGCGATATCCGCAAGCAGCACTTTGGAAAACGGCGTGCTCAGCGCATAGAGCACCGCGGCGGCGAGGGCGGCAGCAACGCTTCGTCCCGCGCGGCCAGCTCCCATATGCCACCCCCCTGTTTCCGAACAAACTGTTCTATAGTTACGATACCGTCCGATAGCGACGGCGCTGCGGGACACCTCGCCGTGGGTGTCCCGTACCGAACAATTCGCCCGATATGTACCGTATCGTCGTAAGGACCGCCTATGGATCGCAGATTCGACCGAACCGAACGTGCTATCGCGAAAGCCTTTACCGAGCTCCTTTGCACCTCGAGCTACGCATCGATCACCACCTCTGAGATCATCGAACGCGCAGGTATAGGACGAAGCACGTTCTATGCGCACCACCACGGCAAAGACGACGTCCTGCGCGCCGTCGTCCAATCGATCTGCGACCATGTCCTCTCGCCGGTCGGTCCGGAGTCCGGACACGACTTCAGCGGCCACCATACAAGCGAGGCGCTCATCGAGCACACGCTCCTCCACCTTCGCGAACGCGAATCGGGCATACGCGCCCTCGTCTTCAGCGATAGCGCCGACGTGCTCGCGCGCTGCCTGCGCGAGCAGCTCGTCGTGCATATCGAGGACATGCTCCCCCACGCGCTTTCAGGAAACGCGGGAAGGATGGATCGGACATTCGTGGTGAAGTTCCTGGCAGGCAGCTTCCTCGATACCGCCCTGCGGTGGGCGCGCGACGGATTCGCCGAGAGCCCGCTGCGCATCGCCGAGCAATACCTGCTGGCGGTGCGGCCGATGTTTCGGGAATGACAACAGCGAGGCATGCTAAGATGGCTTCGACCCAACGGGGTCTCTGACGAGGGCAGCCGTACCAGAATCGCAAAGACGGCGCACGATCTGGGAGGTTGCCATGGATTGGGTCATTCTTGTTGTGTCGGGTGCGATGGAAGCCGTGTGGGCCCAAGCGCTCGACCGCTCCGAGGGCTTCTCGCAGCCCGTCCCCACGGTCATATTCCTTATCGCGGTCGCGGCGAGCATGTTCGGACTCAGCCACGCCGCCCGCACGATCCCGCTGGGCACCGCCTACGCCGTCTGGGTCGCCATCGGGGCCGCACTCACGGTCGCGTGGAGCGTCCTTACGGGAGCCGAGCCGTTCTCGTGGGCAAAGCTCCTGCTCATCACGGGCCTCATTGCGTGCGTCATCGGCCTCAAGCTGGTCGGCGAGGCGTACTGAAACGACGGGAATGGGTTGAACGGAACACGTCCCCAACCAACCCATTTGAACGGAACACGTCCCCAACCAACCCCTTTGTCGGTTACCCGCGCGGACGATACCAGGTGAGAAGCTCGTCCGCAGCGTCGGCGGGCAGGTCGCGCAGAGAGAGACCGCCGGCTTCACTTGCCGCGGTGCGCGCGGAGAGCGTCGCCACGCCGGAGCGGCGCTGGAAGGGATTGGCGCGAACCTCCATGTGCTGCAGACGGGTGCGCGGGGCAATCACGGTGAGCCGCGTGAGCCCGCCGGTGACGAGCACCAGCTCGCGAGCGGTATGCCCGTAGCGTGCCGCACCCCAGGCGCGCAGCGCATCGAACACAAGGCCCGCAAGCAACGCCACGCTCAGCAGCACCGCTGCCACGAGCAATGGCTCCAGCAGCCACTCCACACTCGCAAGCAGTTCGGAGAGACCGAACAGCCAGTGCACACCGAAAAAGATCGCCGTCGCGAACGGCCACCAAATCGCGGCGCGCACCACGGCGCGGCGGCGCGCGACGGGTCCCAAGCGCTCCAGCTTCACGCCGTCCAGCACGCCCGCATACTCCGGAAGCACCTGGGCAAGAAACGCATCGATCTCGTCCATGCGGATGAACGGATGCAGAAGCGCGGCGCCGGCGGGCTCGCCATCCGTCTCCCCCGGAGTGGAGACCACCTGCGCCGAGACCTCGGCATACCCGATGAGCTGGCGGATGATGCCCTGCCGCACCACCACGTACTGCACGCGCCCCGTCGCGAGCGCGCGCGACGAGCGGGAGAGCAAGCCGTGCTCCACCACAACGCGGTCGGCATAGCGCTCGACGCGATACCCCGCGTACCGCACGAGGTTGGCAGCAAACGAGACGGCTGCGCCCAAAAGCAGCGCGATGGCGAGAAACGCCAGGACCACGGGCACAACCACCGGGGCGATGCCCGCCACGAGCTCGTTGCCCCTGCCGACGACATCGAGCAGCCCCCACTCGATCAGCTGGTTGGCCCCGTTGACGAGAAGGACCACGAGCGCGACGGCCTGACCGCCCGCGCTCATCTGGGACGCCGCGGCAAGCGCGAGCTCGCGGCCCGTAAGCGAGAAGGTAGCGAGCGGGCGCTCCGGGGCGGTAGCGCTCTCGGTCGCAGCCTCCTTTTCGCCCTCCCCGCCTTGATCGGCGGCGGCGCGCTTACGGCGGAAGAGCTCCGCACGCAGGGCATCGGCCTCCCCCGCGCGAAGACCGGAGATCTTGGAGGCATCGCCCTCCGAGGCGGCAGCGCCCGTGTCGAGGTCGAGGGACATAAGGCCGAAAACGCGGTCGACTAGCGACGAGTTCATCGAGACCGTGTGGATATGCTCGTAGGGAATCGTAAGGCTGTGCCGATTGAGGATACCCCGGCACAGGCGAACGCCCTCCGCTGTGAGCTCCCACGTTCTCGCGCGCCAGATGACAAAACTCACCAGCAGGCACACCACGAAGATGCCCGCAGCGGCCAAGACAAGTTTGAGAAGGACGGAGAGGTCTCCGGCGAAGAAGTCGCCTGCCAGACCGAACGCCGCGAGCATGACCAGGCCGGATGCCATCTTGAACGCCTCAACAGGCACCGAGAGCGGATTGGCGCGATGCACGCCGAGAAGCGCCTCCGGAGTGGCGTCGGCTTCTTCGAAGAGCGAGCGCTCCGGAACGGCAAGCTGCTCAAGCTCCCTCTCCAAGCTATCGACGTCAACACCCGGCGAGCACGGCGCATCCTTCTTGTCCACGCTCACACGTCCTCCTTGGCGAGACGCGCGAGCTCGGCCACGCGGTCGCGCAGCTCGTTGGCGTCTGTCTCCGCAAGGCCGGGGATCTCGAAGCTCTCGCCGGCGGTGGAGATGGTCACCGTGGCCAGGCCGTGCGCACGAAGGATGGGACCCTGCTTGGTCTGCACGTGCTGGACACGCACGAGGGGCACGAGCACGCGCTTCTTGGTGAAGACACCGTGGTAGAGGTCCACGTCGGTGGGCGTGACGTCGTAGCGCCAGGTGGCCATCTCCACGCGCGGCGAAATCAACAGGTCGCCCACGCAGATCAGCTCGACGATGCCGGCCACTAGGTAGACCCAGAATACGTCACCGCCCAGATGGCGTACGATGAACCAGGCGGCAACCGCCAGCACGGCGACCACGGCGATACCGATGATGTCGGAGATGCACCACACGCGCAGCATGCGCGGATCGAGGCGGTGTGACGGCAAGCTGTTCACAAGACTCCTTCGGTCGTATGGATGGAACCATTCTCGCACACACTGCCGCACAGACCAACGGATGGGATGTCCGCCCCCCAGCGCCTCCGACGGTCGATTGTCCGGAACGCATGCGGCGCATCAACGTACAATAACCCCAGAGGTTTTCGACATGCTGGACGGGTTGAACGGAGCACGTCCCCAACCAACCCTTAGAGGGGAGGCGCCATGTACGGAAAAGCGGAGACGCTGCAGTTGCTCGATCGAGAAGACATCGGCTACGAGTTCTACGAGCACGCCGCGGTCTTCACCGTGGCGGATGCCATTGCCGCGGATATCCCCCACAGCGAGTTCGGCGCCAAGAACCTGTTCCTACGTGATGATAAGCACCGCGCGTACTACCTCGTCGTCTTACCGGATCAGAAAGGCGTTTCCCTCCGCGAAATCCAAGAGCGCCTGAGATCACGGCGCCTCTCGTTTGCGAGCGACCGAGACCTGGCAACGATGCTCGGCCTCATCCCCGGGTCGGTCACGCCGCTCGGCGTACTCAACGATGTCGAACACCGCGTGGAAGTCATCATCGATCGGGAGCTCGTCAACACTGGACGCGTGGCCGTGCACCCCTGCGATAACACCGCAACGGTTCTTCTTGCCACGAGTGATCTCATCAAGCTGCTGCGGCGGCACGGCTCCACGGTGCGCGTGGTAGCCCTGTAGCCGCTCGGTCTACTATCCCAGGAGTTTCGGCTAAAGCCTCTGGCATCGTGAATAAACGCCAGACGCTTTTTCACATGCTTGAACGGGGTATCCTCCAACTAAGCACGCTTTTAGGAGGTGGCCACGATGAAGATGGGGATGTGGATTGAACGCGCCGGTCGGGCACTGTCGATCGCGATTGTTATCTATCTGCTTCTTTGGCTGGCATGCATCCTCTGGTTCTGGTTGGGCATGCCGTTTTCCGGCGGTGGGATCTTCGCCTACACGCTGCTCGTATACTACATCACGCTGCCCGCAGCCTCCGCCGTTGTCTGCTCGCTCGCGGGCTGGCGCACAGAGGCTGGAAAGGCACGCCTCCTCGCGCCGCTTGCCGGTGCATTGCTCTACGTTGCCGCTCTGTTGCTCACGTTCAGTTTATCTTCCGCCCTGGGTCTCGCAAACATAGCGCCCGTCGGTCTCGCGGCTTTCCTCGCGGGCCTTGCGCCCGGCATGATCGGCTTCGCTTGCGGGTGGGCACTGCGGCGATTCCGGGATAGCCGGCGCTGATGGCGACAAGTTAGTACCTGGTACCAACTTGTCGCCTGACAGCATCTTGTCGCACCATTTTGCCGCTCAACTGGGACTCTACTGGCGGTCGAGTACACTAAACCAGCTGTCGGTTGAGTGCGCTGCCCTCCCGTGAAACGATGGGCTCGCCACACACGCCACCAGGAAAGGACCGATCATGACCGCACAGAGCTTCGGCGCCACCATCGCAGCCCTTCGCAAGCAGAAGGGCATGACGCAGCTTGAACTCGCCCGCCAGATGGGCGTGACCGACAAAGCCGTCTCCAAGTGGGAACGGGATCTCTCGTTTCCGGACGTCGCCTCGCTGCCCAAGCTGGCGGAGGTGCTCGGCACCTCCGTCGACGAGCTGCTTGAGGTAAAGAGCGCCGCGCAGGAGGAGCCCGACGCCCCAACCACGAAGGTCCCCGCCCTCGTCGAGCTTGTGCTCAAAGCCGTCGCGCTCGCCATGGGCGTCGGCGTCACCGCCCTCACCATCATGGACGAGATCGAGCCACGCCACGCGTTCTGCCTGCTCGGCATCGGCCTTGCCTGTCTGGCGCTCGTTTTGCTGTCCCACACCGACGAGACGGACGAGTGACAAGCTTGCGCCACCTTGCCACGCACACGGTAAGTTTGCACCTGGCACCATCTTGTCATGACGCAATCTTGTCACCATCTTGTCAAAACGTTGACGAATTGTAGATTTCCGCTCCTTAACCTCTTGCAATGACCGGGAAGGGAGTGGATCCATGATGAGTCCGAACGAATGCACCGCCACCAGCGTCAGCCCGGTGGGCGACAACACCGATCCTCGCACCGTCGCAAGCAGGAAACCCATGCTCGCCGCCATGATCGTAGGAGCGCTCATCCTTGCTGCCAC
This sequence comes from Collinsella tanakaei, assembly GCF_021531055.1. GTDB lineage: Bacteria > Actinomycetota > Coriobacteriia > Coriobacteriales > Coriobacteriaceae > Collinsella > Collinsella tanakaei_B. Next base: position 140,446 of record NZ_JADYTL010000002.1, read on the forward strand.
CGTCGTGCTCGCCCCCTCCCTCTGGACGTTTTTCTCTAACGGAGGAGCGGTCCGCACATGGGTCGACTCACAGGGCGTCCTCGCTCCCGCCGCCATGGCAGCGCTCGTCGTAGCGCAGATCGTGGTCGCCATCCTGCCCGGCGAGCCGGTCGAACTTGCCGCCGGCTACCTGTTCGGATTCTTCGAGGGTACCGTCATCTGCCTTGTCGGAGGCCTTATCGGCACCCTCGGCGTGACCGTGCTCGTCAAGGTATTCGGCCTGCGTGCCGTACGGACGTTCTTCTCGGAAGAACAGCTCGCGAGTATTTCATGGCTGCGCGACTCGAAGCGCTTCGAGCTCATCATGCTCATCGTGTTTTTAATCCCCGGCACGCCCAAAGACGTGCTCACCTATGCCGCGGGACTCACCGCGTGCCCTTGGTGGCGCATCGCAGCCATCGGCACGGTGGGCAGGATCCCCTCGATCGTGACCTCGACACTCGCCGCCGGCTTCGCATCCGAAGGATCCTGGACGGCTGCCGGTATCACGCTGATCGCAACCGGCATCATCGTCGCGGGCGGCGCGGTCGCGTACCGCGCCCTCAGTCGGCGCGCGGCGCGGTGACAAGTTTGTACCTGGCACCATCTTGTCACGCAGGGCGCTCGCGACGCGGCGTGCGGACGCGGAACAGCCCGTGTCGGTTGCAGTACGCGAAGATCGCGCCTGACATCCCCACGCGAATGCGCGCGGCCGCCTCCTGCTCCGGATAGAGCTTCGCGAGCGTGATGCCGCCCGTGTTCACGTAGGCGATGAAGCTGATGAAGTGATCTTTGGTCATGGGATGGTCGAGCGTGATGTACCACTCGTCCTCGATGCGCTCCACCGCGATCGCATGGTCGTCATCCGGCTCCTCCGCCTCGCAGGGTGCCAGTTGCACGCCGCAGCACGAAAACGATCCCTCGCCCAGCGCGTGGATCACGTTGCCGCAGACGGGACACACGTAGAACTTGGAGCGCATGAGGTTCGCCGCACGGTTGGCGTTTTGCCGCACATCGCCCGTCAACAGCTCGGCAACCGAGACGCCGAGCGCGGCGGACAGCGGCTCCACAAGCGAGATGTCGGGCAGGCCGCGCCCGGATTCCCACTTGGACACCGCCTTGTCCGTCACGCCGATGGCGTCGGCAAGCGCTCGCTGCGTGAGCCCGCGCTGCTCGCGAAGGGTCTTGATGGTATCGCCGGTCAGATAGGTCGCCATGATGGGTCCTTTCGCTGGTATGCGGCGCGGTCGGTGCGCCCCTCGATCAACCACAGTATGCGGCGACGCGGTGGCATGCGCCACCTACGGACCGTAGGGCCGCGGCATCGGCGACGAGCATGCGAACCCGCAACACGCTATCATGGACCCGATATGTCCCGCTCCCGCGGAAAGGCTACGCCATGCCTCACAAAACCATCCCCGAGATGTCGTTCCCCCAGATCTACCCCCTGCTTGTGGCGAAAGCCGAGCGGAAGGGCCGTACCAAAGCGGAGGTGGACGAGATCATCTGTTGGCTGACCGGCTACGACGAGGCGGCGCTCGACAACCTGCTCGAACGTGACATCACCTACGCGGAGTTCTTCGGCAGCGCGCCGGCGCTGAATCCCGACCGCTCGCTCATCACCGGCAAAATCTGCGGCGTCGATGTCGCGACCATCGAGGATCCGGTCGAACAGAACGCGCGCTACCTCGACAAACTCGTCGACGAGCTCGCGCGCGGACGCGCGATGGAAAAGATCCTACGCCGGTCCTCGGCATCGTGACGATGTCCGAAACGTCCGTCGCATCGCATCGATGCGATGCGCGTGGATACGGTGCCGATGCGCCTTCGAGGGAGCCGATGATGCCCGATATGACGAACCGAATCGAACGCGAGCTCGCAGCGATCGCCGACCCTGCATACCGGGCGTTCCAGGCAAAGCTCGTGCCCACCGTCGATGCCGTGCGCATCCTCGGCGTGCGCACGCCCGCGCTTCGCGCATATACCAAGCGGCTCGTCCGTGAGCGCGAAGGCGACGCCCGCTCGTTTCTCGCCGAGCTCCCCCATGCGACCTACGACGCGAATAATCTGCATGGCGAGCTGATCGGTCGAATGGCGCAGACGCCCGAGGAGGCGTTCGCGCTGCTCGACGCCTTCCTCCCCTTCGTCGACAACTGGGCGACCTGCGACCTCATCCGCATCCCCGCCTTCAAACGCAATCTGCCCCCGGTGCTCGACAAAATCCGTTCATGGACCGCCTCCGACCACGAATACACGGTCCGTTTCGGCGTGGTCCAGCTTATGACCCTCTTTTTGGACGACGCCTTCGACCCCGAGCAGCTCGCCATCGTCGCCGCCATCGATCGTGAGGAGTACTACATCAATATGGCACGCGCTTGGTACTTCTCGTTCGCGTTAATCAAGCAGCCCAGCGCGACGCTACCTCTCTTTGAACGAAGGCCGATCGCCCTCGACGCGTGGACGCACAACAAGGCGCTCCAAAAGGCCCGGGAAAGCCGCCGCATCTCCCCTGAGCGGAAGGCATATCTGCAATCGCTCAAGGTATAACGTTAAATTTGAAAACAGAAGCACAAAAGATGTTTGCCTATACGGCAAAGCTGGCTACACTGGACATGCAACGCCCGCCTACCCTCGCCAGCCATTTCGATACGTCGGGAGAAGCCGTCTATGAAATCTCGTATCAGAGAGCTGCGGCACCGCTACGGCATCAGCCAAACCGAGCTCGCCGAAGCTGTAGGTACAACACGTCAGACCATCATCTCGATCGAGGCAGAGCGCTTCACCACGTCCCTCCCGACGGCATACAAGATCTCGCATTTCTTCGCCCTGACCATCGAGGAGGTTTTCGATTTCTCGGAGATCGACCGGGAACTGTGGGAGGAGTGAGCGCCACCGCGCATCATGCCAAGAACGACTCGAGCGCGGCAAGACCGGTCTCGAAGCGCTCGCGATGATGCTGCATGTGGTTGCCCGGACCGAGCGAGCATGTCACCTCGCAGCCCCGTTCGCGCAGGATCTCCGCGCACGCTTCCATGTTGTCCTGCACGCCGCGCATGATCGGCGCGCCGGCCTTGGGTTCCTTTTTGCCCAACGAGAAGAACGCGTGCTTACCCGTGCCGTCAAACGGAAGGTCGCGCAGGTAGTCGACAAAGCCTTCGTACCACAGCGAGCCCGACAGGCACGCGCACGCCGAAAAGATCCGGTCGCCCGTGAACGCATAGAGGGCGAACAGGCCGCCGAGCGAATAGCCGCAGATCGCACGATGCGCAGGCCGACGCGCCCCGGTCTGAGCCTCCACGAGGGGCACGACCGTCTCGCGGAGCTCGGTAAGCGTCGCCGCCGCCTTGCCGCCGAAGCGCGGGGCGCCCCGACGCAGAGCGGCGGCTTCCCACGGGGTCAACGCGTCGTTCCAGGTGCGGACGGGAACGCTCACCACCGTCGCCGCCCTGCCGCGCGCCATGGCGGCAAGACCCGCCGGATGGTCCGGGGAGTCGATGACGTAGATGACGGGCGAGGTATCGCCCGCGTTTCCGCGATACACCTCGACGCCGGTGATATCGATATAGCCCATAGCTATCGCCCCATTCGCGTTCGCAACGCCCGAACACCGCTGACAGCAAGGCTGCCGCCCACCTTCGCCACCGCGACGACACCGCGTCCCGTCGCCGCAGCGACCTTGCGGGCAACGATCGGCGCCTCCTGCGCCGCTGTCTGCGCAGCACGAGCCGTCCGCTCTTTCGCGGCGGCCCCTGCGCGTGCGGCGGCGGCATCGAGACGCTGCTCGATGCGAGTCGCCTCGCGTCCCGAGAAATTCCGCTGGCCCTTACTCGTAAGCGCCGCCCCACCGGCGATCGCGGCCACTCCCGGTCCCGGCAAAATGCACATGGGAACACCGACGGCGATCAGGGCCGCGCCGGCAGTCATCTGGGCGGCTCCCTTGGCTTTCCTGCCGATCGGCACCGACGCGTCGGCGGCGCTCCGATTGTCGGAGGAACGATTCCTTTTCGGGTTCATGGCACATCTCCGCTGAGGCAAGCTGACTGTCATTGCATCACCTATACCCATAGACGAGCGCATCCGAGCGGGTGTCGGCAAAATCGGGAAAGACGGAACATCCCGGAAACACTTTTCGAACGTCCAAGCGGACGGAGATGGGCGCTGAGTATCCATGTCATGCGATGCCGAATCGCGCAAAAACGGACAGCGTCTCGGTGCGCCGCAGCCCTTCGTAGCGATCCGACAACGTTCAAACAGCTACTTCGCTTGACGCTTGGCCGCGCGTCGTTCATCACGCATGCGAATCCGGTCGAGCGCCGCCTCCGCCGCGGAAAAACGGCATCCGCAGTAGTTCTGCCGATACATGCCGAGCTCACGCGAGCGACGGGTCGCCTCCGGATACCACGGACGGAAATCCCGGATGACCGGCGTGAGCCCATGGGCGGCAGCCAATCGCGCGAGCACGTCGTTACACACATCGAACAGCTGATACGGGGAGACGGCGAGCGTCGTGGCGACATACTCGAACCCTCGAGCCTCGGCCACCTGCACCGCCTCGGCAAGACGCAGCGCGTAGCAGGCACGGCAGCGCCGCTCCCGCTCGCGCGCGCCGATGGGTGCCACGCCGCGCTCCCATGCGACGTAATCCTCATCCGCCTCGATAAGCGGGATGCCGTTGTCGGCGGTCCAGCGCCTCAGCTCGGCCAAGCGCCGCTCATGCTCCTCGGCGGGTTGGATGTTCGGATTCGTCCAGCATATCGTGGGCTCGAACCCCTCTTCGACCAGCATGCGGACCGGCTCCAGCGAGCATGGCGCGCAGCAGGCATGCAGCAGCAAGCGGGTCATCGGGCACCTCCCCTTTTCGGGTTGAACTCGTCCCCATCCAACGCGTCATCGAAGAAGCGGACGCCCCAGTCGGTATCCTCGCAGTACGCGATACGGCGATCGCGGACGATCGCCTCAACATATCCCCAGTCGCCCGTACATCCCGACAGGTGCAAGACGGCCAGCGTGTACCACAGCACCGGCCAGGCGCTCGCCGACGATGCCGCAAGCAAACCGATCGTCAACACGACCGTCGGCCCGAGAACGATCACCAGGTAGTGGCGGCGGCGGTAGACGATACCCTCCGCGCAGGCATATAGCATGCCGGCTTTCCAGTTGGCGCCGAACGTCACCCGCGAGCCCCGCGGGGCGAACAGCAAAAAAAGCAGCCCGTGCACAAGCTCGTGGACACCGAGGGAGATGAAGCAGCCCACGGCCCCGAGGAGCAGCCACAGGGTGGAAGGCGGCAACCCGAACGGTCGAGGCCCGGTCCCCTCGATGAACACCGCACCGAGCTCGGAACCCGCAAGACCGATGCGCCCTGGGACATCCAGCGCGAACCATGCGATTCCCAACACGACGCCGACGGCGACCGTCGCGATCGATCGGTTCGTCATGCGCTTGAGAAACGCCTTGTCCTCGAAGGTATGTATGCTGGAGATCTCGTTCATGGCTCACAGCATACACGGATTGCGGCCTGCACGCGAAGCCCGGGCTCCACCCGACGCGAAAAGCGGATAACCGGCACGCGAGCCGCGCGGGCAACGCGGCGGCGGCATCGCCGAATTATGCTCTTTGCGGCCCATACCTGCACGGTCACGCTCATATGCGATAATGGGGAATCGCATGCGCGGCACCGCGCACACTACCGAAACCCGACCGAGAGCGACAAGGAGCCCCCATGGCAGCCAAGCTCAGCAAAGATTCCCGTCCGTCGTGGCCCCGCCGCGCCGTCGTCACCGCGGGCATGCCCTATGGCAACAAGAACCTGCACTTCGGCCACGTGGGCGGCGTGTTCGTCCCCGCGGACTTCTTCGCGCGCTTTTTGCGCGACCGTCTGGGTAGGCAAAACGTGATCTTCGTGTCGGGCACCGACTGCTACGGCTCCCCCATCATGGAGGGCCACCGCAAGCTGCAGGAGTCCTGCGGCTCCGACTGCACACTCACCGATTACGTGCAGGCCAACCACGACCTGCAGCAGGCCACGATCGACGCCTTCGAGATGCAGCTCGACCTGTTCGGCGGCTCCGCGCTGCCCCCCGCGGCCCCCATCCATAACCGGATGACCGCCGAGGTCATCGAGCGCCTGAACGAGCAGGGCGTGCTCCACAAGCGCTCCACGCTGCAGTTCTTCGATGCGCAGGCCGGCCAGTTCCTCAACGGCCGCCAGGTCATCGGCCGCTGCCCCATCCAGGGCTGCAAGTCCGAGAAGGCCTACGCCGACGAGTGCGACCTCGGGCACCAGTACGAGCCCGAGGAGCTCATCGCCCCCAAGTCCGCCCTCACCGGCGAGACGCCCGAGCTGCGCCCCGTGGACAACATCTACTTCGACCTGCCGGCCTACCTCGACTTCTTGAAGGACTACACCGCCAAGCTCACCGCCGACGAGACGGTGCGTCCCGTGGTGTCCAAGACCATGGAGGAATGGCTGCTGCCCGCGCAGATCTACATCCAGAACAAGTTCCGCGAGGCCTTCGACGCCATCGAGGACCAGCTGCCCGACCACACCGTGACCGAGGCGGAAGGCAACAAGAGCTCCTTCACCGTCACCTTCCCCAGCTGGGAGGAGCGCGACGCGGCGCATGCCGTGCTCGCCGCCGGCGGGGTGCGTTTCCGCTCCGGCAAGGCGCTCGTGCCGTTCCGTATCACCGGCAATATCGAGTGGGGCGTGCCCGTGCCCGACGAGTGCGGCTGCCATGGCCTCACCTGCTGGGTGTGGCCCGAGAGCCTGTGGGCGCCCATCAGCTTCACGCGTACGGTGCTCGCCGAGGCCGAGGCCGCCGGCATGACGGATCGCTACGCCAGCGCCGACTGGCACGACTGGTGGTGCAGCCCCGAGGCGCACGCCTACCAGTTCATCGGCCAGGACAACATCTACTTCTACGGCATCGCGCAGACCGCGCTGTGGGAAGCGCTCGGCTGCCACATGGAGCAGTCGACGCTCGTGGCCAACTACCACGTGCTCTACATGGGCAAAAAGGCGAGCTCCAGCTCCCAGACCCCGCCGCCTCCCGCCTCGGAGCTGCTCGAGCACTACACCGCCGAGCAGCTGCGCGCGCACTTCCTGTCGCTCGGCCTGGGCGAAAAGCCGGTGAGCTTCTCGCCGAAGGCCTACGACACGCGCGAGACCGGCAAGAACCCCGACGACACCCCGCTGCTCGCGCGCGACGACAAGCGCGTCATCGATCCGGTGCTGAAGGAGGGTGCGCTGCTCACCGGCGTGTTCAACCGCTTGGCACGCTCCTGCTTCTACGGCGTGGCGCCCAAGGAGGGCGATGAGGCCGCCTACCGCAACGGCTGTATCCCTGCGGGCACGCCCGATTCCGATGTGATCGACGCCTCTGAGCAGGCCATCCTCGCGTTCGAGCGGGCCATGCACACCTTCGAGTTCCACCACGCGCTCGGCGTGTGCGACACCTACCTGCGCGCCGCCAACAAGCGCTGGAGCGATGCAAGCAAGGCCGCCAAAAACGCCGGGAACGACGCCGCGATGGCGCAGGCACTCGTCAACACCTTCCACGAGCTGCGCGTGGCGACCGTCCTCATGCACGGCATCGTGCCCGCAGGCTGCGAGCTCATCTGCGAGCACTTTGCCATCGACCCGGATACGTTCTTCTCGTGGGACCACATCTTCGACACCTGCGACGAGCTCGTTGCGAGCTTGGGCGAGCAGCCCGGATGCCACCGCGTGGTCCCGCTGCCGCCGCGCTTCGACTTCTTCGAGAAGCACCCGAGCCAGCAGTAGCGCCCCTGCCGCCGCGCTCCCAGCCAGCAACGGCGCGCTCCCCTATCCGGCCTCAACAGACCGCCCCGCCGCGACATGCCATCATGGCAGCCGCTGCGGGGCGATCCGCTTAGAGGTATCCGTCATGCGTCGGCATGCCCCGCACGGGCGACGAGCAGCTCTGCGTCGACGGTGACACGGCGGATCCGGTCGTGCGGCAGCTGCGTGTCGTCCACCCCGAAGAGCAGCGGGGTCATGCGCAGCAGATCGGCCACCTGGTCGGGCGCAACATCGCAGGTGGCGCAGGCGCGCACGCGCCGTTCGAGGACCATATGGCGCTCGAAATGCTCGACGACCCGCCGGTTCGAATGGTGCGCATGGCGCAGGCGCTCGCCCGCGAGCTCACGCAGCTCGATCATGTGCCTGGGGCCCGGCACGATCTTGACGAGCATCCCATCCGCGGAAAGCGCACGCGTGAACTCGGCGTAGTTTGCCGGCGTGAAGATGTTGAGGATGCACCCGAGCGCGCCGTCGCGCACAGGAAGGTTCGCCACGTCCGAGACGAACCAGCACACGCGATTGCCCCCACGCGCGGCGCGAAGAATCGCATCGCGGGAGGTGTCGAGTCCGATGATGGACACGTCGACGCCTTCAGCCAGGGCCTTAGCATAGTACCCCTCACCGCAACCCGCATCGAGCATGGGGCCGGCAAGGTTCCTTGAGGCGAGCACGTCCTCGAGCGCCTCGAGAACGTGGCCGTAGAATCCCGCCGCAAGGATCTTCGACCGGGCATCGAAGAAGCCCGCATCGTACTCGTCGCGCACGGCACGGCGCATGAGGTTGACATAGCCCTTGGCGGCGATATCGAAGCCATGGCCCTCCTCGCACCGAAGGCTCGCGTCGCGCACGTGCATCCGCGCGCCGCACAGCGGGCAGCGCAGCAACTCGGCGACACCGGCGAACTTCTCGATACGCGCGGGATTCATCGGACGCACCAACCTTTCGCATGCGATATGAAACGAAAACGGTCTCGCCGCGTCTGGGCCATAAGACCGAACAGTCCCTCCCAACCAAGGGCCACCTGTCGATTATGGCATGAAACGAAACGGACGGACGGGGCCGGCGAGCGCCCGCACGAGCGCGTCATGCCGCAGGCCCCCACGTCGCGCGTGTCGAGGTTTTGCAGGGACAGGCGCGCTCTGGTCCCGTGCGGGCGCTTGGGGCATAATCGAGAAGTTTTGTTGGCAACAAGATGTCGGTTTCGTCCGGCGGGTGGAAGGATCAGGTATGGCGAGCATGCTGCAGGTACGCCCAGCGCGCGCGGAGGAGGCCGAGCGCGTGGCGGAGATTCTCGAGGACGGTAAGCGCACAATCGCCCAATTCGGCATCGAGCAGTGGCAGCATGGCTACCCGAACATCGAGAGCGTGAAGGCCGATATCGCCACCGGCTCGTGCTATGTGGCAGAGGACGCCGATGGTGCGCTCGTGGGAACGCTGGCGCTGCTTTCCGGCATCGATCCGGAATACTGCCGCGCACGCATCGCCTGGCTGACGGACAACCCGTGCGAGCAGGACGGCGAGACCCCGTATCTTGCCATCCACCGCAGCGCCACCGCCGCCGAGGCGCTCGGGCGCGGCGTCATGGGCGCCATGTTCACCGCAGCCGAGCAGATCGCCCACGACCGCGGCGCCTTGAGCATCCGCATCGATACCCATCCGGGCAACCGCGCCATGCGCTCGTTTCTTACCAAACAGGGGTTCACCGAGCTCAAAGCCTTCGACCTCACGCAGAAAGGCGGCACCGAGACGGATCTCACCCGCATCGCCTACGAGAAGCTCGTGTAGGCGCCAAGCGGCCGCCCATCTCCCCTATTCGTGTTTGCCGTGCGAGTTGCGCCAGATCTCGCGACCGAGGGCCAGCGCAAGCACGAGCGCTGACAGATACCCCAAAAACCCGATGACCGGGATACCGAAGATGACCGGCTCGATCTTGGCGTAATAGACCACCGACGAGCCGATGAACAGGCCCGCGATCACGATGGCCATGGACATGCGGTCCACGATGCCGCCCACGCGCCGCAGCACGCGTTCGCTGCCGAGCACCTGCGTGTTGATCTTGAGCTGTCCGCGCGTGAGCATGCGCGAGGCGAGCCCGAGTTGATCGGCGGCCTCGAGCAGCCCGCGGGTCGCACGCACCGATGCGTGCGCCAGCTCCTCGGCCGTCTCCGCCGCGCGCGTGAAGCTGCTCTTCTCGTTTTTGATATGGGCCGAGATGATCTCGACCATGTTCACGTCGGGCATGTATTCGGAAAGCAGGCCCTCGAGCGTCACCATGCCGCGGGCGAACATCGTCACCACGCTCGGCAGCTCAACGTCGTTTTTGCGCGCCAGGCTCACGAGCGACGTCAAGAACTCACCGATATCGAGGTCCTTAAGGTCCAGGCCGGCGAAATCCGCGACGATGAAGTCCAGGTCGGACAAGAACGTCGAGTGGTCGAGCTCGGACGAATCGCCGCGCGTCACCGCGAAGCGCATCAGGGAATCCTTGAGCTTGGGCACGTCGTTTTCGGCCACGGAGAAGATGATGTCCTTCACGATCGCACGGTCGTGGCTGGACATGCGCCCCACCATACCAAGATCGATGAAGTAGATCACGTTCTCCTTGCAGATGATGTTGCCCGCATGCGGATCGGCATGGAAAAAGCCGTCGTCGAGCACCTGCGTGGAGTAGTCCTCCACGATGCGCGCGCCGAGCTTCTCAAGATCGTAGCCCGCCGCGACGAGCGCCTCGGGGTCGGCGATGGAGATACCGTCGATGTAGTCCATGACGACGACATGCTCGGTGCACAGCTCCAGATAGGAGCGCGGGCACGAGATCCCGCGCGTGTCCTTATGGAACGCATGGAAGTCGCTCAGGTTGCGAGCCTCCATGACGAAGTTCGTCTCCTCGCGGAAGGACTGCCACAGCTCCTCGACGACCCCGTGCAGGTCCACGAACTGATCGGTCTTGACGAAATGCGATGCGGTCCGCACGATGGAGCGCATGATGTCGATATCCTGCGCCATCACCTGCTGCGCGCCGGGACGCTGGACCTTGATGGCGACCTCCTCGCCCGTGAGCAGGCGCGCCCGATGGACCTGTGCGAGCGATGCGCTGCCGAGCGGCTTGCGATCGATCCATTCGAACACCTCGGCCGTCTTGCGGCCGTATTCGGCCTCCAGGCAATCACGGATCACCCAAAACGGCACGGGCTCCACATCGGTGCGCAGGCGACGCAGCTCGTCGCAGAAACGCTGGGGCAAGATCTCGGACCGGTTGGCCAGGATCTGCCCCATCTTGACGAACATGGGGCCGAGCTCCTCGAGCATGCGACGCAGACGCACGGGCGTCAGGTCGTGCCACGCCTCGTACTTGCGCACGATGGCGAAGATCTCCGCGATGCGCTTGCGACGGCCCTTGGCGGTCAGCTGGTACTCCTCCGTGGGAGCCATGACCTCGGGCTCGTCGGGGACGACGTCCTTGGCGCGCGGACGGCGATGAAGGCCGTGCGCGATGAGCTCCTCCTCGTTATCGAAGACGAGCGTGTCATCGGGATCGAGTCGATCGCGTCGCGTGCTGTTCGGGGTGTCGGCTGCCATGATGCGTGCTACTCGGTCGCCTGCTCATCCTCGGCGGCGGACTCGGCGGCGTCGGTCTCGACCTCGACGGCCTCGACCTTGACGCTGACCGTCGCGTCATCGACTTTGTCCACGAGTTCGGTCACGTGGCTCACGAACTCCGCGCGCTCGGCTTTGCTCATGGGTCGTACGCGCGCCAAGATCAGCTCGTCCAGAATGCGCTCGGCGACCGATTCGCCCTGATTGCTCAAGCGATCGGTCACATCGCTGAACATGCCGCCGGCGCGCTCGAACACATCGGACATCGAGCGGGCGAAATCCGGCGTCTCGGCATCGGCACGGACCTCCTCGCCCTTGGCGGAGAGGCTGTCGAGCACCTCCTTGCCCTTCTCGGCGGTCAGCGCCGCGGCGCCGAAGCCGATGTTCACCATGTTGTTGACGATCTTCTCGAACGAGGTAGCCATCGCGGTCTCCTTTGCGTGGGTCAGACGACATTTCTACCCTTGTACCCACATCCTAGCACGCCGCAGCGTCACGGTTCCCAATCGCTCGGCACCGCAACGATACGGTGACGGGCGCGGATGAACGGGTTTTCCGTTCATCCGCGCCCGCGCATCGGAATACAAGGCGATTAGTTATCCGACATGGAGAAGGCGTTCTTCATCGCCAGGCTCGTGGTGTGCAGCACGCGGCCGAGCAGCGCATCGGTCTCGCGCCGCAGGTCGTCGGCCATACGCTGGTTGGCCGCCTCGAGCGCCGCGGGAACCTCCGCCGCGGGCAGATCGGCCACCGCCGCGTCGGTCTCGCGCAGCAGCTTGTGGGCAAGGCCGCCGATCTTTTGACGATAGCGGTCGATATGCGCCGCATTGTCGTGGAACCGCGCGTCGGCGAGCGCGGCGATGATGCGGTTCTCCCAGTAGAAGCTCTCGCTCGTCACGCGCGCGGTCGTGTTCTCGAGATACTCCGGCATCGTCTCCACGTTGCCGTAAAGCGGCACGAGCGCGTTGAACGCGTTGCAGCCGAACGCCATCCACTGCACGCAGGCGTGCTCCGGCGCGACATAGGGACGGACCTGCAGCACGGCGAGCTGCCCGTTGCGGTTGATGCCGATGGGACGGTACGCCCGGCGCGAGGCATCGTTGCCGCGGCGTCCGTAGGGGTCGAACGGCGTGCCCTGGTAGTGGGAGGACAGCACGTACTTCACGTCCTCGATGGTCACCTTGCGCTCGGGCACGCGGCTCCACGGGATATCGTCGGCCTCGGGGCCGTAGGCGGCATGCGGACCGTCCCACTCGTCGTGCGGGTTCAGGCAGCGCTGCATGTACCAGGCGCGCGGCGTGTTGTACACATGGTCGGAATCCGAATGCGAACCGAACGCCTCGCGCGGGTTGAAGATATCGCCCGACAGGATGCCGTCACGGATATCGGCGAACAGGTCGCCGAAGCCGTCCTCATGATCTTGATCGTCCTCGTCGTCATCGAAGGGCTCATCCGGCATGTCGGCGTAGATCTCATCCAGCATGTCGTCGAGGGCGGCCGGCCGCATCATGGTGAGGTTGAGGTGGTTGTCCTCCATCCACGTGCGCAGATCGGCGCTCGCCATGTGCTCGACCTGCTCGCCCTCGGCATCCGAAAGGTCGAAGTAATCGATACCCAGCTGATTGGGCATGGTCACGTAGGCGTCGTCGGGCACGCGCTTGGCGATCCAATGGTGGCCGCCGACGGTCTCGAGCCACCAGATCTCGTCGACATCCGAAAACGCGATGCCGTTCATCTCGTAGGTGCCATAGCGCTCGAGCAGGGCGCCCAAGCGCTCCACGCCCTCGCGGGCGGAGCGGATATAGGGCAGCACGACGGTGACGAGGTCCTCCTCGCCCAAGCCGCCGGGAACGGCGGGCACGTAGCCTTCCTCGCCCTCCTTGCCCTGCGCGGGTACGTACTCCACGAGCGGGTCCGCGCCCAGCACGCGATCGTTGCTCGTGATGGTCTCGGTCGCCGACATGCCGACGTTCGCCTCGTTGAAGCCCGCCTCCGCCCAGATGCCGTGCCCCGGCAATGCGTCCGGCACGCTCGTGTAGCGCATGGGATCGTCGGGCAGCTCGATGGTCAGATGCGATTCGACGCTCGTGTAGACGCGCGGCTGGTCCTCGGGATGCACCACCGCCATCCGCTTGGGTTCGAACTGCCCGCCCGGGGAGTCCTCGTTGCGCGCGACGATCGTCGACCCGTCGTAACTCGCGTTCCTTCCCACCAGAATGGTCGTGCAGGGCATGGGCTCCTCCTTCGCGTCACGCGCGCCGCCACGGCGGCGCACCGATATGGCCTATCGCCCCTCAGTGTACCCGTTTGCGTTCGTCGGAACGCCCCGGATGCCGCGGGGACCGAGAAAGCCCTCCGGCGGCCGAATCGCGAACTAGCCCTCCGCCGGAACGCGGATCGTGAGCGTCGTCACGCCGCCCGCGCTTTGCGCGCGGACCGTTCCCCCATGCGCCTCGACGATCTCGCGCGCGATCGCCAGGCCGAGCCCTGCGCCGCCGACACCTCGCGCCGATTCCTCGCGATAGAACCGCTCGAAAATCCGTTCGAGATGCGCCGGCGCGATCTCCTTGCCGGTATCGGTCACCGTGAACACGATCCCATCCCCATCGCGCACCACCTTGCAAAGCACCTCGCTCCCCTCGCGTGCGAACGCGATGCCGTTGCGGATGATATTCGAAAGGGCGCGCGCCATCTTCTTGGGGTCGATGAACGCCTCGATACCCTCGGGAGCATCGACGACGAGCTCGACGTTTCGGTCCCGAGCCTGCACGAACAGCTCATCGGCGACTTGCTCGACGAACAGACGGGTATCGATGAGCTCACGCTCGATGGGGATGGCACTCAGGTTGTAGCGCGTGATCTCGAAGAACTCGTCCATCATCCCGTCGAGCGATCGCGCCTTGTCGAGGGCATTATGCGCGTAGCGGCCACGCGCCTCCAAGGGCAGGTCGGGATTCTCGGCAAGAAGCGCGAGATATCCCACGATCGAGGTGAGAGGCGTCTTGATATCGTGGGCGAGATACGCCACCAGCTCGTTTTTCCGCGATTCAGCTGCCTGGGCCGCCCGCACCTGAAGCTTTTCCCGCTCACCGAGCAGTTCGAGTTCGCGCTGCACGGAAGACAGCTCGTCGGATAGCTTCGACGCGTCGTCACCTTCGGCCATCCGCTCGATCGCGTGTGTCAGCTGATCCACGATCGCCGCCGCGTCGACACACGAGACGGACAAGACGATCACGAGCCCGATGATGTAGGCGGACCAAATCACCGGTCCTTTGATGATGCCGACCACGAAATGGTAATCGGTCAAATCCCGAAACGTCGCGACGCCGTTTACCCGCATGCCTTCTTGAAACTGATTGCCGAATAACCTCATGTAGTCGGCGGTCGCTTCCGGAACATCGACCCATGGCGCCGTGACATCCGCGATAAAAGCCGACAGGGCATCGCCCACAAGCAGGCGCGCCGCTGCAACGAGCAATATGAACAGTATGGTGTAGCAGGCGATTCGGACGAACATACGACGCATGAGCACACGACGTGTCCGAATTCCCTGCATGGTCTTCATGCGTTCCATGGACGCGCACCGTCCTTCCACGCCCTTACGGCGCGATCTTGTATCCCACACCCCACACCGTCTCGATGAACACCTGATCCGAATCGATAGCGGCGAGCTTGGTGCGCAGGTGGCGGATGTGGACCATCACGGAGTTGGAACTCGGCGCCAGGTACTTCTCGCCCCATACCGCCTCGTATAGCTTGCGCGTCGCCACCGGACGGCCCTGCGCCCGCAGCAGCAACGCCAGCATATCGAACTCCTTGGGCGTGAGTGAAAGCCGCACGTCGTGCAAGCGCGCGACATGCGCGGATACATCGACCTCGATGCCGCGGCACGCAAGCAGCTGCGACGGCACGCCGCCCTCCCGCGCATACGAGGCGCGACGCAGACACGACCGTACGCGCGCCGCGAGCTCGCGCGGCATGAACGGCTTGACCACGTAGTCGTCGGCTCCCGTCATAAGGCCGGCAACCTTATCGGCTTCCTCGTCTTTCGCGGATAGGAAGATGATGGGGACGCGCGAGACGGCTCGGACGCGCGAGCACAGCTCGAACCCGTCCATACCGGGCATCATGATATCCAGCACCAAAAGATCGAATGACCGCTCCCGAAACAGCGACCACGCCTCGTCGCCCGCATACGCCTCGACGATCTCCACGTCATCGGCGCGAAGCGTATCGGCGACAAGCCGCGCGATGACGGGATCGTCGTCCACGACCAATATGTTCATGCGTCCTTCGGTTCCCATGCCCCCATTGTAACGTTCCACCGATGCGGGCCCCATACGTCGCTCAAGAGATAAGGATTCGATAAGGTTCCGCACGAAACGGTAAGGAATCGACATGGGACGCATAAGGCGCGATGCCCATACGGTGATTCGTATGAAGCCGATCGGCTTCACCCCTCAAGGCGCAGGGGCCCAGCCGCCAAACGGGAGCTCCCAGCATGAACGCATCACCGCATACAGCCCGACGCAGCCAGCACGCCTCGACTCAGCGGGGCGGACGCACCGTTCCCGCAATCGCACGGCTGCTCGTCGTGGCGGCAGCGATCCTCTGTCTTGCCACGCTCTGGCTCCTTCACCGCGCGATCACGACACCCGAAACCGTCGACCTTGCCGCCACCGAATGGAACCTCGTCTTGGTGAACAAGGATCACGCGCTCCCCTTCGGCTTCTCAGTCGACACCGTGGAGATGCCCGGCGGTGAGCGCGTCGATGCACGGATAGCCGACAGCCTGAGCGCCCTGCTCGAAGACGCCGAGACGGCGGGCTTCCATCCCTTCATCCGATCCGGTTTCCGGACGCGCGAACAGCAGGAGGAGATCTTGGACCAGCGTATCGAGGAATACGAAGCGGAAGGGTATCCCTCATCCGCCGCGCGCGGGGAGGCCCTTTCGTGGGTGGCGGAGCCGGGAACGAGCGAACACGAACTCGGGCTCGCCGTGGACATCAACGACGCGTACGGTGACGATGGGCTCTACGATTGGCTGCGGGATAACGCCCCTGCCTACGGCTTCATCCAACGCTACCCACCGGACAAAAGCGACATCACGCACATCTCGCACGAACCATGGCACTACCGCTACGTGGGCACGAAAGCCGCTGCCATCATCTACCGGAACAACCTCACCCTGGAAGAATACCTGGCACAAACCCCATAGCAGGCGCCGACACCGCATCGGCAACGTTTTTCAGATACAGCGCCCCTGAGGTCACCGCCTCGCGAATCCGCAAAACGGGAGAAGCCATCTGAACATGACGGGGCCCTCCTTCCTTATCGTCCTGAACGATCCCGCAGCAAAGCGAGGACCAGCGAGGGATGATAAGGGAGGAGGGCCGAAACATGCGGGATGCCCGATATCCGTACCCCCTAAGCGATCTCCCGCAGCGAAACGAGGACTGAGCGAAAGGGATGCGGATACCGGGCACCCTGCCAAGCGCGCTACAACCCGTTTTGCAGCTTCGCGGCCAAGACCACGTTGCTCATCAACATGGCGCGCGTCATGGGGCCCACGCCACCGGGCACCGGCGTGATGGCTCCGGCGACGGGCTCGGCCGAGGCGAAGTCGACGTCACCGCAAAGCTTGCCGGCATCGTCGCGATCCATGCCCACGTCGATGACCGTGGCGCCCGGCTTGATCCACGTCCCCTTGACCATCTTGGGCACGCCGCAGGCAGCGACCAAGATGTCCGCACTCTGGCAGATGCGGGCGAGCTCATGCGGATCGGTGCGGGAATGCGCCACCGAGATCGTCGCATGCCGTGCGAGCAGCATGAGCGACATCGGCTTGCCCACGATCGAGGAACGCCCGACGATGACGGCGTTCTTGCCCGCCGGATCGATCCCGTACTCGTCGAGCATCTCCATAATGCCCGCCGGCGTGCAGGGACGAAGCCCGGGCAGGTCGCGCACGAGACGCCCCATGTTCATGGGATGGAACCCGTCGACATCCTTATCGGGATCGATCGCGGCGACGACCGCCTCGGTGCCCAGATGCGCGGGCAGCGGCATCTGGACGAGGATGCCCGCGACCTCGGAATCGGCGTTCAGGCGCTCGACCAGCGCCATGAGTTCTTCCTGCGTCGTCTCGGCAGGCAGCTTGTAATCGTACGAACGGATGCCGCACTGCTCGCAATCGCGTAGCTTGGAGCGCACGTAGGTGGCCGAAGCCTGATCGTCGCCCACCAGCACCACGGCAAGGCCGCAGGCAATACCACGCCCGGCGAGCTGGGCGACCTCGACCGCCGCGCGCTCGCGCACCTTGGCCGCAAGCGTCTTACCATCGATTATCGTCGCCATGCACATGTCCTTTCGCCGGTATTCGAAGTGAACCCTTAGCCTACTACGAAACGCACCGCGCCGCCGCCCCGAGGACAAATGGATACAAAGCACGAAACCGAACGTGCCCGCAAACCGCAAACTCCAGGGATTTCGTCTCCCCCATCGTATCCCCAGCAAAACACCGAAGTGTCATCTTTCCAGCACGATAGGATGTGACGTCACGTTGCCGATGTCGCGCTCCGAGATCTCCCTTCCAATCGTCGGTCCGACACCTCGCGGTCGGCGGATCCTCTATGCCATCTTGTTAAAAATGCAGTTTTCAGGGGTTTGGATTCGAGAGCCCCCTATGGATGTACACGGTATTTTGTTTTTGCACTATTTTTCGCTACTGTTCTCATTTGGGCAAAAATCTGGAGAGCAAAACCCCCGAAAAGTGCAAATTCAGCAAGATGGCCCAGCGAGTCGGCAAGGGAAAACCTCCACAGCGCAAACGCATGCCACGGCCACGCACTGCAACCATACGGAAACCCGTGCCCATGACCGTGCTAAGAACGGACGACGATCGAGCGAAACCCCTCAAACCCGAATCCTGCACAGCAAAAGCGGCCCGGACGGAAGGATCCGTTCGGGCCGCGATCGAATCAAACCGTTGAAGCAGCGGTTTAGAACAGGCCGGAGATCACGCCGTTATCGTCGACGTCGATGTTCTCGGCCGCCGGGACCTTAGGCAGGCCGGGCATCGTGAGGACCTGACCGGTGAGCGCCACCACGAAGTGCGCGCCAGCGGACACCTTGAGCTCGCGCACCGTGATGCGGAAGCCCGTCGGCGCACCGAGGACCTTGTCCTGGTCGGTGAAGGAGTACTGGGTCTTGGCGATGCAGACCGGCAGGTTGCCGAAGCCGTCCGCGCGGAGCTGCGCGAGCTGCTTTTTGGCAGCCGGGGTGAAGTCGACGCCGTCGGCACGGTAGACCTTCGTCGCCACGGCTTCGATGGCCTCGGCGATATCGGTTCCGTCCTCGTAGGAGAAACGGAAGTCGTTGGGCTCGTTCACGAGGCGCATGACCTCTTCGGCGAGCTCGAGCGCACCCTCGCCGCCCTTCGCCCACACCTCGGAGAGCTTGACGTTGACGCCGAGCTTCTTGCACTCGTCCTCGATGAGGGCGAGCTCGGCCTCGGTATCGGACGGGAAGCGGTTGATGGCGACCACGCAGGGCAGGCCGTACACGCTCTGGATGTTGTCGACATGACGGAGCAGGTTGGGCAGACCGGCGCGCAGGGCATCGAGGTTCTCGTCGTTGAGGTCGGCCTTCGCCACGCCGCCGTTGTACTTGAGGGCACGCGCGGTGGCGACGATGACGACGGCATCGGGCTTAAGCCCGGTCATGCGGCACTTGATGTCGAGGAACTTCTCGGCACCCAGGTCGGCGCCGAACCCGGCCTCGGTGATCGCGATATCGCCGAAGCGCATGGCCATGCGCGTGGCCATGATGGAGTTGCAGCCATGGGCGATGTTAGCGAACGGACCGCCGTGCACGAAGGCGGGCGTGTGCTCGAGCGTCTGCACCAAATTGGGCTTCAACGCATCCTTGAGCAGTGCCGCCATGGCGCCCTGGGCCTTGAGTTCGGAAGCGCGGACGGGACGGCCGTCGTAGGTGTAGCCGACGACGATCTCGCCCAAGCGGGTCTTGAGGTCGGAGATGGAAGTGGACAGGCACAGGATCGCCATGATCTCGGACGCGACGGTGATGTCGAAGCCGTCCTCGCGGGGCACGCCCTGCGCGCGGCCGCCCAGACCATCGACGATGTGGCGCAGCTGGCGATCGTTCATATCGACCGCGCGCTTCCACGTGATGCGCTTGGGGTCGATCCCCAAGGCGTTACCCTGCTGGATATGGTTGTCGAGCATCGCGGCAAGCAGGTTGTTGGCCGCTCCGATGGCATGGAAGTCTCCGGTGAAATGAAGGTTGATGTCCTCCATCGGGATGACCTGGGCCCAACCGCCACCCGCGGCACCGCCCTTGACGCCGAACACGGGACCGAGGGAGGGTTCACGCAGCGCGACCGCGCTCTTGACGCCGCGACGGCGCAGGCCGTCGGCGAGACCGATGGTGGTCGTGGTCTTGCCCTCGCCGGCAGGCGTCGGGTTGATGGCGGTCACCAGCACGAGCTTTGCCGTATGGTCGGTCTTCTCGTTGAGCAGCGAGTAGTCGACCTTCGCCTTATCGAATCCGTACGGGATCAGATGCTTCTCGTCCACACCCGCCTCGCGAGCGACCTCGAGAATCGGCAAGGGCTCGACGGAATGGGCGATCTCGATGTCCGACAACATGGTGTACCTCCCTGAAGCACGTTGCAAAACCAACCTACAGCATACAACGAACACGACCGGTTGCGGGCAACCTCGCCCGCAACCGGTCGAAAACGCCATGGGGAGCCGTCGTCACCCCTCAGCGGGAGGCTCGACACCCAGATGCTCGAACGCCACGGAGGTGGCGATGCGACCCTGCGGCGTGCGCACGATCAGGCCGCGCTGCAACAGATACGGTTCGTACACATCCTCGAGGGTGTTCGGATCCTCGCCGACCGCGCTCGCGAGCGTGGTGAGGCCGACGGGACGACCGCGAAACGTCTTGACGAGCGTTTCGAGGATACGGATGTCCATCCAGTCGAGGCCGAGCTCGTCGATCTCGAAGAACTCGAGCGCCTCGCGCGTGATCGGCTCGTCGATCGGCCCGCTGCCACGCACCTGCGCATAGTCGCGCACGCGCTTGAGCAGGCGGTTGGCCAGGCGCGGCGTACCGCGCGAGCGGGAGGCGATCTCACGCGCGGAGTCGCGGTCGATCTGCACGCCCAGAATCGTCGCCGAGCGGATCACGATCTCGGCGAGGTCCTCGATGGAATAGTAGTCGAGGCGGAACGAGATGCCGAAGCGGTCGCGCAGAGGACCCGTCAGCATGCCGGAGCGCGTCGTCGCGCCCACGAGCGTGAAGCGCGGGATATCGAGACGGATCGAACGCGCCGCCGGTCCCTTGCCGATCACGATATCGAGGGCGAAATCCTCCATCGCCGGATAGAGGATCTCCTCGACCGAGCGGTTCAGACGATGGATCTCGTCGATGAACAGGACATCGCCCGGTTGAAGGTTGGTAAGGATCGCCGCGAGGTCGCCCGTGCGCGCGATCGCCGGACCGGAGGTCGTCTTGATCT
Organism: Collinsella tanakaei; assembly: GCF_021531055.1. Taxonomy (GTDB): domain Bacteria; phylum Actinomycetota; class Coriobacteriia; order Coriobacteriales; family Coriobacteriaceae; genus Collinsella; species Collinsella tanakaei_B. The sequence continues at coordinate 161,433 of NZ_JADYTL010000002.1, forward strand.
GCGCACCCATCTCGTTGGCGACGACCGTGGCGAGCGTCGTCTTGCCCAGACCGGGAGGTCCCGAGAAGATCACGTGGTCCAGACACTCCCCGCGGCTCTGCGCCGCCTCGATGAGGATGCGCAGGCTCTGCCGGATATGGTCCTGACCACAGTAGTCGTCCAGACGCTGGGGGCGCAAGGTGCGCTCGACGTCCAGATCCTCCGACGTCAGGTCGCCGGTGACGAAGCGGCCGGTCTCGCGACCCGACGTCGCCGGTGTCCGACGCGACGACGCGGCGTCCGCCCACAGGTCGACCGATTCATCTGCTTCCCACATCATGCATCCATTCCGAGACGTTTCAGCGCGGCGCCCAGCAGCTCCTCGACGCGCATGCCGACACCATCATAGCCGTCGAGCGCGAGCTCGGCCTCCTGGGGACTGAAGCCCATCGAAAGCAACGCGGCGCGGGCGTCATCGAGCGAGGAGGGCTCGGGCGCGCCGGCGAGCGGCAGCTGGCCCGCAGCGGGGATATCGGCCGAGAGCAGCCCGTGGTCTTTGGCGAACACGCTTTTGAGCTCGAGGATGAGACGCTGGGCGGTCTTTTTTCCCACGCCGGGCACCTTCGCCATCCCCTTGGCGTCCTCCGCCATCACCACGGTATAGAGCTGCGGAACCGAGAAGGTCGTGAGCACCGCGAGCGCCAGACGCGGACCCACGCCCGAGACGGCGACGAGGCGGTCGAACATGGTCCGCTCGTCCCTGGTCGCAAACCCGAACAGCGTCATGGCGTCCTCGCGCACCTGCAGCCTGCAAAACAGCCTGCAGTCCTCGCCGAGCGCGGGCAGCGAGGCCGCCGTCGCGCCCGAGATGCCGAGTTCGAACCCGACGCCGCCGACATCGAGCACCGCCACGCTCGGCGTCGCCTCGACCAGCGTTCCGTGGAGCAAGGTGATCATGAGTAGCCGTTCCCCCTCTTTTGGACATAGGTTCCGCCGCTCAGCACACCCGTCCTGCGCAGATGGGCATGGCAGACCGCGCACGCCAGCGCGTCGGCGGCGTGGTCGGGGCGCGGGTCGTGATCGAGATGCAGCAGGTTGCGAACCATGAAGATGACCTGTCCCTTATCCGCGGCGCCGGTGCCGACCACCGCCTGCTTGATCTGCATGGGGGTGTACTCGCCCACCTCGACGCCGGCAAGCGACACGGCGACGAGCGCCGCACCGCGGGCATGCGCGGTCGGGATGGCCGAGCGCGCATTCGCGCCGAAGTAGATGCTCTCGATGGCGGCCTCCTGCGGTCGATAGCGCTCGACCACGGCGGTCAGATCGTCTGCGATGTGACGCAGGCGAACGGGCAGATCGCTTCCGGCGGAGGTCTGGATGCAGCCGTAGGCGCGACAGCGGACCTCGCCCGCCCGCTCCTCTATGATGCCCCAGCCGGTATTCGCGAGCCCCGGGTCGATACCCAAGATGACCACCCGTTCACCTCCTTGCGTCATGTGCGAACATTTGTTCTACTATACCAAGGAAGCCGGTCGCCCGCAAGCCCGCGGCGGACATCCGCATATCGCCATAACGAGCCCCGTCCGACTCGAGACCGACGCCTCAGTTCTGCGAGAAGAACGGATAGTGGTGCGGCGGCATGCCCGGGGTCTGACGCCCCCCGTCCGGAACGTCATCGTGCTCCGAGAGGTGCAAGAGGGCCTCGCGAAGTTGGTTCTCGAAGCGCTCGGCGTTCTCGCGCATGCGCTGCTGGCCCTCCTCGCTCGCCAGCTCCGCGCGCTGCTCGGGCGTCAGCCCCAGCAGGTCGCCGAGCAGACCGAGGATCTCCCCGCGGACGCGCAGGCCGCGCTCGGCGCCACGCGTCTCGAGACGCCCCATCTCCTCGCGCGCGACATCCACGACGCGCTCGGGTGCGGCGCCCCGCCTGCCGAGGTCGGACCATGCGAGCGATGGCGGCCAGATGCGCTCGGCGAAGGCCCGTGCCGAGACGATCGGGGCGAGCGGCAGCGAGCGACGGTAGCCCTCTCCCTGGCGGACGACCAACAGCAGCAACGCGAGCGCATCGGGCGACTGGTGCGCCAGGGGCTGATCGTCGAACGAACAGTTCCGATCGACATGCGCCTCGAGCGCATCGTCGATCTGCGCCGGCTCCAAGGCGGCGAGGGTCGCCGCCACGCGCGCCGCGCGCGACGGGTCGTCGTCGAACGTCGACACGATCTCGGAGACGATGCGCACCATATGGTCCTCGACCGCCGAGAGCGACACCGTCGACACGGAAAGCACCGGCGAGATCCGATTGCGGTAGCGCGCCAGGAATTCGAGCGCCGTGAGATAGATGTCGCCGAACGGTGCGCACACCGTCCTCGGCGTGCTCGCCGCGAGCAACGAGGCGGGAGCGAGCGCCGCATCGGTCTTGGTGATGGATGACAGCACGCACGCATCGAGCTCATGGGCGATGTCGGCAAGATACAACGCGTTGATGCCCAGACGGAGCCTGCCCACGTCGCGCGCGGGGACATCGCGGTCCATCCAACGCGACACGTCCTCGTGCTCACGCTCGACCAGCTGGATATTGAGGGTCGCGGCAAGCGCGCGGACACGCTCGACGCGTTCGCGCTCGCGCGTCTCCTGCTGCGGGGTGAACACGTCGGAGCGGCCGAACCCCATGCCCACGACGTTGCGCGGACCCAAGGCGTCGACGGCAAGCGCCGCGAGCAACGAGGTGGGAAGATCACCCTCGAGTGGAACGACGACGCGGGTGAACCCACGGGCGGCGACCGTGTCGCGCACGAAGATGCGAAGCGCCTCCCAGAGCCATTCCTCGCGCTGGAACCGGGGCAGCCGCTGCGTGTCGAGCGACTCACCCATCTCGCCGCGTCGGACCTCCTGGACGACCATGCCCTCCTCGAAGCACGGGGCGGCGGCCATCACACGGCCGCCGTCGTCCATCACGAACGACCCGCCGGTGTAGACCGTTTCGTCGAACGAGCCGACCGGAACCATGCTCGCAAGCCAGATGCCGGCGTGGGCGACGTCGTCCGCATAGTGACCGTCCGCCACCGAGGCGACCGCGCAGGTCTCCTCGTTGCTGATGTCGAACCCCGTCGTCTGGAAGTAGATCATGAGGTCGCACCCGCGAGGCAGCTGGGCGATATCGCGGGCGAAATCGAACGTGACGGCGATACGGGTGCCCGCGAGCTCGAACACGACCGGCTCCCACATGCTCGCCTCGACCCGATCGTCGCGAAGGCCCATGAGCGTCCGCAGCGGGATGACGCGACCCTCACGCAGCAGGAACGCCTCGGCGAGCGGAACCTGCTCCACCGAGACGACGGCGGGCACCAGACACGCCACCCCCCGCTCCTCCACCTTGGCGGCGAGCTCGCGCAGCGACCGGATCAGGTCATGCTCGAAATCGGCGTACTCGATGAGCGTCGTCGGCTGCACGCCGGTGAACAGCGGAGCCGGGACACAGAGCAGCTGGGCACCGGCGTCGGCCGCGAGCGCCGCCTGGTCGGCGATGCGCGAGCAGATGCCCTCGATGTCGCCTAAGCGCATATCGATCTGTGCCAGAGCAAGTTTCATCGCGTTTCCCCTCGGTAGGTCCGTCCCGTCACATGATAGCGGCACGGACGATGCGGCGCGCGCTCGTTCGCGCGGCACACGAAAGGGCCGTCCGCGTCGCCGCGGACGGCCCGAGAGCATGACGGACGGCTACCGTCCCTAGAACTTCGCGCTCCACAGCCCGTGCAGGTTGCAATACGCGTACACGGTACCGGACTTCACGCCGCCGGCGAAAAACGTCACCGGGGTCTGACCGGGCTTGAGGTGATGGATCTCCAGACGGTCATCGGCCTCGAGCGCCACCCATTCGATGTGGTGCGCCTCCTCCATGGGATGCTCGACCTCGCCCACCTGGACGTGGATGATGTGCCCGTCACGCTGCAAGTCGACGGCGGGAACGTGCTTCTCGGTCGCGGCGTCGACGGTGTTGGGCTCGAGGGCGGTGAAGCCCTCGGGGGCCGCAACGCCGTTCAAGCTCGCGAGAAAACCGCCATCGCCGTCGGTATAGAAGGTAGCCATAACGTACTCCTTACGCTGTGATCATCAGATACTGCCCTATTATGCCCAGCGGAGCGATTCGCATACACGGGACGGCACCGCGCCTCAGCGGATCGGGACGTTCGCTATTTGACGGTGAGGACCGGGACGTCGACGGAGCGGAGCACGCCGAAGCTCACGCTGCCGAGCATGCCGCGCAGGGCACCCAGGCCGCGGCGACCCATGACGACCAGGTCGATCCCGTGGGTCGTCACGTACTCGGCGATGCCGTCCACCGCGGAGCCGGAGAGCACCGCCGACACCTCGACCTTGCAGCACGCGCCGTCGCGGGCGGCCTCCGCCACGCGCTCCATCTCGTTGCGCGAGCGCTGAACGATCGAGCTGATCATGGCGTCGTAGCCTTCACTGCTACCGGCGTTGAAGGGGTCGTCGAACGCCCCTCCGGCGAGCGTGGGTACCGGAACCGCCCCCGTCGAGACGATCATGACCACATGCACCGTGGCTTCGGGGTTGTCCCCCACCATGCCGAGAGCGGTGTGCAGGGCACTCTTCGCGTGCTCGGACTCGTCGTAGGGAACCAGAACGTTCTTGAACAACATGGTCTGCTCCTTTCCCATGACGGACGACTTACTGCGTATATACCCGTTCGCGACGTGTCGCGGCGACGCGCGGGCCAAACGCGGGTAGTACAGCCGAACGGAACGAAAGGGCAGGTGAACGGATGCAGGCGACGCCTCAGTACCGACCGCGCAGCGAGTACCAGCCGTCGCGCTCGTCGACCGCGAGCGGCACGCCGAACAGCTCGCTCATGGTCGCGCTGTCGAGCAGCTCCTCCTTGGGCCCGTCGGCGAAGACCTCGGCATCCTTGATGAGCAGCACGCGCCCGATCGCCGGGATGATGTCCTCGGGATAGTGCGTGACGAGCACCACCGAGCGCCCTTCGTCGGCAAGCATCCGCATGGTATCGCGCACGTGGTACATGCCCTGCGGATCGAGCCCGGTGCACGGCTCGTCGAAGATCAGGATGCGCGGATCGCTCATGAGCTCGCGCGCCACGAGCACGCGGCGCACCTGGCCGGTGGAAAGGGTCATCACGTCGCGGTCGGCGAGCTCGGCGATGCCCAGGCGATCGAGCGCATCGAGCGCACGGGCGCGGGCGTCGTCGTCGGCCTCCACATGACGCGGCAGACCGAGCGTACCGAACAACCCACCGCACACGATATCGGCGACGGGCAGATGCACGCGGACCTGGTCTTGCATCGTGGCGCTCACGATGCCGAGCGCCTGCTTGATATCGGACAGCAGCGGACGGGCCTGCCCGCGGAAGCGCACCGGCGGCTCTTCGCGATGCAGGGGGAACACCTCGCGGGTGAGCAGCTGGATGAACGTGGACTTGCCGGCGCCGTTGGGCCCGAGCAGGGCGACGTGCTCGCCCTCGGCCAGATCGAAGCGATCGACGTGCAGGATCGTGCGGCCGGCGCGAACCACCTGCGCGTCGCGCAGCGAGAACAGCGGCGGGGTCGTTGTAGCCAAGATGCCCTCGATTCCTCGATAACGATGCCCCTCGGGTATCGTCTCCCTCGTTTTTTGCTATGCTACTTTACCATGCGAAAGCACGACGACACGCGGGAAAGAAGGCGCACCATGGCGGACATGCTCACACTCGACGCATTCGAGGAGGCCTCCGAGAAGGTCAAGGAGGTCACCCAGAAGACCGAGCTCATCGAAAGCCCCCACTTCTCGCAGATGACGGGCAACCGGGTGTACCTCAAGCCCGAGAACATGCAGCGCACGGGCGCCTACAAGGTGCGCGGCGCGTACTACAAGATCTCGACGCTCACGCCCGAGGAGCTCGGGCGCGGCATCATCACCGCGAGCGCCGGCAACCATGCCCAAGGTGTCGCCTTCGCCGCGACGCGCGCGGGCGCCAAGTCGGTCGTCGTCATGCCCACCACCACGCCGCTCATCAAAGTGGAGCGCACCAAGGGCTACGGCGCCGAGGTCATCCTGCACGGCGACGTGTACGACGAGGCATGCGAGCACGCCCTGCGTCTGGCCGAGGAGCACGGCTACACCTTCATCCACCCCTTCAACGACCCGGTCGTCTCGACCGGCCAGGGCACGATCGCCATGGAGATCGTCCAGGAGCTGCCGCTCGTCGACACCATCCTCGTGCCCGTCGGTGGCGGCGGCCTGGCCTGCGGCGTGGCGACCTTCGCCAAGCTCTACAACCCCAAGATCCGCGTGATCGGCGTGGAGCCGGCGGGCGCACCGTCGCTGTCCGCCGCGCTGGACGCCGGACGCCCCGTGAAGATCCCCGGCGCCAACACCATCGCCGACGGCACCGCCGTGCTCGAGGTGGGCGACAAGGTCTTCCCCTACCTGCAGCAGAACCTCGACGACGTCATCTGCGTACCCGATGACGAGCTCATCGTGTCGTTCCTCGACATGGTGGAGAACCACAAGATGATCGTCGAGAACTCGGGCCTGCTCACCGTGGCCGCCTTGAAGCACCTGCCCGCCGAGAACCGCCGCATCGTCTCGATCCTGTCGGGCGGCAACATGGACGTCATCACCATGAGCTCCGTGGTGCAGCACGGCCTGATCCAGCGCGACCGCATCTTCACCGTGAGCGTGCTTCTGCCCGACCGTCCCGGCATGCTCGTGCGCGTGGCCAACGCCATCGCCGAGCAGAACGGCAACGTCATCAAGCTCGAGCACAACCAGTTCGTGAGCACGAACCGCAACGCGGCGGTGGAGCTGCGCGTGACCATCGAGGCCTACGGCACCGCGCACAAGGAGCAGATCATCGACGCCCTGCGCGCCGCCGGCTTCGAGCCCCAGCTCTCGCAGACCATGCTCTAGCGACAGTGTCCCAAAAGGGGCCAGGAGAAAATTGGGACATCCGGGCGCACATCCGGATGTCCCAATTTTCTCCTGGCCCCTTTTGGGACATTTGGGACACCGCTGGCGCTAGGTTGTCGCTCTCGTGATCGTCTTCGCACCGATGCCCGTCAAGCGCTCGATTTGACGAACCGACAGCCGGCTGGCGCGAAGCGCGCGCAACAACTCGTCCCTTTTCTCACGCGAAAGGGACTTCACCTCGCTGAACCCGACATCCCCCAGAACGCGCCTGGCAACGTCGCCCGCGTCCTCGTCGGGGATCCGAACACCCTCGACGAACAGGTATTCCGCTGACGGGCCCTCTCGGCAAAACTCCGAGAAACCTTCCGGACCACCAAGCATATCGAGGACGACCTCGGTTTTCGCATACTCCGGAGTGCCCGCATACTCGTGATAGCTACTCCAAGGATAATCCTCGGCATCGCAAATGCCCGCCTTCGAAGGATTGTCGTGAACGTATCTGACCGCCTCGAGAAGATATCGATCGCACTCTATCGGGGAACTTTTGAATCTCCCTTGGAAAACATGGCCGACATGACCCGATCGGGCGTTGAACCATCTCGCGTACCGCATCGTCATCTTCCCCACGGCCTCGCTCAAACGCCCTGTGCGATCGCAAAGGATCACATGCACGTGATTGTCCATAAGACACCAGGCGATGATGTCGATCTCGCAAGCATGTGCATACTCGCGAAGGAGCTTGAGAAAGAACCGCCGGTCTTCGTCGTTCTCAAACAGCCTTTGCTTTCCGTTGCCCCTCACGACCACATGGTAGTAGCCGGATTCGGATATTCTTCTCGCTGCACGCATACGAACCCCTCCCCTAGATATCCCAATATTCTCCTGGCCCCTTTTGGGACATTTGAACCCCCTGGGTCCTCATCTGATACCCAGGGAACAGGAGTCCGACGCGCCGAACATGTCCCAATTTTCTCCTGGCCCCTTTTGGGACTGCCACCTTTTTGGGACATCGGACGCGTCAAGGCCGCTGGCCGAGAGATTGCGCGCTTTTGCCGAGTAAAGTGTTTCCTCTCGATAAACTCCTTGCGCGCAGGTGCGGCACTGTAGCATAGTGGAGCAACTTGAGGAAATGCGACGACAGGGCGAGTACCGGACGGACGCACCACAGCGAGCGGGCGGCGTGAGAACCCGCGGCGGACGGTCGGGAACATACCCTCGAGCAGCCAGGCCGAACACGGACGCGGCCCACGGGCGATCCCCGTGCCGCGCGTTCGCGAGTACGCCGAGCCGGAAGTCCCCCGTTACGGGCATCCTTGCAGGGCAGCTCCCTTGCCAGCGCATCTCCCAGCACACGACACTGCGAGAGCGAGGGGGATCGGATGCAACTGCGAAGCGATGCCATCAAGAAGGGACTGGCCAGGGCGCCCCACCGCAGCCTGCTCAAGGCCGACGGACTCACCGACGAGGAGCTCGAACGACCGCTCGTAGCGGTCATCTCCGCCCAAAACGAGGTCATTCCCGGCCACATCCACCTGCAGCAGATCGCCGACGCCGTGAAGGCCGGCGTGCGCATGGCGGGCGGAACGCCGCTGCAGGTCAACACCATCGGCGTGTGCGACGGCATCGCCATGAACCACGAGGGCATGCGCTACAGCCTCACGAGCCGCGAGGTCATCGCCGACTCCGTGGAATGCGCCGTGCAGGGCCACCGGTTCGACGCCATGGTCCTCATCCCCTCCTGCGACAAGATCGTGCCCGGCATGCTCATCGCCGCCGCGCGCCTGAACATCCCCACCATGCTCGTCTCGGGCGGCCCCATGCTCGCCGGCCGCGACAAGTGCGGGCGCCAGACCGACCTCAACAGCCTGTTCGACGCCGTGGGCCAGGTCACCGCCGGCACCATGACGCCCGAGGAGTGCGCATGGCTCGAGAACACCGCCTGCCCCACCTGCGGCAGCTGCTCGGGCATGTTCACCGCAAACTCCATCTGCTGCCTCGCCGAGGCGCTGGGCCTGGCGCTGCCCGGCAACGGCACCGTGCCGGCCGTGTACTCCGAGCGCATCCGCCTGGCCAAGCAGACGGGCATGAAGGTGATGGACCTCGTGCGCTCCGGCACCTGCGCGCTCGACATCCTGAACGAGAAGTCCATCCACAACGGCATGGTGCTCGACATGGCCTTCGGCGGCTCCACCAACACGATGCTGCACCTCACCGCCATCGCGCACGCCGCGGGTTGCCCCGTGACCATGGACGACTGGGACCGCGTCTCCGACGAGACCCCCAACATCGTGCGCATCGCGCCCGCCGGCCCCCTGCACATCGAGGACCTGAACGCCGTGGGCGGCATCTCGGCCATCATGGGCGTGCTCGGCCGCGCGGGCCTGCTGCGCGACGACGCGCTCACCTGCCACGGCACGGTGGCCGAATGGGTCGCCACGTGCCCCGAGCCCGACGGCGAGATCGTCCGCACCGTCGAGGGTGCCTACTCCCCCATCGGCGGCCTCAAGGTCATGCGCGGCAACCTCGCGCCCGACTGCGGCGTGGTCAAGCGCAGCGCCTGCTCGCCCGACATGTACCGCCATTCCGGCCCCGCACGCGTCTTCGACTCCGAGGAGGAGGCCTGCGAGGCCATCTTCGGCGGCAAGATCAACCCCGGCGACGTCGTGGTGATCCGCTACGAGGGTCCGGCGGGCGGCCCCGGCATGCGCGAGATGCTGACCCCCACCTCGGCGATCTGCGGCATGGGCCTCGACCACTCCGTCGCCCTCATCACCGACGGCCGCTTCTCCGGCGCGAGCAAGGGCCCGTGCATCGGACACGTGAGCCCCGAGGCGGCGGCGGGCGGCCCGATCGCCCTCATCCGCGAAGGCGATGTCATCGACATCGACATCGAGGCGGGCTCGCTCGACGTACGCCTGTCCGATGACGAACTGGCCGCGCGCCGCGCCGCATGGCAGCCGCCTGCACCCAAGTACACCACCGGCGTGCTCTCGCGCTACGCGAAGCTCGTCACGAGCGCAGACAAGGGGGCGTACCTCTCATGATCGACACCAGCACCACCGCAGGCGCCGTGCGCGCCGGAAGCCCGCGAACCGCCGACATGCCCGACGATATCCGCCAGCACGTCTGCACCGGCGCCGCCGCCACGCGTCCCGCGGTCGACATGAGCCGCGAGGCGCGCCTCGAGCGCAAGCGTCGCGCCGTCTCCGGTGAGCCCTTCGGCCCCGGCAGCCATACGGACAAAGAGGGCCGGACCATGACCGGTGCCCAGGCGATCATCGCGAGCCTCGAGGCCGAGGGCGTCGACACGGTCTTCGGCTACCCCGGCGGCCAGGCCATCAAGATGTACGACGCGCTGTACGACTCCACCAAGATCCGCCACATCCTCTCCCGCCATGAGCAGGGCGCGGTGCACGAGGCCGACGGCTACGCGCGCGCCACCGGCCGCGTGGGCGTGGTGCTCGTCACGAGCGGACCGGGCGCCACCAACACCGTCACCGGCATCGCCACCGCCTACATGGACTCCGTGCCGCTCGTGGTCATCTCCGGCCAGGTGACGCGCGGCGTCATCGGCACCGACGCCTTCCAGGAGGCCGACATCGTGGGCATCACCATGCCCGTGGTCAAGCACAGCTTCCTGCTGCAGTCCAACGACGACCTCACGCACACGTTCCGCGAGGCGTTCTACATCGCCTCCACGGGACGCCCCGGCCCCGTGCTCATCGACATCCCGAGCGATCTGGCCGGCGAGGAGATGGTCTTCCACTACCCCGACAAGATCGACATCCCGAGCTACCGCCCCACCTACAAGGGCAACGCCAAGCAGGTCCGCCAGGCCGTGGAGCTCATCCGCACCTCCAAGCGCCCGCTGCTCATGGTCGGCGGCGGCTGCGTGACGAGCCACGCCTGCGACGAGGTGGTCGAGCTCGCCGAGACCATGCAGATCCCCGTGGTCACCACACTGATCGGCAAGGCCGCCATCCCCTGCTCCAACCCGCTGAACCTCGGGCCCGTGGGCATGCACGGCTCCAAGTACGCCAACATGGCCGTCACCGAATGCGACCTCATCATCGCCGTGGGCGCGCGGTTCTCCGACCGCGTGACCGGCAAGATCACCGAGTTCGCCCCGCACGCGAAGGTCATCCATATCGACATCGACCCCGCCGAGATCGGCAAGGTGCGCGACCCGCAGGTGCCCATCGTGGGCGACGCGCGCACGGTCGTCGCGGCCATCAACGAGCGCATCGCCAAGATCGGCGCCGAACCGGTGAGCGACGAGTGGGTCAAGACCTGCTACGAGTGGCGCGAGCGCTGGCCGTTCTACACCACCGACTTCGCCGACTATCCCGACCGCATCGCGCCCGAGATCGTGCTCGAGCGCCTCTCCGCCAAGCTCGACCCGCACGCGAGCGTCGTGACCACGGAGGTCGGACAACACCAGATGTGGGCGCATCAGCACATCCATCGCGAGGAATCCCGCACGTTCATCTCGAGCGGCGGTCTGGGCACGATGGGCTTCGGCTTCCCCGCCGCCATCGGCGCCAAGATCGGCCGTCCCGACTGCCAGGTCGTCTGCATCGCCGGCGACGGCAGCATCCAGATGGACATCCAGGAGATGGCGACCGCCATCGGCAACGGCGCCGCCGTCAAGATCCTGCTCATCGACAACAACGCGCTGGGCATGGTGCACCAGTGGCAGCGCCTGTTCTACCGCGAGCGCTATTCGTGCACCGAGTTCACCGCCAACCCCGACTTCGTCAAGCTCGCCGAGGCGTACGGCTGGACCGCCGAGCGCATCACGCATCCCGACCAGATCGACGACGCCCTCGACCGCATGCTCACCTCCGAGATGCCCTACCTGCTCGACGTCGTCATCCCCACCAACCAGACCGTCTACCCGATGGTCGCCCCCGGCGCCGCCATCGACGACATCATCGGTGCCATCGACGTGACGCTCGGCGGCGTCCGCGTGACCGAGAAGGGCATGAGCCCCGCCGGCGAGCATGCCGGCGCCATCGCCGAGCCCCTGCCCTTGACCGACAACGACGCCGACACGCGCATCGCCGGCGCGACCGCCGATGTCGTCGTGGATGAATCGGCACAGAAGGGAGGCGAGTGAGCATGAAGCACATCCTCTCCGTCCTCGTCGAGAACAAGCCCGGCGTCCTGTCGCGTGTGACCGGTCTGGTGTCGCGGCGCGGCTTCAATATCGACTCGCTCACCGTGGCCCCCACCGAGGACACCACCATGAGCCGCATGACCATCATCGTCGAGGCCGACGAGGTGGGCTACGAGCAGATCACCAAGCAGCTGCACAAGCTCGTCTCGGTCTACAAGATCTCCGACCTCACCGACACCGACGCCATCGAGCGCGAGCTCGTGTTGTTCAAGGTCATCGCCACGCCCGATCGCCGGCACGAGATCATCGAGATCGCCAACATCTTCCGCGCCAACATCGTGGACGTGGGCAAGAACTCGCTCACGGTGGAGGCGACCGGCACGGCGAGCAAACTCGACGCCATGGAGGACCTCTTCCGTGGCTACGGCATCCGCCAGCTCACCCGTACCGGCAAGATCGCCATGTCGCGCGGGGCGAGCGACAAGTAGGGCATCCGCGGCATCCGTCCAGCCCGCGCCATCGGGAATGGGTTGGACGGAACACGTCCCCAACCAACCCATCGGTATCAACGGCCAAGACACGTAAGGAGAACATCATGGCTGTGACTATCTACTACGAGTCCGATTGCGATCCCAAGATCATCCAGGACAAGAAGATCGCCATCATCGGCTACGGCTCCCAGGGCCACGCCCATGCGCTGAACCTGCTCGACTCGGGCTGCGACGTGCGCGTCGGCCTGCGCGAGGGCTCCAAGTCCTGGGCCGCCGCCGAGGAGGCCGGCCTCAAGGTCTGCGACATGGACACCGCAGCCGAGGAAGCCGACGTCATCATGATGCTCGTGCCCGACGAGACCCAGCCCAAGGTCTACGAGGAGCACATCAAGGACCACCTCAAGGCCGGCGACACCCTCGCCTTCGCCCACGGTTTCAACATCCACTTCGGCTACATCAAGGCCCCCGAGGACGTCAACGTCATCATGTGCGCGCCCAAGGGCCCCGGCCACATCGTGCGCCGCCAGTTCACCGAGGGTTCCGGTGTGCCCGATCTGGCCTGCGTGGCACAGGATGCCACCGGCAACGCCTGGGACATCGCGCTCGCCTACTGCTGGGGCGTGGGCGGTGCCCGCTCCGGCATCATCAAGGCCACCTTCAAGGAGGAGACCGAGGAGGATCTGTTCGGTGAGCAGGCCGTGCTGTGCGGCGGCCTGGTCGAGCTCGTGAAGGCGGGCTTCGAGACGCTGACCGAGGCCGGCTATCCGCCCGAGCTCGCCTACTTCGAGTGCTACCACGAGATGAAGATGATCGTCGACCTCATGTACGAGAGCGGCATCCACTTCATGAACTACTCCATCTCCAACACGGCCGAGTACGGCGAGTACTACGCCGGCCCCAAGGTCATCAACGAGGAGAGCCGCGCGGCAATGAAGCAGATCCTGGCGCGCATCCAGGACGGCTCCTTCGCCCAGGAGTTCGTCGACGACTGCAACAACGGCCACAAGTGGCTGCTCGAGCAGCGCGAGAAGATCAACGAGCACGAGATCGAGAAGACCGGCGAGAAGATCCGCTCCATGTTCAGCTGGATCAAGAAGTAATCCAAGACTCGATATAACACGCTCATGACAGGTGCCCGACGTCCCACATGGAAACGTCGGGCACCTGTTCGTTTCCGGGTCGGTTGGGGACGTGTTCCTTTCATCCCCTTCCCCGACCGGAAACTCTGGAACGATCGGATGCGGGGGGCGGCATGGATAGCGACGCGACGGCTCAACACCAGCCGACGCGTCGCTGAACTCCTCGGTAATCCGAGACTCGCCTCAAGGCGCGTCTTCGCGCTACACCACCGTCACGCGGCCGCGGTTGCCCACGATGCCGCGGACCTCGGCCATGAGCGGGATGGAGCGGGCATTCACGCGCGTGGGGATCTCGGCGCGCATGGTCTGGCCGTCACCCTGCTCGATGAACAGCTCCACGCGGTCGCCGCCCGGATTGGTGGCGAGCACGGTGGCGAGACGCGCCATGTTGCCCTGCGAGAAACGCGAGCTCGGCACCATGATCTCGAAGACCTTGGGACGGTTGTTCTCCTCGGACAGCTCGAGCGGCAAGATCTCCTGGGCGATGATCTGGTCGCCGCGGTCGGAACGCTCCAGCTTGCCGCGCACCCGGATGAAGGCGTCCGACAGCACCGCACCCGTCTCGGGGTCGGTCTCGCCGTACAGGTACCCCTCGGCCTCCTTGTAGGTCTTGGGGAACACCACGACCGTGGCCTCGCCCTCCATGTCCTCCAGGCGCACGATCGCCATGGGGTCACCGTTTTTGGTCACGCGCTTGGAGACCTCGGCGACCATGCCCGCGAACCAGAACGGCTTGCCCTCGGGAATCTCCTGGTTGATGGTGCCCTCGCCTGCAGGGTTCGCCATCTCGAAACCCGTGTCGATCTGCGACAGCGAGTACTCGCGCGCCTTGGCGAGTGCGTATTCGAACGGTCGCAGCGGATGGTCGGAGACGTAGATGCCCAGCACGTCGCGCTCAGCGGACAGCTTCATGTGGCGGTCCCACTCCTGGCCGTCGGGCTCGGGGATGACGACCTCGAAGCCCGAACCCTCGACGTCGCCGAACACGTCGAACAGCGACGTCTGACCGGCGGCGCGGTCCTTTTGGCGCTTGGTCGCGGCGTCGATGATGTTCTCGGGATTGTTCTTGTCCACGAAGCTCATGAGTTGGCGGCGCGGATAGCCGGTCGAGTCGAAGGCGCCCGCCTTGATGAGCGCCTCGATGACGCGGCGGTTGGCCTGGGAGGAGTCCACGCGGTCCACGAAATCGTGCAGGTTCTTGAAGGCGCCGCCGCGCTCGCGCTCGGCGATGATGGCATCGGCGACACCCTCTCCCACGCCGCGGATGCCCGCCAGGCCGAAGCGCACGCCCTCGGCGGTCGCCGTGAACTCGCGGCCCGACTCGTTGACATCAGGCGGCAGCACGGGGATACCGTCGTGACGGCAGGCGGACACGTAGTGCACGATCTTCTCGGTCTTGCCCGTGTAGGAGGTGAGCACCGCCGCCATGTACTCGTGCGGATAGTGGGCCTTCAGCCACGCGGTCTGCATGACCAGGATGGCGTAGCCGGCCGAGTGGGACTTGTTGAACGCGTAGGACGCGAACTCCAAGACGTCGTCCCAGATCTTCTGCGCCGTCTCGCGCTTGTAGCCGTTTTTCTCGGCGCCGTTCATCCAGTGGTCGTAGATGGTCTCGTCCTCGCCGTCCGACCAGTTGAAGACCTGCTCGGTGAGCATCTTGATCTTCTTCTTGGCCACGGGCTTGCGGATGCGCGAGTCGGACTCGCCCTTGGAGAAGCCGCACATCTCGACCGAGATGTTCATGACCTGCTCCTGGTAGACCATGGTGCCGTAGGTCTCGCCTAGGATGTCGTCCAGGCGCGGATCGTAGGAGACCGCGGGCTCCTTGCCGTTCATGCGGTTGATATAGGACGAGACCATGCCCGCGCCCAGAGGACCGGGGCGGTACAGGGCGATCAGAGCGACCACGTGCTTGTACTCGGTGGGCTTCATGTTCTTGATGGTCGCCGTCATGCCGGCGGACTCGATCTGGAACACGCCCGCCGTGTGACCGGCCTGCATGAGCTCGAAGATCTTGGGGTCGTCGAACGGGATCGCGTCCACGTCGATGTCGATGCCGAAGTTCTTCTTGATGTTGGCCTTGGCCTTGGAGATGACCGTGAGGGTGCGCAGGCCCAGAAAGTCCATCTTGAGCAGGCCCATATCCGCGACCGTATGGCCTTCGTACTGTGTGATCTCCACGCCGCCCTTGGTGTCGAGCTTGGTGGGCACGTGCTCGTTGACCGGGTCGCGGCAGATGAGCACGGCGCAGGCGTGCACGCCCTCGCCGCGCGTCAGGCCCTCGATGGCGAGCGCCGAGTCGATGATGCGCCGGGCGTCGTCGTCTTTCTGATAGGCCTCGGCGAAGTCGGGGTTGTACAGGTCCTCCTTGCCCTCGACGCGCGTGAGCACCTGCTTGAGCTTGACCGATGGGTCGCTCGAGATCATCTTGGACAGGCGTTGTCCCACGTAGACCGGGTAGTCCAGCACGCGGGCGGCGTCGTTGATGGCTTGCTTGGCCTTGATGGTCGAATAGGTGATGACGTGGGTGACCTTCTCGGGGCCGTAGAGCTGTCGCACGTGCTCGATGACCTCGAGGCGCCGCTCATCGTCGAAGTCCATGTCGATATCGGGCATCTCGGAGCGCTCGGGCGACAGGAACCTCTCGAACATGAGGCCGTTGGACAGCGGGTCGAACGTGGTGATGTCCATGGCGTAGGCGACCAGGGCACCCGCGGCCGATCCACGGCCCGGCCCCACACCGATGCCGTTTTGCTTGGCCCAGCGCACGTACTCTGCCACGATCAGGAAGTAGGCGGCGAAGCCCTTCTCGCAGATGACCTTGTACTCGTACTCGAAACGCTCCTGGATGTTGACGCCGCCGATCGTCTGCTCGCGCCAATCCTCGCCGTAGCGCTTCGCCAGGCCCTCCTCGCACTCGCGGCGGAACTGGCTCTCATGCGTCTCGCCGGGATCGAGCAGCGGGTAGTTGGGCAGGATGATGCTGTCCCAGTCGAGCTCGACGTTGCACTTCTCGGCGAGCTCGACGGTGTTGTCGCACGCCTCAGGGCAGTACGGGAACAGCGCGCGCATCTCGTCCTCGGTCTTCATGTAGAACTCGGAGCCCTGCATGCGCATGCGGTTGGGGTCGTCGACCTTGGAGTTCATGCCGATGCACATCATGATGTCCTGCACCGGGGCGTCGTCGCGCGTGAGGTAGTGGAAGTCGTTGGTCGCGATGACCTTCACACCCACGCGGTTCGCGATATCGATGAGCTGGCGGTCGAGCTCCTCGTCGGTCATGCCGGAATCGGTCGTGATGCCGTGCTCCTGGATCTCGATGTAGAAGCTGCCGGGCTCGAACAGGTCGCGAAACGTCTCGGCCCAGGCGACGGCCGTGTCGATGTCGCCGCGGTCGATGCACTTGGGGATGATGCCGGCGATGCACGCCGAGCTGGCGATGAGGCCCTCGCGATGGCGGCGCAGGTTGTCCAGCGTCACACGCGGCTTGTAGTAAAAGCCCTGCACGGCCGCCTCGGACACCGTCTGCATGAGGTTGACGTAGCCGGTCTCGTTGCGCGCGAACAGCACCATGTGGTACAGCTCGGGCTTGCGGTCGCGGGCGAGCGTGTCGTCGGGGGTGAAGTACACCTCGCAGCCGAAGATCGGCTTGATCACGAGCGGCGGCTTGGTCGCGTCGAGGTTGCCTGAGCGGTCCCATTCCTCCATGTCCTTCATGTACTGCGCGTAGCCGCGCGGGTTCTTCTCGGGATCGGGCTGCTCGAGCTCGTCGCGGCGGCCCTTCTGGAGAAACGACTTGTCGTGGCTCCAGGTCTTGTACTCGGGCGTGCCGTGGTTCACGGCATCGCAGGCAAGACCGAGCTCGGGGACGCCGTACATATAGCCGTGATCGGTGATGGCCACGGCGGGCATGCCGAGCTCGACGGCGCGGTTTACCATATCGCCGATACGCGTGGCACCGTCGAGCATCGAGTATTCGGTGTGGTTGTGCAGGTGAACAAACGCCATGTACGCTCTCGCTTTCCGCCTTCGTCGTTTCGCAGGAAGCATTGTACCGCACGGCGCGGACGCGCCCGGCTCCCCTGCCGGCGGTCGCGCAACGCCCACAGGCAGGAGTACGGGCGGACCGAAACGCGGCAGGCGCGCCCCCCATCCCATGGGAAACGCGCCTGCCGTGGATCTCGGATATGGGTGCGGCGATGTCCTGCGACGGCTACTCGATGTAGATGAGCTCGTCCAGCTCGTCGATCGGCCACATGGGACGGAAGATGCGACGGAACGGCAGCTTCTCGTAGATCTGGTCGGTCGGACCGGGGGTGAGCGCCATGATGTGGTAGGCGGTCTCGGGGATCAGGTACGTGTCCAGATACCCCATCTTGACCACCACGATGTCGTAGTCGTGGAACTCCACGCCGGCGGCGTGGAACTGCTCCATGTGGCCGTACTGGACGTTGTGCGGCATCACGAGCACGTCGATGCCGGTGCCGTCGACCGTCACGATATAGCAGGAGCCGACGATCTTCTGGGAACCGACCGCGGCGTCGCCCACGCAGCTGAGCGTGCCGGCGAGCTCGACCGGCGCGGACACCTCGTCGGCGCCGACGCCGAGGGAGAACTCGACATGGTCGCCCACGTTCGCCGCGGACAGCTCGCGGCAGGCATCCACGTCGTTGACGCCGGCGACGAGCACGCGCTTACCCCGCAGGTCCTGCGCCAGAAGCTCGCGAAGCACGACCGTGCCGCAGCCGGAGGAGCCGGCGCCGCAGTTGTCGCCCGAGTCGGTGATGACGGCGGTCTTGCCCTCGAAGGCCACCGCCCGCGCCACGGCATCGGCCGCGTCGCCGTAGTTGCCCCCGAAGGTGAACTCGTCGCGATGCTCCCATGCGTAGCGGGAGATGCGCTCGGCGACCTGTTCGCAGTACGCGGCATCGGCCGGCGTGTTGGGAACCACGACCACGGCGGCACCGAGCTTGTCGTCGTCGTGGCGCAGGTAGCCCACGTGGTAGGAGCAGGAGAACACCCGCTCGTCGGCCTCGGCCTCGTCGAGCAGGCGGTTGATGGAGCGCATCGGCTCGTTGGCCGACACGCTGCGCTCGCCCTCCACGATGATGGGCAGCTTGCGCATGACGGGATGCATCGGACGGCGATGCCGCATGAGGTCGACGAGCTTCTCGGCGACGATACGCCAGGTATCGACCGTGTCGATATGCGGGGACTCGCGGAAGCAGCGCAGGATGTTCACGCGTGAGGCGAGCTCGGCGGTCACGTTGCCGTGCGGATCGAGCGCCAAGGCGATGGGCATATGCACGCCCACGATCGCGCGGATCCGGCGCAACAGCTCGTGCTCGCCCGACACGCAGTCCAGGCCGCGCACGCCACTCGCACCGTGCAGCTGCAGGTAGATCGCATCGATCTCGTCGAGATGTGCGCGAAGGTCGTCGATGATGCGCCCGGCGATGAACTCGTAGGCGTCGTGCTCGATCATGCCGCTCGGATTGATGCCCGCGAAGATGGAGGGCACGATCTCGATACCCCGTTCCTCGAAGATATCGCGGATGCGCATCTCGTCGATGCACTCCTGACCGTACAGCAACAGGAAATCCTCGAGCTTGGCATCGCGGGCAACGTGCTCGTTGCACTCCGCGCTCATGTGGGCGACGAAAACCTTCATGGCGACTCCTCGATAGGGCGGACAGCATCAAGCTCGTCACCCTAGCACAAACCGGTCGCCGATATGCATATCGCGGGCAAGAACACGTACGGGACACATAGCGGTGCGGACACCGGTCACGCCGGCGCCCGCACCGCGGCGAGCCCTACAGATCGTAGGTCACGACCTGCGGTTGCGTCGGATCGTCCGCATCGGGGACCTCGACGCGGACGAACGCGAGCCGCACGTGCGCGTAGCCCGCCCGATGCAGCACATCTGCATACACGCGTGCTTGGAGCGCATGCTTGTCCTGCAGCTCCGACGGCGTCTCGTGCGCGCTGCCACCGGTCTTGTAGTCGATCACGAGCGCGCGATCCGGATGTACGGGATCGGTCGCCAAGGCATCGATGGCGCCCTCGGCGAACCGCCCGAACCGCTCGCGGATCCGCGCCTCGTCGATTCCGAGCGAGTAGAACGGGACCTCGGCGCGGACCTGGGGCCATGTGCGCAACTCCCGACGGACCCGCGACGCCTCCCAGCGGTCGAGCGCCGTCTCGAGACGCGCGCGCTGCGCCGCGCTCACCTGCCAATAGCGCGCGAGCGCGTCGATACGCTCGACGGGGACATGCTCGAAGCCCGTCTCGATCAGCCACTGCGCGGCCGCATGGAACGCCGAACCGAGCGCGGTCGGATCGTCCTGCGGACCCGGCGCGGCATCGACGGCATCCGCGGGCACGTCCGCCTGCCCCGTCGCCTCGATCAGCTCGACGATCTCGCCGGCAGGCGCCGGTTCCCCGTCGGCACGGGCGGTATCGGGCGACGCCGTCGCGCCGATACGCTGCTCCTCGGGTGCCGTGACGGCAGCCTCCCCGCCCCCTCGGTCCTCGGCTTCGGCGTGCAGCTCCTTGGCGATGGACGAGTAGCTGTACGACGCGCGCGGCGGACGGGCGGCGGGTACGGCACGACACGCAAGCTGTTCGGGGTAGACGAGCGTGAAACTGTCCGCCTCCTCGTCCCGAACCGCATCGTCGCGCCCATCGACGGGCGCGCACGCCCCCTCGTCGCCTTCGTCCGCGGATACGGTCGCCTGATAGTCCTCACCGCCGTAGACGAAGTCGCGCAGGGCGATCAACTCGAAGTCGCCCTCGCGGGAGTCGTCGAACACGAGACGTCCGGCATCGAGCGGATGCGCGCCCTCGGGCAGGATGCGCGCGAGCACCGGACCGGTGAGGTCGTGCTCGTCGTCGAGCGTGAGCTCGGGTACCTCCCCCCTGCCCACCTTCGCGTCCATGGCCAGGATCAACAGCTCCTTCGCACGGGTCATGGCCACGTAGAGCAAACGGGCGCGCTCCTCGAGCTCGCGCTGCTCGGCCTCGGTGCGCATGGCGATGAAGGCCTCGGCGGCCGACCCGGTCGCGCATACCTCGTCGAACGCCTCGGGCGTCAGCCATTCCCCGTACAGTTTGCGGAACCGCTCCTCGACCTTCACCTCGGCGATGCGGACGCCGTCGGCGCGCACCGTGCCGGAAAAACGGGCTGGGACGAGCGCCGCCTCGACGGCGCCGGGAACGCGGCGCGTCTGCATGCGGTCGCCGTTGCGCTTGGTCGAGAAGCAGTCCGCGACCGCGACGATCGGGAACTCGAGACCCTTCGAGGCATGCACCGTCATGATGCGCACCGCGCCGCCCCCCTCCTCGTTGAGGGCGCCGGGCGCCTGTTTGGACGCGAGGGCGGCATCGAAGGCGCAGGCGACGGCACGCGGCCCTTCGCCCACCTTCGCCTGGGCCTCCTCGACCATGTCGAGCGCCTTCAGGACGTTCGCCGCGACGGCGCGCCCCTCCGGTCCCTGCGCGGCGAGGCGCACCATCCAGCCCGACGCGCGCACCACCTCACGCGCGATGTCGGACGGACGGTCGCGGCCGACACGCGCGAGTGCGACGCGCAGGACGTCGCGCGCCCGCTTGAGCAGCGGCAGGTCGTCGAGACCGGGTGCATCGCCATCGCTCATGAGGCCGGCGTCGGCGTTGCGCCGGCGCGTCTCGCCCGTCGCGGCGTCGAACGCCGTGCATAGCGCCAGGAACTCCTCGGCGCCCAAGGCGAACATGGGAGATGCCAGAAGGGGTACGAGCCCGGGCGTCGTGTCGGCCGGATCGGCGAGCGTCCACATGAGCGCGCGCACGCTCGCGACCTCCGCCGTCGACGAGAACACCGAGCCGCCCGCGATGACGCAATCGAGCCCCTCGGCGCGGATGGCGTCGGCGTAGATACCCGAATGCGTCATGCCGCCGAGCAGCAGCACCATGTCGCCCACGGGCTGTCCCGCATCGGCGAGGGCGCGGAACCGCGCGGCGATGGCAGCCGCCTTGGCCTCGGCGCGCTCCTGGGAGGTACCGCCCGCCACGAGCAGCGCCTGGCGACGCGAGGCCGCGGTGGCGACGAGCGTGTCGGTGCGCCCCTCGTTGGGCTCGAGATCCAAAAAGCCCCGCATGAGCCCGCCGTGCTCGCCGTCGAAGATGCGGGCGACGTAGGCGAGGATATCCGCATGGCTGCGGAAGTTGCGCACCAGCCGCACGACCGACCCGGCGTCGGGGCGCGCGGCATCGTCCCGCCCGTCCGCGATCAGCCGCTCCTGACGGCGGAACACCTCGACCTCGGCACCGCGGAAGCGGTAGATCGACTGCTGCGCATCGCCCACCGTGCACAGGCGACGTCCGCCGTCCGTCAGGTACCCGATCAGATCGACCTGCTGCTGATCGGTGTCCTGGAACTCGTCGATCATCACCATGCGGAACCGGTCGGCGTACGCGGCGCGGATATCGGCTCGGTCACGCAACGCCGTATAGGCGAGACGCAACAAATCGTTATTATCGAGCACGGAGGCCTGAAGCTTGAGGGCGCGGTACTCGCGCTCCACGGCGCGGGCAAGTGCGAGCAGCGCGTCGAGCGCGTCGCGCCCGCAGGCGAGATAGGCGTTGACGAATGTGTCGGCGACATCGGCGCGCAGCAAGTCGAGCTGCTCTTTGGGCAGCGCCTTGCTCGGCCGGGGAATCTCGCAGCTCATCATGCAGCGCGTCAGGTCGGCGAGGGTGCGCCCACTCGCGGCGTAGGCGTCGATCGCCGCAAGCGCATCCCGGCCGATCTGGGCCGCCTTGGGACTTGCGTCCAAGCAGGCGCGATACGCGTCGGCGAGCGATTCGACCCGGTCCTCGCCGTGCGCGAGCCGCACGTCGTCCATGCCGTTCGGCAGGCTGCACGAAAGCTCCAACAGACGCCTGACGAAGCCCTGCACGCTTCCGGTCCCCTCGCGCGCCGCCGGGCCGCCCTCGCTTTTGAGCGGATACCACGCCAGCAAGTCCGCGAGCCGATAGCCGCCTTCGATCGCGCCCGTCTCCTCGGCATGCGCGATCGCGCGGTCGACGGCCTGCTCGATCAGCTCACCGGTGTCCTCCAGGATGCCGAATTCGGGGTCGAGCCCGAGCTCCAACGCATGCGCACGCAGGATGCGGGCGCACATGCCGTGGATGGTCGAGATCCACGCGTCGTCGACGGCGAGCGCCTCGCGATCCATGCCGGCGTCGATGAGCGCCGCGCGGACACGTTCGCGGATCTCGGCGGCGGCGTCCTTGGTGAACGTGATGGCGAGCACCTGGTCGAGATGCTCGATGAACGGCCCCGATTCGGGCGAGAGGGCCCATAGGATGCGACGGGTGAGCGTGAAGGTCTTGCCCGAGCCCGCCCCCGCGGACACGAACAGCGGTCGGTCGAGCGTGGTGACGATCTCGCGCTGCTGCAGCATCAACGTGGATAGGTCCATGATCCTCACGCGTCCCTTCGAACGAAGCCGAGCGGATGGTTGTGCACGCAGCTCGGCTGTACCTCGGATGCCGCCGTGACGCAGCCGGCCGCAAGCTCCTCCAAGCGGATGCCGACTTCGCGCTCCACCCGATCGAGAAGCTCGTCGAACGCCATGGTCCCCCCGGCGTCGGCCGCGGGGAACCCGTCGCGCAGCCCGGGGACGCGCCCGTCGCCGGGGACCTCCTCGGCGAGCTCCTCCGAGACGGCTCCGCGCATGGCGACCTTGCCCTTGGTGGCGAAGTACACCGCCCCGCGCACGTCCAGGTCGAGCGCGCGCCTGAGCGCCTGGGCGTAGATCAGCGTCTGCGTGTGCTCGGGCAGCCAACGGGGGTCGTCGGCCGGTGCGACGCCCGTCTTCTTGTCGGGCGCCGTCGGGTCCTTGAGCCGAAACGGCGTGACGTCGGAGCGGTGCTTGTAGTCGATGACCACCGCATGCCCCTCGGCGTCGACGTCCACGCGGTCGATCCTGCCGCCGAGCGGCCAACCCGCGTACGTGACGCCCAAGCCGTTGAACGAGTACTCGAGATAGGCCGGCGCGTACGCGGCAAGCGCATCGGCCTCGTAGCGCACGACCTTTTCCAGCTGGGGCAAGATCTCGTCGACCTGCTTTTTCTGCGCGACCGACAGCGGCACGAGCGGCGCCGACGAGGAGGTCTTGCCGCGTGCGTGCTCGGCGGCGACCTCGGCGAACACGTCGTGCAGCAGCGTCAGCGAGGCGTCGAGGTTCTCGGGTGTCACGCGCGCGGAGCCGTCTTCGAGGAGGCGCTCGTGGAAGCGGTCCATGACGTCATGGACGAAGTTGCCCTTCTCCATGTTGGTGAAGCCGGCGTCGATGACGGAGGGGCGCAGACGGGACGACACGAACCAGCACAGCGGACAGGCGGAGTAGGTCTCGATCTGGGATGCCGAGAATTGGCGCGGCACCGGGTGGCCGTCGGTGTCGACCCGCGTGAGCACGAGGTAGCGCGTCGCCTGCGGCGAAAGCTGCCGGGGCGGCAGGCACGACACGCGCTCGAGGCGCGCGGTACGCCCGTCGGCGGCATCGAAATCGCCCGCAACGTCCTCCTCGCCCACCCGACGCACGTGGGCGCCATCGCCCACCGCCGCGCGCAGCTCGGTCCAGATGGCCGCCGGATAGCGGTCCTTCGCCTGGCGATCGTGCGTCACGCGCGCCAAGATACGCGCACCGCGTGCCGCCGCAAGGGCGCGGTACGTCAGATCGCGCAGGCAGGCGGCAGGCTCGAGCTCGAGGGCACGGGCGTCCAGGCGCGTCGCGAGGGTCGTGCGGGCGCTCTCCTCGTGCGACAGCGGATAGCTCGCCACGTCGACATCGGCGAACAGCAGCGCGTCGACCGAATCGGCTTCAAGACAGGCGGCGTCGGCGAGCGTCATGAACGCCACCTCGCCGGCGGGCTCGGCATCGGCGGAACCTTCCACCTCGATGCGCTCGCGCGAGACGACGCACAGTCCGTCAAGCACGCGGCACGCGACCGCCTGGCCCACACGCAGGGCGTGCGCGTCGTCGGCGACCACCTGCAGGGCGCGCTCGGCCATGGCACGTTCGACGGCGATGCGGCACGGGCCGTCACGCGACCCGAACGCCTGCGCAGGCAGCTTCTCGATCGCGGCGCAGATGGTCTTGAACGCCGATACCGGACGGTCCTGCCAGAGGAACTGAACGACGTCGGAGCAGATGGCCGGAACCGAGGCGAAGGGATGGTCGGCGGGAAGCTTGCGGCGGGCGGCGGCGACGCGCGACTGCACGCTTTGCAGCTCGCGTAGCACGCCCTCGACGCCCAGTGCCCGCGAGGAGCGGATCTTCTTGTCGAATCGTCGGGCGGTCGGGATGTCGATGCCCGACAGGGGCGAGTAGAGCCAATCGGAGAGCTCCGGGGCGGGCCACCACTCGGCCGCGCTGCCGGAACCGTCGAGATCGGCCTTCATGCGCCCGACCAGGTCCCGCAGCGCCGTGAACTGTCGGCCCACCGCCGTTCTCTCGAACCGCACGAACCGTGTGACCTCGGAGGCGATGCCCCGGGATGCGAGCCATGGCGCGAGCCGGTCGGCGAGTTCGGCGGGGCGCGCGGACACGACGACCGCGTGGCGACCCGGGGTGCCGACAAGGCGCGTGAGTTCCTCGGCGTAGGCGCGATCGCGGGCATGCGGCCCCGCGACCTCCAAAAAGCCGATCTCGGGTACACGGGCGATGCGCTCGGGCGCATCCTCACAGACGACCTCGCAGCCGGCGGAACCGAAGGCGCGGGCGAGCGAGGCCGCCCACACGCCCTGCTCGCCGCGCAGCAGCACGGAAACCTCGCCGATACGCGCCACGACGGATAGCAGGCGGGCCAGATAGGCGGGCACCTCGGTCACATCCCGCAGCACCACGCAGCCGGCCGCGGCGATCGGCGTGCGGTCGAGCGCGGATGCGAGACGGACCGCGGCGTCGGAGGCCTCGATCAACGCGCGGGACGCGAGCGCATCCCGATAGCGGGCAAGCAGGTCGAGCACCACGGCCTCGGCGGGACCGCCGGCGCCACCTTCCGCCGACGCGTCGGCGAAGGGCAGCAGGTCGCGCGCGATCGTGGCGAGCAGACGCACGGTGCCGGGGTTCGCGCGCAGTGGGGCGAGTTCGGACTCCACACGGGCATACAGGATGTCGGCCATGAGCAGCTGGCGTTGGATGCCCGTACACGGATGCTCGCCGCCTCCGAGCAGCTCCCACAGGTTCCCGATCCAGTCGCGCACCGTCGTGACGTCGACGCCCAGGCCGCAACCGGCCTCGGCGAGCGCGGTACGGACCACATCGCGCTCGCCGATGGACGGCACGAGCAGCGTGCACCGCCCGTACCGGGCGACAGCCTGGGCGATGAGCTCTACCTCCGCATCGTCGGGCCGCGTACCGGCCTGCGTGCCTATGATCCGTACTGCCATGGTCCTCCCGCGCTTTCCGTCGGCGGCGTTGTGCTGACACTATCCTACACGCCCGCATGGACATGATGACGAGACGGCACCGGGCCCATCGGCATCGGGCGCGACCCCTCGCATCCGACGGGGATGGATCCGGCGCCACCCGTTACCTCGACATCGCAAAAAACGTCCCCGACCCGCAGGCATGCGGACCGGGGACGGACGGGTACATCGATGCGGGCCATCAGGCGCGGCCGCGCTCCTGGTCCTCGAGCTTGATCAGGACGCGACGGTAACCGCCGTGCTCCCCGTTGAGCGCCTTGGATACACGACTCACCGTCGTCGACGATGCACCGGTGCGCGCCTGGACCTCGACGTACGGCTCGCCCTCGTCCAGGTACCGGGCGACCTGCAGGCGCTGCCCGAAATCGCAGACCTCACGCGGCGTGCACAGGTCGGTGAGGAACGAACGGACATCGTCTTCGGTCTCGAGCAGCAGCACAGCTCGGACGAGCTGCTGCACGTCCGGACGCTCGAACATCTTCTCGATATTCATAAGACACCGCCAAATCTACCTATAACAAGCCGAATTGATACCAAGAATGAGATTCAAATGCGGATAATATTCAACACCCTCGAATGAACACCCACGTGATGCAGTGTAACACACCACTTTGCTAAAGTGCCGATGCACCCGGCCAACGGATGCAACGTCCATCGAACGTACCCACCTCGCCTGCGAGCCGTCGGCCTCGCCTCAGCGCCCGATCACCCGGATACGGCCGTCGAGCCCCGACGTCCACGCCACCCGATCCGCATCGTCGACGATGACGGCATCGACGCCGTCGAGCGCCTCCACGAACGCCAGGGCCCCCGCCGCCCCCAGCATCACCGCCGTCGTCGAGTATCCGTCGCAATCCAGCGAGCGTGCCGCCACGATCGTCGCGCTCACCACGTCGGTCGCGGCGGGCATGCCGGTCGTCGGATCGAGGATATGGTGATAGGTCGTACCTCCGCGGATAAAGCACCGTTCGTGCAGCCCGCTCGTGACGACCGACCCGTCGACCACGTCGACGACCGCGCGATGCCGTGCGCGACCGAACGGGTCGCGGATGCCCACACGCCACGGCGAGCCGGTTGGCGGAACCGGCCCTGCAGCCGCCTGCGCGACGCTTTTCGCAGCACAGGCGGAATCCGGGCGCCCGCCGCGGACGAGCACGTTGCCGCCCAGGTTCAAGGCGAAGCGCCCGATACCGTGCGCCGTCATGATCTTCGCCAGGTCGTCGGCGATATAGCCCTTGGCGATGCCGCCGACGTCGAGGATGGTCGCCGGATCGGCTATGGCGAGCGTCGGCGCCCCGTGCGCATCGTATCCCAGCTGCACAAGACGGTAGTCCACATGGCAAAGCGCCTGGGCCAGAGCGCGCGACGACGGGATGCGACCGGCATGGAAGTCCCAAAGCGACGTCACGGTACCCATCGTGATGTCGAAGCGCCCGTCGCTGCGCTCGCAGTACCCGAAAGCCAGCTCGAGCAGCTCCGCCGTCTCGAGTGCGACCGCGATCGGCTCGGGCGATGCCGCGTGCGCACGTGCGATGTCGGAATCCGGCCTGGTTCGCGAGAGCCTGCGCTCGAACCACACGCAGCGCTCCCAGCACGCCTCGAGGGCGGTATCCAGGCGCATCCGGACCGATGGCGAGGTCGCCGCCTCGCCGTCGTCGGGGTAGGCATGCAGGCGCACCTCGGTATCGAACGCCGCGAACGTCACGGCACGCCCGCCGCCCTCATCGAGAAACGCCGCGCGCGTTCTGGGTTTTCCGTGTTCGCGACCGCTTCGCACAAAACGCCCTTCCCTATGGCACAATCATCACACCCATGATAGCGTCGATCCATCCGACGCCCACCCGACGAAAGGCGGCGCACATGCGCTTCATCCTCAACTGGCTGCTCATCTCGATCGCCATCTCCGTGGCGGCCTATATCGTGCCCGGCATCGAGCCGTACGGACCCGCCGACCCATGGCTGTGCTTCGCGTTCGTCGGGCTGTTCCTGGGCTTGGTGAACTCCCTCGTCAAGCCGGTGATCACCGTCATCTCGCTGCCGGTGACGATCCTCACGCTCGGTATCTTCCAGCTCGTCGTCAACAGCCTCATGCTCGAGCTCGCCAGCTGGTTCTCGCTGAACCTGCTCGGCGCGGGCATCGTCATCAACGGGTTCGGGGCTGCGTTTTTCGGCGCCATCGTCATCAGCATCGTGAGCGCCATCTTGAACGTCGCCACGGCCGACGCCCGATAGCGCGAACCGCCGCGAAGGGCCACGGACGCACCGTCCCGCGCGGACGCGGTTGCGCTACGGCTGCGTTAGAGGCAGTCGATGCCGCGCGGCGACGCCGCGAGGTCGGCGATGGAGATCCCGTCGAGATACGCCGCGATCATACGGTCGAGCTCCGACCACATGTGGATCGTCGGGCAGTCCCGAGCGCGCTCGCATCCCGTCTTGCCGCCTTCGAGGCACGAGACCGGTGCCAAACCGCCCTCCGTCAGGCGCAGGATCTCGCCGACGGTATAGCGCTCGGCGGGACGCGTGAGCCGGTAGCCGCCACCCTTGCCGCGCATGCCCGACAGCATGCCGTTGCGCACGAGCGCCGACAGGATGTTCTCGAGGTACTTCTCGGAGACCCCTTGGCGGGCGGCGATCTCCTTCAGGGGCACGCGGCCATCCTCCTGATGTTCCGCCAAATCGACCATCACGCGAAGCGCGTATCGTCCCTTCGTCGAAACCAGCATGGCTCTCCCCCTCCCAAACGTCCGTACAGCAGCAGGATACCAAAGAGTTGACATAAAGCCGACGTCGGAATAGCGAGGAACCGAGGGGTCGTTTTATTTACAGAACCCTCCCGAACGGACCATCCCCGCCCGAGCGCCCGATACGGGGTATACCGATATACTGGAACCAACGATACGTCCGTCCGGATAAGGAGCGTCCATGGAGCGCATTCGCACATCCGTCGACCAGCTGATCGGCCACACCCCCCTGCTCGAGCTCACCGGCATCGAGCGCGACCTTGGCCTCGGCGCCCGCGTCGTCGCTAAACTCGAGTACTTCAACCCAGCGGGCTCCGCCAAAGATCGCGTCGCCCGGCGCATCCTCGACGACGCCGAAGCGGCGGGTACCATCCGTCCGCATGCGGGGTGCACGATCATCGAGCCCACAAGCGGCAACACCGGCATCGGGCTCGCCGCCCTGGCCGCCGCCCGCGGCTACCGCCTCATCATCACCATGCCGGATTCCATGAGCCCCGAGCGCCGCAAGCTCATGGAGGGCTACGGCGCCGAGGTCATCCTCACGCCCGGTGCGCAGGGCATGGCGGGCGCCATCCGTCGCGCCGAGGAGCTCTCGCGCGAGATCGACGGCAGCATCATCGCCGGCCAGTTCACCAATCCCGCGAACCCCGCCGCCCACGAGGCGACGACCGGCCCGGAGATCTGGGAGGACACCGACGGGGGCGTCGACGTCTTCGTCGCGGGCGCCGGCACGGGCGGCACGATCACCGGCGTCGGGCATTACCTGCGCTCCAAGCGCCCCGACGTGCGTATCGTCGCCGTCGAGCCCGCCGGCTCGCCGGTGCTGTCGGGCGGTGAGGCCGGACCGCACGGCCTGCAGGGTATCGGCGCCGGTTTCATCCCCGAGGTGCTCGACACCGACGTGTACGACGAGGTCGTCCCCGTGACGGACGAGGACGCGCTCGCCTGCGCCCGCCTGATCGCCCGCACCGAGGGCGTGCTGGTGGGCATCTCGTCGGGCGCCGCCGCATGGGCCGCGATCGAGCTTGCCAAGGACCCGGCATACGCCGGCAAGACGATCGTCGTGCTGCTGCCCGATACCGGCGAGCGCTACCTGTCGAGCGCTCTGTTCGCCGAGTAGGCGCGACGTGACGACGGCAAAGCGGGCGCTCGTCGCCATGAGCGGCGGCGTCGATTCGAGCGTGACGGCCTATCTGCTCAAGCAGCAGGGCTACGACTGCATCGGCGCCACGATGCTGCTGCACGACGGCCCGGCGGGAACGGACGGTGCCGGCGCCTGCGGCTCGTCGCGCGACGCCGACGACGCCGCGAGCGTGGCGCGTGCGCTCGGGTTCCCCCACCACGTCCTCGACCTGCGCGAGACGTTCGCGCGCTGCGTGGTGGATAAGTTCGTGCGCACCTACGAGGCGGGCCGCACTCCCAACCCCTGCTGCGACTGCAACCGCTACCTCAAGTTCGGCGCGCTGCTCGACCACGCCCGGGAACTCGGGTGCGACGTCGTGGCGACCGGCCACTACGCGCAGGTCGCGCCTCCCGCGCAACCGGACGGGGCATGGCGGCTCACCAAGGGGATCGACGCCGCCAAGGAGCAAAGCTACGTGCTCTACGCGCTCACCCAGCGGCAGCTGGCGCATGTGGTGCTGCCGCTCGGCGCCCTCACCAAAGATCGTGACGTGCGCCGCATCGCGCGTGAGCAGGGCTTCGTCAGCGCCGAGAAGCCCGACAGCCAGGGGATCTGCTTCGTGCCGGACAACGACTTCGCCTCGTTCATCGAGGGCCGCCGCGGAAGCGCCCTGCCGGAAGGCGACATCCTCGACACGCACGGCGCCGTGCTCGGACGTCACCGGGGTGCGCTGCGCTACACCATCGGCCAGCGCAAGGGCCTGGGCGTCGCCGCCGCGCACCCGCTCTACGTATGCGGCATCGACGTCGAACGCAACACGGTGACCTTGGGTGATGTCGACGACCTGATGGCGGGCGAGCTTATGGCCGACGATTGGATCTGGAGCGCTCCGGCGCCCGCGATGGAGCGGCGCCTGCGCGATGCCGGGAAGACCGGGATCGCCGTCGCGGCCAAGATCCGCTACCACCAGCCCGACCAGGCCGCGCGCATGGCGCTCGTCGATCCCGATGCGGGGACCAGCGGCGGCATACGCGTGCGCTTCGAGACGCCCCAGCGCGGCATCGCCCCCGGCCAGGCCGTCGTCGTCTACGACGGCGACACGGTCCTCGGCGGCGGCACCGTCCGCAACGCACGGATGTAACAAAACCCCTGGGGTTTTCTTACATCGCCCCACTCGTGTAACAAAACCCCTGGGGTTTTATTACATCCAGCATGAACGAAAAGGGCGACCCGCCCGATCGGCAGGTCGCCCCATGCAACGGAACCGCTGAGGTCACGCTACTTCATGATCTTGCGGAACAGCTCCACGACGGTGGCGTGATCGGCGTCGCGCGGGTTGCCCGGGTAGCAGGCGTCGGCCAGCGCGTCGTCGGCGATCTGGTCGAGCTCGTCGGCGGTGATGGCCTCGCACACCGTGGGGATGTCCACGTCGACGGACAGCTGACGCACCGCGGCGATGGCGGCGTCGGCGGCCTCATCGGTCGTCATACCGGTGGTGTCCACGCCCATGGCGACGGCAACGTCGGCCAGGCGCTCGGCCACGACGGGCTTGTTGAACTCCATGGCGATCGGCAGCAGCATGGCGCAGGCCACACCGTGCGGGGTGTCGTAGTGGGCGGACAGGGTGTGCGCCATGGCGTGGTCGATGCCCAGACCGACGTTGGAGAAGCCCATGCCGGCGATGTACTGGGCGAGTGCCATGCCCTCGCGGCCGCTTCCGGGCTGACCGCTCTTGGCCTCGGCGACGGCGTCGCGCAGGTTCTTGGCGATGAGCTCGATGGCCTTGAGGTGGAACATGTCGGTGAGCTCCCAGGCGCCGCGGGTGGTGTAGCCCTCGATGGCGTGGGTCAGCGCGTCCATACCGGTCGACGCGGTGAGGCCGGCGGGCATGGTACCCATCATCTCGGGGTCGACGACGGCGACCTCGGGGGCGTCGTTGGTGTCGACGCACACGAACTTACGGACCTTCTCGACGTCGGTGATGACGTAGTTGATGGTGACCTCGGCCGCGGTGCCGGCGGTGGTGGGCACGGCGATGGTGAACACGGCGTGGTTCTTGGTGGGAGCGACGCCCTCGAGCGAGCGAACGTCGGCGAACTCGGGGTTGTTGATGATGATGCCGATGGCCTTGGCGGTGTCCATGGCCGAGCCGCCACCGATGGTCACGATGGAATCGGCCTCCGCGGCCTTGAATGCCTCGACGCCGTCCTGGACGTTCTTGATCGTGGGGTTGGGCTTGATCTCGGAGTACATGCTCCACGCGATGCCGGCCTCGTCGAGCAGATCGGTGACCTTGGCGGCGACACCGAACTTGACCAGGTCGGGGTCGGTGCAGACGAAGACCTTCTTGTAGCCGCGACGGGTGATCTCGCCGGGGATCTCCTTGATGGCGCCGGCGCCATGATAGGAGATGGTGTTGAGAACGATTCGATTGGCCATAGCCGCCTCCTTTTCTGAGCGGGACCGTGCGCCCCGCGCATATCGACGCGCCACGCGGGCGCATCGTATCTAACCGAATTGCATTATATGGATTTGACACCCGCCACCCGAAAGGCATCGACGAGCCGGGTTCAATCCTGCAAAAACGTTTTATCGAATCCGCGAACGGTCGAAATATGGTTACGAACGTGGTTCGCATATACGAACATATGGATATACGCCGCCTTCGCGGAGCCGGGGCGGCACCTGCCGGCTCGGTACTCCGTTAGTCGTCGGGCGCCACTTTGCGACACAAGCCTACTCGAGATGGTAGAGCTCCTCCATGAACTCCCAGTCGCCGTGCTCGCCGAAGGGCTTCATGTTCGGGCCGACCGCCGCCCACCACTCCTGCGTGCGGGGATCCGCCGCCATCTTGGCCATGTCGGCCTCGTAGTCGTCGCCGGTGTACTCGTAGTACGAGAACAGCAGACCGTCGTAGTAGTAAATCGAGTAATTCTGCAGGTTACAGGCCTTGATCATCTCGTTGACACCCTCGAAGGGCGCTGCGTGGTAGGCCTTGTACCGCTCGTAGCCCTCCTCACCGTTCGTACGCGAGATGGAACCGAAGCGTTGGATCTTGCCCATAGTGACCTCCTCGTCGACATACCTCGACTCTACCCCAGATGGCTTTCCGCAAACGTCGACGCATCGCCGAAGGCGCCCGATACGGCGACGCGCGGAATGCGACGCCGTGCGTTTCGCGCGTCGCCGGGCACGGCTTCGCCCGCACGGGCCTTCTAAGAGCAGTACCGCCAGTCCGGGTCGGTGAGCGCGCGGGCGAGCCCCAAACCCATCGGGAGGAACAGGATGATCATCACGGCGCGGATGATCCACTCCATGGCGTCGAGCGTCTGGAACACGCCCATGTAGTACACGGCGCGATACATGTAGAGGCCGGGCACCATGATCACGATAGAGGGCACCGTGATGGAGATGCGCGGGAACGACATCCTGCTCGCCACCACCGACGCCAGAAGACCGGCGCTCGTCGCGCCCACGAACGCCGCCGCCTCGGGAGGCATAGCCGCGAAATCGACCAGCGTCAGGCGCAGCGTGTTGGCGATAGCACCCACGACACCCGCCGTCGCCGCCATCTCGAGCGTCGAGTTGAACATCATGGAAAAGCCAAAGACGCCCACGAAGCTCGCGACGAGGCGCAACGCGAGCACGACCGCATCGGAAAGCCCCTGGTCGGTGAACTCATCGGGCGAAAGCTCGACCATCATCGCCACGAGCCATGCCACGAGCGTCGCCACGATGATCACGGCCACCGCGTACGCGAGACGCTCGAGGCCGGAGCGGAAGTCGAGCTTCGCGATGTCGAGCCCACTGGTGATGAGCGGGAAGCCGGGGATCACGAACAGCATGGCGCCGATGTAGCCCGCCTCATGCTCGAGCGCCCCGGGTATCGCAAGCGACAGCAGCGACAGACAGCCGAGATAGGCCAAGCAGGCGACCGCGACGGCGACCCCGATGCACACGAAGTGTGTGAGCCTGCGGTCGAGCATGATGCGGCGCACGAAGTTGCCGAGACCCGCCCCCACGAAGGCGCAGCCCATCTCGATGGGACCGCCGCCGAGCAAAAACACGAAGGCCGCGCACGCCGCGGCGGACGCCAAGCCGACCGCCCAAGGCGCGTAGTTGCCCGGCGTGTGCTCGATCTTGTCCATGCGGTCGTGGAACTCGCGCACGGTGAAGGTGTCGCCACGCGCCTGCACCTCGCGGGTGAACTGCTCCATGAGGCGAATGCGCTCGGTGTTGACGCCGGTGGTGTGCAGGGAGATCACCTCGGAGAAGCTCGTGTGCCCGTCGATGCAGGTGCACTCGATCGTGGTCAGGCTCACCGCCGCCGAGATGGTCACGCCCAGCACGTCGGCTATCTTGTTCATGCAATCGCGCACGCGCCAGCTGCCCGTACCGCCCGCGAGCAGCAACAGGCCCGCGCGGCAGATGATGGACGACTTGTCGTCGAGGTCGGCGTCGACGGCGAGCATGTCGTCGCAATCGGTCACCTCGTGCCAGGGCACCGCCATGTGGTTGCGATGCCGCACGCGGGCGCGATGCCCGTGCGGCACGTACGAATGGGAGAGCGCCTCCCGAATCCCCGAAACGACGTGGTTGTCATCAAGCGCCATGGGCAGAACCCCTCCCTGTCTCGCGCGTCCATCACCATATTACCTGACATGCGAAAACGCGAGGGTCGGTAACATGTCGAATAACCCCAGGGGTTTTTCTACACGTAAAATAACCCCAGGGGTTTTCTACATGCTTCCACATGCGCGTCCGTGTCGACGTGACGGAGGTACAGCCCGATTCGGTATACAGGCACCCGGGTGCGCGGCATCCGCGTATACTTGCACCGAAAGCACGACGACCCGCACAAGGAGACCCCATGGCAGACCGCTCGCAGTTCCTACCCGTCTCACGCGCCGATATGGATGCGCGCAGCTGGGATGCCTGCGATTTCGTCTACGTGTGCGGCGATGCCTACGTGGACCACCCCTCGTTCGGCATGGCGATCATCACCCGCGTGCTCGAGGCGCACGGCTATCGCGTGGGCGTCATCTGCCAGCCCGACTGGCGCGACCCGGCGAGCATCGCCGCGCTGGGCGAGCCGCGCCTGGGCTTCCTCGTGTCCGCGGGCAACATGGACTCCATGGTTAACCACTACTCCGTGACCAAGCACCGGCGTCGCACCGACGCCTACACCCCCGGCGGACGCGCGGGTGCACGCCCCAACCACGCGGCGGCGGTCTACGGCAATCTCATCCGCCGCACGTACAAGCACACCCCGATCATCCTCGGCGGCATCGAGGCGAGCCTTCGCCGCCTTGCGCATTACGACTACTGGTCCGACGGCCTCAAGCGCTCGATTCTGCTCGACAGCGGAGCCGACCTGCTCATCTACGGCATGGGAGAGCACGCGATCGTCGAAGTCGCCGACGCGCTCGACGGCGGCCTTCCCATCGATCAGATCACCTATGTGGCGGGCACCGCCTACCGCATGCGGGGCGGTGAGGAGGCGCTTGCCGAGGTATACGACTACGAGCTGCTGCCCTCGTGGGACGAACTCGTCGCCGACCGGCTCGCCTACGCCCGTAGCTTCGCCGTGCAGTACCGCAACATGGACCCCATCACGGGTGGCAGGCTCGTGGAGCCCTACCCACACGGCGTCTACGTGGTGCAAAACCCGCCGGCAGCCCCCTTGACGACCGAGAAGATGGACGCGGTCTACGAGCTCCCCTACGCGCGTGCGTGGCACCCCGATTACGACCAAGCGGGCGGCGTCCCGGCGTTTTCCGAGGTGAAGTTCTCCATCTCGTCCAACCGCGGCTGCTTCGGCGAGTGCTCGTTTTGCGCGCTGACGTTCCATCAGGGCCGCATGCTGCAGGTGCGCAGCCGCGAGAGTATCGTGCGCGAGGCCGAGGCGCTCACGCATGACCCCGACTTCAAGGGATATATCAACGACGTGGGCGGGCCCACGGCGAATTTCTTCCGCCCCGCCTGCGACAAGCAGCGCGAGCACGGCGTGTGCCAAAACCGCCGTTGCCTGTGGCCGACCGTATGCAAGAACATGGTGGTCGACGAGGACGGCTACGCCGACCTGCTGCGCGAACTTCGCGAGCTGCCCGGCGTCAAGAAGGTCTTCGTCCGCAGCGGCATCCGATTCGACTACGCGATGGCCGACCGCTCCGACAGGTTCCTGGAGGAGCTGGTGCGCCATCACGTGAGCGGACAGCTTCGTCTGGCGCCCGAGCACGTGAGCGACAAGGTGCTTGCCATCATGGGCAAGCCGAGCCGCGCGGTGTACGACGCGTTCTGCACGCGGTTCCGCGAGATCTCCGAGCGCTGCGGCCTCGAACAATACGTGGTGCCCTACCTGATCAGCAGCCATCCCGGCTCCACCCTCACCGAGGCGGTGGAGCTCGCCGAGGCCGTTCGCGACATGGGTTACATGCCCGAGCAGGTGCAGGATTTCTACCCCACCCCGTCGACGATGTCGACCTGCATGTACTACACCGGTGTGGACCCGCGCACCATGGAGCCCATCTACGTGGCGCGCGACCCGCACGAGAAGGCCATGCAGCGCGCGCTCATCCAGTACCGCAAACCCGAGAACTACAAACTCGTGCGCGAGGCGCTCGAACGCGCGGGCCGGCGCGACCTGATCGGCTACGACCGGCACTGCCTGATCCGTCCCGTCCCTCCGCGCAACGGCGCCGGCGACGGCAGACGCGGCAAGGGCGGCAAAGCTGCCGGCGGACGCGATGCGAAAGGGGCACCGGCGGAAAAGGGCGGCAAGGGCAAAGGCAAGGGCAAGGGCAAGGGGTCGACGGGCCGCGGCTCGCACGGCTCCGCGCCGCACGCGCGCAACCGCGCCGCACAGGGCCGCGAAGGCGCCCGGGGCGGACGCCGCCGCTAGCATATGGAGTTATGTCTGGGCTCTCTCACATGGTTTACGGTTCGGTTTTACCGGGATCCGGCGAGTAGCACGTAAAACAGCAAGCCCCGTACCTGCTGATTCTTTCGCCGAACGTCGCTCCTACTCGAAAGACGCCACTAAAACCGAACCGTAAACCCACCTTCGCCGCTTCGCCGCCGCATGAGAGGCTACATCTGACATTTTGCCACATCCGGGTGCGAGGCGAGCTGGAACAGCTGGATCCCGATGACGACCATCGAGACGGACGCCAGCACGGCAAAGGCGACGCCTCCCACCTCGAGCAGCGTCGACAACTCGTAGACGAAGTACGAGGAGAAGTTCACCGCCAGGTGCAGGCCGATGGAGTACACGAGCGCGCCCGTTCGCCACGCGATCCAACCCAGCACGACACCGAGCGCGAAGGCGTACAGTCCTTGAACGATGTTGAGGTGCAGGATGCCGAACAGCGCCGCCTGGATCAGGTTGGCGGCCCAAAAGCCCCGCGATGCCAACGGCGGCATCTTCGGCATCGGCGTGCCGGTGTACGCGCGCCAAGACCGGTCGCGCCAACGCGCCGCCCATTCGGGACACATCGCGCGAAGCGCGAATTCGAAGACCACGCCGCGGCAGGCGAGCTCCTCGGTCACCGGGGCGCCTACCGCCAAGATCAAAACCGACAGCATCGAGAACTCATTCGTGACCCCGTCGTTCATGATCTCGGAGTACTCGCTCTGCAGATCGGGGACAAGCGGCAGCAGGTACGACAGCGCATACCCGATCACCAGCTGAAAACCGATTCCCAGCAGCGCGATCGCCACCACGCGCAGCGCGACCGCCCGAGGCCCCCTCACCATGGTACCGCAGCGCTCCCTGATGAAGGAAACAGGCCGCAGGTGGAGCCACCAGGGCAAAAACACCGCAAGGCAGCCGAGCTGGGACGCGAGCATCGTCGGGCCGATGATGCCGCTGGCGATCGCATCCGCATCGCCGGACGGATCGAGGATGACGGCGAACACCGCCAGGACGACCGCCCCGACGATGGAGAACACACCCTGCGCGACGATGACGGCGGCAAAGGCCCCAAGCGCCGCCAATAGGTACCGAAACGCCTGGGCACCGACCGAGACCGGCTGGTCCGAGGGCCGCGGAGGCAGCGGCACCGGCGCGGGCACGGACGGCAGGGGCTCCGCAGCGGACAGCGGCGCCCCCGCGGACTGGGTCGGCTCAGGCTCGAGCGCGGGCTGCCGCACGGCGGCGCGTTGCGGCTCTCCGCATCCGGTGCAAGAAGCTTTCATATCCCCATCTGAAGGATGCCGACCTGTATCCATCGGCTCCCGATCGAATCCGCTCATGACATCACCTCGGAGGAAGTATCCCCCGAGACCGGCTCCCCAAACACACCTCGAGCGGAGATGTCGAACGGAAACGTCCCGCATCGGTTGAATGCGGCGATGAACATGCGGATGGCGTTGGAGGGCGTCGTGCCCACCTGTCGGGTCGCCGCCGCGAAGGCTGCCTTCTCCTCGGGCAGGACCTTCGCGACGACCGGGGTCATACGCTCTGCCATGACGTTAGGTCCTTACTGGTCGGTTGCTACTGCGTGTACCGCACGCGCGGTGCAGCATGGTGCGATGGTGCTTCGGTGGTATTACTTGGTATTCCGATATTATACCCCGCACCAAACTATAGCAAAGGCGCCCTCCCTATCGGGCGCTTCAACGAAAAATGGGGGCCGAAGCCCCCATTCGTCACCGTGAACGGCTCATGGCCGCACGCGACATCTGCCGCGTGCCGGATGTCGCTTAGCGCTTGCCACCGCGATCGCCCGGACGGCGGGTGGAACGGCCACGACCGGCCGACCCGTAGCTCGCGCGGTTGTCGCGACCACCGGAGCGACCTCCGCGCGAGCCCGCATGGGCGGCACGGCGGGCGCGTCCGGTCGGCTCATCGTAGTTGCGCCATGCATCGCGACCGGAACGCTCGCCGCGCTCGGCGGCGCGCTCATCGCCCGCGCGGGCGACACGATCGGCACGCGCCGACCGCTCCTCGCCGCGACCCGCTTTGCCGCGATGGGCGCGGGCGCCGTCACGGCCGGAGCGCTCCTGGTGGCGACCATGCACGACGGGGTCGCCGAACCGCTCGGCACGACGCTCGGCGCGGTTCTTGGGACGGGCATCCTGCTGGGCGGCAGCGGAGGCGGAACCCTGCGCGGACGGCTCGTCCGCGCGCACGCGGGCGCCACCCGGACGCTTGCGGGAAGACGGACGCGATGCGCCGCCCTCCTCCGCCGCCGCGCGCGCCGCGTCGCGGGCGGCGCGGCGCTCGATATCGCGCTGGCGCGGAGCGCGCTGACGGGGCTCGCGTTCACGCTTCTTGGCGGCCTTGGAACGCTGGTTGCGGCGCTTCTTGGCCTTCTTGGACGACACGTGCTCAGCCGGCACGCGGTCGGGATCGACCTCGGGCGCGCCCTCGCCGGTGCGGATATCGCCGGCATCGTAGAGGTCGACGGTCTTGCCCATCAGCGCCTCGATATCGAAGAACTCCGCCACGTCCTCGGTCGTGACGAACGTGAGTGACCAGCCCTCCTCGCCGGCACGGCCGGTGCGGCCGATGCGGTGGATGTAATCGGTCGGCTCCTCGGGCACGTCGAAGTTCACCACGTAGCGCACGTCGGTGATGTCGATGCCGCGGGCGAGCACGTCGGTCGCCACGAGCACCTGCACCTTGCCCTCGCGGAACTCCTGCAGGGCGCGCTCGCGCTGCGCCTGGCTGCGGTCGCCGTGGATCGTGCCGCACGTCAGCCCGGCGCGTGCCAGCCTGCGGGCGCAGGTGTCGGCGCGGCGCTTGGTGCGCACGAACACGATGACGTGCTCGGGCCCCTCCTTCTTGAGCACCGCGGTGAGCGCAGCGTTCTTCGCATCGCGCGAGACCGGCAGCACGTACTGCTCGACCGTATCGGCGGTCGAAGTGACCGGTGCGATCTCGACACGCACCGGATCGCGGACCAGGTCGGTGATGGCGCCCACACGCGACTCGTCGAGCGTCGCCGAGAACAACAGCGTCTGGCGTTCATCGCGGCACGCGTCGACGATGCGACGCACCTGGGGCAGAAAGCCCATGTCGAGCATGCGGTCGGCCTCGTCGAGCACGAGCACGCTCACCTCGTCGAGGTTGGCGGACTCCTGGTCGATCAGATCCACGAGACGGCCCGGCGTGGCGACGAGGATGTCGCAACCGCGGGCGAGCGCCTGCTTTTGCGGGACATAGCCCACGCCGCCCACCACGGTGACGGCGACGTGGCCCGTGCGCGCGGCGACGGCGCGGCAGACCTCCTCGATCTGCTGGGCAAGCTCGCGCGTCGGCGTGATCACGAGCATCGAGGGGCCACGGCCCTTCGCGGGGTTGCGCCGACGACGGCCGCGCTCGCCCTTCTTGACGGGCGGCACCACGTGCGGCAGGCGATCCATGGTGGGCAGCAAAAACGCCGCGGTCTTGCCGGTGCCGGTCTGCGCCGCGGCGAGCAGGTCGCGGCCGGCGAGCACCTCGGGGATGGCGGCCGCCTGCACGGGCGTGGGCGACTCGTAGCCCATGTCCGCCACGGCGGCGAGAACCGTCTCGGACAAGCCGAGATCGGCGAAGGTCGAAACAAGCTGTTCGGTTGTAGCCATAAATGCACAGTCCATTCCATACGGCGCATCGCGATGGCACGCCGCGTTCGAAGCATCGATCGGGTTGCAAAGGGGCGGTTCGCGCAGGATCTACGGTATTCACACGCGATGGAGCAGGTTCCGCCGCGGACCAGTATACGGACGCAACCGATAAACCCTATGGGAATGGCGTGGACACACCCGAACACCACGAAATCGCGGGCATCCCGGCGCTACGGGGTGAGATCGGACGACTGGTTTGCGACAAGTTTGAACCCGGCCCCTTCTTGTCACCCGACAAGTTGGCCCCTTCTTGTCACCCGACAAGTTTGTACCTGGCACCATCTTGTCAGGAGACGCGCTCCACGAGCTTGGGGCTGGCGAACCAGTCCACGTGCCCGCACGTCGCGCAGATGAGCGTCACCGCCGAGTCGCCCGCCCACTCGAGGCCTATGAACGAGCCCGCACGCCCGTCGAGCAGTGCGGAACTCTCGAAGAAGCGATGACTGCCGCAGTGCGGGCATGTCACCGCATGACCGGCGACCGCGTAGCGCTCTCCGGACTCGTCGCCGTTCAGCGCCTTGGAGAATTCGGAGAAGAACCCCATGGGCCACCTTCCTTCCGTCGCGCGAGCAGTTGTCCCGCTTATACCCGATGCCGCGACAAGATGGTGCCAGGTACAAACTTGTCGCGACAAGTTTGTACCTGGCACCATCTTGTCGCGTTCGTTACTTGACACCCCCTGGGGGTGGGGGTACTCTGCAAGCAGCAACGAAGGAAAGGAGCCACCATGGCTCATGAAAAGTTCGATGTCGGCGGCATGACCTGCGCCGCATGCCAAGCGCATGTGGACAAGGCCGTCTGCAGCCTCCCCGGCGTGACGGACGTCTCGGTGAACCTGCTCTCCGGGTCCATGACGGTGGACTACGACGAGACTCGGCTGAGCGCCGATGACATCTGCGCCGCCGTGGACCGCGCCGGCTATTCGGCCGCCCCGGTCGCCGAGGCCTCCAGCGGCGGTGCCGTGCAGGCGGGCCCGGGTGCCGCTCACCACGAGTCCCCCACCAAGAAGCTCGAGGCGGCTGCCGACGCCATGAAGACGCGCCTGGTCGTCTCGATCGTCTTTCTCATCCCCCTGTTCTACATCGGCATGGGCCACATGCTGGGCTGGCCGCTGCCGAGCGTCTTCACCGACCATATCCACGCCATGACGCTCGCGCTCACCATGTTCATGCTCCTGCTGCCCATCCTGTACATGAACCGCGCGTACTTCATCAACGGCTTCAAATCGCTCGTCCACCGGGCGCCCACCATGGACGCCCTCATCGCCATCGGCGCCGCGGCGAGCGTGGCGTGGTCGGTCTACGCCATGTTCGTCATGGCCGACCAGCTCGCCTACGGCGATGTGCACGGCGCGGCGGCCACGGCCATGGACAACCTGTACCTGGAGAGCGCCGGCACCATCCTCACCCTCGTGACCGTGGGCAAGTACCTGGAGACCCGTTCCAAATCCAAGACGGGATCGGCCATCGAGGCGCTCATCGACCTCGCGCCCAAGACGGCGACCGTCGTCGCGGCGGACGGCAGCGAGCAGACGGTGGATGTGGACGCCATCCAGGTCGGGCAGACCGTGCGGGTGCGCCCCGGCGAGTCGATACCGGTCGACGGCATCGTACTCGACGGCACCTCCGCCATCGACGAGAGCGCGCTCACCGGCGAGTCGATCCCGCAGGAGAAGAACCCCGGCGACACCGTGCACGCCGCGACCATCAACCGCACCGGCTCGTTCACCTTCCGCGCCACGCGCGTGGGCGCCGACACGAGCCTCGCCAAGATCATCCAGCTCGTGGAGGACGCCAACGCGACCAAGGCGCCCATCTCGCGCCTGGCGGACAAGGTCGCCGGCATCTTCGTCCCCGTCGTGCTGCTCATCGCGCTCGTCACGTTCATCGTCTGGATGGTCGTGGCCGCCGACGTCAACGAGGCGCTCACCGCCGGCGTCGCCGTCGTGGTCATCAGCTGCCCGTGCGCGCTCGGACTTGCCACGCCGGTCGCCATCATGGTGGGCACCGGCAAGGGCGCCGAGATGGGCGTGCTGTTCAAGAGCGCCGAGGCGCTCGAGACCCTGCACGGCGTCGACACCGTCGTGCTCGACAAGACGGGCACGGTCACGCAGGGACGCCCCGCCGTGACCGACATCCTGCCCGCGACGCGCGCCGACGGCCGCACCCTGAGCGAGAAGCAGCTGCTCAAGCTCGCCGCGGCGCTCGAGAAGTCGAGCGAGCACCCCCTTGCCGAGGCCATCATGACCGCCGCCGACGAGCGTGGCATCGTCGCGCGCCCCGTCGCCGACTTCGCCGCCATCCCCGGGCGCGGCGTGACCGCGCGCGAGGGCGACAACCCCATCGCCGCCGGCAACGCGCAACTCATGGCGGAGCTCGGCATCGATATCGATCGCGTACAGCTCGAGGCGTTCGCCCGCGACGGCAAGACGCCGCTGTTCTTTGCCAAAAACGGCGAGCTCGTCGGCACGATCGCCGTCGCCGACGAGGTCAAGCCGACGAGCAAGGCCGCCATCGAGGCGCTCGGACGCCTCGGCGTGCGCGCCGTCATGCTCACCGGCGACAACCGCACGACCGCAGACGCCATCGCACGGCGCGTGGGACTTGCGGACGTCATCGCCGACGTGATGCCCGCCGATAAGGAGCGCCACGTCCGCGAGCTGCAGGATTCCGGCCATACGGTCGCCATGGTCGGCGACGGCATCAACGACTCCCCCGCGCTGGCACGCGCCGACGTCGGGCTGGCGATCGGCGCCGGCGCCGACGTGGCCAAGGAGGGCGCCGACGTCGTGCTCATG
Source organism: Collinsella tanakaei (assembly GCF_021531055.1). GTDB lineage: Bacteria > Actinomycetota > Coriobacteriia > Coriobacteriales > Coriobacteriaceae > Collinsella > Collinsella tanakaei_B. Next base: position 204,841 of record NZ_JADYTL010000002.1, read on the forward strand.
CACAGCGACCTGCTCGACGTCGCCCGTGCGATCGAGCTGTCGCGCGCGGTGATCCGCAATATCAAGCAAGACCTGTTCTGGGCCCTATTCTACAACAGCCTGGGCATCCCCCTTGCCGCCGGCGTGCTGTACCCGGTGCTCGGCTGGCAGCTCTCGCCCATGTTCGGCGCGGCCGCCATGAGCCTGTCGAGCGTGTGCGTGGTGAGCAACGCCCTGCGCCTGCGGGGGTTTCTCCCCAAGATCGCGGATATGGGACAATAGGGCAGGCGCGGTTTCGCACGATTTAGCCGAAACAGCCTGATCCCGCACACCATACGATGGGCGTCATAGACGCCATCGAGGAAGGAGACCGACCATGAACTACACGATCAAGACCGAGGGCCTGCACTGCGGCCACTGCGACGCCGCCGTGGAAAGCGCGCTGCTCAGCGTCGCCGGCGTGACCGACGCCGACGCCGATCACGAGGTGAACGTCGTGACCGTCGAGTGCGACGACACCGTGACCGAGCAGCAGCTCACCGACGCCGTCGAGGGCGCCGGCGACAGCTTCAAGGTCATCGAGATCAAGGCGGCGTAACCGCCATGATGGCCGACCACGACCGCATCACGCGCCTGCTCAAGACGGCGCGCGGGCAGATCGACGGCATCTTGCGCATGGTGGACGAGGACCGCTACTGCATCGACATCTCCACGCAGCTCATGGCCACCGAATCGCTCCTCGCGCGCATCAACGCCGACGTGCTCAAGGCGCATGTCGAGGGCTGCGTGCGCACGGCGATGGAGACGGGCGACGAGGCGGAGAAGGACGCCAAGCTCGCCGAAGTCGAGATGATCATCGAAAAGCTCGCGAAGTGACGCTCCGCTCGGGGATGCCCCGCGCTTAGCCCGACCGCACAGCCCCTACCGCATGACAACAGCCGCCCCGCGCACGCCCGATCACGGCGTGCGCGGGGCGGCTGCCCGCGGTTCGGGTTGAACCTTTTTCTGAGATTGTATGCTTCATGCGCCCCTCCACGCGAAACGGCGCCGAAAACGAGTAAAATGCTGCCTGTTCGACCGACTGTCACGAAACGAGGCCTTTGCCCATGAACGATTTCATGAACGGACGCCGCGGCGTCGACGAGCTCACCACCACGCTGGGTGGCGCGAGCATGATCCTCGCCCTCATCGGGTCCATCTTCTCCATCTCCTGGCTCGGCTGGATCGCGCTGATCCTCGTGGTCATCGCGCTGCTTCGCGCGTTCTCCTCCAATATCGAGGCCCGTGAGCGCGAAAACGAGATGTTCCGCGATCTGCTCGCCAAGACGCCGTTCGGTAACGGCATGCCCGGCACCTCGCACGCCCAGGGCCCTGCCGGCAACCCCGGTGCCGGCGATTTCGACCGCAAGAAGCGCACGGCGCAGACCATGTGGGAGAACCGCAAGACCACGATGTACTTCAAGTGCAAGAACTGCGGCCAGCTCCTGTCGGTGCCCCGCGGCAAGGGTCGCATCCGCGTCACCTGCCCCAAGTGCGGTACCAAGGTCGAGAAGCGCTCCTAACGCGCTCCTTGCAGCCACTCAAACGACCGTTTTGGCGGGCACCTTCGGGTGCCCGCTTTTTATTCATGAGCTCGCTGATAATATGCATGTTTTCGGCATCGAAACGAGCGGTCGATTGTTCGTCCGTCCGGAGTGCGCCAAAAACGAAGTGTTACTAGTTAAAATCCATGCAGCGCGGAGGGCGACTCGCCCTTTCGAGATTTCTCACAAGCACCGAAAGGGGCAATGAGACCGAAATCCGCGGTCTCAAAACGACACTTCCAGACATATGGGCCATAACTGACATGCATAAATCAAAAGCGCGCCGTATTTCAACTAGTAACTGCTCGATTTTGTAACCGCACCGAAACCCCAAGCGCTTGGCGGCCCCAAGGCGCATAGGCAAAAGCCCGATAGCACCCGTTATGACGGAAAATCGCCTAGACGATCGGCATGGCCTCCCACGACCCGTCGGAGCGGGGCACCTCCACGCTGCGATAACCCACGCGCGCGGCGTGATCGTACGCTTGGGCGATCCCATCGCACATATCCTGCGGCGCATGGGCATCGGAACCAACGGTGATGGGCACCCCCGCACGGAAGAAGCGCTCGAGCAGACCTTGGGCCGGGTAGTAGTCCCCCACCCCCTTGCGCCATCCTGCGGTCGAGAGCTCGACCCGCTTGCCGGTATCGTGCGCGCACGCGGCCATCTCGTCCCACAGCGGACGCAGGTCGATCGTCGGCGCGAAGCCCTCGTTGGCAAAGCGCATCGCCAGGTCGGGATGGGCCATGGTGTCGAACAGGTCGCACGCGCAGGCGCGACACCACGTGGCGGCGTAGCGACACCACACCTCGTCGGGCCCGAGCTCCCGCCAGATGCGCCGGTCGCTCGCGTCGTCGATCCACGCGCCGCCATCGACCGGACCCAACCAGTGCACGCTACCCAAACGGACCTGCGCGCCCGCGCTCCAGCGCCGGATGTTCTCCTCGCAGCCCTCGTACCAGTCGCATTCGAACCCGTAGATGTACTCGAGCTCGGGATGCGCGGAGGCCGCCTCGTCGAAGGCGGCGCGGTGCGCAGCGAGCTCGTCCTCGACCACCTGCACCTCACCGGCAGGATCCATGATGTGCGGCAATGTGAGATGGTCCGTGGCGACCATCACCGCGCACCCCGCCGCCACGGCAGCGGCGGCGTTCTCCGCAAACGTGCCGACGCCGTCGGAAAACCGCGTATGCGTATGGGTGTCGACGATGGAACGGGCAGGTAGCGAGCGCATCATGGAAACCTCGATTCAGCAAAGCGTGCGCGCCGCGACGGGACGCCGGGCCACGGCGCCCCGTCCCTGCGCGCGATATCGCATCCCAACGATTGTACCGTGCAGCGAGCTACCGAAGCGCACAGGTCCAGGCGGTCTTACCGGACGCATCGGTACACTCAAGCCGGACGTAGGTCTCGTGGCCCGACAGCCTGAACTCGACGTGCTCGAGCGCATCCCCGTCCGGTGCGATCACGGTGCGGTTCCCGCCGATGGGACCGCCCGCCACCATGGTCACCCGCTCGCACGGACTGCAATCGACCCACAAGGTACCCTTACGGATGCCGAACCCCTGGATCTCAGGCCCGCTGGACGAATAGTACTCCCCCGCCATCAAAGCGCGCACGACCGCATCGCGCGTGAGCGACTCCGCACACACGACGACCCAGCCCCCGAACACGTCGTCGAACGCGGTGACGTGATGACTGTCATCGGAGGCGACGCCGCCCACCGCGACGCCGCGACGCAACAGCAGGTCCCAGTACACGGTATCCGCTCCGTCACCGCCCTCGTTCACGGTGTCGTAATTGAACACCTCGATACCGAAGATGCCGTCGAGACCCAAGATGTCCTCGGGTTCGATCCGGCTCCAGATGGGGTGGTTGTACATCACGGCACAGCCGCGACGCGCCAGCTCGTCACGCAGTGTGCGCGCGACGGACAGCCCGTCCCAGCTGCCATGGTAGACAAGGGGCTCCAAGCGCTCCATATGCTCGAAGCGCGCCGGTGCGGTGGCGACCATCTCATCGGTTCCCAGGATACCGTGCATGTGATGGCAACGCATCCGGGCGTGCCGGTCACAGGAATCATCGGCGAACAGATACGCGGACGCCTCGATGCCGGGCAGCAGGATGAAATCCTCGTCATCGAATTCGCTCGAAAGATCGGTGAACACATCGTGCTCGGACAGACACAGGAACTGGTAGCCATGTGTCCGGAAATCGGCGACCACCTCGGCGGGCGTCAGGCGTCCGTCCGAGATGGTGGAGTGGGCATGCAGGTTGCCCCGGTAGCGGCCGGTACCCGCGGGCAGGCCGACCTGATCGCTGATCATAATCGCTCCTTGTCGGTGAGCGCCCGCCGGGACGCAACCGTCCCGGCGGGCGCGGAGGATACGGACACCCGACGGCTACGCGGCCGTCCGCGCGAACGCCGCCTCCACGGGAATGTGCAGGCAATCGTGCTTGGGAATCGCGACGAAGACGCGCTCGCCATCGTCGAACAGATGGAAGCTGCGGAACAGCGTGTCGACACGGAACTCCACACCCGACGCCTCGAGCGTGTAGCGCAAGACGTTGCCGCGCGGCACGTTGCGCACCACGGTCGCCTCGACGACATAGGCCGCGTCGTCGGCCAACGGATCGGCGGAGACACCGATCGTCTCGGGACGGATCGCCACGACGTGCCCGTCATCGGCCGCCTCGCCCGTAAGCGCGCGGAACTCATCTGCGCGAAGGATGTTGTAGCTGCCGATGAAGCTCGCCGCGAACTCCGACACCGGATTCGTGTAGACCTGCACCGGACTGCCCGCCTGCTCGATGCGACCGGCGTGGAACAGCTGGATCACGTCGGACATGACCATGGCCTCGTCCTGGTCGTGGGTGACGAAGATCGTCGTGAGCCCCAGCTCCTGCTGGATCTCGCGGATGCGGCTCTGCAGGGCGCGGCGCAGCTTGGCGTCGATGGCCGACAGCGGCTCGTCGAGCAGCAGGACATCGGGCTCGGTCACGATCGAGCGTGCGAGCGCGGCTCGCTGCTGCTGGCCGCCGGACAGGCTCGCCGGGTAGGAGCGCTCCTTGCCGGTGAGCTCGACCATCGCGATGGCCTCGGCGACCTTCTTCTCAATGACGTCGGGCGCCACTTTCTGCATCTTGAGGCCGAAGGCGATATTCTGCTCCACCGTCATGTTGGGGAACAGGCTGTACTGCTGGAAGACCATGCCGATGTTGCGCTTGGACGCCGGCACGTCGGTGATGTCGCGTCCGTTGAGGATGATCTGACCCTCGCTGACCTGCTCCAGACCGGACAGGCAGCGCAGCAGCGTGGACTTACCGCAGCCGGACGGGCCGAGCAGCGTCACCAGATCGCCCTTCTCGATACCGAAATCGATATGGTCGAGGACGGTGTTGTCGCCGAAGCGCTTCACCACGTTCTTGAACTCGATGTAGGACATCGCATTACTCCTTCTCGGTTTTCCGTGCGCTGCTCTGCAGCTTGAGGACCAAGGCGGTCACCGCGCCCACCACCAGGAAGATGACGACGACGATGGCGCTCGAAAGGCCGCTCGATTTATCCATGTTGGCCTGCAGGAACACCTGGATGTTCTGGTAGTTGGTGCCCGCGATGTTGTTGGCGAGCACGAAGTCGCCGAAGACGATGCTTTCGGCCAGCAGGCTCGACACGAGGATGCCCGAAACGATGTTGGGCAGGACCACCTGCACGTAGGCGCGAAAGCGTCCGCAGCCGAGCATCTCGGCCGCCTGGATGAGCATCTCCGCGTCGATGGCGTTGAGCGCGTTGCGGATGCCCTGGTAGATATAGGGCAGCACGAGGATGGTGTAGGCGCCGAACAGCATCACCATGCGGTTGGACAGGATCGTGCCCGTACCCGTGTACAGCGAGATGATACCGATCGACAAGATCACGCCTTGCAGCGCGTAGGGGATCATGCACACGAACTGCATGACGCTGCCGAGCTTGCGGTTGATCGCGACGACCGCGTACATCGCGAGCAACAGCAGCACGATCGTGATGATGACGCTCACCAGGCACAGCACGAGCGTGCGGCCGATGGAGGCCCAGAAGGTCGCGTTGCTGAACAGCTCGATGTAGTTGCGCAGCGTGAACCCGGAGGGCAGGATGTCGGTCCATTCCACGAACAGCGAGTAGATGAACGTGATGGCAAACGGGAGCAGCAGGTACAGGCCTACGACGGCAAGGAAGATCTTGGCGCCGAGCGAGGTCTTCCCACCGCGCGGCGCGCTTTTGGCATGGGCACTCATACGATCTCACGACCTTTCGCGGCACGCTTGGTGAAGTGGTTGTTGACGAGGGTGCACGCGACCATGAGCAAGATGAGCACGACGGCAAGAGCGCTACCCGTCGCGGCGTCCACCTGGACGTCGCCTTTGAACTTCGAGGTGATCTGCAAGGGCAGCAGGGCGAAGTTGTTCATGACGAGCGCGTAGGCGGTCGCATAGGCCGCCAGCGCGTTGGAGAACAGCACTGACAGCGTGCCCAGGATGGACGGCATGAGGTTCGGGATGACGATCTTGAACCAGTAATCGACCGAGCTCGCCTTGAGTATGGTCGCCGCCTCGCGCCACTCCTTGCGGATACCGGAAAACGCGGGCAGAAGCAGCAGGGTCGCCAGCGGGATCTGGAAATAGATGTACAGGATCACGAGACCCTGGCTGCCGTACAGATCGAAGTCGGCCAAAAACGGAATGCCCCAGGTGCGCCCCATGATGGTGAGCACACCGGAATTGCCCATGAGCACCATGAAGGCGAAGGCGAGCGGCACGCCGGAGAAGTTCGACATCATGTTGAGGATGAGGGTGAAGACGCCCCGCACGCGCTCGCTCGACTCGTAGGCGAAGCGCGCGGCGAGAAACGCCACCACGATGCCGACGATAGCCGACAGCAAGCTGATCCAGACACTGTTCCAGATGGATTGCTGGTACAGCGGCGTCGTGAAGATCTTGATGAAGTTCTCGAAGCCGAGTGCGCCGGATTCCTTACCGATCAGGCTGTCGATCAAGATCTGTGCCAAGGGTAGCAGCTCGTAGGCGATGACCACGAGCGCGAACGGGATGAGTGCGGCGTATCCGAGCCACGTGCGGCGCATCGGCGCCTTGGCCAGGGAGCCCGCGGAGGAAGGTGTCGCCATATTCGACCTCCTTTGCAAACAAGACGCCGTGACGCGGGGCAGCTGGCGCAGCCGCTCCGCGTCACGGATCAGAAGGGGTTTCGGGTGATTAGCCGATCATCGGGATGATGTTCTCCTGGTACCAGGTGATGAGCTCCTCGCACACGCCGGTCCACTTGTCGTTGTCGACATCTACGACGTTGTCGCCGTAGGCGCTATCGTCAAGATGGAGCGCCTTGACGTCCTCGGGCAGCTCGACGTCGCGAATCGGGGTCGCGAAACCGCGGGCGAGGTTGATCTGGCCCTCGTCGGACAGGATGTACTCGCGAGCCAGGCACGCGGCGGCCGGATGCGGCGCGTACTTGTTGATGATGGTGCAGTAACCCGAGCGCACGCTGGCATCCTGCGGAATGGTCACCGTAAAGGAGGCGTCCGGATTGTTCTCGAGGATCTGGGCGCGATAGTTCATGGTGTTGTAGTCCCAGTGCAGGGCGACCGCGATCTCGCCGCTCTCGAGGCGCGCGATGGAAGGGTCGCCGGTGTCGAGACGGCCGGCCTCGGCGAGCTGGGTCAGGAAGTCATAGGCGGGCTGCATGTCGTCGATGCCACCGCCCAGCGCATACGCGGCGGCGAGCACGGCATACTGCGAAGAGGCGCCGGCGACGACATCGCCGATGGTCACCTTGTAGTCGCCGTCGAGGATGTCCTGGTAGCTCGTAGGCGCGCTGGGAACCTGCTCGTCGTTGGCGATGAAGGACATGGTGCCGTAGTACCCGACCACCCAGTCGCCGTCATCGTCCTTGGCCCAGTCGGGAATCTCATCCCAGTAGCTGGTCTTGTACTTGAGGGTGACGCCCTCCTCCTCGGCGGTCGGACCCCACTGCTGACCCACGTCGCCGATGTCCTTGGTGCCGTCGGTGCCCTCCTGCTTGAACATGGCGATCTCCTCGGCGGAGGACATGTCCTGATCGGTGTGGGCGATACCGTACTCGGCCTCGAGATCCTCCCAGGTCTCGATCCAGTTGGCCCAGGTGTCGGGCATGCCGACGGAGTTGACCTCGCCCTCCTCCTGAGCCTGCGCGATGATCTCGTCGAGCGACATGCTGTTGTAGTCGACTTCCTCCACGGCCTCGCCGCCCTCGCTGCAGCCCGTCAGGCCGATGCTCGCCGTGGCGGCCAGCCCGGCGGCACCCGCCAGCATCGCAAAGAACTGCCTACGCGACATACCGCGCTCGATCGCCGCGCGAACAACCATGTTCCTATCCATGGATGCTCTCCAATCTCCTCTTCGTGGAAAACCGTTTGCGCGGCGGGAAAACCCCTTCGACTCGATGGGGTGCCCGAGCTAGACGTCGTACTCGGAAAACACGCCGCGCGCAAAACCTCGGCCACTATACCGAGCCGATTGGGCGCCCAGGCGCGGCGGCCCTCATCCCTTGCAGGCGCTTGACGGATTTTGCGAAAGCGCTTACATCCCGTCCGCGCCTCTTGATGTATCCGATACGAAGCGCTTACGAACGCGGCTTGGGAGCGTTGCGTGCCGCCATGAAAAAGGCCCTCGCATCACCCGGATGCAAGGGCATTCGCACGTCCGCGCGCAAGCGCGGGCGGATCTTCGTGATATGGGAGCCTAGCGGTTGTCGCTCACGATGTTCAGCAGGCGGATGAACACGTTCACGATGTCCAAGAACAGGTTGCACGCCATGAACACCGCATTGGGTACCGTGGGTGCCACTGTCGTCGCCACATACATGTCATAGCCGATGAAACCGCAGAACACCACGATCACCGCGATGTCCAGCCATGTCTGGTCCACGCCCAAGAACATCATGACGAACTGCACGACGATGAGCGCGAGCAGGCTGATGCTGAGCACGCCCGCGATGCGCTGGAACACCTGCGGGAACGCCAGGCCGAGCGCACCGAACACGGCGGTGATGCCCGCCGTGGCGATAAACGCCGTGTTGATGGTCGGCAGGCTGTAGTTCATGAGGACCATGGACAGCATAAGCCCGAACGTGCAGATGAACAGCGCGAAGCCAATGAGCGAGCGCACGACGGACTGGCGCTTGACCGCGCTGCTCATGAGCACGATGCCGGCGATGGTGCCGACGATCGAGCCGAGCATGTACAGCAAGACGTTATGCGACATCCACATGAGGAACGCCGGTGTCGAGACGATGTTGACACCCAGGCTCATCACGCAGAAGCCCAGAAAGATCAGGCCGGCGATGATAAGGTTATACAGACGCGGGCTGATGGGACGCGCGGCGTGCTCCTCCGCCCTGATCGGGGAGATGTCCCGTTGGATCTCGTTCATATCGATCCCTTTCACTCGAAGGTTTCCATATTGTACCCATGCGCAAGGACCCCGCAGGCACGAGCCGGATCTTTTTACCGCCTCGGCATCATATATGGATGGAGCGCCGACCCTTACGGCGAGCGGGCCTCGCGCGCGATTGCGCGCGAGGCCCGCTCGGATAGACATGATCGGCTCAGTCGGAGTCGGCTACTCCTCGACGAGCTCAAACTGGTCGGGACCGACGCCGCAAACAGGGCAGACGTAATCCTCGGGTAGCTCGGGCGTGTCGACCTCGACCTCGTAGCCGCACACGACGCACACGAACTTATACTTCTTCTCGTCAGCCATGATGACATCCTTTCGTAGGCGATGAACGTATGGCTAGTATATCCGGTTCGCGTGAAATCTAACCGACGATTCCGTCAACGATGATTCTTCGCAATCAGGACATATTCTCAATATAAAGAGAAACCGTCCTTTTGGACGCTACCCCTGATAGCTGGATGCCTTGGGCGGGGTCTTTCCCTTGAGCGTCGAGTGGTAATAGCCGTAGGTGAGCGGCTCTTCGTCCGAGAGCCGCCGGGCATCGACCACATCGCCGATGAACAACAGATGTGTGCCCACGTCCACCGTCTCCACCACGCGGCATGCGAACAGCGCGCAGACATGCTCCGGCGAATACGGGCTTCCCACCGCCGAGGTCTCGCAGCCGTACTTGTCGAACTTGTCGAAATTCGCGCTCGTGCGAAACCCGAAGTTGCCGATATAGGGCATATCCGCCGTCTTGTCGATCGCCGTCACCGTGAACGCACCGGCGCGCGCGATCACGCCCGTCGTGACGTTGTCCTTGTGCACGGCGACCATAAGCCGCGGCGGCTCCGCGGTCACCTGCGTGGCGGTGTTGATGACGCAACCCGCACGCTGGCCGTCCGCCTCGGCGGAGACGACATACAGCCCGTAGCTCATCGAGAAGAACGCGGTCATATCCATGGGAGTCCCTTCCTCAAAATGAATACTGATGCCCTTATACCCGCTCACCGCAGGCAACGCGGGGCGCGCAGGGTCGCAATCCCCCACCGAGCTTTAGGATGCGAGCTTGACTCGATACGTCGAGATCGCCTCAAGGGCTTCATTCTCAGGAAGGCCGGTCAGCTGCAGGTCGGCGACGTACGCCTCGAAGATCGACAGCGCCGTGTCCTCCTCCACGCTCGCAACGCCCGGATCCGCTCCCCACGCAAGCAGCTGGTCGATAGCGTCCTCCGTCTGCTCGAGACAGGCCGCCTCGTCCCCGTCGTAGGCATCCCAATAGCCCTCGAACGCGCCGGCGCACGCCCACATGAGGGGCGTCCAGCCGGTGTCCTCATCCTGAACGTTGATGTCCGCACCGCGCTCGACCAGCGCCTGCACGGTCTCGAGTTCGGCGTTGCCCTCCTCGCACACCCATAGCAGCGGATACTGGGTGCGGTAGGCATCGCCCGAGATATCGGTGCGGGAGAGCGGCGCGTTCACGTCGATGGGATACCCGAGCTTATCGAGCTCGTCGAGCAGCGGCCCCACGCATCGCGCGGAGCGGTACTCGAAGGCGAGCGCGAGCAGGTTCTCGGGCGTGTCGCCCTGCGCATCGTCGAAGGCGAACGTGGTCGCCTCCAAACAGCGTGCGAGCTCGTCGGGATTATCGTGCCGCACCGCCTCGCATGCGTCGTTGTAGCTGGCCGTGGTGTACTCCACCGCAAACGGCACGATGACCTGCGTGAGCGAGATGGCGAGCACGGGGATGCTGATGGCGTACAGCACGATGGGGATGGCGATGAGCGCACCGAGCTTCTTGCCAGCAGCGCGCCTGCGGGGCGTGCGCACGGCGAAGACGATCGTCAGGATGACCGCCACGAGGAACAGTCCGAGAGCGCCCAGAAAGGCGATGAGAAACGCAGCGCCCATCGCGAGCAGCGCTCCCAGCAAGACGAGAACCGAGCAACCTCCCATGGGTCCCCACGCCCATCGGTGCCTATCGGCCGCGCTGCTTGAGGGCGCGGTCGATCTCGCGCTGCACGTCGCGTTTGGCCATGTCCTCACGCTTATCGTAGAGCTTCTTGCCGCGGCCGAGACCCAAGGTGAGCTTCACGCGGCCGTTGTCGTCGAAGTACAGCTCGAGCGGCACGAGCGCGTAACCGCGGTTGCGCAGCTTGGCATCGAGGTAATCGATCTGCTTGCGATGGAGCAGCAGCTTGCGCCGACGGTCCGGATCGCGGTTGAAGATCGAACCATGGCTGTAGGGATGGATGTGCACGCCCACCAGCCAGCACTCGCCGCCGCGGATGAGCGCGAAGGTGTCGGTGATCTGACAGGCGCGCTCACGCAGGCTGCGGACCTCGGTGCCGGCGAGCACCACGCCGCACTCGAAGGTCTCCTCGATGAAGTACTCGTGGTGCGCCGAGCGGTTCTTGGCGATGGTCTTGCGCTCCTTGCGGCTAGGCATGGTCGACCTCCCCCGCTTCGGGCGCAGCACCGGCATCGTCGGCGCGCTCGGCCGCGAGCTCTGCATCGGATTCGCGGATGAGCTTGACGAGCGCCCGGCACGCCTCGTCGCCGATCAGACCGCGCGCGCGGACCGTCAGCTGCGTCGCCTCGTTGCGGTCCCCCGCCGCGGCGGCATCCGAGGCGCACATGAGCAGGCAGATCGCGATCTCGGCCGACGGATTGGCGTCGACGCCCTGCGTCGCGAGCTCGGCGAGGGCCTCCTCGTCGGTGGCCTCGGCCGCCTCGGCGCGCTCGGCCACCATGCGCTCGACGAGGGCCTCCACGCGCGCATCCTGCGGCGCCAGACGCTGCGCCACACGAGCACAGCCGGACGCGGCGAGGGCGTTGTGCGCGTCGAGGAAGAATTCGCCCAGGTTCGCATAGGCGCGCGCCGCCGAGCGCGCATCGCTCGCGCGCTCGATGACCGAATGGCTGAGCGCGGCCCACTCCTGCGTGTCGTCCAGCGCGCGGAACAGCTCCGCCAAATCCAGGCGATAGGCGCAGTTCATGGGGTTCCAGCGCACGGCCTGCGAGAGCGCGTTGCGCGCGCTCACGTAATCCTGCTGGCAGATATAGGCGAAGGCGAGCGCGGCATACAGGCGGTCGAACGGAGCGTCGAGCTGCACGAGCGTGCGCGGGTCGCGCTCGATACGGCGATAGGCCAGACGCTCGAACGCGTCGGCAAAGCTGAAGTACTGCACCTCATCGGTGGTCTTGCACTCCGCGTCGATATATTCCTCGGCAAGCTCCACGAGGCGCTCCAGCAGCGGTGTCGCCTGAGCGAGGTCGCCAGCCGCCAGATACGCCTCGGCCTGCGCGATATCCATCTCTGAAACAGGTAGGTCCACGGTTCCTCCCAAACGTTCGTCAGGACCATCAGTGTAGCGCACGGCGCACGTGGATGAGCTCGAAATCGACGTGCCCGCGAATCGGATTGGCGCCCACGACCTCGACGATGACGCGCGTCCCCAGCGTGAGCGCGCGCCCCGACGACGTCCCGGTCAGCTGGAAGCGCTCCTCATCGAGGTCCCACCACTCGTCGCCGCCGAGCGCGGACAGGCGGATCAACCCCTCCGCGCCGGTGTCGTCCAGGCGCACGAACGCCCCCATCGCGTCGATCCACGACACGCTTCCGCTCAAGCGCTCGCCGATGCGCGACGCATAGTACTGGGCGACCTTCACCTTCTGCGAGGCATGCGCCGCCGCATCGGCCGTCCGCTCAGCCGCGCTCGACTGCCGACACAGCTGGGGAAGCACGCGCACGAGCGCCTGATCCCCGTTGCCCACGAGCTCGGAGGCGCGGTCCCGCGACGCCGCCGCACCCAACCGGTCGCGCGCAAGCTGCCACTTGAGCACACGGTGCACGAGCAGGTCGGGGTAACGTCGGATGGGGCTGGTAAAGTGGCAGTACGCCGGCGCGCCCAGGGCATAGTGCCCCAGGTTGTGCGGACGGTAGACCGCCCGTTGCATCGCGCGCAGCAGCACCGCGTTCACCAACGGGGCAAAGCCCGTCTCGCGGCTGGATGCGACCGCGCGCTCGATCGCCGCAGGATCGCCGGCGCGAATACCGGCTGCCGTCTCGCGGTCGATCGCACCGATGCCGGCGAGCGTCTTGGCGGCATCGGAGAGCTCATCGGCAGATGGCGCCTCGTGCACGCGGTACGCCGCCTCGAGGCCGCGATCGGACAGCCAGCCGGCGACGCACTCGTTCGCGAGGAGCATGGCCTCCTCCACGAGCGACGTCGCCCGCGTACGCTCACGCTTGACGATACGGCACGGCATGCCATCCTCGTCGAGCAGGGCATGGATCTCGACGGTCTCGAAATCGATCGCCCCGCGCGCATGACGGATCTCGCGCCGTCTGCCTGCGAGCTCGTCGGCATCGCGCAGAAACGCCGCGAGGTCGACCCCGCACCGCGCGGCATCCGCGCACATACCGCGTGCCCGTTCGAGCGCCGCGGCACGGTCCGGCGACAGCACGTCCGTCGTGCCGTCGGCCCCGTCGAGCAAGGCATCTGCCGCCTCGTAATCCATGCGCACACGGGACCTGATCACACTCGGATACGGCGTGAAGCCGCGGACCCTACCGCGTCGGTCGAGCTCGATGTCCACCGTGAACGCCAAGCGTTCCTCGCCGGGTACGAGCGAGCACAGATCGCACGACAGCTCCTCGGGCAGCATGGGCAGCACGCGATCGGCCAGGTAGACCGAGGTGGCACGCCGCCGCGCCTCGAGGTCCACATGCGACTCCCACGGCACGTACGCGGACACGTCGGCGATATGCACGCCGAGCTTCCATCCACCCTGCGCCGTGCGCTCGACCGAGATCGCATCATCGAAATCGCGCGCGTCGATCGGATCGATCGTCAGCAGAAAACGGTCGCGGATGTCGCGCCGCAGCGGATCGGCAAGCGCCGCATCCACGTCCAGCGTGCGGGCGCGCGCCTCGTCGACGGCCGCCTGCGGATAGCCGTCCGCCAGGTCGTAGCGCGCCATCACGCACTGGATGCCCAGATCGGGCGCATCGGCACCGCCGATGCGGCGCTCGATCGTCACGACACCCGACTCGTAGCGCGTAGGATAGCTCACGATGCGCGCACTCACCACGTCACCGGGCTCGACGCCGTGATCGGCCGCCGACCGGTCTCGCGGCAAGACGAAGAAATCCTGGCGGATGCGGGTATCGAGTGGACGGATGACGCCCAACGGGCCGGCGATATCGTAGGTTCCGACCAACACGTCGGTCACGCGCACCTCGGTGCTCTCGACGACGGCGCGCATCTGGCCGCCGGGCCCGCGATGCAAACTGACCGTCACGGTATCGCCGTTCATCGCCTCGCGCACGCCGCGCTGCGTGAGACGGAACATACCCTCGGCGGTCTCGACGTAGGCGCCGGCATCCGTGATGCGCACGGTCCCGGTAAGGCGCCCCGTATGCCGGGAGCGCGTCGGACGGCGCGAGGCGCCTTTCCGCTTACGTCCCATGTCGTCTCCCCTCTTCATGTCTGTGTACGTATACCCACTGCAGGCTAGCCGCACGCCGGAATGCCCGCTCGCCCAGCTGCCGAGGGCTGTCGGATCTGCAAAACCCCTGCCCGTCGGCACATCGTTGACGCGAATCCGAAGCAAAGCGAACTCCTGCGGCTGCCGTGCGGGCGAACGCGTCGGCTGCACGTCGGTGAACGTCCCATGCGTACCGCCAACTTGCTAAATTTGCACTTTTCGGGGGTTTCGATCGCCGGTGTAGTTCGACGATATGTTTTGCTTTGCGTTCTAGACTTTCTATTTCGTCAGATTTCCAGCATGTCGCCAAAGCAGTCGCGAAACCCCCGAAAAGTGCAAATTGAGCAAGTTGCCCGACGCCACGGCGCTCAGACAAGGGTGGGACCGGCGCCCCGACGTCGCATTCCGTAGCGATACCCGACCGATCCCGACAAAAAAGCGCCGAGCCGCCCGCGAGGACGACCCGGCGCATCGAATCGCGTTACGCGAACGGCGTTAGACCTTGAGGTAGCGACCCATGGCGATCGCGGAGCCGAACAGGCCGATCACGATGCCGACGAGCACGAGCGCGCCGTAGGTGATGAGGTACATCTCGATCGGCAGGTTGAACGAGATGAACGACACGGCGTTCTGCAGCGCGGGGATGCCGAAGTTGCGGATCAGCTCCAGCACGCCGATGGCGAGCAGGGCGCCGAGCAGCGACTGGATGACGCCCTCGGTGATGAACGGCCCACGGATGAAGCTGTTCGAGGCGCCCACGAGACGCATGATGCCGATCTCGCGACGACGCGCGGTGATGGACAGACGGATCGTGTTGTTGATGAAGATGAACGCGATGAAGGTGAGCAGGCCCACGAGCACCACGGCGGCGATGCGGATGTAGGTGGTCACCTGGAACAGGCGGCCGACCTCCTCCCGGCCGTACAGGACGCTCGCGTTCACGTCGGCGTCGACGTTGTCCTCATCGGGATCCTCGTCGTCGACGATCTGACGGAAGTCCGCATCCTCCTTGATGCGCTCGGCGGTCGACTGGACCTGCGAGGGATCCTCCATCTCGATCACGAAGGAACGAGGCAGCGGGTTCTCGCCGTCGAGGGCGGCCAGCGTAGCATCGGCGTTGTTGGAGATGTTGCCGGTGTAGTCGGCGAGCGCGTCCTCCTTGGTCTTGAAGTCGACGCTCTTGACGTTCTCCCAGCTCTCGAGCTTGGTGCGGAACGCCTCGACCTGCTCGTCGGTGGCATCGTCGGAGATGAAGGCGTTGATCGTCACCTGCTGCTCCACCGTGCCGATCACGGAGTTCACGAACGCGGAACCCATGATGAACAGGCCGATGATGAACAGGGACAGAAAGATCGTGATGACCGCGCCGAGCGAGGTGCCCAGGTTGCGGACGAAATGGCTGCCCGCCTCGCGCAGCGAATATCCAAAGTTACTAGGCGCCATAGCTGCCGTAACCTCCCCTCTCCTGGTCGCGAACGACATGGCCGGCCTCGAGCGCGATGACGCGGCGATGCATGGAGTCGACCATCTCGCGATCGTGCGTGGCGACGACGACCGTCGTACCGGTGCGGTTGATGCGCTCGAGCAGCTTCATGATGCCCAGCGAGATCGCCGGGTCGAGGTTGCCCGTGGGCTCGTCGCAGATGAGCAGCGGCGGACGGTTGACCATCGCGCGCGCCACGGCGACGCGCTGCTGCTCGCCGCCGGAGAGCTGATCGGGATAGGAATCCATCTGATCGGCCAGACCGACCAGACGGAGCACCTCGGGAACCTGGCTGCGGATGACCGCGCGGGGCTTGCCGATGCACTCGAGCGCGAAGGCGACGTTCTCATACGCCGTCTTGTTGGGCAGCAGCTTGAAATCCTGGAACACGGTACCGATCTGACGACGCAGGAACGGGACCTTGCGGTTCTTGATGCGCATGAGGTCCTGACCGGCGACCAGCACACGGCCGGACGTGGGCTTGACGTCGCGCACCATCGTCGACAGCAGCGTGGTCTTACCGGAGCCGGAGTGACCGACCAGGAAGACGAACTCACCGGGATAGATCTCGATGTTCACGTCGTCGAGGGCGGGCTTGTTCGGCTGCGCCGCGTAGATCTTGGTGAGGTGCTCCATGAGGATGACGGGCTCCACGCCCGCCTCGCGCGCCATCTTCTTGCGCGACTCACCGACCGGCGCGAACACCGACGTGAAGTCGGGGCTCTGCAGCGCGGTGTCGACATCGGCGATCTGGCGCTGCTCGGACAGATCGGTCGAGGCGACCGCCGGGCCGGCCTGCGTCATGAACACACCCGTCGAGACGGGCGCCGGAGGCTGATCGGGCGAGGGGATGTTCGCCAAGGGCATACCGCCCGCCGGTGCGGGGGCGGGTGCCGCCAGCGGATCGGCCGTCTGGGACGCCGCCATCTGCTCGGGTGCCGGATTGTAGGCGAAAGGATCCGCTACGGGCTGCGCCGTGGGCGCTGATGCCTGCGAGAACAGGTCTTCGCCATCGGTTGAAGCGACGTGGCCGGGAACGTACTGCCCGCCCGTCGTCGCCTGAGGCGTCGCCTGCTCGTCACCGGGCTTACGGAAGTGGTTACCCACTATAAGCTCCTTCGTGTCGTGCGTTTGAACTACATATACGTCGCTATTCTATCAGGGAATCGTTCCATGCACAGAGTTTGCATGCATATCCACGATTTCGAACACCCTATACATAGAGCCGCGACACGGGACGCGGCGCGGCGGCCACCGGGCCGTCGCGCCGCGCGCATGCGATATCGGGTGGATACGCGACCGCACGGATCGCGGTATCGTGGATACGGAGCTAGTCCTCTTCCCCGGGAAGCGAGCCGAACGCCTCGACGTACTCGTCGTCATCCATCCAGTCGATGATGTCGCCGGGCTTGCAGTGCAACGCCTCGCACATGGCGGTCAGCGTGGAAAAACGGATGCCCTTCAGGCGACCGGTCTTGATTCGGGAAACGTTGACGGGCGAGATGCCGATCTTCTCGGCAAGCTCGAGGGAGGACATCTTACGGTCGGCCATCATACGGTCGAGTCTCATGACAATCGGCATTGCAACCACCTTCACACGATGCTGCTGGAATCTTGCTTCAACATTCTACCGTACTCGAAAACTCCCGCAAGCGCGAAAAACATCGCAGAAAACATTAAGAGTCGTAAATCGAGCTCCGGGCGGACGTCAGCGGGCTGGAACCAGGCGAACATGCTGGTAGGCGGCGCGTACTCGATATGCAGCAAACCGAACACGACCAGAAACGCATGAAGGTACCCCAGCACGATCAGCCGCTCGCTTTGGCGCCTGGAGAAGATCTCGGATCTGATCGCGATCGACCAGATGAACAGATCGAAATTCCAGGCGATCGCGACGTTGGCGACGATCTCGACGGCGCAGAGCAGCAGATAGGCGATCTCGCCATGCGAGATGCCGGATTGTGCGAGCGCCGGAAGCATCGTCAGCATACCCAACGTCACCAAGCCGGTACCCACGGCTATCACGACGCAGATGAGCTTGATCGCCAAAACGACGAGGAGCTTTTGGCGCGGCCTGGGCGCCACCGCATCCTCATGGACGGCTTCACGCAGCGTGGTCACGGTTCCGTATCCTCCTCCCCGATCCGATTACAGTCCGACCAGCAGCCCGAAGATCTCGACGCACAGGGAACGGGAATCGGTATTGGCATCGATCGCGAACAACATGTCAATCTTCCTTTCCGGTTGGGCACGTCGACGCCACCGCGTCGACGGCGATGTCCAGGGCCCGGTCGTAGTAGGCGCAGTACGGATCCATACCGTCCACCCGACCGGCGGCGAGGTAAGCGCGCGCCCGACAACCACCTCCACACAGATAGCGCTTACCGCAGGCAGAACAGGTCCCCAACGCGTCGACCGCCGGCAGATCGAACGCGGAAAGGGCGCAGGAGATATCGTCGATGGGGTCGTGGAATATGTCGGCGAGCCTGAAGGGAGGCATGTGGAGCATGTGGCACGGATACAGCGATCCATCCGCCGCCACGCTCACGCCCGTCCTGCCCGCGCCGCACGACCGACAGGCCGCCAGCGCGCGGCGCGCCGAAGGCTCCGCGTCGGCGTCGTGTGCGGACAGCCCCGCCGAAGCCAGGACCTCCGCCAACCCGGTCAGACACGTCCGGTCGGGCATAAGGTCGCCGAGCACCTCGGGAGATCCGCTGAGCAGGCTGAAGCCCACGCTCGCACCCAGTTCGCGCCCAAGCCGGAGATAGTCCGGGATATCGCCGACGTTGCGCGCGTGCACCGTCGGCAGGATGCGGGCGGCGATACCGGCGTCGCGAACGGTCGCGACCGCCTTCACGAGCGCATCGAAGCGCTGGTCGCCGCGAAGATGCGCACGGGCGGCGCGTCCGGTCCCGTCGAACGAGACGGCGACCGTGTCCACGAGCCCGGCAAGCGGCTCCACGCGATCGGGCGTGCACAGGGTCCCATTGGTGAGCACGCTCACCGAATCCATACCCGCCCTGCAGGCCGCGCGGGCGATATCGGCGAGGTCGTCGCGCAGGAAGGGCTCACCGCCCGAGACCACCAGCCGGGTGACGCCGAGCCGCGCCAACACGTCGAGTGCGCGTTCGAGCGAGGCGAGGGCGGGATCGGCGTCGCGGTTGCGCCCCGCGTCGTTCGAATAACAGCCGATACAGGACAGGTTGCACCTGTTCGTGACATGCACGTACGCCGACGCGAGACGGGGCTGCCGCGGTTCGTCGAAAAAGCCCCGGCCATCCAGATACGCCACGAGCTCGGCACAGGAGTCCGAAACCTCCTCGCGAGACACGTCGCGCACCGCCAGCGCGTCCGCGAGCGCTGCACCCTCCGCCGTCAGGCCCACGATCGTCCCGGTGCCGGTGTCGGCCGCAACCGGGATGCCGCCCATATCGAAGCGCACGATATCCCTGTTGAACCGCATGGTGCATCACCCCTCGTCGTTCCCGCTTCGCGTGGGCCCATTATCCGACGCCCTCAGGACAGGGGTGACCGATACAGTTTACGTTTGAAGAAAAACTTGCGATATTTCGTAGAGGCCGGATTGCGTTAATCCATGCTCGAGGATGGGCATGGCACGGAAATCCGGGGCCATCCGCGCGATGGCACTCGATCAGGCGTCCGCACGGACCAGCGTACCCGAGATCTGCATCGTCTCGTCGCTGGAGGGCCCGAACAAAAACGGCGGCTCGGTGTAGTCGACCGACATCGAGACCACGAGGCTGCCGTCCAACCCGAGCGCGCCCTCGATGGAGGCGGACCCCGTGCCACCCGAGCTCGTCCCCGTGCCGCTGAACGTGTACGCCAGACCGTCCACCTGCCGATACGCCGCCGTCGCATCGGTCGGCTCCGCCGCCGTGAGCGTGCACTGCAACGTACCGCTCACCGGTGAGCTGCCGAAACCCGGCGTCGATGCGCGGTACTCGATGGCAAACGAGCCGCTCGTCGCATCGAAGCCGAGCACGCGGAACGATGTGATCTGCGAAAGGCCGCTATCCTGCGCCTCATAGACCCCCTGGAAGCGATCCGCATCGTAGGAGGTGGCGAGCTCGGCGTCCCCTTCGGAGCGCGTCCACGCCGTGCCGTCGAACGCGTACGTGTACGACGTGCTCACCGTGGTCACGCCGAACCACAGGTCGTAGGCCCGCTCGGCGGTATAGGTACACCGCTGGTCGGCGGCGTCGAAGCTCGGATCGAAACCCTGCGGGAAATCCGGGTCCTCGGTCACGCCCGCGATGGCACGCGTGGTGGCAGAGGACGCGATGATCGCCCCGGACCAGCCGGAATCCGTCGCAGGGGCGTTTTCCAGCTCGGAATAGCGCGTCTTGTCCGCGGAACGGGCGACCTTGAGGGTCGCCTTCGCCTCGCTGGAAAAGCTCTCGTTCTCGAGATGCGCGGTGACGTCGACCAGCGTCGAGCCGTCATCGTCTGCCTGCGAGGAGACGATCTGCACGTCGGACAGACGATACGGGGCGGCCTCGACGTAGTCGTCGGAGGCGAAGCCCGCCATGAACTCCGCATCGGCCTCGAGGATCTGCTGGACGGCCGTATCACTTACCTGCGACAGGTGCGCGATGCCCCACCACGCCGCGATGGCGATGAGCACGACCGCCGCGAGCCCGGCCGCGACGGCGACGGCGCGGCGACGGCGCGAGGGGGCGGGAGAAGCGACGGCATCGTCGCCGGCTCGCTGCCCGTCGGCTGTCGAGGCATCGGCCTGCTGCACGGCGGCGCGGATCGCGGCGGGAAGCTCCTGCGTGCCGCCGGAACGCGTCGCCTCGGTGAGCATGGCGGTCGTCGCCGCGGGGATGAGCAGCGTCTCCATCGCCTGGTCGCGCTCGTGCATATCCTGGGTGGCGACGGCCGCCGCCTCGCAGGCGTCCGCGAACTCCGGCGTCCCCGTCGACGGGAGCACCCGCGTCGGCGCGCTGTCGGGCGTATCGAATCCGTTGTCGTGCTGCGTATCGCTCATCTACGATCTCCACTCGGCCGTGACGCCATGCGCGGTGGACGCGGCGTCATCCGTGAAAAGTGTACCCTAACCCGGGCAGGGCCGATCGGACGCGCGGCAGGTCCAACGGATAGGCGCGCCGCGATGGCCCGCGCCGCCGACACCGGGCTTCGCCGCGGCGCTCGCAAGGAATCCCCGTATCGTATCGATAGGAAAAGCCGGGCACCGCGATGCGCGCGACGCCCGGCTTCGAAGCCTTCCGGCATGGCCGTGGTGAAACCCTAGGCCATGAACGCCTCGACGGCGGCCACGATGCCCTCGGCATCCAGACCGTACTTGTGCAGCAGGTCGACAGCTGGACCGGACTCACCGAACACGTCGTTCACGCCGACCTTCTTGACGGGGACGGGATGCTTCTCGGCAAGCGCGGCGCAGACGGCGTCGCCCAGACCGCCGATCACCGAGTGCTCCTCGCAGGTGACGACGCGGCCGGTCTTGGTCGCGCTCTCGACGATGACGTCCTCGTCGAGCGGCTTGATGGTGTGGATATTGATGACCTCGGCGTCGATACCCTTGGTGGCCAGCGTTTCGGCGGCCTCGAGCGCGGCCTGGACCATGAGGCCGCAGGCGACGATGGTGACGTCTTTACCCTCGCGCAGCTTGATGCCGCGGCCGATCTCGAACTCGTAGCCGTCGTGGTCGTTGATCACCGGCACGGCCAGGCGGCCGAAGCGCATGTAGACCGGACCGTCGAACTCGTAGGCGGCACGCACGGCGGCCTTGGCCTCGACGTCGTCGGAGGGTACGATCACCGTCATGCCGGGGATGGTGCGCATGAGCGCGATATCCTCGCAGCACTGGTGCGTGGCGCCGTCCTCGCCCACCGAGATGCCGGCGTGCGTCGCGCCGATCTTGACGTTCAGGTGCGGGTAACCGATGGAGTTGCGCACCTGCTCGAACGCGCGGCCGGCAGCGAACATCGCGAACGTGCTCGCGAACGCGACGCGACCGGTCGTGGCGATACCGGCGGCGAGACCCATCAGGTTGGACTCGGCGATGCCCGCATCGAAGAAGCGGTCGGGATAGGCGGCCTTGAACTTGCCGGTCTGGGTCGCCGCCGCGAGGTCGGCGTCCAGGACCACGAAATCGTCATGCTCGGCGCCGAGCTCGACGAGTGCCTCGCCGTAGCTCGCACGCGTGGCGACCTTCTTCACGTCAGCCATGTCTTTAAGCCTCCTTCGCGAGCTCGGCCATGGCCTGCTCGAACTGCTCGTCGTTGGGTGCCTTGCCGTGCCAACCGACGTTGTTCTCCATAAAGGACACGCCCTTGCCCTTGACGGTCTCGCACACGATGCACGTGGGCGCGCCCTCGGTGGCGCGGGCCTCGGCGAAGGCGGCGCGGATCTGGGCCATGTCGTTGCCGTCGGCGACCTCGATCACATGGAACTTGAAGGCGCGGAACTTGTCGGCGATGGGCATCGCGGAGTTGACCTCCTCGATGGTGCCGTCGATCTGCAGACCGTTGTGGTCCACGATCAGGCAGAGGTTATCGAGTGCGTGGTTGCCGGCGAACATCGCGGCCTCCCAGACCTGACCCTCCTCGATCTCGCCGTCGCCGAGCAGGCAGTAGGTGCGATACGCATCGCCCCAGTGCTTGGCGGCGAGCGCCATGCCCACCGCGGCGGAGATGCCCTGGCCGAGCGAGCCGGTGGACATGTCCACGCCGGGCGTGTCGTTCATGTTGGGGTGGCCCTGCAGATGGCTGCCGATATGGCGCAGGGTCTCGAGGTCCTCCTTGGGGAAGTAGCCGCGCTCGGCGAGCACGGAATACAGCGCGGGCGCGCAGTGGCCCTTGGAGAGGACGAAACGGTCGCGATCGGCCTTATGCGGATCGGCAGGGTCGATGTTCATCTCCTCGAAGTACAGGTAGGTGATGATATCGGCCGCGCCGAGCGATCCGCCGGGATGGCCGGACTTGGCGGCGTGGACGGCCGTCACGATGCCGCGACGGACCTCGTTGGCAACCTTTTTGAGCTCGTCGTCGCTCATTGGTGCCTCCTTTCGTGGGCGTGCACGGGGACATGCCCTTCCCCGCGTCACATAGACCATGCAACGGCACCGTTCGGGTGCCGACCTCGACCGTTCGGAGCGCGTCGGCGCTCCGCCCGCAGGCACCTTCACCATACCACACGCCGCTGTTCACCTCGTGCGCTTTCGCGTAACGGAGTCAAAGCGGCCACGAGCGTGCGTCCATCGGTCGCGCGAGGGTAGGGCCCTTCGCTGGTCCTCGGCCTTCGGCCTGCGGAATCGCTCAGGGCCCTGTCCGCGCGACCGGTGGGGACGTTCCACCCAAAACGACCACGGGGGCGCGCCGCCCTGCCATGATGCGGCAAGGCGGCGCGCCCCCGTTCGTCACGTGCACATCGGCCTGTCGTCGTCCGATCAGTCGCCGAGCTCCTTGAAGCCCTCGCCGATCGCCTCGGTCACGTCCGTGAAGAACATGATGGCCTCGGGATCGCGCTGGGCGACGATCGTCTTCAGGATCGACACCTCGCGCCGGTCGAGGATGATCATCAGCATGGGGCGGTTCTTGCCGCTCCACACGCCGCGCGCGGCGAGCTCGGTCACGCCGCGGCCCATCTCGTACATCACGTCGTCGGCGATGGCGGCGTGCGACTCCGAGATCACGAAGGCGGCGCGGCGGCGGTCGGTGCCGTCGACGACGCGGTCGATCACGATGCCCATGAGGACCATCGCCAAGGCCGCGTACAGGGCGTTCTCGACGGAAAAGACCGGCGCGCTGCCCACGCACACCGCCACGTCGATCGCCATGACGGTCGAGCCGACCGGCAGCGAGGTCTTGCGCGAGATGATCTGGGCGATGGTGTCCGAGCCGCCCGTGTTGACGCCGCAGCGGAACACCAGCCCGTAGCCGAGACCCGAGATGATACCGCCCCACAGGGCGCACAGCATGAGGTCGCCCTTATCGAACGGCACGACGAAGGGGGCGAACAGATCGGTGAAGAAGCCGAGCAGCACGAAGCCGGTGATCGTCTGCACGGCGTAGCGCGCGCCGCCCGTGCGGACCACGAACAGCAACAGCACCGCGTTCATGACGATGGTCTGGATACCGACGGGCAGGTTGACGCCCGCACGGCGCCCGAGCTCGGCGATGATGGTCGCCAGACCCGTCAGGCCGCCGGCGGCCAGGCCCTGGGGGACCATGAACATATCGACGGCGAAGGCCGCGATGGCGCAGCCCACCACCACAAAAGGAAGGTCGCGGACGAACCGCGACCGTATGATGCTCTGGATATCGATTCGCTTCGGCATAGCCCTCCTCGCACCGATCGGCTCACGCTATTGTGCCACAACGGCGCGGCACGGCAATCGGCGGCGGGCGCGGCGCCTACTCGTTGCCGGTCGCCCAGCGGTGGTACCCCACGACGAAGCGGTCCAGATCGCCGTCCTCGAGGACGGCGTCCACATCGCCGGTTTCCACGCCGGTACGCAGATCCTTCACCATCTGATAGGGATACAGCACGTAGCTGCGGATCTGGTTGCCGAAGCCGATGTCGGTCTTGGGACCGCGGATCTCGTCGAGCGCCTCGGCGCGCTTCTGGAGCTCCAGCTCGTACAGGCGCGCCTTCAGGATCTGCATGCACGCCGCCTTGTTCTGGATCTGGCTGCGCTCGTTTTGGCAGGTCACGACGATGCCCGTCGGCAGGTGCGTCACGCGCACGGCGGAG
The DNA here is from genome assembly GCF_021531055.1 of Collinsella tanakaei. Taxonomy (GTDB): domain Bacteria; phylum Actinomycetota; class Coriobacteriia; order Coriobacteriales; family Coriobacteriaceae; genus Collinsella; species Collinsella tanakaei_B. The sequence continues at coordinate 229,589 of NZ_JADYTL010000002.1, forward strand.
TCGGTGGTGTTCACGCCCTGGCCGCCCGGACCGCTCGCATGGTAGACGTCCACGCGGATGTCGTCGGGCGCGACCTCGATCTCGATGTCGTCGGGCAGCACGGGGATGACCTCGACGCCGGCGAACGTCGTCTGGCGGCGCTTCTTGGCATCGGTGGGGCTGATGCGCACCAGACGGTGCACGCCCGCCTCGGCGCGCAGCATGCCGAAGGCGTTCTTGCCCTCGACGGTGAACGTGGCGCGGTCGATTCCGATCACCTCGGCGGCCGGGCAATCGTTGATCGTGACCTTCCATCCGCGGCGCTCGCAGTACTTCATGTACATCTTGAACAGCATGAAGGTCCAGTCCTGGGCCTCAAGACCGCCCTGGCCGGGCTTGATGGTCACGATGGCGTCGCCATGGTCGAACTCGCCGGTGAACCACGACGACAGCTCGAGCTCGTCGATCTTGTCGCGCAGGGACGCGGCGGTCTGGGTCGCCTCGGACAGGAGCTCCTCGTCCCCGTCCATCTCGGCGGCGAGCTCGAGCGCGGCACGCGCATCCTCGAGACCCTCGCGTGCGCGGTCGACCGCCTGCACGTCGTCGCGGACGCTCGCGAGCTCGGCCATGGTGGTCCGGGCCGCCTCGGCGTCGTCCCAGAATCCCGGGGCGGCGCTGGCGCGCTCGAGCTCCGCGACCCGCTCGCGTTTCTCATCGACATGGAGGTAGGAGGACACCTCGTCCAAGCGCTCCGAAAGCGCGTCGAAGTCCTCGGCGGAGACGAACTCGCGCTCCATTAGCGGTTCCTGCCGTGACAGTTCTTGAACTTCTTGCCACTGCCGCATGGGCACGGGTCGTTGCGTCCCACGTTGGCGTACGGATCGTTCTCGGCCTTCACGTACGTGCGCACACCGGCGCCGGCGGTGCCGGCCGTGCCCTGCGGAGCGCGTCCGACCTGGTCGGCAGCCTGAGCGGCGGCCTGGTTGCGCAGAGCGCTGCCACCGTCCGGATCGGCCGGACCCGAGTAAGTTGCATGCGAGAGCGCCGGGGACTCCGCCGGCTCGGTCGCAGGCGTGGCGCGCTTGACCTCGATGCGCAGGACGGTGCGCAGGTAATCCTCGTACATGGTGTCGACGAGCGTGTGGAAGGCCGCGAAGGCCTCGGACTTGTACTCGACGAGCGGGTCGCGCTGGCCGAAGCCGCGCAGGCCGATACCCTGCTTGAGATAATCCATCTCCTGCAGGTAGTTCATCCAGCGCGTATCGATGACGCGCAGCATGACCTGGGTGTTGAGGTCGCGCATGAGCTTCTCGCCGAGGTTGTCGGCCTTGCGCTCGTAGCACTGCTCCACATAGGCCAGCACGTCGCGCTTGAGGTCCTCGTAGGACTCGTCGGCAAACGTCGGGGCGTCCTGCTTGCCCGTGAGCTCGACGAGCCACTTGTGCAGACCATCCAGGTCGCGCTCGCCGTCGTGCGAGTCGACCGCGCAGAACTCCTGCACGCAGCGCGAGACGGTGTCGTCCATGACGTCGTCGATGTGGCCGGCGAGGTCCTTGCCGTCCAGGATCTTGTTGCGCTCGGCGTAGATCACCTGGCGCTGCTTGTTCATGACGTCGTCGTACTCGAGCACGTTCTTACGCATGGAGAAGTTGATGTTCTCGACCTTGCGCTGCGCGCCCTCGACGGCCTTGGAGATGATCTTGTTCTGGATCGGCATGTCGTCGGGCATGTCGTAGCGCTGCATCATGGCGCCGACCTTGTCCATGCGCTCACCGCCGAACAGACGCATGAGGTCGTCCTCGAGCGACAGGTAGAACTGCGTCTCGCCCGGGTCGCCCTGACGGCCGGAACGGCCGCGAAGCTGGTTGTCGATACGGCGGGACTCGTGGCGCTCGGTGCCGATCACGCACAGGCCGCCGGCGGCGAGCACCTGCTCGCGCTCCTCGGCGCACTGCGCCTTGGCATTGACGAAGTTGGCGTCGTAGGCGCGCTCGTACTCCTCGGGCGACTCGACCGGGTCGATTCCCTGCTCCAGGGTCTGCTCGCGGGCGAGCTCCTCGGCGTTGCCGCCGAGCAGGATGTCGGTACCACGGCCGGCCATGTTCGTGGCGATGGTGACGGCACCCAGGCGGCCCGCCTGGGCGACGATATGCGCCTCGCGCTCGTGGTACTTGGCGTTTAAGACCTCGTGCGCGATGCCGCGCTTGTTGAGCAGGCGCGACAGGCGCTCGGAGCTCTCGATGGAGACGGTGCCCACGAGCACGGGCTGGCCGACGGCGTGACGGGCGGCCACATCCTCGGCGACCGCGTTGAACTTGGCGTCGACGGTGCGGTAGACGAGGTCGTCGTTGTCCTTGCGGATGACGGGCCTGTTGGGCGGGATCACCTGCACGGCGAGGTTGTAGATCTCGCGGAACTCGGCGTCCTCGGTGATGGCGGTACCGGTCATGCCCGCGAGCTTGTCGTAGAGACGGAAGTAGTTCTGCAGGGTGATGGTGGCCAGCGTCTGGTTCTCCTCGCGCACGAGCACGCCCTCTTTGGCCTCGATGGCCTGGTGCAGGCCCTCGGAGTAGCGGCGGCCCTCCATGATGCGGCCCGTGAACTCGTCGACGATCTTGACCTCGCCGCCGGTGACCACGTACTGCTTGTCGCGGTGGAACATGTACTGGGCCTTGAGCGCCTGCTGCAGGTGGTTCACGAGCTGACCGGACAGGTCGGCGTAAATGTCGTCGATGCCCAGACGCTGCTCGATCTTCCTCAAGCCCTGCTCGGTGGCGGCGATGGTGTGCTTGGCCTCGTCCATGACGAAGTCGCCGGTGGGCTCGGGCTTCTCGCCGCCCATCATGGCGTCGAACTCGGGCTCCTCACCGCGGGTGAGGCCGCGGACGGCGCGCGCGAAATCCTTGTAGGTGCTGGCCGACTTGGTGCCCGCGCCGGAGATGATGAGCGGGGTGCGCGCCTCGTCGATGAGGATCGAGTCGACCTCGTCGACGATGGCGTAGGCATGGCCGCGCTGCACGCGTTGGGCGGCACGGATGACCATGTTGTCGCGTAGGTAGTCGAAGCCGAACTCGGAGTTGGTGCCGTAGGTGACGTCGGCGTCGTAGGCGGGACGCTTTTTGTCGAGCGGCATGCCGTTTTGCAGCAGGCCGACCGTGAGGCCCAAGAAGCGGTAGATGCGGCCCATCCACTCGGAGTCGCGCTTGGCGAGGTAGTCGTTGACCGTCACGATATGGACGCCCTTGCCGGGGATGGCGTTGAGATAGCCGGCGAGCGTGGAGACGAGCGTCTTGCCTTCGCCGGTCTTCATCTCGGCGATGTGCCCTTCATGCAGGGCCATACCGCCGATGAGCTGCACGTCGAAGTGGCGCAGGCCCGTCGTGCGCTTGGACGCCTCACGGACCACGGCGAAGGCCTCGGGGAGCATGCCGTCCAGGCTCTCGCCGCCCGCGTACCGCTCGCGGAACAGGTCGGTCTGGTGGGCGAGCTCGGCATCGTCCATCTTCTCGTAGGTGGGCTCGAGGTCGTTGATCTTGTCGACGATCTTCTCGTAGCGCTTGAGGTCTTTATCCGCTCCGAAAGAGAGCAGCTTGGACATGAATCCCATACGGTGTTCCTTCTCGTATCTCGTGCGCACGGAATGTGCGCAGACACAGCCGAGGATTACTCTAGCCAAACGACGTGTCCGATATGCGCAGGTTGCGTGCAGACACAGGGAAACCACGGCGGTGATCGCGCCCGCCGGTCGTGGGCGGGCAGGGCCCTTCGCTGGTCCTCGGCCTTCGGCCTGCGGAATCGCTCAGGGCCCTGCCCGCCCACGACCTTCGACCCCCGTCGATGAGTTTTGGCGGTAATCGGGGTTGGAGCTCGTCCACCGCAGTGACGCGGGGCCGTTGACGGCGACCGGACGGATGCTCGCTGCGCTCGCCCCCGTCCGGTCGCCGTCAACGGCCCCGCGTCACTGCGGACACTGTTTCTCGAAATGATTGGGTACCATGGTCGTAGGCGCTACGGACAGGAGAGGTTTTATGCGACAGATGAGATTGCGCAAACGCGCGGTGACCGACGTTGGCGAGATCCGACGGATCATCGAGGGATGCCAGGTGCTTCGAATCGGCTTGACCGACGAGGAGGGCATGTTCATCGTGCCGGTCAACTTCGGATATGCGTGGGATGAGGCGGCAGGAATCCCCCGCTTCTATGTGCATTCGGCAAGGCAGGGGCGCAAGGCGGAGGCGATTGCCGGCGGCGGTGCCGAGGGGGTGGTCGTCGCGTTCGAGCTCGATCGGGATGGCGGGAATATCGTGGGTGATTATTCGTGTGCGTACTCGCGTTCCTACGAGAGCGTCATGGGATGCGGGCGTATGCGCGAGGTTGTGGATGACGCGGAGCGCGAGATGGGGTTGCGCCTGCTCATGGCGCATGCGGCGCCCGGGGCGCCGGCATCGTTCACGCATGAGGGCATGGGGCGCGTCGCGATCTTCCGGCTCGACGTCGAGCAGCTGAGCGCCAAGCGACGGTCCTGATGAACTGGCGACCAGCGCCAATCGGGCGAAGATGCGTTTACGGTTCGGTTTTTGGAGGTACAGCGAAGTAGACGCGTGAGACGCACCTCCTCTACCTGCTGCTTCTCATCCCGAAAACGCGCTTGTACTCGGAAGGGGCTCGAAAAACCGAACCGTAAACCACATTGAGGCTCGAGCTCCCTATTCGGCGGCACATGTAATAAGCCTCCAGGATGTTTTCACGCAAGAAAACGGGGCCCCGCGATGGCGGAGCCCCGTTTCGATCCCGATGGGATATGTGCGCGAGTTACTCGGCAGCGGCCTCGGTGACCTCGGCCTCGGCGGCAGGAGCCTCGACGGCCTCCTCCGCAGGAGCCTTCGCGGCCTCAGCGGCGGCCTTCTTCTCGAACTCAGCGGCACGCTTGGCCTTGGCAGCAGCCTTGGCCTCACGCTCGGCGGCACGCTTGGCGGCCTCCTCCTCGGCCTTCTTGGCGCGCTCGGCCTTCTTGGCGGCCTCGCGCTCGAGAGCGGCCTGGGCGGCACCGCCGAACTTGTCGGCGAAGCGCTGGACGCGTCCGCCGGTGTCGACGAACTTCTGCTGGCCGGTGTAGAACGGGTGGCACTCGTTGCACAGCTCGACCTGCATCTCGGGCTTGGTGGCGCGGGTGACGAAGGTGTTGCCGCAGCTGCAGCGCACCGTGCACTCGACGTACTCGGGATGGATTCCGGACTTCATGGCAGGGCTCCTCTTCTATCTGGCCCTGGTTGCCGACCAGGGCGCAAAGGGTGTCTTGGTTTCCGACCAAGACATAAACAGCCTGCCTAGAATAGCACAGCTCGCACGCACCCACAAAATGTCCCGAAATGCTCCTGTCCCCTTTTTGGACGCGGTCCCCTTTCGGGACATCTCGGGATACAATGATGCGGGTATCCCGTCACGACCGTAAAGGGGGCCTCCATGGCCGAAACCGCATCCAACCGCATCGTCGTCACCGTGCTCGGCAAGAACCGCCCCGGCATCGTCGCCGGCGTCACCCGCGTGCTCGGCGAGGCCGGCGTCGATATCCGCGACATCACGCAGAGCATCATCGAGGACATCTTCACCATGACCATGCTCGCCGACATCTCGGAGAGCAGCCTCGACTTCCACGAGCTGCAGGAGGCGCTCGCGCACGCCGGCGAGCTCGCGGGCGTCACGGTCACCGTCCAGCGCGAGGACGTATTCAACTTCATGTACCGCCTGTAGCGCACAGCGGCGGAAAGGACAGCCATGATCGTATTCTCCGACATGGACGGCACGTTCCTCACCACCGACAAGCGCGTGAGCGAGGGATCCATGCAGGCGCTCGACAAGCTGGCCGAGCATGGTATCGAGTTCGTCCCCTGCACGGGCCGTGCCCTCGTGGGCATCCCGCAGGAGGTCCTCGCGCACCCGAGCGTGCACTACGCCGTGAGCTCCAACGGTGCGGTCGTGAGCCGCATCGCATGCGACGCCGAGGGCGCCGTCTCGTCCGAGACGCTGCGCCGCGTGCCGCTGTCGCGCGCGAAGGCCCTCGAGGTGCTGCAGATCGCACGCGCCCACGACGTGACCTTCGACATCTTCGCCGACGGGCACAGCTACCTGCGTCGCGACCTGTACGACCGCCTGGCCGAGTTCGTCCCCGACGACCCCGGCACGCTCGATTCGATCCGCTGGAACCGCGCGCCGGTCGACGAGGAGCCCGAGCAGACCCTCGCGCGCGTCGACGCGCTCGAGCGCCTCGCCATGTACTGGTACGACCCGAGCGACCGCGACGCCATCGTCGAGGCGCTCCGCCATGTCGACAACATCACCGTGACCCGCTCCTACCCCATGAACATCGAGGTCATGGACAAGGACGCGTCCAAGGCGGCGTCGATGGCGTGGCTGTGCGAGCAGCTGGGCATGAGCGCTGCCGATGCCGTCGCGTTCGGCGACAACTTCAACGACATGAGCATGATCGAGCTTGCGGGTCTCGGCGTGGCCGTCGCGAACGCCGAGACCGAGGTGCGCGAGGCGGCGGACATGTGCTGCGCGAGCAACGACGAGGACGGCGTGGCCAGCGTCATCCTCGAACGCCTCGGCCTCAGCTAGGGAGACGCCGATCGATTGCTTTCGCGCAGGCGCCCGGCACGGGGCCGACTGACGCGAAGTGAGCCGGTCGGCATGGGACCGACCGGCGCGAAATGAGCCGATCGGCGCTTTTCTAGTCCAGCTCCTCCAGCACGCGGCGCAGCTCCGCCTGCACGGCATGGTCGCGGTTGCAGCCGACCACGCGATCCGCCACGGCGCGCAGGGCGGGGCGGCCGTTCGCCATCGCGCAGCCGCATCCGACGAGACGGATGATCTCGTAGTCGTTCATGGAGTCGCCAAAGGCCATGACCTCCTCGGGCGCGATGCCGTAATGGTCCATGAGCTGCGCGATGCCGGTCGCCTTCGACACGCCCGCCTGCATGGCGTCGATCCACGCATTGCCCGAAGGCGCGAACACGAACTCGTCGCCCAGCTCGCGCGACAGCACGTACGCGTAATCCATCACCGCGCCGTCGTCGCAAAACACGCTCGCCTTGATGATGTTGACCTCGGCGCTCGGCAGCTCCCAGATTCGCTCGACGTTCGGAAGGTCCTTGTCGACCTCGCGCACGAACTTGCCCTCGTCGTCGAGCAGGTAGGACTTCGTGCGGTCGAACAGCGCCAGGTGCAGGTTGTCGAACATGCCGACGGTGCGCGCCAGCCTTTTTATGGCCAGGTGCGAATAGACCTCGCGGTCGACGAGCTCGCCTTCCGCATACACCTGCGCGCCGTTGGACGCGACGAAATCCATCAGGTCGACCACGGGCTCGAAGAACTCGCACAGACGGTCGTAGCGACGGCCCGAGGAGGCAGCGAAGCGCACGCCCTTCTCGCGCAGCGCGCGGATGAGGTCATAGGTCTCGGGCGGCACCTGGCTGCGCTCGTCGAGCAGCGTTCCGTCCATATCGGATGCGATGAGTTTGATCATAGGGGCATTCCCTTCATTTCCTATCTTTTTGCACACTGTGGGGCTTCCTACCCAAAAACAGCCCGGACCTAACAGGGATCCGGGCTGTCTGACCATACCTTTACGTCTCCATGACACGCGCGTGGCACACAGCGGCGCCAGACCGGCTGCGCTCGCGCCGGACGACGCCACGGGCGCCTATGCGCTGATAAGGCAATCGTAGATGGCCTTGAGGTCTGCCGCGCAAAGCGGCTTGATGGTGTTGGAGGGACTGCCGCTCGCCATGGCGTCGGCCGCCATCTTGGGAATCTGCGCCCGAAACGCGGCTTCATCGATGCCGTGCTCGCGCAGCGTCGGGATCCGCAGCTCCTCGAGCAGGCCCTGCAGCGCGTCGAGCAGCTCCAGAGCGGCCGTCCGATCGTCCTCGGCGCGGCTCACGCCGGCATCGCGCGCGACGGCGGCGAACTGCGGATAGGCCCCGTCGACCACGAAGCGCAGGCACTCGAGCACGATCATCGCGTTCGACAGGCCGTGCGGCACATGGAACAGCGCGCCGATGGGCCGGCTCATGCCGTGCACGATCGTGACGCTGGCGTTCGAGAAGGCGATTCCCGCCTCCGTCGCGGCGATGGCCATCTGCTCGCGCGCCCCCACGTTCGCCCCATCGCGCCAGCACGCCGGCAGGTTCGCGAAGATGAGCCTGATGGCGGAGACCGAGAAGGTGTAGCTCATCGGCTGCATCTTCTTGGACGTCGCCGCCTCGAGCGCGTGGCACAGCGCGTCCACGCCCGCGTTGGCCGTCACGACCGGCGGCGCGGTGAGCGTGAAGCGCGGGTCCACGATCGCCACGTCCGGCATGACCGAGGGGCCGGCGAGCAGCATCTTCACGTCGTCGCGCGTATTGGAGATGATGGTGAAGCGCGTGACCTCCGAGCCCGTGCCCGCTGTGGTGGGGATCGCCACGAGCGGCGGGCGTTCGCAGGCGATGGTGGCGCCCATCTGGTCGTCGATGTCCGCATCGAGGGCGACCATGCAGGCGATGGCCTTCATGGCGTCGATGGGACTGCCGCCGCCGAGGCCGATGTACATGTCGCAGGGCCGCTCGCGCGCGAGCTCGACGCCGTGCGCGATCATCGTGTCGGTCGGCTCGCCGGTGATGTCGCTGTAGACCGTGACGGCGATGCCGACCGAGTCGAGCGCGGCGGTCAGCGTGTCCAGGTTTCCGAGCGCGACCATGAGCGGGTCGCACACCACGAACGCGCGTGTCCCGAACCCGCGCAGGATATCGAGCGCATCCTCGAGCGCGCCGGCGCCCGTCACGATGTTACCGGGGATGGAGAACCGATACGCCATCGTACTACTCCTTCCCCATGATGACGGCGGTGCGGTAACCGCCGGGCTGCACGGCATGCTCGAAGGCCGCCGTGATGTCGTCGAACGCGAAGCGGGCGGAGACGAGCGGCGAGACGTCGATGATCTTCTCGCCCAGCAGGCGGCACGACTCCTTGAAGTCGACGTAGTCGGCCATGAGCGTGCCATAGAGCTCCATCTTGCCGTAGTGGATCTTGTTCACGTCCACGCCGACCTCCGGCGCCGGATAGCCCGCCGCGAAGAAGAGCACCTTGCCGTGGAACTTCTTGAGCATGCCGAACGCCTGCTGGTTGGCGACCGTGAGGCCCACGGCGACCACGACGCTGTCCGCCCCGCGCCCGTCGGTGCGATGACGCACCTCCTCGACCACATCGCAGGTCGAGCCGTCGACGACCTCGAGGCCGAGCTGCTCGGCGACGCGGACCTTGTCCGGCATGACCTCCGTGACGATGACGCGGGCACCGCTGCGCGCCGCCACGAGCGCGTTCAGCACGCCCATGGTGCCCGCACCGATGACGACGATGGTCTCGCCCTCGTGCGGATCGATCTTGCGCAGACCGTTCACGACCGTGGCGAGCGGCTCCAGAAAGCCCGCCTCGGGCGCCGGGATGCGCTGCGCGAACTTGTAGATGGACTCCTGCGACTGCACGACGTACTCGGCGCACCCCTCGTAGCGGCCGTAATAGCCGTCGGCCCACTGCGTGTCGTAGGACTTCACGCCGGGCGCCTCCGAGGTGCGCCCGTCGCGCGCCTCGTCGGAGTACGGGTCGTACTCGTGGCTGCCGCCCACGAAATCGCCGGGCTCAAGGCCGCGTACGGCCTCGCCCACCTGCAGGACCTCGCCCGCCCACTCATGACCGAAGGTCATGGGCAACGGACGGTTCGTGCGCGCGCCGCTCCATAGGCCGAACTCCGACGTGCACAGGTTGCACGACATGATCTTGACGAGCGCGTCGTGGGGGGCCAGGTCGCGCAGGCGCCTCTTGACGATCCACGCATCATGGGGTCCTGCGATGATGGCCGCACGGGTTTCGGAGACGATAGGCTTCATGGTTACTCCCCTTCCGCTGCCGCGCCGAGGTGCCCGACAGCTTGACGTAGACAGACGATGGCGAAACTAGATCCTGCCAGCGGAATCGAACAGCTCGATATAGTGCATGAGCTTTTTCTGATAGCCGTCGCGGCAGCTGTCCTCCATGAGCTGCGCGGGCTTCTTCTTGACGTTGGTGAACTCGTCGGCGCTCGCGACCTCCGCGGTGCCGGCGCGCACCGCGAACTCGTGCTCGAGCGCCTCGAACCATGCCTCGCCGAGCTCCGTGTACAGATTCACCTTCTGGATACCGGTCTTCACCGCACGGTGGAGGTTGTCGTCGCCCGTGCCCGAACCGCCGTGCAGGACGAGCGGGATCTCGAGCATGCCCGAAAGCGTCTCGAGCAGATCGAATTCGAGGTGCGGTGTGCCCTTGTAGGCGCCGTGCGACGTTCCGACCGCAACCGCGAGGCAGTCGACACCGGTACGCTCGACGAACGCCTCCGCCTCCTCGGGGTGCGTCAGGCCGGCGTCGCGGGTCTTCTCGTACTCCACGCCCTGGCCCACGTGACCGAGTTCCGCCTCGACCGTCACGCCGACGGCATGGGCGATGCGCACGATCTCGGCCGTCTGGACGGCGTTATCCTCGAAGGGCAGCTGGGAGCGGTCGACCATCACCGAGCTGTACCCGGCGCGGATCGCACGGATGATGTGCTCGAAGGGACCACCGTGATCGAGGTTGAGCGCCCACGGGATACGCGGGTGCCGTGCGCCGACGAAACGGGCGATCTCGCCGGTCTCCTCGATGCCCATCGCGTAGCCGACATCGAGGATGATGGGCGCACCGAGTTCCTCGGCGGCATTGAACGCCGCTTTGACGCTCTCCTTGTTCCACACGTTGGGCGCCGCGACGGCATAGCCGCCCCGCTTCGCCTCGATAAGCAGATCCCTCATAGGCTCGAGCATGATCATCAGTCCCCTCGTCTCATCTGAGCCTGTCTGGCACTTTAGAAATTACAACTCATTGTTTGAGAATTCAATACTCATTTCGCAAGTTTCTCAAAATTCTTTTGTAGTTTCTAAAGTTTCAAGGGAAGTAGTTCGCCTTTCGGGCAGCCATCTTTTAGAATCTTTTGTAGAAACGAAAGGACCCCACCCATGATGAACGAACGCCGCGAGGCCATCGTGCGCCTGGTCGACAGCCAGGGCAGCGCCACCATCGCCCAGCTGAAGGACGCCTTCCCCGAGGTGTCGGAGATGACGATCCGCAACGATATCAAGGCCCTCGACGCCGACCATCGGCTCGTGCGCATTTACGGCGGCGTGCGCTCCATCGAGACCGCCGTGGGCGCGGACGGCCTCATCGACCTGCGCCGCAACAAGAACGTCGCCGCCAAGAACGCCATCGCGCGCAAAGCGGCGGAGCTCATCACCGCCGGCACGAGCGTCTACCTCGACTCGGGCAGCACGGTAGCGGCCCTCGCCGCCGCCCTGCCCGACGTGCAGCTGCAGGCGTTCACCTGCGGCATCTACAACATCCTCGAGCTCGGTCGCTACAGCTATATCAAGACCATCGTCCCCGGAGGATCGCTCAACCGCTACAACATGTGCCTACACGGGAGCCGTGCGGTGCGCGAGGTCGCGCGCATGCATTTCGACCAGGTGTTCATCGGCGCGTCCGGCTATTCCGCCTCATGTGGATTCACCTGCGGCTCCGACGAGGAGGCCGAGCTCAAGCGGACGGCCATCGAGCGCGCCGACACGCGGATCATGCTGTTCGACTCGAGCAAGATCGACCACGCCTCGACGTTCACGTTCTGCGACATCGACGACATCGACATCATCGTGACCGAAGACGGACTGCCCGACGAGCTGCAGGCGCGCTGCCAGGCCGCAGGCGTCCGCATCCTGTAGACTTCCCGCGGTTTTCGTCCGCCGGAGCACGCTCAAAACCGATACCCCAGTTTAGGGTTCGGTTTTGGGAGGCCCCCTTCGGTATACAGCGCTCTCGCCATCACGAAAGGCCAGCTCAGAGCGTCGACAAAAGAGCGTCTACTTCGAGGGCCCGCATAAAACCGAACCCTAAACGGGGGTATGGAAAATCGGAAGGGCAAACGGGCGTCCCAAACGCGGAAGGGCCGCCGGAGCGAATGCCCCGGCGGCCCTTCCGCGTTGCCGTATCTGTCGGATGCGCTACTTGAGGCGCGCGTACTTGCGCTTGCCCACCTGCAGCACCACGCCGGTGTGCAGCACGGCGGGGTCCACGTTATAGCTCTTGGGCGCCACCGGCTGCTGGTCGATCTTCACGCCGCCGCCGTCGATGAGGCGACGCGCCTCGCCGGCCGACGGGGCGAGCCCGGCGTCCTTGAGCACGCCGGCCAGATAGATGAGACCCTGGTCGTTGGGTGTCAGGTCGACCTCGACCTCGGCGATGTCCTCGGGCAGCTGGGACTGCTTGAACACGCGGTCGAACTCGGCCTGCGCCTCGTCGCCCGCACCGGCACCGTGGTAGGTATCGCACAGGTCGCGACCGAGCGCGCGCTTGAGCTCATAGGGATCTGCCGAGCCGTCGGCGAGCGCCGCCTCGATGGCGTCGACCTCGTCGGGCGTCTTGGAGCTCGCCAGACGGTAGTACTTGCCGATCATCTCGTCGGGGATCGACATGGTCTTGCCGAACATATCGGCCGGCTCGTCGGTCAGGCCGATGTAGTTGCCGTAGCTCTTGGACATCTTGCGCACGCCGTCGGTGCCCTCGAGCAGCGGCATGGTGAGCGCGACCTGCGGCTCCATGCCCATCTTCTCCATGAGCTCGCGACCGGCGAGCAGGTTGAAGAGCTGGTCGGTGCCGCCCATCTCGACGTCCGCATCGATCTTGACGGAGTCGAACGCCTGCATCACGGGATAGAGGAACTCGTGCAGGGCGATCGGCGTCTGGGACTGGTAGCGCTTGGTGAAGTCGTCGCGCTCGAGGATGCGCGCGACCGTGAACTTGGAGCACAGCTCGAGCATGCCCTTGAGGTCGAGCGACAAGATCCAGTCACCGTTGTGGACGATGGTCGTCTTCTCGGGATCGAGGATCTTCATGGCCTGGGACACGTACGTGGCCGCGTTGGCCTCCACCTGCTCCTGCGTGAGCTGCGGGCGGGTGGAGTTCTTGCCGGACGGGTCGCCGATCATGGCGGTGCCGTTTCCGATGATGAGCGTCACCTTATGGCCGAGATCCTGGAACTGGCGCATCTTGCGCAGCGGAACGGCGTGGCCCAGGTGCAGATCGGGGCTCGTGGGGTCGACGCCCAGCTTGATGTTGAGCGGCAAGCCGCGCTCGAGCTTCTTTTTGAGGTCGGCTTCGGGCACGATCTGAGCCGCGCCCGAGGTGATGATGCGCATCTGCTCATCGACTGGCAGCATCGGTCATCCTCCTAGAAATAGCTAGCGCCCTCGCCCATATCGACGCGGATGCGGCGCGGGCGGTGCTGATATGCAGTGAACCGGTCTATTGTACCGAAGTTGCATGCGAACGGCGTGCACAATCGGGCGTCGGCGCGCCGTCGCCTTGCATTCCGCACGTTTCGCCGCGGCGGCGGGCACGCGGGCACGCGCTCGACGGCGCGCGTTCCGTCGCGGGCACGCGCGCCTACGCCGTGAGCACGCAGACACCCGCCTCGCGCAGCGCGGGCAGGTCGTCCGCCAGGTCGCGCGGGGCCTCGCCGAAGATGCGCGCGCGCCCGAGGGCGTCCACCCGTACCGGCAGCTTCGCGCCGGACGCCTCGACCAGATAGCGCGTCTCGCGACGACGCGAACAGGCGGCGTGATCGGCGTCGCACGGACCCTCGGCGGTGAGCAGGCAATGCTCGCACACCATGAGCTGCGGCGCACCGTGTACAAGCACGCCGACGCGCCCGGTGGGCACCGCCGCGGCGATCGCGAGCACCTCGGATACCGCGAGCTCGTCGGGTAGCCAGACGCGGCGCGCGCCCAAGCCGAGCAGCCAGCGAACCGTCGCGGCGTTCGTCGCCGAGACCGGCGCCGCCACATCGAAGGGTGCCCCCGCCTCACGGGCGATATCGACCTGTCCCAGATTGCGACAGACGACCGCCCGTGCGCGCGAACACAATGTGCGCACGCGGTCCTCGTCGGCACGTCGACAGGGCTCGTCGAGCACGACGGTGAGCGACCCCACGAGCTCCTCCCATGCCGCGTCCTCGGCCAGCCGCCACGCGAAGACAGCGACCTCCCCCTCGGGGTCGTCGCGAAGCGCGACCCGCGCACGCGCGACGTCGTCGACGAGCATGACCGATCGCGGCGGCATGGCCTGCGCGCGCGGACCCGACGTCCCCGCACTCGTATCCGGAACCGTCGTGCACCGCTGCCCGGACAAGTCCGACGGACACGGCATGTGATCCACAGGCGCGGGCGCAAGCTCCAGCGCCTCCGCGCGCATCCGCTCGACCGCATCGGACGCCTCGGCGAGTACCCGCGCGCTCGCCGTCAGGTGCACCGGGCTGCCCACGCCCACGCGCCGCTTGCAGCGAACGCGGATGGAGGCGCCCGCACACCCGTCGACCTCGCAAGGAACCAGCGGGTAGCGCACCGGCACGTCCGAGGGCGCATCCGGTGGCAGGATGGTCCGGATCTCGAGCGTGTCGCCCGCGCGCACGGGGTGCTCGAGCGCGACCGTCACCTCATGCGCGCCGCGGTCGACGACCGTGCCCACGCGGACACCCTGGTTGATGGCCCGCTCGAAGCTCATGAGCTCGCACCCGGACGTTCCGCGAAGGTACGCGTCGGTGAACCCCCGGTTAAACGACGTACCGAGTTGGAACGCGAGCTCGTCAAGGCGGGCATCGTCCAGCGCATCCCCGCCCGCCGCAAGCGCATCGAGCGCGGCGCGGTACGTGCGCACGACGTTGAACACATAATCGGGGTTCTTCATGCGGCCCTCGATCTTGAGGGCGGACACACCGGCGCGGACCAGGTCGCGAAGATGCCGGATGGACAGGTAGTCGCGCGGGCACAGCAGACGGTCCCCCGCCACGGCGGCACGCGCGCGGCCCTCATCGTCGACCAAATCGTATGCCAGACGGCACGGCTGCGTGCAGTCGCCGCGGTTGGCGGACCTGCCGCGGCGTATCGCCGAGAACGCGCACGCACCGGAATAGCAGATGCAGATCGCCCCGTGGCAGAACGCCTCGATCGGCACGTCGGTCGCACAGAGATCGGCGAGCTCGTCTACAGACAGCTCGCGGGCGCACGTGACGCGGACCGCGCCCAGCTCGCGGGCGGCAAGACGGACCGCCGCGGCCGACATCGCACCCGCCTGCGTGGAGAGGTGCACCTCCATGTCGGGCAACGCGGCGCGGACCGCCCGCGCCAAGCCGGCGTCTGCCACGATGAGCGCATCGGCGCCGGCTGCCTGCGCGCAACGCGCGAGTTCGAGTGCGGCGGGCAGCTCGCCTTCGCGCAGGTAGACGTTCTCGGTCACGTACACGCGCGCACCGCGCCCATGCGCCACCGCGCACGCGCGGCGAAAATCGGCGAGCTCGATGTCGCGAGCCGCCGCACGGGCGTTGAACGCCCCGAGCCCGGTGTACACCGCGTCGGCGCCCGCCGCGAGGGCGGCGAAGAACGCTTCGAGCGAGCCCGCGGGGGCCAGCAGCTCCACGATCCGTTTCGTCATGCCCTCGACGCCCTCCTTTTTCTCGTGTCTCCCGGCATGTCGGCACCGTCCCCTTACGCCGTACCCGCAAGGTGCACACAGGTATGCAGTCAGTCTGGAATTTGCCACGGCACAGGATACCCGAGCGCACGTCGCGATGTGTTGCGGTAATGTGTCTTTATCTATGTTCAATGGGTTTGTCGGCACGTTGGCAAACAAATCAGTTGGAGGTTCGCCCATGGGTCCTCGCGAGCGCAACAAACGCCTTCGCTCCAAGACACATACACTCCCCGCGATCATCGCCTCGTTTTTCGGGTTTTTCCTGATCTTCTGCGTCGCATTCGGCATCGGTATGGTCGCCAACGTCAACCGCTGGCTGTCCGATCTGCCCGACTACACGGACGCCGATAACTACATGGTGTCCGAGCCGACGAGCATCCTGGACTCCACCGGCGACGAGATCGCGACGCTCTACATCCAGAACCGCGACATCGTCGAGTACGATCAGATCTCTCCGTACGTACTCGAGGGCATCGTCGACGTCGAGGACGAGCGCTTCTACGAGCACCCGGGCGTCGACCTCATCGGCATCGGCCGCGCCGTGGTGAGCCAGCTCACCGGCGGTTCCGAGGGTGCCTCCACCATCACCCAGCAGCTCGTGCGCAACACGATCCTGTCCGAGGAGCAGTTCGACACCACGCTCGAGCGCAAGGTGCGCGAGGCATGGATCGCCCTGCAGATGGAAAAGATCTTCTCCAAGGAGGAGATCCTCACCATGTACCTCAACACGATCTACTTCGGCCACGGCGCCTACGGCATCCAGACCGCGTCGCAGACCTACTTCTCCAAGGACGCCTCCGACCTGACGCTCTCCGAGGCGGCGCTGCTCGTGGGCATCCCCAACGCGCCGGACTACCTCGACCCCACCAAGAACCCCGACGCCGCCGTCGAGCGTCGCAACAAGGTCCTCGACAACATGCTGCGCCTGGGCACCATCACCCAGGAGGAGCACGACAAGGCTCAGGCCGCCGAACTCAAGCTCGACGTGACCGAGCAGCCCGTCGACGGCACCTACTCCCAGCCCTACTTCGTCGACTACGTCAAGAACCTGCTGTCCGAGCAGTTCTCCACCGACGCCCTGTACGCCGGCGGCCTGACGATCACCACGACGATCGATCCCGTCATCCAGAAAGCCGCCGAGGAGGCCGCCTTCTCGCGGATGGACTCCCTCGATGACGACGACCTCGAGGTCGGCATGACGGTCATCGACCCCAAGACCGGATACATCAAGGCCATGGTCGGTGGCCGCGACTACTACGGCGACGACAACCACGTCAACTACGCCACCTCGCGCCGCTCCACGGGCTCCACCTTCAAGGCCTACACGCTGGCTGCCGCCATCGAGGACGGCATGGATCCGTTCCACACCTACCTCAACTGCAACTCGCCCCAGGCAATCGGCGGCTACACGGCCCTGCAGAACTACGGCGGCTACTCCTACGGCGTGCGCACGCTCGCCTCGGCGACCGCCATCTCCTCCAACACCGGCTACGTGCAGGTGGCGCTCGCCATCGGCAACGACAAGATCATCGACATGTGCGAACGCCTGGGTATCGACACCGAGGCCGCCGGCATGGATCCGTACGCCTCCTCGCTGACGCTCACCGGCGGCGCCTACGGCTGCTCGACACTCGAGATGGCCGAGGCGTTCTCCGCGTTCGCCAATGGCGGCGAGCACCGCGACGCCGTCGCCATCACGCAGATCACCAACCGTGAGGGCGAGATCCTCTACGAGCATGAGGACGATCCCGAGCAAGCCATGTCGAGCGCCGTCGCCGAGGCGACCACCCAGGTGCTCGAGGGTGTCATGACCGGCGAGGGCACGGGTGCCTCCGGCTATCCGTACGCCATCAACCAGCCCGTCGCCGGCAAGACCGGTACCGCCGGTACCGCGAGCGACACGACCGACCTGTGGGTCTGCGGCTACACCCCGCAGCTCTCCGTGTCGATCTGGGTCGGCCGTCCCGGCACGAACGCCCCCATCCCCTACCTGCACACGCAGCACACCGTCCTGCCCATCTTCCAGGCGTTCATGAACGCCGTGCTGGCGGACACGCCGCGCGAGGAGTTCCCCACGAGCGACGAGCAGATCCAGTACAAGAAGCAAAGCGACTGGGATTTCGCGGGCGGCAACTACAACAGCGCCTCTCGCGGCGACAAGGACGACGACGAGCAGTCCGATGACGAGCGCGACGGCGATTCCGACGATACGCGCGAGGATCGTCCCGACGACAACACCGATAGCAACACGGGCGGTAATACCGGTGGGAACACGGGTGGCAACACCGGTGGCAACACCGGCGGCGGCACCGTGCCGGAGCCCGAGCCGGAGCCCGAACCGGAGCCTGAACCTGAGCCTGAGCCTGAACCGGAGCCTGAACCTGAGCCCGAACCGGAGCCGGAGCCCGAGCCCACACCGGATCCCGGAACCGGTACCGAAACCCCGGCGTAACCCTTACGCATGACGGACCCGAGCGCGCAAAACGCCCTCGGGTCCGTTTCGTTTTCGACCGCGTGATAGAACGTCGGGCGCGATTTTGCCCCGCCACCGCATCGGCATGCGAAAAGGGCGCGGACCCCATGCGAGATCCGCGCCCTTCGTCGTATCGCTTCGCGGGAGAAGCAGCCGGCTTCCCTACTTGCGCACGCTGCGCAGCTTGGTGATCATGCGCTCGAAGCGCTCACCCTGCTCGTCGCTCTTCGCGATCACGAGGATGGTGTCGTTGCCGGCAAGCGACCCCAGCACGTCGGAGAGCTCGGCGGCATCGATCGCCGCCGCGATGCCCGATGCCGTACCGGGCTGGGCCTTGACCAGCACGAGGTTGTTGGCGCGCGACACGTCGATGACGAGCTCGGAGACCATGCGCTGCAGATGCAGATCCTCGGCGAGCACGTAAACGCCCTCGGGCAGCTTACGCAGGCCCATGTCGGCGATATCGCGTGAGACCGTCGCCTGCGTGCAGTCGAACCCGCTCGCCTTGAGCTCCTCGACCAGCATGCGCTGCGTGCGTACATCCTTGTTGCGAACGATCTCGCGAATCGCCTCCTGACGTCCGTTGCGCTTTTTCGCCATAGGCGACCAACCCCCTGTCGTATTCGAATAAGTCCGCCCTACTTTAGCGTTCTGGAGTGCGCGCGTCCAACGAGACGTCACGATTTAACAAATATGACTCAATACACCGTAAAACAGGCGATTTACTCTTGGCTGTTGCATAGATTGCGCGATTTGCCCGAAATACCGAATACCGCGACAGCGCGTTCGCGATGCGAGATGCCCGCCTAGAGCAACTGCCCGAGCGGCAGATGCGAGATGCGTGCCAGCTCGCGCAGGCGGGCGCCGAAACAACACCCCTGCGCGTTGCCCTGCGCCATGGGCTTGTACATGATGCCGAACTCGCGCGAATCGGATGCGACCGCTGCGAGCGAATCGCGCGTATCCGCGGCGTCGAGCATGTGCTGCACGCGGGCCAGGCGCTCTTGGGACGAAGACGAACTCGTCCCGACGCTCGCGTTATCGATGCACTCGATCAGGCGGCGGACATGGCGCCGATGGATGGGGGCGGCGACTTCGGGGTCGGTATCCATCCCCCACTGCGCGACGAGCGACATCATCTGCGCGTGCTCGTACGAGCACCGCTCGGCAAGATCGGGATCGAAAGGCTCGCGGCCGTCCGTCTCGAAGACGACGGCGTGATAGAGAGGGCCGTCGACGGTCCCCATGCGCACCGCATCGCGCAGGCACGCAAGGACGAACGCGAAGCCCTGGTCCACGGTCGACGGCACCTCGGGGCGCTGGCGGGCGAGCTCGCGCTCGACCACGACGCCCGCCGCGGTGTCGAACAGCCCGCGCTCGTAGAGGGTCCCGACCGCATGGCGGATGTCATCGTCGCTTGTCCACACATGGCGATCGAGATCGAGCAGACGCGCGCGACAGGACTCGCGGCGACGGTCCCACACGTCTTCCGAGCGGGACGCGAAGACCATCTGCAGCTCGTCCGCCTCGGCCGAATCCACAAGCGCGGACAGCGCGTCCGGGGCGAGCCAGTCGGCCTGGCGCATGAACATGACATAGGAGCCGCGCGCCTCATGCAGACCGCGACGGAATCCCGCCAGCACATCATCGGTATCGAGGGTCACGGATTCCACGCGGATATCGCGGTCGCGATAGCTTTCGAGCATCGAGGGGGTCCGGTCCCGCGACGCGCAATCGACCACGACGAGCTCGACGCCGGAGCACGATTGGTTTAGCACGCTGTCGGCCGCGCGCGCAAACGTAGACGCGCCATCATGAATTGCCATGATGACGCTCACGCGCGGTCGCTTTGGTGCTCGATGGGCCACGTCAGCCTCCTGGGGACACGGTCTATACGGCCATAGTAGCACCAGCGGACCGCACGTCCGCGCACGCGGCATCGCGCAGGCGACGGCATCAAATGAATCACATCACGCCGCCACAGCTTCATCATCTTCGGCTGCCACGCAGCAGGCGCGCCCATGCGAAAAACCGAGCCGGCACCTTCCCGGCAGTGCCCGCCCGCTTACGGGCAAACGGTGAGCGCACCGTTGTCGTAGGCGACGTCCATGAAGCACAGGCCGCGCGCGGGTGCGGTCGGACCGGCGGCGGCGCGGTCGCAGGCCGCGAGCACCTCGTCGACCCAGACGGGATCACGACGATGGCACCCGACCTCCACGAGCGTCCCCACGATCGTGCGGACCATGGAGTGCAGGAAGGCGTTACCGCGGATCGTGAACGCAAGGCATTCCTCGCCGAGCGCCTGCTCGCGGGCGAACGTCGCCTCCATCACGCAGCGATGCGTCGGCTTGCCGACCGCCGAGGCGGTCTTGCAGAAGCTCTTGAAATCCCGCTCGCCCAGTAGGCGATCCGCGGCGTCCTGCATGGCGTCGACGTCGAGCGGCAGACGATGCCACCACGTCACCGACCGGGTGAGCAGCGGCGGGGCGTCGCCGGTGACGATGCGGTACGTGTAGGTCCGCGAGCGGGCATCGAAGCGCGCCGAGAACCCGGGGGCGGCGTGATAGACCCCGCTCACCGCGATGTCGTGCGGCAGCAGCGCCGCGAGCGCCCGCATCCAGCGGCTCCGCGTCACCTCGAGCTCGGATTCGTGGACGGGCAGGCTGACGTACTGGCCGACCGCATGGACGCCGGCGTCGGTCCTGCCGGCGCAGGTGAGCTCGATCTCGCGACGCAGGAACGTCTCGAGCGCACGGCGGATCTCGCCGGCGACGGTCGTCTGCCCGGGCTGCTCGGCAAAGCCCGAGTAGACAGCGCCGTCATAGCCCAGTCGGAACACGAGCGTGCCGTCGAGCTCCTCGGGCGTACCGTGGTCGACGGATGCGATCGGGCGCGTCTCCTCCTGCGTCATGGGACCTTCCCTTCCGTATCGTATCTACACGAGCCACGCCGCGAGCGGGATGGCCGCGGCGACCAGCACGCCGACGACCAGAACGACCCGGTCACGGCACGTAAGCGGCGGTAGCGTGATGAGCGCGCCGTCGCCACCAGCATAGCATCGGGCCTCCATCGATTCGCCCAGACGCTCGGCGCGGCGGAACAGGCTCACCACGAGCGGCGTGAGGACGGATGCCCACGACGAGACGCGCGCGACGATCCCGCCGCGCTCGAAGTCCACCCCGCGGGAGCGCTGCGCGAGCTGGATGCGCGAGAACTCCTCCGAGACGATGGGGATGAACCGCAGCGCAAGCGACAGCATGAGGCCGATATCGGCGACGGGCACCTTGAAGCGGGCGAGCGGCGACAGCAGGCTCACGCAGGCATCGGCGAGCTGCGGAGGCGTGGTCGAGGCGGACACGCTCAGCGCCAGCCCGAGCAGCACCACGATGCGCGCCACCGCCACCACGCCGCGAAGGCCGCCCGCCGTATCGATCCCGACCGGTCCGACAAGGGCGATATCGCCATGGCCGTCGAGCGCGAGCGCGTTGGCGGCGAGCGTGAACGCGAGGATGAACGCGACGGGCAGCAGCGAGCGCGCATGCGATGCGACATCGAGCCGCGCCGTGCGGCACACCAGCACGAGCACGACGATCCAGGCGAGAAACGCCCAGGAGATGCCGGTCGCGAACACCGCGATCGCGGCGGCGAGCAGCAGCGCGATCTTCACGCGCGCATCGATACGGGCAAGCGGGGTGTCGCGGGCGACGAAGGCGCCGAGCGGATTGGCGAGCCTCACGGGCGATCACCGTCCAAGGCTTCCCGCAGGGCGCGCGCGAGCTCGAACGAAAGCGGCGCATCCAGCCCGGCGGCAGCGAACGCACCGGCATCTTCGTGAAGCGAGCCGGCCGAGCCGATCCAGACGATACGACCATCGCGCACGAAGACGACACGATCGACCACGTCCAGCCATTCCTCGAGGTCGTGGCTGATGATGGCGACCGCACGCCCGGCGTCGGCGAGATTGCGGGCGAGCGCATGCATATGGTCGCGACCGGCTGCGTCGAGGCCCGCCGTCGGCTCATCCAGGATATAGGCGACGGCTTCGAGGGACAGCACCGAGCCGACCGCGACCCGACGCGCCTGCCCGCCGGACAACTCGAACGGATAGCGGCCCATGAGCGCGTCGTCGAGCCCGACGAAACCCGCCGCACGCCGCACGCGGGCGGCGACCTCATCCTCATCGCAGCCGAGATTGCGCGGCGCGAAGGCGAGCTCGTCGGCGACCGACTCGCAGAACAGCTGGTCCTCGGGACGCTGGAAGGCCATCCCCACGTCCCCCGGACGCGGCGCGGCGCCACAGACCGCCACCGTGCCGGCATCGGACGCGATCAGGCCGGCGGCGATGCACGCGAGCGTCGACTTGCCCGATCCCGACGTACCGGCGATCAGTGCGACCTCACCGGCGCGCAGGTCCAGGGAGACATCGCGCAGCACCTGCTCGCGGCCGTCATAGGAATACGAGACGCCGTCGATCGCGATGACGGGATTCGCGTTCTCGGGACACGCGTCGCGACGTACGCTGTCCGCCACGCGACCCTCGCAGCATGTGAGCGCATGCGCGAGATCCGCCCGATCGATGCATGAAGCCCTGTAACCCTCGAGAAGCCACGAGACGGCCGCCTGCGGTGTCGGCGTACCCGACGGGTGGAATCCCCGCCCACAGGCGTATCTGAGCGCCTCTACCGCAGGATGGGACACGATGGTCCCATCCCACAGATCGGCATGGTCGAGCAGCAGGTCGAGCGGAGCACCCTCGAACGCCACACG
This sequence comes from Collinsella tanakaei, assembly GCF_021531055.1. GTDB lineage: Bacteria > Actinomycetota > Coriobacteriia > Coriobacteriales > Coriobacteriaceae > Collinsella > Collinsella tanakaei_B. Next base: position 252,429 of record NZ_JADYTL010000002.1, read on the forward strand.
GCCCGCATCGAGCACGACGACGCGCCGCGACGAGAGGATCTCGAGCGGATCGTGGGTGATCTGCACGATGCCGATATCCGAGGCGGCGAGCTCGGCCACGAGCGCGCGGTAGCGCGGGCGCGCCGACGCGTCGAGCATCGAGGACGCCTCGTCGAGTACGATGTAGGACGGCTCCATGGCGAGCACGCCGGCCAAGGCGAGCCGCTGCTGCTCGCCGCCGGACAGCGCCGTCGTGTCGCGACGCTCCAAGCCGTCGAGGCCCACGCGCGCAAGCGCCCGGTCGACGCGTGCGCGGACGGCATCGTGATCGAGCCCGAGATTGCGCGGGCCGAACGCCACCTCATCGAAGACGACGGTCGACACGAGCTGGTCGAAGGGATGCTGGCGCACGAGCCCCACGCGGCGGCGCATCTCGCGGCGGTCGGCTGCCGAGCGCGCCGGGTCGGCCCCATCGACCGTAACCGAACCGGTGTCGGGCAGGCGCATGGCGCACAGGAGGGCACCGAGCGTCGACTTGCCCGAGCCGTTGGCGCCCACGAGCGAGACGATCTCGCCGGCGTCGACGCGAAGCGAAACGCCGTCGAGCGCCGCGGCGTCCCCGCCGCGGTAGAGCACCGAAACCTTGGATGCCTCGAGCATGAACGCCTCCCCTCCTATGTGCCCGATTATGCCTTCAATGAAAAAAGGGCACGTCATGCGACGTGCCCTTGAACAGTGCGAACCTGAGCAGCGCAGCGCTACTCGGCAGCGGTCTCCTCGGTGGCCTCGGCCTCGGCGGTCTCCTCGGCGGGAGCCTCCTCGACAGCCTCGACCTTCTTAGGGGCCTTCTTGGGCTCGGTGGCCTTGGCCGGCGCGGCCTTCTTGACGACCGGCTCGGAAACGATCTCGATGATGACCATCTCGGCGTTGTCGCCCTTACGGTGACCGAGCTTCATGATGCGGGTGTAACCGCCGTTGCGGTCGGCCCACATGCCCTGAGCGGCCTTCTCGAAGATCTCCTTGACGAGATCCTTATCGCCGAGCTTGGCGATGGCCAGACGACGGGAGTGCAGGTCGCCCTTCTTGGCCCAGGTGATGATGGGCTCGGCGAAACCGCGGAGCGCCTTGGCGCGGGTCTCGGTCGTCTTGATGCGATCGTTGGCGAAGAGCGCCTGGGCGAGGCTCTTCTTCATGGCCTTGGTGTGGCTCGCGTCGGTACCGAGCTTCAGGCCCTTCTTCCTGTTGTGACGCATAGGTGTGGTCTCCTCTATTACAGATAGGGCATTAAGCCTTGAGGCTCAGGCCCATGGACTCGAGCTTGTCCTTGACTTCCTCAATGGACTTCACGCCGAAGTTGCGGATATTCAGCAGGTCGTTCTCGGAGAACTCGACGAGCTGACGCACGGAGTGGATGCTGGCGCGCTTCAGGCAGTTGTAGGAACGGACGGACAGGTCCAGATCCTCGATCTGCTTGTCGAGCTCAGCATTGTCGCTGGTGGTCTCGGGGGCGAAGATCGAGACCTCCTCCTCCGCCTCGGGGGCGTCGGCGAGGTTCATGAACGCAGCCATATGCTGGTTGATGATGTTCGCAGCCTGCACCACGGCCTCACGCGGGGTGATGGCACCGTTGGTCTCGATTTCCAAGACCAGGCGGTCGTAGTCGGTGTGCTGGCCGACGCGGCACGCCTCGACGAGCTTGGCGCAGCGGCGGACCGGCGAGTACAGCGAGTCGACGTGGATCACACCGATCGGGTCGTTGTCGCGCTTGTTGCCCTCGTAGGACACGTAGCCGCGACCGTGACCGATGCGCATGCTCATGGTGAGGTGGCCACCCTCGTTAAGCGTGGCGATGTGCTGCTCGGGGTTGACGAGCTCGAACTCCGCAGGGATGAAGAAGTCAGCACCGGTGACCTCGCACGGACCGTCGACCGAGATGGTCGCGGTGCCCTCGACGTTGGTGCCGAGCGAATGGAACACCAGACCCTTGACGTTCAGGACGATGTCGGTGACATCCTCGACCATGTTCGGGATGGTCATGAACTCGTGCTGGGCACCATCGATCTGGATGGCCTCGACCGCAGCGCCCTCGAGCGAGGAGAGCAGGACGCGGCGAAGCGAGTTACCGAGCGTATCGCCGTAGCCGCGCTCAAGCGGCTCGACCGACACGCGGGCGGACGTCTCGTTGATCTCTTCGACCTGAACCTGGGGCCTAATGAATTCTGACATGTAATACCTCCAGCCTCAGCAGCCCAAACGGACTACTTAGAGTAGAGCTCGACGATGAGCTGCTCGTTGATGTCGCCGCTGATCTGCTCACGGCTCGGGTTGGCGAGCACGTTGCCGGACAGCTTCTCGATATCAACTTCGAGCCAGCCGGGAACCTCGAAACGCTCGGACTGGATGAGAGCCTCCTTGATGGGGAGAAGATCGCGGTACTTCTCGCCCACGGCGACGACGTCGCCGGGCTTGACGAGGTAGGAGGGGATGTCGACGCGACGGCCGTTCACGGTGAAGTGACCGTGGCGGACGGACTGGCGAGCCTCCTTGCGGGTGCGGGCGAAGCCCAGGCGGAACACGACGTTGTCGAGACGGGTCTCGAGCAGCATCATGAGGTTCTCGCCGGTGATGCCGGGCATCTTGCGGGCGCGGACGAAGTAGCTGTGGAACTGCTTCTCGAGCACGCCGTAGATGAACTTGACCTTCTGCTTCTCGCGCAGCTGCATGCCGTACTCGGATTCCTTACGGCGACGCTTGGGCTGACGCTTGGATTCCTTGCCGCTGTAGCCGAGCTCAGCGGGATCGATCCCGAGCTGACGGCAGCGCTTGAGAACCGGAGTCCTATCGATTGCCATAGTTTATCGATCCTTTCGATGAGTTACACGCGGCGACGCTTCTTGGGGCGGCAGCCGTTGTGCGGGATGGGGGTCTTGTCCTGGATGCTCGAGACCTCGAGGCCGGCGGCCTGAAGCGAGCGGATCGCGGTCTCGCGACCCGAGCCGGGGCCCTTCACGAAGACGGCGACCTTGTGCATGCCGTGCTCCATGGCGATCTTGGCGCAGGCCTCGGCGGCCATCTGGGCGGCAAACGGGGTGGACTTACGGGAACCCTTGAAACCGACGGTACCGGCGGACTTCCAGGCGATGACGTTGCCCTGGGAGTCCGTGATGGACACGATCGTGTTGTTGAAGGTCGAACGGATGTGGGCCTGACCCACGGAGATGTTCTTGCGATCGGAACGCTTGATGCGCGCGTCACGCGCGTTGCGCTTGTTCTTAGCAGTAGCCATAGGTAGTCAGTCTCCCTTATTTCTTCTTCTTGGCACCGATCTGGCGCTTCGGACCCTTGCGGGTACGAGCGTTGGTGTGGGTGCGCTGGCCACGGACAGGGAGGCCCTTGCGGTGACGGAGGCCGCGGTTGCAGCCGATGTCCATCAGACGCTTGACGTTCTGGTTGCGCTCACGGCGGAGGTCACCCTCGACCATGATGTGGTTCTGGTCGATGTACTTACGGATCTTGTCGACTTCCTCGTCGGTGAGGTCACGGACGCGGGTATCGACGTTGATGCCACAGTCGTTGCAGATCTTGGTGGCGGTGGTGCGGCCGATGCCGTAGATGTAGGTCAGACCGATCTCAACGCGCTTCTCGCGCGGAAGGTCGACACCATTGATACGGGCCAACGTTGGTCTCCTCTCTTAGCCCTGACGCTGCTTGTGGCGAGGATTCTCGCAGATGACGAGAACCTTGCCGTGGCGCCGGATGATCTTGCACTTATCGCACATCTTCTTGACCGAAGGACGTACCTTCATCGTTCTTCCTTTCGGTAGTGCTCAAACTACAAATGGAATGTATCTACTCGCCCAGCCGCAGGCGTGAATAACTGATGGCTGGATGGACATGCAAACGCGATCGTACGGTTGAGCAGGCCTTACGATCGCAGAGATGCACGTGTGGTGCGGTCGCTACTTGTAGCGATAGGTGATGCGTCCGCGCGTCAGATCGTAGGGGGAAAGCTCCACGACGACCTTGTCGCCCGGCAGAATGCGGATGTAGTTCATACGGATCTTGCCCGAGATGGAGCAGAGAACCGAATGACCGTTCTCGAGCTCAACACGGAACATCGCGTTGGGCAGGGGCTCGGTTACCGTGCCCTCGAGTTCGATAGCATCTTCCTTCTTCAAAGCAATCATCTTTCTCTAGAAAACGACAGCAACTGAGAATGATAACAAAAAGCATGCTGAGGATGGCAGATTCGTAATCGCTCCACAATTGATCGAGGGGTGTGGGCGCGGGGCCCTGATATACCCGTCGTGCTCAGACAGTCCTCGGCCTTCGGCCTGCGGAACTGCGCGCGGCGGGTATATCAGGGCCCCGCGCCATAGCTCAACCATTGTAGGGCGTTCTAAATGAGGGTCTCCCCAGCTTGCGAAATCATTCTCAGTCGTCGGAAGTCGTTTTGGCACGTGGGCGGAAAGCGGGGTCGCAACCCGGACCCCTCCCCTATGCGACCTCAGTTGCCGCTTGGAATGGAGGAGCGCATGCCGCGCATGCGCCGGCGGCGGGAAGTGGCGCTGGTAAGCGCCCGACCCGCCGCCGCGATCCGCCCCTCTTTGATGTGCGAACTATCCCCGTTACAGGAAGGGCCCCGGGATATCCTTACGGCGCAGTTCCGCAGCGCGAAGCGCGAGGACTGTTTGAGCACGGAAGGATATCCCGGGGCCCTCAGGAGTCGTTTGGGATCGGACCGCTAGAGCTGGCCGCCCTGCATGGAGCACCAGGGGCCGCGCTCGTCGACGGTCAGGATAACCGGACCGTCGTCGGTGATGGCGATGGTGTTCTCGTAGTGCGCGGCGGCCAGGTGGTCGTTGGTCGCGACGACCCAACCGTCGGCACCGGTGGTCACATGGTTGGTGCCGAGCGTGATCATCGGCTCGATGGCGATGACCATACCGGCCTGCAGACGGACGCCGCGTCCCTTCTTACCGTAGTTGGGGACGTTGGGGTCCTCGTGCATGTTGCGGCCGACGCCGTGACCGACGTAATCGCGCAGCACGCCGTAGCCGTGGGCCTCGGCGAGCGTCTGGACGGCATGTCCGATGTCGCCGATGTGGTTGCCCGGCACGGCCTGCTCGATGCCGGCCTTGAGACAGTCGCGCGTGACCTCGCACAGGGCCTGCACCTCGGGCGAGGGCGTGCCGCAGTAGAAGGTCCACGCGTTGTCGCCCACCCAGCCGTCGACGATCGCACCGGTATCGACCGAGATGATGTCGCCGTCGCGCAGGATGACATCCGGGTTGGGGATGCCGTGGACGACCTGATCGTTCACGCTCGCGCAGATCGTGCCCGGAAAACCGCCGTAGCCCTTGAACGCGGGCACGCCGCCGTGCATGCGGATGATCTGCTCGGCGAGCTGATCGAGCTCGAAGGTCGATACGCCGGGGCGCACCATGGCCCCAACGCGGCGGAGCGCCATCTTAGACAGCGCTCCAGCCTTCTTCATCTGCTCGATCTCTTGTGCAGACTTGATCTTGATCATAGACCGAGGACTTCCTTCGCAGCGGCGTAGACCGCGTCGATCTTGCCCTGGCCATCGACGATCTTGAGCTTGCCCTGGCCGCGGTAGTACTCCACGAGCGGGGCGGTGTTCTTCTCGTAGACGTCCAGACGGTTGGCGATCGTCTCGGGCTTGTCGTCGTCGCGCTGGTACATCTCGCCTGCGCACTTGGGGCAGACCTCATCGGCGGCGGTGCCGGTGTAGCCGCAGTCGCGGCAGGCACGACGGCTGGAGAGACGGTCGATGATGACGTTCGAGGCGACGTCGACCAGCAGCGCGCAGTCGAGCTCGCGATGCAGCCCGGACAGCTCGGAGTCGAGCGTCACGGCCTGGACCGTGTTGCGCGGGAACCCGTCGAGGATGAAGCCCTTCTGGGCGTCGTCGGCGGCCAGGCGCTCCTTGACCAGGTCGATCACGAGCTGGTCGGGGACGAGCTCGCCGGCATCCATGTACTTCTTGGCCTGGATGCCGAGGGCGGTACCGCCCTTGACGGCGGCGCGAAGAAGGTCGCCGGTGGAGATGTGCGCGACGCCGTACTCGGCGACGAGCTGCTGGGCCAGGGTGCCCTTACCGGCACCGGGCGCTCCCAAAAGCACGAGATTCATCGGTACTCCTTACCTTCGTGAACCTACTTGAAGAACCCGTCGTAATCGTACATCTTGAGCTGGCTCTCCAGCTTGGCGATGGTGTCGAGCACCACGCCGACCATGATGAGCACCGAGGTGCCGCCGAAGGCCTGGATGAGCTGGTTGCCGGTGAACGAGAACACGATGGACGGCACGATGGCGATGAGCGCCAGGAAGATGGCCGACGGCAGCGTGATCTTGTTCAGGGCGTTCTTGATGTAGGCCGCGGTGGCGCGACCGGGGCGAACGCCGGGGATGAAGCCGCCCTGCTTCTTGAGGTTCTCGGCCGTGTCCTCGGGATTGAACACCATGGAGGTGTAGAAGTACGCGAAGAACACGATGAGGGCCACGTTGAGGATCCAGTTGATCCAGCCGGACGACAGCGCACCCGCGACCGCCTGGATCCAGCCGATGCCGGGGAAGAACACGGCGAGCTGGGCGGGCAGGTACAGGATGGCGCTCGCGAAGATGATGGGGATGACGCCGGCGGTGTTGACCTTGATCGGCAGATAGGTGGACTGGCCACCCATGATGCGACGGCCCACGACGCGCTTGGCGTACTGCACCGGGATGCGGCGCTGGCCGCGCTCCAGGTACACGATCAGCGGGATGACGAGCAGGATGACCACCACGATGACCGCGGTGAGGATCAGGCTCGCCGAGGTGCCGTCGGACACGGACGAGAAGATCGCCTGGGGCAGGCCCGCCATGATGTTGGCGAAGATGATCAGGCTCATGCCGTTGCCGATACCGCGCTGGGTGATGAGCTCGCCGATCCACATGATCAGCATGGCGCCGGCGACAAGGGTGCCGACCACCATGATGTCGAGGATGACCTCGGGAGCGCCGGCACCCGTGAACGAGATGCCGAAGCTCTTGAAGAGGAACAGGTAGCCCACCGCGTTGAGCAGCGCGAGCGCAAGCGTCAGATAACGGGAGTACTGGGTGATCTTGGTCTGACCGACCTCGCCCTCGCGAGCCAGCTCATGCAGGGACGGAACCACGCTCTGGAGCATCTGCATGATGATGGAGCTCGTGATGTAGGGCATGATACCCAGCGAGAACACCGAGACGTAGGAGAGCGCGCCACCTGAGAACAGGTTCAGCAGCGCCATTGCGCCCGAGGCGACCGTGTTGCCGGTCGCCTCGAAAAGGCCCAGCATCGCCTGGAAGGGGATGCCGGGCACAGGGACGTGGGCACCGACGCGGTACACCACGAGCATAGCAATGGTGAAGATGATCTTGTCGCGCAGCTCCTTGATACGGAATGCGTTTTTAAGACCAGTTAGCACGGGAGCTCGACCTTTCCGCCGGCGGCCTCGATCTTGGCCTGGGCGGAAGCCGAGACCTTGTCGACCTTGACCGTGAGCTTCTTCGTGATTTCACCGTTGCCGAGCACCTTGACGGGCTCGAATTCGTTCTTGATGATGCCGGCGGCCTTGAGCGCGGCACCGTCGACGACAGCGCCGTCCTCGAACTTCTCCTCAAGACGGGAGACGTTCACGGGCGCGAACTCGATGCGACGGGGGTTCTTGAAGCCGGGGAGCTTGGGCAGACGCATCGCGAGCGGGGTCTGGCCGCCCTCGAAGCCGGCACCCTTGGTGCCGCCGGAACGCGAACCCTGGCCGTTCTGACCACGGCCGGCGTAGGTGCCCTGGCCGGAAGAGTTGCCGCGACCGATGCGCTTGCGCTTGTGAGTAGAGCCCGCGTTGGGCTTAAGGTCATGAAGCTGCATTGCTACTCCTCTACAATCTCGACAAGGTGCTTGACCTTGAAGATCATGCCGCGAACGCTCTCGTTGTCGGCGATCTCGCGCACCTCACGGATGCGGTGCAGGCCGAGCGCGCGCACGGTCCTCTTCTGGTCCTCCTTGCAGCCGTTGATGCTGCGGACCTGCTGAATCTTGATGGTCTTAGCCATGCCTACTTCTCCTTCCCGACAAACATCTGGGAAACGGTGATGCCACGGCGCTCGGCGACATCCTCGGGGCTGGAGAGCTCCTTGAGGCCCTCGGCAGCGGCCTTGATGATGTTCAGGCCGTTGTCGGTACCCAGGGACTTGGACAGGACGTTCTTGATGCCCGCGAGCTCGAAGAGGGGGCGCACGGCGCCGCCGGCGATGACGCCGGTACCCTCGACAGCGGGCTTGATGATGATGCGGCCGGCACCGAAGTGACCGATGACCTCGTGCGGGATGGTGCCCTCCTCGGTCACGGGAACATGGAACATGTTCTTCTTGGCGTCGATCGTGGCCTTGGAGATGGCCAGGGGCACCTCGGCGGACTTGCCCATGCCCAGACCGACGTTGCCCTTGCCGTCACCGACGACCACGAGGGCCACGAGCGACATGCGACGGCCGCCCTTGACGGTCTTGGACACACGGTTGATGAAGACGACGCGCTCCTCGAACTCGGAGGCCTCGCGCTGCTGCTTGATGTTGCGAGCCATTTGCTACATACCTCCTAGAACTTCAGGCCGGCGGCGCGGGCGCCATCGGCGAGGGCCTTGACACGGCCGTGATAGATGCGGCCGCCGCGGTCGAAGGTGACGGCCTCGATGCCGGCGTCGAGGGCGCGCTTGCCCACGAGCTCGCCGACCTTCTCGGCAGCCTCCTTGTTCGAGGTGGTCATGCCCTCGAACTCCTTCTCGAGCGTCGAGGCGGACACGAGGGTGTGGCCCTTGGTGTCGTCGACGATCTGAGCGTAGATGTTGGCGTTGGTGCGGGTGACGCGCAGGCGCGGACGCTCGGGGGTACCGAAGATCTTGCCGCGGACACGACGCTGACGGCGCTTGAGGCCTTCCCTCTTCGCCTTGTTCTTATCCATGCGAAACTCCTTAGAAGTACTGTGCCGGCACCTGACGGGGTGCCGGTCTTACCGGCGTGGGAACGCCTACTACTTAGCGGCCTTACCGAGCTTGCGGCGGATGTGCTCGCCGACATAGTGGATACCCTTGCCCTTGTAAGGCTCAGGCGGACGCTTGGAGCGGATCTCGGCCGCAACCTGGCCGACCTGCTGCTTGTCGATGCCCTTGACATGGATGTGGGTGTTGTCGGGCACCTCGAAGGTGATGCCTTCGGGAGCGGGGTAGGTCACGGGGTGCGAATAGCCGAGCGAGAGCTCGAGGGTCGTGCCCTTGAGCTGGACACGGTAGCCGACGCCGGCGAGCTCAAGGGACTTGGTGAAGCCCTCGGAGACGCCCTCGACCATGTTGGCGATGAGGGCACGGGTCAGGCCATGGCGAGCGCGGGTCTCGCGCTCATCGTCGGGACGGGAGACGGTCAGGACGCCATCCTCGACGTTGATGGCGAGCTTGTTGTAGAAATCCATCTCGAGGGTGCCCTTGGAACCCTTGACGGCGATGTGGTTGCCGTCGACTGCCACTTCGACTCCGGCGGGAATCTGGACAGGCTTATTACCGATACGAGACACGGGTGTATCCTTTCCTTCTACGCGCCGAAACGACTACCAGACGAATGCGATGATCTCGCCGCCGACACCCGTCGCGCGGGCATCGCGGTCGGTCATGACGCCGCGGCTGGTGGAGATGATGGCGGTACCGAGGCCACCGCGGACGCGGGGCAGGTCGGCGACGCCGGCGTACTTGCGCAGACCGGGCTTGGAAATGCGCTTGATGCCCTGGATGACCTTGGTCTTCTTGGGGCCGTACTTGAGGGTGATGTGGAGGGTCTTCTGGGGGACGGTATCCTCGACCGTGTAGCCCTCGATGTAGCCCTCCTCGTAGATGACGCGTGCGATCTCCACGAGCTTCTTGCTGCTCGGCATGGAGACCTCGGCCTTGTTCGCAGAATTCGCGTTGCGAATGCGCGTCAGCATATCTGCGATCGGGTCTGTGACGTTCATGCAGATTCTCCTTCGTTCTTGATGAACCTGTGCCACCGGTTCTCATCCACCCGTAGCGGACGAGCCTTGAGAATGGCACGATCTTCCGTGCAGCGCGCCTGTTTGGGCGCGGTGCGCTGGCAGTGACTTACCAGCTGGCCTTCTTGATGCCGGGAAGTTCGCCCTTGAGCGCGAGCTCGCGGAAGCAGACACGGCACAGACCGAACTTACGGTAGACCGAGTGCGGACGGCCGCAACGCTGGCAACGCGTGTACTCACGCGTCGAGAACTTCTGCTTGCGCTGCTGCTTGACGATCATCGATGTCTTAGCCACTTATTTCCTCCTCACTGATGTGTATCAAAGCGCCGGACGGGCAGCACGCCGGTTGCGCGCCGCCCGGAGCCGGGGCAGATGAACCTATTTCTTGAACGGGAACCCGAAGGCGTCCAGAAGGGCCTTGGCCTCTTCGTCGGTCTTCGCGGTCGTCACGATGGTGATGTCCATACCGCGGGTGCGATCGATCGAGTCGAAGTCGATCTCGGGGAAGATCAGCTGCTCGGTGACACCCATGGAGAAGTTGCCGCGGCCGTCGAAGCTCTTGGGCGAGATGCCGCGGAAGTCGCGGATACGGGGGATGGCCACGGAGGTCAGACGGTCGAAGAACTCCCACATGCGGTCGCCGCGCAGGGTGACCTTGGCGCCGATCGGCATGCCGGCACGCAGGTGGAACGATGCGATGGACTTGCGGGCGCGGGTGACCATCGGCTGCTGGCCGGTGATGGCGCGCAGGTCGCGGACGGCACCCTCGATCGCCTTGGAATCGGTGGCGGCCTCGCCGACGCCCATGTTCACGACGATCTTCTCGAACTTCGGGATCATCATGACGTTCTTGTACTGGAACTTGTCATGCAGCTGCTGCTTGACCTCGTTGTCGTACTTGGCCTTGAGGCGCGGGACGTACTTCTCTTCTGCCATGTTCACTCCTTCGGGGTTTTAAGCACGGGGCAAGTGGCTCGGCGGTCGGCGGCCGGTATGCACGGCCTGGTGCCTCGCTGTCCTCGTGCCTCCTGTCGCGTTCACGCCGGGTATGGCGGACCGGCATGACGATTGACCGACAGGAGCCGGGCAATACGAGTCGGTATGATACGCGTATGCGGCGCCGATTGCCAGAAAAACCTTGCATGCTGTGGAAATCCACATTTTCCCGCGGAAACGGGCAGGTGCATGTGGTGCCGCGGGGATGTAAAAGCACCCCAGGGGTTTTCTTACACCGGCGCGGGATATTCCCGCGCCGGTGTAAGAAAACCCCTGGGGTGCTTTTACATCCCCGCGGCACGCCGCAACCGGGTGCATTTACATCTGCCCGCAGGAAGGCCGGACGCCGTCAGTTCATCCGATAGAGCGTGAACGCGATCTCGCCGTCATCGTAGCGGGCCTCCACCACGGCGGTGCCGCTGTAGATGGGCGTGGAGCTCGCCCCCACCGCATCGAGCATGTCGGAGAGCGGCAGCCCGTAGGTGTCCATGGAGATGTCCTCCGGCAGCAGCGAGCTCGACGGCTGGTAGACGTCGAAGGTCACCTGGTAGAGGTTATCGCCCAAATCCGTGGCCGAGGTCACGGCCGAGACACCCTGGCTCGGCCAGGCGACGCCCGTCTCGTAGACGTAGTAGAACCAGCCGTCGTGCACGGTGCCGCGATCGGCGTTCGGCGCGTGCGTCTCGCCGGGGTTCTTGTCGTAGACCAGATCGCTTTCGGTGAAGGCGAGCCCGAAGTAACGGTCCATCAGATCGATGAAGTAATCGGCGGGGATGCGCATGGCGTAGCCCTCGTCGCCCATCGCGTCGCCGCTCGACACGCCCTCCAGGTGCGGGTTGTTGTTGTAGGCCATGTGGTACTGCATGAAACGGATGAGCTCGAAGCGCATGTCGTCGGTGAGCGGCTCGTCGCGATCGAAGTGGTCACGCGTCGTCAGGCCGGCCGCCAGCTCGGAGAAGTTCGAGATGAAGACGTTGATCGCCTCGTAATCGTCTCGATCGGACAGGTCGAGCTGGATGGAGCTGGGCACGAACTCGCGGGTGGGCTGGGATTCGACCCGCTGGGTGCGCCCGACGGCGCCCGTGCCATCCGCATCGGCGCCATCGTCCGCATCAGCCTCGCCGGCGGCGGACTCCCCCGTCGCGTCGCCCTCGTTCATGACCACGCTGATCGAGGTGCCGGAGGTCACCGGCTCCTCCTCGTGCTCCCACGGCGCCGTGATGACGCCCGTGGCGAACAGGACGGCCGGGACGCCGATGAAGATCGCGATGAGGACCACGGCGATGACGGCGACCGTCGGCGCCTTGGAGGCGCGCTGGGGCGCGGGAGTCTGTTGCTGGGACGTGGGCTGAACTGCGGTGTCGCCCGCAGGGGCCTGGGAGGCCGCCGTGTCGAGCGGAGCCCCGCACTCCGTGCAGAAACGCGAACCCTCCGCCATGATGGTTCCACAGCGCTGACAGATCATCGCAATCCCCCGTCATCCGATCGAATATCCCTCGGCATCCCATTGTAACCCCCATGCAAAATAACCCCAGGGGTTTTATTACACGAAGGGCATCTCCCGATGCCCTTCGTGTAATAAAACCCCTGGGGTTATTTTGCATGGTGTGTCGAAGTGGGAACTAGTCGTTGCGCTTCTGCACGATGGCGCCGACGACGGTGAGCACGATGACGCCCACGAGGATCGGCGTGGCATAGGCGGCGGAGAAGTCGCCGCCGATATAGGAGGACAGGGCGTCGAAGGTCGCGGCGGCATCGCCCGGGACGGCGAGCTCGGCGAGCTTGCCGAACGACAGGACGGCCGCGAGCAGGTTGGACGAGACGAACGTCGCGCCGGCGTACGCCGTGCCCAGGCGCACGAACAGGTCGCACCAGCGCAGGGCGGCAAGGCCGATCAGCAGCGCGGCGACCGCCATGATGATGCCGAGGTAATCGCCGGCTTCGGCGGGAAGCAGCATCGTCACGATGAAGCCGAGGGCCGCACCCGACAGCGCGCCGATCGAAAACACGCCGGCCTTGTACATGTACTTGGACAGCAACGCGGCCACGAAACCGACCACGACCGCTACCACGATCGAGGTCGCGGAGCCCTCGGAGGCGGACAGGCCGATGTTGAGCACGCCGAGGAACACGAGCGCGCCGAGCATGATGTAGAACAGCTTCTTGCCGACAAAGCAGGCGATGGCGCCCGCGGCGATGTTGACGAGCAGGTACAGGATCACGAATGCCATGACGATCCTTTCGCACGATCGATATGACCCGGCCATGACAGCGAAACCGCCCTGCGCTGGCAAAGGAATATCCGACGATACGCCGACTCCCCTGCTATCGACCCCCTTCGCACGCGGCTCGTGAACCGATCGTTCAGTGCGGGCGCGGCAACAGGGCGGTGCGGCGATGCTCGATCATCTGGGCCGCGATGCTCACGGCGATCTCGGCGGGCGTCTCCGCATGGATGGGAAGGCCGATGGGCATGTGCAGCCGCTCGGCGTCCTGCGCGGAGAAGCCGTCCGCGATCAGGCGGTCGCGCACGAAGCCCGTCTTGCGCTTGCTGCCCAAGCAGCCCACATACGACGGATGCGCCGCAAGCGCCTGGGAGATGACCTCGTAGTCGCTACCATGCCCCGAGGTGGCGCTCACCACGAGGTCGCGCCCGCCGATGGAGCACGTCGCGGCGAGGTCGTCGTAATCCACGAGCCTGCGCTCGAGCGCACCCGGCAGCAGCTCCTCGGTCAGCATCTCGGGACGGTCGTCGCAGGCGATCACGGCAAAGCCGGCGGCGGAAAGCGCCGCCGTCAGCGCGCGCCCCACATGTCCGCAGCCGAAGATATAGGTGAAGCCCTCCGGACAGATGGGCTCGAGGTAGCGTCCCTCGGCCACACCGGCGACGATCGCATGCCGGTCGGCCGGATGCTCCACGGCCACAGGCAGCGTGCCCGCCACCGTGCGAGCCGAGTCCCGCCCGTGCGCCGCGCCGTCGGGCGCCTCGCCGAACGGAGCCAGATCGAGGGCGAACACGCCCTCCCCATGCGCGGCGAGCACGTCGCGCACGCAGGCGAACACGTTGCGCTGCGAGGCGTCGACATACAGGTAGCATAAGGTGATCAGCCCGCCGCAGATCATGCCGGTATCGCTCTTCTTACCGCCCATGGTGTAGCTCACGGTACGGGACGCCCCCGCAGCGAGCAGCTCGGACGCCTCGGTGAGGGCGATATCCTCCACCTTGCCGCCGCCGACGGTGCCCGCCGGGGCGCGATCGGCGAACACGGCCATCCACGCGCCCGCGGAACGCGGCGAGGACCCTTGCGTCCCCATCACCATGACGAGCTCGGCGGTCTCGCCCGCATCCAACGCGGCGAGCAGTCGGTCGACGATCTCGATTTTCTCCATGAAGGGCCTTCTCTCTCGTGTATCGGATCCCGCGCACATGCCGGGATGACGAGGCGCGTGGATGCGCCCGGACCGCGACGCTCCGGGACGGAACGTGTCGCGCGCTAGGCGAAGTGGCAGATCGCCTCGAGCACGCCGCCTCCCACCGCGCTCGCCTTGTCGGACACCGTCGTGCAGAACGACGCGTCGCCGCGCGGGTCGATGTCCCCCGCCTTCATGCCCGCATGCGCCATCACGCCGGGCGCGAGCAGACCGCGCAGCACGCCGTCGATGGTCGCGAGCACGGGCTCGCCCGCCACACGGCCCACGACCTCGCCCGCGCGCACGGCGTCGCCGATCCGACGGACGCACTCGAACGGCCCGTCCGCCGGCGTGCGCAGCACGCGGTCGGCACCCACGCCGGCGATGATGCCCGGCACGCCCGTGTTGGCGATGGGCGAGCCCGTGTAGAGCACGCGCCCCAGGTAATGGCCGCGCTTGGTCTCCACCGCCGCATGGCAGTCCTCGCCCGCGGTGAAGCCGGGGCCCACGCCGATCACGATCGGCGCCATATCCATCGTCGTACCCAGGTTGCGCTTTGCCAAGATGGCGTCGACCACGGCGTCGGGAGCGAGCTCGGTGACGCGCTCCGCCTCGGGATCCACCATGACGGCGATCTCCCCGCGCGCCGCGATCGCGCGCGCCTCGGCGACCGTGGACGCCAGCTTGCCGAAGACGTCCTCGACCTGCGCGTGGCCGCAGCGGATGGCCTCGCTCATCGCCACCGTGCGCCGGATGCACGTGGGCTCGGCGATATCGGCCATCACCACCTGCATGCCCGCGCGATGCAGCCTCAGCGCGATACCCGTCGCCAGATCGCCCGCCCCGCGGATATATGCCAACATGCCCGTTTCGTCCTTTCGTGTCGGGGAGCCGGTCGGCTCCACCCCATCATGGTACCGTGTCAGGTAAGCGCATACGACGCTCATGGAGGCGAGGCATATGAACTCTCACCGCACCCACGCCCTCACCGATCTTTTGCAGCAGGTACGCGGCATCACGGCCGTGATCGGCGGCGGCGGAAAGTCGACCCTGCTCGCCTGCGGCGGCCGCGGACTGGCCGCACGCGGGGCGCGCACGATCCTGGCCACATCGACCCACATGCTCCCGGTTCCGGACGTCCCCCTCGTCGAGCGGGGCGCACGGCCGTCCGCCGGATGCGGCGCAGGCGCGCCCACCGGCAGCGAGGCGACCCTCTATCAGGTAGGCGAGCTGGAATCGGCGACCGGTAAGCTGACCGCGCCCACCGCGGCCTGGAACGAGCTCGCCGAGGCAGCCGACCACGTCCTCGTGGAGGCCGACGGCTCGCGCGGCCTGCCCTTCAAAGCCCATAACGAGTACGAACCCGTGATCCCCGAAGGCTGCGCCCGCGTCATCTACGTGGTCGGCGCCTCGGGGTTCGGACGGCCGGTATACGACGTCGTCCATCGTCCGCAGGTGTTCCGGCGCCTGACGGCGTGCGCCCCCTACGAGCCGGCGACGCCCGAGCTCGTCGCCCGCGGCATCGCCGCCGAGGGGCTGGTGGGCATGCCCGACGACATGATCGTCGTGAACCAAGTTGAGGACGAGGCGGCGCTGGCGGCGGCATGCGCCCTTACCGCCGCGCTCGCCGACGTCGTCACCTGCCCCGTCTACGCCGGAAGCCTCCGCGCCGGCCAGCTCATCCGCCTCGCCTGACAGCCCAAGTAGATCAGTTGGGGACGTGTTCCATCCAACCCATCTCATCCGGATGGGTTGAGATGAACACGTCCCCGTTCGACCCGTCCGTGTGCTTGTCTAGCGGCGCACGTAGGTGCCCGGATGCTCACCCGTCGGCGCACCGTCGCGGGCGGCGAGCACGCCGTTCACGTACACCAGATGCGCGCGGCCGTGGGCTTCCATGCCCTCGTAGGGGGTGTAGTCCACCGCCTGCTGCTGGGTCTCAGCCGAGATCGTCCACCGCGCGGCGGGATCCCACACGCACACGTCGGCGTCGGCGCCCACGGCGAGCCGGCCCTTGCGTGGCCACATGCCGAACACCCGCGCCGGCCCCTCGCTCATGAGATGCATGAGCTCCATGGGTCCGAGCTGCCCCTCGAAGGTCGTCGCCATCACCGCGGGACGGTGCTCGATGCCCGGACCGCCGTTGGGGATCCGGGTAAAGTCGCCGATACCGCGGTCCTTCTGGCCGTGCAGGTTGAACGAGCAGTGGTCGGTGGCGATAGAATCGACCTCACCTGCGAGCACGGCGCCGCGCAGGGCGGCGATGTCGGCGGGCTTGCGCAGCGGCGGGCTCATCACGTACTTGGCGCCCGCGAAGCCGTCATCCCCCGCCTCGAGATAACGCGTGTCGTCGAGCGTGAGGTACTGCGGACAGGTCTCGACGAAGATGCCCCGCTGTCCGCGGGCACGCGCCGCACGGACGGCGTCCAGGCCGAGCGAGGTCGACAGGTGCACGACGTTCACCTTGGCGCCGGTGATGCGGGCCAGATAGAGCAGGCGCGAGACGGCGTCGGCCTCGGCCTCGGCGGGACGCGACAGCGGATGGCCCTCGGGGCCGGTGATCCCGGCGGCGAGCACCTCGCGCTGGAGCTCGTTCACCACGTCGCCGTTCTCGCAGTGCACGCACAGCACCGCGTCCAGATCGCGCACGACCTCGAGGCAGCGCAGCGTCTCGGCGTCGGTGAGTTTGAGGTGGTCGTAGGCCAGGTAGGTTTTGAACGAGCTCACGCCCGCCTCGCGCATGCGGCGCATCTGGGCGGGGCTGTCCTCGCCCCACTCGGCGATCGCCATATGGAAGCCGTAGTTCGCGGTGCACCCCTCCCCGCTCGCTGCGCGCTTGTGCCACTCGGCGAGCGCATCGTCCATGGTCACGCCGCGATCGGCGGTGGCGTAGTCGACGATCGTGGTGGTACCTCCGCAGGCGGCCGCGCGGGTGCCCGTCTCGAAGCTGTCCGCGGTCCAATCCATGCCCGTCCAGCACTGCAGATGGGTGTGGGCGTCGATGAACCCCGGGAAGACCCAGCAGCCGGCGGCGTCCTCCACCGTATCGCCCGCCGCAGGCTCGATATGCGCCTCGATGGCCGCGATCTTGCCGCCGTCGAGCGCGATGTCGCCGCGCCGCAGGCCCTCGGGCGTCACGAGCGCGCCGTTTTTGATGATGATCATGCTCGAATCCCCTTTCTGAACGATTCGAAAACCCCGGTGGTGCGACTCACCGAGGCAGAGTACGGCCGTTTTGGTCGTCATCACACCCCATATGACATGCGATCCGCTCCAGATCGGCCGGCGCGTCCGCGTCGAGCAGCTCCTCAGGTGCTCGCGCCTCGACGCAGGCGACCGCCGTGCCCGTCGCGCGCAGCACCGCACGGCCCCCGTCATCGCCGGGCACCGTCCAGAACGCCTCGAAGCACGAGGCCGGGAACAGCACCGGGCTCGCCGGCTCCCCCGCCCAGGCCAGACGGTACGCACGAACCGGATCGGCAGCGAAGGCGTCGGCCAGCGCGAAAAAACTCGCCGCGGACACGAGCGGCTGGTCGCCCGGCAAAAACAGGCAACCGTCCCAACGCGCCATACCGGCGGCAAGACCGGCGCATGCCGACGCACGCCGGGTCGCCCGCCCCCTTTCCGGACAGACGACCTGCGCATCGGGGCGCGCACGCCGAACCGCGGCGACGACCTCGGGCCAGCGGGTCGAAACCACGACCTCGAAGCGCTCGGCGGGCACGGAGGCGATTGTGCGCACGATGAGCGGCTCGCCCGCAAGCGACGCGAGCAGCTTGTTGCCCGCACCGCTCGCCGCGGCGAAGCGCGTGCCCTCGCCGCAGGCCATGACCACGCACCCGAGCCTCATCCGCTCACCTCCCGCTATCGACCCGGCAAAGCGCTGCGCCTTGCCGGACGCGTCCCGTCGCCGGACGTCTCGTCGTATCCAATCCCAACAGTAGCAAAACGGGGTGCCCCGCGCCCGGGACACCCCCATTGGAAAGGAGAGACGGATCTATGCGCGGGCGATCGTTGTGCCCGTCTTGCCCGCCAAGCCGTCGGCGGCCTTCTCGAGCAGGGTGATGAGCGACGTGCGCCCCTCCTTGCTCTCCACGAAGGCGGCAGCGGCCTGCACCTTGGGCAGCATCGAGCCGGTGCCGAACTCGCCGGCCTCACCCAGCTCCGCGGCGCGCTCGGGCGTGAGGGTATCGAGCCACTCCTCGTGGTCGGTGCCAAAGCCCACGGCGACCTTCTCGACGGCGGTGAGGATCACGAGCGAGTCGGCATCGAGCTGCTCGGCGAGTTTCTCGGCGGCGAAGTCCTTGTCGATGACGGCGGCCGCGCCCTTGAGGTGGTGTCCCTCGGTCTGGATCACGGGGATGCCACCACCACCGCAGCACACGACCACGTGATCCGCCGCGACGAGCGACGAGATCGTGTCGAGCTCCACGATGGAGACGGGCTTGGGGCTCGCCACCACGCGACGATAGCCCTTCTTCTCGTCATGCATGAACTCGTAGCCGCGGTCGCGCGCAAGGTCGTCGGCCTCCGCCTCGCTCATGAACGGGCCGATGGGCTTGGTGGGATTGGCGAACGCCGGGTCGTTCGGATCGACCTGGATCTGGGTGAGCACCGTGGCCACGCCCTTGTCCATGCCACGGTCGAGCATCTCCTCACGCAGGGCGTTCTGCAGGTCGTAGCCGATGTAGCCCTGGCTCATGGCGCCGCACACCGACAGCGGGCAGGGAATGTACTTCTCGGGGTCGGAACGCGTGAGCTCGGCCATGGCGTTGGCGATCATGCCGACCTGCGGGCCGTTGCCGTGCACGATGATGACCTCGTTGCCCTCCTCGATGAGGTCGACGATGGCGCGGGCCGTGATCTTGACGGCGGCCATCTGCTCGGGAAGGTTGGAGCCGAGGGCGTTACCACCCAGGGCGACGACGATGCGACGGGACATGCGAAACCACCTTTCGTGGAAATCTGGCGTATGGGAAAGCGATCGAGAAATGCGGCAGCGCCCGGGGCCATCCGACGCCGTCCGGGCGCTGCCGTCATGAGAGAGGACTATTTGGGCTCCGCTGCTCGACAAAACCGCGGAGAAGAACCGACGCCGCACTGAAAGCACTCAGTCAACGAACAAGGTAGCCTTGCAGGTAGAATACTCGGCCGACCAACGCAAGATAGCCTTGTAGGTAGAGTACTCAGTCAGCGAGCGGCTGACTGGCGAGGCGAATCGCCTTGAAAGAGGAGGGCATAGGGCTTTTGCCCATGCCCGACGATTGAAAGGCGAGGTGCCCGCCAGGCAGCCGCGCAGCGTCGAGCGGTTCCGCGGTTCGGTAGAACCGCGGAACGATTACTGCTGATTCCAGCGCGGGGTCGCGGCGGCCTCGAGGGCGCGCAGGGTCTCGACCGGGTTCTTGCACTTCTGCAGGAAGATCATCGCGGCGATGGCGTACGGCTTGTAGCTGGCCTCCTTGTACATGCCCACGCGGTGCATGTCGAAGACGTCGGCCATGACCTCGCCGTGCTCGCAGGAGACGCCGGAGATGTCGGCGGGCAGCGGGTGCATGAAGATGGTGTCGTCGCCGTGAGCGGTCTTGGCCATGAGCTCGCGCGTGGAGCACCAATCCATGTGGGTGGCGTTCTGGGCGAGCAGCTCCTTCTCGAGCGCGGCGATGCCCGCGTCGTCACCGGCGGCGTACAGCTTCGTGCGCTGCTCCATGGCGGCATAGGGAGCCCAGCTCTTGGGGATCACGATGTCGGCGCCCTCGAAGGCCTCGGCCA
The DNA here is from genome assembly GCF_021531055.1 of Collinsella tanakaei. GTDB lineage: Bacteria > Actinomycetota > Coriobacteriia > Coriobacteriales > Coriobacteriaceae > Collinsella > Collinsella tanakaei_B. Next base: position 272,642 of record NZ_JADYTL010000002.1, read on the forward strand.
TGGTGCCGACCTGCTTGAAGGTGGAGCCGGACTCGGCGGCGTAACCCTTGGCCTTCTCGACCAGGTCGGGCATGAGGTCGTAGCCCTCGGGATGGGCCAGCGTCACGTCCATGCCGAAGCGCGGAAGCAGGGTGATCAGCGACTGCGGGCAGGACAGCGGCTTGCCGTAGGAGGGCGAGTAGGCCCAGGTCACGGCGACCTTCTTGCCGCGCAGGTTCTCCAGACCGCCGAACTCCTCGATGAGGTAGAGCATGTCGGCGGAGGACTGGGTCGGGTGATCGGAGTCGGACTGCAGGGAGATCAGCGTCGGACGATGGTCGAGCACGCCGTCCTTGTAGGCCTCGTCGACGGACTCGGCGACCTCGGCCATGTAGGCGTCGCCGGCACCGATGTACATGTCGTCGCGGATGCCGATGACGTCGGCCATGAACGAGATCATCGTGGCGGTCTCGCGGACGGTCTCGCCGTGGGCGATCTGGGACTTCTTCTCATCGAGGTCCTGCAGCTCGAGACCGAGCAGGTTGGTGGCCTTGGAGAAGGAGAAGCGGGTGCGGGTGGAGTTGTCGCGGAACAGCGACACGGCGAGGCCGGAGTCGAACACGCGGGACGAGATGTTGCGCTCACGCAGGTCGCGCAGGGCGGCGGCGACGGCGTAGAGGGCCTTCAGCTCGTCGGTGGACTTGTCCCAGGTGTGCAGGAAGTCGGCGTCGTACATGCCGGCGAAGTCGAGACCGGACAGCTCCTCGAGCAGCTCGTTGAAGGACTTGGCCATGGTGAGATCCTCTCTCTTGAGCCCTGCCTCACAGGGCACTTGCAAACGGGTTCATCCCCTGTCCCATGTCCCAAAAGGGGCCAGGAGAAAAATGGGACACGGCGTGGCGCCCATCCCGGATGTCCCAATTTTCTCCTGGCCCCTTTTGGGACATGGGAGGACTGGGACGGTGACCGGCGGGCCCGCGCGGCAAAGCATGGGGAAAACGCGCGGGCACCGGTCGGGCAAAAGGAGCGGCTACTTGATGTCGTTATCCGTGGCGCCGGCGCGGAACACGGTCACGTCGCCGGTCTTCTTGGACGGATCGTAGAGGTTGAGCGCGGCGGTGTAGAGCGCGGCGCAGGTCACGAGGTCCTGCTTGTAGGTGACCTCGTTGGGGGCGTGCGCCTGGCTCTCGGCGCCGGGGCCGAAGCCCACGCAGGGGATGCCGTAGCGGCCCTGGATGGAGACGCAGTTGGTGGAGAAGGTCCACTTGTCGGTCAGCGGACGGCCGGCGCGCTTGTCCATGGACTGCTCCACACCGATGCGCTCGGTGCCGTACAGCTCGTGGTGGGCGTCGACGAGCGCCTGGACATGCGCGGCGTTCTCGGCGTTGATCCAGGTCGGGAAGTAGGCCTCGGTCTCGTAGACGGTGCCCTTCCAGCTGGGACGGTCGTACATGTACATGGAGACCTCGACGTCCTCACCGTACTTCTTGACGGACGGAAGGTCGCGGATCTCCTGCAGGCAGGAGTCCCAGGTCTCGCCGGCGGTCATGCGGCGGTCGATGGAGATCGCGCAGGAGTCGGCCACGGCGCAGCGGGAGGGCGAGGTGTAGAAGATCTGGGAGACGGTGCAGGTGCCGCGGCCCAGGAAGCGGGCGTCCATGTAGTGCTCGGGGTTGTACTTGGGGTCGAGCATCTTGACAAGGCCCTTGATGTCGGTGGACTCGTCGCAACCGTTGTTGTTGAGGGCGCGGACGTCGGCGATGATGTCGGCCATCTTGTAGATGGCGTTGTCGCCGCGGTCGGGCGCGGAGCCGTGGCAGGAGATGCCGTGGACGTCGACGCGGATCTCCATGCGGCCGCGGTGACCACGGTAGATGCCGCCGTCGGTGGGCTCGGTGGAGATCACGAACTCGATCTTCTCACGCGCGTCCTCGGGGCCGTCGAAGTACTTGTTGACGATGTACTGCCAGCACATGCCGTCGCAGTCCTCTTCCTGGACGGAGCCGACGACCATGATCTTGTAGCCCTCGGGGATGAGGCCCATGTCCTTCATCATCTTGGCGGCGTAGGTGGCCGACGCCATGCCGCCCTCCTGGTCGGAGCCACCGCGGCCGTAGATGACCTCGTCGTCCTCGTAGCCCTCGTAGGGGTCGTGGGTCCAGTTGTCTCGGTTGCCGATGCCGACGGTGTCGATGTGGGAGTCGATGGCGATGATCTTGTCGCCCTCGCCCATCCAACCGATCACGTTGCCGAGGCCGTCGACCTCGACCTTGTCGTAGCCGAGCTTCTCCATCTCGGCCTTGATGCAGGCGACGACCTCGCCCTCCTCGCAGGACTCGGACGGGTGGCTGATCATGGCGCGCAGGAAGGCGGTCATGTCGGGGCCGTAGTTGGCGGCTGCCTGCTTGATGGCGTCGAAGTCGAGTTCCTTGGTCATGGGGCTCAAATCCTCTCTTTGGATGATGATGGACGTATCGGGCGGGCGGGAGGCCCCATATGCCTCCGTGCTCAAACAGTCCTCGCGCTTCGCGCTGCGGAACTGCGCGCGGAGGCATATGGGGCCTCCCTCGCACAGCCGGTTCCTCCTCAGCGTCCGACGCGGCGGACAGTCGGACTGCAACTCAATCGATCTGCCACCCTCTCTCGTTGCGGAAGGGAAGATGGCGCGTCGCTTCGCGACGCCTTTAGCAGGAGGGGTAGGCGCCGTCCCAGACGACCTTGCGGTAGTTGACCGGGTCGGTGTCGCCCTCGGTGGAGAACAGCAGCACCGAGCTCTCGGCGGTCAGGCCGATGGTCTCGCGCAGGTCGGCGTACTCGTCGGACTCCATGAGGGTCGTGATGAGGCCCGTGCCCACGGCACCGGACTCGCCGGAGATCACGCGGGGGTCGCCCGTCAGCGGGGCGCCGAGCACGCGCATGCCCTTGGCGGCCACCCAGTTGGGGCAGGCCACGAAGACCGATACGTGGTTGCGCAGGATGTCCCAGCCGAGCGTGTTGGGCTCACCGCAGGCCAGACCGGCCATGATCGTGGGCATGTCGCCGTCCACGATGCGGGGCTCACCGTCGCCGGCCACCGCGCCCTTGTACAGGCACGCGGCCTCGTCGGCCTCCATGACCACGAAGGTCGGCGGGTTGTCGGGGAAGCGGTTCACGAAGTAGCCCACCACGGCGCCCGCGAGGCTGCCCACGCCGGCCTGCACGAACACGTGCGTCGGGCGCTCCACGCCGGCCTCGGCGTACTGCTCGGCGGCCTCGGAAGCCATGGTGCCGTAGCCCTCCATGATCCAGCTCGGGATCTCCTCGTAGCCGTCCCAGGCGGTGTCCTGGACGATGACGCCGTTCTCGCAGGCGTCGGCCTCGGCGGCGGCCATGCGGACGCACTCGTCGTAGTTGACGTCCTCGATGGTGACCTGGGCGCCCTCGGCGGCGATGTTGTCGAAGCGGCTCTTCACGGAACCCTTGGGCATGTGCACGACGGCCTTCTGGCCGAGCTTGTTGGCAGCCCACGCCACGCCGCGGCCGTGGTTGCCGTCGGTGGCGGTGAAGAAGGTGGCCTGGCCGAAGTCACGGGCGAGCTCGTCGCTCGTGAGGTAGTCGTAGGTCATCTCGGACACGGGCTTGCCGGTCTTCTCGGCGATATAGCTCGCCATGGCAAACGACCCGCCCAGCACCTTGAAGGCGTTCAGGCCGAAGCGATAGCTCTCGTCCTTGACCGCCAGGTTGGCGAGTCCCAGGTCGGCGGCGAGCGCATCGAGCTTCGCCAGCGGCGTCACGCTGTACTGCGGGAAGCTCTGGTGGAAGGCGCGCGCCTCGCCCACGTGCTCGAGCGACATGATGCCCAGGTGAGCGTCATCGCTCTTGGGCATGGTGTTCGCTACCCATTTGATTGTCTCGGCCATGCTTTACATTCTCCTTTGCCGATCCTTTGTAAGGCCCCGCAGATACGCGCATCGCCGGTTCGGACCGCTCCGTCCGGTGGCTCAACTTTTATCAGGCGGCCAAACAAAAAGTTTTGCTGAGAAAGTTTTATCACATGTGAGAGAAAATTGTCCAGACTCTTTGTAAGGTTATGCGACCGGTAGAAAAGCGCCGCTAAACGGTATTTTTGCGGGTGGATTGTACGATGTGTCCATTTCTGTCAGGATAAACCTAACAAAAAGTTTGGAAGGAGCTTACCGGGATGACTCCTGCGCAGATCGAATTCTACAAGCGCCTCGCCCATGGGCTCGCTTTGCAGTTTGGCCCCAACTGCGAGATCGTGGTGCATGATCTGGAGGCCGACGACCTTGACCATTCCATCGTGGCGATCGAGAACGGCCATATCAGCGGACGGCGCCTGGGCGACGGTCCCAGCCACGTGGTGCTCGAGGCTTTGAACGACGACGCCGACAAGCTGCACGACCGTCCCCCCTACCTCACCAAGACCGAGGACGGCAAGCTGCTCAAGTCGAGCACGATCTTCATCCGCGACGATGCGGGCTGGCCCCGCGGGATCCTGGCGATCAACTTCGACATCACGCTCATGACGGCGTTCTCGAACACGCTCGGGTCGCTCATCGGCACCGACGGCAGCGTCGCCGAGCCCGAGCCCATCACCAAGAACATCGGCGATTTGCTCGACGACCTGTTCCGCGAGTGCGAGCAGATGGTCGGCAAGCCGGCGGCGCTCATGACCAAGGAGGAGCGTGTGCGGGCGATCGGCTACCTGGACGAGCGCGGCGCGTTTTTGATCCGCGAGTCGAGCCAGAAGGCCTGCGAGTTCTTCGGCATCTCCAAGTACAGCTTCTACAGCTACCTCGACGAAGCCAAAGCCTCCGACTAAGTTTGGTGCGGGGGTGGCAAGATGGTGCCGGGTGCAAACTTGTCTCCTGACAAGTTTGCACCCGGCACCATCTTGTCGCGTATCACGGCGATTTTCGATACCCCCGTCTACGGTTCGGTTTTGAGGGCATCTACCGAGTAGGACCGTCTTTCGGCTCGAAGGGCCCGCAGGTACAGAGCTTGCCGATTCTTTTGCTACTCGACAAACCCCTCAAAAACCGAACCGTAAACGAGCCTGCCGGTTTTCCGTCAACGAGCGACAAGTTTGCACCTGGCACCATCTTGTCAACGGCGCGTTTACCGGACGGTGGAGGCCTTTCCCTATCATGGGCGACAAGATTGAACCTGGCACCATCTTGTCGGAAGGAACTTACATGCTGAAGGATGCGATCATGGGATTGGCAGTCGGCGATGCGCTGGGCGTGCCGTACGAGTTCCGCGCGCGCGACACGTACCAAGCCTCCGAGGATATGGTCGGCGGCGGTTTTCACAGACAGCCGGCGGGCACGTTCTCGGACGATACGTCCATGACGCTCGCCACCTGCGACAGCCTGCGCGCAACCGGAGGCGCGGTGGATGTCGACGACATGCGCCGTCGCTTTATCGCTTGGATGGAGCAGGGCGCATACGCCATCGACGGCCGCGTGTTCGACATCGGCGGCACCACGGCAGCCGCCCTGCGCGCGGGCGTCGGTGCTGCCGGCGAGCACGACAACGGCAACGGCTCGCTCATGCGCATCCTGCCGCTCGCCTTCACCGACGCCACCGACGACCAGATCGCGCAGGTCTCCGCCATCACGCATGCGCATAGCACGTCGCGCCGCGCGTGCGTGACCTACGTGCACCTGGCGCGCGACCTTGCCGCGGGCATGTCGGTTGCCGATGCGATCGCGCGCATCGAGGACACCACGGCACCGTTTACCCGCCTGCACGACATCGCTCAGCTCCCCCGTCACGAGATCCACTCGAGCGGCTACGTGGTCGACACGCTCGAGGCAGCCCTGTGGTGCCTTGCCACCACGACGAGCTATGCCGACTGCGTACTCGCCGCCGTGAATCTCGGCGAGGACACCGACACCGTCGCCGCAGTGGCAGGCGGCCTGGCGGGCATCGTCTACGGTGCGGCCGGCATCCCCGGGCGATGGCTCGACGCCCTCCGTGGCCGCGACATCATCGACCGCTGTCTGTTCTGAGCGAATAACGAAGAACGACCTCGGAACCGCCGCATGACGCACAACGAGCGGACCCCAAATCAACCGGTTCCGACCCGTGGCGATGGGTTAGAACGAACACGTCCCCAAACGACCCATCAGGTGTGGGTTGGAACGAACACGTCCCCAAACGACCCATCAGGTGTGGCACAGGGACCATGGTATGGCGAACACGGCTACCGCTATAATGACTCGACACGATACCGTTTCGTCACGAGCCATCGAGGTAGCGATATGAAGAAGTCCACCTTCCTTGCGAATTTCGCCGTCTGGGTCGCCATCGCGGCGGTCTGCTGCGCCTTTCTGGTCTGGTACAACACGGGCGACACGGAGGCCGCGCGCACGGCCGCGCTCGCGACCGTCCCGGGCACCGTGGGCATCGTGCTCGCCGCACCCGTACTGCTCTACGCCATCGGCGCCGTGGGCGGCCTGCTGTTCGTCTACCTCAAGAAGGTCCATGTGACGAGCACCATCAAGTCCGGCTGCTTCATCCCCGCGACGCTCGCGCTCGCGCTGTTCGTCGCCGCGGTCGTGCCGGTCATCTCGCTCGGCGTGGACGAGGGACTCGCCCTGCCCACGGTCATCGTGGTCTACAGCGCCAGCATGGCGCCGCTGCTGATCGTCGCGCTCGGCGTCCTCTACGCCGTCGGCATCGCCCCGCTCAAGGAGTAGCGGGCACGCCAGCCACCGGACGCCACCGATCGCAATCGGCTTTCGGCCGCCTGCAACCCGCAAGCGCAAACCACCCGCACGGCCCTACGCCGTAAACGGCCACTCCCCTGCCGCCAGGGCCTCGATCGCCGCCGCGACGGCGTCGTCCTCGCAGCGGCCGATATGCCAACGCGCCCGCTCGGCGGCATCCTGCGAGGCGTTTTCCACCGCAACGGCATGCCCCGCGACCTCGAACATCGTCACATCGTTGCCCGCGTCGCCGAACACCACGACCTCGTCGGCGGTCACCCCGAGGTGCTTGCAGAGCACGCGCAAGGCGCTGCCCTTGTTCCAACCCGTCGGCATGATGTTGGAGAACCCCGCCATGGGCACGTCGAAATCCAGGCCGTCGATCGCGTCGTTCAGCTGCTCGACGAACGCCTCGGTGCCGGCGCGGTCCTCGTCGACGAAGACGTTCGCCTTGAGCACCGGCGTATCGGGTAGCGTGTCGAGAGGCACGCAGGCGCGGGCATACGGCTCGGAAACGCGCGCCAAGATCTCGCGCTCGCCCGCCACGAGCCGCGGCGTCACGCCCTCGAACACGAGCAGGCCCGCACCCGGCGCCTCGCGGACGAACTCGAGCGTGTCGCGCAGGGCGTCCGCCGGCAGCAGCTCCTCGCGGATCTTCTCGCCGGCGCAGTAGACCTCAAGGCCGTTCGTGGCGATCGCCGTGGCACAGCACGCCTCGTCGCCGCGGAAGAACGGCGCGATCTGCACGCGCCCGCGCCCGCTCGCGGGCCCCACGACCATCCCCGCATCGAGCGCCGCGTGGAACGCCGCCACCGTGCGCTCGGACACCGAGGAAGCACCTTTGGGCATGACGGTACCGTCGATGTCGGTCATGATGAGCTTGATGCGGGACGCGGATGGGGCGGGCATGGTGCGGCTTCCTTTCGGATGGCAACTATGAGGCTATGTGTCGTTGCATCACATTGTAGTCGTGCGCACGGTAGCATATACGGACAATCAGGTGGCCGCCGATTCGCGCCCTGCGCTCAGTCGCTTCCGCGCTCAATCACTCATCTGTTCGCGATACCACTCATCGCGCCTGCCGTAGATCCTCGCGATCACGCCGCAACGCGTGGTCTTGCCGCCCACGATGCCGAAACGACGCCGATACGAGGCGAGCTCTTTCGAGGATAGGCCGATCCCGTCCGCCTCGCTATTGAACAGCGGCTCGGATACAAGGCGCCGAAGCGAAGCCGATCCGGACGCGTCGGCAAGTCGAGCGAGTTCCTGAGCACGCAGGCCCACCACCACGGCATATTCGATCAGCTCGGCCGCCGAAACCCCGGCATCGCCGATGCGCTCACCGGAATCGGCAGCTGCCCGTAGGCGCGTCGCAAGCGTCTCGAGCCGCTCGACCACCAAAACACCCGCCGGCGTGAGGGCACGGGTGCGGATTAAGCGTTGGGACAGGGCGAGCAGCACCGACGAGGCGATGAAGACGACAATGGTCACGGGCGACGGCACGGCGCTCGAGAACCAGATAGCGCCGACCAAGCCCATGAGCACGAACGCCACCGAAAAGCGGTTATGGCGCTCGCTAGCATGACCGTCGTCCGGATCGATTAATCCGGCTTTGGCGCATGACGACTCCGCCAATCCGGCAAACCGGTAGATCTGGTCTCCCACAACCTCGGTGGTCCACACGCTCTCGTCCATCACCTCGCGCAGATAAACACGTCGAGATCCCTCGGGAAAAATGAGATCCGTCGCCGCGCGCCCCAACTCGTCGGCGCAGTCGGGGTCGCCGCGTAGCACGAACTCCATAAGGCCGTCTTCAAGCGATGCGTGCCGGATCTCCATCACGCCAGCGCGCAACAGGCGGAGCACCGTCGCCACGAACACGCGGACCACGCCCTGATCGTTCACGACCCACGCGCACAGATCGGCCTCGAATCCGTTCGGAACAAGCTTGTGCCACGGTGCATCCACCGACACGGCGCGGTGAGACCCTGCCGCGGCGCGGTCGAGCGCCTCCTCGGCATGCGCGCGACGGTACATGCCCCATGCGACGATCCCAACGACGCCGAAATAGATAGCCGCTACGACAAGGGAGAAAACGACCGTCGACACCGTGTCGGCGACCTCATAGGACATGAGCTCACCGCGCACCAGCGCCTCCGCCAACGCCTCGCGCAGATACTCCGGTAGATAGAACAAATCGAGCAACGACGGGGAATCCATGGGCTTCCAATCCTACACGCGCCGCGCGGCAACGACGGCCACACGGCGCGAGGTGCAAAAGGGTAAAACCAGCGTAGCGTGCGAAAACCACGGAACGTGTAAGGGGCGGGTAAGTACTGAGGCAGCTGCGCGACAAGCGGCACTGCGGCGTTCTCCCGGCAGTCTTCAGAAAAACGCCCCACAGGGCTCGGCAAACGAGCACCTGCGGGGCATTGGATGCCATGGCGTGCCCGCCCTTTAGGACGGACACGATCGAACGCGCGATGGGTGCGCGGCAGGGCGCGTTATGCTCAACGAGCGGGTGAACATCGACAGGCTCCAAGCGGCCGCATCGCAAGCGCTCTTACGCCTATGCGACGGCAACGACCGGCTCGAGCAGATCCTCCACGCGGCAGCGCAGCACGCGCGCGAGGCGCTCCATCGACGCCGCCTGGGCACGATTGATGTCCTTGTTACGCTGCTCGTACATCTGGATCGACCTTAGCGACACGCTGGAGAGCTCCGCCAGCTCGCGCTGCGTATAGCCACACGCACAGCGAAGCCGCGCGAGGTTCGTCGGGACCCGGCGATCGGCCATGCGCTCGGCGAACAGCCGCGCCATGCGCTCCTCGGACGCCTCGTGCCACGGATGGTACAGCCCGACCAGCACGTCGAACGGCAACACGTCGAACAATTGCGTGAATGTCAACGCAAACCGCCACTGGATATAGGCGGCGACCCACCCTGCCCAGTACTCAGGCGTCCGACCCGTACGCACCGCAGGTTCGGGTGCGGCACGCCCGTCATCATATCCGAGCTCGAGGCTCATATCCCAAAACAACTCGATACCTGAGCGCCCAGATACCACCCACGGCGCGCCCGTCTCAAATTGGCGCGCAAGGGAGCTGGCGGCGAACAGCGCGGCAACCTCGCGTCCCTCGGCGCCGTAATCGTTGATCGCGTACTCGAAGAAGCATCCCAGGCATGCCATGGCATCCTCGAGGTAGAGCACGTCATAAGCACGGACGGGCGCGTGCTCAGAAGAGCCGCGGGTCATGAGCGTCCACCTCCCCGAGCAAGAGGTCGCGAACATATATGCCATCACGGTCGAACAGTGCCGTAAGGGCCTGATACCGTCGCCGCGCCTGCATGTCGCGCGAGGCGCGACGCGGGCCGTACACCTCGTAGGGTGCCACTTCGAACCCCGCGAATCGAATTCGATCGAATGCCTTAGCGCTCACGAGCACAACCTGTTCCCCAAGATTCCCCAAGCGCAGAGCTTCGGAAAGCTGCCCAACCGAAATCGTGTTGTTGAGAAATGCCCGAGCGAACGCGAAATACGAATCGTCCGCGCTGTAACCGCGAATCACATCGAACCCCGACGTGTCGAGCAAAAAGATCTCGAGTAGACAGCCTCGGGCCTCGCGGGCAATCGCGTTGGAAAGATCGACACGCCGGTTGACCAACAGCAACGCGAGCCACGCGAGAACCGAGACACCCGGGGAAGACAGATCGAGCACAGACAAGGCATCCAGCGAGAAGTCATACCGATTCGCAAAACCGTCCGCATCGCTGGGACAGGCCCATTCCTTAGCAAGATCCACATCTTCGGTGCAGTAAAACCCCGGCCCGTAGTCGTTGAACGGGCGACACAGCTCAAGGCGAGGAGTTCGTACGATATGAGGCGATCCGTGCCACAACAGCATACGCACCTCCTAGAACTTAGAGTATCACTATAGTGATAGTATCACAGAGTTCGATGCGGCGGGCGGTCATTTTACCGACAGCCCAACGACGGCGGATTGCATCGGGCAACACATGAATGGCGGGCTGCTTGCATGCGCTACAATGCCGGCATCGAACGAAACGTCTTGAGGAGCGCACCATGAGCGACGGGGCCATGATTCTATTGATCTTCGGGCTGATCGCGCTGCTCGGAGGCGGCACGACCGCCATCGTGCTGCTGGTTTCCAAGCGCGTCCGCGCGCACAAGGAGCGCACCTATACCGGCCAGACGGTGGGAACCATCGTCCGCGTGCGTCCCGGGAGCGTGGACCGCCCGACCACCGTGTACGTGCGCTACGAGGTCGACGGCGCGACGTACGAGCATCACGAGACCGTCAAGCTGACCAGCGAGGCGATCAAGCTCGGCCCCATCCCCATCGGTCAGCGCAAGCACGGCAAGATCCCCTCGCGCGTGGGCTGCACCGTACCCGTGGCGTATCTGCCCGAGGATCCGTCGAAGGCGATCTTGGTGGGGAACAGCGGGTTGATGAATGTGTAGGGTGAGCGTGCAAGCGGGCGCCTGCTGCAGCTTTGGCTGACATATCGGTCAGCTGCCCTGCCGCGTCCTGCAGGACGGATGACGGCGGGAGCGCCCCTTACGCCCCACCCCCGCCGCCTGCGCGATAATGGGATTCCGGACACGCTGCGAGCGACAGGGAGGCGGCCTATGCTGTACACGCCCGCAACCAAGCGCGCGCTGCGCTATTGCCTGGCTTGCCACGAGGGACAGCTCGACAAGACGGGCCTACCCTACGCCTTGCACCCCATCCATCTGGCGGAGCAGATGTACCGCGAGGACGAAACGTGCGCCGCGCTGCTGCACGACGTCATGGAGGACTGCGGCAAAACGCCCGACGACCTGCAGGACATCGGGATGAGCGAGCGCGTCGTGGAGGCGCTGACCCTACTCACGCACGACCCGGCACTCCCCTACCTGGACTACGTGCGGCGCCTGCGGGACAACCCCGTGGCGCGCGCCGTGAAGATCGCCGATTTGCGGCACAACTCCCAGCTTGCGCGCCTAGACGAAGTGCGCCCGCGCGACGTGGAGCGGCTGCGCAAGTACATGGAAGCGCGCGTGGTTCTTGGCGATATGGCTTACGAGCTCGTAACGCCGGCGGGATCCGTACGGGTGCTGGTGAACGGCAAGCCGTATCCGTTCGTTCTGGTTGACGAGACGTGCGAGGAGTTCACGTGTTGCCCTTCGTATGGCAAGGATTCTGGCACGGACGGCGTGCGCGTCGTCGGCGCGCCAGACGGAGCGTATCGAATGGAGATCGAGACGCTGCCGCTTGCCGTGGACGACGTCATCGAGGTCGCGCATGAATTCGGCACGGATATCGTCGACTACGGAAGTGACGAGTGGGTGGACTACGCGGTTTATGCGACGTGCGGGCATGTCATCGGCGTGGGATGCTATGTGGACGAGAAGGGCGGCGATCGGGCTCCGGGAAGCCGTTCCTTTGCCGAGGATGGCCGCGAGCGGTACGTCATCGCGCGCGACCCGGTGTCCCATCGGTTTTGCGAGCGCGAGCACGTCATTCCCATCAGGGTGGCGTGGAGGCGAGGTACGGACGCCGTGGCGGTGGAGGTCGTCGGATGGGCTGCTGGCTGGGGTGGGTGGTAGCGGACAACGAATCCTCATCCAGAGCCGTATCTCATAGCGCTATCCGTGATCGCTGCGAGACTCGCTTTGAATCTGGGGGCGCTCGTAAGCCGTCGAGCGATTTGTCCGACACCTCAATTATTGTTCCGTCTGCGCTCATAAGGTCCTCCTGCATATCCGGGTAGATGCAGCCCATGGATACAGGGCGCCTGCTCGTGTGGACACTGTTTTGAGAACTCGGCAAACACGACACCCCTTATTGTGAAGTGGAGTGAGCGTCGCACGCCTTAAATACAACCAAAGCCGCTCCCGGCTACCCTTCAGCTGATCCGCCACTGCTTGCGGAGCAAACCAGAAGGCCTTTACTTTACAATCGTAAGAGCGCTAAAGCCTTTGAATACCCTGAGGAATGATATGAAACTCGAACGAGATCTCTCTCACGACCTGCCCGAAATAGAAACAACAGGCGCCTCGACCATGCAGCAGCATGACGAGTCGCTTTCGCACGGTGAAATCAGGTCCGGCAAGCTTGCCTCTGATGTCGATGAATCGGAAATCAAACGTCTAAACGCAAAGCGCGAGGCCCTTGAAGCCGAATTCAAGCTCGAACAACAAAAGTTGGAAAGCATTAAAAGGCAGAATAAAATACAGAGGCGCAACGAGCGTAGGGATTTTCTTGCAGCAAACCTCACTCCAAAGCGAGCAATCACGATACTTGGTGCAATCGTCGTCGTTGTTCTCGTTGGCGCGTTCGCCGTATCCCAACTTTTCAAAGAAGAAACGAAACCCGTGACGATCACCTCATCACAGCTCGAGGAGATTGTCACGATCAGCAAGCTCTCGACCGCGGAATACGTCTACAACGGCATAGCTGAAGTAAAGAACGAAGACGGAGAGGTCACCCAACGAATCTACTACGGTTCGACGGTTCGAGCCGGCGTCGATATGAGCAAGATCAAGTTCGATATCGACGATGAGGCAAAGCTCGTCTACCCCATCCTCCCGGAAATCACGCTCGACGATCCGAGCGTGGACGAATCGTCCTTTGAATACATGCCCACGAATCCCGATATGAAACTCAATGACATCATCTCGGTGTGCAAGAAGGACGCACGCACGGAAATCGAGAAGAAGGGACAGATTTACGATACCGCCGAAGAGGGGCTGCGCACGGCTGTAGAAGCGCTCACGTTACCTGTACTCGAAAACGCGGACTACCGCATTTCTTGGGATGAGCCTCCGGCAGACAACGATCGGCAACCCGACAAAGCAGATGGTCAAGAGGTGACTACCAATGAGCAGTAAACACTTGCGCAAAAACCTCGTTCTCGTGTTCAGCGCGATTCTGGTTGCTGCAACCCTCCTCTGCGGCTGCCAAAACACAGAGGAACCCGAGGCCGAGAATCCCGATCTGTCCTCGAACGCCGGATATATATGCGATCTTGCCACGCTCGAGGTCTACTATCACAACGTTGCTCGGTACAATCAGGAAAGCGATTTTCCGCTCAAACTTGGCAACATCGGTTATAAGCGCATGTGGTTTGAATACAGTGGTATCGTCGAAATTGGTGTCACCGCTAGCAAAGTCACCATTTCTGAACCCGATGAGAACGGCGTCGTAACGATATATGTTCCTCAGGCAGAAATCCTAAATGTCAACTTGGACGAGAACTCAATCACCGATCCCGTCGTAGAAACCGGATGGTTCACGACCTTATCCACCGAAGAGAAAACCGAAGCTTTGAGTAATGCCCAAACCGGCATGGAAGAGGAAGCGGACAAAGACGATACGTTGAAATATCAGGCGCGCAAGCGGGCGAAGGATCTTCTGGAGTCCTATGTGCAGAACACGGGAGACCTTATCGGCAAGCGGTATACGGTTGAGTGGATAGAAGGATAGCATCCATAGTCAACTAACCTCTCTCCTCTCCACCATGAAAGGGTAAGTCGTATGAAGGCGGTTGAAGCTCAGTTTCTCTCATTGCTTGGGTCAGATCTGACGCAATTCGTTATTCCGGTATACCAGCGCGTCTATTCCTGGGACGAACGTGAGTGCCAAGACCTTTGGAATGACGTCATGCGTTCCGGAAAAAACGGCAAGCAGCACTTCATTGGCTCGTTCTTATACACGCCGCAGAGTGCCGCAACCGCAACGTCCCTGAAAAAGAAATTGCTCATCGATGGCCAGCAGCGCATGACTACGTTGTCCCTCCTTCTCGCCGCATTCTTCGAGTGGCTAGAAGAGGACGTCACTCGAGGCGGTTTTCTCGAAGACATCAAGGTAACCGCCCTGCGCAAACGTTATCTCTACAACGAGGACGACTACATCGGCGATTCGCGCTATCGCCTCGTTCTCTCTCAGGATGACCGTCCAACGCTTTTCGCCATCGTGGGAAAGACTCCCCTTCCTGACAATCCGTCCCAGCGTATCGTATCCAGCTACGAATTCTTCAGGCGCAAAATCCAAGCCAAGCACTTCGATGCCAAATCGCTTTGGAGCGGCGTAAAAAACCTTCTTATCATCGACACCGAATTGAGCGCAGAAACGGATAATGCACAGCTCATCTTTGAGTCGATGAACTCTAAAGGAAAGCCTCTCACTCCAATCGACCTCATCCGAAATTACATTCTCATGCGGCTCGATATGAACACCCAAACCACCCTTTACGAAAGCTACTGGCGTCCCATAGAGCTCATGTTTGGCCAGCAGCGGGAAGATGAGTTCAATGCGTTTATCTGGTACTGGCTTTGGCTCAAGATTCCCAAGAGAGCACCCAAGGAAAACGAGGCATATCAGGAGTTCAAGGGATACTGCGAGGATAACAAACTCGAAGATGACCCCAAAGCGCTCCTCGAAGAGTTGCGCCAGTATGCAACGCGCTATGTTCGCATGTTCATGGATAAGGAGTCGGATTCCGATCTTGCGCCAGTCTTTAGACGAATCGCGAGCTTGTGGGTCAAGCCCGTGCGGCCGCTCATGCTCTCGCTCTACGCGCTTTATGAATCTAATCGCCTGAGCAAGTCAGATTTCATTGAACTGTGTACATATCTTGAGTCGTTCCTCTTCAGACGTGCCGTGATTGGTCGTTTTACTACCGGCCTGAACAACTTCTTCGCGGGAATGTATCAAGACCTCGAAAAGGCGGAGAATCCCAAAGAATATGTTCTCGCCATGCTCCTTTCTCATACCGAAAACATGACGGCGTACTTCCCCACCGACGAAGTGTTTGCCGAAAGCCTCAAAACACGTGACCTGTATCATCGATTCTCGAAGGGACGGTACTGCCTCGAGCGCTATGAGTCGTTCTTTAATCCAAAAGAGCCCGTCCCGAGCAATTTGCAGATTGAACACGTTATGCCGCAAAACATCGAGACCTCTGCAGCTTGGCAGATAATGATCGGTAACGATTGGGCAGAAACTCACGAGGAGCTATGCAATACACTTGGCAATCTCACGCTCACCGGATATAACCAGGAATACTCAAACCGCCCCTTCGAAGAAAAGCTCAATCTTCCCAACGAAGGATTCAAATCGAGCAGCCTTCATTTGAATAAGTTCGTCGCGCAGCAAACAACCTGGAATAGGGAGACAATCGAGAAGCGAGGTGAGCTGCTCGCCAAAGAAGCCCTGCACATTTGGCCATATCCCGAGCTCGACGAATCAATCGTTGATCTCCATCGCCCCAAGAGTAAGCAGGAAAAGGGATCAAACTGGACACTCGAAGATGATCATCCGCTCCTCGCGAAAGGTGGCATTTGCGCCGGTTTCTTTGAGGAGCTTGTAGACGCAATAAGCAATGAATTCCCGGACTGGGAGATGTACGTCACAAAATACTATGTTGGATTCAAAGATAGGAAAAAGCTTCACCTATGTGTCAAGGGGCATTCGACCAAGGGAGGCTGGCTCGCGCTCGGGTTATCGCGACAAGCAGATGAATACCTAGATCCTCATGCACTTTGCCAAGACAAATCGATTGGCCCCAATATGCCTACGCGTGTCGACCTCGTGGATGATGGGCAGATTCCAGCGCTGGTGGAGCTGCTGAAACAAGAATAGGGATCAGGCGGGCAGCACGCGTTCATCCCCGGCACCGCAACCCTCACCGAGGGGCGTAACGGCTTATTCGATGCGAGCATCCCTGCCTCCTCCACGTCCATTACGTCGGCTAGCGGCTTGATGTCACGGTCGTAGTTGAACGTCTTGATCTCGAAGCCGTAAGCGACCGACCCCGTCTTGTAGCCGACTTTGCGCGTGTAGCCATCGAGGCCCGTGACCCATACAGGGCAAACGCCAGCCTCGTCTCATCATATGTCCAGCTGGCACGACCCGCCATGGCGCCCATCTCCTCGGCTCAAAGCGGCGCGATTGTTGCGCCGCTATCTCATTGCTCCCAGGATAGCGCATGGGGCTAATCCATTCCGAAATACGATGAGGCGAATCGGGGTACGAGGCGATCTGAACTACCAATTCCCGTCCAAAACCGCCCTACTCCTCATCGAGCGCTGCCATCGCATCCCTAACGGTGCGGTAGGGCCCGAACAGATTCTCACCCGTCGCGACATCGTCCATCGCGGCAAGCGTCTCGGAGCTGAACCCATGAGGACTCGAAGGCCCAACCGGACGATCATGCTCCCCGTCATCCACCAGCAGCACGTCATCCCGTTCCGCTGCCAGCTCGCGCAACGCGTCCGTAAACCCACTCACGCTGAAGAGCGCAAAAACGTCTTGCCTCTCGCCTTTCTTCCATGGCACGCGTGCCACCTTGTCTTCAAGATCACGCAGCACGTTGATACCAACCGGATCCTTCCAGAACTTGCACTCACCCCACACGGCACGTCCCTCGCCCACACTGAGGCCCGCAACGTCGATCTCGGTATCACCCGACCACCAACGCCCGATGCGCTCCGGAATAAAACCCAGCATGCCCGAGTCGGCCATATCCCATAACCGGTCTCGACAGACGTCCTCGTATACAAATGCTACGTGACCGTCGACAAAATGCTCACGGATACGCTTTTCGACCGCAGCCGTACGACCCGTCTCCAGATAGCTCAGATTGGGCAGCAGGAACCTGAACCAAAACTGGAGGAAGTTGTCCTTTATGAAATAGAGGCTCTTCTTGCTCTTATCGGGGTCGCTCTCCGTAACCGGCACCTGACGCTCCAGGACATCCAACTCGATGAGCGTCTTGAGATACTTATTCAGGCTCGTCTGCTTCATGCCGAACGCACGCGATATCTCGTTCGGCCGATGCGCGCCGCCCGCAATCGCGCGGATAAGCGCGAAATACGTACCCACGTCGGGTACCTCGCGCTGGAGCAGGAAATTCGGCTCATCGTAGAGAAACCCGTTGCGATCGAGTATGTTCGCGGAAATCGCAGCGAAGATATCGTCCTGGTCTTCGAACAGCTCGATGTACTTGGGAACACCACCGGTCACGGCATAGCGCTCCACCAGCTCGCGCGTCGAACGCCCCGGCAGGAACTCGCGGTAATGCGAAAATGGAATCTGCCCCATCCTGATTTGCGCCGTCCTGCGTCCATACAGGGGGCTTTCCTCAGACAGCACCTGATCTTTCATGAGCGAGATGAGCGACCCGCACAAGACGAGCATGACATTTGCGTCTTTGAGCATCGTGTCCCAGATGCGCTGAAAAACCGAGGGATACGCCGGGTTCGCCTTGCCGAGGTATTGGAATTCGTCGATGACGATCACCGCGCG
The DNA here is from genome assembly GCF_021531055.1 of Collinsella tanakaei. Lineage (GTDB taxonomy): Bacteria > Actinomycetota > Coriobacteriia > Coriobacteriales > Coriobacteriaceae > Collinsella > Collinsella tanakaei_B. The sequence goes on from NZ_JADYTL010000002.1 coordinate 290,646, forward strand.
CTCATGCGTCGAATCGCACGATTGCGCGAGTTCGCGGAAGATGTCCTCCCAGCGCGTGATGCGCGCGGAGCGCAGCAGGTCGCTCTGCAGGAAGTCCGCCGCGACCGCTTGGAAGCTTTCGAGGTTCTGGAGCTCGGGCTCCTCTGTCGCGAGGTAATACAACGCGCGTTTGTCCCGAATGAAACGCGAGATGAGCTCGGTCTTGCCCACCCGACGTCTGCCGTAGACAACAACGAAGGAGGATTCCTCTCGCGCATATTCGCGCTCAAGGGCCTGCAACTCCCGCTCTCGATCAACAAAGGTGCGCACTGCAACCTCCCTTGCGGTAGGCATTTTGCAAAGATTATTCTGTACAGAATTATTCTATTTGGAATAATCTTCAGCTTCAAGTGTCTATCGTCGGAGTATGATGCATCGGGCAGCGAGCGGGGAGGCACTCCCTACGACCAAAGGGGTTGAACGGAACACGTCCCCGATCAACCCAGTGGAACTTTCTACTGACAGCTGGAACTCTGTACTGACACGGAAAACTCCCAGCTGACACAACTCGGCAGAAACACCTCGTTTGTGTCAGCTGGGAGTTTTAACTGTCAATAGTGAGTCTCGGCTGTCAATAGTGAGCCCCGGCTGTCAGCACTGAGCCGAAGCGCCCCGGCAGCCCAAACGGGTTGAAACGAACACGTCCCCAACCAACCCGTTACTTGTCGCGGAACGCCAACATCTCGCTGTAGTCCGTGTCGCGCGGGCGACGACGGTCGGGGTCGCGGAAGAAGTCCGCAGCAAGTCGGCGGATCACGGGCGAGAGGGCGATCAGCGCGATGAGGTTCGGGATCGCCATGAGGCCGTTGAAGCAGTCTGCGAACTCCCACACCACGTCGAGATTCGCCACGCAGCCCGCGAACACCATGGCAACATAGGCGACCTGGTAGAGGCGCACGGCCACGCGACCCGCCTTAGGCACGCGGCGGAACAGGTACTCGACGCACTTTTCGCCGTAGTAGTACCAGGCGATGAGCGTCGCGAACGCGAACAGCATGAGGCCCACCGTCACGATGTACTCGCCGAAGGGAATGCTCTGCCCAAAGGCCTCCGAGCTCATGGCACCCTCGGACATCATGGGGTCGGCGCACCACAGCCCCGAGGTGATGATCACGAGGCCCGTGACCGTGCACATGACGATGCTGTCGAAGAACACCTCGAACGTACCCCACAGGCCCTGACGCGCAGGGTGGTCGGTGTCGGCGGAGGCGTGCGCGATGGGCGCCGAACCCATGCCCGCCTCGTGCGTGAACACGCCGCGCGACATGCCCACGCGGCACGCGTACATGACCGTGGCGCCCAAAAAGCCGCCCGTGGCCGCCGTGCCCGTGAAGGCGTCGCGGAAGATATGGGCGATCGCCGCGGGAATCTCGGCGGCATTGACGACGAGCACCGCCGCGGCGCCGACGAGGTAGAAGATGGCGGCAAACGGCACGAGCTTCTCGGTGATCTGCGCGATGCGGGTGATGCCGCCGATGAGCACCAGGCCCGCGAGCAGCGCCACCACGGCGCCGATGACGGGCAGCGGCACGCCGAAGGTCGCGTTCACGCTGCCGGCGAGCGAGTTGGCCTGCACGCTCGCGCCGATACCGAACGACGCGAGGAAGCCGAAGATGGCGAACAGCACCGCAAGCCAGGTGACGCCCAGGCCGCGCGAGATGTAGTACATGGGACCGCCCACGATTTCGCCCCGCTCGTTACGCGTGCGGTAGGCGACCGACAGCGTGACCTCGCAGAACTTGATGACCATGCCTGCCAGCGCGGAGAGCCACAGCCAAAAGATCGCGCCTGGGCCGCCCGTGGCCACCGCGAGCGCCACGCCCACGATGTTGCCGGTGCCGAGCGTCGCGGCAAGCGCGGTGCACACCGCTTGGAACGGCGAGATGGTGCCCTCCCCTGCCTCAGATGGGTCGGCGCGCTGGAAGAGCGTCTTGGTGGTGTAGCGCATCACCACGTTGAAGCGCGTGAACACGACGCCCTTGGTGATGAAGAGCAAAAACATGCCGGTGCCGAGCATCAGCACGACCATGGGAACGCCCCACAGCACGTTGGTGTTCAATGCAGCGATAGCGGACATGAAGTAATCGAACATACGGTATCCCCCCGACGGTGGCGCACGTCGGCGCCGCTGTTTGGGGGCTTACTTTACACCCCCTGTGTTTCCAACACATGTCGGGAGCAGCTTGGAAATCTGGCTGCAAATGTCCCAAAAGGGGCCAGGGGAAAATTGGGACAGGGCGACCAAAGACGCGGGCCATGTCCCAAAAGGGGCCAGGAGAAAAATGGGACATCCCTCCCCGCGAAGGCGCCCCTCGCGTGCGACCGCGCACCGTCCGTCCCCTCCCCGCGCGCGGTCACCGGCAAGCGCCTCACGCGGTCTCAATTTAGTCATACTATTATGACTATCTATCAGCACACCGAAAGGAGCTCACCTATGGGACGTCTTGCAGGAAAGGTCGCCATCGTCACCGGCTCTACCAGCGGCATCGGCATCGGCATCGCGCGTCTGTTCGTGCGCGAGGGCGCCACGGTCGTGGTCTGCGGCCGTCGCAAGGAGCGCGGCGAGCAGGTCGTGGCCGAGATCACGGCCGACGGCGGCACCGCGAGCTACCACTACCTGGACCTCACGGACCTCGATACCGTCAAGACCCTCATCGACGACACCGCGGAAACCTACGGCCACCTCGACATCCTGGTCAACAACGCCGCCAACGTCGGCTTGGCCGACGGCTCGGTCGAGGAGCTCACCCTCGAGATGTGGGACGCCATCTTCGCGAGCGACCTGCGCGGCACGTTCTACGCCATCAAGTGCGCCCTGCCGCACCTCAAGGCGGCCGGCGGCGGCTCCATCGTCAACATCGGCTCCATGGCGTCGTGCGGCGGCGACCTGGGCGCCACCGCGTACGCGTGCGCCAAGGCCGGCGTCGACATGCTCACCTCGAGCGTGGCCCTGCAGTACGGCAAGGACAACATCCGCTGCAACTGCGTGCGCCCCGGCCTGATCGTCACCCCGCAGAACGAGGACGTCGTGCCCCAGATGCTGCGTGACATCTTCCTGTCGAACATCGAGGTCAACCGCTACGGCAACCCCGAGGACATCGGACACGCCTGCGTGTACCTCGCCTCCGACGAGGCCGAGTTCGTGACCGGCCAGGTCTTCAACGTCGACGGCGGCATGAATTCGCACGCCCCCACCGTCGCCCAGTTCCGCGCCGCGGGCTCCCGCACGTGGTAGTAGCATAGGAACACCCGACCTATCGCGAACCCGGAGAGCCCATGTCCCAACAGCGCGCCGACCACGAACACGACTACGCCCGACTTGCCTACCGGCTGCAGGTCCTCTTTGACGACCTCGTGATATCGGGCTATCGGGACTCGTTTCGCGGCGAGCTGGGGCGCACGCAGGCCGAGTTGCTCGCACGCCTCTGCGAGCACGGACCTGCGTGCGCCCAGGACCTGAGCCGGGCGCTCCACATCCCCAAACAGCACGTCTCACGCATCGTCGACGCCTTTGCGCGCGCCGGGATGGTGAGCATGACGCCTTCGACGACCGACCGTCGCTCCAAGGTCATCGACGTTACCGACGAGGGCCGCTCCCTCATCGACCGCCACGTGCAGGAGAGCGGCGAGCGCTACCTTACCCTCATCGAACGGCTCTCCGACGACGAGCGGACAGAACTCGCCGACGCCATGACCCGCCTGATCCGCCTGTTCGAAAAGCTCAGCTGACGGGCACCGCTGCGCCTCATGCCCAGCGGGACCCTGTCCAAAAGGAGCCAGGAGAAAACTGGGGCATCGCCAACAGGCGGAGCTCCGTGCCGATACGGGACTCCGCGCTGACAGCCGGTGCCCTGTACTGACAGTCGGGACTCCGTACTGACAGGTAGAACTCACTACTGACAGTGAGAACTCACTACTGACAGCCGGAACTCCGTACTGACACAAACGGGGCGTTTTAACCAAGTTCTGTCAGTACGGAGTTTCCGCTGTCAGTACGGAGCCCCAATTGTCAGTACGGAGTCCCCCATGTCAGCACAGAGTCCCAGCTGTCAGTACGGAGCCCGGCAAGCCGCCGAGCACCTATCCGCCCGCAAATCTCACCCGAGCACGGACGCGCCGAACGGCAGCAGCGAGAGTTTCGCCATCTTGAAGCTCTGCAGCCCGAATGGGATCCCGATGATCGTGATGCAGTTCAGCACGCCGGCGATCAGATAGGCGATGCACATCGGGATGCCGGCGAAGATCACCCAGAACACGTTCGCCACAAACGACGGCGCACCGCCACCGTACTCGATCGTCTTGCCGAACGGTGCGAGGGTGAGCGTCGCCATCTTGAAGCACTGCAACCCCAGGGGGATTCCCACGACGGTGATGCAGAAGACGATTCCCAGCAGCAGCCAGCCGATCGCCGTCCAGATGCCGCCGAGCAGAATCCAGATGATGTTGCCGAGAAGGCTCATCGCCCACCCCTCCTTTGCCGCGCGCGGACGGCACCGTCGCCGCCCGCGCGCCTGTGTTCCATACGCCACGATTATCTCAAACGACCCCCGGACGTCGGTGAACGCCTCGTGCAGCGGACCTTGCATTTCCCTTAAGGGAAGCTCGGCGGCACTCGGCAGAACTCGCCCGTGCTCGGCGCGCGCCCGGGCAGGCCCACACCCGTCCACACTCGTCCACGCTCGCCCGCGCTCGAACTACGACCGCCCGCCACGTGTGCGCATGTCCTCGTCCAACCCGAAGCGCCACGCTTCCGACAGCGGCGCCGAGGGCTCCGCCGCACGAGCCAACCCGATCGCCGTCGACATCGCCTGGTAGACGACCCCGGTCCCCTGTTCGTCGGCCAGGTAGTCAGCCGCGTACTCGCGCGCGATGCCCAGCCGCTCGGCCTCCGCCGCCGCATCGATGTTCGCGCCGATGAACAGGAACTCCCAGCCGCGCTCGCGATGCTCCTCGATCATGTGCTTGACGCGCGGGTAGGTGAAGGTTCGGCTCGCGTTTTCCATGCCGTCCGTCGTGATCGCGAACAGCACGCGGTCGGCGCGGTACTCGTCCGGCAGAATGCTCTGCACAAGGTCGACGTGTTTGATGGCGCCGCCCACCGCGTCCAGCAGCGCCGTGCAGCCGTAGCAGCGATATTGCTTACGCGTAAGGCGCGGCACCTTGCGGATGTCCACGCGGTCGTGCAGCACGCGGCTCTTCTCGTTGAACAGGATGGTCGAAACGGTCGCCTCGCCGGGCTCCTCGCGGTTCTCGGCGATCATGGCGTTGAAGCCGCCGACCGTATCGGGCTCCAGCCCGCTCATCGACCCACTCGCGTCCAGGATGAAGACGATCTCGGTTCGGTTGGGGCGCTTTTTGTCGTGGCGATCGCGGCTCTCGTTCTCCTCACCCGAACGCTCGATGCGCTCCGCGCGCGTCTCCCGCTCGTCATGCTCGTGCTTGCTCATGGTTGCCTCCTCGGTGTCGGGGTTTCCTTTTGACACTTTGGAGATTACCGAGCGGACACGCATGGCAGGTAAACCGCCAGGCGACAAATCACGCGCGGGCTACTTCGCGAGCGAATGCCCAGCCCAGAGCCGGCAAGCGGAGCGGAAGGCGCGAGCACGCGCCCCCGACGACGGCACCGGCAAGAACCGAGCCCCTGCCTTGATCCAGGTGGCATCCGAGCCCCTACATCGACACCGACAGCACCAGCGCTCCTACATCGACGCCAACAGCGCGCAAACCCCCTACATCGATCCCAGCAACGGCTGGTCGTAGGCGAACAGTGCCTCGTTGACGCGGAAGATGTCGTAGACGCCGCGGTCGATGAAAAACTCGATGATCACGTCGAACTTGCTGCTGCGCGACAGCGTGAGGCCCGCGCGCGACAGCAGGTCCTGCGTCTGGTCGTAATCGAGCTCGAGTGCGAGTGCGAGCGCCACCGCCGTGGGCTTGGTGGGCCGATAGCCCGCGTTCGCGCGAATCTTGGCGAACAGTTGCCGACTGATGTTGGCGCGCTTGTATACCTGCGCGTCCGTCATGCCGCGCGCATCGATGAGGGCGAGCAGGGTGGTCGAGAACGGCTCGTCCAGATGGTCGAGGAGATCGGCCAGATCGGCGGGTTGCGACTGGGGCTCGGATCCAAACGACATGTACTCGAGTGCAGCCGCGGTATATGGGGACGAGGGCGCGGACATCTGGGCGGACGGAGCAGGAGCCGTCGGGGCCAGCGCCTCGTCTTCGAGCACCCAATCCGGCAGGCTCTCCCGCTCCTCCATACGACGACGGATATGGGGGCTCGCCTCAACATAGGCGTCGTCGATATACTCCTGCAGATCGGCGAACAGGCTGCCGCCGGCGCTGATCACATCGCGGCTGAACACCACGAGCGTCACCCGGACGTCATCATCAACGCGGTCGAGGAAGGCCGCCGTCTCCTCGCGCGCGATGCGCAACGCCTCGGCCTGCGGGTACCCGTAGATACCCGCCGAGATGAGCGGATAGGCGACCGAGCTCGCCCCCAGGCGCTCGACCTCGGCGAAGATGCTTTGGTAGCACGACCTGAGCTGCTGCTCCTCGCCGTGCGCGCCACCGCGCCATACCGGCCCGACCGCGTGCACGACCCACCGGCACGGCAGGTTGAAACCGGGCGTTGCAACCGCGCTTCCCGTGGGACACTGGCCGATCGCGCGGCACGCCGCGTCCATGCGATCGAAGCCCGCCACGGAAAACAGCGCGCCGCACACGCCCCCGCCCGGCGCCAGCTGCTCGTTAGCGGCATTGACCAGCACGTCGGCGCGGACGCGCGCGATATCGTTGCGCTCGATGGAAAACGGCACGGCAGGCTCCCCTCACTCGCTACGCACGATTGTACCCGCGCCCGAGTCCTCGCGATGTCCCCGAAAAGGGCCAGGAGTGTTTTGGGACATCCTTGCATCCGGAACTCAGTATTGACAGTGCGGACTCTCTATTGACAGTTGGAACTCCGTATTGACACAAACGGGGCGTTTTAGCCAAGTTCTGTCAGTACAGAGTTTCTGCTGTCAGTACTGAGTCCCCCGTGTCAGTACGGAGTCCCGGCTGTCAGTAGTGAGTCTCAGCTGTCAGTACGGAGCCCCGACGTCAGTACGGAGTTCCCAGTCGCGAGCTTCGACCGCCAGAAAGACGGCGCCCCGCCCGGCACGAAAGCCGAACGGGGCGCCGCGAGATGGGTTGGACGGAACACGTCCCCGATCATCCGATGGGTTGGACGGAACACGTCCCCGATCATCAAAGATGGGTTGGACGGAACACGTCCCCGATCATCGAACACGTCCCCGATCATCCACCTAGCGCGTGTAGTACGTGTCCTCCAGCGGCAGCTTGGTGCGGTAGACGCCGTCGAGCGCGTAGTAGGCGCCCGCCACGGCCTGGGCCGTGGGGATCGTGGCGATCTCGCCGATGCCCTTGGCACCGTAGCCCACGGGCAGTAGCTCGTCTTTCTCCACGTAGATGGCGTTGATGAACGGGATGTCCGTGGAGCGGAAGAGCCCCAGCGTACCGAACTTGGCCTGCGGGACGCCATCGACGAGCGGGAAGTCCTCGGTCAGCGCGTAACCCATGCCCATGAGCACACCGCCCTCGATCTGACCCTGGATGGCGATGGGGTTCACCACCTTGCCGGAGTCGTGCGCGGCGTGGACCTCGGTCACGCGGCCGTCGTCGTCCAGGATCACGACGTGCGTCGCGTAGCCGTAGGCCACGTGGCTCTTGGGGTTGGGCACATCGGCACCCAGCTTGTCGGTCTTCTCCAGGTACTCGTAGGAGAACTCGCGGCCCTCGAGCGCCGCCAGCGAGGTGGTCGGGTCGGCGGGGTGTATCGCGGAGCCCGGACCCGCATACGGCGTGCCGTCGGCGTACTCCACGACGAAGCCGTCACCGTGGGCAACGACGGGCTCGCACGAAACCTCGTCGCCCGCCTCGACCGCCAGCATGGCGTCGCGCAGCAGGAAGGCGGCGCCGCGCACGGCCTCACCGGTGATGAGGGTCTGGCGCGAGCCGGAGGTGGTGCCGGAGTCCGGCGCGTTCTCGGTGGAGCACTCGCCGTTGACGATGTGCGACAGCGGCAGGCGCGTGGCCTCGGCCACGTCCTGCAAAAAGACGGTGTTGCAGCCCTGGCCGATGTCGGAGGTCGCCGAGTACACCACGGCGCGGCCGTCCTCCACGCGGATCTTGCAGCGGCCCGCGTCGGGCAGGCCCACGCCCACGCCGGCGTTCTTCATGGCGCAGGCGATGCCGGCATGACCCGGATGCGCGTCAAAGACGTCCTTCACGGCGAGCAAGGTCTCCTTGAGCGCCGTCGAGCAGTCGGCGATCTGGCCGTTGGGCAGCACCTTACCGGGCTCGATGGCATTGCGGTAGCGGATCTCCCACGGGCTGATGCCGACCTCCTCGGCCAGCAGGTTGATGAGCATCTCGAGGGCAAACTCGCTCTGGCACACGCCGAAGCCGCGGAAGGCGCCCGCCGGCGGGTTGTTGGTGTACCAGCCAAAGCCGCGGATGTCGGTGTTCTGGTAGCAGTACGGACCGACCGAGTGTGTGCAGGCGCGCTCGAGCACCGGGCCGCACAGCGACGCATAGGCGCCCGTGTCGAAGTTGATCTCGCAGTCCAGGCCCGTGAAGATGCCGTTCTCGTCGCAACCGAGCGTGAATGTGCCCTCCATGGCGTGGCGCTTGGGATGGAACTTGATGGACTCCTCGCGCGTGAGACGGCACTTGACCGGGCGATTCACCGCGAGCGCGGCGAGCGCCGCCAGGTGCTGGACGGACACGTCCTCCTTGCCGCCGAAGCCGCCGCCCACGAGCATGGTCTCCACGACCACGCGCTCCGGGGTGGCATCCCAGCCGAGCATGTGGGCGATCTCCTTGCGGGAGTCGTAGGCACCCTGGTCGGACGAGCACACCTTGACGCCGTCCTTGTAGGGGAAGGCCACGGCGCACTCGGGCTCCAAGAAGGCGTGCTCGGTGAAGGGTGTGGTGAAGGTGCGTGTCACCTTGTGCGCGGAGTTCGCGAGCGCCGTCGCCGCGTCGCCGCGGACCACGTGGCGCTGCTGGCAGATGTTGTTCTCGAGTTCGACCCAGTTACCGAAGGCCAGGAACTTATCGTGGAGCACCGGGGCGTCGTCGGCGCGGGCCTCGGCGATGCTCCGCACGGGCTCGAGCTCCTCGTAGGTGATCTTGACGAGCTTCTTGGCGCGCTCGAGCGTGGCGGCATCCTCGGCCACCACAAGGGCGATGGCGTCGCCCACGCAGCGGGTGACGTCGCCCTCGGCGATCATGACGTCCCAGTCGTAGATGAGGTGGCCCACCGCGTTCACCGGCACGTCGGCCGCGGTCAGGACGGCGAGCACGCCGGGCAGGGCGCGGGCACGGTCCGCATCGATCTTGACCACGCGGGCGCGCGGGTACTTGGAGCGCACGGCGGAGGCGTACGTGAGGTCGGGGAAGTCCGTCTCGTCGATGTCGTCGGGGTACTTGCCGTAGCCGAGCACCTTTCGGCGCACGTCCACGCGGAAGGCTCGCTCGCCCACGCCGTAGCGCTCGCCGCGCTCGAGCTCGGAATCGATCTGGGCCTCGCCGCGCAGGATGGCGGCGGCGAGTGCTATGCCCTCGATGATCTTCTTGTATCCCGTGCAGCGGCAGACGTTGCCCTTGATGGCTTCCTTGATCTGGTCCTCGGTGGGGTCGGCGACCTTGTGGATGAGGCCCGCACCCGCCATCACCATGCCGGGGATGCAAAAGCCGCACTGCACGGCGCCCACCGCGCCGAAGGCGTAGACGAAGGCCTCCTGCTCGGCTGTGGGCAGGCCCTCGACGGTCACGATGTCGCGGCCGGCGGCGAGCTCGGTGGTGAGCACGCAGGCCTTGACGGCGTGATCGTCGACGAGGATCGTGCAGGTGCCGCACGCGCCCTCCGAGCAGCCGTCCTTGGCGGAATGGATGTGCAGGTCGTCACGCAGGTAGCGCAGAAGCGGCTTCTTCTCGGTGACCGTGCGCTCGACGCCGTTGACGGTGAAGGTATAGCTCACCGGCTGTTTTGCCATGGCGATACCCCTCTCTATTCAGCTGCGGCGAAGATGCCGAGCGTATCGTGGATGACGTGCTTGGGGCACTTGGTCGCGCACATGCCGCAGCTGATGCAGCGGGCGTAGTCGATGGCGGCCTGCTTGTCGACGACGTGCATGGCGCCGCAGGGGCACACGCGCTCGCACATGCCGCAGCCGATGCAGCCCTCATCGGCGACCCAGATCTGATGGGTGGTCTCGGTCATGATTCCCCTCCATTGGGACGGTACCGGACACCGGGGATGTCCCGAAACGCCCCGGCCCTTTTGGGACATCGGGCGCGGGAACATCCCCGAATACGTGGCGGACGTTACTCGCAGAACAGGTAGCCGTAGGAGTCGCGCACCGCGGCGATGGTGCGGCGCACGGCGTCGGGCACGCCGCAGCCGGCGTCGTCCACGTCCACGACGCGGATCTCGCCGCCCAGACGCACGGAGAACTTCCCGTCGGCGAGCTTCATGAAGCCGTCGTTCTCGGAGGCGAGCATGTCGTCGCCGCTCCAGAACAGCGTGAGTTTATCCTTGTAGGGACGGCCGGTCTCATACGGGCAGAACACGGCGCAGTTGCCGCACTCGTTGCACATGCCGTCAACATGGACGACCTGCTGCTTGTCGAGGCCGGGCACCTCGATCGCCACGTTGGCGCGGTTGGGGCACACGTCGCAGCAGACCTCGCACACCGCGGCGCAGCCGAGGCAGCGGGTGTGGGTGCAGGTTGCCTTGTCGCGGCAGAGGTTGCCCTTCTTGGCGATGGAGGCCGCGACATCCAGCTGCTCGTTGGCGTCCGCGTAGTGGTTGAAGTCGACGTTCGCGATCGCGCGGGCGACCTCGGCGGCGTCGGCGATGGCCTCGACGACGGTCGCCGGACCGCGACGGCAGTCGCCTGCGGCCCACACGCCGGCCACACCGGTGGCCACGCCGGCCGGACGGCCGCGGCGGTCGACCTCGACGCCGGCGCCCTCGTAGAGCGACGCGTCGATGCGCTCGCCCACCGCGCAGATCACGGTGGTGGCGGGCACGGTCACGGTCTCACCGGTCGGCTCGGGCGCACGGCGGCCGGAGGCGTCCGGCTCGCCGAGGCGCATGACGTTGCAGGTGAGCTCGCCGTCGGCCAGCGACACCGGGGCGAGCAGCTCCATGAACTCCACGCCGTCTTCGAGCGCGAAGTCCAGCTCCTCCTCGTCGGCGGGCATCTGGGCCTTGGTGCGGCGGTAGACCAGGCGGACGTTCTCCACGCCGGCGGCGCGCTTGGCCACGCGGGCGGCGTCCATGGCGGTGTTGCCGGCGCCGATGACCACGACGTCGGTGCCGAGCGACAGCGTCTCGGGCGCCTTCTTGGCGGCCTCGAGGAACTCGAGGACGTCGAGCTCGGCACCCTCGCCCAGGCCCGCGGAGCCGGGCAACCAGGCGCCGGTCGCCACGACGACGTCGGTGTAGCCCTCGGCACGCAGGGCGTCGATGGACTCGACGCGGGCGTTCAGCTTGACCTCGACGCCGAAGGCGCGGCAGAGCTCGACGTCGGCGTCGATGTCGGCGCTCGCGATGCGGAACTCGGGGATCACGTGGCGCACGATGCCGCCGAGTGTGTCCTTGGCCTCGAAGATCGTGACGGGCACGCCCGCGCGCGACAGGAAGAACGCCACGGCGAGGCCGGCCGGGCCGCCACCGATGACGGCGACGTTCTTATCGGAGACCTTCTCGGAGGCCCCGGCCTTGAGGCGCGGCAGCACGCTGTTGAACGCCTCGTGCGCGGCGCGCAGCTTGCTCGCGCGGATCTGGGCGCCCTCGGGCTCGTAGAAGGCGCGCTCGCAGCTCTTGCCGCAGGGGTGCGGGCAGATGGTGCCGGTGATGTGCGGCAGCGCGTTGCGCTCGATGATGATGGAGAACGCGTCCTCGAAGCGGCCCTCCTCCACGGCGGCCAGGTAGGCCGGGATGTCCTGCGAGATGGGGCAGCCGGTGCGGCAGGGCGCGGTGAAGCAGTCCATGAGCGGCGTGCCGCCGGGCACCTTGGCCGAGGGCAGCTTGCGCAGCGGGTTGCGGTAGAGCGGGCTCACGAGCGAATCCTCCTGGATCGCCACGACGGCGTCGAGCGAGATGCCCTCGAACGCGCGACCGTCCAGATCCTCGAACTCGCCGGCGATCTGACTCATGCGCTCATAGCCGCCGGGCTTGAGCACGTCGGTCGCCATGGTGATCGGCCAGATGCCCGCGTCGTACAGCGAGCGGATGTTGTAGACCGTCGCACCGCCGGAGTAGGAGATGCGCAGCTTGCCACAGAACTGCTCGGTGATACGGCGCGCCACCTCGATGGTGAGCGAGAACAGCGTGCGACCGGACATGTACATCTCGTCGCTCGGCAGCTCGCCGCGGGTCACGTCGACCGGGAAGGTGTTGGTGAGCTTGACGCCGAAGTCCAAACCGCGCTCGGCGCACAGGGCCATCAGGCGCTCGAACATAGGCACGGCATCTTCCCATTGCAGGTCCTCGACGAAATGGCGGTCGTCGAAGGCGATGTAGTCGAAGCCGAGCTCGTTCAGGCGCGCACGGGCGAAGTCGTAGCCCAGAAGCGTCGGGTTGCACTTGATGTAGGTGTTGAGGTTCTTCTCGGTGATGAGGTAGGTGGCGATGCGCTCGATCTCGGCGGGCGGGCAGCCGTGCAGCGTGGACTCGGTGATGGAGTTGGACACGCGCGCCGGGATGGAGTCGACAAACGCGGCGTCGACGTTCTGGAAGCGGTCGAGGTTGGCCAGCGCCCACTCACGGCACTCGGCCCACACCTCGGAGCCGGAGGCGTCCTTCATGCCCTCGATGTAGGCGTCGACCTTCGGCGACTTGATGCCCTCCAGATCGTATCCCACGCTCATGTTGAACACGAAACCGTCGGGTTCGCCCAGGCCGTACTCGCGGGCGATCAGGTGGCAGGCGAACCAGGCCTTGACGTACTCGGCATAGGCCTGCGGCACCTCGAGCTCGGTGGACCACTCGCAGTTGTAGCACTCGTCAGCGGCGGTGATGCAGGGCTTGTTCACGCAGGCCGACAGCTCCTCACCGTCCATGACCTGGACGGTCTTGAGCTCGAAGAAGCGCGAGCCGGCCACGTAGGCGGCGATGATGTTCTGCGCGAGCTGCGTGTTGGGGCCGGCGGCCGGGCCGAAGGGCGTCTCGATCTTCTCGTCGAAGATCGGCAGGGCGCCGGCGGCGTTGGCGCGCACGATCTTGCGCACGCCGAAGATCGAGCCGGACTCGTCGTGCTCGGTCATCACCCAGTTCATCAGATTCGAAAACGGAATGGGCCTCATGATGTCGCTCATTGTCATATCCCCTCTTATCGATGGGTTGGTTGGGGACGTGTTCCATCCAACCCCTTCAATCCCTCTTGATGGGTTGGAGGGAACACGTCCCCCAACCAACCCGTTCACGTCTTTAGTAGGTGCGACCGTTCAGCTCGCCCCAAAGCTTCTTGCTCTGCTCCATGGTCCAGGCGTTGATGCGCTCCTCGTCGAAGGCCACGAACTCGCGGTCGCGGTAGAGCACCTTGCCGTTGACGATCGTGGTGCGGCAGTTCTTGCCCATCATGCCGAACAGCATATGGCCGTCGACGTTCTCCTCGGAAAACGGCGTGAACTTGTTGTAGTCCATCACGATCACGTCGGCGGCGGCACCGGGCGCCAGCACGCCGATCTTGCGACCGAAGTATTCGCTCGCCATGGCGGGGTTGTTCTGGAAGAGCATCGTCATGGCCTCGCCCCAGCCCACGTTGGGCATGGCGGCGTTGTGACGCTGGATGACGAGGAAGACCTTCAGGCTCTCGAGCATGTCGTGCGTGTAGGCGTCGGTGCCCATGTGCACCGGGATGCCGCGACGGAAGAACTCGAGCACCGGCGCGCAGCCCACGGCGTTGCCCATGTTGGACTCGGGGTTGTTGACGATATGGGTACCGGTCTCCTTGATGATGTCCATCTCGGCGGGCGTGACGTGGATGCAGTGACCGAGCATCGTGCGCGGGCCGAGCAGGTCGTGCTGCAGCAGGCGCTCGATCGGCGAGATGCCGCCGCGGTTCTTCCGGCTGTCCCATACGTCGTTCATGCCCTCGCACACGTGGATGTGGAAGCCGGTGAGGCCGCCATTGGCCTCGGCCATCTTGTCCATCGTCTCGTCGGACAGCGTGAAGGTGGCGTGTCCGCCGAACATCGCGGCGATCATGGAGTTGCCCTCGGCCTGGGCCTTCGCGGCCCACTGCGCGAACTCGGCGTTCTCGGCGATCGACTGGTCGCGCTTGGCATCGCCGCGGCGGTCGGAGGTCTCGTAGCACAGGCACGCGCGGATGCCCGTCTCCTCGCAGACGTCCTTGATGGCAAAGAGGGACCCCGGGATCTCGCAGAAGCTCGCGTGGTGGTCGAAGATCGTGGTCACGCCGTCGCGCAGGCTGTCGAGCACCGTGGCGTAGGCGCTCGCGCGGGTGCCATCCAGTGTGAGGTTGTCATCGATCTTCCACCACTGCTGCTCGAGGTTCTCGAGGAAGTTGGTGGGGTTGCAGCCCTTGATGGCAAGGCCGCGAGCCAGGCCGGAATAGATGTGGGTATGGCAGTTCACGAGACCCGGCATGATGATGCCGCCGTGCGCGTCGACGTACTCGGCGCCGGGGTTGGCGGCGGTCAGCTCGCCTTCATCCCCCACCGCAACGATGGAATCTCCGTCGATCAGGACCGCGCCGCGCTCCAGATACGGCATCTCCTCGTCGCGAGTGACGACCGACCCGTTACCTACGATAAGCATGGGTTCTCCCTTCGTCGTCAAGGCGGGGTTTAACACCTCGGACATATGTTGTTGCGACGCGTCTCGGCCCGAGCCGGCGGGCGGGCACCTCCCCCGTCCTACGCGCACGCCCGGCGCGGTGTGCCGGGCGGATTATCCCTCGTCGCGCACGGTGCGGCGGATGGGACGCCGGACCGCGCGAGAGGGCGCCCTGCCGCACGGGACCGGGCGCCTGAGTCGCCTACTTCTTGTGATCGGGCAGCACGGCGCCGACCGCGGCCTCCTTGGCGGCGTCGACATGGCGGTCGACCGGAGGCGTCGGGGGAAGGATGAGGTTCAGGATGATGGCCATGATGGCGCAGGGAGTGATGGCGTTGGAGCCGACGACCGTCGAGATCCACGTGGGCATGCCCTCGCCGGCAAGGCAGCCGGAGGCCATCCAGATGCCGAGGCCGAACACGACGGACGTGCCGACGATGGTGGCGACGCGCTGGGTCAGGCCCTCCTTGGTGAACATGCGGATGCCGTTCATGGTGATGGTGCCGAACACGCCGACGGTCGCGCCGCCGATGACCGGCTGCGGGATGGCGGTCAGCAGGGCGGACAGCTGCGGGAAGAGGCCGGCGAGCGCGAAGACCGCCGCCACGATGGCGAACACCCACTTGTTGATGACCTTGTTGGAGGCGATGATGCCGACGTTCTGGCCGAGCGCGCTGGTGGGCAGGCCGCCGATGAAGGCGGAGATGATGCTCGTCACGCCCTGCGACACGATGGCGCCGGACAGCTCGCGCTCCTCAGGCATGCGGTCGATGGAACCCAGGCAGGCGGCGGAGACGTCGCCGATGACCTGGATGGCGACCATCGGGTAGACCACGGCGAGCGTGATGCAGACCTCGGGATGGAACTCGAGGGCATAGGGCATGAGCTTGGGCAGGGCGAAGACGCCGGCGCTGCCCACGCTCGAGAAGTCGAGCATACCGAAGGGCGCGGACACGATAATGCCCACGATCATGCCGAAGAACACGCTGCCGAGCTTGAGGGTGCCCTTGGTGAAGTTGGACAGGAAGAACACGACCGCGAACGTGATGAGCGCCACGATCCAGCTCTGCGGGGTGCCCCAGATGGGCGTGCCCTCGCCGCCGGCCATGTACTTGACGGCCGTCGGGTACAGCGACACGCCGATCGTGAAGATGACCGTGCCGGTCACGACGGGCGGGAACAGGTTCTTGAGCTTGCTGTAGAACAGACCGAACAGGATCGCCGCGATACCGCCGACGATCTCGCCGCCGAGCAGGGAGCCGAACGAGAAGTCGGCACCCATGGCCTGCAGCGCCGGCAGGAAGGCGAACGAGACGCCCATGACGATGGGCAGGCCGCCGCCGATGCGGCGGAACGGGGCGAACGCTTGGAGCGCTGTGTCGATCGCCGACAGGATCAGCGCCACCTGGATGATGTCGGTGCGCGCCTGGGCGTCCCAGTTGTACACCGACGCGATGATGATCGCCGGGGTGATGATGCCCGCGAACGAGGCCAGCACGTGCTGGAGCGCGCAGGGCACCATATCCTTGATGGGGGGCATTCCCTCGCGCGTGAACAGCGCATCATGCGAGGAGGCCGTGATGCCGTTTGCCATATCAGACCACTACTTTCTTCCAGGCCGCGGGGTGCCGTACCCGCAGCATTCCAGTTGCACCAATCGTAAGATAGGAAATTCTCATGTTCAATAATAATTTTTTACCACTCGCCAAACGGTAGGTTGAAGCCCGTAAGTGCGACCGATACGGAATGTGCCCGCAGAGCGTGAAAACACCCCGGCGACTTTTTTACATTGGCCTATGTCCGCATAGGCCAATGTAAAAAAGTCGCCGGGGTGTTTTCACGCGCAGGGCCTCCGCGCGACCGCTCGCCGACCATAAGCAACCGCTCACGTGGGTTGAAGCGCTCGGCATGGGTCCTGCCGGTGTCCTTTCCACCTTCGCTTCTTCTCATTACCCTCGCGTGCGTATAATAAAACCTAACCGATGAAAAATTGTTATCGCAGTAGCATATATTCGGTTCTGCGCCGTCGAATGGAGCATCATGAACGCGACCGTCAAGAGTTTCGTACCCCTCGTCGACTTCCTCGAGGCCGTCTTGGGCGCAAACAGCGAGATCGTCCTGCACGACTTCACCGATCCCGACCACTCCATCGTCGACATCCGCAACGCGCACGTCTCCGGCCGCACCATCGGCGCGCCCGCGACCGACCTCGCCGTCAAGATCATGAACGGCGCCTATGCCGACCGCGATTTCGTCGCCGGCTACACCACCCGCAGCGCGGGCAACAAGGCGCTGCGCTCCGCATCATTCATCATCCGCGAAGACGGCCGCTGCGTGGGCATGATGTGCATCAACACCGACGTCTCGCTGCTCAACCGACTCGACGCCCTCGTGCAGCAGATCGTGACGGCCTACGGCGGCGTCCCGACATCCGAGTCCGCCGCCGGCACCGAGGCGCCCACCGCACCCGTCCTGCCGATCCACACCGCCGCCTCGGGCGCCCACGAGGTCGAGAGCCTCACCGACTCGACGCAGGACCTCATCGCCCGCAACATCGAGGACCTCGTCGCCGAGCGTGGCCTTTCCATCGACAAGCTCGGGCAGGCCGAGCGCGTCGACATCATCCGCACGCTCAACGCCAACGGCATGTTCCTGCTCAAAGGTGCTGTCGCCAGCTGTGCGGAGACCATGGGGATCTCGGAGCCGAGCGTCTATCGCTACCTGCAGAAGGTTCGCAAAGAGGGCTGATCACACGGAGCTGGCAGGACGCCGCAACGCGTTGTGCTGCGTTTTCGCCCGATTCGTCGTCCTTTCTTCCCACGTTTCGGCGCTACTCCGTTTACGGTTCGGTTTTGCGGGCGCCTCTCGAGTACACGCGCGTTCCGCGTTCACGTTTGCGCAGGTCACGGCCTTGTCCGTTGTTCGTCTATATTACGAGATCGCTCAAAACCGAACCCTAAACGTCATCACGGCTCCTGGCACCCTGCGTGCGACACGTATCCGCCGTTTTCCCACCTTCGTTTCCTGCGATTTCGGCGCAGCGTGACCTTCCAAACCAGAACAAGGGGCCGTGCACATGCACGACCCCTTGTACCGTTTGCCTGTTTGCGGGGAAATCCGCGACTACAGCGCGGCGATGACCTCGATCTCGACCAGGCCACCGGCGGGAAGCGCGCCCACCTGCACGGCGCTGCGCGCCGGGAACGGCTGGGAGAACTTGGAGGCGTAGATCTCGTTCACCTTGGCGAAATCGGCGATATCGGCCAGGAAGACCGTCGTCTTGACCACGTTGTCGAAAGTGGCGCCGGCGGCGGCGAGCAGGGCCTCGACGTTGGCGAGCGACTGGGTCGCCTGCGCCTCGACGCCCTCGGGCATCTTGCCGGTCGCAGGGTCGATGCCGAGCTGGCCGGACAAAAAGACCATGTTGCCCGTCTTGATGCCGGCGGAATAGGGGCCGAGCGCCGCGGGGGCCTTGTCGGATGCGATGACGTTCTTGTCCATGATCTGCTCCTTCGTTGCAGGTTGCCTACGTGCATCCACAACGGACGCCGGAATCCGGAGGCTATGGTGGACTTCGGCATCCGTTGCGTATCGGGCCTAAAGCACGAACGGCCCGGCGCTTTCGCGCTGCTTCCGATGCTAGCTCACGCTCTCACCGGTTGCAAGAAAATTATCACGTGTGAGAAAGTTTTATCCGTAGGCGGCGGCGTGCGACGGTTGAATGGGAAAAGCGCCGACCCCCCTCGCTCCCCAGGGCTGTCCGGCATGCGTCCGGACAGCGCTGCGCATCCCGTTGCGTGCTCGTCGGTGAACATACCGCTCGACCCGTGGCGAAATGGTACGGCCCTGCGCACCACACGGCTCTTGCGCGGGGCGCACGGTATACTCAGGGGCTGGAAAACCCGAACGATCAGCTGGAAAGAAGCGTATGAGCACATCTTCTGCCGAACGGCTCACGTCCGCACGCCATCCCGAACTGCTCTCCCCCGCCGGCGGGCCCGAGGCCTTCGCCGCCGCCGTCGCCGCGGGAGCCGATGCCATCTACTGCGGCATGGGCGCGTTCAACGCCCGGCGCAAGGCGACGAACTTCACCGACGAGGCCTTCGAGGCGGCCTGCCGCATGGCGCACCTCGCCGGCACGCGCGTCTACGTGACCGTGAACATCGTCATCAAGGACGCCGAGATGGCCGATGCGCTCGAACTCGTCCGCCGCTGCGCGCAGCTGGGCGCCGACGCCTTCATCATCCAGGACTGGGGCCTGTTCTTTGAGATCGGTCGCCTCATGCCCGACCTCGAGCTGCACGTATCCACGCAGGCGAACATCCACGACCTGCGCGCGACCCGCTGGTGCCGCGACGCGGGCGCCGACCGCGTGACGCTGTCGCGCGAGCTGTCGATCCCCGAGATCGCCAAGATCTCGCAGGCGGGCGTGGACCTCGAGGTGTTCGCCCACGGCTCGATCTGCTTCTCGTACTCGGGCGTGTGCCTGCTGTCGAGCTTCGCTTGCGCGGGCCGCTCGGCGAACCGCGGCATGTGCGCGCAGCCCTGCCGCCTACCCTACGAGCTGCTCGACGAGAACGGCGCACCCATCCCCACACCCGGCCGCGAGCGCGCCCTGTGCCCACGCGACAACTGCACCGCCGAGCTGCTGCCCGAACTGATCGAGGCCGGCGCCGGCGCCCTCAAGCTCGAGGGTCGCATGAAGGCATCCGACTACGTCCACTCGGTGACCCGCGCCTACCGCGAGGCCCTCGACGACGCGCTGGGACGCACCACGTCCGCCCCCGATGACCTGCGCGACCGTGCGCGCCGCCTCAAGCGCTGCTTCAATCGCGACTTCACGAGCGCCTACCAGCACGGCACCTCGGGCGACGAGATGATGAGCTACGAGCGCTCCAACAACCGCGGCCAGACCGTGGGCGAGGTGCTGGACAGCCGTCGCGCCAACAACCCCGCCGGCCTGCACCCGGACGACCGGCGCGTGCGCGCGGCCATCGTGCGCATCCGTCTCGACGAGCCGGTCGGCAAGGGAGACCTGCTCGAGCTGCGCCACGATGACGAGTTCGACCGGTTTTTGACCGTCACCGTCCGCGAGGACGCGCCGGCGGGTTCCGTCATCGAGTGCCGCGCCGCCCGTGCCATGCCGCGCGGCGCCATCGTGCGCCTCATCCGCAGCCAGGCCGCGCTCGACGAGGCCGCCGCTGCGCTCCATCGCGACGTCCCGCGCAAGCGCGCCGTCGACGTGCGCATCCGCGCCCGTATCGGCGAGGCCTTCTCGGTCGAGCTCGCCTGCAGCGACGATCCGGCCTTCACCGCGGCGGCAAGCGGCTTTACCGTCGAGCCGGCGCGCACCCGCCCCGTCACCGCCGACGATCTGATCGAGCATGTGGGACGTATGGGGTCGTCGCCCTTCGAGGCGGCATCCTTTACGGTCGAGCTGGACGAGGGCTGCGGCATGGGCTTTTCCGCCGTGCACAAGGTGCGCGCCGCCGCATGCGAGGCGCTCGAGCGGGTCATGCTCGACGGCTGCCGCATGCGCGCCGAGCGCCTGAGCGAGCTGCCCGCGTTCGAGCGGACCGCCCTCACCGCAGCCACCGATGAGGCCTGCGGGCAAAGTGATTCCGTAGGTGCCGTCATCTGCGCCATCGCGCCGACGCTCGACGCCGCCGACGCCGCCCGCGCGGCGGGTGCCGAGCGCATCTACATGACCGCCGACGCGCTCGCCGAAGCCGGCCTGACGCCTGACGAGGCGCGTGAGCGCGACATCATCCCGATCCTCGACGAGATCTGCCGCGAGGCCGACCACACCCACGTGGATCCCTGGCTGCAGTCGGGTGCACCCGCCGCGATCGGCAACATCTCCGAGCTCGCCCTCGCCGTCGAACGCGGTGCCGCGCCCGAAGTGCGCAGCTGCGTCCCCGTGCACAACGTCGCGTGCATCCATGCGCTCGAATCGCACGGGGCGGCGGGCCTGTGGCTTTCGCCGGAGCTCACCTTGGACGAGATCGTACGCATCGCCCCGCACGCCGCGGTGCCCGTCGGCATCGTGGTCTCGGGCAAGCCGCGCGTCATGACGAGTGAGCACTGTATCCTGCAGGTCGCCGGCGGCTGCATCCACGACTGCGCGCACTGCCGCCTGCGGGCCCGCGACCTTTCCCTGCGCAACATCGACGGCAAGGTGCTACCGATCCGCACCGACATCCACGGCCGGTCGCGCCTGTACGACGGTATCCCGCTCGACATCACGCCGCAGCTTCCCCGGCTGCTCTCCGCAGGCCTCACGCGCTTCGCCGTGGATGGCACGCTGATCGACGCCGACGAGCTCGCCCAGCTGGTCTCCCGCGCGCGCCGCGCCCTCGATGCGGCGCAGGCCGGTCGCAAGCCGGCCAAGCGCCTGCCCGGCACCTCGGCCGGTTGCCTGTTCGTGGGGGTCGAGTAATCCATGGCGGGCCCGGTCGTCCTCTTTGAGAGCCCGACGCTGCTGGCGGTCGACAAACCCGCCGGCATCATCGTGCACGGCGACGGCACGGGCGCGACTACGCTCACCGACGAGGTACGCACCTTCCTGCGCGACCGCGGCGATGCAGACGACGCACAACGCGCCAGCGAGCTGCAGGCGCTCCAGCGTCTGGACCGCGATACCTCGGGCATCGTGCTGTTCTCGACCTGCAAGCAGACCCAGCCCGCCTACGACCGCATGATCGCCGAGCATCGGCTCACCAAACGCTACCTCGCGGTCGTCTGCGGGGCGCCCGCGTGGCGCGAACGCACCTTCACGGGGCCGATCGGCCGCGACCGGCACGATGCCCGACGCATGCGCGTGAGCCGTACGGGCAAGCCGGCGACCACGCATGCCCGCGTCCTTGCCCAGGCCCGCATTCGCGGTCAAGTGCTCACCTTGCTCGACGTCTCGATCGAAACCGGCCGCAAGCACCAGATCCGCGTGCATCTTTCCCATGCGGGGCTGCCCATTGTAGGTGACGTCCTCTACGGTCGTCCCGATCCCGCAGGCCTCATGCTCCACGCGGCACATCTCGCCTTCACCGACCCCATCGACGCCGCACAGGTACGCATCACCTCCCCCACCCCCGCCCGCTTCCCCGTGGGAAAATAGGGACAGTCCCTAATTTCCCACGGCAGGAGCGGATATGAGACGGTACGTGACAACCGGCGATGGGCAGCGGACCTTTGCCGAAGAACCCCTTCGTTGGCGCCATGACGACACGAGCGAGGGGCGGCAGATCGTCTTGTATCCCAAGGCGCCCCGCCAGCGCGTCATCGGGTTCGGCGGCGCGCTGACCGAGGCGTCCGCCTGGGTGTTCGCCCAAATGCCCGCCGCGCTCCAAGATGAGGTCCTCATCCGCTGCTTCGGCCCCGCCTCGCACAGAGGCAACGACTACACCTTGTGCCGAACGCATCTGCAGAGCTGCGATTTTGCGCGCGACAACTACGCCTACGTGACGCGCCCGCGTCGCGGGCAAGACGTGCTCGACACCTTTACCATCGAGCACGACCGCGGCCTGCTCATCCCCTTCATCCGCTGTTGTCGGGCATTGGCGCCCGAGCTCTCGCTCGTCGCGGCACCGTGGTCGCCACCCGCGTTCATGAAGACGAACCGCTCCATGAACCACGGCGGGAAGCTCCGCGCACGCTATGCCGACGCCTGGGCGCGCGTGCTCGCCCGCACTGTCGCCGCTTGGCGCGCCGAAGGGGTACCCATAGAGCGCCTCGCCGTCCAAAACGAACCGATGGCGACCCAGACCTGGGACTCCTGCGTCTATACCGCGCAGGAGGAGGCGTGCTTCGCCGCACGGCACCTCAAACCAGCCCTCGCCGTCGAAGGGCTCGACGACGTCAAACTCCTCGTATGGGACCACAACAAGGAGCGGCTCGTATCCCGTATGAGCGATATCGATGCTGTGCTCACGGCCGACGGCGGCCTTCCGGCGACGTTTGCCGGCGCGGCGTTCCACTGGTACACCGGCGACCACTTCGACGCCGTACGACTCGCCCGCACCCTGTATCCGGACTGCGAGCTCATCCATACCGAAGGTTGTGCCGCGTTCTCCGATGGCAAGGGCGAGCACACCGCCACCGACGCCGAGCACTACGCGCACGACATGATCGGCGACCTCAACGCCGGTGCGAACGGCTACATCGACTGGAATATCCTGCTCGATGAGCAGGGCGGCCCCAACCACGTGGGCAACTACTGCGACGCGCCGCTCATGTACGACCGCGCCTCCGAGCGGCTGATCGTCAACCGCAGCTTTTACTACATCGGGCACATCACGCGCTTCGTGCAGCCCGGCGCACGCATCGTCCCCACCTCGAGCTACACCGATAGGCTCGAGACCCTAGGCGCTCTCAACGTTGATGGTACGCACGCCCTTGTCATCCTCAATCGCGGTACGCGAGATCGATCTGCCATCGTACGGCATGGGGATCGAACCGCACGCGTGACCGCACCCGCCCATAGCATCCAGACGCTTGTGTGGTAGAAGCTTCATCCCCGATAGGCGTCGGCTCGCCAGCACGCGCCGGACGCCTCGCCTGCACGGCACCGCCGGTGAGATGGCCCTCTACTGACAGTCGGAACTCTCTATTGACAGCTGGAACTCTCTATTGACAGTGGAAACCCAGTACTGACAAAACGTCGGTTTCTAGGCCATGTTCTGTCAGTAGTGAGTTCTCACTGTCAGTAGGGAGTTCCTGTTGTCAGTAGTGAGTTTTGGCTGTCAGTGGCGAGTTCTTGCTGCCAGCAGGGAGTTCCGACTGTCAGTAGGGAGTTTCACGGTCACGGGGGCTGCCGTTGTCAGCAGTGAGTTCCTTCCATCGGGAGAGAACCCGTGCCGCCAGCAGCTCACCCGCCTCCAGCGACAGCCCCCGCCCCCTGCAGCACCCCGCAGCCAGCAGCGCCCCGCGCCGCCCGTAGCCAGCCACCGAACGAAAAAAGCGCCCCTGGACCGAAGTCCAAGGGCGCAATCACGAGCGATATGCTCAGGCGGTTTAGAACTCGGCGCCGCACTTCTTGCAGACGCGCAGCTTGTTCTTGCCGTCCTTCTTGTGGCCGACGCGGGTGGCCTGGCCGCACTTGGGGCAGATGAGCATCACGTTGGAGGCGTCGATGGCAGCCTCCTGGGACACGATGCCGCCCTGCTGGTTCTGCGCGGTGGGCTTCATGGCCTTCTTGACGATGGCCACACCCTCGACGACGACCTTGCCCTCAGCGGGAAGCGCACGCAGGACGGTACCCGTCTTGCCGCGATCCTTGCCGGAGAGCACCTTGACGTTATCGCCCTTCTTGATGGACATAGACATAACGGTCTCCCCTTACTACAGGGTCTCGGGTGCAAGCGAGACGATCTTCATGTACTTCTTGTCACGAAGCTCACGAGCGACGGGCCCGAAGATACGGGTGCCGACGGGCGAGCCGTCCTTGTTGATGACGACGGCGGCGTTGTCATCAAAGCGGATGTAGGAACCGTCCTTGCGACGGATCTCCTTCACAGTTCGGACGACGACGCAACGCACGACGTCCTTCTTCTTGACGTTGGCGCCCGGGGTGGCCTCCTGGACGGCGGCGATGATCACGTCACCGATGCCGGCGTAACGACGCTTGGAGCCACCGAGCACCTTGATGCAGCGAACCTTGCGCGCACCGGAGTTGTCAGCAACCGTGAGCATGGTTTGCATTTGAATCATGGTAGTTCCTCCGAATGAGAGAACGATGAGAGGTACGCCGGCCATATCTGGGCCCTGGGGGCGCCGGCGCGGCGCACATCATCGAAAGAAGCGTACGGTCGTGTTACTTGGCGCGCTCGATGATCTCGACAAGACGCCAACGCTTCATCTTGGACAGAGGACGGGTCTCCATGATGCGAACGGTGTCGCCCACGCCGGCCGTGCACTCCTCGTCGTGCGCGTGAAACTTCTTGGTGCTGGTCATCATCTTGCCGTACTTCGGGTGACGCTTGCGCTCCGTGGTCTGGACAACGATGGTCTTGTTGCCCGAGATGGAGACGACGACGCCCTGGCGGACCTTGCGCGCGTTACGCTCAGTCGTTTCAGTCATGCTTCACTCCTGCGATTCTACTCGGTGACAGCGGACTTCTCCGCTGCGATCTGACGGGCGCGCTGCTCCGTGAGGACGCGAGCGATGTCCTTCTTCACGGTCTTGACGCGAGCGGTGTTGTCCAGCTGGCTGGTGGCCATCTGGAAACGAAGGTTGAAGAGCTCGGCGCGCAGCTCCTTCAGCTTGTCAGCAAGCTGGGCATCCGAAAGCTCACGAATCTCTGCGGGCTTCATTTACTTATCCTCCCCGTCCTGAGTAGCGCGGGTAATGACCTTGGTCTTGATCGGCAGCTTGTGCTGGGCCAGACGAAGAGCCTCGCGGGCGATCTCGTCGGAGACGCCGGAGATCTCGAACATGACACGGCCGGGCTTGACGACGGCCACCCACTCCTCGGGGTTACCCTTACCGGAGCCCATGCGGGTCTCGGCGGGCTTCTTGGTGATGGGCTTGTCAGGGAAGATCGTGATGAACACGCGGCCACCACGCTTCATGTAACGGGTCATGGCGACACGGGCGGCCTCGATCTGGCGGTTGGTGATCCAATGCGCCTCGAGGGCCTGCAGACCGTAATCACCGAAGTGAAGTTGGGTATGACCCTTGGCGCGACCCTTCATGGAGCCACGCTGCACCTTACGGTGGAGAACACGCTTAGGGGCAAGCACTACTGACCCCTCCTCTCGGAATTACGACGGCGAGGACGCGAAGGACCCTCGAGGGCCGGGTTGGGGACCGGCTGGCCGGGGAGCTTCTCGCCCAGATAGATCCAGACCTTCACACCGCAGGAACCCATGGTGGTGCGGGCGACGGCGGTGCCGTAGTCGATCTTGGCACGCAGGGTGTGCAGAGGCACGCGACCCTCGCGGTACCACTCGCGACGGCCCATCTCGGCGCCGCCGAGACGACCGGAGCACTGGATACGGATGCCCTTGGCGCCGGACTTGCGGGCGGTCTGGACGGCCTTGCGCATGGCGCGACGGAAGGCGACGCGGCCCTCGAGCTGCTCGGCGATGGACTGGGCGACCAGGGTGGCGTCGAGCTCGGGACGCTTGATCTCGATGACGTCGACGGACAGGTGACCGCGGTCGACACCGACGACCTTCTCGAGGTCGTGACGCAGGTTGTCGATCTCGGCGCCCTTCTTGCCGATCACGATGCCGGGGCGGGCGGTGAAGATGACGATCTTCACCTTGTCGCCGGCGCGCTCGATCTCCACGCGGGAGACGGCGGCGCGGGACAGGCGCTTCTTGAGATACTTGCGGATCTCAAGGTCATTGCCGAGGGTCTCGGCGTAGTTCTTGTCGGCGAACCAACGGGAACGCCAGTTCTCGGTGATGCCGAGACGGAAGCCAGTGGGGTAGACTTTCTGACCCATAGCTTAGGCCTCCTTTCCGGGGGCAACGACGATGGTGATGTGGCTCGTGCGCTTGAGGATGCGCGAAGCGGAGCCCTTGGCGCGGGGACGGATACGCTTGAGCGTGGGGCCCTCGTCGACGTAGGCATACTTCACGACCAGGTTGGCGGCGCGCATACCATTGTTGTTCTCGGCGTTGGCCACGGCGGACTTCAGGACCTTCTCCACGTCCACGGCGATCGCGCGCTCGCAGAAGTGAAGGATGTCGAAGGCCTGGGCCACGGACTTGTTGCGGATCAGATCGACCACGAGGCGAGCCTTGCTGGGGGACACGCGAACATACTTGGCCGTCGCGCGGACCTCACGGGTCTCGGTGTCGGTAGACTTAGTTGCCATTTACTGTGAACCCCCCTATTTGGCCTTGTGACCACGGAACGTACGGGTCGGCGCGAACTCGCCGAGCTTGTGACCGACCATGGACTCGGTGACATACACGGGAACGTGCTTGCGGCCGTCGTGGACGGCGATGGTGTGACCGACCATCTCGGGGAAGATGGTGGACGCGCGGGACCAGGTCTTCACGACGTCCTTCTTGCCGGCCTCGTTCATCGCGACGATACGCGAGAGAAGGCGAGCTTCCACGAACGGGCCCTTTTTGAGACTTCTGCTCATAAGTGCTAACTCCTAAAACTCGGTATCGACTACTTGCGACGACGACGGATGATGAGGGCGTTGGAGACCTTCTTCTTGTTGCGGGTGCGATAGCCCTTGGTCGGCTTGCCCCACGGCGTGACGGAAGGACGTCCAGAGGTGTGGTTCTTGCCCTCGCCACCGCCGTGCGGGTGGTCGACCGGGTTCATGACCGTACCGCGGACGGTAGGACGGACGTTCATCTTGCGCTTGCGGCCGGCCTTGCCGATGACGATGTTGGAGTGATCGGCGTTGCCGACCTCACCGATGGTCGCGCGGCAGGTGAGCAGGATGCGGCGCATCTCGGAGGACGGCATGCGCACGATGGCGTACTTGCCCTCCTTGCCCATGAGCTGGCAGGCGGTGCCGGCGGAACGGGCGATCGCGGCGCCCTTGCCGGGCATGAACTCGATCGCGTGGATGAGCGTACCGACGGGGATCTCGGACAGCGGCATGGCGTTGCCCGGCTTGATGTCGGCGCCGGCGCCGGACAGGATCTGGTCGCCGACCTTCAGGCCCTTCGGGGCGAGGATGTAGCGCTTCTCGCCGTCCACGTAGTGGAGCAGGGCGATGCGGGCGGAGCGGTTCGGATCGTACTCGATGGTAGCGACCTTGGCTGGCACGCCGTCCTTGTTGCGCTTGAAGTCGATGATGCGGTAACGACGCTTGACGCCGCCACCCTGATGACGGGTCGTGATACGACCCTGGTTGTTACGACCGGCCTTCTTGGGCAGGGGCGCGAGAAGCGACTTCTCGGGCTTGGTCGTCGTGATCTCGGCGAAGTCCGAGATCGTCTGCCAACGCCTGCCGGCGCTGGTCGGTTTGAGGTGCTTTACAGCCATTACCTATCCCTTTCGAATCTATCCGCTCGCCACCGCAAGCAGGGATGCGGGTGCGGTGACACCGGATGTACCACGGTACCGGGCGGCTCCATCTTGTGGGCCCGGTACGCCTTGCCCCGTCTGTCGACGGGAAGCGTTCGGGTCGAGCCTTAGGCCTGAGCGCCGAAGATCTCGATGGAATCGCCCTCGGCCACCGTGATGATGGCCTTCTTCCAGGAGCGGGTCTTGCCGGCGACGTAGCGGACGCGCTTGGTCTTGGGCTTGACGCTCATGGTGTTGACGCGGACGACCTTCACGCCGAAGATCTCCTCGACAGCATCCTTGATCTGGTGCTTGTTGGCGTTCTTGTGAACCTCGAACGTGTACTTGTTCTCCTCCATGGCGGAGTAGGAACGCTCGGACACGATCGGGCGGATGATGATCTCGTGAGCGGTCATTTATGCGAGCACCTCCCCGAAGTGAGTCGCGACGTCAGCGGTCATCAGCAGCGCGCCGTTGTTGATGAGGTCGTAGGTGTTGGCCTCGGACGGCGTGATGATGAACGTCTTGGGGATGTTGCGGAACGACAGGTAGGCGTTGATGTCGTCCTCGCGCACGATGATCGTGAGGCGCTTGCCCTCGAGGCCCAGGGCCTTGAGCAGGGCGACGGCGGCCTTGGTGGACGGCTTCTCGAAACCGTAGTCGTCGACGAGGACGAGCTCGTTGTCGCGCACCTTCGCGGAGAGCGCGGAGCGCATGGCGAGCTTGACCTCCTTGTTGTTCATACGCTTGGTGTAGGTGCGGGGCTTGGGCCCGAAGATGACACCACCGTGACGCCACTGGCCGGCGCGGGTCGAACCCTGGCGGGCGCGACCGGTGCCCTTCTGGCGATAGGGCTTCTTGCCGCCACCGGAGACCTCGGAACGGCCCTTGGTGGACTGGGTGCCCTGACGCCAAGAGGCCATCTGGCACTTGACGATGTGGTGCATGACGTGCATGTTCGGCTCGATGCCGTACACCGCAGACGCGAGCTCGACCTCGGCCGTAGCCTGGCCCTCGCTGTTCTTTACTTCAAACTTAGACATGCTGTTCTCCTTGGTATGACGTTAGGACCAACTGGTACTAAGGGGCCCTTAGGCCATACGGATGGCGACCAGAGCGTTCTTGCCACCAGGGACGGCACCCTTGATGAGCATGAGGTTCTGCTCGGCATCGATGCGGACAACGGTGAGGTTCTTCACGGTCACGCGCTCATCGCCCATGTGACCGGCCATCTTGACGCCCTTGAGGACGCGGGCGGGGTAGGCGCACTGGCCGATGGAGCCCGGATGACGCTTGAAGTGGGAACCGTGAGTCATGGGACCGCGGCGCTGACCCCAGCGCTTGATGCGACCCTGGAAGCCCTTACCCTTGGAGGTGCCGATGACGTCGACCTTGGTGACGTCGGCGAAGTCGGCGACAGTGACAGTCTCGCCGACCTTGTGATCCTCGCCGTTCTCGACGCGGACCTCACGGAGGTAACGGACGGGCTCGACGCCGGCCTTGGCGAAGTGACCAGCCATGGGCTTGTTCACGTTCTTGGCCTTGATGTCGCCGAAGCCGATCTGGACGGCATCGTAGCCGTCGGTGGCCTTGGTTTTAACCTGCGAGACCGCGCAGGGGCCAGCCTGGATGACCGTGACGGGGACGACGTTGTCGTTCTCGTCCCACACCTGGGTCATACCGATCTTGCGGCCGAGAATCATGCTGATCATTCAATGATCCTAACTCTCGGTGGTCTTGGGACACTGCGTCCGCCCCTTGCGGACGCCCCTAGAGGACCACTACTGACGTGCGTGCCCGAAGCTTTGCATCCCGTCCGGCCGGTCGCGTGCGCGGCAACCCGTTCGCGCGCATACGCTGAGCAGGCAGAATCCTCCCCTATCGAGGCACAGCTTGTTCAGTATACACGCGCACGGGCGTCTCCATGTTTTCTTAACAATGTTTTCGCAGGTCATCGCGGACTCACCGCTGCGCCCGGTGCAAAATCACCCCAGCGACTTTTTTACATTGGATGGGGCCGGCCCCATCCAATGTAAAAAAGTCGCTGGGGTGATTTTGCACCGGGCGCAGCGGCCGTCATACCTGGTTGACGATGGCGGTGTTGGCGAACGTGCGGGCCTCGGGATCGAACTCGAATACGAGGATGCAGCAGTTGCCGAGCGGCACATCCTGATCGCAGCGCGCCGCATGCTCCCATGCACGCTTGAACTGCAGTGTGGCCGACCCATGGCTCACCGCGAGCACCTGCGCGGTTTCACCCGCCTGCGCCATGCTATCCGTCAGCGCACCGACGATGCGCGCCCTGAGCGCACGGCTCCCCTCGCCCCCGTAGGGCACGAGCGCCTCGCCCGGATCCCACAGCTCGCAGGGAACCTCGCGTGCCGGCCCGGCCTCGAAGGGCCCGTAGCTACGCTCCTGCAGATCCTCGACAAGCTCAACCTCAGGCACTTGGGACACGCCGGCCGCCAGCAGGTCGCCACGCACGAGCTCGGCGGTGCTACGCGCACGGCCCAGCGGCGAGGAGCAGATCCGATCGAAGCGGACACCCTGCGCGACCAGCCACGCCGCCGCGCCGTGCGCCTGCTCGACACCCAACTCGGTCAACGGCGCATCACAGCGACCCTGCACACGCCCCTGCAAGTTGAACTCCGTCTGCCCATGCCTCAACAGATACAGCCTCGACACGTCTCTCCCCCACCTCATCATCGGTCACCGTACTGCCATCCATGTTATGCCCATGGGTTTGTTTCAGAAACAACCCTCTATCTAGAACAAACCCATGGGCAGAAAACCGGACGACCCAATCAAGGTACCCCGATCCGCGAACGCGGCCGAAGATCTCCAACCCAACCATCCGCCCGGCGACCCCTAAGGGCCGTAAACGCAGGAAGCCCCCGGAGGGCTTTCCTTGACGGTCGTTTGAGCGCCAACGGCGCGATCGACCGGCAAGGGAACACTCCGG
Source organism: Collinsella tanakaei (assembly GCF_021531055.1). Taxonomy (GTDB): domain Bacteria; phylum Actinomycetota; class Coriobacteriia; order Coriobacteriales; family Coriobacteriaceae; genus Collinsella; species Collinsella tanakaei_B. The sequence goes on from NZ_JADYTL010000002.1 coordinate 321,504, forward strand.
GGGCTTCCAGACGAAGCGTTAGGACCTTATCGCCTACAGCTTGATCTCGATGTCGACGCCAGCGGGCAGATCGAGGCGCATGAGCGAGTCGACGGTGCCGCTGGTGGGGTCGAGGATGTCGATGAGGCGCTTGTGGGTGCGCATCTCGAACTGCTCGCGGGAGTCCTTGTCCTTGTGCGGCGAGCGAATGACCGTGTAGAGGTTGCGCTCGGTGGGCAGGGGGATGGGGCCGGACACGCGGGCACCGGTCTTCTGAGCGGTGTCGACGATGAGCTTCGCGGACTGGTCAACGACCTCGTGGTCGTAGCCCTTGAGGCGAATCCTGATCTTCTGGCTAGACAACGTTACCTCCAAATGGAATGCGAGGACGCCCTCGCGATGAAACTAGTACGTGCGAGGGGCCTTAGGCGTTGCCGCCGGCCTTGGAAACGACCTCGTCCACGATGGACTTGGGCGCGGGCTCGTAGGAGTCGAACTGCATGGTGTAGGACGCGCGGCCCTGGGTCTGCGAACGCAGGTCCGTAGCGTAACCGAACATCTCGCCCAGCGGCACCTTGGCGCGGATGAGCTTGGTGTTCTTGCGGTCCTCCATGCCCTCGATCTTACCGCGACGGCCGGACAGGTTGCCCATGACGTCGCCCATGTACTGCTCGGGGGTCTCGACCTCGACGGACATGATCGGCTCGAGCAGCTGCGGGTCGGACTTCTTGAGGGCGTCCTTGATCGCCATGGAGCCGGCGATCTTGAAGGCGGCCTCGGAGGAGTCGACCTCGTGGTAGGAACCGTCGAAGAGGGTCACCTTGACATCGAGCACGGGGAAGCCGGCGATGGTACCCGTCTGCAGGGCCTCCTGGATGCCCTTGTCGATCGAGGGGATGTACTCCTTGGGCACGACGCCGCCGACGATGGCGTTGACGAACTCGTAGCCGAAGCCCTCCTCCATCTTCTCGAGCTTGATGACGGCGTGACCGTACTGGCCGCGGCCACCGGACTGACGGACGAACTTGCCCTCAGCGCGCTCGACGTCGTGGCCGGCGGTCTCGCGGTAGGCGACCTGGGGCTTACCGACGTTGGCCTCGACCTTGAACTCGCGCAGCAGGCGGTCGACGATGATCTCGAGGTGCAGCTCGCCCATGCCGGCGATGATGGTCTGGCCGGTCTCGTGGTTGGTGGACACCTGGAAGGTCGGGTCCTCCTCGGCGAGCTTGGTGAGCGCGAGGCTCATCTTGTCCTGCTCGGCCTTGGTCTTGGGCTCGATGGCGATGTCGATGACGGGCTTGGCGAACTCCATGGACTCGAGCACGATCTCGTGGCCCTCGGCGCACAGGGTGTCACCGGTGGTGGTGTTCTTGAAGCCCACCGCGGCGACGATGTCGCCGGCGGCGCAGGCGTCGCGGTCGATACGCTCGTTGGCGTTCATCTCGAGGATGCGGCCCAGACGCTCACGCTGGCCGTTGGTGGCGTTCACGACGTAGGAGCCGGACTCGGCCTGGCCGGAGTACACGCGGAAGTAGGTGAGCTTACCGACGTAGGGGTCGGTCATGATCTTGAACGCGAGCGCGGAGAACGGCGCGTCGAAGTCCACCGGACGGGAGTCCTCCTCGCCGGTGTCGGGGTTGGTGCCCGTGATGGCGGGGATGTCGAGCGGGCTCGGCAGGTAGTCGACGACGGCGTCGAGCAGCTCCTGGACACCCTTGTTCTTGTAGGCGGAGCCCACGAGGACCGGGTTCAGGTCGTTGGCCAGCACGCCCTTGCGGATGGCGGCCTTGAGCATGTCGACGGGGATCTCCTCGTCCTCGAGGACCATCATCATGAGATCGTCGTCGTAGTTGGCGGCGGCGTCGAGCAGCTCGGCGCGCTTCTCCTCGGCGATCTCCACGAACTCGGCCGGGATCTCGTCCATCGGCTCGGGGTAGGTCATGCCCTTGTCGTCGGCCTTGAAGTCCCACGCGGTCATGGTGACGAGGTCGATGATACCCCAGAACTGATCCTCAGCGCCCATGGGAACCTGGATGGCCACGGCGTTGGCGTCGAGGCGATCCTTCATGGTCTGGATGGCGTTGAAGAAGTCCGCGCCGATGCGGTCGTACTTGTTGATGAACGCGATGCGGGGGACGTTGTAGTTGTGGGCCTGACGCCACACGGTCTCGGACTGCGGCTGAACGCCGGCGACGGCGTCGAACACCGCGACGGCACCGTCGAGGACGCGCAGGGAGCGCTCGACCTCGGAGGTGAAGTCCACGTGGCCCGGGGTGTCGATGATCTGGATGCGGTAGGTCTTGTCGTCCTTCTTCCAGAAGCAGGTGGTGGCAGCGGACGTGATGGTCACGCCGCGCTCCTGCTCCTGAACCATCCAGTCCATGGTCGCAGCGCCCTCGTGCACCTCGCCGATCTTGTGGGTCTTGCCGGTGTAGTACAGGATGCGCTCGGTCGTGGTGGTCTTACCGGCATCGATGTGGGCCATGATGCCGATGTTACGGGTCTCGGACAGCTTGTACTTAGGCTTAGCCATGAAAATCTATCCTTCCTGGAAGATTACCAGCGGTAGTGCGAGAACGCGCGGTTCGCCTCGGCCATCTTGAAGACGTCCTCGCGACGCTTGACGGAGGCGCCCACGCCGTTGGAGGCGTCGATGATCTCGTTGGCGAGACGCTCGGCCATGGTCTTCTCCTTGCGGGCACGCGCGAAGTTGACCATCCAGCGGATGGCGAGCTGGGTGGCACGACGGGAGTTGACCTCCATGGGCACCTGGTAGGTGGCGCCACCGACGCGCTTGGGCTTGACCTCGAGGGTCGGGCGGACGTTGTCCATGGCCTTCTTGAAGACGGCCAGGGCGTCCTGCTCGGTCTTGGTGGCGACCATGTCGAACGCGCCGTAGACGATGCGCTCGGCGGTGGCCTTCTTGCCATCGAGCAGGATCTTGTTGATGAGCTGGGTCACCAGGCGGTTGTTGTACACGGAATCCGGCTGGATCTCGCGATGAAGATTCTTAGTCTTGCGACGAGGCATAGTGTGATTCTCCTCTGGTATCGGTTCGCATCGAAGCGGCGGTCACGCCGCGCGCCGATGCGCGGAACGGTTCTGTTGAGACCTGTTGCTACTTCTGCTTGGGACGCTTGGCGCCATAGCGCGAACGAGCCTTCATGCGGTTGTTCACGGGAGCGCAGTCATAAGCGCCGCGGATGATCTTGTAGCGGACACCAGGGAGGTCGCGCACGCGGCCGCCGCGGACGAGCACGATGGAGTGCTCCTGGAGGTTGTGGCCCTCACCGGGGATGTAAGCGGTGACCTCGATGCCGTTGACCAGGCGCACACGGGCGACCTTACGGAGAGCCGAGTTCGGCTTCTTGGGCGACGTGGTGAACACGCGGGTGCACACGCCACGCTTCTGCGAGTTGTGCTGCAGGGCAGCGTTCTTGGACTTGGCCGGCTTGGACTTGCGGCCCTGACGAACCAGCTGGTTGATAGTAGGCAAAGCGTACTCCTTCTCGTGATGATTCCAGCTTTATACTTGGTGCAACGGCTTGAATCGAGGCGTCAGCATCCACCTTCGAAACACGCAGTTCGATAGGGTACGCGCGCGGGGCTGCGGTGTCAACAGACCACGCGTCCGGGCGTATCCTTATTTTGGGGTGATTGCGCGAAATCTCCACATGCGTGATAGGCCAAGTGATAGGTCGACCCCTCTCCATCGCTCTGCCACAGTGCGATCGTCTGCGACGAGCATGCGGCCTCCGTGCATATAATGGTGCAATCCGTATCCATCCGGCACCGCGCCCGCATGCGCGCGGTCGCCGCACGAGGAGGTTTCGCATGAGGGTCATCATCCCCGTTGAATCCGAGCAGGGCCTTGCCGCCCCGCGCTCCGGCCACTTCGGCCACGCCGCCTACTTCACCATCGCCACGATCGAGAACGGCGAGGTCACGTCCGTCGAGACCATCAAAAACGTCGACCACGACCAGTTCGGCTGCGGCGGCGTGATCGACTTCGCCCTCTCCCAGAACGTCGACGCCATCATCGCCACCGGCATGGGCATGCCCCCGTACAGCCGCTTCACCGCCGCCGGCGTCGCGGTGTACGCCGAGCGCGAGACCCCGCTCGCCGGCGACGTGCTCGCCAAGTTCATCGCAGGCGAGGTCGCACCCATGGATCCCAACGCCGCCTGCCGGCACTAGGCGCAGCGACGACAACCGCACGCACCGACAAGGCGGCAACAGAAGCCGCACGATGGCGGTGCGTTAACGGCGACGCGATAGCATCGACGCCGCGGCAACGGCGATAACGCCGCACCTTCCGGGGCGGTCGGGCATTCAAGCTCGACCGCCCCGTTTCCTTGGCTTTCGATGGAGTTGTACCGATCTCCTCGCACCCACAAGAAGGCCTCCGCCGGTGCTTCCGAGACTCTCTACTGACAGTCAAAACTCACTACCGACAGTTTGAACTCAGCACTGACAACTGGAACTCCGTACTGACAGCTTGAACTCACAACTGACATCTGGGAACTCCGTATTGACAGCTTGAACTCAGCGCTGACAGGTGGAACTCAGTACTGACACCTGAGACTCAGCACTGACAGTGAAAACTCAGTACTGACAGTGAAAACTCAGCGCTGACACAAGATGGCGAAAAACGACTCGTTGTGTCAGTGCTGAGTTCGAGCTGTCAGTACGGAGTTCCACCTGTCAGCGCTGAGTCTACGCCGCCTGCGCCATGGGCATTGAGAGCGCGGTCATCGACACCGACACCAACCGGCATAGTCGGTCCCCCTCACTCCTCTCTTTCGCTCGAATTCACCCATAGCCCGTTTAAGCCTCTTTCCAAACGCCGAGGTAGAACGATCGCATCACATACCCACCATACGACCGGCTCCACTGGATCACGTCAAACGGCCCTGTTTACCGGCGCTGTTGTCCCGCTGTCGGGGATTTGTCGGACCGCGTCGGAAAACCTCAGATTCCCGCATCGCCATACACGCCGTCCCGCAACAATGACAGCATGGATGCCTTGATCATCTCCCACGCAACCGCGCGGCTCTACCACAACGCGCCCCGCCGTCCGCCCTCCGCCCGTCTGCTGCCGGAGAGCACCAATCCCCTTGTCACTACACCGCCCAACATCGCACATGTCTCGCGTGCGCGCAGGGTGCTCGCATCACACGGCATCCCGACGGAACTTCTCACGTCGATCGATTTCCTGATCACGAACCCATCTCAAAAGCGCCACGCCATGGGCGCCCGCTGCCATCTCTGGCTCGAAAGCATCCCCGCAAGGTCGCTCATCGAGCTGGAACCGGGCATCTACGTTGCAGGGGTCGAGCTGTGCGCGTTCCAGATGGCGGCCGAGCTGCCCGAGCGCATGCTCATAGAGCTTTACTACGAGCTCTGTTCGAAGTATTGCATGCCGTTTTTCGATGAAGACGATTACCGGGACCTGTCCTCGCCCCGGACAACCAAACGCAAGCTCAAGCGCTTCTTTTCCGAGCTTCCGCCGGGCGTCGATGGGCGGCGGAAGGCCCTCCGCGCGCTCCCCTGCGTACGGGAGGGATCGCGCAGCCCTTTGGAAACCGCCATGGTCATGACACTCGCCTGCCCGAAGCGCCTCGGAGGAATGGGCCTGCGTGATATCCGGATGAACCATCACCTTCCGCTGCCCCCGCGCATCCGCCAGCTCACGCGACGCTCGTCCCTCATATGCGATGCCTACATCGATCGGGGCGCGCAGGACGTGGAGTACCAGGGGTTCCTGCACGACGAGCCCGAGCAGAAGGCGATCGACAACGAGCGGCGGCAGGCTATGCAGGCCATTGGCCTGACCGTCATCGAGCTGAACAAACAGCAGTTTTTCGATACGGATGCCTATCGGCGCGTGCTTGCCGCCATACGCCTGAACGCGGGGATCCCCGTTCCGAAAGATGCCGAGGCATACGCCGCCGAACAGGAGCGCCTCAGGCGATTCGTCTTGCGCAGATGGCTGCACGACGCCGATGAGGGCGAAGGGGGCGCAGGCGAGCAGGACGGCGAGAGAATCTGATGGCGCGCTATCGGCTGGCAGGGCTTCGGGTGGACGTATGGGCGAGATTCTGGACCTGTGGGCGTGAGACACCATCAGCCGATCAGGCTCCCTCATACCGGCCGGAGCTCAGCACTGGCCGGTGATACTCTACACCGACTGCCGAGACTCCATACCGACAGCCAAAGCTCCGCGCTGATAGCCGGGGCTCAGCACTGGCAGCGGGGCTCCCTGCTGACAGCCGAGACTCTGTATTGACAGCCGGGACTCAGTACTGACAGGCGAGACTCTGTATTGACACATGAAACTCTGTACTGACACAACCCGGCTCATTCTTTTGGATTATGTCAGTGCTGAGTCCCGGCTGTCAGTGCTGAGTCCCGGCTGTCAGTGCTGGCTCTTTGCCGTCAGTACGGGGTCCCGGCTGTCAGTACAAGGACTCAGCTGCCAGCGTGGGGTCCCGGCTGTCAGCGTGGGGTCCCGGCTGCCGGTAGCGAGTTTCGGCTGTCGGCACGGGGCCTCGGCTGTCGGCACAAAGCCCCTCCGCCAGCAAAAAGCCCGCCTCCCCCGGACGGGGAAGGCGGGCTTCACTCAGACGGTCACGAGACGGAAGACCTTAGTCCTCCTGCTCCTCGGGATGGTTGTCGTCGTTGTCGACGAGCTGGTTCAGCAGCTCGTCGAGGGACGCCATGTCCTCGTTGATCACGCCGGGCGTGGTCTCCTTCTTGGAGCTGTCGACGGGGGCGCCGAGCATCTCCTCCTCGGTGTCGAGGTGGTGGCGCGGAGCGCTGGTGCCGAGCAGGATGTCGTCCGGACCGTCCGGGCTGAACACCATCTGCAGCAGCTGGGAGAGGTCCTCCTCGTCCGCCACGTCGTCGTTGTTGTCGAGGATGTACAGCAGGTTGTGGGCCTCCAGGCCGTCACGCAGCTCCTCGATCGCCTTGGCGCCGATGCCGTCGATGCGCAGCAGGTCCTCCTCGGACTTGCCCACCAGGTCGCCGACCGTCTCGATGCCGACCTCGCTGAACTTGTTGGTCCAGCGCTGTGACACGTTGAGGTCGTCGAACAGGTACAGGCGGGCATCCTCGGCGGAGATGGTGCGGCCGTTGCGGGTGAACGAGCCGTCGCCGCCGCCGAAGTCGTCGTAGCCGGTCCAGTCGAGCTGCTGCGGGAGCTGCTCGTCGAGCTCCTTGAGCTCGTCGGGCGCCCAGTCGGGCAGCGTCTTGGCGTTCGGCGAAGTGGGACCGTCGATGTTCACGTAGCCGTCGGCCGTGCGGTAGGTCAGGCCGGCGTTGGCGTACGCCTTGAGGCCGGTGCCTGCGGGCACCTTCTTGCCCACGATGACGTTGGACTTGAGGTCGAGCAGGTGGTCGACCTTGCCCTCGATGGCCGCCTCGGTGAGCACGCCCGCGGTGCGGATGAACGACGCGGAGGACAGCCAGGAGTCGATGGAGGACGCGACCTTGAGCGTACCCAGGATGGCAGGCTCGGCGACCGGCGCGGTGCCGCCCAGGCGGGCGACGCGCTCGACCTCGTCGGCGAACTCGTAGCGGTCGACGTACTGACCGAGCAGGTACTTGGAGTCACCGGGGTTGGTGATCTGGACGCGACGCAGCATCTGGCGCGCGATGACCTCGATGTGCTTGTCGTTCAGGTCGACGCCCTGGCTGGTGTAGACGTCCTTCACGCTCTCCACGAAGGTATGCATGGTGGACTCGATGTCGGTGAGCTTGCGCAGGTTGCGGAAGTTCACGAAACCCTTGGTGATCTGGTCGCCGGCGCGGACGGTACAGCCGTCCTCGATGCCGGGCATGAAGCGGACCGACGCGGGCACGCGCTTCTCGTCCAGGATGCGGGAGGCGTCGTCGGCGTCCGTGATGGTCAGGACGTACTCGGACTTCTCGGGCCTGATGGACAGCGTACCGGAGTACGGCGCCAGATCGGCCTCGCGGCCGAGGATCTTCTCGTTGACGTTGCCGACGACGTCGAACATACGGCCGACCGTAGGCAGACCCTGGGTGATGTCGTCGACGCCCGCGACGCCGCCGGAGTGAATGGTACGCATCGTCAGCTGCGTACCGGGCTCGCCGATGGACTGGGCGGCGATGATGCCGACCGCGGTGCCGATGGCGACCGGACGACGCGTGGACAGATCCCAGCCGTAGCACTTCTGGCACACGCCGTACTTGGAACGGCAGGTGAGCAGGGCGCGCAGCTTGACCTTCTTGAGGCCGGCGTCGACCATCTTCTTGAGGTCGTCGACGCTCTCGATGTAGCCGTCGGCCTCGAACAGCACGGTGCCGTCGGGTGCCACGACGTCCTCGATGAAGCAACGGCCCACGAGGTCGGCGTTGATGTCCTCGGTGCCCGGGATGATCAGGTTGTAGGTCACGCCCTCGGTCGTGCCGCAGTCCTCCTCGCGGACGATGACGTCCTGGGCCACGTCGACCAGACGACGGGTCAGGTAGCCGGAGTCCGAGGTGTGGGACGCGGTGTCGACCAGGCCCTTACGGGCGCCGTAGGTGGAGATGAAGTACTCGAGCGGCAGCAGGCCCTCGCGGAAGTTCGCCTTAATGGGAAGGTCGATCGTCTCGCCGGACATGTCGGCCATGAGGCCGCGCATGCCGCCGAGCTGACGCAGCTGCGTCTTGGAACCACGGGCGCCGGAGTCGGCCATCATGTAGATGGGGTTCTCCTCGTCGAACATGTCGAGCATCTTGGACGCGACCTCGTCGGTGGCAGCCGTCCACTCGTTGACGACCTCGATGTGGCGCTCCTGCTCGTTGATGAAGCCGTCCTCGTAGTACTCGTTGATCTGGTCGACGCGCTTCTGGGCGCGGTCGAGGATCTGGGGCTTGTCATCGGGGATGAGGGCGTCCCACAGCGAGATGGTCAGGCCGGCGCGGGTCGCGAAGTGGAAGCCCGCGTACTTGATGGCGTCGAGGATCGGGCCGACCTCGGCCTGCGGATAGCGGTCGCAGCAGGCGGCCACGAGCTTGGACACGTCGCCCTTGACCATCTTGTAGTTGATGAACTCGTAGTCGGCCGGCAGGCACTGACGGTTGAAGATGATGCGGCCGATGGAGGTCTCGAAGCGCGCGGTCTTGCCGTCGGTCACGTCGTAGTCCACCACGTCGCCGCGGCCGTTGAGCACGCGGAACAGCTTGCGGCCGTCGTCGGTGAAGACGTTGGCCTCGGCGGCGCTCACGCGCACGATGATCTTGGCCTGCAGGTCGACCTCGGTGCGGGCGTCGTAGGCGTTCAGCGCGTCGTCGAAGCTCGCGAACACGTGGCCCTCGCCGGACAGGCCGTCACGGACCTGGGTGAGGTAGTACACGCCGATGATCATGTCCTGCGACGGCACGTTGACGGGCTTGCCCGACGCCGGGGAGCGCAGGTTGTTGGCGGACAGCATGAGGACGCGGGCCTCGGCCTGCGCCTGCTGGGACAGCGGCACGTGCACCGACATCTGGTCGCCGTCGAAGTCCGCGTTGAACGGGGCGCAGACGAGCGGATGCAGGTGGATGGCCTTACCCTCGACGAGCACGGGCTCGAAGGCCTGGATGGACAGACGGTGCAGCGTCGGGGCGCGGTTGAGCAGCACCAGACGGCCGTCGATAACCTCCTCGAGGATGTCCCACACGAAGCTGGCGGAACGGTCGATGGCGCGCTTGGCACCCTTGATGTTCTCGACCTTGCCGAGCTCCACCAGGCGTTTCATGACGAAGGGCTTGAACAGCTCGAGCGCCATGGTCTTGGGCAGGCCGCACTGGTGCAGCTTGAGCTTGGGGTCGGTCACGATGACCGAACGGCCGGAGTAGTCGACGCGCTTGCCGAGCAGGTTCTGGCGGAAGCGGCCCTGCTTGCCCTTGAGGGCCTCGGCGAGCGACTTGAGCGGACGACCGCCGCGACCCGACACCGGGCGACCGCGACGACCGTTGTCGAACAGGGCGTCGACGGCCTCCTGGAGCATGCGCTTCTCGTTGTTCACGATGATCGCGGGAGCGTCCAGGTCGAGCAGGCGCTTCAGGCGGTTGTTGCGGTTGATGACGCGACGGTAGAGGTCGTTCAGGTCGGAGGCGGCGAAGCGGCCACCGTCGAGCTGGACCATCGGGCGCAGATCGGGCGGGATGACCGGGATGACGTCCAGGATCATGTTGGCGGGGTCGTTGCCGCCCTTGAGGAAGGCGTCGACGACCTCGAGGCGCTTGACGGCCTTCTCGCGCTTCTGCTTCTGGCCGTCCTCGTCGGCGATGACGGCCTTGAGGCGCTCGGCCTCCTTCGGCAGGTCGATGGCGGCGAGCAGGTCGCGGATGGCCTCGGCGCCCATGCCGCCCTCGAAGTACATGGAGTAGTAGCGCTTCATCTCGCGGAACAGCGGCTCGTCGGAGATGAGGTCGCGCTCGGTCAGCTGCATGAACGCCTGGAAGGCGTCGGAGCGCAGCTGCTTCTCGTCCTTGGTCTCCTCCTCGATGTCCACGATGCCCGCGGCGATCTCCTCGGGGGTGAGGGGCTCCTCATCGGAGAACTCGTCGAAGTTCTCGGGATCGCCCTGCTCCTTCAAGCTCTCGATCTGGCGGGCGCACTCGGCGTCGATCTCCTCCAGGTCGGCGGCCAGCTCCTCGCGCAGGTCCTCGGCGTCGGCCTCGCGGGCCTCGTAGTCGACATGCGTGATGATGTAGCTGGCAAAGTAGAGCACCTTCTCGAGGTCCTTGGACTTGATGTCCAGAAGACGGCTCATGGGGAAGCTCGTGGGGCTCTTGAAGTACCAGATGTGGCTGACGGGGGCCGCCAGCTCGATGTGGCCCATGCGCTCGCGGCGGACCTTGGAGGTGGTCACCTCGACGCCGCAGCGCTCGCACACGATGCCCTTGAAGCGGATGCCCTTGTACTTGCCGCAGGAGCACTCCCAGTCCTTGGCGGGACCGAAGATCTTCTCGCAGAACAGGCCGTCCTTCTCGGGCTTGAGGGTACGGTAGTTGATGGTCTCGGGCTTCTTGACCTCGCCGTGGGACCACGAGCGGATCTGGTCGGCGGAGGCGAGCGAGATCTTTACCGCGTCAAAATCAGTAGCTTCGAAATCTGCCACAGTCAACTACTCCTTATCAGTCGTGGAGGCGGCGAAGGCACCCAGCAGGGCGTCGACCGCGTCGGCGGAGGTGTCGGCCTCATCGATGGAGGGAAGGTTGGAGAGCACGTCGGAGACGTCCGCATCCTCGGCGGGCTGGGCGACGACCGGCTCGGCGTCGGTCAGCGGCTCGATGTCGAGCGCGAGCGAGCGGATCTCCTTGACAAGCACCTTGAAGGACTCGGGGATGCCGGCCATGGGGACGTTCTCTCCCTTGACGATGGCCTCGTAGGTCTTGACGCGGCCCACGGTGTCGTCGGACTTGACGGTCAGGATCTCCTGCAGCACGTTGGCGGCGCCGTAGGCGTACAGGGCCCAGACCTCCATCTCGCCGAAGCGCTGGCCGCCGAACTGCGCCTTTCCGCCCAGCGGCTGCTGGGTCACGAGGCTGTAGGGGCCCGTCGAGCGAGCGTGGATCTTGTCGTCGACCATGTGGCCGAGCTTCAGGATGTAAGAGGTGCCGATGGTGATGGGCTCGCGGAACTCCTCACCGGAGCGGCCGTCGTAGAGCTTGGTCTTGCCGCGCTCGTCGAGCTGCGTCACGAACTCGGGGCGCATGTGCTCGCCGTAGCGCTCGCGGGCGAGGTTGATCATGTTGCGGTTTGCGCGACGGATGACCTCGGCGATCTCGTCCTCGGTGGCACCGTCGAAGACCGGCGTGGCCGTGAAGAACGGACCCGGCACGTAGGTGTCGGACTCGGCCGAATCGGGATCCCAGCCGCAGGCGGCGGCCCAGCCGAGGTGGCACTCGAGCAGCTGGCCGACGTTCATACGGGAGGGGACGCCCAGCGGGTTCAGGATGACGTCGACCGGGGTGCCGTCGGCCATGTAGGGCATGTCCTCGACGGGCAAAACCTCGCAGATGACGCCCTTGTTGCCGTGGCGACCGGCGATCTTGTCGCCCTGCTGGATCTTACGGCGCTGCGCGACGTAGACGCGCACCTGCTCGTTGACGCCCGGGGCCAGGTCGTCGCCGGCCTCGCGGCTGAAGCGGACCACGTCGATGACGCGGCCGTAGGCGCCGTGCGGCATCTTGAGGGAGGTGTCGCGGACGTCGTGGGCCTTGGCGCCGAAGATGGCGCGCAGCAGGCGCTCCTCGGCGGTCAGCGCGCTCTCGCCCTTGGGCGTGACCTTACCGACCAGGATGTCGCCGGGGCCGACCTCGGCGCCGATGCGGATGATACCGTCCTCGTCGAGATTGGCGAGCATGTCCTCGGACAGGTTCGGGATCTCGCGGGTGATCTCCTCGGGACCGAGCTTGGTGTCGCGCGCGTCGATCTCGTGACGGGAGATGTTGATGGAGGTCAGCAGGTCCTCGGCCACGAGGCGCTCGGACACGACGATGCCGTCCTCGTAGTTGAAGCCCTCCCACGGCATGTAGGCGATGGTGAGGTTCTGACCCAGCGCCAGCTCGGCATGGTCGGTCGACGGACCGTCGGCGAGCGGCTGGCCCTCGACGACCTCGTCGCCCACGTGGACGAGCGGACGGTGGTTGATGCAGGTGGACTGGTTGGAGCGCTGGTACTTGGGCAGGTGGTACTCCTCCAGGCCCTCGGAGCTCTTGACCGTGATCTTGGACGCGTCGGCGAACACGACCTCGCCGGCGTGCTTGGCCAGGGTCACCTCGCCGGAGTCGATCGCGGCACGACGCTCCATGCCGGTGCCCACGTAGGGGGCCACGGGATGCAGCAGCGGCACGGCCTGACGCTGCATGTTCGCACCCATGAGGGTACGCTTGGCGTCGTCGTGCTCGAGGAACGGGATGAGCGTGGCGGCCACGGACAGCATCTGGCGCGGCGAGACGTCCATGTAGTCGATCTCGTCCACCGGGACGTCGGCCGGGGCGCCGAAGGAGCCGTCGAAGTCACGCGTACGGGCGACGATGGTGTGCGGACGGGTCACGTTGCCCTCCGCGTCGACGGTCACGAACTCGTGGGTCGCCGGATCGATCGGGGTGTTGGCCGGCGCGATGATGTGGTTCTCCTCCTCATCGGCGGTCATCCAGTCGATCTGGTCGGTGGCCACGCCGTTCTCCACGCGGCGGTACGGGGCCTCGATGAAGCCGTACTCGTTCACGCGGGCGTAGAGCGCCAGCGAGCCGATCAGGCCGATGTTGGGGCCTTCGGGCGTCTCGATGGGGCACATACGGGAGTAGTGCGAGTTGTGGACGTCGCGCACGGCGGTCGGGACGTTCGTGCGGCGGCTGGAGCCCGACTTGTGGCCGGCGAGGCCGCCGGGGCCGAGCGCGGACAGACGGCGCTTGTGGGTAAGGCCGGTCAGCGGGTTGGCCTGGTCCATGAACTGCGAAAGCTGCGAGGAGCCGAAGAACTCCTTGATGGCGGCCACGATCGGACGGATGTTGATGAGCGACTGCGGGGTGATCTCGTCGATGTCCTGAGAGCTCATGCGCTCGCGAACGACGCGCTCCATGCGGCTCATGCCGATGCGGAACTGGTTGGCCACCAGCTCGCCGACCGTGCGGATACGGCGGTTACCGAAGTGGTCGATGTCGTCGGTCTTGAAGCCGGGCTCACCGGCTGCCAGCGCCAGCAGGTAGCGCAGGGTCGCCACGATGTCCTCGTCGGTGAGGATCGTGACGGTCTCCTCGGTGGTGAGGCCGAGCTTCTTGTTGACCTTGTAGCGGCCCACGCGCGCCAGGTCGTAGCGCTGCGGGTTGAACAGCAGGCCCTCGAGCAGGCTGCGGGAAGCGTCCACGGTGGGCGGCTCGCCCGGGCGCAGACGGCGGTAGATCTCGATGAGGGCGTCCTCGCGGGTGAGCGCGGTGTCGCGCTCGATGGTGCGCTTGACCACGTCGGAGTCGCCGAGCAGCTCGATGATCTCGTCGTTGGTGGTCGCGATGCCGAGAGCGCGCAGGAACATGGTGGCGGACTGCTTGCGCTTGCGGTCGATCGACACGACGAGCTGGTCGCGCTTGTCGACCTCGAACTCGAGCCACGCGCCGCGCGCGGGGATGACCTGCGCCTTGTAGACGTCCTTGCCGCCGTCGACGTCGGCGGAGTAGTACACGCCGGGCGAGCGGACGAGCTGGGAGACGACGATGCGCTCGGTACCGTTGATGATGAAGGTGCCCTGCTCGGTCATCATGGGGAAGTCGCCCATGAACACGAGCTGCTCCTTGATCTCGCCGGTCTCCTTGTTGGTGAGACGGACGTCGGTCAGCAGCGGGGCCTGGTAGGTCATGTCCTTCTCGCGGCACTCCTCCACGCTGTGCGAAGGATCGCCGAACTGGTGCTCGCCGAACGTCACCTCCAGGACATGGTTCTGGCTCTGGATGGGGCTCGACTCGCGAAACGCCTCGCGAAGCCCTTCGTCCATGAAGCGGGTGAAGGACTGCTTCTGCACCGAGATGAGGTTGGGCAGCTCCATCGTCTCGGGGATCTTCCCGAAGTTGACGCGCGTGCGCTCTGTTGCCGTGACGGCCTGTGTAGACTTCTGCACCAGGTGTTTCCTCCTTCGCGGGAAAAACGGTTGGTCGGTCGCCCGGGCGGTTCTTCCGAGCGAGCCAGTTATCGCAACCTATTAGTTTAGCAGGTGACTTTTTTTGAGCAAGAAAAGTCTTGACTCGTGAGGACATTTGGGGTAGCAAAAAAGTTCACCACGAAACACGCTGGTAAACACCATTATCACGAACATATGTTCATGGGTTTTCCGTGGACCGGCCACAAGGGACTCCTCCCGCTCACAGCCCCATGCCCACCGTCCGGCGTGAACGCTGGCCAGCGTTGGCCCGCTGTCGGGGATCCGGGCGGGGCGCCGGGGCGTAATTTCACCCCAGGGGTTTTGTTGCACCGGGCAGCCCCGGGGCTGCCCGGTGCAACAA
>NZ_JADYTL010000003.1 GCF_021531055.1 Collinsella tanakaei
AGCTGGGGGCCGGATCCGAGTAGAAAGCGGGTCTCCGGTACCCATTCGAGACGCCGGCGGTATCGGTTCGCGATACCGCCGGTATCATGCCGAAATAATGGGTGGTATCAAAAGAGGCAAATACTCATATGGAACCCATGGCACGGTTGCACGCGCGTGAGCGAGGGCTGCGATAACTGCTACATGTATTACAACGACGAGCGACGCGGCATCGACGGCTCGCGCATCGTGCGCACCAAGAACTTCGATTATCCCATCCAGCGTACGCGTGACGGATCGTATCGGGTGCGCCCGGGTGAGCTCATCCGCGTCTGCATGACGTCCGATTTCCTCGTGCCCGAGGCCGACCCGTGGCGCACCGCCGCCTGGGACATCATCCGCGAACGTCCCGACGTGCGGTTCTTTATCCTCACCAAACGACCCGAGCGTTTTGCCACCCGCCTTCCTGCCGACTGGGGTGACGGCTGGGACAACGTCATGCTCAACGTCACCTGCGAGAACCAGCGCCGCGCCGACGAGCGCATCCCCATTCTGCTCGCCACGCCCGCCAAACACCGCGGCATCATGTGCGCGCCGTTCATCGGGCCCGTGTCCGTAGAGCACGCTTCACCCGGCTGTCTGGGGCCCCACGGCATCGAGCAGGTTATCTGCGGTGGCGAGAACTACGGCGGCGCACGGCCATGCGATTTTGCCTGGGTACACTCGCTGCGCGACGAATGCGTGGCGGCAAACGTCACCTTCGCCTTCATCGAGACCGGCAGCGTCTTCATCAAAGATGGACGCACGTACCGCCTGCGCGGCAAGAAACTGCAAAGCCAGCAGGCATGGAAGTCGGGCATGGGCTACCAGGACCGCGCAATCTCGTGGCATATGACCGACCGGCTGGGCCTCGAGGTCCCTGAGCAAGACCTCTATCAACCGGTCTACCACGAGCAATGCGAGCAGTGCGGCAGCCGCCTGATCTGCAACGGATGCGGCTCCTGCAGCTCTTGTTGGATGCGGTAGGCGCCACTCCGCCCACCGCCGGCATCAGGTCGGCAAACGCAGGAAACCCCACCTGCTGCCACCCCTTCACACCAAGCAGCACGCGTTCGTCGGAGTAGAAAGTTTTCCTCACCAAACATACTGTGAAGGTCCTGAGAACTTTTAGGAATCATTCTCAATATTGGTCTAAACCGCTGACATTTGGTCATAATCCTACTCGTACGGCGTGCCCGCCGAAGAGGGTCCGAAGGGCCGGCGCGCACGCATTCGCCTGTGATCGAAAGGGAAGATCATGAAGTTCGTTTGCCCCGTTTGCGGTTACGTTGAGGAATTCGACGGCGATCAGCTGCCCGAGGGTTTCAAGTGCCCCCAGTGCGGCGTCTCCGGCGACCGTTTCACCAAGATGGACAGCGATATGACCTGGGCCGCCGAGCACGTCGTGGGTGTCGGCAAGCTTCCTGAGGTTCCCGAGGACATCGTCGCCGACCTGCGCGCCAACTTCGAGGGCGAGTGCTCCGAGGTCGGCATGTACCTCGCCATGGCCCGCGTCGCCCATCGCGAGGGCTATCCCGAGATCGGCCTGTACTGGGAGAAGGCCGCCTACGAGGAGGCCGAGCACGCCGCCAAGTTCGCCGAGCTGCTGGGCGAGGTCGTGACCGACTCCACCAAGAAGAACCTCGAGATGCGCGTCGAGGCCGAGAACGGCGCCACCGCCGGCAAGACCGATCTTGCCAAGCGCGCCAAGGCCGCTAACCTCGATGCCATCCACGACACCGTGCACGAGATGGCCCGCGACGAGGCCCGTCACGGCAAGGCGTTCGCCGGCCTGCTGAAGCGCTACTTCGGCTAAGCCGCAGCGCTGCCGCGAACACACGCAACATCACGTGCCGCCAGGGCGGCCCGGAGCGATCCGGGCCGCCTTTTGTTTTGGCCCAACACGAAACACGAACGGAAAGCCCGGCGCACACCACCCGGCTGGAGCAAATCACGGTCGGCTGTTAAGCGATTTGGCCGTATTGTCAGCTGATGCGACAACTGTTCAACCGTTACTTGAAAGCGCAGGAAAGGACTGCATTTTCAATCCTCAGAGGAGATGATTATTCGGTTTGTAAGATAAGAAATCGTCTGCACACTGGAGGGAAGATGCAAGCAATCTCACGGAGGCAGTTCGGTGCTGTCACAGTCGCTGGAATCGCAGCGCTCGTCGGTCTTGCCGGCTGCACCGACGCCGGCGGCTCGGCCGGCAGCGCCGGCAGCACCGGCACCGCGTCCTCGACGGCGAGTTCCGACACGCTCCGCGTGGGCGTTCGCGCCGACATCGTCGGGTTCGGCTATCTCAACGAGAAGACCGGCAAGTACTACGGCCTCTAGATCGACATCGCTAACGAGCTCGCAAGCCGCTTGGGCTACAAGAATGTCGAGTTCACGACCGTTCTGCCCGACAACCGCAAGGAGCTCCTGCTCGAAGGCAAGGTCGATGCGCTCATCGCGTGCTACTCCATCGCCGAGACCCGCCTCGAGAACTTCGACTTCTGCCCCGCCTACTACGATGACAAGGTCATCGCCGTCGTCCAGAACTCGTCGCTGTTCGAGACGATCGAGGACCTCAAGGGCTGCACGTTCGGCACCATGAGCGGCGCCAACGCCGCCCCGCTGCTGAGCATCAAACTCTACGAGATCGGCTTCTCCGACGGCGAGGTCCGCTCGGCCAACGAGGACAACAGCGACGTGCAGTTCGATCCTGGCGTCTGGTCCAAGTACCCCTCCTACCAGGAGCTTTCCGACGCGCTCGAGGAAGGTGAGGTCGACGCCATGGTGCTCGACGGCGCCATCGCGCAGACCTACATGAACGACGAGCGCCACATCCTCGATGACTTCGTGGTCGAGGAGCAGTCCTTCGGCGTCGCCACGCAGAAGGGCTCCGATCTTTCGCCCAAGGTCGCCGACGCCATCTAGGGCATGCTCGACGACGGCACCATCGACACGCTCATCGACAAGTGGAACTAGGGGACGCCAGCATTTCAAAACACCTGAAAGCGAAAATCACCGCACTGCTGATCGTCGTCGCAGCCAGCATCATCGTCATGGGCGCCCTGCTCACCAACATGCAAAGCTCGCTCAGCCACGGTAATTACGACGAGGAGATGAAACAGGAGACCGTCGAGCTCGAACGCCTGCTCGCCGGGGCAGACGAGGAGACCGTGCAGAACACCGAGCAGTTCGACGCCATCTACCAGTCCAAGGCCGCGCAGGTCGCCTATATGGCGCAAAACGACACCGGCTATGCCGAGACCGACGCCAAGATGGTCGAGCTGCGCGAGCTGCTCGGCGTCGACAACCTGTTCGTCACCGACCGCGACGGCAAGGTCCTCGCACAGTCCGGCGAGACGAAGGCCGACTTCACCTACGCGCGCTTCAATGCGCTGCGCGACACCTTCCGCACGCACGAGCCCTCCGCCGCCGTCGAGATCGAGCTGCCCGACCAGGACTGGCTCATGCGCTACTACGCCGCCCGCATCGATGACGACACCATGGTGATCGTCGAGCAGAACCCCGCCGAGCTGCGCGAGCTCGTCGAGGCGACCGGCTCTACCGCGAGCGTGCTGCGCAACATCTCGATCGGCCAGCATGGCTACGTGTTCGCCGTCTCTGCCAAGGATTTGGTCATCTCCTATCACCCTGACGAGGACCTGATCGGCGCCGACGCGATCGACGCCGGCTTCAATATCCCCGACCTCGAGGACGGCAACACCGGGACCATGAAGACCGACGGCGAGGAGCTGTTCTGCCGCGTCATGCTCCAGGGTGATACCTACTATATCTCCGCCGTTCCGGAGTCCGACACCGCCGCCTCCGGCAGCGTCACGGTCGGCGTCATCCTGTTCGTGTTCTTCAACGTCATCGCCGCCGTCGCCCTCTACGGCGTCTTCGTGCTGCGCGACGAAGCCCGTCACGAGAACGACGAGGAATACGAGGCGCGCTATGTCGACCACGGCGCCTTCCGCTTCAACCGCTCCGTCGCCGGCAAGGCCGCCGTACTCTCGATCGTCGGTTTCATCTGCGTGCTCGTGGTCTCGTTCTACATGCAGACCCTGTTCGCGCTGTCCTCGCAGTCGCTCACCAACAACGGACGCGTCGACCAGATCGCCTCGACCATCAAGCGCAGCCAGCAGCGCGCCGACGAGCTGACCGAGCAGTACGGCGAGCGCTACCTGTCCAAGGCCAAGGTCGCCGCCTACATCATCGACAACAACCCCGAGCTCGCCACCCGCGAGAAGCTCCAGGAGCTCGCCGACGCCCTCCAAATCCAATACGTCTTCACGTTGGATGACCGGGGCGTCATGACCGCCACCAACTCCAGCTTCACCAACTTCACGCTGTCCGAGGATCCCGAAGAGCAGTCCTATGAGTTTCGCAAGCTGCTGCAGGGCGTGGAGTACCTCGTCCAGGAGCTGCAGCCCGACGAGGTCTCCGAGGAGCTGCGCCAGTATATCGGCGTGACCACGCACGACAAGGAAGGCGAACTCACCGGCTTCGTGCAGCTGGACATCCGCCCGACGCGCCTCGAGAACCTGCTCGAGAGCGTCCAGATCGACAACGTCCTGGACGGCGTGCAGGCCGGTGTCGACGGCTTCGCGTTCGCGATCAACAAGTCCGACGGCACCTTCGCCTACTATCCGGACGACAACATGGTCGGCAAGAAGGCCACCGATTGCGGCATGGCCGAAGACGAGCTCAAGGACGGCTTCAGCGACTACATCACCATCAACGGCAAGCAGTACTACGCCTCCGCTACCGAGACGAGCGACTACTACGTGTTCGTCGCCGGCACCGAGGGCGCGCTCATGAACGAGCGCGTCCCGCTGACCATCACCACCGGCGTCGTCGCCCTCGTGTGCCTGGCGATCGTGTTCTGCCTGCTCACCTTCGACACCACCATGTCCGCGGAGAAGCAGACCGCCGAAGGGAACGAACCCGAGGGGAACCGTGACAGCAGCCGCATCGTCAACGTGAACGTCGGCGACCGCACGGTGCGCTCCGAGTCCGCTGCCAGCCGCTGGCTGAACCGCTCCTTCAACTGGGACGAGATGACGCCCGAGCAGAAGGTCGGCAAGGTGCTGCGCTGGTTCGGCAGCGCCGCGGTCATCATCGTGTTCCTGGCGATCATCTTCAAGGATGTCGTCTTCGGCGAGGACTCCCTGTTCTCCTACATCCTCGGCGGGTCGTGGGAGCGCGGCCTCAACATCTTCGCCATCACGGCGAGCCTCATGTTCGCTTGCGAGGCGCTGACCATCTCGGCCATCATCCAAAAGATCCTGCAGATGATCTCGAGCGTGCTCGATGCCCGCGGCGTGACCATGTGTCGTCTCGGCGTGAGCATCGTCAAGTACGCCGCCATGATCGGCATCCTGTACTGGTGCCTGGGCCTGCTCGGCGTCGATACCGCCCCGCTGCTCGCCTCTGCCGGTCTTCTGACCTTCGCCGTCTCGCTCGGTGCCCAGGGTATCGTGTCCGACATCATCGCCGGTCTGTTCATCATCTTCGAGGGCGAGTTCCGCGTCGGCGACATCATCCAGGTCGGCGGCCAGCGCGGCACCGTCATGGAGATCGGCGTTCGCACGACCAAGATCAACGACGGCTCGGGCAACATCCTCGTGCTGCGCAACTCCAACATCTCCAACGTGGTCAACATGACCAAGGAGCATTCGTTCGCCGCCGTCGAGGTCGGCATCGAGTACGGCGAGAGCCTGGAGCGCGTGGAGAACATCCTGGCCAAGGAGCTGCCCAACATCAAGGACCGCCTCCCGGCCATCGTCGACGGCCCGTTCTACAAGGGCGTCACGATACTCGCCGACAACTCGGTCAACATCAAGATCGTGGCCGAGTGCGCCGAGAAGGACCGCGTCGTGCTCACCAGCGATCTGAATCGCGAGATGAAACTGCTATTCGACAAGTACGACATCTCCATCCCGTTCCCGCAGGTCGTGGTCAACCAACCGATCAAGTTCAAGAAGGCCACCGCCGCCGAGAAGGCCGCTGCCGACAAGTTCAATGCGGAGCAAAAGGAAGCCTTCAAGGCATACGTGGACGAGAACGAGGACTTCGACGACTTCAACGATACCGATCGTCGCTAGGGCGACGCCGTCCGGCACCGTATGCTGAAAGGACCCTGGAACCGCATTGGTTCCAAGGTCCTTTTCGTGTCGAATCGTCCGTGGTGCAGCGATACTGTGCCGATGGTATGCGGCCGATTTGTCGATCAGGGACGCCCTTACTCGTTGAACATCCTTTTAAGCAGGGAAAACTCCCTGGAAACAAAGCGATCGAGACGTTCGTACTTCTCGCCTTGCTTACCCCTGAGCGTCACCACGCATATGGGAATCGGAGGAGCATCTGCGGGATCGATCTTGTGCATGGCGGCGAGCGGTTTGATATCGAGCGCCTTGAGATAAACTCCCAGCACGTAGCCGTTCCGATACTCGAGGAAATCGGCAACCTCGGCGTCGGTTTCGATCTCCACCACATCCGAGCTGAGGCCGTTGCGTTGACACGCGGACAGAATCGTATCGTTAAATGAATCGATGTCTTTATTGAACAGGACCGGATAGGGCTCCAGGTCATCAAAGCTCACAAGGCGATTGCGGCGAAGAGGATGCTTCTTGCCCATGAAGGCACCGACCGATACGTTGCCGAGCGCGCGGGTGACACAACGGGGATTCGAAAAAGCACCGATCGTAATGAGTGCGTCGATGTTGCCGGCACGCAGATCGGCCAGCGCATCGGCTCCCCTGCCGATTGCAATATGGGTCTTCGTGCCGATCATGTGGGAAATCAGCTGCGAAAGCGCGCTGCACACCAGCTCGTATTTTGCAAAGGGGGGCGATACGAGCACGATACGGAGGATCTGCTGCGACGCGTCGCCATCAGCCATGCCATACGATTCCGCCGCCCTGCCCACTGCATCGAAGCTCGCAACCGCCTCACGAGCAGGACCGACCATCGCTTTGCCAAATCCCGTGAGGGAAATACTTCTTCCCTCACGGAAAAACAAGGATCGCCCCAGCTCTTCCTCAAGCTCGATGATGGCCTTGGATACCGCTTGGACCGAAACGTCCTCGGCGCGAGCGGCCTCGGAAAAGCTGCCGTAACAGGCAGCGAGGTAGAAATACTGAAGCTGGCGGATGTTCATGCCTCAATCCCAACATGACACGTGCGCTTACGGCTGAGGAACAGCGGATCTCGGCGTATCGCCAGAAATCCGGTATTTTCCCTTAAGAATACGTCTCTTGCAAGATTCGGGATGATGGCGAGACGACATTCGTCAACCAGGTATTGATGATAAGGCCGCTTCCTCATGAAGAACGGCGCCTGCCCGCACATCAATGCGGGCAGGCGCCGTTACGGATTCGGACAACCGCGCGGCTTTCGGCCATCGATATCAGACTACTTGTCGCCGTTCAGAACGCGCGAGGCGGCGACGATCGCCACGAAGGAGAATACAGCGTAGATGAGGTTCATGTAAATCGAACCACCCTCGCCGCTCGTGAACGTGAGGCCGATCTCGCTGAGGTTCAACACGACGATGAAGGCGGAAATGTAGATGAAGGGCTTGAGCAGGTTGTCGTGCTTGGCGGCGCGCAGGCCGATGATGCCGGCGACGACCATGAACAGGCCGATGATGGCGAGGATGATGCCGAACATCATGGCGATCTCGGTACCGTCTTCCATGCTGGACTCGGCAAGCGGTGCCCCGAAGAACATGACGGCAGCCGTTATCAGCGCGATGATGCCGAACACCAGATAGAACAGACCGGTGCCCTGAACGATTCGACGATTCGACGACATATGTTTCTCTCCCTTTCCCGTGTTTTCGGACCTCTTGGGCCCGGTGAAAGGCATGACAGAAGATAAGCGCCTTTCGCAAAACCGCGTAATCGTATCGGGAGGCCGTTTCCTCGTCAAAGAGAACAGAAGATCGTCAACGAAATGGTTGACGATCGGCGTGGGTTATCCGTATGGTTCGCGAACGTCATCCCCCGATACGGTACACTTTTATAGTTTGCATGCTTAACCTGCGGATAAAGGATCGCTCATGACCGATATCACCCCGTCTGGCGGCAAGGGGGCCGCCCAGGGCGCCACCGCGAATTCCACGAAGGAAATCCCGCTCATTCTGAAGATCTACGGCTTCCTCTGCATGGCCGACGGCATCGTCACCGTCCCGATGATCTTCATCTTCGGCGCGATGGTCATGTGGGCGCTGCAGACGAATCCCGAGCTTATCGCTGTCGGCACCGACCCGACCCTGCCTGTCGTGCTGCTCGCGATCTCGATCGTCGTCACGCTCGGTAACGGCATCGCGCTGATCATCTTCGGCCATTCGCTGCTCAAGGATCGCCGCCGCAATGCCGCGCGTTGGTCCTATGCGCTCATCGCGACCACGCTCGTGCAGATCCTTCTGCGCATCATGCTCGAGGGCATCGGCACGAACCTCATCCCCGACGCCATCCAGCTCGTCATCCTGCTCACCCTGTCGGTGACCGTCGACCCGACGCTGCGCCACGAGCGCCATCTCGAGCGCACCGCACGCGATCTGACCGATCGCCAGGCGGCGCGCATGGGCATGCTCGGACGCGACCTCGAAGGCAAGGGCTACATCGAGCTCAACTTCTTCAATCTGTTCTGGGTGTTCGTGGTCTGCTGCGTGCTCGGTCTGATCATCGAGACCATCTACCACATGGTCGTCGTCGAGCCGGGCGTATATCAGGATCGCGCCGGCATGCTGTTCGGCCCGTTCTCCCCCATTTACGGCTTCGGTGCCGTGCTCATGACCGTGGCGCTCAACCGCTTCTACAAGGCCAGCCCCGTCATCATCTTCGTGGTGTCCGCCATTATCGGCGGCCTGTTCGAGGCGGCCGTGAGCTGGTTCATGCAGACCGGCTTTGGCGCCGTGGCGTGGGATTACTCGGGCTCCACGATCTTCGGGCTGTTCCCCGATCCCGTGGCCACGCTGTTCGGAGGGCGCACGAGCACTTTGTTTATGTGCATGTGGGGCGCGCTCGGCTTCGTGTGGATCAAGCTCTGCCTGCCGTGGCTGCTCAAGCTCATCAACATCATCCCGTGGAAGCTGCGCTACTCCTTTACCGCCCTGTGCACCGTGCTCATGCTCGTCAACGGCGTCATGACGCTGCAGGCGCTCGACTGCTGGTTCGAGCGTCTGTCCGGCGTGGCGGGCACGACCCCGGTCGAGGCGTTCTATGCCGAGCACTTCGACGACGCCTACATGGCGCACCGCTTTGAGAGCATGACCATCACGCCCGAGGACTCCGGCCGTATCGACAGCACCGCAGCGACCGCATAGCGCGGGAAAATAGGGACAGTCCCTATTTTCCCACCCACGACCCGGAACTGCATGCGGTTCCGGGCCGTTCTGTTTGCGCATGGGAAGAACGTAAAATAACCCCAGGGTTTTATTACATCGCGGGAAAATGGGGACTGTCCCTATTTTCCCGCCCACGCAAAAACCCGACCGGTGCGGAGCCGATCGGGTTTCGCATATCGCTATGACGCGCAGACGGAATGCTTAGAAGCGACCACCACGGTGGTTGCCGCTGAAGCCGCCGCGACCACCACGGTCGTCACGGCCGCGACCGCCACGGGGGCCGAAGTCGCCGCGCGGGCCACGGTCACCGCGGGGACCGCCGAAGCCGCCACGCGGGCCACGGTCGTCACGACCGCCGCGGGGGCCACCGAAGCCGCCGCGACCGCCGCGGTCACCACGCGGGCCACCAAAGCCGCCGCGACCACCACGGTCGTCACGACCGCCACGGGGGCCACCGAAGCCGCCGCGTGGGCCACGGTCGTCACGACCGCCGCGCGGACCGCGGTCGGCGTCGAGACCCATGGCGACCATCGGATCGATGATCTGGTCGAGCAGGGAGAGGATCTCGTTCGCGGACTCCGCGGACAGGGTCGGGATGAGCTTCTTGCGCTTGTTGCCCATCGCCTCGGCCAGCTCGGCGGCATCCTCGGAGGCGAACACGACGATCTTGCGCATGTCCTCCTCTTCCGGCTCGATGCGGGCGACGATGTCGTGCTTCTCGGCCTCGATCATGAGGGCGTTGAGCTCGCGCAGGCGCATGCCCATGAGCTCGGCCATCTCCTTCTGCTCCATGCGGGGCTTGAGCTCGAGGAGCTTGAGCGCGCGCTGCAGATCGCGCAGGCGGGCGGCGTCCTCCTCGGCCTCCTCGCGCATCATGTCGCGACGACCGCGCAGCAGGCGGGCGGCGCGATTCACCTTATCGAACAGCTCGTCGTCGAGGTTCGCCACGTCGGTCTTGGGCTCGGCGTCCTGCTCCGGGGCAACCTCGGCCTCGGAAGCGTCCTCGACGGTCTCGTCGTCGGCGACCAGCTCGGACACGGCCTCGGTCTCGACGACAGCCTCGGCCGCGTTCTCGACGGCCGCTTCCACGTTCTCGTTCTCGATCATGTTCTCGTTGTTCTCGCTGTACTCAGACATGCATTCCTCCTGCGCCCTCGGCGCTCTACAGGCGGCAATCCTTCCTGCCGCGACTCACACAGGCCTTCCGGCCAGCTTGCAAGTGTAGAGGTACCGGCACCCATACGCTGCGAGAAACCGTATGAACACAAAAGCAGCGCCGAGCGAGCGCGCCCGGCCGGGACGGGCCGTCTTCAAGAGACACGCATCGGCCAAAGGCGGGATGACGCCCATTGGGTCAGTCCGCCCCACGCAAAAGCCGGCCCCGTGGCGAACGCCCCGAGGCCGGCTCTCACGGCATATGTCGCAACGGACCCTTCCGCCTTACGCCTGACGGTACGTGGACAGGAAGTCCGCCAGCTCGCGCACGGCGTCGCGCAGCACGCCCATGCGCGGCAGGAACACAATGCGGAAGTGGTCGGGCTCCGGCCAGGCGAAGCCGCCGCCGCGCGTGATGAGGATGCGCTTCTCGTGCAGCAGGTCGAGCGCGAACTGCTCGTCGCTCGTGATGTTGAACTTCTTGACGTCGAGCTTGGGGAAGATGTAGAACGCCGCCTTGGGCTTCACCGCGGTGACGCCGTCGATCTCGTTGAGCGCCTCGTAGATGAAGTTGCGCTGCTCGTAGACGCGGCCGCCGGGCTCCACGTAGCTCTTGACGCTCTGGTAGCCACCCAGCGCGGTCTGGACGATGGACTGACCGGGCACGTTGGAGCACAAGCGCATGTTGGACAGCATGTTGACACCGTAGATGAAGTCCTTCATGCAGTTCTTGTTGCCCGACAAGATCATCCAGCCGATACGGAAACCGCAGGCCATGTGCGACTTGGACAGACCCGAGAAGGTGACGCACGGAACGTCGGGTGCCAGCGAGGCGGTCGAGACGTGCTCCAGGCCGTCCATGACCAGGCGGTCGTAGATCTCGTCGGAGAAGATCATGAGCTGGTGCTTACGGGCGATCTCGACGATCTGCTCGAGCAGCTCGCGCGGATACAGCGCACCGGTCGGGTTGTTGGGGTTGATGATGACGATCGCCTTGGTGCGGCTCGTGATCTTGGACTCGATGTCGGCGAGGTCGGGGTTCCACTCGGCCTGCTCGTCGCAGACGTAGTGCACCGGCGTGCCGCCGGCGAGCGCAGCGCAGGCGCTCCACAGCGGGTAGTCGGGCATGGGGATGAGGATCTCGTCGCCGTTGTCGAGCAGCGCGTTCATGCACAGCTGGATGAGCTCGGACACGCCGTTGCCGGTGTAGATGCCGTCCATGCTCACGTTGGGGATGTTCTTGAGCTGCGCGTACTGCATGATGGCCTTGCGGGCGCTGAACAGGCCGCGAGCCTCGGAATAGCCCTCGCACTCGGTCAGCTGATGGCGCATGTCCTGGATGACTTCCTCCGGAGCGCGGAACCCGAACGGCGCCGTGTTGCCGATGTTCAGCTTGAGGATGCGCTGGCCGTCGGCTTCCATGCGGGCCGCCTCATCGGTGATGGGACCGCGGACGTCGTACAGGACGTTGTCGAGCTTGGAGGATTTCTTGAATTCGCGCATGTATGTGCTCCTTTTGATGTCATGCCGGTCGTGCGCCGGCTGTTGCGCTGCGGTCGAACGGGGGGAAGCGGCCTCATGCCGCGCGCTAGCTCGCATGCCGGCAAGCAGGTCCGAGCCATCGGCGACCTCGTGCGCGGCGGCATGGGGCAGATCCGACTCGCCCGTGAGCCATGCGGCATCGACACCGAGAATCTGCGACAGCAGGGCCACGACGTCGGCACGCGGCATGGTCTTGCCGCTCACATATTGGCTGATCTGGCTTTTTCCCAATTTACCGCCGAGTTCGGAAGCCGCCTTGACCATATCGGCCTGCTTGAGGCGATGATCGGCCATGGCGGCTTTGAGTCGTTCGGCGAATATCTGATGGGCCATCTCATCTCCAGAAGTTCAATTTCGTATCGAGTTTGAACTTTTGACGGGTGCAGAAAGTTCAAAGTTCAATGTAACGAAGTCTAGCATAGATTAAATTGAACTTCCCCAGAATTTCGCCGCGGGGTATCATCAATGCGAAATCCGCATCTCCGCACCGACAGGAGGCACCCTATGGCCAACAACTATCTCGTCGCCATCGATATGCAGAAGGATTTCGTCGACGGTGCGCTGGGCACACCGGAGGCGCAGGCAATCGTCGATGACGTCGCCGCGTACGCCCGCGCTTTCGAGGGCACCGTCGTGTTCACGCGCGACACCCACGAGGCGGACTACCTCAAAACCCAGGAAGGCCGCAACCTGCCGGTCGAGCACTGCATCCGCGACACCCCGGGCTGGCAGCTCGTTCCCGCACTCGAAGCCGTGCGCGCCGACCGTCAGGCACCCGTGTTCGATAAGCCCACGTTCGGCTCGGTCGAACTCGTGTGGTGGCTCGCCCAGCGCAACGACGAGGAGCCCATCGACTCCATCGAGGTCATCGGCCTGTGCACCGATATCTGCGTGGTGAGCAACGCCCTGCTCATCAAGGCGCATTTCCCCGAGATCCCCGTGCGCACGCAGGCGCATCTCTGCGCCGGCGTCACCCCCGCCGCGCACGAGGCAGCGCTGACCACCATGCGCAGCTGCCAAGTGGAGGTTTCCGAGTAGTTTTCGGTATCCTTGGACCCGTTTCGCCCTTCTATGGGGCAGGTTTCGCGCGTACACGAGCCAGGCAAATCAAAAAACGCGTTTACGGTTCGATTTTAGCCGGGTCCCTTGAGTAGCCGCACCCTTCACTCCAGCGAACCCGCTGGTCAGAGGAGCGCCCAAAATCCGGCTACTCGGAAGGTCGCCCTAAAACCGAACCGTAAACCGCTATTCCCATCCGCCTTACGCCATCCCGAGCATCATGCCGATCGCGTGCACCGCGAACGCCACGATCCAGGCGACGCCGCACTGCATGACCACGACGATGAGCGCGTAGCGGCGCCCCAGCTCGTTGCGCACGGCCGAGATCGCGGCCACGCAGGGCGTGTAGAGCAGCGTGAACGTCAGGAACACGTAGGCGGTCAGCGGGGTGAACAGCTGCGCGAGCCCGGAGGTCGAACCGCCCATGAGCACAGTCAAGGTGGCGACCACGTTCTCCTTGGCCCCGAAGCCCGCCACGAGGGCCGCGGCGGAGGTCCAGTTGCCAAAGCCGAGCGGCGCGAACACAGGGGCGATCAGCGTGCCGAGTGCGGCGAGCATGCTGTCGGCCTGGTCGGACACCACGTTGAATCGGATATCGAACGTCTGCAAGAACCAGATGATGACGCTCGCCACGAAGATGATGGTGAACGCCTTCGTCGCAAAGCCCTTGGCCTTGTCCCACGCCAGCAGCAGGGTGGTCTTGGCGCTCGGCAGGCGGTAGTTGGGCAGCTCCATCACGAACGGAACCGGGTCGCCGCGGAAGGCGGTGCGCTTGAGCACGAGCGCCACGAGCACACCCACGACCATACCCATGATGTACAGCGAGATCATGACGAGCGGCGCATGCTGCGGGAAGAACGCCGCCGAGAACAGCGCGTACACGGGGAGCTTTGCCGAGCAGCTCATGAACGGCGTGAGCATGGCCGTCATCTTGCGGTCGTGCTCGGAGGGCAGCGTGCGCGTGGCCATGATGGCCGGCACGCTGCAGCCGAAGCCGATCAGCATGGGCACGAAGCTGCGACCCGAAAGGCCCAGCTTGCGCAAGATCTTGTCCATGACGAACGCGACGCGCGCCATGTAGCCGGAATCCTCGAGGATCGACAGCAGCAAGAACAGCACGACGATGATCGGCAAAAACGACAGCACGCTGCCCACGCCCGCGAACACGCCGTCGATCACGAGCGAGTGCACCACGGGGTTCACACCGAAGTCGCCAAGCGCCGCGTCCACCACGGCGGTGAACTCGCCGATGGCGATCTCGAGCAGGTCGGACAGGCGCTGGCCGATCACGTCGAACGTCAGCCAGAACACAAGCGCCATGATGCCGATGAACACCGGGATGGCGGTGTACTTACCGGTGAGCACGCGATCGGCCGCCACGGAGCGCAGGTGCTCGCGGCTCTCGCGCGGCTTGACCACGCACGCGCCGCACACCTGCTCGATGAAGGAGAAGCGCATGTCGGCGAGCGCCGCCATGCGGTCGGTGCCGGACTCATCCTCCATCTGGGAGATGATGTGCTCGACGGCGTCGAGCTCGTTTTGATCGAGCGCGAGCGCGTCGATGACGAGTCGGTCGCCCTCGATCAGCTTGGTCGCGGCGAAGCGCACCGGGATGTGCGCCGCCTCGGCGTGATCGGTGATGAGGTGGATGAGGCCGTGGATGCAGCGATGCAGCGCGCCGCCGTCCGCGCCGTCTGCGGCGCAGAAGTCGATGCGCCCCGGATGCTCGCGATAGCGCGCCACGTGGATCGCATGCTCGGTGAGCTCGCCGATGCCCTCGTTCTTGGCGGCCGAGATCGGCACGACCGGGATGCCGAGCGCCGCCTCGAGCGCATTGACGTCCACCGTGCCGCCGTTGGCCGTAACCTCGTCCATCATGTTCAAGGCGAGCACCATCGGCCGGTCGAGCTCCATGAGCTGCAACGTGAGGTACAGGTTGCGCTCGATGTTCGTCGCGTCGACGATGTCGATGATGGCGTCGGGCCGCTCATCCAAGATGAACTGGCGGCTCACCACCTCCTCGCTCGTATACGGCGACAGCGAGTAGATGCCCGGCAGGTCGGTGATCGTGGCGTTGGGATAGTTCTTGAGCTGGCCGTCCTTGCGGTCGACCGTGACGCCCGGGAAGTTGCCCACATGCTGGTTCGAGCCGGTCAGCTGGTTGAACAGCGTCGTCTTGCCGCAGTTCTGGTTGCCGGCGAGCGCAAAGGTGATGGGTGCGCTCTCGGGAAGGGCCGCCCCCTCGCGGCGCGGACAGGCGGGTTCCTCGCCGAAGGCGGGATGCGCCGTGGCCGCCGGCGACGCGCTGCGATAGAGCAGCTCATGTGCGTCGTGGATGTTGACGAGCTCGATGCGCGACGCGTCGTCGCGCCGCAGGGTGAGCTCGTAGCCGCGCAGGCGGATCTCCATCGGGTCGCCCATGGGGGCGTACTTCATCATGGTGACCTCGGTGCCCGGCGTGAGTCCCATATCGAAGATATGCTGGCGCAGCACCGCGTCGTCGGACTCAACCGACGCGATGATCGCATCCTTGCCGATTTCCAGCTCATCTAGCGTCATGCTCTGTATCGCTTTCCTCGCTCAACCAATCGCTCGTACTCTAGCACGAATCGGCGGGCCGTCCGGGGTCGGGAGCGTAATTTCACCCCAGGGGTTTTGTTGCACCGGGCAGCACATTGTGCTGCCCGGTGCAACAAAACCCCTGGGGTGAAATTACGCTCCCGACGCTGGGGAAGGAACACGTCCCCACATGACCCATCACTAGGGCTGCAGGCAGCGCGGCCGATTGATCTCGTCCGGCCCGATGGCCACATGGTCCTTCACGTACTCGATAAAGTCGCTCATATGCGGCGGCAGCGATTTGCCACAGAGGTAGATACACCACGTCCGGCGCACGAGCGGCGAACCGTCGCGGTAAAACAGCGGCGTCAGGTGCAGATCACGGCTGTTCTTGAAGTTCTCGGGCACGAAGCTCAACGCATAGCCCTTCCCCTGCGCCACGAGCTCCCAGGTGAAGTCGATGTAGCCCACGTTGCGCCCGGGCGTCATCTCCGTGCCGAAGCGCTCGCGCCACCAAGCCTGCAGCAGCTCGGCGGACTGTTCGTTGGTGCGGAAGTCGATACGGTCGAGCTCGGGCAGCTCATCGATATCCAGCGGATCGCGACTCACGAGATACGCCTGGTTGCAGTCGACGAGAATGCTCTTGATGGGCCCCTCGAAATCGCCGCGCACGAACACGACGTCCACCTCGCCGTCGAGCAGCTTGCGGAACAGCGTGTCGCTCTGCTCGTTGACCACGTCGAAGTGCACCTCGGGGTCGCCGACCTCGGTGTAGCCACCCAGCACGCCCCACAGGCTGTATTTGTTGAACGTGTAGGACGAGCCGATCCGAATCGTGCGACGACGCTCCTGCTCAAGCTCGGCCAAGCCGCGCTTGGTCTGCTCGACGAACGCCTTGTGCTCGGCGGCGCGTCCCGCCAGATACGCCCCTTCCGGGGTGAAGACGAGCCCTTTCGGCGTGCGCTCGGCTATGCGGACGCCCATCTCGCGCTCGATATGCTGCAGGCGCTTGGTGAGGGTCGGCTGCGTCATATAGAGCGCGGCGGCAGCACGCGACACGTTGGGATTGCGATACAGCTCATCGATGATCTCCCAATCGAAATCCCTCACGCGGACGCCCCTCCTCCATACGACCCTGCCTGCGTTTCATTATCGGCCAATATGACGCCGCATACCTATACCAAAATGCAATAGCCGCCCGCGATGCACCGGATCCGGGCAGCTGAACCCGGCGCATCGCGAGCGGCTATGGCGATCGGAAACCTCAAAGGGGCAAGTCACGTTCGACGGCGAGGGCTTTCATCCCTTGCGGGACACCTCACTGCCCTACGCGTTCGCCGCGGCGTCCTCCTCGGCGAGCTTGGCCTTGAGCAGGCGCAGCTGGCCGCCGGCGAGCACGACCTCCATCTCGGCATCGGACAGATCGAGCGTCGCTGCGAACTCGAAGTGACGCGTCTTGTTCTTGACGACCACGTGGCGCGTCGGGATCTGATCGAGCAGGCCCTCGATCTCGAGCTCGTCGCCCTGCTCGATGGAATCGTAGGCAGCCGGGTCCTCGAACAGCATGGGGATGATGCCGTGGTTGATGAGGTTGCCCTTGTGGATGCGCGCCATGCTCTTGGCGATCACACAGCGCACGCCCAGGTACATGGGGTTGATGGCGGCGTGCTCGCGGCTCGAGCCCTGACCGTAGTTCTCGCCGGCGATGATGATGGACTGACCCATCTCGCGTGCACGCTCGGCGAACTCGGGGTCGTAGCGCATGTAGCAGTACTGGGACATGAGCGGGATGTTGGAGCGCATGCTGGAGAGCTCGGCCGAGGCGGGCGTGATGTCGTCGGTCGAGATGTTGTCGCCGCCCTTGAGCGAGACGGGCACGCACAGGTGCTGGGTCGGCTCGTCGGGGATCGGCAGGAACTTGATGTTGGGACCGCGGACGATCTCGACCTGCTCGGCCTCCTCCGCGGGCAGCGGCTCGATGAGCAGGCTGTCGTCGACGGGATAGGAATCGGGCTCGCAGATCTTGCCGAGCTGCTCGACCTCGTCGCCCAGGATGTCGCGCGCGCTGGCGAACGTACCCACGATGGCCGTGGCCGCCGCGCTCTCGGGGCTCGCAAGGTAGACCTTGGCGGTCGGGCTGCCGGCACGGCCGCGGAAGTTACGGTTCGAGGTGCGCACGGCGACGCCGTCGGTGGCCGGCACCTGGCCGATGGCGCAGCACGGGCCGCAGGCGAACTCGAGCAGGCGCACGCCGGCGTCGAGCAGCATGTCGATGTAGCCGTCGTGCAGCAGCTGCTTGTAGACCTGCCTGGACTGGATGGCGCACGTGCAGCTCACGTTCTCGTTCACATGGTGACCGCGCAGCACGAGCGCCGCCTTGGCGATGTCGGAGTAGCTCGCGTTGGTGCAGCTGCCGATGAACACCTGCTGGACGGGCACCTTCTCGACCTCGTCGAGCTTGTGCACGTTGTCGGGCAGGGCGGGGCAGGCCATGAGCGGCTCGAGCGAGGAGAGATCGAGCTCGATGCGCTCGTCGTAGACGGCGTCCTCGTCGGGCAGCAGCTCGAGGTACTGATCCTCGCGGTCCTGGGCGGCCATGAAGCGGCGAACCTGCTCGTCGGCAGGGAAGATCGAGGTGGTGGCGCCCATCTCGGCGCCCATGTTGGCGATGCTGCAGCGCTCGGGGACCTCGAGGGTCGCGGCGCCGGGGCCCACGTACTCGAACGCGCGGCCAAGACCGCCCTTGACGCCCACGCGGCGCAGCATCTCCAGGATGACGTCCTTGGCGTTCACGCCGGGCTTGAGCGAGCCGGTGAGGTACACCTGCACGACCTTGGGCATGACGAGGCGCATGGGCTGGCCGGCCATCGCGGTGGCGACATCCATGCCGCCCACGCCGATCGATAGCATGCCCACCGCACCGCTGTGCGGGGTGTGCGAGTCGCCGCCAAACAGCACCTTGCCGGGCACGGCGAAGCGCGCGGTGTGGATGGCGTGGCAGATGCCGTTGCCCGGGCGCGACACGTACACGCCGAAGCGCTTGGCCGCCGACTGCAGGTAGATATGGTCGTCGGGCGTCTTGTTATCGATGTAGAGGAGGTTATGGTCGAGGTTGGACACCGACAGCTCGGTGCGCACGCGGTCGAGACCGAGCGCCTCGAAAGCGAGGTAGGTCATGACGGCGTTGATGTCGTGCGTGAGCGTCTGGTCGACGCGCAGCAAGATCTCCTCGCCGGGCTCCATGCTGCCCGAGACGAGATGCGACTCGATGATCTTCCGTGTAAGCGATGCTCCCATGGTGCATACCTTTCCGTGGAGTCCGATGCTACCCAACCTTATAGTGCGGCCTCGACGTCCGTGCGTCCAATTGAAAGCGCGCATGCACCTATGCCACCGCGGCATGACGGGTCAGTTGGGGATGTGATTTCACCCCAGGGGTTTTGTTGCACCGGTCATCCCTAGGGCTGACCGGTGCAACAAAACCCCTGGGGTGAAATCACATCCGGGTCCCCAAATGGCCCTCAGCGCACTAGAGCTGCGGAATCGCCCGTGCTCGCTCGATTTCCCGTACTTTCTCCACGATGCCCTCAGCCCGCTGCAGGCCAACCACGCCCTCCATGAGCCCGATCGCCTTGTGCTCGATCTGCTCGGCGGATAGCGGAGATGCCACCCCACCCGACGCATCGGGCACGGTGACCTCGCGCGCCGTTCCATCGGTCAGCGTGATGCGGACGCGGCATCCCCAATGGTCGGGGTAGGCGCTCGTGAACTCCTCGGTCGCGCGAACGTGCACCTTGTCCATCAGCGAGCGGAGCTCGGGGTCTCCAATCACATCGGCCTCAAGTTGGGCAAGTGTCACCTTGCCGTACAGCAACGCGCATGCTGCGGTAAACGGCGTCGAGAACTTGGCCTGCACGGCGTTGACGGGATGGATCGAGCCTTCCTTTTCCGCGCACTGCCGGTACCCGACCTCATAGGTCTCGACGTCGATCGAGCGAACGTCGTGCGCCGATATCCCGCAGCCCGACCGGAGCGCCAGCACGCCGTCGATCACGCAATGGGTGCTTCGACAGGCGGGATAGGGCTTGCTGTCGACGCGGCAGATCTCCCACACCTCACCAAGGCCCTCGGTGGCACGCTCCACCTCGGGCGCGTCGCTCATCATGGACAGGATACCGCCGTCCTCCGCGGTGAGGATGTGCACCGGTCCGGTCATGCCCGCTTGGGCGAGCAGCGCGGCCTCCACGCCGGATTGCGCCGCGCGGGCGGGATTGAGCACCTTGTTGGAAGCACCGTCGCCCAGAAAGCCCCAGGTACCGAAACTCTGGGCACCCGCCAATCCCAGGGCGTAGGCGGTCGTCTGCGCATCGAGCCCCAGCAGTTTGGCAGCCGCGGCAGCGGCACCGAACGTTCCGGCAGTGGAGGTGGCATGCCATCCTCGCGCGCGATGGGCCGAAACCCCGAAGGCCATGCCGATGCGACTCGTCACCTCGTAGCCGCATATGACCGCCAGCACAAGGTCCTCGCCTGACGCACCAACCAGCTGAGCGGTCCCCCACGCGGCAGGCACCACCACCGCGCCGATGTGCGTCTTGCTGCCGATATGCACGTCGTCCATCTCGAGTGTATGGGCGGCAAGGGCGTTGAGGAACACCGCGGGGCCGATCCCTAGCGCACGATCGGTACCCAGAAGCGAAATCGAACCGGCAGGGTTCACCTCGAGCCAACGCTCACGCACGGCACGGACCTGACCCTCCTGCGAGCCTCCGATAATCGATCCGACGGAGTCCAGCACCCGACGAACAGCCGCCGTGCGTACCTCGGCCGGGACGTCATCGACACCGAGCTGCGACACGAACGCCGCCAGCTTCATCAGCTCATCGCCCATCATGCACCTCACGATCACGCATCCGTCTAGCAAGATCGGCGCGAACGCCGCTCATCTCAAGTATGCGAGGGGCGATGGCGCCTTTCCAATACGAGCATCCGATAAAAGCCATAGGCGCCGACGTATGGGTCAGTTGGGGACGGGATGTATTTTTCACCCCAGGGGTTTTTGTTACACCGCGGGAAAATGGGGACTGTCCCTATTTTCCCAGATGGGGACGGGATGTGATTTCACCCGGTGCAACAAAACCCCTGGGGTGAAATCACATCCTGCCGCCAGAAGGCCCGTCCCGGCAGTTAGCCTTTGCGGTTGTAGTTGATCAGGCAGCCGTCGAGGATGATCTGGCGCTCGTCGTTCGTCATCGAATCGAGCAGCAGCGTCATGGTGCCGCACACCTCGCCGCCGCGAATCACATGAGCCTCCAGCTCGCCCGCGCCGGCCTCGATCGCCGCGCGCACGCCGGGGATGTACAGCCAGTCCCCCACCTCGAACAACAGCTCGTCGTCGGTGCGGAACGGCAGCAGACCCCAGTTGATGAGGTTCGTCCGGTAGCGCTTGGTCGCGTACTGGCGACACACGTTGACCAGGCCGCCGAGCACGCGCTGGCAGCTCGCCGCCTGCTCACGGGCCGAACCGTCACCCGGCTTGGTCGCGTACAGCATGCCGCCGATCTCGATATCCACCGCGTTGGCATCGGGCGTGATGCGCTTCGCCGCAGCGAACGCCGCCGCGCATCCCTTATCGAGGTGTCCCGCAAGACGCCTCTCCTCGTAGCCGCGCGCCGTCTTCGCGCGCTCCACGTACTCGGGGTCACGGCCCGAAAGCGTGAACTCGGCGAGCTTGAACGGGTCGGAACGATAGCACGACGCCTCGCCGGAGGGCACGAACTCGTCGGTGTTGGTCACCGGGTCCAGGATCTTGGTGCATACCTGCACGAGCACATGCTCACCCAGCGGCTCCATCTCGGGCCAATCCTTGATGTTGGGGCCGTAGGCGAGCGGCTCGTCGGGCAGCGGATTGCCGAACCCGTTGTACACGCGATGCGCGTAGGGCGCGGGATCGTATTCGTATTCGGGCACGTCGCCCCAGCAGTCGAGCGCAGCGGCACTCGTCAACACGCCGCCGTTGGCCGCCGTCGCGGCGATGGAGCGGGCATCCATGAGGGCAGCCGCGGCCATCTGCCCCTGCCCCGCCTTGGAGCCCTCGCGGTTGGGGAAGTTGCGCGTGTTGTGGCGGATGGACAGCGCATTGTTTGCCGGCGTGTCGCCCGCACCGAAGCACGGACCGCACATCGCCGTGCGCACGACGGCGCCCGCCTGGATCAGATCCATGATGGCGCCCTGCTTGACCAGCGCCGACATGATCGGCATCGACGCCGGGTACACCGAGAGGCTGAACTCGCCGTCGCCGCAGCTGTGACCGCGCAGGGCGCGCGCCGCCTGCATGATGTTCGTGTACGTACCGCCCGCGCAGCCCGAGATGCTCCCCTGTTGCACGTGCAAGCCGGCGGCGTCCACCTTGCCGCGCAGGTCGAGCGAGCCCGCGCGCCCGGCGATCTCGTCGGCGCGGGCCTCGACGGAAGCCAGGATCCCATCCAGGTCGTCGTACAACTCGTCGATGGCGTAGACGCTGCTCGGGTGGAACGGCAGCGCGATCATGGGGCGCACCTGCGACAGGTCGACGCGCACACAACCGTCGTAGTACGCCACCGGCGCCGGCTTGAGCTCGGCGAACTCGTCCTCGCGCCCATGGGCGGCAAGGAAGCGCCACGTGCCGTCATCGGTCACCCAGATGGAGGACAGCGCCGCCGTCTCGGTCGTCATGACGTCCACGCCGTTGCGGTAATCGCACGTCATGTTGGCGATACCGGGACCGACGAACTCCATCACCTTGTTCTTGACATAGCCGCACTCGAAGACCGTGCGGATGATCGCGAGAGCGATATCCTGCGGACCCACGTACGGCGCCGGCTTGCCCTCGAGGTACACGGCGATGACCTCGGGTGCGGGGATATCGTAGGTCTTGCCGAGCAGCTGTTTGACGAGCTCGCCGCCGCCCTCGCCGATGGCGAGCGTACCCAGAGCGCCGTAGCGCGTGTGAGAGTCGGAGCCCAAGATCATCTTGCCGCAGCCCGCCTGCGTCTCGCACATCACCTGGTGCAGCACGCCCAGGTGCGGCGGCACGAAGATGCCGCCGTAGCGCTTGGCGGCGGACAGCCCGAAGCGGTGGTCGTCCTCGTTGATGGTGCCGCCCACGGCGCACAGCGTGTTGTGACAGCAGGTGAGCGTATAGGGCACGGGGAACTCCGTGAGCCCCGAGGCGCGGGCGGTCTGGATGATGTTCACGAACGCGTTGTCCGGCGAGGTAAGCGCGTCGAAGCGAAGACGCAGGGAGCCGTCGTCTCGCGACGTGTCGTGCGCGCGCAGGATGCGGGCGGCCATCGTGCCCATACGCGCAGCGACAGGATCCGCCTTGCTGCCCGTCATGCGCTCGACGGCATCCGGATCCGCCTCGGGCACGATCAGCCCACCGTCGATCAGGTACACGCCGCCGTCGTAGAGCTTCACAGCATCCATCGTCAAGACCCCCTCAACATGGGAAAGGATTCGTAGTTCCCCCCCCCTCATTATGGAAGGCCGGTGCGGCGCAATCCAATTGAAAGGCGCCATATCGTTATGCCGAACTCGTATGACGATATGGATATCGCCATCCTGCCGCTACCCTATAATGCAGGCGTGAATCAGCTATGTTTGAGGAGGTAACCGTGGAAGTCAAAGCATGGAGTTACGAGGAGTTTCCCGAGTTTTGCGATGAGGTCGACGGCGCGACGCTCATCGAGACGACAGGCGACGAAGTCGAGGTCGAGTATTTCCACGACGTACCGTACGCTTCCGCTGATGGTGTCGAGCTGCGCTTGCAAGTGCTTAAACCCCGCACGCGCAACGGTATCGAGGGGCCTCTGCCCTGCGTCGCGTTCGTCAAGGGCTCGGCATGGCGCCCGCAGAAGTTGTACGCTTTGATTCCCCAACTCGCACGCATCGCCGCGCGCGGCTTCGTCGTCGCGGAAGTCGAGTACCGCCCCGCCGCCGACGCGGCGTTCCCCGCGCAGATCATCGACGCGCAGAACGCCGTCCGATTCCTTCGTGCAAACGCCGGGCAATTCGATATCGATCCCGATAAACTGATCCTCG
Organism: Collinsella tanakaei; assembly: GCF_021531055.1. GTDB lineage: Bacteria > Actinomycetota > Coriobacteriia > Coriobacteriales > Coriobacteriaceae > Collinsella > Collinsella tanakaei_B. The sequence goes on from NZ_JADYTL010000003.1 coordinate 23,762, forward strand.
CGGGCAACTCCTCTGGCGGGCATACCGCGGTGTTCGCGTCGTTTTTGGATGCGGGCGGCAACGTCTATCCCAACGTATCTGCCGAGGTCCGCGGTGTCATCGATCTATACGGAGCCGTGAGCCTGATCGCCGACGACTCTTTTCCCATCACGCCCGAACATCATACACCCGGTAGTCCCGAGTGCCTGCTCATGGGAAACATCGACCTGTTCGAGCATCCCGAGCTGCGCGAGAAGGGATCTGTCGCGACCTACATCACGCCCGAGCTCGACATTCCGCCCGTGCTCATCGCCCACGGCACCAAGGACCGCAAGGTCAATACACGGATGTCCGTCGAGTTGTTCGAAAAGCTCCGCACATGCGGCAAGGACACCGAGCTCTACCTAGTGCAGGGCGCCGACCACGGCATCGCCGAGTTCTACACCGACCGCATGATCGACATCTACGAGCGCTTCATCCGCCGCTGCCTCGCGTAACCACGACCCCGCGGAACGCATCCGTGATAACACGTCAGACGTATTCACATATAGCTCTTTTCCCCATGGATTTGTCTCATGTAGAAGCCTGTACGTGAAACAACCCCATGGGCACGAACGGCGTGAAAGCACGTCCGACGTTTTCCACATGAAAAGATGCCGGACAGCGAGGCGAAACAGGTAGAGCTGCCGCTACCCGTCCGACTTTGCCGTACGGCATCTTGTCATATTCGATTGTTCTACACTTTTGCCCATAGCTCAAATATAACTTCGCAATGTATCCCATAGACAGATTCTATAGGTACGAAAACGCCGCCCTTCGTCGTAGCGGCACATGCTCGCCATCAGGCCGACCAAAACAAAAAAGTCCCGGTGCGCTTGAGCGGAGCGCACCGGGTTGGAAAAGGGAAAAGGGAAAAGGCGATTGTTCTGAGCACACGAGGTGTGCAGGGGCCCGGACCCCGTCGCTGCCCTACGGGCGTCCGGGCCTGAAAGAGAGGCGCGTTGCTTAGATCAGCGGAATGGCACCGGTGAGCACCGCGACGACGCAGTAGATGATGAACATCGGGATGCCCCAGACGATGATCTGCTTCTGGTGCTCGCCGAAGTCGACCTCGCAGCGCTCGATCAGGATCCAGATCCAAGCGATGAGCGGGGTCGCGTAGTAGGTGGCCAGCGGGATCATGGCGCCAACGCCCATGGCGGTGGAGGAGATGCCGTACTGAGCAGCCAGGCCGGCGAGAACCGGCAGGATGCCGAAGTAGTAACCGTCGGAGGACAGGAAGATCATGCCCGGGATACCGAGGACGGCGACGAACAGCGGCAGCAGGTTCTCCATGCCGGCAGGCACCAGGCTCGCCAGGAACAGGGCGATGTCGTCACCCATACCGGAGTTGGTGAGGATGCCCATGAGGAAGCCGGAGGCGACGATCATGGCGGCGGCGGGCATGCCGTCCTCGAGGGCAGCAGCCAGACGATCCTTCTGCAGGTGGAAGTCGAAGCCGAAGTTCACGAGCAGGGCGAGGGCGAGGCCGCCGCCGAACAGCACCGCGGAGTTGGCATAGCCACCGATGAGCAGGACCATGATGATCACGGAGAGGATCAGGTTGAACCACACGAGCTTAGGACGCTTGTACTCGGGATCGTTGTTGCGCACGATGTCGCACATCTTCTCGAGCTCGGCATCGCTGATCTCAGCGGTCTTAGCCGGGTCGAAGCCGAGGCGAGCGCGCTCCTTCTTACCGAGGAACCACGCGACGAAGACGCAGTACACGAGCGCAACAGCCATGCCCGGGATGAGCAGCGGGAAGAGCTCGGTCACGTCGAGGTTCAACGCGGAAAGGACGCGGGCAAGCGGGCCGCCCCACGGGGACATGTTGAAGACCGACGTGGGCAGGCAGATGAGCAGCGCCAGGTAGGGCGTGCGGATGCCGAACTGCTTGTACAGCGACACGAAGGCGGCCGTGGTGATCAGGACCGTGGAGGTGCCGTCGCCGTCAAGGGAGACGCCGGCAGCGACCAACGTGGAGGCGACCATGATCTTCATGGGGTCGCCCTTGACCAGCTTGATCATGGCAATGACCAGCGGATCGAACAGACCGACCTGCATCATGAGGGTGAAGTAGGTGCAGGCGAACAGGACCATCATAGCGGAGCGCACGGTACCTGCGGAAACCTCGCCATCCTCAACGGCGTAGAACACACCGCTGTAGACCCACTCGAAGACGTCGAGGACGTTCTGACCGGTGATGAGGCAGAAGATGATACCGGCGGCCAGGGGCACGACGGCAAGGCCGACATACGGGCTGAGCCAGCGCTTCATGACACCGATAATGAAGATGAGAATCATGATAAGGCCGACAGCTGCAGCAAGAGTCATGAATTCCCTCCTTTACCGTTGCGGACGATTCCCACCGGGGAAATCAGTCCATGTTCCATTGCATATATGAAGCCAAGCGCGCAGGCCAGCATGGCAGCTGATAGGCTGACCCGCGCGCTCGCGCGTCACCTTAGTTGTGACGGTTGTAGTTGATCAGGCAACCATCGAGGATGATCTGGCGCTCGTCGTCCGTGAGCGGGGCGGTGTAGAGGGCCATGGTGCCCGCCACCTTGCCGTCGCGGATGATGTGACCGACAAACTCGCTCTTGCCGGTGGCGATGGCCTCGCGCACACCGGGCACGAAGATCCAGTCGCCCGGCTCGAAGGCGGGCTCGTCATCGGACTGGAAGGGCAGCATGCCCCAGTTGATGACGTTGGAGCGGTAGCGCTTGGTGGCATACTGCTCGCAGATGTTGGCCAGGCCGCCGAGCACGCGCTGGCAGCTCGCCGCCTGCTCGCGGGCAGAGCCGTCGCCGGGCTTGATGGCGTAGACCATGGAGCCGATCTCGGTGTTGGAGGCATCGACCTCGGGCACCACGGTGCGGGCCGCCTCGTAGACGTCGGCGATGGCGGCGGGCACGTTGCCCTCCTTGCGCTCGGCCTCGAGCACGGCGGTGTCCTTGGCGCGGCCGACGTAGGCCGGATCGCGGCGGGACAGGGCGAACTCGGCAAGACCCAGCGGGTTGGAGCGGTAGGACGAGGTCTCGCCGGACGGGATGAGCTCGTCGGTGGTGGTCACCGGGTCGAGGATCTTGGAGCAGACCTGGAGCAGGGCGTTCTCACCGAGCGCCTCCATCTCGGGCCAGTCCTTGATGTTGGGGCCGTAGCACAGCGGCTCCTCTTCCTTGGCCTCGGAGAAGCCCTGGAAGACGCGGTGATCGTAGGACGAGGCGTCGAACTCGTGCTCGGGCACGTTGCCCCAGCAGTCGAGCGTCTCGGCGGAGGTCAGCACGCCGCCGTTGGCAGCGGTCGCGGCGATGGAGCGGGCGTCCATGAGCGCCACGGCAGCCATCTGCCCCTGGCCGGGCTTGGAGCCCTCGCGGTTGGGGAAGTTGCGGGTGGTGTGGCGGATGGACAGCGTGTTGTTGGCCGGCGTGTCGCCCGCGCCGAAGCAGGGGCCGCAGAACGCCGTGCGGATGATGGCTCCGGCCTGCATGAGATCGAAGATCGCGCCCTTCTTGACCAGGTCGGCGAAGACCGGCTGGGAGGAGGGGTACACGGAGAGATTGAACGCGCCGTCGCCGCAGCTCTTGCCGCGCAGGGCGTTGGCGGCCTCGATGACGTTGGTGTAGTTGCCGCCCGCGCAGCCGGCGATGGTGCCCTGCTGCACGTGCAGACCGGCGGCGTCAACCTTGCCGCGCAGGTCGAGCGAACCGGCGCGACCGGCGATCTCGTCGGCGTGGGCCTCGACGGAGGCCAGGATCTCGTCCAGGTTGCCGTTGAGCTCGTCGATGGTGAAGACGTTGCTCGGGTGGAACGGCAGGGCGATCATCGGACGGATCTTGGAGAGGTCGACGCGCACGCAGCCGTCGTAGTAGGCGACCTTCTCGGGGTCGAGCTGACGGAACTCGTCACCGCGACCGTGGTCGGCCAGGTACTTCTGCGTGTCGGCATCGGTGCGCCAGATGGAGGACAGGCAGGTGGTCTCGGTCGTCATGACGTCGACGCCGTTGCGGTAGTCGGTGGTCATGCTCGCGACGCCGGGGCCGACGAACTCCATGACCTTGTTCTTGACGTAACCGCACTCGTAGACGGCGCCGATGATCGCGAGCGCGATATCCTGCGGGCCGACGAAGGGCGCGGGCTCGCCCTCGAGGTAGATGGCGATGACCTCGGGCGTGGCGACATCGTAGGTCTGACCGAGGAGCTGCTTGACGAGCTCGCCGCCACCCTCGCCGATGGCCATGGTGCCCAGGGCGCCGTAGCGGGTGTGGGAGTCGGAGCCGAGGATCATCTTGCCGCCGCCGGCCATCATCTCGCGCATGTACTGGTGGATGACGGCGATGTGGGGCGGAACGTAGATGCCGCCGTAGTGCTTGGCAGCGGACAGGCCGAAGAGGTGATCGTCCTCGTTGATGGTGCCGCCCACCGCGCACAGCGAGTTATGGCAGCAGGTGAGCACGTACGGGATCGGGAATTTGGTCAGGCCGGAGGCCTTGGCGGTCTGGACGATGCCGACATAGGTGATGTCGTGGCTCGTCAACGCATCGAACTTGATCTTGAGGTTGGCCTCATCGCCGGAGGTGTTGTGATCCTGCATGATGCGATAGGCGATCGTGCCCTTGCGCGCGGAATCGGCGTTCACCTCCTCGCCGGTCATGCCCTTGATGGCATCGACCTCGTTTGCCGGGACGACGGTCTCGCCGTCAACGAGGTAGACGCCTCCTTCGTACAGCTTCACAGCATCCATGTGCACTCCCCTACGTCGAATGTGTGGACGTTCGATGGTGCCAGTATCCCTACACAGACTGTCCACATCAAATACTATGTTTCGATGGAGTCCATAGTGGTTAACCTATAGTAGCAGCTCATCATACATGTTAGCTGGTTACTACTTTTTGATACCAGCAAAGTTCTCCCGCCGAACGGTCGTTTATTGGCTACTGTTGCTTGTAACGGGCAAAATCGGCAGATTCCGACTTTCCGTATCGGGTATAGCCATTTGAATGTTTCTACCTATTTGGCCGGTATGACCGACGGCACGGCATGGTGAACAAGGGGGACCGCGTGAACGACCGAGAGCTCACCTACGTCAAAACCATCGCGGAAGAAGGCAGCGTCTCGGCTGCCGCGCGCAAGCTCTATATCGCCCAGCCGTCGCTCTCGCAATCGCTCCAGCGCATCGAGGATGGGCTCGGTACCAAGCTGTTCGACCGCACGCCGTCCGGTCTTCGGCTCACGCAGGCGGGCAAAAAGTACCTGACGATGGCGAACCGCGTCCTCAAGCTGTACGAGGACCTGCAAACCGAACTCTCCGACATGGAGCAGCTGGCGGCCGGTAGCGTCACGTTCGGCACCACGCGCTTGCTCGGCAAGATCCTGCTGCCCCACGTGCTGCCCGAGTTCCACAAGCGCTATCCGAATATCAAACTGAGCATCGTCGAGGGCAACTCCAAACAGCTCGACCGCGCGCTCACGGCGTGCGAGATCAACTTCGCCGTCATGCACCGCCTTATGGGCGAGGGCAGCCGGCACATCGACTACGACGTGTTCTGGAAGGATCCTTTCGTGGTCACCGTGCCGAGCGACAGCCCGCTGGTCGCCAAGGCGACCCCGCGCGATTCGTACCCCCACCCCGTCATCGACATCCGCGAACTTGCCGACGAGCCGCTGATCACCGTGCCGTACGGACAGCGCATCCGCCAGGTGATCGACACGTCGTTCATGCGGGCGAACGTCCGGCCGAACATCATCTTGGAGGTTCGCGACTACACGACCGCGCAGAGCCTCGCCGCCCGCGGGATGGGCTACACCATCGGCCCGCAGAGCTACACGCAGCTCGCGGACCTCGAGGGTACCGACGTGAGCTTCCTGTCGCTGGATGAGCGCCATAACGCGGCATGGGCCCTGTGCATCGCCACGTTTGGGAACACCACACTGTCGCGCGCCGACATCGAGCTGATCCAGTTCTTCGAGGACGTCATCGCCAACACCATGGAATAGGCGGCCAACCTCGCTTCACGCATGGGCGAAGTTTTATGCACGGGTCGCGTGGTCAAAAGAGGGGCCTACATCGTTCGTTTCTCGCGCGCGTTACAAAAATGAACACTTTCTAGTTGAATGGAGCGCCCGGAAGCGCCGATGCGACCCGATATGCCCCACCAAACCATGCCGCGCCCGCGATTGGCGACACGTTCGCTCTCTGAAGGACGGTATTACTGACAAAACGGCCGTATATTCTAGACCGATTTTTGCATATATCTGTCAAAGCCTGTTTTTCCAACTAGAAAGTGCCCATTTTTGTAACCGCCGGCGCAAACGAACGTCTGCGCGCACTCGATGGGCCGGTATGGCCCGTCCAACGTGAAAAACGGCAGACCCGATTTCACGTACCTTCGATATGCGACTATGTGGGGCCTCATTTCATGCGACGCGGGCGCACCCGAGGAACAAGCTGCCTCGGGCGCGCCCGCAACGTAAGCCGTAAACGTGACGCGCTCCTATTTGCGCACGTATACCGTACCGTCCATGATACGGCGCGCGGTGCGCTGAACAGCGACGCTGGGCAGCTCGTACGATCCGTCGGAGCCCTCGACCAGATCGGGCACCATGGTCATCACGCCGCTCGGATGGCCGATACGCACCGTACCGGGCTTGGCGAGCACTCCCCCGCATACCTCGTGCGCGATGGAACCCTCGAGCATCGCAGCGACCGAAATCGCGCTCGCCGCCGTGAGCGGACATGCCTTATGGCACTTGAACACCGAGATGACGCGGGCGCACACATCCATATCGGACGCCGAGACCTCCTTGCCGGCGATGTCGGTATAGCTCACCGGCGCGGTCACGAACCCGACTTTGGGAACCGCCGGGCTGTTCGCGGTCGCGTCGGCAAGATCGGTTGCGAAGCCCATCTCGACGGCAGCCGCCCCGCGGATCGCCTCGAGCAGCTCGGCTGCCCGTGCGTCGGCATCGACGTCGGCCGGCAGCTCGGTGCCCGAAAGGCCGATATCGGATGCGCGCACGACGACCAAGGGATTGGACACGTCGAGAATCGTCGCCTCGATCGTCCCGTGACCGGGAACCTCGAGCGTCTCGCGGACCTGGCCCGTCGGAAGCAGGACGCCGGTCTTGGCACCCGCCGGGTCGAGGAACTTGACGAGCAGCTCGGCGGCGGTGCCGTCGACGCCCGCGATCGCGCAGTCGCCGTCCTGGGCGAATGTATGCGTATCGGGATCGATGGGCACGGTCACGTCGATGTACTTGTCGGTATTGCGGTTGAGCATGTGCACCGTCGTGATGGGCTCCACGACCTCGACCAGGCCCTCCTCCACGGCGAAGGGACCGACCGCGGAGGTCATGTTGCCGCAGTTGGACTTGAAGTCGACCTGGGCCTTGCCCACGATCACCTGCCCGACCTCGTACTCGACGTCGATACCCGGCTCGTCGCTCTTCCAGACGATGACGATCTTGTTGTTGGACGAAACGGTGCCGCCCATGCCGTCGATCTGCTTGGGATCGGGGTTGCCCATCACCTGCAGGAAGATCTCGTCCCATTCGGCGCGGTCCGCCGGCAGGTCCTCGCGCAGGAACATGCAGCCCTTGCTGGTGCCGCCGCGCATGTATACGGTCTTGAATTTCCTCATAACGCGCTCCTCATACGTGCTCGCAAACGGGATGTGCCCCCGCCTGCGCGAGGGCACACCTGGAGGGCTGTTTTCTCGTTATCCGAGCTTCTGGATGGTCTCGATCAGGTAATCGGTGAAATCGGTCGAGGTCGGGCCGTCGCCGAAGCCCATGACGACACGACGCTCGGTGTCGCAGCAGATGTCGAGCGCCTGCTCGAGCTTCGCGCGGCGCTCGGGGAAGCCGATGTGGCCCACGAGCAGGCCGGCGGCGCGGATGACGCTGCAGGGGTTCGCCCACGGCGACAGACCCTGCTCGGCCAGCGTGGGCGCCGTGCCGTGGATGGCCTCGAACAGTGCGTGCTGGCTGCCGAGGTTCGCCGACGCGGCGGAGCCCAGACCGCCCTGGTGCTCGGCGGCGATGTCGGTCACGATGTCGCCGTAGAGGTTGGGCAGCACGATGACCTGGAAATCCTTGTTGAAATCGGGATCCATGAGCTTGGCGGCCGTCGCGTCGACCAGACGGGTCTGGACGGTGATGTCGGGGTACTCGCGCTCGGCGACGTCGCAGATGATCTGCTGGAAGTTGCCGTCGGCGTGCTTGACGATGTTGGCCTTGGTGATCACCGTGACGGTCGTCTTGCCGTTGGCGCGGGCGTAGTTGAGCGCCATGCGGGCGAGGCGCTCGGTACCGGGCAGCGTGCAGACCTTGAAGTCGACGGCGAGGTCGTCGGTGACCTGGATACCCTTGTCACCCCAGATGTACTCGCCCTCGAGGTTCTCGCGGAAGAACGTCCAGTCGATGCCCTTGTCGGCCATGCGGATGGGACGCATGCCCACGAACAGGTCGAGGCCGCGACGCAGCAGGCTGTTGGCGCTCACGAGGTTGGGGTACGGATCGCCGGGGCGCGGCGTGGTGAGGGGGCCCTTGAGCAGCACGTCGCACTCGAGGGCGGCGTCCAGGACATCCTGCGGCAGCGACTCGCCGAGCGCGGCGCGGCGCTCGATGGTCAGGCCCTCGATGTGACGAAGCTCGACGCGACCAGACTCGATCTGGTCGGCGAGCAGGCACTCGAGCACGCGGACCGCCTGGGCCACGATGGTGGGGCCGATGCCGTCACCGGGCAGGATGCCGATGGTGATGTGGTCGAGCTTCGTGTAATCCTTGGGCGCGCCGTCCTGGCGCACGCGCTCGATGCGCTCGAGCTCTCCGGCGATCAACTCGCCGAAGCGCTTGGTCGCACGCTCGATGGCCTCCTGATCTGCTGCGTTCATGGCGTCCTCCCTGCCGTTCGCATGTTTACTCGGGACCGAATCCGGCCCTGAGTATATGGTGCTACGGCCCAGGCGGCCAATCCAATTGAAAGCATGCATGCATCTATGCCGCCGCGGCATGGCGCGGATGTAATTTCACCCCAGGGGTTTTGTTGCACCGGGCCGCCCATTGGGCGGCCCGGTGCAACAAAACCCCTGGGGTGAAATTACATCCGCGCCGGGACTTACGCTTCCTCGCGCCAGCCGCGGCAGACGTCGACCCAGCCCTCGGCGCGCGTCGCCTGCTCGAGCTCGGGAATCGTCAGGCGCACGCCGCTGTGGTCGTTGCCGCACGCGGGGTACACCACCTCGAAACGGCGCAGCGACTCATCCAAAAACACGCGAGCGCCCGGCTTGGCACCGAAGGGGCACACGCCGCCCGGCGCATGGCCCACGAGTCCCTCGACCACGTCGCCGGGAATCATCTTGGCCTTGGTATGGAACACCTGCTTGAACATGCTGTTGTTCACGCGCGCGTCACCGGCGCATAGCACGAGCACCGGCACCTCGTCCACCAGGAACGCCATCGTCTTGGCGATATGCTCCGGCTTGCATCCGAGCGCCTCCGCGGCCTCCTCGACCGTCGAACTCGGCGCCTCGGTCGCGATCACGCGATCGCCCAAACCGATGCTATCCAGATATGCTTTCGCGACATCGAACGACATGTTTCGCCCATCCTCTCGTTCGGCAAACCATCCAATACTAGCGTCGCGGCGCGCGGGGCCAGCATCGCACGTCCGCATGGGTTGGAACGAACACGTCCCCAACCAACCTATTGCGCTACAGGATGAGCAGCAACGCCCAGCAAACAGCCACGAACGCGAACGTCCACGGGAAGCGGACGACCATCGCGCCGAACTCGCGGATGATGGAGCGCAGCCACGTGTCGCGCTGCGTGGCGGACCCCATGACGTCGGCGTCGATACCCATCGTGCGCGCAAGGTTCACGCAGCGCAGCGCATGGAAATCGCTCGTCACCAACAGCACGCGATACGGCTGGCCGCCGGCGAGCCGGTCCATGACGGAACGCGACAGCTCCAGGTTCTCCCGCGTGGTGCGCGAGGCGTCCTCGATGGCGAGCGACTTCTTAGGTACGCCGCGATCTCGCAGGTAATCGCACATGACGCTCGCCTCGGACACGACCTCGTCGGCGCCTTGACCGCCCGACACGACGATCGTGCCGCGCCTGCCCTGACGCTCCCACATCGTGTACGCGCTATCGAGGCGCCCCATGAGCAGCGGCGAGGGACGCGTGCCCGAAAGCGCCGCCCCATGCACGAGGATGAACCGGTAGGGTTGCTTGCGGTCGGGCACCATCTCGCGCCCGGCGATGCGGTACGCGAAGGAACACAGGCTCAACGCGACGAGCGCGAACGAGAGCCACAGGGCCTCGAATGCGAACAGGTTGACCACCGCGTCGACGACGGCGTTGTCCGCGGCCTCCATCGCCTGCGGGACCAACGTGTACAGCACCGCGATCGCGAACGCGCCCGCGATCGGCGCGCCGGAGGCGGCACTCACGCGTCCATCGCGGATGAGCACCATGACGCCGTTGAGCGCGAGCAGCTCGACGGCGAGCAACGGGAAGATGAGCATGAGCGAGTACGCGGGGATCGAAAAACCGTTCTCGCCCCAACACGTCAGGCCCGCAAGGGACAGAAACAGCGCAAGGGTAAACGGCACCGCCGCCCGATAGAACACGCGCGCGCCCATTCGAAACGCCACGATGAGCGCTACCAGGCAGACGAGCGCCAAGACCCCCATCATCATGTCCCCCGTGATGTCGATCATCATATCGTCACCAATCCATTCGGCATCTTACCGAGCGCACTACGCCAAGCCCTGGCGCTCCAGGAAGTCGAACGCGAGCTCGACCCACGCGCGAACGGCGTGGGCGCGGTCCTCATTATCGCAGCGCGTGTTGATGTTCGCCACGGACAGACCGTGCCCTCCTTGGTCGAACACGTGCAGCTCGTGGACGACGCCCTCGCGTGCCATCGCCTGCGCCAGATCGTACACCTGGCAGATGGGGCAGGTCTTATCGTCTGCCGTCCCCCATACGAACGTCGGCGGCATGTCACGCGAGACGTGCGTGGTCGGACAGACCTCCGCCATGCGCTCGTCGGTCGCCTCGCCGCCGATGACCATGGCGATGTAGTCGTTGAGCAGGTCGCGGCCGGTCTTGCCGCCGGTCTTGGGCACGCGAAGGTCGATGCGCGGGTCGCGCGTCTGCTCGTCGCGGATGACGCGCATGTCGAGCACGGGATACGCCAGGATCGCCGCATCGGGACGGAGCCGGTCGGGTCGCTCACCTGTGATCGCGGCGAACGGGCCGCTTTTCCATTGCGCTGCGAGCGAGGCGCAAACAAAGCCGCCGGCGGAAAAGCCGACGACCGTCACCTTGTCGGGATCGACATGCCACGCCTTGGCGTTCGCGCGCACGGTGGCGACCATCTTGGCGAGGTCGGCCTCGGGATTCGGAAAGGACACGTTGCCGGTGGAACTCGTCACGTAGTCGAGCACGAACGCTTGGAAGCCGCGATTCAAAAACTCGAACGCCACGGGCTCCTGCTCATGCGCGCTGATGGCGGTAAAACTTCCCCCACCGCAGATGACGACGGCCGGACGCGGCTCGTCGGCGCGGGCCGGCACAGGTTCTGCCAGGTAGGCGGTATAGGTTGCCGGATACTCCGCGGTCGGTTCCTCGCCCCACAGGGCGTGCTGTTCTATGATCATCGATTCCTCGCGTTCGTCGGGTGTGCCGTCCGTCTAGGGTATACCATTCCGACCCCATGGGACGGAACGGACAGGTTGCCTCGTCCCATGTTCGCAGGATGGGTACATAGACGGTATCCGGCCAACGCGAGAAAGGAAGAGCAATGGATGAGGTCCTGGAGTATCTGAAGAAGAACCCGACGTACTTCTTGGCGACAGTCGACGCCGACGGAAACCCGCAGGTGCGGCCCTTCGGCACGATCGCGAAGTTCGAGGACAAGCTGTACATCCAGACCGGCAAGGTCAAGCCGGTGTCCGACCAGATGCTTGCGCATCCGCGCATCGCCATCAGCGCGGTCGATGCCGAGGGCGGTTGGCTGCGTCTCACCGCCGACGCCGTGCTCGACGATCGCCTCGAGGCGCGTCAGGCGGTTTTAGGCGAGTACCCCGAACTCCAGAGCATGTACGCCGCCGATGACGGCAACTGCGAGGTCTTCGCCCTCGAAAACGTGACCGCGACCTTCTGCTCGTTCACCGCCGAGCCCAAGACCGTCACGTTCTAACTTCATGCCGCGACATGGGTTCGTTGGGGACGTGTCCCTTCCAACCCACAATGGGTTGGAAGGGACACGTCCCCAACGAACCCATGCAGCCCCGAAACATCGCGGGCTGGTATGATGGTGGGCGGCCAGTCTATCCGCTCATATCTAAGAACAGAGGTCTTTATGGATCGCACCAAGATCGCCCAGCTCTACGCCGACGCCGAGGCGCTCGGCGGCAGCCGCGTCACGGTCGCCGGATGGGTCAAGTCCGTCCGCGACATGAAGAACTTCGGCTTCGTCACCGTCAACGACGGCAGCTGCTTCCGCGACCTGCAGATCGTCATGAACCGCGACGATCTCGCCAACTACGACGAGATCTCCCATCAAAACGTGTCGGCCGCCGTCATCGCGACCGGCATCGTCAAGCTCACGCCCGACGCGCCGCAGCCCTTCGAGCTCACCGCCGAGACCATCGAGGTCGCCGGTCCCTCCGCGCCCGACTACCCGCTGCAGAAGAAGCGCGCCACCGTCGAGTTCCTGCGCACGCAGCAGCATCTGCGCCCGCGCACGAACCTGTTCCGCGCCGTGTTCCGCATCCGCTCCGCGGCGGCGGCGGCCATCCACCGCTTCTTCCAGGACCGCGGCTTCGTCTACGTGAACACCCCGATCATCACCACCTCCGACTGCGAGGGCGCCGGCGAGATGTTCCATGTGACGACCTTCGACCCCGCGCACACGCCCACAACCGACGCCGGCGAGACCGACTGGAGCCGGGACTTCTTCGGCAAGGCCGCCTCGCTCACCGTGTCCGGCCAGCTCAACGCCGAGAACTTTGCCATGGCCTTCGGCGACGTGTACACCTTCGGCCCCACCTTCCGCGCCGAGAACTCCAACACCACGCGCCATGCCGCCGAGTTTTGGATGATCGAGCCCGAGATCGCCTTCGCCGACCTCGCCGACGACATGGACCTCGCCGAGGATATGCTCAAGTACGTCATCAACGACGTCATGGCAACATGCCCCGATGAGCTCAACATGCTCAACAAGTTCGTGGACAAGGGTCTCATCGCCCGCCTGACGCACGTGGCGACCTCCGACTTCGCGCGCGTGACCTACACCGAGGCCATCGAGATCCTCGAAGCCGCAGTCGCCGCCGGCCACGCGTTTGAGTATCCCGTGAGCTGGGGCATCGATCTGCAGACCGAGCACGAGCGCTTCCTCACCGAGGAGCACTTCAAGTGCCCGACGTTCGTGACCGACTACCCCGCCGAGATCAAGGCGTTCTACATGCGCATGAACGACGACGGCAAGACCGTCGCCGCCGCGGACTGTCTGGTGCCCGGCATCGGCGAGATCATCGGTGGCTCCCAGCGCGAGGAGCGTCTGGACGTCCTCGAGCGCCGTATCACCGAGCTCGGCATGGACGCCAGCCAGTACAAGTACTACCTCGACCTGCGCCGTTACGGCACCTGCAAGCACGCCGGCTTCGGCCTGGGCTTCGAGCGACTCGTGATGTACCTCACCGGCGTGGGCAACATCCGCGACGTCATCCCGCATCCGCGGACCGTCGGCAACGCCGAGTTCTAGGGTCTTCTCAACCTGAGCGACCCGCTGCAGCGCACCGCACTGCAGCGGGTCGTTTCCTTTGTCGGGGATGTGATTTCACCCCAGGGGTTTTTCTACATGGGGCAGGACTCGTCCTGCCCCATGTAGAAAAACCCCTGGGGTGAAATCACATCCCCGACATCGCAAACCCGAAAGATGGAATTACATCGTGCATCGGCAAGCGCGTCGTTTCGACCGACCGCCGGCACGAAGATTAACAATTGGTATCACGCGCGCGGAGGTCAGGGCCGACGGTGCATGCACTTTTATCATGAAAAGCTATCTGTACTCTATTGGGATGGAGCGCCGCGCATGACGGGGCGCTCTGCTGCATCACATTCGGAACAGGTCCGAAGGAAAGGGAGGTTGCGCCCATGAAACGGCTCACAACCATCGCTTCCGCCGTCGTCACGGGGACGCTTGCGCTGGCGCTCGCCGCGTGCGGAGGTGGCGACGCTTCCGAGGCCGGCTCGACGACCGAGTCCGCCGACGGCACCACGTATAAGATCGGCGTCCTGCAGCTGACCGAGCACGCCGCACTCGACGCCTCCAACGAGGGCTTCGTGGCGGCGCTCGACGACGCCGGCATCTCCTACGAGATCGACCAGCAAAACGCGCAGAACGACCAGTCCGCCTGCCAGACCATCGCGAGCAAGCTCGTGAACGATGGCGACGACCTCATCCTCGCCATCGGCACGCCGGCGGCCCAGGCCGTCTCGAGCGCGACGAGCGACATCCCCATCATCGGCACCGCCATCACCGACTTCGCCGAGTCGGGTCTCGTCGCCTCTAACGAGGAGCCCGGCGGCAACGTGACCGGCAGCTCCGACCTCACGCCCGTCTCCGACCAGATCGAGCTGCTCGAGCAACTCGTGCCCGACGCCAAGACGGTCGGCCTGCTCTACTGCACCGCCGAGTCCAACTCCGAGGTCCAGATCTCCATGGCCGAGGAGGCGCTTGACGCGGCGGGCATCGCCCACGAGCGCTACACTGTCTCGAGCTCCAACGAGATCCAGCAGGTGATCGAGTCCATGGTCGGCAAGGTCGACGCGATCTACACCCCGACCGACAACACCATCGCCGCCGGCATGGCGACCGTGTCCATGGTCGCCAACGAGAACGACCTGCCCGTCATCGTGGGCTGCGACACCATGGTCGAGGACGGCGGTCTGGCCTCCTATTCCATCAACTACTACGACCTGGGCTACAAGGCAGGCGAGATGGCCGTCGAGATCCTGACCGAGGGCGCCGACCCCGCCGAGATGCCCATCGCGTACCTTGCGGCCGAGGACTGCCAGCTCATCGTCAACCAGGCGACCGCCGACGAGGTCGGTATCGATATCTCCGGCCTCGAGGACGCCGAGACCGTCTAGTACCCCACGCGCCGACACACGGACCGGCGCGACCAACCCATGCTCGACCGCATGGACCGAGGAGGAACCACCATGAATCCCACCACGTTTTCCCGCCGCTCGTTCGCCAAGGGCTTCGCCGGCATGGGCGCCATCGCGCTCACCGGCGCGCTCGGCCTGTCCGGCTGCGGCGGCGACTCCGCCGGCAACGGTTCGGCCGCGCCTTCCGGTGACGGCACCACCTACAAGATCGGCGTGCTGCAGCTGACCGAGCACACCGCACTCGACGCAGCCAACGCCGGCTTCGTCAAGGCGCTCGACGATTCGGGCATCTCCTACGAGATCGAGCAGCAGAACGCGCAGAACGACCAGTCCGCCTGCCAGACCATCGCGCAGACCCTGGTCAACGACGGCTGCGACCTGATCTTGGCGATCGCGACCCCGGCGGCGCAGGCCGTCGCGGGCGCCACGAGCGACATCCCCATCGTGGGCACCGCCATCACCGACTTCGCCGCCTCCGGCCTCGTCGAGGACAACGACGCACCCGGTGGCAACCTCACCGGCACCTCGGACATGAACCCGGTCGCCGATCAGATGGACCTGCTGCAGCAGCTGCTCCCCGACGCCAAGACCGTCGGTCTGCTCTACTGCACCGCCGAGTCCAACTCCGACATCCAGATCGCCATGGCCGAGGAGGAACTCGACGCGCTGGGCATCGCGCACGAGCGTTACACCGTGTCCTCCTCCAACGAGATCCAGCAGGTCGTCGAGTCCATGGTCGGCTCGGTCGACGCGATCTACACCCCGACGGACAACACCATCGCCGCCGGTATGACCACCGTCGCCATGGTGGCCAACGAGGCTGGCGTGCCCACCATCTGCGGTGAGGTCGGCATGGTGGAGAACGGCGGCCTGGCGAGCGTCTCGATCAACTACGAGGAGCTCGGCTACCGCGCGGGCGAGATGGCCATCGAGATCCTGACCGAAGGTGCCGATCCCGCCGAGATGGCGATCGGCACGATGACCGCCGACGAGTGCGACCTCGTCTACAACCAGGCGACCGCCGACGAGGTCGGCGTGGACGTCTCGATGCTCGCCGAGGAGGGCGGCACCGACGTGAGCGCGTAAGGCGCACGCCAGCACACGCAACCGATGAGGCGGCCGGGACCATCGCGTCCCGGCCGCTTTTTCAAAGCGACAAGTTTGTACCTGGCACCATCTTGTCGCCCGACAAGATGGTGCCAGGTACAAACTTGTCGGCAGGGGCTCTGTGCTGACAGCCGGGACTCTGTACTGACAGCGGAGGCTCTCTACTGACAGCAGGGACTCTGTACTGACAACTCGAACTCTGTACTGACAGCCAAAACTCACTACTGACAGAAATCGGCCGAAATGCCCTGTTCGTGTCAATTGAGAGTTTTCACTGTCAGTACAGAGTTCCTGCTACCAGCGCGGGTTCCTGCTGCCAACACTCAACCCCGCTATCAGCGCGAACCCCCAACCGTCGGCAAACGCCCCACCGGCCGGCACGACCACCCTGCCGCCTCCCCCCGTCGTTTCAGGAGGGTTACACGGGCCACGTGCCCCAACCCATCTCTGCATAAAGTGGTACACTTCCGCGATGTATCTGCATCGTTTATGCGATGAACCCCGACGGGCGTGCTCGCCGGGGTTCATTTGGCTCACATAGGGGAGGAAGCGTTATGGGGCTCGCTCTGCTTGGCGCCGTATCTCAGGGTATCCTCTGGGGCATCATGGTCCTCGGCGTGTTCATCACGTATAAACTGCTCGACATCGCCGATCTGACGGTCGACGGCAGCTTCGCGCTCGGCGGCAGCGTGTGCGCGGTGCTCGTCGTGGGCGGGATGGATCCGCTGATGGCGATTCTTCTCGCCATGATCGCCGGCATGGTCGCCGGCGCCGTGACGGGCTTTTTGCACACCGTGTTCGAGATTCCCGCGATCCTCGCCGGCATCCTCACGCAGATCGGCCTTTGGTCCATCAACCTGCGTATCATGGGTAAGTCCAACACCCCGCTGCTCAAGAACGACACCATCTTCTCCCAGGTCACCGACGCGACCGGCCTGTCCGCCAACGGCGGCGCCATCATCGTCGGCCTCATCGTAGCGGTGCTGATCATCGTCGCCCTGTACTGGTTCTTCGGCACCGAGATCGGCTCGGCCTGCCGCGCCACCGGCAACAACGAGGCCATGGTGCGCGCCCTCGGCGTCAACACCAAGATCACCAAGATGATCGCCCTCATCCTGTCCAACGGCCTCGTCGGCCTGTCGGGCGGCCTCATCTGCGAGAGCCAAAAGTACGCCGATATCGGCATGGGCACCGGCGCCATCGTCATCGGCCTTGCCGCCATCGTCATCGGCGAGGTGCTGTGGCGCATCCTGCCCGGCGCCAAGCTGCATGCCTTCGGTGGCCGTCTCGCCTCCGCCGTCGTGGGCTCGGTGGTCTACTTCCTCATCCGCGCCATCGTGCTCCAGCTAGGCATGGACGCCAACGACATGAAGCTGCTGTCGGCGATCATCGTGGCTCTTGCCCTGTGCATCCCCGTCGTGTGGGAAAAGTACCAGCTCAAGCGTTCCTACACCCGCGCATCGCGCCCGGAAGGGGGTCGATAGACCATGCTTAAGGTCACCGATGTCTGCAAGACCTTCAACGCCGGCACCATCAACGAGAAGCGTGCCCTCGTCAACGTGAACCTGCATCTGGCTCCCGGCGACTTCGTGACCGTCATCGGCGGCAACGGCGCCGGCAAGTCCACGCTCATGAACATGGTCGCGGGCGTGTACCCCATCGACTCCGGCGTGATCGAGCTCGACGGCAAGGACATCTCGCTGCTCTCCGAGCCCGCGCGCGCCAAGTACCTGGGCCGCGTGTTCCAAGATCCCATGATGGGTACGGCCGCCGACATGCAGATCGTGGAGAACCTCGCCATGGCCAAGCGTCGCGGCAAGGCCCGCACGCTTGCCTGGGGCGTCACGAAGGCCGAGAAGGACGAGTACGCCGAGCGTTTGCGCGAGCTGGGGCTGGGGCTCGAGAAGCGCCTAACCAGCAAGGTGGGCCTGCTGTCCGGCGGCCAGCGCCAGGCGCTGACGCTGCTCATGGCCACGCTCACCGAGCCCAAGCTGCTGCTGCTCGACGAGCACACCGCCGCCCTCGATCCCAAGACGGCCGCCAAGGTCCTCGAGCTCACCGAGCAGATCGTCGGCGAGCACCATCTGACCACCCTCATGGTCACCCACAACATGAACGACGCCATCCGCTTGGGCAACCGCCTGATCATGATGCACGAGGGTCGTATCATCTACGACGTGGCGGGCGAGGAAAAGCGCGCGCTCACCGTGGCCGACCTGCTACAGAAGTTCGAGGAGGTCTCGGGCGGCGAGCTCGCCAACGACCGCATGCTGCTCAGCTAGAACATGCGCCCGGGCGCCCCCCGACGTCAAATAACCCCAGGGGTTTTTCTACATAGAGGAGCCAGATCGGCTCCTCTATGTAGAAAAACCCCTGGGGTTATTTGACGTCGGGGGGCGCCTAGCGCGATATCACGCGAAGGCTGCGGCGCAGGTGCGCAGCGCATCGATGATGTGGATGTGCTGCGGGCACGCCGCCTCGCACTGACCGCACGCGATGCAAGCGTCCGCTCCGCCCGCGCCCTCGGCGCCGACGGCGGCCTCGTAGTCCTTCTTCGCGTGCTCGTCGAGACCCCAGACGGTCTGCTTGTTCCGCGCGGCGAAGATGCACGGGATGGGGATATGCATCGGGCAGCCGTCCGTGCAGTAGCGGCACGCCGTGCAAGGGATGGACTCCATGTCGGCGAACGCATCCTGCGCGGCGCGGATCACCTGCTGCTCCTCGGCGCTCAACGGCTCGAAGGCGCGCATGAACGAAAGGTTGTCATCGATCTGCTCGAGGTTGGACATGCCGGAGAGCACCGTGATGACCCCATCGAGTGAGGCGGCGTAGCGGATCGCCCACGAGGCGAAGGACGCCTCGGGCTTCGCCGCACGCAGGAGCTCCTGCACCCGCGGGATCGGATTGGCAAGCATGCCGCCCTTGACCGGCTCCATGATCACCACGGGCTTGCCGTGTTTGCGGGCGATCTCGTAGACGGTGCGCGACGCGACCTCGGGGTGCTCCCAGTCGGCATAATTGATCTGCAGCTGGACGAACTCCGCATCCGGATGCTTGGTGAGCAGCTCATCGAGTAGCGCCGGGGTGCCGTGGAACGAAAAGCCCCAGTGGCGGATCGTGCCGGCCTCCTTTTGCTCGCGCACGAAATCCCACAGGCCGAACTCGTCGTACTTGCCGATGTTGCTCTCCTGCACCGCATGGAGCAGGTAGTAGTCGAAGTATCCGGCGCCCGTGCGCTCCAGACTCGTGGTGAGCTGCTGCCGTGCATCGGCGGCGGACTCGGCGACGCGCGCGTTGACCTTCGTGGCGATGGTGAAGCGGTCGCGGGGGTAGCGGTCGACGAGCGCCTCCTTGAGCGCGCGCTCCGAACCGCCGTTGTCGTAGACGTACGCGGTGTCGAAATACGTCATCCCCGCGTCCATGAATCGATCGACCATGGCCTTGACCTGCTCGATGTCAAACGAACCGTCCTCGAACTTCGGCAGGCGCATGAAGCCGAAGCCGAGCTTGGGCGTCGATGCCCCCAGATAGCGCTCCTGATCCATATCGCTCCCCTCCTCATGCGCCGCCCGCAGGCCGCGCCAACGACATACGACCAAGTATATTCCCCATTTCGATATAGCCGTGCGTCCCATTTCGCCATGGCCGTGCGCGACGGGTATGATAGACGCAACGACACGACCGCACGAAACGGATACAGGACATGCCCGAATCGATACTCGCGATACTCAAGATGCAGATCGTCCAGCAGATCTTTTGGACCATCGTGCTCGGTGCCGCGACCATCGCGGTGTCGCGCGTGACGACGCGCGCTCTACGTCACCTGCTCAACAAGGACCGCAATCCCCTCCCCTCGTCGAGCATCATCGTGAACATCGTCCGCGCGACGATCTGGGCGGTCGGTGCGAGCATCATCCTCGACACCGTCTACAACCAGAACTCCAACGCCATCATCACCGCGCTCGGCGTCGGCGGTATCGCCGTCTCGCTCGGCTTCCAGGACACGCTGTCCAACCTTATCGGCGGCCTGCAGATGGCGTTCATGGGCATCATCAAGCCCGGCGACAACATCCAAGTGGACAGCCAGATCGGCGTGGTGCAGGACATCTCCTGGCGCCACACGACCATCCGCGATCCGCTCGGGCAGACGGTCATCATCCCCAACTCGGTGATCTCCAAGACGGCGCTCGTGCACCTGCTGCCCGCGAACCGCGTCGTGGTGCCGTTCGCCATACCGCGCTACCGCGACGACGGCACCGATATCAGTACTTCCCTCGACGCATTGTCCGACCGGATCATCGGCATCTCGTGCGATGCCGCGGGATCCGTCTCCCCCGTCATCGGCGAACCGAGCATCTTCTTCTCCGAGATCACCGAACTGGGCATCAAGGGCAAGGTCATCATACAGGTGGAGGATGTCCCGCTCGTCGCGAAGGCAGCCGACGCGGTCGTGCGCGCCATCGCGAAACTCCTCGACTGACGGCATCTCTCGCAAAATAACCCCAGGGGTTTTTCGACACATGTAAAATAACCCCAGGGGTTTTTCGACATGCCTAGTGGCGGCGACCGCCAAACAGATTGCGGGTGATCTGGCGAGTCGCCTCGCGGCCGAAGGTGCCCAGGATGGAATTGGCCAGCTTGCCGATTCCCTTCATCATCTGCTCCTGCCGCTTCTCGCGAGCGCGAGCCGCACGCTCGGCTGCCTTCTGGGCCTCTCGCTCCGCCTTGGCGGCAGCCCTCTCGGCCTCTTTGGCCTTCTTGGCCTCGAACTCGGCCTTTTCCTTTTCGAGCGCCTCGCGTTCGGCAGCGAGCTTGTCGGCTTCGGCCTCCTCCTCGGCGACCTCCTCGAGCTGCTCGAAGGCGCTCTCGCGATCCACGGCCTCGCCGTACTTCTTCATGAGGTCGGCCTGACCGTCGAACGCAGCCTTAAGATCGGTCTCGGGCGCTGCGGCCATCAGGCACTGCGGCGGCAGAATCTTGGCGCGCTCGACGATCTCGGGCTGGCCGTCCTCGTTCAAGAACGAAACGAGCGCCTCGCCGGTGCCGAGCTCCAGGATCACATCTTCGCTCTTGAACGCAGGGTTCTCGCGGAAGGACTCAGCGGCGGCGCGCACGGCCTTCTGCTCGGCCGGCGTGTAGGCGCGCAGGCCGTGCTGGATGCGGTTGGAGAGCTGCGCCAACACTTCATCAGGGATGTCGCTCGGCGACTGCGTGATGAAGTACACGCCCACGCCCTTGGAACGGATGAGCTTGAGCACCTGCACGATCTTATCGAGCAGCTCACTCGGCATGTCGTTGAACAGCAGGTGCGCCTCGTCGAAGAAGAACACGAACTTGGGCTTGTCGAGGTCGCCCTCCTCCGGCAGGGTGTCGAACAGCTCGGAGAGCATCCACAGCAGGAACATCGCGTAGATCTGCGGGCTCTGGATGAGCTTGGCGGCGTTCAGGATGTTCACGTAGCCCTGGCCGTTCGGCGCGCACGCGAACCAGTCGTCGAGGTCGATGTCGGGCTCACCGAAGAAGATCTCGCCCCCTCGTCCTCGATCGAGATGAGCTTGCGCAGGATGGCCCCCACGGACTGGCTCGAGACCTTGCCGTAGGTG
The DNA here is from genome assembly GCF_021531055.1 of Collinsella tanakaei. Lineage (GTDB taxonomy): Bacteria > Actinomycetota > Coriobacteriia > Coriobacteriales > Coriobacteriaceae > Collinsella > Collinsella tanakaei_B. Next base: position 45,682 of record NZ_JADYTL010000003.1, read on the forward strand.
GTCTCGTACTCCTTCGCGTGCTCGGCCACGTAATTGAGCATCGAGCGCAGATCCATGAGGTCGATCAGCAGCAGCTGCTTGTCATCGGCGATGCGGAAGACGATATCGAGCACACCCTCCTGTACCTCACTGAGCCCGAGCAGGCGCGCGAGCATCGTGGGGCCCATGTCCGAGACGGTGATGCGCACCGGAATGCCCTAGCCGCCCGTCATGTCTCACACGCGCGTGGGGCAGCCCTCATAGGTGAAGCCCTCGAGGCCGAACTTCTTGATGCGCTTCTGCATGTCCTCGGCGTCCTCGCCCGGTGCGCACATACCGGTGATGTCGCCCTTGACGTCAGCCATGAAGACCGGGACGCCCGCCTTGGAAAAGCCCTCGGCCATGACCTTGAGCGTGACGGTCTTGCCCGTACCGGACGCGCCGGCGATCAGACCGTGGCGGTTGGCCTGGTTGAGCAGCAGGTTCACGTGGTTGCAATCGGGCTCGGCACCCACGCCCATCCAGATGGCGTTATCTTGCAGCATGGTTGCTCCTTATCGCATGGGGCCCTGCGGGCAAAGCCTCCGACCCGAAACATAACCGCTGATAACGATAACAATAGGAGTGCTTAGGGCGCCATGCGCACCGCATGTCTCAACGGATAGTTCATGCCATGCCAGCGGGGATTCGCCGCCATGCGCCCGACGGAAGGCACATGGCGGCGCGATCGCTCCTTGCCGGGGTTAATCACCCCGGTTATTCGTCGCGCGGCGCACGCTTGGGCAAACTCTGGCGCATCGCCTGGATATCGGCGCGGCTCACCTTCAGACGCTGGGCACGCGACGAGATCATGCGACGCGGCGCATCGACGTTGATGCCCAGCAGCAGATTCGCCATCCAGAGGAAGAACAGAAGCACCAGTATCGGGATGATGCACGACGTGACGATCATCACGGCAACGCCTTCGATCAGGCGATTCACCTGTGAGAGCATCTCGTCGGCAACACCCGTCGCAGCGTCGGCGATTTTCTCGGGAATGCTGATGATGAAGTCGATCGGGCTGCCGCCCTCTTCGGTGCCTTCCTCAGCTTCCGCCTCGGCCTCGACCCCCTCCACGCTCTCTGTCGCATAGGAGATCTCGTAGGTCTGATCGATCATGTTGGTCACCGCAACGCCCGCCGGAACCGTCACCCACAGCACGAGCGACAGCACCAGAAGCTTGCGCGCCACCAGGGCAAATGACCCGCTCAAGGTCGAGCGGCAATACAGCACGAGCGAGATGACGAAGCACGCCAGAGCAGCGGGGATCAAAATGCCAAAGGCTGCGAAGCCGAAGACGGTCAGCAAGTATTTCTCGAGATAGATGACGGCGAGGACGAGCATGAGGTTCGTGCTCAGGTCCATGAGCTTGTCGGCGATAGGCGTTCCGACATCGTCAGGGATAGCGGTGATGGCTGCCGAGGCGCCGGTCGACGCAGCGACCATGCCGAGCACGTTGTTCTTCTTGTCATCAAGCGTTGCGATGGATGTGGCGTAGGTATCCGGAGAGGAGAACATCGCGCGCAGGGGAAACGCCGACACAAGGCCGAGCACGACCAGCAGGCCGATGATAAAGAAGCGGAAACGCATGATCGTGTCCATCGGACCGGGGGTGTCGTCGGCTTCGTATATCACCTGCGCCTCTTCGGGCACGTCGGCGGTTTGAATCTCCTTGCGCTGCATATGCATCCCCTCTCATAGGTTGCCTTGTATATCTTATGCCAAGAGCGAACCACGGAGCGAAACGGGCGCGGACTCAGACCGCCCGTCTCTTCGCGCTGTAGGGTGAAGCGGATGGACCGCCTCACCCCGCAGCGAGCCGGATGCGCAATGCACAGCCGAGACGCGCCGCTACCGCCGCAAATCTTCTTCAGGCGTGGAGATCGGCGCAATGCCGAATTGCTTGACCAGGTAGTCAAGAACGCCGGGCGACACGAATGCGGGCAGCGTGGGACCGAGCTTGATGTCGCGAATCCCCAGGTACAGCAGCGTCAGCAGGATGCAGACGGCCTTCTGCTCGTACCAGGACAGGATGATGGAGAGCGGAAGCTCGTTCACCTCGCATTCGAGCGCCTCTGCAAGCACTATGGCGACGCGGATCGCACTGTACGCATCGTTGCACTGCCCCATATCCATCAGGCGGGGCAAGCCGGCAACGGTCCCCAGGTCCAGATCGTTGAAGCGGTACTTTCCACACGCCAGCGTGAGCACCACGCTGTCGGCCGGCGTCCGCTCCACCAGCTCCGTGTAGTAGTTACGCCCCGGGCGCGCGCCGTCGCACCCGCCGATCAGGTAGAAGTGCCCGATCTTGCCCGACTTGACGGCATCCACCACGTGATCGGCCACCGCCAGCACGGTGCCGTGGGCAAAGCCGGTCGTCACCGTGGTTCCGCCGTTGATACCGGTGAACTGCCGATCTTCCGCATATCCTCCCAGCTCGAGCGCGCGGCGGATGACGGGAGCATAGTCGCGCTCCTCGCCGATATGCACCAAGCCGGGATAGGCAACGACCTCGGTGGTGAACACGCGGTCGGCATAGCTCGCGCGCGGCGGCATCAGGCAGTTGGTGGTGAAGAGCACAGGCGCCGGGATATCGACGAACTCCTTCTGCTGGTTTTGCCAAGCGGTGCCAAAGTTGCCCTTGAGATGCGGGTACTTCTTGAGCTCGGGATACCCGTGCGCCGGCAGCATCTCGCCGTGCGTGTACACGTTCACACCCGTACCCGCCGTCTGCTCGAGCAGCTCGTGGAGGACGAACAGGTCGTGTCCCGACACGACGATGAACGGACCCTTTTCGACTAGCAGCGGCACCGTGGTGGGCACCGGCGTGCCATAGGCGCCCGTATTGGCAAGGTCGAGCATCTCCATGCACACGAGGTTCTTCTCGCCCACCTCGAGTGCGAGCGACAGCAGCTCGTCGGCGTTCAGATCCTCGCCAAGCGCGCGAAGGGCACGCAGAAAGAAACGGTCAAGCTCGTCCTTCTCGTAGCCAAGCACCCAGGCATGATAGGCATAGGCTGCCATGCCGCGGATGCCGAACAGGACGAGCGACTTCAGTGAACGGATATCCTCGTCGGCCGTCCAGATCCCGGCCATGTCGTAGTCGGCGCCCGCAGCCCCTACGTCGCCCGCAGCCGCCGCGTCGCGCTCGGCGTGGACGCAGTCGATCAGCTCGCGCAGCACCTCCGCGTCAAAGTTGACGTTCGTCACCGTCGCGAACAGGCTCTCCAGCACGAGCCGAGCCCTGCCCGGACGCTCCCGCGCACCGTCCGCAGCGCGCGCCAAGCCGATAAGCGCGCCGGTCAGCTCGTCTTGCAGGCGAGCGACGTCCGCCGTCTTACCGCACACGCCCGCGCGACCGACACAGGCGCTACAACCGGCGGTCTGCTCGCACTGAAAGCAGAACATCGGGGTTTCCCTTGTCTTCATTGAGCCCTCCTTGCTCTTGGCAGGCGGTCGCGTAGCTTTTGCGACCGCACGTCGCCTAGGTATATCGCCGAGGGGTCCGTGGGTATGTTGTTGTGACAACGGATTGGAGAAACCGATGAATTGCGCATCCCTTACACATCACGCGATCTTCGACGGCATCACCGCCGACGAAATCGAGGCGATGCTCCCTTGCCTTGAAGCACACACGCGGACGTACGACAAGGGGGAGGCCATCCTGCGCGCCGGAGACGAGGTGCGCTATCTGGGGCTTGTCCTTGAGGGAAGCGTCAATATCGTCGCCACGTACTACTGGGGCGCCAGCGACATCTTCGTCCACGTGGCTCCGGGGCAGATCTTCGGCGAGGCATACGCCGTCAGCCCGCAGCAGAAAATGCTGGTCGATGCCGTGGCGGCGCAGCCCACCACCGTGCTGTTCCTCAACGCGGAAAAGCTCCTCACCGTCTGCGGGCGCTCGTGCGCACAGCACCATCGCCTCATCCAGAACCTCGTGCGGATCTCGGCGCTCAAGAACCTCGCCCTCTCGCGCCGCATCATGCACACGGCTGCAAAGACGATCCGCGGGCGCGTCATGTCCTACCTGTCTGAGCAGGCGATCGAGCACCGATCCAGCAGCTTTGCGATCCCTTTTTCGCGCCAGGAACTCGCCAACTACCTGGGCGTCGACCGCAGCGCCCTGTCGGCGGAGCTCTCGCGCATGCGGCGCGACGGCCTGATCGCGTTTCGCAAGAACCACTTTGAGCTGCTGTAAAAGGCGAGTGGACGCGTCATGCGGCGCACCCGACGCAAGCGGCGTCGCTCGACGCGCACCCCGCGCTACTTTCCGGCGAGCTTATCCAAAAACGCTGCCCGTTCCTCGGGCGTGGACAGGTCCATGCCGCCGAAGTTCTCCCACGTGCCATGGCCAATGCCGAGCTGCCACAGCGTGCCGTCGATGAACATGCGCTGGATGGCGTCGCCGGTCTGCTCGCGGATGAACGCGGTGGGGTTCGAGGACGCCGTGTAGATCTCGGCAGATTCGATGTAGGTGAGCGTGCCCTTGAGACCTGCGCCCGTGGCCTCCCATGAGAAACCGGCGAGCATGACCTTATCGAGCCAGCCTTTGAGCATGGCGGGCATGTCGTTCCACCAGATGGGGAAGATGAACACCAGACGGTTCGCGCCGGCAACGATCTGCTGATAGCGTGTCACGAGTGGGTCGAGCGCGGTGCCGGCGTTGTAGACCGCGAGCTCGTCGCGCGAGAGCACGGGATCAAAACCGTCGGCGTGCAGGTCGATGACCTCGTACGGCACGCCCTCGTGCTCATACCGGTCGCACAGCGCCTCGAGCATGGCGTGGCAGAAACTCTGCTCGTACGGATGGCAGTAGACAATCAGGGTGTGCATGGCGGCCTCCTGCTGGACGTTGTGACATACGAGCCGCAGTATATCGCGAACGCAACGGCGCCATGCTCGGCTAACGAGCTCGAAACAGCTCGAGGAAGCGCTACGATACTCCAGCTCCTCTTTCATTTCGGCACGCTATTCGCCCTTCATTCCATGCTACGATCGCGCTGAGGAGTCCTGAAGGAAATGTGCCTGCTGGCGGCTAGATCGTCGGCTGATTTCGCCGCGGCCCCGATAGCGTATCATGGGCCAACGCCACTTTCCCTATATTGCAGTGAGGCAAGCGCACCTCAACGGCAGCAACTGCACCGGTAGGTAGATAATCTGTAGCAACTGAAATAAGCTCCGCATCAACCTCAATGGGAACAGAACCATCTATCGTCGCGACATAGCGCTTAGTGGTAATAGGGTTTTCCCAGTTCAGGATATTCCCAGACTCGGTCAACGCTAGCACTTGAGTAAAGTTGTAGTCATATACAGCAAGCCGGGCAACCGGAACTATTTCTTCGCGAATAGAGTCGTCAGTAATCGCCGTATGGTCTTCTGTCAGCAAGTTCTTAAGAATAAAAACGCTGATACTGACAGAAGCAGGCATAAAATCAAGATAGTAAAGACGCTGATCGGATTCTTCTTTATTGCTTTTTCAGTTTCACGAAAACGCCTCCAGATACAGCAATATGTCAAATCAATCATTGCCTTCAAGCCAGCCCGTCTTCTCCGCATTATACGAACTGTCGGCATCGAGCGCCGTGATGAGGGAAGCTTCGAGCGACTCGAGCTTGCCGGCAGCACATGGATACAGGAACACATACACGTGCTGTCCGTACTTCACATCGGCGTACACATCGACATTGCCCTTGCCGATGATATCGTCATGGATGCTCTTGAACATATCATCCGACTTGCCGACATAGATACCTTTGAATTTGTGGTAGTTCCCCTTCTTCACAGCGGAAGGATAGGTCACTATGGCATAGCAGCCATAATAGGCGAAGATCCCCTCGCCGTCCTGAACGGAAAGCCCGCTTTGCATCCTCCATGTTTTCATGAAGTCCTCGACAGAGAGCTTGTTTCCCGCTCCATCGAGCAACGCTCGCCGAGCCTCGGTTCGGGCTTTTTGCTGAGCGCGTTCATCGATGGCACCGCGCACGGCGTCCCCAACCGCTTTTCCTCGTTGGACAACCATGTCGCCCGCGCCTTTCGCAGCGCGCACCACGCTATCACCGGCTTCGTTGACGGCATCGGGCGCCTTATCGCGAACGACCGCTGCGACACGATTGGCAACCGGAGCGACATTGGGAATCATGTTGACCATCTGACGAGCGAGCGGCGTGAACTTTGTTGCCTTCTCAAACACGGCGGCGAATTTCCCCTTGTTCGCCATGTTCGCAACGGCTTCGACGATGTCGATCACCGCTTGCGCTGCATCGCGGTAGTCATTTGCCTCCCGCGCGGTCGAGTAGTTCGATTGTGCAGCGGTAAAATCGCTCGGCTTCCGTCCCACCGTGACCCCTCCGAATCTGTCGACAGGCCGATTAACTCACTCTCGCCGAAGGCCTACTTCTTCCTTTTCCAAGGCAGCGCCTCGGCGATCTTGCCAAGGTCGACGCTTCCCAAGGCTTCGGCAATCTGCTGCCCACCGGCAACGGCACCCGATGCAGCGGCCGCAAAGCCCTCGCCCATCGCATCCCCCAGCTTGCCGGCGCCGTCCATAACGACACCGCCCAACTGGTTCGCCCCGTCCATGGCAGCTCCGCCCAAATCGCCCGCGCCTTTTGCGATATCCTTCGCTACATCGGCCGCTGCTTCGCCGGCGAGAGCTCCCCAATTACGGGCACGCTCGATTTCATGCTCATCGATTTCGATATCGAGATACTCCGCGAACCGAGAGAGCCTGCTGGCGACAGTCGTTGCCGAACTAAGCGCACTGTCAACCGCGAACGGATGCAGCAGCTTCTGCTCACGAAGCCGAGCGGCGGCATCGTCGATGCTCTCCCGGAAAACGACGATCCCGTCCTTGATCTTGTGCAACCTGAGCTTGCGAGCCTCCGTGATGCCCAATCGATGCTGCTCCAACACCTCCGGAAGCTCAGCATATGCACGCTCGAGTTCGAGTACCGAGAATCTATCGCGCGTCTGAACGGCGCGCGCGATGACCGTCAGCCAGGCGTCTACCTCTGAGCCAGCCGGCTTGAGCAGATCGTCGATCTCCTCGGCACTCTTTGCAGCGACAAGCTTATCCGACAAACCCTTGAGCTTCAGCAATGCATATCCCAAAGCCTGTGTCGTCGTCTTCGCGCAAGGGGACAGCTTCGACCATGCCGTCTCGTTGAGTACCCCCGTTTTCTTCCAAATCGCTTCGGCCTCGTCGATTTCCAGCGCGACTCCGATAAGATCCGATACGGAACGATCCTTTTGGTCCTGGAGCAGCTCGTCGACCTTCTTGTCGATAGAGGCGAGATAGTCGGTGATTTCCTGAATCGCCTGCTCGAGCGCAGCCTGCGCCATAACGCCCGCAACCCCCGTTGCCATGGCAGGAGAAAAGAGCTGGCTTGGAGTCGTGAACTCCAGCCACTTGACGATTCGACCGTTCGCACCTTGTGCGACACCCTTCTGAAGAGCACCTGCCTTCCCATATTGCTTGAGAAGCTGACTTGATTCCTTCGTCAGCTTGACCCATCGCCCAGATCCCTGAGCAAGCTCTCCCGCCGCCTGCGCTGCATTGGCACCGACTTTCAGAGCCTTCGTGGTGAACTCGCGAGATGTGATGCCCCGTTCATCGAGCCATTGTTTGATCTCGCCCGGCTCGCCCAGAAAGAGCAGACCCGATTCGTCCTTGATGACCGATATCGCTTGCGTTGAAGTATCGGGACGGCTCATTCGACGCTCCAAACTCGTAGAAGGATGATTCTTCCGATCCGCTTAAGTCTACCGCAGGTGCAGATAGGAGTACCGTGCGGAGAACGCATATCAAGGTCGTTCGGCCACGCGCAACCCCGCCCGCATCATCCGATCGACGCGGGCGGAGCTTTTCTTCCTTTGAGCTACCCCTCCGGCACGGGCGGCGGAGTTAGCGCCACGAGCCGTAGCACTTCCGGCACATCCTCGGCGAGCTTCCAGTCGGACATACCGGGTTTCCAGACGTAGGTCTCCTTGGTCACGCGCTTTGCAGCAATCAGGCGCGAGAGCCCGGCGAGGGAAAGCGGCCTGGTCGCCGAACCGTCAAGAACCGCATACCAAACCGGCTGCTCGCCGGGCAGCATGGCATTATCGGCGCCCGGCGTCACCGTGCTCTGGAGTCCGATATTCATCGAGTTCGCCATCTGGGTTGCCACGGCCATGCTCAAACCGAACTCCACCAGACGGTCGATAGAGTAGAAGCTGTTCTCGTCCATACCTCTCTCCTTACGCAGTCGGCGGGATAGGCGGCATGTCGGCGGGCGTGCTGCCACCGAAAACGGAAGCGAGCTCATCCACGTCTCCCGCGCGGCGCCATTCGGCCATGCCGGGTTTCCATACAAGACTATCGGCACCAAACGTGCCTGCCGACAGCATCTGAGACAGCACCGGAATGGCAAACGGACCGGTAGCGGCGCCGTTCACCGCAACGTGATAGCCAACCTGCGGAACCGGAGGAGGCACGACACCCGGCGCAGATGTAGTACCAGCCTGCCCAAGCCCTCCCATCATGCCGTTCATCATGCCCGCGACGTTTTGACCCACAGCGCCTCCGACGGCCATGCCGGCCATCATCGCGGCAGGATCGAATCCACCAGCGCCACCGGCACCACCCATCTCGGTTGCACCGTTCGCGCCCATCTGGCCGAGCGCTTGAGCACCTGCAATGCCAACTTCAGCCTGCTTCTCCACCTGGAACGCGGAGAAGTTCGTGCTCTCCGTGGCCAAGCGCTGCATGCGCTGCGCCTCTTCGCGCTGAATGCGCAGGGTTTCCTCGAGGTTCTCGGCATTGATTCGCTGCTGATCATGCAGGTTCTTGATGTTCACATTGGTTTGCGCCTGGACGGTCCGCTGCTCGACATCACGCGTGACGGACATAAGCTGACGGTATCCCTCACTCGTCTTATCGATTTCGAGCGCCGAGATATCGATGCCCGATACCTCGATACCGAAGTTATCACTCATGCGCTCGACGACTTGCGGCGCCACCGCGTCATGGATCTGCGAGATGCCGCGCTCGATTTGCACAACAGGGATACCGAGGTCGGAAGGAGCATTCGCGACCGCTGCCTTAATGTAACGGCAGATCGCATCGCGAACCTGAAGCTTGAACCGATCAAGGTCGAATTCATCCAGACGGTGCAGCTTGATGAACTGGCGGTAATCCTTGATGCGGAACGTGAGCGTGCCACGAACCGCTACCGGCACACCGAAATCGAGGAAGCGTGGGTCGTAAACATCGAAGAACGGCACGCCGAACCGCGCCTGGATGACATGGGCGAGGTTGATGAAGTAAACCTCCGCCTGGAACGGCGTGCCGCCCTCATACGCAAGCCCGACGACGCTGGCGAGCACGGGCAGGTTCGCGGTTTTCAGGATCTCGTCGTACGGACCCTCGATGAAGTCCTCGCACGTACCGTCCTTTTGGTGGTACACGAACACCGCAACCGACCCATCGCGCACGCGCAGGGAGGAGCCCCAGCGAATCGCATTCTCGCGACCCAGCGCATTGGCCTGCGAGCCCGCAGGACGCCATTTCCAGATCAGGTAATCCGGTTCATCGCAGCGGATTTGGTCCATAAATCCGCCTGTAGACTTGTTGAAGATGCTCATGTTATTGCTCCTTGTTATGGGTGTCTGCCCATTCACGGCGCATCGATATCGACGCGAAGCCCTATTGAAAAGCGAAGCGCGCTACTTTTGGAATCGAGAATGGTAGTAAACCGCAATGGGAACAGTCGGGTAATAAAAAGTTCCTTCGACAAACCCTCTTTTACCTCCGACCGTAACATCTTCCACGATTCCTTCCCTAACGTATAGCGCCGTTATGATGTTGATGTCATTGAGGGGGATGAGCTCCACATTGGTAAACCCTGCTTCCTCGAAGCGATGTTTCACCGTTATTCTGTCCTTTTCATCTGGCCAACCACTGGAAATCGGCATGATGATTTTTCCCTCCGCCATCGCTTTGGCGATTTTGTCCCTCTCTTCTCTCAGCTCCTCTGCCTCTTTTTCGTCTCGTTTTGCCTGAGACGCAAACCAGGGCAGCTCTATTGCCGCAACAACCGCACCCAAGTAGATAAACGATGCATTTGCGTGTGCATAATCCACCATTTTCCCCAAGGCAAACGCCGTAAGCACGAGGGCCACGGAGCATACGATTCCATATATGCTTCGCCCCCGGTTAACGGATGCGGGTATTGCAGCCAACAAGATCACAATGGCAATGATCTGCAAGATACTCGAGTTTTTGCCTTCGATAGCAGAATACGCTGCAATTGTAAGGAGAACAATTGCGACATAGAGACCGATTGTTCGGAGAAATGCTTTTCTGGCAGCTACAGACTGAAACCTTTTCTCGCGATCGTCAATCGCATCCCGTATTGAATGATAAAGGCTCTCGAGCTTCTGATTATCACTATCGGATAGAAGCAACCGTCCTTTTTGATAAGCCTGCTCACCCTTGGCAAGCCAGGCGTCAATGAGCCTATTTGTTCGAATATCATCGATGCTTTTCGCGTTCTCAAGCGCGCTATTGATATTCGATTGGGCAAGCATCATAAAGTCGAATATATCGCCCTTGCTATTTGGAATAACAAAGTTCTTGATCAATACCTGCTGGCTAATCGCAATGGCGGCAGAGGAGGAATCCGAATGCGCAACTTCGACAAGAGCCTTGGTAAAGTCACTCAATGATGCCGATCGCTCAGAATCCCTCAATTCATAGCCGCACGCCGGACAATATGCTGTGAAAGAACCGAGCATTTCGCCGCATGCAGGACATTTCACAACCGAGCCTTGATACGTTTCCCTAGGACTATCACTGCCGGCGCCGGTGATCTCAACAGGAGACCCGCACTTCACGCAGAACTTTGCCTGGCAATCTATCTCGCTTCCGCAGGCCGAACAAATATGCATATCGTCTCTCATAAATCGCCTCAGCCGTTTTCAATCTGCCGCGCAATCATGCCGCCGGTAGGCACCATGCTGTAAATGACCATTCCATTTTCAGCATGCTTCCTGCACGATATAGGGCCCACGATTAGAAGAACCACCGCTATGAATACAACCAGGATTGAATAGTAGGAGTATTTTAAGATATACCTTAATATCCAGTGAATAATATCTTTCATACTATACTCCTGCTTTCTATCCTTTACCACCGAACTGCTTACAACACCGGAAGGGGAAATCGACGTACGGTCATTCGCCACCTTTTGAAAGCGCTACATTCGTAGATACTGGCAACGAGGCTCATTCCCGCGTCATAACGAGAAGAACGTCCCGTTTTTTTCTTAGATACAGCAGCTTCGCTCGAATAATCAGCTCTTCGTCATCCATCGCCTGGCAAGCATGCTCGATCAGCTGATGGACCTTCTCAAGCCATGCCGTAGATAATTCGGCGCGCCTTTCATCATCGGAACCCTTTTTGAATGCCTCGACCTCGACGCGAGGCAGGATTGCCAAAGCATTCTCTAAAGCCTCATCGGCATCATCGGGAACGGCAAGACGATGAATGAGCTCGACCTTCATATCTGTCGACTCAACATCCTTAAGCCGATTATCCAAGTCATCTACCGAAAAGAACTCAGAAGCAGTCTCATGTGAACACTCCTGACAGCTTGACTGGAAATCATAGCCCTCCGAAGAGCATGTTTGCATGCCGTTAGGATCGCTGCCCTCGCCGAGCGTTGCTTCCCCATCGGAAACTCCCAACGCGTCCGCAGATACGCCGGCACCTTCCATTTCGACCGGGTTCCCGCAGTTCCAACAAAAGTGTGCCCCGTCTTTTACTTTCGCTCCGCATTCAGTGCAAAACGGCATATCGTCCTCCACCTCACCGATCCGACAGAGATACCGGGTCGAGCTCAACCCACTGGTTTTTGTAATCCCATTGATCAATAACCGCAGTGACTGTCACTTCCGATCCGTTACGGAGCCCTTCGCCCGTATAGCCCATGTCGAACCTATTGACATCGGTAAAGTGAAACATCGGACCGACCGTCGTTTGTTTCTCCACATTCCCCGCCAAAATGAGCACATCGTAGCGTGTCTTATAGGTATCATGATTCATGATATTTCCGATGTAGGCATTGAACCGGATTGTCCTGCCTGCGTATTTGGAAACGAACTCCGACGCATCATCGGTTGATTTTGACATCAGCTTTCTAAAATCTTTCGAGTTTTTAGTCGTGATGATTTCGGTATCTTGCTTCTGACTCGACTCATTTTGAACGGAATCCGTTGAAGAGGCTGCATCTTCCGCACCAGACTCTACCGTTACCTCTATCGTTACTTCGTCATCCGAATCGAACGAGTCGTCCGCTGAAAAACTGGAGTTCGCAAACCATCCCCATCCGATTGAAACACGGCTTACGCCAAGCGCCTCATCAGATGAATCCGCTGCAACTTCCACAATGGATATATTCGTAAAGCCAGCCTTTTCGAAAGCTTCTTTAACCTCTTTCCGACTTTTCCCGATTAGTTTTTTAGCATCATCGGGTGGATACAGCTTTCCAAGTCGGTGATACACGATTACAACCTTGTCGTCCGTATAGAAATCCTCGTCCTGAGAAAATGCCTTTAATCCGTTAACGGAAACCGATTTGACTGTCCCTTCCCGATCCTTGTCGGCAACATCAAGATCTTCGTTTGCCGTCAACTCGATTCGGTCAAATCCAGCCCTACGAAATGCCGCTTCGATTTCCTTGTAAGTTTTGCCATCCATGTCGGATGATGCAAAAGGCGCCCTCACATGTTCAATTTCTTGAACATCTACTTGTTCAGAGGAGCAATGCGCAGTGAAGCGGTACTTGGATTCGCCTTTGCTGCTGAATGAAACCATTCCGTCTACCGACGAATCCTCTTCGTTTTCGAGTTTAAGACGATGGTCGCCTCGCTCGAGATTCACTTCGTATTCCCCTGTTTCGCCATGCTCAAGAGCGGCTACATACTCCCCGTCGATATAGACATCTAAATCGTAAGTATTAAATAGCCAGTTCTCATCGCACTCGATTGATATGGTAATCGGTTCGCCCTTCTCGGCTTTTTTCTCATCTTCTTGACCGCCATCCTCGCTCTTTCGTTCTGCGGCATTGCTATCGTCGTTGACCGAATTGATATCCTGCCTCGCAGGAATCGAAGACATGCTATGGGCGCCCGACGAATCCGACGCCTCCTCACGGGGGAACAGGACAATGGCGCCGACCAAGACGATTAAAACCGCGCCAAAAAGAACTGTCATCCCCGCAACACGAGAAGTATTTCCAGTGTGCTCAAGGCGTTTACTGGTTTTAATCCCAGAATCACCTTGATCCTCATCGCCGCATACGAAAGAGGAATCGCACTGCTCGCTCATATCTTCATTGGACGATTCCTCAAACTCAATCGCAAGATCGAGGTCTTCAGATTCAGCATCCCCTGCGCCTTTTATTTCTGCGAGTCTTCTTTCCAATGAAGCGATTTCCGAATTAACCTCAGCGAGTTCCTGCTTAGCAAAACGTATTCTATCGTCCTGCTCTTTCTTCCTCGCCTCATCAGCAACATGCGATTCCTTAACGTGCTTGGCGACGTTTTTCCCTGCTGTCGTCACCTGTGAACCGAGACCCAAGAAGCCCTGCTTAAGGTTGTCAAAGCTCTTCTTTGCCGTCTCTTCATCTATGCCCGACATTTCAACAAACTCTTGTTTGGCATTATCGAGCTGAGAACGCAGGTTATCAAAAAGCCCCATCATTCCCCCAGAGCAAGGTCGCAGTCCCTACATGCTCTCTACAGAGAGCACTTCCTCATCTTACCGCACGTATGCTTGCAGCATGGACAACGTGCGCGAAAAGCGAGCCCTCGGCTCCAGCATCCAAGCCGCTCGCGCCGAACGCGGCATCTCGCAGCGGCAACTCGCCCTCATGACAGGGACGAGCCGCTCCTATCTCTGGAAGATCGAGATGGGAGCGGCTGACGTCGGCATCGATGTCCTTATCCGCATCGCCAAGGCACTTGATGTGCCCGTGCGCGAACTTATCGATTTCTAGGGCTACTGCGTTACTTCCAAGAGCTTTTGATTGATGCGTGTCTGGACCTCGAGAAGATAGGCCTGATCCTCGGCAGACAAGCTGTCTTCATCAATTGACTCGAGCGCTTCCATAGTATCGGAGTATTGCGTCATCATGTCCCCGTACTTCGCAACAAGCTCCAGAGACGTCGGGTCTTCGTTATACTCCTCCATGAATTCGACGTACTCATCAAAGAACGCTTCGTATTCGTCCATAGTTGCTTTGAAGTCACCCGTAGAACCATCCACGGCTTCCGATTCACCGTCTCCCGCAGTGCTCTCGGACGACGTATTCCCGCCATCATCACTCTGTTCGGTAGCTTCATCAGACTTGTCAGATTCCGACTTATCCACAATCTCTACGGGCGCAAACACTCCCTCAACGTCGAAGTCATTGCCGTAAAATGCACCGCGGACGTCAGAATAATCGGAATAGACGTCAGAGTGTCCATCGGACCAAGCCTCGTACACATCGCTGTGTGCATCCGACCATGCGTCATATGCATCGCCGCTTGCATCCGACCATTCATCATAGGGAACGCTATCGTAAGCATCTGCTATGATACCATCGTAGTATACGTCGTATGCTTCATCGAATGCATCCTCATATATTGCGTCGTAATAGTCATCGAATGCATCGTCATAGATTGCGTCGTAGAAATCTTCTGTCGCCCTATCCCAATTTCGGTCTTCGCTCAGATCAACATTATCGACAACCGCTTGATAGTATTCACGTCCGTACTTGACAGCACGCTCAGCAAGACCTTCGGTTTCACTTACTGCCAAGTCATACCAGTCCTGCAGGCGATCTGCATTCGCCAGATAATCATCAAACGTATCACCTACTTCAGAAAAGACCTTCTCCTGCTCATCGAGAAGCATCTGCGAAGTGTCTGAAAAATCAGCTTGGGCTTTAGCGATTATCGACTCCAAAGGATTCGAGGAGTCTTGCTCCGTCGCTTGCGTCTGCTGGACAGTCTTATCGGTACTCTCACTGGCGTTCGACGCCTCTTGCCCGCCACAACCAGCAAGGGCAAAACACAGTACTCCAACCATTCCTGCAATAATGTGCTTTTTCATTTATCCTCCTCTACAGGTTCCATTTGCCTGTCAGACCGATTTCTTGTCTTGCCTTTTCAGCACCACCATCCACACGGCAGCGGCAACAATCACCACGCCTGCCACGATGTACACCACAGGCGCCATGCCCCACTCGTGCGTCGCGTTGGGTAGCACGCCACGATCGGTGAAGTCCCACACGATAAGACGGGAAACCGCGAGCGTGAGCACGCCGAACACCGCAGAGCCGATGGGCTTACCCAAAGCGGCGAGCAATAGCGCAAACGCAGCCAGAACCGCTACGGACCCGATGATCGGCACGAGAATGACGAATGCGTTCCCGCTTCCCATCTGTCCAATCGCCAGATAGGCGCGTGCGTACTCCAGCAACGAAAGATCGACCGCATCCGCCGCGGTGATTCCCGCTTCCTCGGCAAACCAGACATCTGGCATCTGCGCCGCAGCCTGCCGAAAGTCCTCACCAGCCGAACCCCACGGCAGGAAGAAGACCGCCAGCAACACCGCGGCAGCAACGACCATCACGATCCATGCCGCCAGCGCCTGCGAAACGCCTCCCCCGCCATCCGTCGTCCGTACGTTTTCCATCTTCCAACCTTCCTATCGACATCCATCCGTATCCGCTGCACAGGCACGTGCCGCCTGCGCGAGAAATGAAAACGCGCCGTTTCCAAAAACGAGCTCGATCGGCACGCCGTTTTCCGCCTCGGATAAAAATGCTGCGAGGGTACGCACGGCGAACGTGACACCGCCATCAGCTCCGGCATATCCGGGCGCACCGTCGGCTATCGCACCGTCATCAACCGCTCGCATCCGCCCGTTCGCCACCGTATCCGCGATATCCCATACCACCTGTTTGGCGGCAGCGCATGTGGGCGCAACCTCGTCGGAAACGAGTTCAGCAACGCGTTCGACAAGCGCCCGGCATCGCTGTCCCGAGACCGACGGCTCGCCCGCATCCGCCGCATCCGCATCGCCGCGCAACACGGCGAGCAGCCAGTCTACCGCGGTGGACAGCCCCGTGCGCACACGCTCGGCGACCTCGATATCCGTGTCCTGCACGAACGCCGCCGCTTGTACCGCACGCTCCACGCTGCGCTCCAGTGCCGCCTCCATCACCGCGAACAGGCGCTCCGTCGGCTGAGCGGCAACGGCATCCGCCAGGCACTCGAGCGCTGCCAACTTGCCATCGAACTCCGCACGTCGAGCGTGAAGCGAGCGCGCCTTCGCGCGCACGGTCCGATCGAGTGCATCGCCATCCTCGAGGATGTCCGACACCGCCGATTCGACCTCCGCCAGCGTGAAGCCGGCACGCTTGAGCTGGCCGACGAGATAGAACATGTACAGGTCGCCCTCGTCGAAACGCGAGTACCCGGGCTTGGATACCGCCGGCTCCCAAAAGCCCAGGCCACCGCTTTTGGTGTTGTGATAGCACAGGTCTTGGATCATATGCCGGCTCAGCCCTGTCAGTTTTTCAACCTGCGATCGTTCCCACATCGTCGCCTCCCTCCCATCACATGCTGTACCGTCCGGTAACAGGACGGCAAGAATGCCGCGGCGGAGACGCGCATCGCCCGTCGGTTGGCGATGCGTCTGACGGTGCGGCCATCCTGCCGCACCACGGTTGTCGAGCCTGCCCATATGCAGCCCCTTCCTGGATCATCTCGGCCCAAGATCCACTCGGGCCCTTCCAGAACGGTGCTTGCGATTTTCGCGAACGATAGCGCGGCATTCCTCAGTTCCCAACTGAGGAATCCGACGGGGATTTGTGCATGGGAGGGCCGACGGGCGCACAAAAGGCCCCGCGTGGTAGCCTATCCACGCGGGGCCGGTCGGCTTCTATTCGGATTCATCACATGGTGGCAAACGAGCCGGCATTCGACCTGAAGAATCTCTCGGAAATCTATTCCGCGTACCGCATCCCCTTTACCAAGGCATGGCGTACACGTCGATGCTCTCGTATGCCGGTGAACGGTCGAGCGTCACCTCGAAGGTCAACGTCTCGCCCTCGTCCGGCAGCGTCGCATAACCCGTCTGGCCGAACACGATGGCGCCCTGGGCATCACGCAGCACGACGCACAGCGATACAGTCGAGGGGTCAAGCCACATATCGCCGCCGGCTTCCTCGAGCGTTACCTCTCCGACCACGCTGTCATTGCCGATGGAATCGGGGACGACCGCCACGTTGTCGACGGTAAACGAACTTTGCCGCTCATCGGTGCGCACGGCGTCCTGCGCTTCGGGGCGCGCGATGGTGAACTCAACGGAATCGGGCGCAGTGTCGTTGCCCGCGATGCCTCCGAAATACTGCACCTCGCCGGGGAAGATATCGCTCATGTACTGCGAGTCGACCGACACGATGCCACCCGAAGCGTCCCTGCCGGTCAGCGTCACCTTCGTGAAGGTGATCTTGAGGTCCTTGCTCGTGTTCTTGATGCCGTAGGCATAGTGGAACAGTCCGTCGGTTCCGCGCTCCCACCACGTCTCGACGAGCTCCAGCGAATCGAGCGGGTCGATGTCGGTCGCCGTCAAGGCACCGCTCCCGCCTGCCGGTACATCGTCGCCGCCGATCTTGTCCTCGACGATATCGCCCGTGCCTGAAGGAGCAGCCGTATCGCCCGCATCGTCGGTCGCCGCACCTGCGCCGGCACCCGCATCCTGCTGGACGGTTTCCGCTGCGGGCACAGACGCCCTCGTCACGATCTCGAAGATGATGATGCCCGTCGCGCACAGCGCCATGACGACGGCGAGCGCCAACAGCACATATTTGATGATGCGACGGTCGCGCGACCGGGCCTTTCGCTCGGAATCGTCCGAAGCATGCCTGTCGCCCTGCTTGACCTGCCATCGACGAGACGGCCCCATACCGGGTCGATCGCCCGCGACAGTACCGTCGGAGGCATCCTGCGGCGTGCCCGTCGAAACCCGCCCCTCCCCGACATCCGCGTTCCCCAAACAACAGCGCACCGCACACTCCAACGCCTCCGCGCTCGCAAAACGCCGACTCGGCTCGAAATCGCATGCCTGCTCGACGACCTCGCGTAGCACGTGGGGAACACGCGACTCGTCCGCAAGCTTCGCCTCGTACGCCTCGTCATCCGGGACGAGTCCTGTCAGCATGTAGCCCAGCACGCATCCGATCGCATGCACGTCGCTGCGGGCATCGGCGCGACCGAAGAACTGCTCGGGTGCGGCGAAGCCGACCGTCCCCTTATGACCGGACCGCTTCTTGCGCGGTGTATCCGACGCCATGCGCGCGATGTCCATATCGATCAGATGGGCGCCGTCAGCCGCCAACACGATGTTGCTCGGCTTGATGTCGCAGTGCACGATGTCGTGCGTATGCAGAGCGGAAGCGGCTTCGCACAGGTCGAGCACGATGCGGGCTGCCTCGGAAGCGTCCAGAGCGCCCCGCTGCTCGATACGCGTCTCGAGCGTCTCGCCGGGAACGTAGGCGTACACGACGACGAACGTATCGGGTAGCTCGTAAGTCGCCGAGATCTGGGGCAGGCGCAGGCTGTCGCAGGCGGCGAGCTTTGCCCATACCGCCCGGTCCACATCGTCGAGCGGGATCTTCTTGCGGATGAACGGACCGGAGCCGTCGAGCGTCACACGCTCCGTGACGGTCCCGCGCCTGCTCGCAAGCACGCGCTCCACATGGTAGGCCTCGTCGAGCCCTATCCCATGCATGACCCGCTCGTCATCCATCGTCGCAAACCCTTCAGCCATCACGTCGCATCGGGACGGGACCACCCGACCCGTCATAGGATATCGTACAGGAATGTAGTCGGGAGCCATGCCGACAATGTTCCCTATCGAGAGCAGGCGAGCCCGCTCACAAGTTGAGTTCGGGGTCGATGAGCGTCGTCTCCCCCAGACGCCATAGCTCGTCATCGCAGGTGACGAGGTCTCTACCCTGCTCGATGCACCAGATGATGATGGCATCGCGACGCTTTTTGGGCCATAGCTCCGCCATGCCGGACAGGCGCAGCAGCCGCTGGGTCTGCTTGAGCGTGCAGCGCAGGCCGAACGCGAGCTTGATGGCGTTGTCGCGCCCCGGCTTGCATTTGCCCTTGAACATGTCGTACACGAAGGTGCTGTTGAGCTCGGATTCGCGGATCACGTCCGCCTTCGACATGCCCCGTGCGGCGCGCAGCTGCTCGAGATAGTCCGTAAGTTCCTGAGAAACCAGACGCTCGTGGTCGAGATAGTCCTCGGGACGGCCCGCGGCGAGCAACTGCTCCAGCAAGTCCTCCGTCAAGCGCTCCTCGGCCATGGTCACTCCCCCACTCACCCGCATCTTAGGCACTACCTGCGCACCACCATACCATCAACAGAGCGCGCCGGCGCATCACCAACTCGTGGGATGCACCGGCGCGCCCTCTGCGCGGGGCATATGCGCCTCGGGCGCTACGGCCCTGACCGTCGCACGCCTACCGCAGGCGCGCCACCACCGCGTCGCCCATGGCGACGGTTCCGAGGATCTTGTCCTCCGGCGTGTCGGCGTCGGCGATGTCGCGTGTACGCAGCCCGTCGTTGAGCACGGCGGTCACCGCGGCGCGAATGGCGTCGGCAGCCTCGGCCATGTCGAAGCTATAGCGCAGCATCATCTCGACGGACAGGATCTGCGCCAACGGATTGGCGATGCCCTTGCCGGCGATATCGGGCGCGCTGCCGTGGCTCGGCTCGTACAGCGCCACGCCGTCGCCCAAGCTCGCGCTCGCGAGCATACCGAGCGAACCCGTGATCTGCGCCGCCTCGTCGGACAGGATGTCGCCGAACATGTTCTCGGTCACCACGACGTCGAAGTCCGCCGGGCGGTTGATGAGCTGCATGGCGGCATTGTCCACGAGCACGTCCTCGAGCTCGACGTCGGCGTAGTCGGCATCGTGCACGCGATGGACGATCTCGCGCCACATGCGGCTCGTCTCGAGCACGTTGGCCTTGTCCACGCTCGCCACCTTGCCACGGCGCTTGCGGGCGGCCTCGAAGGCCTGGCGGGCGATGCGCTCGATCTCGTACTCGCGGTACTCGAGCGTATCGTAAGCGCGCTGGCCGGGCTTGCCATCGGCGCCCGCGCCCTCCTCGTCGTAGAAGCGCTCGCGGACGCCAAAGTACAGGCCGCCGGTGAGCTCGCGTACGATCATCATGTCCACGCCATCGATGACCTCGGGTTTGAGCGTCGAGGCGCCGGACAGGGCCGAGAAGATCTGCACGGGACGCAGGTTGGTGTACAGGCCGAGCTCCTTGCGGATCTTGAGCAGACCCTGCTCGGGACGGGGCGCCGCGGGATCGGTAGTGTCCCACTTGGGGCCGCCCACCGCCGCCAGCAGCACGGCGTCAGACGCGCGGGCGGCATCGAGGGTCTCGTCGGGCAGCGCGGTGCCGGTCGCATCGATGGCGGCGCCGCCGATCAGGGCGTCCTCACACTCGAACGCGCAGCCGAAGTGCTTGCCCACGGCGTCGAGGACCTTCTTGCCCTCGGCCATGATCTCGGGCCCGATGCAGTCACCGGGCAGGGTGCAGATACGGTAGGTTTTCTTCACGTTGCAACTCCAACTCATCGAACTCGGACCTGATGCGAACGGGTTGTCGAGAGGCACGACCGCCCTCCTTCCGCGATGGGAAAAAAGTGCCTGTCCCTATTTTCCCGCGCTACTTGCCGGCGGCGATATTCGCCTTCGTGCGGTTGACGATGCCGCCTGCCTCGATAATCTCGGCAATGAAGGGCGGGAACGGCTCAGAGGCGAAGGTCTCGCCGGTATCGAGGTTCGTGATGACGCCGGTCTCGGTATCCACGGAGACCTTCGCGCCGTCCGTGATGGCGTCGACCGCCTCGGAGCACTCGAGGATCGGCAGGCCGATGTCGATGGAATTGCGGTAGAAGATGCGCGCGAAGCTCTTGGCGATCACGCAGGACACGCCGGCCGACTTGATGGCGAGCGGCGCGTGCTCACGGCTGGAGCCGCATCCGAAGTTCTCCTCGGCCACGATGATGTCGCCGGGCTTCATGCGCTCGACGAACGTATCATCCAGATCCTCGAGGCAATGGGACGCCAGATATGCCGGATCGGAGCTGTTGAGGTAGCGGGCGGGGATGATGACGTCGGTATCGATGTCGCGTCCATAGCGGAACACGGTGCCTTCAAAATGCATGAGGTTTCCTTTCTCGGTGTTCGATCCCGGCTAAGCCGATGCGCCGCTTAGCCGTGCCACGCGGCCCTGCAGGCAGCGGGGCCGCGCGAAGACTACAGGTCGGACGGAGCCGCGATGTGGCCCGCCACGGCGCTCGCCGCGGCGACCGCGGGGCTCGCCAGGTAGACCTCGGAGGCCGGATCGCCCATGCGGCCCACGAAGTTGCGGTTCGTGGTGGACACGCAGCGCTCGCCGGCGGCCAGGATGCCCATGTAACCGCCCAGGCACGGTCCGCACGTCGGCGTGGAGAACACGCAGCCCGCATCGATGAAGATGTCCGCCAGGCCCTCGGCCATGCACTGCTTGAAGACCGCCTGCGTCGCGGGAATCACGATGCAGCGCACGTTGGGATCGATCGTGCGGCCACGCAGGACCTCGGCAGCTGCGCGCATGTCCTCCATGCGGCCGTTGGTGCAGCTGCCGATCACGGCCTGGTCGATCGCGATGTCGCGGCTCTCGCTCACCGGATGGGTGTTGCCCGGCAGGTGCGGCCAAGCGACGCACGGCTTGATGTCGGCGGCGTCGATATGGATGACCTGCGCGTACTCGGCATCCGGATCGGCATGGTACTCCACATAGTCGCGCTGGTTGCGGCCCTCGAGCCATGCGCGGGTCACGTCGTCGACCTCCATGATGCCGGCCTTGCCGCCGGCCTCGATCGCCATGTTGGAGATGGTCATGCGACCCTCCATCGACATGCTGTGGATGGCCGAGCCGGTGAACTCCATGGCCTGGTACAGTGCGCCGTCCACGCCGATCATGCCGATGATGTGCAGGATGACGTCCTTGGCCGTCGCGCCGTCGGTCAGCTCGCCGTCGATCACGAACTTGATGGTCGGCGGGACCTTGAACCAGCAGCGGCCGGTGGCCATGCCCACGCCCGCGTCGGTGGAACCCACGCCGGTCGAGAACGCACCCAGCGCGCCGTAGGTGCAGGTATGCGAATCGGCGCCGATAATCAGGTCGCCCGGCACGACGGTACCCGTCTCGGGCAACAGGGCGTGCTCGATGCCCGCGCAGCCCTGCTCCCAGTAGTGGGTGATCTTCTGCTCATGTGCGAACTCGCGCATCTTCTTGGTCTGCTCGGCGCTCTTGATGTCCTTGTTGGGCGCATAGTGGTCGGGCACGAGGCACACGCGGTCGCGGTCGAACACCTCGGTGGCGCCGAGCTCGCGGAACACGTCGATGGCGATGGGCGCCGTGATGTCGTTGGCGAGCACGATGTCGAGGTCGCACTCGACGAGCTGTCCGGGGCGCACCTCATCGAGGCCCGCATGGGCGGCCAGGATCTTCTCGGCAACGGTCATGGGTCTTGGCATGGGTTGTTCTCCTTCGATTGCTCAGTGACAAGATGGGGCCGGGTTCAAACTTGTCGGCAGTGACAAGATGGGGCCGGGTTCAAGCTTGTCGGATTACTTGGCTGCAGCCTCGCGCTGATCGGAGATCAGGCGGTTCAGGGCGTTGATGTAGGCCTTGGTGGAGGACACGATGATGTCGTTATCGCTGCCGCGGCCGATGTACACCTCACCGCCGGCGGCCGTCACGCGCACCGTCACCTCGCCCAGCGCGTCGATGCCGCGCGTGATGGACTTGATCGAGAACTCGGACAGGTCGTTCTCCACCGCCACGATCCGGTCGACCGCCTTGTAGACGGCGTCCACCGGACCGGTGCCATACGCGGCGACGGTGTGCTCCTCGCCGTCCTCGTCCACAAGGGTGAGCGTGGCGGTCGGGGTGAGCGGGAAGCCGCAGGAGACCTGCACCGCGCCGAGCGTCCAGATGGCCGAGCTCACGCGCTCGCGCTCGTGCACGATGGACTCCAGATCCTCGTCGTAGACTTCCTTCTTCTTGTCGGCAACCTCGAGGAAGGCCTGGTAGATGCCCTCGAACTCCTCATCGTTGAAGGTGTAGCCGAGCTCGGCCATGCGATGGCGCAGCGCGGCGTGACCGGAACGGGCGGACAGGATGATCTGGGAACCGGCGGCGCCCACGTCGGCCGGGTCGATGATCTCGTAGGTGTCGCGGGCCTTGAGCACGCCGTCCTGATGGATGCCGGAGGAATGCGCGAAGGCGTTGGCACCCACGATGGCCTTGTTGGGTTGGACCATGATGCCGGTGATGGAGCTCACGAGCTTGCTGGCATGGCACAGCTCCTTGGTGACGATATCGGTGTGCGCGTCGAGCTCGGCCTCGTGCATGCGGATGGCCATGACGACTTCCTCGAGCGAGGTGTTGCCGGCGCGCTCGCCCAAGCCGTTGATGGTGCACTCGATCTGCGTCGCGCCGTTGCGGACGCTCTCGAGCGCGAGCGCGGTGGCCATGCCCAGGTCGTTGTGCGTGTGGACCGAGATGGTCACGTCCTCGATGCCGTCGACGCGCTCGCGCAGGTCGCGGATGCGCGCGCCGAACTCCCACGGCATGTTGTAGCCCGTGGTGTCGGGGATGTTCACGACCGTGGCGCCCGCCTTGACGGCGGCCTCGATGATGCGGACGAGGAAGTCCTGGTCGGCGCGACCGGCGTCCTCGGCGTAGAACTCGACGTCGTCCACGAAGTTGCGGGCGTACTTGACCGCATGGATGGCGCGCTCGATGGCCTGGTCCTCGGTCAGGCGGAGCTTGTCGCGCAGATGTGAGGGCGAAACGCCCAGGCCGGTGTGAATGCGCGGACGCTTGGCGGTCTTGAGCGCCTCTGCCGCGACCTCGATGTCCTTGTCGACGGCGCGCGTCAGGCCGCAGACGGTGCACTTGTCACCCGCAATGCGGCCGATCTCGGCCACGCTCTTGAAGTCGCCGGGGCTCGAGATGGGAAAGCCCGCCTCGATGACGTCGACGTTCATGCGGATGAGCTGACGGGCGATGATGAGCTTTTCCTCGGTGTTCATGCTGGCGCCGGGCGACTGCTCGCCGTCGCGCAGGGTGGTGTCGAAGATGGCGATCTTCCTGGTCATGGGGTCCTCCTGTTGCTCGTGACGTGGTCGTTGCGTGTCAGGCTTGCAGGAGGTGGCGTTGCCGATTTGCAGCTCTACGGATAAAAGCACCCCGTCGCGCGTCACGCCCTGCAAGGCGTCGGTCAGATGCGCGGTGGGGTGCTTCTGGAAAGTTGGCTTGAGCCGTACGTGGAACGAAGAACCCTAGCGCGCATCGGCGGCTAGTAGCGCTAGGGTTAGGTTCAGCGACATGCCGAGTACAGGCACCATGACCTGCTCGACCGTGCTGTGATCCCCGCGCACCATGCGTTCCGTCCTTTCGTGCACGCGACCCGGTACGGGCCGCCACTGCAATGTAATGCAGTTTAGCATGCTAAAGCGACCCAGCCAACCCCCAATCGGTGGCCGCCTTGCACGGGAATCGGCCCCGCAGCACGGGAGGTAGGTCGTTTTCGGCAGACCGCTGTCCTGTGTACCTGACTGTTTTGGCTGGTTTATTGCCGCAAATTGAGTTTCTCCGGTGCTGGAAGCCGATGGTTGCGTTTACGGTTCGGTTTTGAAGGCACCCCCTGAGTACAAGTGGCGCTCGCTTCAAGGAAAGCGCAGGTACAGCGCTTGCCGTTTTGCGTGCTACTCGCCGAGCCCCACTAAAACCGAACCATAAACGGGCTTTTCTTTCCCGGCACGGCAACAGCGCCCCGCGTCCCTGCCCATTTGTCAGGTATGGGAAAATAGTGCCTGTCCCCTTTTTCCCACGGGAAAATAGGGACAGGCACCATTTTCCCGCGAAGGAGCGAGCCATGATCGACCTGAGAAGCGACACCCTCACCAAGCCGACCCCCCACATGCTGCAGACCATCCTCACCGCCTCGCTTGGCGACGACGACCGCACCCACGAGCTTGGCCGCGGCGAGGATCCGACCGTCAACGAGCTCGAGGACCTTGCCGCCCGGATCACCGGCAAGCAGGCAGCCGTGCTCGTGCCTTCCGGCTGCATGGCCAACACCGCCGCAGTACTCGCCCAGGTCAAACCCGGCAGCACCCTGCTCGTCGACGAGCAGCAGCATCTTCTACTCAGCGAAAAGTACCTGTTCGATCCCGATTTCGGACGCATGCAACTCAAGACCTATCGGCACGATGAACACGGCCAGCCGAACCTCGATGACATCGCCGCCGCCCTGGATGCCGGCGGCGTCGACCTGATCTGCGTCGAGAACTCCCATAACTACGCGGGCGGCGCCGTCGTCACGTGCGATCGCTTGGCGGCTGTCCACGAGCTCGCGCAGGCGCACGGCGTCCCAGTCCATATGGACGGCGCACGCCTGTTCAACGCGGCGACCGCGCTCGGCGTGCCCGCCGCCGACATCTGCGTGCATGTCGACAGCCTGATGTTCTGCCTTTCCAAGGGCCTCGGCGCGCCAGTCGGTTCCGTCATCTGCTCCGATCAGGAGACGATTCTCGCGGCACGGCGGATCCGCAAAGCGCTCGGCGGCGCCATGCGCCAAGCTGGCATCATCGCCGCCCCGGGCATCTACGCTTTGCGCCATCACGTCGAGCGCCTGCAGGAAGATCACGACAACGCGCGCGCCTTCGCCGACGCGATCGCCGGTCTCGCGTGCACTCGCATCGTCGGTGACGTGGTCACCAACATCGTGGTCGTCGACGTCAGCGGTATCACCGACGACCCGCTCGCCTATTGCGAGCGCGCCGCCGAACACGGCCTGATCATCCGCCCGGTCATGAAGCGCTACATCCGCTTCGTCTTCTACCTCGGCATTACGCATGATGACGCCCTCGAAGCCGCTCGCATCGTGCGCGAGCTCGAGAGCGCGTTCGCACGCTAGCCCCGCCCACATGCGACGGGGCGCCGGTGTCCCGACGCCCCGCATGAAGAGCAATCTTGTGGTAATGGAGCCGCTATCCGCCGCTAGTCCCATTCCGCACGATCGACCACATGCTCGATGAAGTCGTTGCGGTACATGTTCTTGACCTTCAGCGTGTTCCAGCCATCCTCGCTCACCAGATCGGCGTTCAGCGTCACGCCGAACATCTCCTCCATCATCTGGCGCGTGAAAACATAGTGCTCCTCGTCGTAGGGGTCGTCGCTCTCGCTCAGACGCACCTGGACCTCGTCGACGTCGGAGACCGCGCACATGATGGCCGCAACATCGTACACCAGGGCAGCGTCGACCGAATCGCCGTCATAGCGCTCGGGCACCGCCTCGTAGGAAATGCCGAGCGCACCGGCGTTGCCGGTCGTGTCGACCTGGCTCACCCACTCGCCCATGGGCAGCGAACGCACAAGTTCGTCGACCTGCGACGTATCGGCAAGGGCCATGCCCGCATAGGACGACACGTCGCTGTACGGATCGTTCACCACGGCGGTGAGCAGCTCGTCGGCGATGTCACCGTCGATGCGCAGATTGCCGTCGGCATCGAGATAGATCTCGTCCTCGCCGCTCTCCAGATGGATGCCCGACGACCCGATCTCCACGCTGGAGCCCTTACCGTCATCGAGCTTGAGGCCGTCTTTGTCGAAGGTGATGCTCGCGTCATCGGATCGGCCACCGTCCGTCGACGACTGCGCCTGGTTCTGCCCCTGCGTGGTCCCGCCCGTCGTCGCACCGACGAACAGCAGGCTCATGCCGAACGCGATGAGCGCGAGCAGCACGAGCACGCCCGCGACGATGCCCACGACGATCGGCCACTTCTTGCGCGGCTGCGCCGCAGGCTGGCTGGGCGTGGCCGCCGCATACGAAGGTGGGGTCGGCGCCTGCTGCACGCCGGGCGCCGCCGCGGGCATCTGCTGCGTCGGGGCGACCGGCGGGATCTGCGTCGTCTCGGCGGCGGTTCCGGCGGGAGTCGCATCCGCTGTCGCCGCGGCACCGGCATCGTCAGCGCCCTCGTCCAGCATATCGTCGATGCTCGTCATGCTCGCCTTGGTACGCGCCAGCGCCTCCGCCTCGCTCAGGCCCTGCGCGAGATAATCCTCATAGCGCGCCGTGAGGTTGCCGTAGATCTCCTCTTTGAGCTCGATGTTCTCGGCAGTCAGCATCTTGCCTTCGAACAGGCGCTCCACATACATGCGAAGTTCGTTCACCGTGCTCCCCCATCCTGACGGATCAGCAGGCGGTCGATGATGTTGCGGACCCGGATCCACCGGTCGATCGCCTCTGTCAGCTCAACTGTACCCGATTTCGTGATGCGATAGTACTTCCTACGGGCACCCTGTGTCTCGTTGCCCCAGTAGCTCTCGACGAAGCCCTGGCCCTCCAGCCGCTTGAGGCTCGTGTAGAGCGACTGTTCCTTCATCTCGTACTCACCGCCGCTTGTCTCGGCGATCTCCTTGAGGATCTCGTAGCCGTAGTTGTCTCCGTCAAGAAGCGTGCACAGGATGATGGCGTCGATATTGCCCCTGATCAGGTCGCTCACGGCGTCGCGTGTCGCCATCCCATCACCTCCCGGTATCCTTTCGGCATCATACCCGATCTGTCTTCCATAGTACTCCGTGCGTCGATGCAATACTTCACTCGAGAGGATGCGCGCGGGCAGCACCCCGGGTCCTCAACGAAAAGCAACGTCGCCGAACAGACCGTCCGGCGACGCGTCGCGCTGTTTCGCAGTCGGCCGGACGCCCGTTTGCGGCGGGCGTCCGGCGAGGCTATGGCGCGATCATCCGTTCCGGTCGATACGTGCCGTCGCGATCAGTAGTCGAGCTCCGCGTAGTCGGTCACGTTGTCGAAGAAGCGATAGGTCGCCACGTTGTTGAACACCTTGTTCCACGCGTTCTTGGACTCGAGCATGCTTCCCGTGATCTTCGTGTACTCGTTGGAGCTCACGCTGGCGAGCATGTCCTCCACCATCGCGCGATCGAAGATGTAGGTGTCGACGTCGTAGGAATGGTCGTCGCTCTCGTGCAGCTCGATCTTGACGGTGTCGACGCTGTCGCCGTAGGTCGCCATGATCGCGACCACGTCGTAGGCAAGTGCAAGGTCGATCGCATCGCCATCGATGTTGTGGTTCACCGAGGAGTAATCGATGGCGAGCGTACCGTTGCTGAAGCTGCTGGCGGTCACATAGTCGCCCAGGGGAAGCGCGCGGACGAACGCGGCGCGGTTATCGGCACTGCTCGGTTTCGTGCTCGCGTACTTGGTCAGGGTGCTGAGCGGGCTGTTCAGCACTTCGTCGGCCAGGGCCTCGGTCGCCTGACGCTCGCGCGGACCGTCGTCGTCGGTAAGGCGCGGCATCGAGCGCAGCGTCGTCGTGTTCGACGTGGTGGTCTTCTGCGTGGTCGAGGTCTTGGCCTCCGCCGTCTGGTCGTCCGTGGACGTCGCCGGCTCGGTCGCCTGTTCCTCTGCGGGCTCCTGCTCGACGGTCGCGGCTTCGGCCTCGGTCTTCTGGACATCCTGAGCCGTGTCGTCGACGGTCGTGTCATCGACGGTCACCGTCGCCTCGGGCACCTGCCCTTGCGTCTGCTTGGGCATGATGTTCATGCCGATCGCCACGCCGCAGATCAGCACGAGGATGACGGCGGCTGCGGCCGCTGTGATCACCCAGGGCTTGCGGCGCTTCGGCGCCGGATCGCCGGCGGGAGGTGCTGCTCCGGGCTGGGAGACTGCGATGGGCATCTGCTCGGTTACGTTCGCGTTCGGGTTCTGGTTGGCGTTCAGGTTCTCGTTCTTCATTGCTTCCTCACCACTCATCACGTCGTCGATACTGGTCATGCTTTCCTTCGTACGCCGCAGCGCCTCCTCGTGGCTCAGGCCCTGGGCAACGTAATCCTCGTAGCGGGCGATCAGGTTGCCGTAGATCTCTTCCTTGAGTTCGATGGTGTCGGACGTAAGAACCCTGTTTTGGAAGAGCTGCTCGACGTACATACGAAGTTCGTTCATCGGTCTCCCCTTTCCTGTGTCAGCAAACGATCGATGATGTTCCGGACGCGTACCCAGCGCTCGGTGGCTTCCCCAAGTTCCCCAGCTCCCGCATCGGTCATCCGGTAGTACTTGCGTCGAGCGCCCTGGGTCTCGTCCCCCCAATAGCTCTTGACGAACCCTTGCCCTTCGAGACGTTTGAGGCAGGTGTAGAGCGACTGCTCCTTCATCTCGTACTCGCCCCGGCTCGTGGCTGCGATCGCTTTGAGGATCTCGTAGCCGTAACTGTCGCCTCCGGAAAGCGTGCACAGGATGATGGCATCGATGTTTCCTCTGATCAGATCGCTCACCGCATCCCGTGTGGACATCGTTGTCACCTCCTGATCAGTGCTCGTCTCTTCTTGACACTGCTACTGTAACACAAAGTACTATGTGTGTTAGAGTACTTTTGCTGACAGAGATGAACGGTATAAATAACAAGGTGAGCGGTGGGTTATTATTGTTTGCGCAGCTCGATGGGCATTATGAATGGCTACGTCCCGCATAGAACGACAGAACCCGCCGTAGAACCGGATCTGATATGGATGCCTGAAACGTTCATTCTGCCGGTAAGTGACGAAAATGAACGGTTGTTAGTTGGCTGAAAGCGTATGCAGAGACGTGTACGGCTCAAATTGCTGTAGATCACATATGTTGGCCGTCTTATACGGTCGTAACGGTCATATCAGACACACATGCAGATGAGTTCTCTGCATCACAACGACAAACGCTCCGCGGTGTCCGCAGTTTAACTACAAAACGTTCGATTGTGTGACTCGACTACCGAATGAACAAATCGCGTCGTCTCGGGTGCGTATAAAACGACCGATAATCTGTCAGCTTATGCAAAAACCCGGCTTCACGCTGAGCGCGAAGCCGGGTTTTCATGCGACACCGGATTATGCGGTACCTGCGTTACTCCTCCATGAAGTTACGCTGGATGGCGGAGTCCACCTTGATGCCGGGGCCCATGGTGGAGGTCAGCGTGATGCTCTTCACATAGCGACCCTTGGCGGAAGAAGGCTTGACGCGCAGGATCTCGGTGTAGAGCGCAGCGTAGTTCTCGACGAGCTTCTGATCGTCGAAGGAGCACTTGCCCAGGGGCACGTGGCAGATGCCGTAACGGTCGGCACGGTACTCGACGCGGCCGGCCTTGAGCTCGCCGACCATCTTGGCGACGTCCATGGTGACGGTACCGAGCTTGGGGTTGGGCATGAGGCCACGGGGGCCGAGGATCTTACCGATGCGACCGACCTTAGCCATCATGTTGGGGGTGGCGATAGCGGCATCGAAGTTGATCTCGCCCTTCTGGATGTCGGCGATCAGCTCGTCGGAACCGACGATGTCGGCACCGGCCTCACGAGCCTCATCGGCCTTGGCACCATCGGCGAACACGGCGACGCGAACGGTCTTGCCGGTGCCGTGGGGCAGGGAGATGGAACCGCGGATGTTCTGATCGGCCTTACGGGTATCGATACCCAAGCGGAAGTGGACCTCGACGGTCTCGTCGAACTTAGCGGGAGCGAGCTCCTTGACGAGCTTCACGGCCTCGAGCGGCGTGTAAAGGTTGAAGCGGTCAACCTTCTTGGCGACGTCGAGATACTTCTTTCCATGCTTAGCCATGATACATACCTCCTGTGGTCAAACGGGCAGCGCCCTCCCACAACGATGTGTGCCGGATTGCACACGATCGGGCGCAAGACCTTCCCGCGCCCGAAGAAAACGAACGGATATCGCTACTCGGCGATGGTGACGCCCATGGAACGGGCGGTGCCGGCGACGATCTTCTTAGCGGCCTCGATGTCGTTGGCGTTGAGGTCCGGCATCTTGATCTCGGCGATCTTGGTGAGCTGCTCGTCGGTGAGCTGGCCGACCTTGTCGCGCTGCGGCACAGCGGAGCCGCTCTTGAGCTTGAGCTCCTTCTTGATCAGGTGAGCCGCAGGCGGGGTCTTGCAGATGAAGTCGAACGAACGATCCTCATAGACGGTGATCTCGACGGGGATGATGTCGCCGGACTTGTCCTGCGTGGCGGCGTTGAACGCCTGGCAGAACTGCATGATGTTGACCTGAGCGGCACCCAGGGCGGGACCGACGGGAGGAGCGGGGTTCGCAGCGCCAGCGGGAATCTGGAGCTTGATGACGGTGGCAACCTTCTTCTCAGCCATTGTCATTCCTTCCTAAACACGAACGTGTCGAACAATCCATATCGTCAGCGCGAGCACGTTAGAAGCATGCCGGTCCGGTGAGCAGCCGGAAGGCGCAGCGTGGACGCGCGGATACGACAACCTAACTGATGACCGCGATCTGGTCGAACGCAAGCTCGACCGGGGTCTCGCGACCGAAGATGAGCAGGGTGACCTTGACCTTGCCGGCCTCGGCATTGACCTCGGACACCTTGCCGTCGAAATCGGACAGCGGGCCGGAGATGACCTTGACGGGCGTTCCGACCTCGATGCTGACGGACGTGCGCTTGGGCGTACCGCCCTTGTCCGTCTTGCGCATCATCTTGTTGTACTCGTCGCGGGACAGCGGCGCAGGCTTGCCGTTGGCGCCAAGGAAACCGGTGACGCCGGGCGTGTTGCGCACGCAGGTCCACGCGTCATCGTCCATCTCCATGCGGACGAGCACATAGCCGGGGAAGATCTTGGAATCCTTGACCTCGCGCTTACCGCCTTCTTTGATCTCGGTCACGCGCTCGGTCGGAATCTGGATATCGAAGATGCGATCGGACATGCCCATGGTCTCGATGCGATGCTCGAGATCGGACTTGACGCGATTCTCATAGCCGGAGTAGGTGTGGACGACATACCAACGCTTGGACATGGACTACCCCCTCAGACCGGAGAAGAGCACCAGGCCCTCGCTGATGAGCGCGTCGAGACCGGCGATGACCACGCCGACGACGAGCAGCGAGATGACGACGGTGACGGAGTAGTTGACCAGCTCCTTCTTGGAGGGCCACACGACACGCTTCATCTCGGAGCGGACCTGGGCGAAATACTTCTTAGTGCGGGCGAAGAAGCCGGGCTTGGCGTCCTTCTTCTTGCCCTTGGTGGCCTTCTTGGCAGATGCCTTCTTAAGATCGGCACCCTTCTTGGAGGCGTCGGCCTTCTTGGCGGAAGCCTTCTTGGGCGCAACCTTCTTGGTCTCGGTTGCCGCAGAAGCGGGCGCGGACTGAGCGCTCTTCTTCTTGGACTTCTTGTTGGCCATGATGCTTACCTCCGGCCTAAACCACCTATACATTAGAAACCGTAAGCCTCGCGAGGAGGCTTACGGATACAAGACTGGCACGCCAGGAAGGACTCGAACCCTCAACACTCGGTTTTGGAGACCGATGCTCTACCAATTGAACTACTGGCGTATGTACAAGAGACTAGCGGGTCTCCTTGTGCACGGTATGACGACGGCACCAGGGGCAATACTTCTTGATTTCCATGCGATCGGGCATGTTCGCCTTATTCTTGGTCGTCGTATAGTTGCGACGCTTGCACTCGGTGCAGGCAAGTGTAACGAGAGTACGCATGTGTCTAATAACCTCCATTTACCGTCCCATGCGGGCACGGTGGAACACAATATCATTGAGCGGGCGGACGTGTCAAGCCCGCACGGATTCCCATCTCCATCTGCAGATTCGTTACACAACCTCAACAAATGGGAATCGGCAGAAAAAACCCGGCTCCCCCGAAGAGGAGCCGGGTGCATACAAGCGATCAGCTACGAGTAGCTAAGTTACTCGATGATGGTGCTGACGACGCCGGAGCCTACGGTGTGGCCACCCTCGCGGATAGCGAAGCGCAGGCCCTCCTCCATGGCGATCGGGTGGATGAGGTCACCCTCGATGGTGATGTGATCGCCAGGCATGGCCATCTCGGTGCCCTCGGGCAGCTTGACGGAGCCGGTCACGTCGGTGGTGCGGAAGTAGAACTGCGGACGATAGCCGTCGAAGAACGGCGTGTGGCGGCCGCCCTCCTCCTTGGTCAGGACGTAGACCTCACCGGTGAACTTGGTGTGCGGAGTGACCGAACCGGGCTTGGCCAGAACCTGACCGCGCTCGATCTGCTCGCGCTTGATACCACGGAGAAGGATGCCGACGTTGTCGCCAGCCTCGCAGAAGTCCATGGTCTTGCGGAACATCTCGATGCCGGTGGCGACGGTGGACTGGGTCTCCTTGATGCCGACGATCTCGACGGGCTCGTTCAGCTTGAGCTGACCGCGCTCGACACGACCGGTGGCGACGGTGCCGCGGCCGGAGATGGTCATGACGTCCTCGACGGCCATCAGGAACGGCTTGGCGTCGTCACGCTCGGGGGTCGGGATGTAGGTGTCGACAGCGTTCATGAGCTCGCGGATGGAGTCATACCACTTCTCCTCGCCGTTGAGGGCGCCGAGAGCGGAACCACGGATGACGGGGATGTCGTCGCCGGGGAAGTCGTACTCGGAAAGGAGCTCACGGGTCTCCATCTCGACGAGGTCGATGAGCTCCTCGTCGTCAACCATGTCGCACTTGTTCAGGAAGACGACGATGTAGGGAACGCCGACCTGACGGGCGAGCAGGATGTGCTCGCGGGTCTGGGCCATGGGGCCGTCGGTGGCGGCGATGACCAGGATAGCACCGTCCATCTGGGCAGCACCGGAGATCATGTTCTTGATGTAGTCGGCGTGGCCCGGGCAGTCGACGTGAGCGTAGTGACGCGTAGCGGTCTCGTACTCGACGTGAGCGACGGAGATGGTAATACCACGCTCGCGCTCCTCGGGAGCCTTGTCGATGTTCTCGAACGCGGTGAAGTCGGCCTTGCAACCGTCGGTCTCGGAGAGAACCTTGGTGATGGCAGCCGTCAGCGTGGTCTTGCCGTGGTCGACGTGACCGATGGTGCCGATGTTGACATGCGGCTTAGTGCGCTCGAACTTTTCCTTGGCCATGAAGCCTCCTCCTTAAGGTCGTCCCCGGTGGGACATGCCTTTAAACCTAAGTGGCCTCCCTAGATTCTAGGAAAGCCACCGTGTTACCTGGTAGCGGTGACTGGATTCGAACCAGTGACGCCACGGGTATGAACCGTGTGCTCTAACCAGCTGAGCTACACCGCCGTACTGGAGCCTGCAACCAGACTTGAACTGGTGACCTCTTCGTTACCAACGAAGTGCTCTACCGACTGAGCTATACAGGCAAGAACTGGTGGGAGCTATAGGATTCGAACCTATGTAGGCATAGCCAACGGGTTTACAGCCCGTCCCCATTAACCACTCGGGCAAACTCCCACTGTGTCCTCACTCGCTTGCTCGGCTCAGCCGCGCTCACGAGCAAAAGGATATTACGACGCGCGAGGGCCGGATGTCAACCAGAATCCTCAAATACACGGTGCCGGGCGTATCCTATTCCCTACCGCACCGCTTCTGAGCTGCGGTTTCACCACCTGATGCCATGGATGTCCTGTGAAAACACTATGGAAGGACGCCGGTGTCCTTGAATCGGGCCGACACCCTCGTCGGGGGATCCAGCGGGTGGCTCGCGCCGTTGGCTTCGCTCCGCACCCGGAACCGGGTTCGATCCCTGTCGGCCTCTTAACGAAGCGGGCCCGGCACCGCGACGGCGCCGGGCCCGAGACCCTCCTATGGAGCCAGCGACAGGAATCCGCGCGGCTTGACGCCGCGCGTGCGCTGCGGGCGGCTGGCGCCGCCCTTGCGTGCTGTGCGGCCAACGGCTCGCGCCGTTGGCTTCGCTCCGCACCCGGAACCGGGTTCGATCCCTGTCGGCCTCTTAACGAACCGGGCCCGGCACCGCGACGGCGCCGGGCCCGAGACCCTCCTATGGAGCCAGCGACAGGAATCGAACCCGCAACCCAGTGATTACAAATCACTTGCTCTACCGTTGAGCCACGCTGGCACGCTTGGCGCTTGCGCGCGAAGCTTCTACAGGATACTGAAACGCGGATGCGTCTGCAAGACGCCGCCGAGCGTAGCCCTTCTATATATGTAGGGGTTACGCGTTGCGAAGCGACTGGAGCTTGGCCAGGCTCTCGGGCGACAGGCGGCTGCCGAGCGTCATCTTGACCTGCGGGGCCTCCTCCGCCTCCGCCACGTCGGCGTCGACCTGCCGTATCTCGTCCACGAACATCCGCGCCGAGATGCGCGCCACACCCTTCCCCATCACAGTCGCCTGGATCGTGCCGTCGCTCGTGACCACGGTGCAAGCGCGGCCGGCCTCGCGCGCCTCGGTGCACAGGCGCTGCACCACCGTGTCGGCCGACACGCCCGTCGGCGAGAATTCGATGCGCACGCCCGCTTGCGGCAGGTTGGGACGATCGGCCGAGACGTTGCCGGCCCCGTCGAACACGATGACGGGTTCGTAGCGCCCCTGCGCAAATGCCGCTACATCGGCGATCAGCGAGGTGCGGGCGCGATCGTACACGTCGCCCGAGTACGGATCGTCCGAGTGGTCGAAGATGAGCCGCTCGTAGCGCGGCGTCGCGTGAATCACGTTGTAGCCGTCGACCACCAGCAGCTCGCGCTGACCGCTCACGTTGGAGCCGCGCGGAACGTCCGGCGTGGAGAACGCGGCGGAAAACGCGTTGCCCACGCCGTAGGTGCTGGCGTCGACGAATTTCTGCGCGGAGCCCTCGCCAAAGCGCTTCGCCTTGGACTTGGCCCGGTTCTTCTTGGTCATCTCATCCTCTCGCGTGAAATATAAAATAACCCCAGGGGTTATTTTACATTCTGGCGCATCCACTCAAAGCACAGGGCGGTCGCCGCCTGCGCCACGTTCAGGCTCTCGGTCTCGCCGCGCTGCGGAAGCTTGGTCAGAAAGTCGCACTTCTCGAGCACGAGGCGCGAGATGCCGTCGCCCTCCGAGCCCATGACGAGCGCGATGCGTCCCTGCATCGGGGCGTCCCAGCACACCTGCTCGGCGTGTTCCGAGGCACCGCAGGCCCAGAAGCCGGCTTCTTTGAGATCTTCGAGGGCGCGCGCGATATTGGGGACCTGCGCGATGGGCAGGTGCATGACCGCGCCGGCGCTCGTCTTGTAGGTGGCCACGGTCACCTCGGCGGCACGCTTGGACGCGATGACAACTCCCGCCGCGCCCACGACCTCGGCCGAGCGCACGATGGCACCGAAGTTGCCGGCGTCGGTCACGTGATCGAGCACGACCACGAGCGCCGGTCCGTCGCCCGCACGGGCGATGATGTCGGCGAGGTCGGCATACGGATAGGCACCGACCTCGAGCGCGATGCCTTGGTGCGCGCCATGGCTCGAGATGGCCTCGAGCTGATCGCGCCCCACGAACTGCACGGGGATGTTCGCCGCGTAGAGCGCCTCGACCAGCTGGTTGAGCGTCACGTCCTTGGACGCGCCCTCGCCCACGAGCGCCCGCTTGATCGGAAAGCCCGTGCGCAGGGCCTCGGCTGCCGCGCGGCGTCCCTCGATGAAGTTGCCCACGGGACGGGGTGCCTCCTGCCGCGCACGTGACTGCCCGCCGCGCACGTCGCGGCTGGAACGCTTCTGGTCACCCTTGGGCCCGCGTGCCTGATTCGGCCTGCCGGTGCGAGGCTGGCCCGACTTTGCGGTGGGGCGACCCTGATTCTTCCGTCTCTCTGCCATGGACTCTCTTTCTCTCGTTGCCGCACCCAGTATAGCG
Organism: Collinsella tanakaei; assembly: GCF_021531055.1. Taxonomy (GTDB): domain Bacteria; phylum Actinomycetota; class Coriobacteriia; order Coriobacteriales; family Coriobacteriaceae; genus Collinsella; species Collinsella tanakaei_B. The sequence continues at coordinate 82,498 of NZ_JADYTL010000003.1, forward strand.
TGAGCGGTTCGATGAGCCTACGAGGGCAATGTAATAAAACCCCTGGGGTATTTTTACGGGTACTCCGTATGCAAAAAGCCGCCCTTCCTGCTGGAACGGCGGCTTGTCTTGCGATGTAATAAAACCCCTGGGGTTATTTTACGTGCTTGATGCGGGAGCCGGCGGCGGTGTCCTCGATCATGAGACCCATATCGCGCAGCTGATCGCGGATGGCGTCGGCCGTATCCCAATCCTTGGCGGCGCGCGCCTCGGCGCGGGCGGCAAGGATGCGCTCGGCGGCCTTGTTGACGTCGTCGCCCGTGTAGGCGCACAGGCCTGCAGCCACGCCGAGCAGCCCGACCGGCAGCTCCTCCTCGGGCTCCGGAAGCTCGATGCCCAGAACCGCAAACGCACCGGCGATGCTCACGGCGGCACCGGCGACGACATCCGTGTCGACCGCCGAACCCGCCTGATCGAGATACGTGTTCGCCTCCGTCACCAGCTGGAAGTACGCAGCCACCGCGCCCGCCGTGTTGAAGTCGTCGTTCATCTGCGCCTCGAACTCGGCCTTCGCCGCATCGACGGCAGCGTCGAGCTTCGCCGCGAGGGTGGCATCCGGCTCGCCCTCGGCATGCGAGACCGCCCAGCGCAGGTTCTGCACCGTGCCGGCGATGCGCGCGAGCGAATTCTCGGCGCCTTCGAGGCGCTCCCACGAGAAATCGAGCGGCGAGCGGTAGTGCGTCTGCAGCATGAGCAGGCGAAGCGCCGCCGCGGAGTGCTTCTCGAGCACCTCCTCGAGCGTGAAGAAGTTGCCGAGCGATTTGCTCATCTTCTCGCCGTCGACCAGCAGCATGCCCGTGTGCATCCAGGTGTTGGCGAAGCCCTCGTGCCAGGCGCAGGTCGCCTGAGCGCACTCGTTCTCATGATGCGGGAACGCGAGGTCGGAGCCGCCGCCGTGAATATCGATCGGCGTGCCCAGATAGCGATGGACCATCGCGGCGCATTCGGTGTGCCAGCCGGGACGACCCTTGCCCCACGGCGAGTTCCACATGGGCTCGCCGGGCTTGGCCGCCTTCCACAGGGCAAAGTCGAGCGGATCGTTCTTGTCCTCGTTCTCCTCGATGCGCGCGCCCACCATGAGGTCGTCGATCTTGCGACCCGACACCTCACCGTAACTCGGGTCGCTGCGCACCGCGAAGTACACGTCGCCGTTGTCGGCCGCATAGGCGTGACCCTGCTCGATGAGCGTCTTGATCATGCCGATCATGGGGCCGATCTCCTTGGTCGCACGCGGGCGCACGTCGGGGTCCATCACGTTGGCCTTGTGCATGACGGCGATGAACTTGTCGGAAAACTCGATCGCGACCTCCTCGGCCGTACGGCCCTGCTCGTTGGCGCGGTTGATAATCTTGTCGTCCACGTCGGTGAGATTCTGCGCGAACGTGACCTCGTAGCCGGCGGCGATCAGCCAGCGGCGGATCACGTCGAAGCTGATGAACGTGCGCGCGTTGCCGATGTGGATGTTGTCGTAGACGGTAGGGCCGCACACGTACATGCGGACCTTGCCCTCCTCGATGGGCTGGAAGTCTTCCTTCTTGTGCGTGCTGCTGTTGTAGATCTTCATGACTGGAACCCTTCTGGGGAGGTCTGCTGGATTCGCCCGGCGCTCGGGCAGTCCTGACTCGCGACGAAGGCGCCGCTGGCGCCTTCTGCTCGTGCGGAACTCGCGGCGGGCGAATCCAGCAGACCTCCTTGCATGTCGAATCGATAAAGGCGACTAATCCCCGCCCTCCTCGATGAACCTTGCAGGCTCATCGAGGAGGGCAGCTCCTTGGCGGAGAGGAAGATGGCGAATTCAGCGGAGCTGAATTCCCAATACTAGATACATCGTGTGAGGAGGCAGACGGCCCAGGCTCCGATGCCTTCGCCTTGGCCTTCCCAGCCGAGCTGCTCGGTGGTGGTGGCCTTCACGCCGATCTGCTCGACATCCACGCCGAGCGCGCGGGCCAGGTTGGCGCGCATGGCATCGCGGTGCGGGGTGATTTTGGGTGCCTGCGCGGCGATCGTGCAGTCGGCGTCCACGAGCTCAAAACCCAGCTCGCGGGCGAACGCCATCGTGCGCTCGAGCAACACGAGCGAGTCCGCGCCCTCGTAGGCGGGGTCGGTGTCGGGGAACAGCTTGCCGATGTCGCCTCCGCGACAGGCGCCGAGGATGGCGTCGGCGAGCGCGTGCGCGAGCACGTCGGCATCCGAATGGCCGAGCAGGCCCTTCTCGTACGGGATGTCCACGCCACCGATGATGCAGCGTCGTCCTTCGACGAGTCGATGCACGTCGTAGCCATGTCCTATGCGCAATGCAGGCAGCTGCATGAGGAGCCTCTTTCGATCGCGATTCTCAAACCAGCATCATAGCATGCGCCGCACACGGTGCCCAATGCCCGCAGCGGGCGGAAAACGTGCGGAAACCCTATCCGCGCGCCCGCAGCATGGCCTCGATGGGCACCAGATCCTCCGGCAACGTCACCTTGAGGTTGTCGCGCGGGCTCTCCACCACGCGGACGCGCCCGCCGGCACGCTCCACGAGCGAGGCGTCGTCGGTCCCCACGAATCCCGTCGCGTCGACCACGTCGTACGCGCGGCGCAGCGCCTCCACCGAAAAGACCTGCGGGGTCTGCACCGTCCAAAACCGCGCGCGATCGGGCGTGTCTGTGATCGCACCGTCCTCCACGACCTTGAGCGTGTCGACCGCGGGCTGGCCGCAGACGACCCCGTCGAGCGATTCGTCGTCGCGCAACGCAGCGATCGCCGCCTCGATGGTCTCGACCGCGATCAGCGGGCGCGCGCCGTCGTGCACCGCCACGTAGCGCATCGACGCCGGCGTCGCGCAGAGCCCGGCGCGCGTGGAATCCTGACGCGTGGCACCTGCAGGCGCAAAGGTGATAGGCGTTGCGAACCCGAACGGCGCGATCGCGCGGCTGCGTACCTCATCGGTCTGTGCGGCAGGACACACCACGACGATATGGCCCACCGAAGGCGCACGGTCGAACGCCTCGATACACCAGGACATGAGCGGTCGGCCGGCGACCTCCATGAGTTGCTTGCCACCGGGATTACCGAAGCGCGACCCGCTGCCACCGGAGACGATAACGGCGCAAACGTCGGCGGCCACCTTAGGCTCCTTCGCGCTTGCCCTGCATCCGTGCGAGCGAATCCGCCAGGATCGCAGGGTTGTTGACGCCGAAATCGCCCAAGCGCGCCGGGTCCTTTTGGATGTCGCCCATGAGCTCCTGCAGCGAGCCGTACTCGTCCACGATCTTCTCGGCCACGCCGTCGCGGACGACCGACACGCGCGACAGCGTGCGCAAGCCGAGCGGCGTCATGATGGAGTCCTCGTCCAGGTCGTCGAAGCCCAGAGCGCAGGCAACACGCGACGGGTTGGACAGCTCCTCGGGCGTCATCTCGCTGAAACGCTTACGGATGCGCTGGGCGTTGTCCTCGGAGGAGTCGCTCGCGTAGTCGCGGATCATCAGGTCGTATTCGGTGTCCATGCTCGTACCGGCGAGCTGCTCCATCTGCATCTGGACGAGCTTGCCCTGGTTACCAAGCTTGACGATGCAGCGCTTGAGCTCGGTTTTGGCCTGCTGCATGATCTCGAAACTCGAAAAGATATCGGTGATGTCGGCGAGCGTGACGTAATCGTCGAGCTCGAGCGCGGTCAGGCGCACGAGCGAACGGTCGAGCGTGCTGCGCGTGGTCTGCAACGTGGCGATGAGCTGGTTCACCGAACCCATGATGGTCGACACGGGCTGCAGCTCATAGGCCTTGCCCTTGACGTACACGTTCACCACCGAGCGGCGCGACGACACCGAGATCATGATGGCGTCGGTGAGCACGCTCATGCGAGCTGCGGTGCGATGGCGCATGCCGGTCTCGTTGGTCGCGAGCGACGAATCGGGGTTCAGGTGGAAGTTCGCGCGGAGAATATGCGACATATCCTCGTCGATCACCACGGCGCCGTCCATCTTGGACAGCTCGAACAGACGGTTGGACGTGAACGAGATGTTGAGCGGGAAGCCGTCGTTGCCGGCCGCGAGCACGTTGTCGGTATCGCCGACGCATATCAAGGCGCCCAGATGGCCCGCGATGATCATATCGAGGGCGGTTCTGATCGGCTGGCCGGGAGCGGTCAACCTGATCGCCTTGTCCATACGCTTTTGAATCTCTTCCTTATCCAATGTGCTACTCCGTCTGCTCCGTTTTCCCAGTCATGGATGTATTGTCTCATGCCGAACACGCACATATTCACACGATTTGAAACTCAAAGAAAAACTGACGTGGGGCTGACAACATATTGAAATGCGGCGGTAACGGGACGGTCATCCGGCGTCGAACGCCTCTTTGCACCGCGTTCAGAGGCCCTGCCGCGACAAGATGGTGCCAGGTACAAACTTGTCACAGTGACAAGTTTGTACCTGGCACCATCTTGTCGCGGCAGGACATGCATCAACCTACACAAAACCGCAGCAAAACAACGGGCCGGATGCATACGTGCATCCGGCCCGTCGAAAGCGGGACTGTAATCCTCGGGACTAGTGCGCGCCCGACGCGGTTTGTGCCACGCCGCCCGAACCGCCACCGGCAAGCGCGGGCGCTCCGCCGGCGTTGCGCGGCGCAGGCTCGAACGAAGCACCGAGCGTGCCCTTGGCGCGCGGCGCGGGGATCTCGCCCGTGCCGTGGCTGAACACGAAATGCCCGTCGGCGATGTCGGCGAGCACCGTGTCGCCCTCGTGCCACTCGCCTGCCAGCAGCTCCTCTGACAGCGGGTCCTCGATGAGGCGCTGGATGGCGCGGCGCAGCGGACGGGCACCGTTGGTGAGGTCGGTTCCCTCGGCCACGATCTTGTCGATCGCGGCGTCGGTGAGCTCGATGTTCATGCCGTTGGCGATCAGACGCTGGCGCAGGTCGTCCACGAGCAGCTCGGCGATCTTGGTGAGCGACTCACCCGTGAGCTTGCTGAACACCACGATGTCGTCCACGCGGTTCAGGAACTCGGGGCGGAACAGGCGCTTGAGCTCGCCCATCGCACGCGTCCGGATCTCGTCGGTCGAAAGCCCCGCCTCGCCGGTGGTGCCGAAGCCCACGCTGGCGTCCTGCGCGATCTCGCGCGCGCCGACGTTGGACGTCATGATGACCACGGTATTGCGGAAATCGACCGTCTTGCCCTGACCGTCGGTCAGACGGCCCTCATCGAGCACCTGCAGCAGGATGTTGAAGATATCCGGATGCGCCTTCTCGATCTCATCGAACAGCACGACCGAATACGGATGGCGGCGCACGGCCTTGGTGAGCTGGCCGCCCTCCTCGTGGCCGACGTAGCCCGGAGGCGAACCGATCAGCTTGGAGACCTCGTACTCGCTGGAGAACTCGGACATGTCGAAGCTGATCAGAGCGTCCTTGCTGCCGAACAGGTACTCCGCGAGCGTCTTGGCGAGCTCGGTCTTACCCGTGCCGGTGGGGCCGAGGAAGATGAACGAGCCGCCGGGGCGACGCGGGTCCTTGAGCGGCGAGCGCGAGCGGCGGATGGCCTTGGCAACGGCACGCACGGCCTCGTCCTGGCCGATGATGCGGGTCTTGAGCACGTCCTCGCAGGCGAGCAGGCGGCGCGACTCGTCCTCGGTGAGCGAGGAAACCGGCACGCCGGACGCCACGGACACGATGTCGGCGATCTGCGGCACGTCGATGGTGAGCGGGCTCGCCTCCATGTCGGCGTTCCACGCGGCGCGCGCCTCGGACAGCTCGATCTCGGCGGCGTGCTGCTGCTCTTTGAGCTCGGCGGCGCGGTTCATGTCGTCGGCCTCGGTCGCCTCCTCGACGGACGCTTTGAGCTCGGCCACGCGGTTCTCGGCCGTGCGCACCGGCTCCGGCGCGCGGTTGGCGGCGATGCGGGCGCGAGCGCCGGCCTCGTCGATGAGGTCGATGGCCTTGTCGGGTAGGAACCGATCCTGGATGTAGCGGGACGACAGGTTGACCGCCGCCTCGACCGCCGCGGGCGTGTAGCGCACGTGGTGATGCTCCTCGTAGCGCGGCAACAGGGCGTTCAGGATCTTGATGGTGTCCTCGGGGCTCGGCTCGTCGATGTCGATCGACTGGAAGCGACGCTCGAACGCCGGGTCCTTCTGCAGGTGCTTGCGGAACTCCTCGGCGGTCGTCGCGCCGATGATCTGGAAGGCGCCGCGGGCGAGCACCGGCTTGAGCATGGAGCTCGCGTCGATGGAACCCTCGGCGGAACCCGCGCCGATCAGCGTGTGCATCTCGTCGATGAACAGGATGATGTCGTCTGCCTCGGTCGCCTCGGCGATGACGTTCTTGAGGCGCTCCTCGAACTCACCGCGATACTTGGCACCGGCCACGAGACCGGGCAGGTCGAGCGACCAGATGTTCATGTTGAGCAGGTTCTCGGGTACGTCGTTGGCGGCGATCTTCTGCGCCAAGCCCTCGACGATGGCCGTCTTGCCCACACCCGGGTCACCCAGGATGAGCGGGTTGTTCTTGGTGCGGCGGGACAGGATCTCCATCATGCGGGAGATCTCGTGCTCACGGCCGATGACCGGGTCGAGTTTGCCCTCGCGCGCCTCGGCGGTCAGGTTGGTGCCGAACTGCTCGAGCGTGCTCGCCGACGAATCCTGCCCGCGGGCGGACTCGCCCGAGAAGAACGGCAGACCCGCACCGGGACGACCCGAGGCCGAGCCGGCCATGGGGCGCTTGCTGCCCTGGTCCTTGGCGGTGAGCTTGTCCACCGCGCCGCGGACCGAGGCGGCCGACACGCCCAGGCGCTGGAGGATGTCCATGGCCATGCCGTCGCCCTCGTCCACGATGCCCTGCAGCAGGTGCTCGGTGGACACGTAGGTCTGGTTGTTCTCGCGCGCGAGCCGGAAGCTCCGCTCCATGACCGAGATGACCCGCGGGGTGAACGCGAGCTTGGCGGACTCGGCCGGCTCCTCCTGCGGAACCGTGGTGCGGATCTCCTCGAGCTGCGACTGGATGTCGTCGTAGGTGATCTCGAGCGAGCGCAGCGCCTCGGCGGCGATGCCCTCCTGCTCCTTGGCGAGCGCGAGCAGCAGATGCTCGGTGCCCACCTTGGAGGAATGCTGCGCGAGCGCCTCCTCCTTGGCGAGGGACATGACGCGGCGCGCGCGGTCGGTGAATCGATCTAGCATGCGCATACCTCTTACGTGCTATAGATGTGGTGCGTCGTTTCGCACAACCTCTACCCTAAAGAGAATTATCTTAACCGAACGCGCCGCATTCACGCACGAAACACACGTATCACCGCGATCGGGGCGGCGCCAGCCCCGCCGAGACCGACAAGTTGGCGACAAGTTGGTGCCACGACAAGTTGGTGCCAGGTACAAACTTGTCGGTCTCGCCGCCTTGTCGCCTGACAAGTTGGTGCCAGGTACAAACTTGTCGCCTTGCCGCCCGTCGCCTAGCGGCGCACGACCATGAGCGCGGCGACCTCGTCGGCGGCGGGGACGGCCTGCTGGGCGCCGAGACGGGCGGTGGCGAGCGCCGAGGAGCAGGTCGCCCACTCCACGGTCTCGTCGAGGGACAGCCCTCGTGCGCGGCCCATGGCGAGTGCGCCGATGTAGGTGTCGCCAGCGCCCGTGGTGTCGATGACGCGCACCGCCGGAGGCCTCGAGTCGATCGTCCGGCCCTCGCACAACACACGCGAGCCCTGGGCTCCGAGCGTAAGCGCCACCATCCCGACGCCCCAGTCCGCCAGCAGCTCCAGCGCGTGCTCGATTGCCAGCTCATCGCCGGGGAACACCCCCGTCACGATCTCGCACTCCGTCTCGTTCAGGCAGATCGCGTCGACGGATGCCCAGACCTCGCGGGGGATCGGGACGGCCGGAGCCGGGTTGAGGATGGTGTACAGCCCGCGGGCATGCGCCGCGGCGAGCGCCTCCCACGTGGCGGCAAGGTCGCATTCGAGCTGCGTCACGAACACGTCGCCGGCAGCCGCGACCTCGTCGAGCACGACCGTGACGTCGTGCCCCGTGAGCACGTGGTTCGCGCCCGGATCGAGCACGATGCAGTTGTCGCCGCCCACGCGCGTGATGGAGGCCACGCCGGTCGAGACTCCGTCGATATGACGGATGCGCCCGCAGGCGACCCCCGCTCCCTCCAACGACGCCACGAGGGCATCGCCGAACACGTCGACGCCCACCGCACCGATCATGACCGTGTCCGCCCCGAGACGCGCCGCGGCGACGGCCTGGTTCGCGCCCTTGCCGCCGGGGTTGAGCAGAAAGCCGCTTCCCGTGACGGTCTCGCCCATGCGCGGCTGCCGCGGACACTCGATCGTCAGGTCCATGTTGAGGCTGCCGAAAACGATTACCTTGCCCATCGTGCACCTGCCTTCATGCCCGCGCCCGCCACGCGTTACGTCGGATCATCGGTAGCATACCCTCCCACCGACAAGTTTGAACCTGGCACCATCTTGTCGCTGCCGACAAGTTTGTACCTGGCACCATCTTGTCACCATCTTGTCGGCGGGAAATTTGTAATGTACCTAAATGTTTTTGAAAACTACTTCTATTTCCAGCGCGATTGGGTATCGTGTACAGGTCATTCAACCGTTCGTGGAAAATAGGTCCCCGCGTCATGCCCGATTCGCTCAACACCCCCTCGTCGTCCGTCCCCAATCCGACCGCCTCCCTGCTCGTCGGCCTCGACGTCGGATCGACGACGGTCAAGACGGTCGTGATCGACCCCGCGGACGGTTCCGTACTCCATACGAGCTATGAGCGACACCATGCGCATCAGGCTGCCTGCGCCGCAGCGGCGCTGCGTGCGGTGGGGCGCGAGTTCGACGGCAGACGCTTCCGCATCGCCGTGACCGGCTCGGGCGCCGCGCCCATCGCCGAGACATGCCATGCCCCCTTCGTGCAGGAGGTCGTCGCCGGCGCCAAGGCGGTACAGACCCTGTACCCGCAGGCGCGCACCGTCATCGAGCTGGGCGGCCAGGACGCCAAGATGATCTTTCTCACCGAAGACCCCTACCGCGGCGCGTCGCGCGTCGACGACATGCGCATGAACGGCACGTGCGCGGGCGGAACCGGCGCGTTCATCGACGAGATCGCCTCGGTGCTGGGCGTGGGAACCGAGGACTTCGAAGCGCTCGCCGCCCGGGGCACCACGGTCCACGAGATCTCTGGACGCTGCGGCGTCTTTGCCAAGACGGATATCCAGCCGCTGCTGAACCAAGGCGCCTCCAAGGAGGACATCGCCCTGTCGACCTTCCATGCCCTGGTCAAGCAGACGATCGGCGGCTTGGCGCAGGGCCTCGACATCAACCCGCCCGTGGTGTTCCAAGGCGGTCCGCTCACGTTCAACCACACGCTCGTCCGCGTGTTCGCCGAGCGCCTGGGGCTCGATCCCGACCAGATCATCATCCCGGAGCATCCCGAGACCATCGTCGCGCGCGGCGCTGCCCTGTGGCTTGCCGGTTACACGTCCGAGGAGGGCACGGGCGAGCACGATCTCGAAGCCGTCGCCCGCGAACTCGACGCCATGGCCGCCGCCCCTCGGCAGCAGCACGCCTCCGCCCCCGCTTTCTTCGCCTCCGACGAGGAGCGCCGCACCTTCGAGGCCGCGCACGCGCTCAAGCCGATCGAGCCGCCTGCCCTGCACCGCGGCGACACGCTGCCGGTGTACCTGGGCATCGACGCCGGCAGCACCACGACCAAGCTCGTGCTGCTCGATACGGACGGTATGCCCATCGACTCGTTCTACTCCTCCAACCAAGGCGAGCCCATCGACGTCGCCCGCGATGCCCTAGTCGAACTATGCGACCGCTATGCCGCGCAGGGCGTAACCCTGCAGGTGCGCGCGCTCGGCACCACCGGGTACGGCGAGCAGCTGTTCGCCCGCGCCTTCGGCGCCGATTACCACACCGTCGAGACGGTCGCCCACGCCCGTGCCGCCCTCGCCTTCTGCCCCAACGCCACATTCATCCTTGATATCGGCGGCCAGGATATGAAGGCCATGTGGGTCGACGACGGCGTCATCACCGATGTGATCGTCAACGAGGCCTGCTCATCGGGATGCGGCTCGTTTTTGGAGAACTTCGCGCGCTCGCTCGGCATAAAAGTCAAGGATATCGCAGCAACCGCCTTCTCGTCGAAAAGCCCCGCCGTACTCGGCAGCCGCTGCACGGTCTTCATGACGAGCAGTGTGATCTCGGAACAGCGCGACGGCAAGACGCCCGCCGACATCATGGCGGGGCTCTGCCGCTCCATCATCGAGAACGTCTTCACCAAGGTCGTGCGCGTGCCCAACATGGACGCGCTGGGCGAGCACATCGTGGTGCAGGGCGGCACGTTCGCCAACGACGCTGTGCTGCGCGCCTTTGAGCAGCACGTTGGCCGCAGGGTGACGCGTAGCCCCTACCCTGGCCTCATGGGTGCGATCGGAGCGGCGTTGCTCGCCAAAGAACAGCTGGAACGGCATGGCGACGCCGGCGCGCGGGAAGGCGGGGGCAATCCGACGAACGCGAGCGACGATTTCGCGGCGACCGCCTCCTCCTTCATCGGCTTCGATGCCGCACGACAGCTCAGCTTCTCGCGCGAAGGCAACGTGACCTGCCCGTTTTGCACCAACCATTGCGCGCGCACGATCGTGAGCTTCTCCACCGGCGAGCGCTTCGTCACGGGCAACCGCTGCTCGCGCGGCGAGGTCATCGGCGACCCGCACGACGACGAGGTCCGCCGGCGCGCCAAACAGGCAGCTGCCGAGGCGAACCGCGTTCCCAACCTGTTCGAGGAGCGCACCCGCCTGCTGTTCGCCAAGCCCGACCACGCGCAGGTCCTACCGGACCGGGGCATCCGCATCGGCATCCCCCGCGTGCTCGCCATCTGGGATTCCGCGCCGTTTTGGACGGCGCTGCTCGAGTCGCTCGGCTTTACCGTCGTGCTGTCGGGCATGAGCTCGCACCGCATGTACGAGCAAGGACTGTCGGCCGTATGCTCCGACACCATCTGCTTTCCGGCCAAACTCGTCCACGGGCACCTGCGCGACCTTGCCGGCAAGCGCGTCGACCGCATCTTCATGCCGATCATCACCACCGTCGCGCCGGAGGGCACGGCCGAGACCGCCGAGTCCATGTGCGCGGTGGTCAAGGGCTACCCCATGGTGATCCGCTCGTCGGACAACCCGACCAAGCGCTTCGGCATCCCCTTCGATTCGCCGCTGTTCCACTGGTACACCGTCGAGGACCGCGAGCGTCAGCTCGTGCAGTACCTCGCCTCCACGTTCGACATCCCCGCCGACGCGACCCGCGCCGCGCTCGTCGAGGCCGATCGAGCCCGGCAGGCGTTCACCGACGCGCTCGAGCGCCGCGGCGCCGACGTGCTCGAGCAGGTCCAGGCGAGCGGCGGCACGGCCGTCGTACTCGCGGCGCGCCCCTACCAGACCGACCCGCTCGTCAACCACAACCTACCGGGCATGTTCGTGGAGCAAGGTGTTCCGGTGCTCACCGCCGACGCCGTCCCGGGCATGCGCGAGGTCGACCTCACACGCAGCCGCCTGGATATCGCCAACAACTACCACGCGCGTATCCTGTCGTGCGCGCTTATCGCCGCGCGCACCGAGGGACTCGAGTTCGCGCAAATCGCGAGCTTCGGCTGCGGGCACGACGCCTATCTGGCAGACGAGGCCGCCCGCCTCATGCACGAAGTCTCGGCCAAACGGCCCCTGTTACTCAAGGTCGACGAGAGCGCGGCCGAGGGCGCCCTGCGCATCCGCGTCCGCTCGTTTTTGGAGACGACACGCATCCGCCGCGAGCGCGGCGAGGACGCAGGTGACGCTGAGGGCATCCGGGAGCTCGGTGACCCTTACCCCGTCAAATTCACCCGCGACGAGCGCGACACCTACACGGTGCTCGTGCCCAACACCTCGCACGCCTTCTCGCGCCTCATGGCCGCCGCCTTCACCAAACAGGGCGTCAACGCCGTCTCGCTGCCGGTCGGCCGCGAGAACGCCATCCGCCTGGGCAAGCGCTACGTGCACAACGACATCTGTTTCCCCGCGCAGATCGTGATCGGCGAGGTGCTCGACGCGCTCATCAACGGCGATTACGACCTCGAGCACACCGCGGTCATGATGGCCAAGTACGTGGGCGACTGCCGTCTGACGCACTACTCCGCCCTGCTGCGCAAGGCGCTCGACGACGCCGGCTTTGCGCACGTGCCCATCATCACAAACGATCTCACCGACGACCACAACCTGCATCCCGGCTTCAAGATGAGCTTGCTCACCGCCATGCGCATCGCCTACGGCCTGCCGATGATCGATGCGCTCGAGGAGCTGCTGCGCAAGATGCGTCCCTACGAGCTGGAGATGGGCGCTTCCGACCGCGCGTTCGAGATCGCACTCGACCACGTGATCAGCGGCTTCAAGCACCGTGGCGTGCGCGGCGGCATCGCCGGGTTCAAGCGCGGCATCCAGGTGATGGCCGACGTGAAGATCGATCGCAGCGTGCGCCGCCCTCGTGTGCTGATCGTAGGCGAGTACCTGCTCAACTTCCACCCCGGAGCCAACCGCGATATCGAGCTGTACCTCGAGCGCAACGGATTCGAGGTCATCGAGGCGCGCATGACCGATGTCATCCGCAAGACGTACTTCTACAAGCACGCGCAGGTGCGCGAGTTCGGCATCCACAAGCCGCTTGCGCAAAAGACCGAGTGGGCGGTGTCCGACGACGTGTTCGAGTTCGCACAGAGCGCGACCGACCGGATCGCCCGCCGCCATCCGCTCTACGAGCCGCCCGAGCGTATGGGCGAACTCGTGCGAGCGAGCGACGATATCGTGCACCACACGTTCGACGCCGGCGAGGGCGTGTTGATCCCCGCCGAGATCCTGCATCATGCGAAGAACGGCTGCCGCGCGTTCATCATCCTGCAACCGTTCGGATGCCTGCCCAACCACATCGTCGGACGTGGCATCGTGAAAAGCCTGAAGGAGCGCTACCCCGACGTGACGATCCTGCCGCTCGACTACGATCCCGACACGAGCCAGGCAAACATCGAGAACCGCCTGCAGATGCTCATCATGGAGGCCCGCGAGCAGGGATAGCCTGCGTAAAAACACCCCAGGGGTTATTTTGCATGGAGCCATGTCGACATGGCTCCATGCAAAATAACCCCTGGGGTGTTTTTAATTTCATATGTCATGGTAGGGTGCTCATCGAATCGTTAATGGACTGGTTAACGTGGGTACAAGCCGGTATAGTCTCAGACGGGCTCTAGCCCGTATACCGACCCTGAAAGGATCATCATGGACATCAAGGCTATCACGGACCAGGTTATGGAGCACCTCGGCAACAGCCCCGAGACCATCAAGGACATTCTCTCCGATCCCGCCGGCGCCATCGAGGGCATCACGGGCCATCAGCTCGAGGGCGCCGATCTTTCCGGCGTCGTCGACCACGTCAAGGACGCCGTCATGGGTGGCGGCATCGAGCTACCCGAGGGGCTCGACCTCGGCAACCTTAATCTTGGCAGCATCGCCGAGAACCTGGGCGGCATCCTCGGCGACTCCCCGCTCTCCGGCATCGCCGAGGGTCTGGGTGGCCTGTTCGGCAAGAAGTAGGATTGTCGCTTTTCGGCGATATATCGATGCGTATTGTTTCTAGCGCACCGGACGCACAGCTTCACTGCGTCCGGTGCGCTTTTTATACAACTGTTTTACAAAGTGAGTGTTTTATTCCGTGACTGCCGAGTATACGGCGCGGCGTGCATCGCAAAAGCCCTGCTCAGCGAATTGCTATCGCAACGGCATACAAAGGGTTTTCAAAATAAAACACTCACATCGCAAAACCCGCATGTTCCGTTCCCGTGTTCGGCGAGACGGAAGGGTGACGGAACACTCGATGGTTCTCACGTGCCCCGAGGGGCCGGACGCGCCCTGACGCTCGCTTGTGCAGTTTCGGAACGTTTTATTTGCTAAAACGCTCCGCAGATGCACAGTGGGCGACGGCGGTCCGAATGTCCCAAACTTCTCCTGGCCCTTTTTGGACACCGGTGTCCCACTTTTCTCCTGGCCCCTTTTGGGACATCAGCCCTTGAGGCGGATGCTTGCGAAGAATTGCAGCAGCAACCCCAGCGCCGCCACGGCCCACAGCGCGAGGTAGCCGCCCGCCGTCAACACGGCACCGCCGAGGGCGGACCCCACGCCGCCACCCGCGAAGACGCCGAAACCGATCAGGCCGGTGCAAAGCCCCACCTGCAACGGGTCGGCGTCCATCGACAGCGTCACCAGCGAGGGCTGCACCGATATGTAGCCGAACCCTAAACACGCCGCGGCCACGAGGGCAGGGACCCACGAGCCCGTGGCCGTCGAAACCATGAGCGCACAGACCGCCAGCACACCCGACAGCTCGCCGATTCGAATGACCCCGACGATCCCTCGACGCGCCCCGAGCTTGCCCGACACGGATCCCCCGAGCAGGCAGCACACGCCGTAGAACATCATGACGAGCCCCGCCTGGGTCGAGCTCAGGCCGCATACCTGGTTCAAAAACGTGCCCATGAGCCCGTAGACGCCCAAAAACAACAGGCCCGTCGAGCAGGCGAGCAGATACACCGTCCGGCGCGTCCCCAAAAAGATGCGCACCGCCGACCGGAGGAACACCGCGATCGGGTTACCCGCACGAGAGGCATCCGACGCGGCGGCCGGGCGCGCGGGCTCGGAATGCGAGACACTGGATGCAGCGTCCGCACGCGTGGAACCGTCATCTGCCGCGGCACGGTGCGACGGCTCGCGCAAACCCAACAGCCCTACCCACGCCAAGGCGGCCAGCACGCCGAACGTCGCGAACGCGGCACGCCAGCCCACGACGTCGGTCAGAATACCGCCGAGTCCCGCCGAGAGTCCCTGGCCGGTAAAGGTGATCCCCATGAGGATGCCCACCGCTCCCCCACGCTGCTCGAGTGCCACCACGTCGCTCACGAACGCCTGCGACACCGCGATGATGCCCGCCGCAAAGCAGCCGGTCACAATGCGCGCGATGACCAGCAACGGCAAACTCGGCACGACGGCGCACAGAAACGTCCCGGCGCACAGCCCCGCCACGATGATGCGCAGTAGGCGCAACCGCCCGATGCGGTCCGCGATGGAGCCGCATACCGGCTGCAAGGTGCCGTAGGGCAGCATGTACGCCGTCAGGATGATCGTCGCCGCCACGGGCGCCACCGAGAGCGTCTGGGCGATGGCGGGCAGCGCCGGCGACACGAACCAGTTGTCTGCCGCTGACACGAGCCCGCAAAACCCCAGCGTCGCCACGACGCGCAACTGCACCGATGTCAATCCGGCAGCCATGTGCTGTGAAACACCATCCGTTCCATGTTCCATATCCACGCTCCCCCTAGCGGCGGTGGGAAAAGGTGCCTGTCCCCATTTTCCCACGTGGGGAAATGGGGACAGGCACCTTTTTCCCACCGCCGCAAAAGAAGCGGGCCGCCCGGTTTCCCAAGCGACCCGCTTCTTGCGTAAGAAAAGAGAGGATGACGTTGTTCGGCCCTAGTACGGCAGGGAACCGACGGCGCCGTAGACCACAAGGTATACAGCGAGCAGAATCAGGCCGTAATACTTGCCGTACTCCTTCATGAACTCGGCGAAGTTGAGCTTGCACTCGCCGCACAGCATGTACAGGGCGGGAATAACCGGGCTTACCAGACGGAACGCCTGGCCCACCATCGAGGCGACGGCGGCCTGTGTGGCAGTGATGCCGAACTGCGCCATGACATCCTTCATGACCGACGCAATTCCGAAATAGAACGCATCCTGCGGCAGGAAGCAGATGGCAGGCGTGGCGATGATGGCATAGATGGGCGCCATGTGGCTCGAAAGCTGCGTCGGAATGATACCGGCGATGAAATTCGCCAGTGCCGTCGCCATGCCGGAACCCGTCAGCACGCCGGAGAACACGCCTGCACCGAGCGTGATCACCGCAGTCGGCAGCACATCGGCGGCGAGGTCCTCGAGACGCTGCGAGCTTTCATCGACGTTCGGGTAGTTCACCACGAGCGCGATGGCCGAGGCGAGCATGAAGATAATCGAGCCGTGGATCTCACCCTGGATGAGCAATACGACCGCGACAAGCGTCAGCACGAGATTGAACACGAACAGCTTCGGGCGCTTGAGCTCGACATCCTTGTCGCGCACGGCGGCGATCATGCGATCGAGCTGCTCGGGCGAGACGGATTTGGCGTCATCAGGCGACCAACCAAGACGCTTGCGCTCCTTACGACCGATGAAGTACGTGATGGCGATGACGGTGACCTGCGCGGCGATAAGACCGGGGAGCAGCGTGGCGAACAGCTCGTTGACCTCGATACCCTGCGCGGTGGCCGCCGCGATGGTCGGGCCGCCCCACGGAAGCTGGTTCCAGATGCCGATGGGCGCCACGATGATGATCGCCAGGTAGATCAACTTGAGACCCAACTGCTTGTACAGGTTGATGAACGCCGACACGCAGATGATGATCGTCGTCGTGGTATCGCCGTTGAACGCGACGACCGACGAGACCATGACGGTGGACATGAGCACCTTGAGCGGGTCGCCCTTGGCCATCTTGATAAAGAACGCGGCGACGGGATCGAACAGGCCGACGCCGAGCATAAGGTCGAAGTAGAGGATCGAGAACAGGATGGTCAAACCGGGCGAGATGACGCCCATCGACGCGCTCTGCGTCTCATAGTCAACCGTGTAGAATATGCCCTCTTTGATCCACGTGAACAGATCGGAGAAACTCGCACCGGTGACGAACATCGCGATGACGCCGAAGACGAGCGGGACCAAGGTGAGCGCGTTGAAAACCGAGAGCTTCTTCATGGACAGCAACACGATGAAGCACACGATCATGGCGAGAGCCAAAACGGTCAGCAAGGGGAAAGCACCTCCTATAACAGCGAGCTATCGAATTGTCGAAACACATGGGATCCGCTCCGATCCGGAGCGTCATGCCTCGGAAATGAGGAGTGGGCGCGGCGAGATGATGATCGACGCAATGGCTCGCCGCGCCCGGCAAAGGAAAGAAGCGCTGCTCGTCTGCACACGGGTATCTCAGCGCTGAAGGGAAGGCGATTTCGTCTCCGAAGGCGAGGCGCTACTTGATGAAGTGCACCTTGTCGTACAGCTCGTCGAGCACGTCCTCCTTGCGCTCGTTGTACGTGACCTTATTCTGCTCGAACAGGTTGTTGCCCTCGGCGTCGATGGAGACGATCAGCGGACCGAGCTCGTTCACACGGCAGGTCCACAGGGTTTCGGGCATACCGAGTTCACGCCAATTGGCATCCTCGATCTCCTCGACCTCGGTGGCGGCGAGCACCGCGCAACCGGCAGGGAACACGCAGTGGATAGCGGGACCGATCTTGCAGCCCGCCTCAGTGTTCGGACCCATGCCGCCCTTGCCGACGATGACCTTGACGCCGGTCTGCTCGATGAACTCCTTCTCGAACTTCTCCATGCGCATGGAGGTGGTGGGTCCGAGCGAGATCATCTCGTGCGTCTCGGTGCCATCCTCGTTTTTCGTGCTGCGCACGATGGGGCCGGCGTGGAAGATGGCACCCCCCTCAAGGTCGATGGGCAGCTCGCGACCGAGCTCGATGAGGCGACGATGCGCGACATCGCGACAGGTGGTGATGTGGCCGGTCAGATAGACGACATCGCCGACGTGGATGTCCTTCAGATCTTCAGCGGAAACCGGCGTGTGGAGTACCTTTTTCACAGTTCAACCCCCTTGTGGGTAAGAAGCTCGTAGTTGAGGTCGGAATCGATCACGATGGTGCCGCGGCGATGCGACCAACAGCCCACGTTGACCGCGCAGGACAGCACCGACGGATGACGCGCGGAGTTCTCGATATGCACGTCCATGACCGAAGCGGAACCGCCCAGACCCTGCGGACCGAGCCCGACCTTGTCGATGGCGTCGATGAGCTCCTCCTCGAGCTGCGCGGCCAGCGGATTGCCGTTGCGGCTGCCCACCGGGCGCATGAGCGCGAGCTTGGACATGTAGGCCGCAGAATCGATCGAGGTGCCGATACCGATGCCGACCATGAGCGGCGGGCAGGCGTTCAGGCCGTAGGACGTCATGAGGTCGAGCACGAACTTCACGACCGCCTCGTAACCCTCGCCCGGCATGAAGGTCTTGCCGGAACCGGGCAGCGAGCAACCGCCGCCCGCCATGTACACGTGGATCTTGACCTTGTCATCGCCCGGGACGATATCCCAGTACAGCCACGGGGACTTGGTGCCGACGTTGGTGTAGGTGTTCTTCTCATCGAAGGTCTCGACGGTGTTGTGGCGCAGCGGGGCCTTCTGCGTGGCGCGGAACACCGCCTCCTTGAGCACGTCGGCAAGTTCGTCGATGTAGGGGAACTTGCTGCCCACGCTCACGAACATCTGGATGAGGCCCGTGTCCTGGCACGACGGACGGTTGAGCTCCCACGCCTTTTCCTGGTTGGCGGCCATGGTCTTGTAGATCATCTGCGCCATGGGGACCGTCTCCGCGTCGGCAAGCTCCTTGAGCTTCGCCGTGACGTCGTCGGGCAGACGCTTGCCCACCAGACTGGTGAAGTCGGCGACGATGTTCGTCAACCGCTCCAAGCTCTCGTTGTTCTCCACCTGCTCTACCTCCCTTATCTGGATGGGATTTGATTGCCCGCATGCCGTGACCTGCAGGTTATCTGCTGTCGTCGGGTTTTTTCGGGCTTCGACGATTTGAAGATTACGGCGTGGGGAAGCGAGGTTCCTTCCAATTTTGCAGGCGCTCTCCCGTCACGGCGATGCGCCGGGCGAACGGTGCGACACCACGACGCAGCACCCTGGATATAAAGGGCGCCTTTCGACGCAAAGCATCATCTAGCTGCGATTATTTGGTATTATTGTCGATGAGGACGGGAGATTCGACATGCACGGGAGCTAAAGATGTGCCGCATGTCGATTCATTGGAAAACAGAATTCCCCGTACGTCAGGCGACACGCGGCGAACGGTCGACAAGCGCCGGTAAGCGGAGATGCACGATGCGGGCTAGAATGTCGGCGACCGTTCAGTGCGTTGTAAGCTCGGCGGCAATCGCCGTCGCCTGCTCGAGCGAGGAGCGCATCTCCTCGAGCGAACGCCGCAAATCGTCCAACGCCTTGTCATCGAAGGGAGTCG
Organism: Collinsella tanakaei; assembly: GCF_021531055.1. GTDB lineage: Bacteria > Actinomycetota > Coriobacteriia > Coriobacteriales > Coriobacteriaceae > Collinsella > Collinsella tanakaei_B. The sequence continues at coordinate 101,696 of NZ_JADYTL010000003.1, forward strand.
TTTTCCGCGTAACGGCCGCGGCGTCCCCATCCGATCGCCCGGCGATGTATCCCGCCAGCTTCATGCCGACGTATTCATCATCGGCGGAGACGAATACCTGTTTAAAGACCGTATCGGTCGCTCGATTGTCAGCGGACAGCAACCCGCGGTATTCCGTAGGCGACTTCCCGAAGGTCTTTTTAAACGCGGCATTGAACGCCTTGAGGTCGGCGAATCCATACTCGGCGGCGATATCGCTCACACGCGCATCGCTCGAGCTCAACGCCGCAGTCGCCGCCGCCAGGCGCACGCGCGTGAGGTAATCCGAGAAATTGATGCCGAGTTTGTCCTTGAACAATTGGGAGATGTAGCTCGTGTTGTAGCCGGTTTTGCGTGCAAGATCGGCCAAGGTGACGCGACGACGATAGTTCCTCTCGATATAAGCGACCAACTTGTTGACCACGTCGTTGCCACCATGGTCGATCCGGAACGTATCGGCGTCTTCGCGCCCGGACCCCTCTGGGACGATCGCCGACATCAGGCGATAGAACGATGCGTCGTAGTGAAGACGCGATGCGGGGTCGCTCCGAGCGCTCAGCACCATCAGCTGCGCCAGGCAGCGGCGGATGGTCGCCAAACGCGGGTCGGATCGCCGCGCGGGATCGGACACGAGCCGCAGCGACACCATCTCATCGGTACCGAAATACCCACGGAAGAACGCAGGGTCGATATGGAGGACCATGGCGGTGTTGTCCTGCCTCAAGCCGAGCGTCGCATGGCCCTCATTGGGGTTGATGAGAATCATATCGTCCTCGTCGAGCACGTAACGCGCACCGCTCGCGCACAGCTCGACCGAACCCTTCACGACCACCAGCAGCTCGAAATCGGTGTGCCAGTTGTAGTGGTACGAACCGATTCGATATACGTAGTGCTCGAGCCTGAGATTCGCACTCGCGTTCTCGTAGCGATAATGAAGCTGTCCGTCCTGCATATCTGCGGCACCTCCCCACCCCTGCATGGTAGCGCAGCGAAAGGGAACATGGGGACAGCGGGAAAATAGGGACAAGAAAATAGGGACAGACACTCTTTTCCCATCGACAGGACAAACAGGCCGCCCGGTTCCCGTGGGAAAATGGGGACAGTCCCCATTTTCCCACGGGAGACCGGGCGGCCTGCGTTAGCGTGCGGTATATCGCAGTCGCAGCCTCTTAGTACAGCTTGGCGCCCGCCGGGATGGCGTCGTCGAGCATGAGGAGGTTCAGACGCTCCTCGTCGCCCTCCTGATGGATGGCGCTGATCAGCATGCCGCAGCTCTCGATGCCCATGAATTTGCGCGGCGGCAGGTTGGTGATGGCCACGCAGGTGCGGCCGACCAGATCCTCGGGCTCGTAGTAGTCGTGGATACCCGACACGATGGTGCGGTCGGTGCCCGAACCGTCGTCGAGCGTGAACTGCAGGAGCTTCTTGCTCTTGGGCGGCAGCACGCAATCCTTGACCTTGACCACGCGGAAGTCCGAACGGCTGAACGTCTCGAAGTCCACGGAGTCGGCGAACAACGGCTCGACGGCGATCTTGGAGAAGTCGATCGTCGGCTTGCGGTTGGGCGCGACGTTGGATGCGGCGGCGCCGGCGGCCTTAGCATCCTTGGCGCGTGCGGCGGCGGCACCGTTGGCGCTGCCGCGCTCGGGCTTCATGTGCGGGAACAGCAGCACGTCGCGGATGGACGCCGAATCGGTGAGCAGCATGACCACGCGGTCGATGCCGATGCCGATGCCGCCGGCCGGCGGCATGCCGTACTCGAGCGCGCGCACGTAGTCCTCGTCGTACTCCATGGCCTCGTCGTCGCCGCCGGCCTTCTCCTCCATCTGGCGGGCGAAGCGCTCGGCCTGGTCGACGGGATCGTTGAGCTCGGAGAAGGCGTTGGCGTACTCATGGCCGGCGATCACGAGCTCGAAACGGTGCGTGAGACGCGGATCGTCCTCGAAGCGCTTGGCGAGCGGGCTCACCTCGACCGGATAGTCGCACACGAACGTGGGGTTCACGATGGAGTCCTCGCCGCGCTCGTCGTAGATCTCGGCGATGAGCTTGCCGGGGCCCCATTCGGGCTTGACCTCGATGCCGCACTCCTCGGCGGCGGCGCGCAGCTCGTCGATCGGCGTGTCGAGGTTGAGTTCGCGGCCCATGACCTCCGAGACGATCTCGGTCATGGGGCGGCTCGGCCAGGTGCCGGACAGGTCGATCACGGTGCCCTGGTACTCGATCTGCTCCGAATCGTTCACCGCGGCGTTGGCGGCCTTGATGACGCCCTCGGCGAGCTCCTTCATGCCCTCGAGGTCGGAGTAGGCGCGATACGCCTCCATGGTGGTGAACTCGGGGTTGTGCGTCTGGTCCATGCCCTCGTTGCGGAAGATGCGACCCAGCTCGAACACGCGCTCGTAGCCGCCCACGAGCAGACGCTTGAGGTGCAGCTCGGTGGCGATGCGCAGGTAGTTTTCCTGGTTGAGCGCGTTGAAGTGCGTGATGAACGGCTTGGCCGTGGCGCCGCCCTGGATGGTCTGCAGGATGGGCGTCTCGACCTCCATGTAGCCGTTGTCCTCCATGTAGCGGCGGAAGGCGCTCACGATGCGGGAACGTTTGGCGAAGGTCTCGCGCACGTCGGCGTTGACGATCAGGTCGACGTAGCGCTGGCGGTAGCGGGTCTCCTTGTCGGACAGGCCGTGGAACTTCTCGGGCAGCGGGCGGACCGCCTTGGACAGCAGGGTGAGCTTCTTCGGGGCGACGGACAGCTGGCCGCGCTTGGTGCGCACGACGACGCCCTCAGCGCCCACGATGTCGCCCAGATCGAGCTCGCCGAGCAGCTCCCAGGCGTCGGCGGGCATATCGTTGATGCGGCAGAACAGCTGGATGTCGCCGGTCGGGTCGCGCAGGACCACGAACATGATCTTGCCCTGACCGCGCTTGGCGACCACGCGGCCGCCGATCTTCACGACGTCGTCGGTGTCCTCGCCCGCGGGCAGCTCCGCATAGGCCGCCTCGATGTCGGCGACGTGGTGCTCCACGTCGGAGTGCTCGGGATAGGGGTTCTTGCCCGCCTCGAGCATCGCGGCGCGGTCGGCGAGGCGACGGGCGCGCTCGTCGTTGAGCGTCGAGGCGGACGCGGCGTCCGTCTGGGCGTTCTGGTTGGCTTCCATGGCTTCTCCTCTACGAAAAACGCTCCCCGAGGCCCAAGGTCCCAGGGAGCGAGCGAACTGCGTGGCGCGGGACCTTATGGCCTAGCGCGTGATCTTGGTGATGGTGTAGACGCGGGACTTGCCGGACGGCGTGATGACCTCGACGGTCTCGCCCTCGCCGTGACCGATGATGGCACGGCCGACCGGGGACTCGTTGGAGATCTTGTGCTCGAGCGAGTTGGTCTCGGTGGTACCCACCAGGGTGACGTCGGTGGCCACACCGTCGCCGTCGACCAGCGACACCGTGCAGCCGATGGAGACGGTCAGGCCGTGGGCACCCGCCTCGACCTCGCGCGCGTTGGCGAGGATGGCCTGGATCTCGGCGATGCGGGAGGCGTTCTTGGCCTGCTCCTCCTTGGCGGCATCGTACTCGGCGTTCTCGGAAAGGTCGCCGAAGGCGCGGGCCTCCTTGATGTGCTCGACGATCTCACGGGTCTTCTCGCCCTCGCGCCACTCGAGCTCCTCGACGAGCTTCTGGCGGCCCTCAGCTGTCAGTACGATCTCGCTTGCATCCATGCGTGCTTCTCCTTGCAACGTTTCCGTCATCGGCGCCGCGCGGCGCCGGGTACTCCAAAACACAAAATGACCGGCTCGCCCCACCGGGGAAGCCGGTCATCGCTCACCCCGTATCGAGGCGGGACTAGTCCTCGTCGATCGGGCCCTCGTCCTTCTTGGCCTTGGCCTCCTTGGCCTCGGCGAGCTTGGCCTCGAGCTCGCGGATCTCCTTGTCCTCCTCGGACTCGGGCTCCTCCTCGGACTCGACGTCGTCGGTGGACATGCCCTCGCGGATGTTCTTCACCGTCTTACCCAACGAAGCACCGAGCTTCGGAAGGTTCTTGGGGCCGAAGATCAGCAGCGCGACGATGAGGATGACAACCCACTCGAAACCCTTAGGGAACATACTTTTCCTCCCATGTTACATGGCAAACTCGACGGGAAGCACCGGCCGCGGGCGGCCCGCGGGGCGCATTCCAGCTCGAACGAGTATACAACGCCGATTCGGTACGGACAACATCGCCATATTATACACGCGAGTTTCGCGGGTCGGCATCGCGAACATGGGGCGAAACGGACGGGTCCCATGCCCGATCCGCTCCGCCCCGTCCCGTTCGGCTGCATAACGTGACCGAACGGAATCGCTGTCTCAGACGGCCGCTACAGGAACAGCATCAGCACCGTCAGCACCGCGGCGGTCACGACGGTGAGCGCCACGAAGAACTTGAGCGTGAGCTTGAGGAAGCTCGTGTAGCTCGTATGCGCGAGCTCCAGACCGGACACGATGACGCCGTTGGTCGGCGTGATCATGGCCACCACGCCGTGCGCCGCCACGTAGATCATGATCATGATCTCGGGCGAGAAATGCAGGCTGTCGGCCAGCGGGCCCATGATAGGCATGGAGACCGTCGCCATGCCGGAGCTCGACGGGATGAGGAACGACAGCACGAAGTACAACGCGTAGCTCGCCGGGGCGAAGACCACGGCGGACACGCCGGCCAGCGCGCTCGCGGCGGCGTTGAGCACGAACACGTCCAAGCCGGTCTCGGACATGAGCACCGAGATGGCGCGCGCCACGGCGATCACGAGCGCCGTCGAGATCATGGTCGAGGCGCCGTCGATGAAGGTGTTGACGATCTCCTTCTCGGACAAGCCGCCCACGATGCCGATCACGATGGAGATCACGAAGAACCAGATACCGCATTCGGTGAAGTACCACTGGCCGAGCGGCAAGCCGGTGAGCACGGCGCTCCACGCGGTGCTCGGGTCGTCGGCGGTCCCGCCGATGGCGAACACGCCGATCCCGAAGCTCTCCCACGGGATGAACGACACGATCATGACCACGAAGGACAGGGCGAACAGCACGAGCACGAACTTCTGCTTGGCGGTGAGCGTGGCGCCCGCGAGGTCGGAGGCGTGCTCGGAGCCCTCCGCATACGCCGCATCCATGCGCGCGAGCTCCTCGGAGGTCATCGCGGAGGCGGCGCGGTCGGCCTTGACCTTTTTGGCATAGCGCATGACGAACACGATGCCCATGGCCTCGGCGATCACGAACAGCAAAAAGCCGACGCCGATGTTGATGCCCTGGTTGACCTCGATGCCCATGTCGGTGAGCGCGGCCGACGCGATGGCGACCGAGAACGGGTTCACCGTGGAGCCGAGCGTGCCCAGGCCGGCACCCATGAGGATGACGAGCGCACCGACCATCGAGTCGAAGCCCATGGCGTAGGTCACCGACGCGAGCAGGATGTAGAAGGGAATGGTCTCCTCCATCATGCCGTACGTGGACCCGCAGATGCCGAACGCCAGCATGAGCACCGGGATGAGCAGCGTGTCGCGATCGCCCAGCTTGCGCACGAGCGTGGCGATACCCGCGTCGAGCGCACCGGTCTTGTTGACCATAGCCAAAAAGCCACCGAGCACGATCACGAACAGGCACACGTCGATCGCGTTCTTGAAGCCCGCGAACGGCGCCTGCATGACCTGCGCGAGCGTGGCGCCCGTCACGTCGGGCGTGAACGCCGCGACGACCCACGTGCACAGCGCCACGAACACAAGGCAGCCGAACAGGATGGTAAACGACGTGGGCATGCCCCGTTTCTTCTTCGCTTTCTCCGCCATAAGGTTCCTCCCTCTTTAAAGGGGACGTGCCACGTGCGGGCAAGATGCCCGCGACGGACGCGTCCCGAAACTCGGACGTGGTGGCCGGCGCCGCATCGCCTTGGCATCGGCGGTAGCGATCTACTCGGTGCGATGCGAGAGGTACTCAATCGCGCTGTTGGCGAGTAACGCCGCGCCCTTCCAGAAGACCGACTCGTCGAAGTCGACGTTCGGATGGTGCATGCCGCAGCCCTCGTGGCCGGGCAGCGTGCCCGTGCCCAGGATGAAGTACGTCGTGGGCACGACCTGCGACAGGATCGCCAGGTCGTCGGTGCCCGAGAACGGCTTGGCAAGCGTCTGCACCGGCTCGCCGAACAGCTCGTCGGCGTATCCGGACAGCTCACAGGTAAGCTCGGGATCGTTGTAGGTGTTGGGCACGCCGCGCAGGAAGCGCACGGTCGCCTCGCCGCCGAAGGCGTCCGCGATGCCCGCGACCATGCGCTCGGCATGCTCCTTGAAGCCCTGACGGACCTCGGCGTCCTGCGTGCGCAGCGTGCCGAGCATATGCGCCGTCTCGGGCAGGACGTTGGCGGCGCGGCCGGCCTCGATCTTGCCGAAGGTGGCCACGCAGACCTGCGTGGGGTCGACCTCGCGGGCGATGAGGTTCTGGAAGCCCTCGTATATATGGCAGGCGATGTTGATGGGATCGATGCCCATATGGGGCGTGGAACCGTGTGCACCCTTGCCGGTGATCTCGACGTCGATGTCGTCGATGGACGAGAAGATCGTGCCCTCGCGCGTGTACAGCGCGCCGCTCTCAAAATCGATCGCCTGGACGTGCAGGGCGGTTACGGCATCGACGTGCGAGTTCTCGAGCACGCCGCCGGCGAGCACCGCGTCGCCGCCGCAGATGTCCACCGGCGCGCAGCCCTCCTCGTCGGGCTGGAACAGCAGCTTGACGCAACCCTTGAGCTCCGCCTCGTGATCTTTGAGGATACGCGCGGCGCCGAGCAGCATGGCGGCATGCGTGTCGTGACCGCACGCGTGCATGTTGCCGTTGTCGGATGCGAAGGGCAGGCCCGTCTCCTCCTCGACGGGTAGCGCGTCGTAGTCGGCACGCAGTAGGATGCACGGACCGCTCGCCGGGTCGCCGACCTGGGTGAGCAGGCCACCATCGCACGGGACGCTCACCTCGTAGCCCATGGCTTCCAGACGCTCGCGGACATAGGTCTGGGTTTGGGGCAGGTCGAAACCGATCTCCGGATGCCTGTGCAGCCAGCGTCGGTCCTCGACGATCGTCTCCTGTAGGGCTTTCGCCTCGTCGATGATGGTCTTCATGGTTCACGCTCCCATCGTGTCGCGGTGTGACGGCTCGATTCGTACACGGTACTATGGTAGAGCAAAACGCGTGGGGCGGCGGCCTTCTGCTTCACACCGTTTCGGTATGCCAAGGGGATCCTCTTGCCCGGGCGCGCGGCGCAAAAGGGCGATTCCCACGGCCTCCGCGGCGATTCGGACCGCATTGTGAGGAACGCAGCCACCCCTTTAGGGCAATTTGTTCAGATATGAAGGTTTCGGCCCTGTGCGGACCCTTAAAACACTGTCGTTTTGACCGTCTTGCGGCTTCTCAGCGAACTCTGCCGACTCGCTATCCAGAGTGCACAAAACAAGCTATTGCTAAGTTAGCTTTTTTCTCAAGCCAAATCAGTTGCCGACCTTCATATCTGAACAAATTGCCCACCTTGCCCCGCGCGTGGGCCCATGTGCAAGAGCGTCAGACGTGATTCCTCGCGCTACATAGCAAAACAGGCCAGTGCGGAAGCCGCACTGGCCTGTTCACATTCACTGGTCGGGTTGACTGGATTTGAACCAGCGACCCCCGCGTCCCGAACGCGGTGCTCTACCAAACTGAGCCACAACCCGAAAGCTCGATTATCCTAACACACTCCGCGCGCGAAAGCTAGCACACAGTTACCTTCGGTCCCGACTTCTCCATCTTTGTCGCGCAGGACCACCAATCGTGTCGGTCGCGCGCCTGGCACGCGATACGTTCGGCATCCTCGCGGGTCTCGCAGATGGCAAAGACCGTCGCGCCCGAACCGGACACCTCCGCTGCGCGCACGCCGGGCAGTCCGCGCAGCCATGAGCGGATCTCACCGATGACGGGCAGGATCTCGATCGCAACGGGGGCAAGGTTGTTGAAAACACCGGCGACGATCGCATCCCGATCGCGCGAACGCATCGCATCGAGCATGCGCGGCAGGTCGCCGAGCTGCTGCGGCGTGGCATCGAACGTGCGGTAGGCCTCGACCGTGGACACTCCCCCACTCCGAGGCTTGACGAGCACCACGGGAAGCTCCCCTGCAGGTTCGAACACCTCGACGAGCTCATCGCCGGCACCGGCGAGGTAGGCGGGCGGGCCGTACAGGAAAAACGGGACATCCGCGCCGATGCCGCGGGCGACATCGACGACGCGCGGGTCGGTACGCTCGACATCCCAATACGCGCAGATGCCCGCGATCGCCGCGGCGGCATCGCCGGAAGGTCCGCCAAGGCCGCTTTGCAGCGGGATGTTCTTCTCCACGGTGATCGCGAAATCCACCGCGCGCCCGAATGCCTCGCCCATGGCGAGCGCGGCGCGGTACACGCTGTGGCGCTCCATGGGAATGCCGGCATCCGGCACGGTCGTCACCTCGAGCGCACCGGAGGGCGTGAACGTCAAGGTATCCGCCAGGTCGAGCGCCGTCATGACGGTATCGACCCGGTGGTAGCCGCGCGCATCCTTTACGGTATGGATACCCAGGTACAGGTTGACCTTGGCGGGCGCGGTCACCTGCAGGCGCGCGGCGCGATCCATACTAGTGCTCCTCGAGCTGGTTTCCGAGCGGTGTGAACAGGTGCTCGCCCGACTCGGGATCGAACAGCTCCACGGTGCCGGTCAGCACGTCGACGTACTGGTAGGACTGACGCGACTTGCGGCCGCGACGCTCGTCGACCTCGACGATGAACACGGACGGATGGACGGTCTTGATGCAGCCCATGCGCTCCACGACGCGCGTGCGGCCCATGTTGGCCTTGACCTTGACACGCTGACCGATCATATCCGACAGCTTCTCGTGGATCTCGTCCACATGATTGACTTCGAGCTCTTCCATAGCGCCTCCTCGTGCGTGGGCGGAAATGCACAGAATAACCCCACTGTATTCACAAACGCACCGAGTATAGCAGGCTGAAATCGATATTGCACGACAGCGCGACGGAGCACGCAATAACCCCAGGTCTCCGTCACGCCATGACAAAGCGGCGTGCCCCCGTGCCGCATCCGACACGGGGGCACGCCGCTTTGTTCTCGAATCTCACGCGTGCGGACGGCAAGCCCATGGAGGGCGCCGGGCGCTGCGCTACGCGAGCTGATCGGTATCGAGCACGATGGTGAACGGCCCGTCGTTGACCAGCTCGACCTGCATGTTCGCCGCGAACGTCCCCGTCGCGACACGCTCCACGTCCGCACGCACGAGACCCACGAAGTACTCGTACAGCTCGTTGGCGAGTGCGGGGTCCGCCGCATCGGTGAACGACGGCCGCCGCCCGCGTCGGCAGTTCGCGTACAGCGTGAACTGCGACACGACGAGCACCTCACCGTCGACGTCGGCAAGCGACAGGTTGGTCTTGCCCGCATCGTCCTCGTTGATGCGCAAGCCGCGCAGCTTGCCCCACAGCGTATCGGCCTGCACGCGCGTGTCGTGCTGCCCGACGCCAAGCAGCACGACGTATCCCGCGCCGATCCGGCCGGTCACCTCGCCGTCGATCGTCACGCTCGCACGCGTGACGCGCTGGACGACCGCCCTCATGCGTCCTCGCCCGAAAGCTTGGCGGACAGCGCCTGCAGCGCATGGAAGCGATGGCTGATCGAGTTCTTCTCGTCCGGGGTGAGCTCGGCCATCGTCTTGCCGGGCGTGTCATCGGGCAAAAACAGCGGATCGTAGCCGAAGCCGTTCTCGCCGCGTCCCTCATGGGCGATCGTGCCCTCGCAGGTCCCCTCGCCGTAGGTCACCAGACCGTCGACGTCGATCAGCGCCACGACGCTCACGAAGCGCGCGGTCCGCTCGGAATCGTCCACGTCGGCGAGCTTGTCGAGCAACTTGGCGTTGTTGGCCGCATCGTCGCCGTGCACGCCCGCGTAGCGCGCCGAGTACACACCCGGCTCGCCGTCCAGCGCGTCCACCGCCAGGCCCGAGTCGTCGGCAATGGCGGGAAGGCCCGTCGCCTCGACCGCCGCCTGCGCCTTGATCAGCGCGTTCTCCAAAAACGTCGTGCCCGTCTCCTCCGGGTCGTCGAACTCGCCGAGCTGCCCCAAGGCAACGAACGCCACATCGGGCAGAACGCGCGACAGGATCTCCTCGATCTCGGTGAGCTTGTGCATGTTGCCCGTCGCCACCACGATGGTGCGCGCCGGGTCGAGCGTATCGATATCGATCTTCTCCAGGGCCATCGCGCCCTCCCTTCCTTTCGGCGCGGCGGCGTCTAGTCGTCGTCGCGGAACAGCGTGACCTGGTTTTGCAGGTCGATAAGCTCGCGGATACCCGCGTCGCCCAGATCGAGCAGGCGGCCCAGGCGCTCGCGCGAAAACGGCGTGCGCTCGCCGGTGCCCTGGATCTCCACGATCTCGCCGGTGTCGGTGGCGACGAGGTTCATGTCGACCTCGGCACGGGAATCCTCGACGTAATCGAGGTCGAGCAGCTCGGCGCCGTCGACCACGCCCATGGACACCGCGGCGACCTGGCCGGTGAGCGGCAGGCGCGGAATCTTGCCGGCCTCGACCCAGGTCATGAGCGCGTCGTGCAGCGCCACCCAGGCGCCGGTGATGCTCGCCGTGCGGGTGCCGCCGTCGGCCTGGATCACGTCGCAGTCGACCGTGACCGTGTACTCGCCGAGCGCGCGCAGGTTGGTGACCGTGCGCAGGCTGCGGCCGATCAGGCGCTCGATCTCCATGGAGCGGCCCTTGCGCGAGCCCGTCTCGCGCTTGCTGCGGCGGTTGGTGGATGCAGGCAGCATGGCGTACTCCGCCGTCACCCAACCCTGGCGGCTCGCACGACGCCATGCGGGCAGGCCCTCCTCGATCGTCGCCGCGCACAGCACGCGGGTGTCGCCGAACTCGACCAGACACGATCCGAGTGCGTGCTTCATGACCTCGCGCGTGAGCTTGACCGGGCGCAGCCTGTCCGCTGCGCGCCCGTTCGCGCGGTTGATCTCCATATGCTCCATAATCCGTCTACTCCTTTGCGGTGAATCTCGATGGGTTGATTGGGGACGTGTTCGATTCAACCCATCTGATGGGTTGAATGGGTTGAATGGAACACGTCCCCAACCAACCCCAACCAGCCATGGGTTGGATGGAACTCGTCCCCAACCAACCCATTAGGACCGGTCGAGCTCGTCCAGGCTGATGTGCTCGATGCTCTTGAGCGGCTGCCCGAAGATGAAGCTGCCCGCCGCGGCGAACTCGGCGATGTTGTCCGACGTCGTGGCGAAGCGATGCTCGGGCACCACGTCGTCGCCCGCCAGCTGCTCGCGGCGCATGAGGATGTCGATGAGCTCGCGCGTGGTCTCCTCGGCCGACGACACCACGCGGACGGACGGTCCGAGCGCATGGCGGATCGGGTTCACGAGCAGCGGGAAATGCGTGCAGCCCAGCACGACGGTATCGACCTGCGCGTTGGACTCGATGATCGGCTTGAGCGTGCGCGCCACCTCGGCACGGTTCTCGGGCGTGTCGAACACGTCGCCGTCCTGCAGCCAGCGCTCCTGCAAGTGCGCGCCGGTCGCAAGCTCGTTCTCGACGATCTCGACGAAGCTCGGCGCGGGACAACCGTAGACCGACACGCCGGCATCCAGATCGCGGATGGCACGGGTGTACGCGCCGGAACGGACCGTGAGCTCGGTGGCGAGCACGCCGACCTTGCGCGTACGCGTGCTGTTGATGGCCGCGCGGGCACCCGGCGCGATCACGCCGATGACCGGAATCGGTAGCAGCTGCTGGGCGATGCGCAGGCCGGCGGCCGTCGCGGTGTTGCATGCGATGATCATGATCTTGATGTCACGCGCGGCGAGCCACCGTCCCGCCTGCAGGACGAACGAGCGCACTTCGCTTTCGGTGCGGACGCCGTACGGGCAGCGCTTGGTGTCGCCCACGTAGTAGATGGATTCGTGCGGCAGCGTCGTCGCGATGGCGCGCGCCACCGTCAGGCCGCCCAAGCCCGAATCGAACACGCCGATGGGCCGATTGTCTCCCAAATCCGCCATAGACCCCGTCGCCCCTTCCTACGCGAGCGCCGCGAGCAGGCAGCGCATGCCCTGAACCCAACCGTCGACGATACGCCCGCGCGTGACGAACGCGTTGTCGTGGGCCGCCAGGAACTCCTCGGCCGTCGGGTTCTTGAGACCATTTTCGACCAAGAAGAACGTATCCACGTAATCCGCCATGAGAAAATCGGACGTCGCGTCGCCGATGGCGAGCGTCTGCGCAAGGTCGATGCCGCGCAGCTCGCAGAACCGCTCGATGCCGCGCCCCTTGTTGAGGCCACGCGGCATGATGTTGAACGCCCGGCCCTTAACGCCTTCGGGCAGCTTGAGCGTCGTGGGAGCGGAGATGTAGTTGAGATACCCGTTGTCGCCCCAATCGAGCTCCGCACCGGATGCGCGGATGATCTCCCACGCCTCCTCGTCGGGAATCTCGCCGCGCAGGCCGACCGTCACCTCGCGGTGCTTGTAGCCCGTCGACATGTCGTTGTGGTACTCGAGCAGGCCGGGCCAGCGGTTGGAGAACTCGTCGAGGATGCCGGTGGCCTCGATGCACTCGTGCGGCGAATAACCCCAAATGGGATTGAACGGCATGTCGGCGCAGAAGTACTCCCAGCGCGAGTCGCCGCGGTCGAGCATGAGCAGGCCGCCCATCTCGCCGATATAGGAGTTGAGGCCGAACACGCGCGAGTCCTCGTGCAGCATGGAGCGGTTGCGCCCCGAGCACGGGATGACCTCGACGCCGGCGCGTTTGAGGTCGACGAGCGTGGCGACCAGATCGAGGCTCGGGTTACCCGCAGCATCGGTGAGCGCGCAGGAACCCGGCGCGAGCATGGTGCCATCGAGGTCAGTGAACACGTAGCGCACGCGGGAGAGTCGCTCACGGAGCTCGCCGGTGGGAATATCGGGCAGCACGGTATGGGGCATGGGCCCTCCTTGGTCGCGGGGAACCGTCGCGCACCATTGTAGCCCGAACCGCGCGAATCGCCCGACAAGATGGTGCCAGGTACATTCTTGTCGCCGTGACAAGATGGGCCCGGGTTCATTCTTGTCAAAACGGTACCGCCGCGACGCCGTTACCTAAGCAATGGTGGGCGATGAGGGATATCACCGCCGCGCTGCGCGCGCCGGTGACGCTGCGGATGCCTTCGGCATCCTTGCGTGCTCCGCTGGAAAATGCTCAACGCATTTTCTCAGCTTCGCGCCCCAGGGGGTTCGAATCCCTCTGCACTGGGCGCTGACAAGAAACGGCACCGTTGCCGGTGCCGTAAATCGTTCAATGGTGGGCGATGAGGGATTCGAACCCCCAGCCTTGTGCGTGTAAAGCACCTGCGCTAACCGTTGCGCCAATCGCCCTTGCGCGGACAAGTATAGCGTAAAGCGCCGCGCGAGGCACAGGACAGGTTCGCGATGGGCGGATTCTTGTCTACCCACCCCCTGAAACCTGTCGCGCGAGCGACGACGCAGGAGTACAATGGGGCGCCCGTACCGCACCTTCCATGGGAAAGCTGACCTGCGTATGCCATCCACCACCCCGCGTCCGCGCATCGAGCTGTTCGACAACATCAAAGGCGTGCTCATCTTCCTCGTGGTCTTCGGCCACGTCATGATCCCCATCCAAAACGACAACCCGGCCATGAGCACCGTGTTCGACCTCATCTACCTGTTCCATATGCCGCTGTTCGTGTTCATGTCCGGCCTGTTCGCCAAAGGCGCCTACCGCAACGGCCGGCTCGACATCAACCGCATCATCTCGTTCGTGCTACTCGGCATCGTCTTCCAAGAGGCGATCCTGGCGGTCAACGGCTCATCGAAGATGCTCGAGAAGATCTTCCTGTTCAGCTCGGCACCGTGGTACATGATCGCCATGGCGTGGTGGTACGCGGCAACGCCGCTGCTCGCCCGCGTCCACCCGGCGGTCGGCATCGGCGCAAGCTACGTCGTCGCCCTGCTCTGGGGTCCGGTCGACCTCTCGAACGGCCTGTTCGCCATCAGCCGCGCCATCGAGTTTCTGCCCTGGTTCGCCGCGGGCTACTACCTCGATCCCATGCGCGTCACGCACATCAAGGCAAAACGTTGGGCGTGGGCGGCCGTCGCACTCGCAGCCGTCATCGCGGCGGCGCGCATCGCCGATCCCCGCGTATTCGACTGGTTCTTCCAGCGCGCCTACGGCGATGCCCCCTATCAGCACGGGTTTGTGAACGGCATGGTCGAGAAGACCGTCGCCACCGCGATCGCCGTCGTCTTCTCGGTCGCCGCCATCAAACTCACCCCACAGGGGGGGGTCTTGCCTCTGAGCCGTTTGGGGCAGGCGACCCTCAAGGTCTACATCCTGCATCGCCTGATCCGTGCCGCGATGGTCTACCGGCTCGGCTTCTACAAGCTACCGATCCTGCTCGACCCGCTGTGGGGCATGCTCATCGCGATCGTCGCGAGCATCGCCATCACCTTGCTGTGCATGGCGATCCCGCTGGATAAGCCCCTTGATTTCCTGATGCGCCGCCCCTGGATCCCGCAGCTGCAGCCGCAGTCCAAGCGCTAGGACAGCACCTTCGTAAGCGCCGCCGCAAGCGCGTCGACATGCTCGCGCTCGCAGATGAGCGGCGGCAGGAAGCGCAGCGTGTGAGCGCCGGTCGCGTTGATTACGAAGCCCTCGTCGAGCATCGCGGCAACGACATCGTGCGCATCGGAGACCGTGTCATCCACGTCGCAGCCCACCATGAGACCCGAACCGCGCACCTCCACCACGTGCGGCACACCTGCCAGCGCCTCGGCGAAGTAGGCGCCCACCTCGGCGGCATGCTCGTCGTAGGCACCGCAGATCAGCTCGGCGAGCACCGCCGAGGCCGCGGCGACGGCCAAGCAGCTGCCACCGAAGGTCGTGCCATGGTCGCCCGGGCGGAACACGTCGGCGACCTCGCGCTTGGCCATGCATGCGCCGCACGGCACGCCACCGGCGATACCCTTGGCCAGGCTCATGATGTCGGGCTCGACGCCGACCGTCTGGAACGCGAACGGCTTGCCGGAGCGGAAGATGCCCGTCTGTACCTCGTCGGCGATCAGCAGACCGCCCACACCGTGCACGAGCTCGGCGGCGGTGCGCATGAACTCCGGTGTGAGCGGATGCACGCCCGACTCGCCCTGGATGGGCTCGAACATGACGGCGCAGATCTCGCCACCCAGCCGGTCGAAGATCGCCCGCAGCTCGTCGACGTCGTTGGGCGTGCAGGCCACGAAGCCGCCAGGCAGCGGCTTGAAGCTGTCCTGCAGCCAATCCTGCATGGTGGCGGCGATGGTCTCGAGCGTGCGCCCGTGGAAACCGCCGCGCAGGCACACGATGGTGTTGCCGCCGTTGCCGACACGCCTGGCGTACAGGCGGGCGAGCTTCATGGAGCCCTCGTTGGCCTCGGCGCCCGAGTTGGCGAAAAACGTCTCCCACACCTGCTCATCCTCGGCGGGCACGGCCGCGGCAGCCGCCGTCTCGGGATCGCCCGCACGGACGGCCTCGGCCACGGCGCGCGCGCCGGCCATATCGCCGCTCGCGAGCTTGGACAGCATCGCCGCCACCTCGCCGCGGTGCTCGATGTAGAAGTAATTGGACACGTGCAGCAGGCGGTCCACCTGATCGTGCAGCGCCGCGCTCAGCACCGGATCGTCATGTCCCAGGCAACACACGCCGATACCGGCGAGGAAGTCCAGGTACTCGCGACCCTCGTCGTCGACGAGCGTCATGCCGTGCCCGCCCACGAAGTCGACCGCCGAACGGCCGAAGGTGTGCATCACATAGGACGACTCGAGCTGTTGCTGCAGGGCAAGGGACATGGCGATCAGATCCTTTCGTCGGTTCACGGCGCGCGCAAAGGCGCCGTGTGGGTGCGGGTGCGCTAGATGTTCTCGGACAGACGCGCGGCGAACGTCGTCAGCGGGTGGGGATGGGTGTCCTGCTCGTAGGCGTACTGGGTGGAGTGGATCACCGTACCCACACCCGCGTCGGTCAGCAGCTCGAGCAGCAGCGAGTGCGGCGTCGTACCGTTGATGATGTGCGCGCGGAACACGCCCGCGGCGAGCGCGTGCACGCAGCTCTCGAGCTTGGGGATCATGCCGCGGTCGACGCTCTGCTCGTCGAGCATCGTCTGCGTCTCCTCGAGCGTCAGGTTGGAGATGAGCGAATCCTTGTCCGCGAAATCCTCGTACAGACCGTCGACGTCGGTCAGGAAGATCACCTTGTGCGCGCGCACCGCGGCGGCGATATGCCCGGCGGCGACGTCGGCGTTGATGTTGTAGAACCCGCCGTCCTCGCCCTGGGCGACCGTCGCCACGACGGGGATGTAGTCGTTGTCCATCAGGCTGTTGAGGTAATCGGCGTTGATGCGGCTGATCTTGCCCACACGCCCCAGGTCGGGGTCGAGCTGCTCGGCCACGATGGTGCCCGCGTCGGCGCCGGCCACGCCCACAGCCAGATTGCCGTGCGCATTGATCGCCGCGACCAGGTCCTCGTTCACCTTGCCCACGAGCACCTGGCGCACGATCTCCATCGTCGCGTCATCGGTCACGCGCTGGCCGTCCTTGAACGCGACGGGGATGTCGTAGTGCGCGAGCGCGGCGTTGATGTCCTTGCCGCCGCCGTGCACGATGACCGGCTTCATGCCGATGATCTTGAGCAGCACGATGTCGCTCATCACGTCGGCGCGCAGCCGAGGGTCGACCATGGCGGCACCGCCGTACTTGATGACGACCGTCTTGCCGGTCAGGCTCTTGATCCACGGCAGCGCCTCGAACAGCAGCTTGGCGGTCTGCTCGGTGGATTGAGGGGAACGCGAGTCGCGTGCGTACTTCATGGGAGGCGCCTTTCGAGAACGCGGAACGAATCGGAGCAGCCGCGGTGCGTCAACCAGCGGCAGGCGGGCCGCGCCGACTCGGACTCCGGCACGGCTCCACACTGGCGATTACGTGCGGTAATCCCCGTTGATCGAGACGTAGTCGTGCGTGAGGTCGCAGGTCCACACGCGAGCGATGCCCTCGCCGGCGCCAAGGTCGGCCGAGATGGTGATCTCAGGCGCCTCGAAGCGGCGCAGGGCGTCATCCTCGTCGAAGGGGACCGTCAGGCCGTCGCGGCACACGGGGATGTCCATGATGTCGATCGATACGTCGTTCTGGTCGAACACGACACCGCACTTGCCGAGCGCCATGGCGATGCGTCCCCAGTTGCAGTCGCGCCCCGCGATGGCGGTCTTGACGAGCGGCGAGTTGGCCACGGCGCGAGCCGCCGTATCGGCATCCTCGTCGGAGGGGGCGCCCGTCACCGTGACCGTCACCAGGCGCGATGCACCCTCGCCGTCGCCGGCGATGGCGCGCGCGAGGGCCTCGCAGACCACGTGGACCGCATAGGCGAGCTCCTCGTAGGCCTCGGTGCCCTCGCAGATGGGCGCCTCGTCGGTCGCGGCCGCACCGGACGCCAACATGATGCACGTGTCGTTGGTTGACGTATCGGAATCGACGGTGACCTTGTTGAACGTGGTGTCGACGCACGCCTTGAGCAGGGTATGGAGGGTCGCCGGCTCGACCGGCGCGTCGGTGGTGATCACGGCGATCATCGTGGCCATGTTGGGCATGATCATGCCGGAGCCCTTGCACATGCCACCCACGGTGAAGCGGCAGCCCACATAGTCGAGCACGCCGCTCTCGTACGAGACGGCGAACTCCTTGGGATGGGTATCGGTGGTCATGATGGCGCGGGCAGCATCCGAGCCGCCCTCGTGCGACAACTGCTCATAGGCGGCCGGGATACCCGTCTCGAACGGCGCGATCTCCATCTGCTGGCCGATCACGCCCGTCGAGGCGACGAGCACCTCCTCGGGTGCGCACCCGACGACCTGCGAGGTGATGTCGCAGGTCTCGTGCGCGAGCGCCAAGCCGGGCTCACCCGTCGCGGCGTTCGCGTTGCCGGAGTTGATGGCGATCGCCTGCACGCGACCGGAGCCGCACGACGCGCCGCCGAGATGCTCGCGGCACACCGTGACCGGCGCCGCGCAGAAGCGGTTGGTCGTGAACACGCCCGCCGCGCTCACCGGCTCATCGGCCACGACGAGGGCGAAGTCCGCGCGCTCGGGGTTCTTGCGAAAACCGGCGTGAATGCCCGCCGCGCGAAAACCGCGGGCGCTGGTCACGCCGCCGTCCGCGACGGCGCGGAGTTTGGTATCAAAGGCCTCGATGTCCATCGGATGCTCCCTGGAAGTTTGCGGATACGTGTTGGAACAGTGTAGCGCAGCGCCCGGATACACGGGCGCGCCGGACGGGGTCACCCGCGACTACACCGGCATGGCGAACAGCGGCAAGCCGCATCGCTCGTCGAGGCCGAACACGATATTCGCGCACTGGATCGCCTGGCCGGCGGCACCCTTGCACAGGTTGTCGATGGCCGAGGTGATAACCAGCATGCCCGCACGCGCGTTGACGGCAAGGCCGATCTGGCATGCGTTGGAGCCGGCGACCGAGCTCGTCTTGGGCTGCTGCCCCGCGTCGAGCACGCGGACGAAGGGACGACCGGCGTAGAAGGCGCGGTAGCGCTCGACCGCCTGCTCGGCCGTGAGGGTCGAGGCGACCTCGAGCGCGAGCGGGATGGTAACCGTGGAGAGCAGACCGCGCTTGAGCGGCGCCAGGTGCGGAGTGAAGACGACATGATCGGGCAGGCCCAGGATCTGCTCGATCTCGGGGGTGTGGCGGTGCTTGCACACGCCGTAGGCCTCGACGTTCTCGTCGGCGCTGCAGTAGTGCGTACGCGCGTTGGCCGATTT
Organism: Collinsella tanakaei; assembly: GCF_021531055.1. Taxonomy (GTDB): domain Bacteria; phylum Actinomycetota; class Coriobacteriia; order Coriobacteriales; family Coriobacteriaceae; genus Collinsella; species Collinsella tanakaei_B. Next base: position 120,594 of record NZ_JADYTL010000003.1, read on the forward strand.
ACCGGCGCCCGTCACGCCCGAGATGGCGTCGACGATGGCGACGCCGCCCTCGGCCATCCAGCCGGCATCGATCGCGGGGTAGGCGCCGAGCGAGGTGGCGGTGGGATAGCAGCCCGCGCAGGCGACGAGCACCGAGGATCCTTCGTCGCGCCGAGACGCAGCGGCTGCCAGGTCGTCGGCGAACAGCTCGGGCAGACCGAAGGCGCGCGTCGCCAACAGCTCGGGCGAGGTATGCGGCGTGTTGTACCAGCGCTCGTAGACATCCGGATCCGACAGGCGGTAGTCGGCGGACAGGTCGAACACCGACACCCCGGCGGCCAGGAGCCCGGGCGCCGCGGCGAGCGCGGCGGTATGGGGCACCGCGAGGAACACGGCGTCGCAGGTGGCGAGCTGCGGATCGTCGTGCGTCGTGAAGACGAGGTCGCTCACGCCGGCAAACGACGGATAGACGCTCGCGAGCGCCTGGCCCGCATCGGCGTTGGACGTGATGGCGACGAGTTCGAACTCGGGATGGGAAAGCAGCAGCCGAACGAGCTCGACGCCCGCATATCCGGCAGCTCCGACGACTCCGACGCGATAAGACATAGCTCCATCTCCCATTTGTATTTTTTCGGCTCAATCATGCATACAGACGCACGATTGAGCCGATTCATTGAACAGGTTGAGAGAATACCCCTCTTGATATACAGATGCAAGCCTTATTCGCGAAAGGCCCCAACCCGAAACACGGACCCCCCGCGGGAAACCGGGGACAGGCACCGGGAAAATGGGGACAGGCGCTATTTTCCCAGGCCTGGGAAAATAGCGCCTGTCCCCATTTTCCCGGTGCCCGTCCCCCGATCTGCCCGCGCGGAGCCTAGAACGTGAGTCGGCGCTCGCTGCCGTCGATGTCGCAGAAACGCGCCTGGCCGCACCTCACGCTGAAGAACGCGAGGCGTCCGTCATGCGCGGAGTCGTGATGCTCGCCGATGCCCACCATGTGCTCGAATCCCGCCTGCCGAACCGCTTCGCTCACCTGCGCGTCGTCGGCAAGATCGGCCTCGCCCGACACGACGATCCAGTACGCGCCGGGCTTCCAGCCCGACAGCTCGAACTTGGGATGCACGGAAAGCTCGCGCCAGACGTCCTTGTCGCGCGAGGTGCAAAACCACAGCTTGCCGGCATCGGCACAGGCAAACGAGAACGGCCGCACGCGGGGTTGACCGGGGTCGTGTTCATCGATGGTTGCAAGGTACCACGCGGGGATCCCCCGCAGGTAGGCGACGATCTCGTCCATAGTCCGCTCCTTTCGGTCCCAGCGTCGGGTCTGGGCTTCGGTCCGTTACAGATCGAGGGGCTTCCATTCGTCGTGGTCGCAGATCCAGGCATGCGGTTCCTCGACGCTGAAAAACACGAGCGTCGGGTCGTCGGGCCCCTCGTACCGCTCGCTCAACCCCTCGAGGTGTCGCCACCCCGCCTCGCGGATCTCGGGACACGCACGGTCTTCCAGCCCCGCCACGCCGCGCAGGATGAGCCAGCCGTGGCCCGGCCACCATGCGGTCGCCTCGAAACGCTGGTTTATCAGCAGCTCGTCCCACACGTCCTTGGTCGTCGCCGTGCAAAACCACAGCTTGTTATCCTGCACCGCCGCGAACGAGAACGGCCGCACATGCGGCTGACCGTCCACGCTGGTCGCGAGGTACCACGCGGGAATCGACGTGAGGTACTCCAGGGCGGTCAGCAGACCCTCGGAGGCCTCTCCGTATACGATGCGCTCCATACATTTCTCCTTATCTTGCAAAGGGGACGCCCGCCGCAATGCCCCGGACGGCGACAAGTTTGTACCCGGCACCATCTTGTCGCCCCCTAACCGCACGCCACGACGGCGACGGCGAGCTCGGTCAAGACGGCCGCGGCGATCGCGTCGCGGCGGGCGAACGCCAGCGGGTGCAGCCGCGTACGGCCCTGTTCGCCATGGTAGCAGCGGGCATCCATGGCGGCCGACAGCGTCTCGGCGTGCCGGAAGATACTCGTGAACAGCGGGATCGACACGCTCGACAGCATACGCACCGCGCCCAGCGGACCGGACGCCACGCGCGCGCCACGGCTCACCTGCGCGCGGTAGGTGACCTGCAGCTCCGTGGCGAACTGCGGCATGAAGCGCAGGGCGATCCCCAGCATCATGCCCAGCTCGTGGGCGGGCAACCCCACACGCGAAAACGGCGCGAGCAACCGCTCGACGGCATGCGTCAGATCGAGCGTCATGGTCGTCATGGTCACCAGGCTCATCGCGCACATCATGAGCAGCATGCGCGCGCCCATGAACGCGAACGCGTGGATACCGCCCTCGTAGATGCGGATGAACCCGAACTGCGCCACCACCGCACCGTCCTGATCGGTGAAGAGGTTGAGCAGCGACACGATCACCACGATCGCGAGCAGCGGCGCCAGCGACCGCACGGCGCGGCCCGCCGGTACACCCGCCAGCACGTACAGCACGCCGACGAACACCGCGATGACGCCGAGTGCGGCAAACGAGCCCGCGAGCAGCGAGATGATCAAAAACGCCAGACCGCCCAGCAACTTGGTGCGCGGGTCGAGCCGGTGGAGCACACCGTCGCCCGGATAATAGCTTCCGAAGGAGAACACCTCGTTCATCGCGCGTCCCCCTCCTCCATGCCGGCGAGTTCGGCCGCCAGACCGTCGATGTCGTACAGGCGATCGCTATGCAACGCCACACCGCGATCCGCCAGCTCGCGGGCCATCCGCGCCGCCGCAGGCAGACCCAGGCCCACGCGATGGAGTTCCGAGCCGCGCTCGAACACCTCGGCGGGTGTGCCGTCGAGCAGCACCGCGCCCTCGTTGAGCACGACGACGCGGTCGCATAGCGCCGCGAGGTCGTCCATGCTGTGCGACACCATGACCACCGTCAGGCCCGATCGATGCAGCCGCGCGATGAGCCCTAGAAAGTCGCGGCGGGCCGCGGGATCGAGCCCGGCGGCGGGCTCGTCGAGCACAAGCACCTCGGGCTCCATGGCGAGCACGCCGGCGAACGCCACGCGGCGCTGCTGGCCGCCGGACAGCGAAAACGGGCTCTTGTCGGCGATATCGGCACGGGAAAGCCCGACCGCATCGAGCGCCCGACGCACGCGCTCCTCCACCTCATCGGCGGAACATCCGAGGTTGCGCGGACCGAACGCCACATCCTCGAACACCGTGGCCGCGAACAGCTGATGCTCGGGATACTGGAAGACCAGGCCGACCTTCGTCTTGACCGAGGCGTCCGCGCCACGGTCGGCCAGATCGCGGCCGAAGGCACGCACGCGCCCCATGGTCGGTTGCACAAGCCCGTTCATGTGCTGGATAAGCGTCGACTTGCCCGAACCGGTATGCCCGGCGAGCCCCACGAACTCGCCGCGCCGGATCGCGAGGTCGACGTTGTGGAGCGCCCAGACCTCGTCGGGGTCGTTGCCCCACGCCGCCTGCCGTGCGCGACGTGCACGTCGGCGCTTGCGGGCGCGCTCGCGCACGGAACGCTCGTAGCTGTAGCTCACATGCTCGAAGGACAGGAGGACCTCGTCCGTCCGCGGCTGCGAAGTGAATGAGGCTCCGGCGCGCTCCTTCTCAACGGCATCCGAGCCGACAGCGGTGCCTAGGTCGGTGGCGCCATCCGAGCCGGCATGCGCCCCCGCTCCCGTCACCGCGCCGGCGACCTCGTCCAGCAGCGCGCGCTCGTCCACGTGCACCGGCACATCGACGCCACGCGCGCGCAGTGCCAGCGCCAGCCGACACGCCGGCGGAACCTCGAGGTTCAACCGCTCGAGCACCTCGACCTGCGTCAAGACCTCCTCCGGCGTTCCCTCGAGCGCCACGCGCCCGGCTTCGAGCACGAGGACGCGGTCGGCCGCGGCAGCCTCCTCCATATCGTGCGTGATCATGACGATCGTCATGCCCTGGTCGCGCAGCTCGCGGCATACGCGCATAAGCCCGCTGCGTCCGCGCGGGTCGAGCATGGAGGTCGCCTCGTCGAGCACGAGGACGCGCGGACGCATCGCAAGCACGCCGGCGATCGCCACGCGTTGCTTCTGACCACCGGACAGCGCGTGGGTCTCGCGGCGCTCGAAGTCCATGAGGCCCACGGCGGTGAGCGCCTCGCGCACGCGCTCGACGAGTCCTTCGGGCTCCACGCCGAGGTTCTCGGGCCCAAAGGCCACATCGTCCTCGACAAGGGTGGCGACCAGCTGGTCGTCGGGGTTTTGGAACACGAAGCCCACGCGGGCGCGGATGTCGTACACGTACTCGGGGTCGCGCGTATCGAGCCCGTCGATCACGACGCGGCCCTCGTCGGGCACAAGCAGGGCGTTCAGATGCTTGGCGAGCGTCGACTTACCCGAGCCGTTTCCGCCCAACAGGCACACGAACTCGCCTGCGGCAACCGATAAGCTCACCCCGTCGAGGGCGCGCGTGCGGCCGTCGTACGAATAGCAGACGTTCTCGCACGTGATCATGGACGGCCCTTCACCTGGTCCTTCTCGGGCGCGATGAGGTTGGAGACCACCTTGTACACCACGAGCGTCAGCGCCGAGTTGAGCACGGTCTTCACCAGATTGAACGGGATGACCGCAGGCAACATGAGCGGCAGGATGGCATCGGCCGACCCGTACCAGAACCACACGCCGATCGTCAGGTTGGACACGATCGAGGCGGCGGTGGCGAGCGCGACGCCGAGCACGAGGCCGATGATGGCGCCACGATACGTGTGCAGCTTGCGGTAGACCAGCGCCGCGGGCAGGATGTAGCAGACCGTCGCCACGATGTTCATGAGCGCGCCGACCCAATCGCCGGTCGTGAGTGCGTGGATGACCACCGCGAGCACGCCGACCGCGATGCCCGAGCCCGGTCCGTACGCGAAGCCAGCCACCATCGCCGGCACGAGCGACGGATCGTAGGTCAAAAACGTCGCCGCGGGGATGATGGGGATCTGGAGGAACATGAGCAGGGCGCTCACGGCGCACATAAGCGCCATGGTCACCAGCTGTTCGGTGCTCCACCTGTTCGTATTCTCGAAATGGATATGCGTGGGCTGCTCCGCCATGGGAAATCACCTGCCTCTTCCATCCGGACTGTGACCGTTGGCTCCGGATTTCCACCGGATCGGCCTGCAGACAACCCAATGCCTGACAGGTTCGCGGGCTCACCGGTCCGCGCTCGGGCCCCATGCCCGGCGCCCGGGCACACGCCCGGCCGGCTCACCGCCAGTGAGGAATTCCACCTCGCCCTGAAACAGCGACTTCATCCTAGCACGTTTTGCCCGCATCGCGCCGGGGCGTGAAAATACGACTGACGTTTCTTCACCTACGTGACGTTATTTCAGCTGTGGCGACGGTTTGGAACCGCAGGTGGGCAATTTGTTCAGATATGAAGGTTCGGAAGGCCGAAATCCGGGGCAATCGGGCCGTCTGCGCGCACCGGTCTTTGATGCGCATTATAGAAGGATATGTTCTTGTCGTTTTGCGAAAGCGCTTGCGGCGGATGCTATTTCCTGGAACCCGATTCCGGGGTCCCAAACCTTCATATCTGAACAAATTGCCCGTCCATGGCGCCGGCCCACCCGATTCGCGGAATCACGTCCGGCGTTTTCCGCCTGAGGCGCCCGGGAGAGCAAGATGCGGTTTAGGGTTCGCTTTTCAGAGGCCCATCCGAGTAGACCCGAAAAGGCCAAGCCGTCTACCTGCCGTTCTCATGCACACGGGAGCCGCCCTGCTCGGCACGCACCCCTAAAACCGAACCGTAAACGCAAAAAGGCCCCCGAACAGATCGGGGGCCTTTCTCACGAACGTGAAATACGTCTGACGTGATGTCACGCGTGCGATGTCGCGCGCGAGATTAGAAGTCGACGTCCTGGTCGTTGTAGACGCACTCGAGCAGCTTCTCCATCTCCTCCTGGGACGGCTGACGCGGGTTGGAGCCGGTGCAGGCGTCGAGGATGGCGTTGGCGGCCACGTCGGCCTTCTTGGCCTCGAACTCGGCGTAGTCGATGATGGACTCGTCGGCCTTCACGCCGCCCTTGCCGTAGTTCTTGATGCCCTGCGGGATGTCCAGCTTGTCGTTGAGGTCGCGGATGCACTGGACGAGCGCGGCCACGAGCTCATCCTCGGTCTCGCCCTCGAGGTGCAGGATGTCCTTGGCGATGAACGCGTAGCGGCTCTTGGCGCGGGCGTCCTTGGCGTTGAACTGGATGACCTTGCCGAGGTACATGGCGTTGGCGCAGCCGTGGATGATGTGGTCGCCGGTGAAGGCGGCACCGGTCTTGTGGGCCATGGAGTGCACGATGCCCAGCAGACCCGAGGAGAAGGCGATGCCGGCGATGCACTGCGCGTCGTGCATGTGCTGGCGGGCCTCATGATCGCCCTGATAGGACTTGGGCAGCCACTCGACGATCTCGCGGATGGCATGCAGGGCGTTGCCGTCGGTGTACATGGAGCCGGCGGTGGAGACGTAGGCCTCGATGGCGTGGGTCAGGGCGTCCATACCGGTGTGAGCGCAGAGCTTCTGCGGCATGGTGTAGGTAAGCTCGGGGTCGACGATGGCCACGTCGGGCGTGATGTTGAAGTCGGCCAGCGGGTACTTGATGCCCTTCTCGTAGTCGGTGATGACGGAGAACGCGGTGACCTCGGTAGCGGTACCGGAGGTGGAGGCGATGGCGCAGAAGTGGGCCTTGGTGCGCAGCTCGGGGAAGCTGAACGGGACGATGGCCTGCTCGAAGGTCTCCTCCGGATACTCGTAGAACAGCCACATGGCCTTGGCCGCGTCGATCGGCGAGCCGCCGCCAATGCCGATGATCCAGTCGGGCTGGAACTCGAGCATGGCCTCGGCGCCGCGCTTCACGGTCTCGACGGAAGGATCGGACTCGACGCCCTCGAAGATCTGGACCTCGAACCCGGCCTCCTTGAGGTCGGCCTCGACGTCCTGCAGGAAGCCGCCGCGACGCATGGAACCGCCGCCGGTGACGATCATGGCGCGGGAGCCCTTGAGGTTCTTGACCTCGTGGCGAGCGCCCTCACCGAAGTACAGATCGCGAGGATTGGTAAAACGTCCCATTCTTTGCCTCCAAATCTGCAGGTCGACCGTTCGGCCTGCACATACAACGGGGCACCCGATGTCCCCGTTAGGACCAAAGGAGCCGTCGCGCACCCGAAGGCCGCGGCGCGGAGCCCGAAAGCTCGTCGTTATTTTAACGCTTTGAAAACATCTTCGAAACAGTTTGGGCGCATTTTTCGCTCGACGAGGCGGACAAAACGACAGCGCGTGCGACGTCCTGGGTGTCGGTATTTTCGGGGCGTCCGCGGCGCCGAGTGCGCATGCTCGGAACGCCGCCGGCAGCCCGCGCCGCCCGTGTGCGTTTCATCCCTTCGCGCAGGCACTCCCCCACGTACACGATGAGCGCTACACTGTAGAGATTCCATTCGCATCGGAAAGGAGGCGCCGTGGCGTTCGACCCCATACAAGAAGACTGCCTGCGCCTCATCCTCGAGGCCATGCGCCGCGAGCGCGTCTACCCGCTCGACGACGCACTGTTCATCGAGCGGGGCATGGAGCGCTTCCGCGAGGACCCCGCGCAGCTCATCACCCGCGACGTGGACCGTTCGTTCCACCTCATGGCGCGCGCAACCGAGATCTTGGACTATCGCGTCCCGTTTCTACAGGACGAAGCCGCGATCGAGCACGAGGAGGCCCGTGCGGAAAACTACCTGCGCGAGGCTGCCGCCCTCGACGAGCGCAACTGGGACGCGCACCGCATGCTCAACGCGCTTCGGGCGCCCTCCAACGATGCCTACGTGAGCTACCTGCTCGACAACCGCGAGGCCGTCGAGCGTGACGTCATGGCCACCATCGAGGCGGCCGACGACGTCTACAGCCGCGAATACGCCAGCGACCTGGCCTATCGCCCGCTGCTGCGCTGGCTCGCCGCGCTGGCGTCGCGTGCGGTCATCGCTGGGCAGTACCGGCTCGCCCTCACCGTCACCGAGGAAAGCCTAGGCATCGCACCGGCCGACCCCGCCGACATCCGTCACACCGGCATGCTCGCCATGGCCAAACTCGAGGCGAACGCCCACGACATCAAGCAGTACCGCTCGCGCCACGCCATCGCCTACCAGATCGCGGGGCCCCTGCGTCGCCGTCACCATGTGGCCGACAAGTCGCCGGACGCTTGGACGCTGCTGGCCGAGATGTGCGTCGCGTACCGCTCCTTCGACTACCATGGCGCCGACCGCGCCCTGCACATGCTCATGCGCGTCTACCCCGATGCCGCGCAGGCCCTGTTCTATCAGGCGGAGTTCCCCGACGGCATCTACGCGCGCGTGAACGTGGAGCCCGGCAGCCAAGACGAGCTCATCCTCGCCATCAGCGAGGCGACCCCGCTTTTGCAAGAGGGTATCGGCACGCCCGATAACGCCTGCTTCTCGTCGTGGCTCGCCGGCCATGAGCTCGTGCAGCGCGCCTTAAAGGAGCGCGCGGCAAGCACCTCCGGGCCAGCCGGTGCCCCCGGACGCAGTACCGCGGGAGGCGACAACTGATGGAACCGCGCGACTACATCCCCGCCTATCTTGAGCGCGAATACCTCGCCTCGCACGAAGGGCTCACGCCCGCGGCGCGCTCCCTCGTGCATGAGGAGATCCAACGCGACCCGGCACGCTATGCCACGACCGAACACGCGCAGGCGCTTGTCGCCTATGCACGCGCCCATGAGCACCTGATGCTCGAGCTCGAACGCATGGAGGAACTGACCGACCAGGAATTCGAGAAGCGTCGCGACCGGCTGTTCGCCGAGACCCGCAGCGCGCTGCACGACATCGCCCGCGCCGATCGGCTGTGCATCGATGCGCGGCTGGTCGAGATCATGCTCGCCAACGTGCCGATCGATGCGTGCTTGAACGACCTGATGAAGCTCGAGGGCGAGATTCACGAGCATCTTGCCGCCGACCCCGCGTTCGACGATGACGCCCCCGGCTATTGGCGCGAAGATCGCCTGGGCGGCATGAGCTGTGCCGAGCGCACGCGCACCGACCCCGTCATGATCGGCTGGCTGCACACGCTCGAGGCGATCTCGCAGCTCGCCATGGCGAGCGCGCGCTACCGGGCGTCCGCCGAGTACGCGCAAAAGGTCATGCGTGCTCGAGGGTACGCGAACCGCGCATACGGCACCGTACTTCTGGCGTTGGCGCGCTTGGAGGACGAGGACGGCTTTTTCGCCGCGGCACGGCAAGCGGACAAAGCCGCGGATGCCGGCGCCGATGCGGACGCAGGCTCGACCGACGTGGCGTCGCGCGAGCCGGGACTTTCCGACAGTGTCGAGGATTCCCCGTGGTACCTGCTGGGACGCACCTTGCTGCTGTTCAAGCTCGGCCGGCGCAAAAACGCCCGCCGTGCGCTCAAGGACTTTGCCGCGCGCTGCGAAGGCGGCGCGTTCTTCCTGCTCAACCCTACGTACCTGACGCCGTATCTGCCCGTGAGGCCACCGGTGCGCGAGGTATGGGAGCTCTCGCATCAAGCCGTGTGGGAAGCCGACGGCATCATCGTGGACACGCCCGATTTTTGCACCTGGGCGGCGCAGGTCGAGGGCATCGAGGACATCTCCGAGAACTTCGCACGCCAATACGGGTTCTAGCCCGGCGGCACGGGGCGGCGGCGCGGGTTTTGTCCGTCAGCAAAGGTTCAACCTGACAACACCGGCTTTGCCCGGCGATCCGAGCGCCGGTCCGGCCGGCGACTCGACTACCGATTCGGCAGACGTTGCGATCACCGACGTGGCAAGGCGCTCGGATTTTGAAGTGCCCTATCCGGAGGTGTCGCGACGGCCGAAGACGCCAACTTGCTAGATTTGCACTTTTCGGGGGTTTTGGAAGAGCGCGACGGATTACTGGAGTTCTGACGTTTTTGCCGCTGCCATCTACCTGCGGTTTTATTACTTGCCAAAACGGACTTGTCACAGACGGGACTTGAAACCCCCTAAAAGTGCAAATTTAGCAAGTTGCCTCAGACGAAAGCGCTCAAAGCGCGGCCCCATCCGCCATCGCAGCCATGCGGAAACCGTAGCGATGAGGGTATCCGCTCGCTTGAGTCCCAATCATGACGCGTGAGGGCAAAGGACGAAAACAAAAGAGTGTCGCCTCATCGATGACAAAACCGATGCGGCGACACGAAAAGCAATGCCCGAGCTTGAGCAAACCTGCGATCAGGCGTGCGGCGACAGACGGCCTGTGGCGCGAGCGACGGCGCAACCGACCTGCGCGCCCACGGCAAGTTTGACGATATCGGGAACCACGAAGGGCACGACCGCGATCAGCAGTGCGGCGACGACATCCATCGAGCCGACGACCATGAGCTGGAACGTTCCGCAACAATACGAGATGAGCAGCAGGATGATGTCGGCGATGAGTGCACGTGTGAACAGGGGCAGGCGCTCAGGTAACAGGCCCTTGACGGTCGTGGCGACCAGCATGCCGATCAAAAAGCCCCACAGAAAGCCGCCGGTCGGTCCGAAGATCGAACCGATTCCGCCGGAGAAGCCCGAGAACACCGGAAGGCCGATCGTTCCCAGCAGCAGGTAGACGGCGACGGATGCACATGCGCCCGTGCGGTCGAGGGCGACAGGCAGCATGGCGAGGGCGAGCGTCTGCAGCGTGAACGGCACCGGACCGATGGGTAGCGTGATCCACGCCGAGACGGCGAGCAGTGCAACCGAGACGCCAACGTATGCGATCTGGCGGGTGTTCATGATTTCCTCCCATGGAAGACGGCGGTGCCGTCGGCAGACGGCGCGACGCGCCCAGTATAGCAACGGCCACGGTGCGGGGCCGGCGGATTCGTGTATTCCCCGTGTTCCAGCGTGCGCGCGGCATACGGGTATTTTTCTGCTATACTCAACTGCGCTGTCCCCATCGTCTAGCGGCCTAGGACGTCGCCCTTTCAAGGCGAAGATCACGGGTTCGAATCCCGTTGGGGGCACCATCGACCTCCCAAGCCCGGTACGCCTGCGTGCCGGGCTTTTTGCTGCCGCGCGCCGGGATTCGAACCCGGTGGGGTCGCGAGGCTGCGCAAACGCGCGAGCGTTTGCCAGCGAGCGTGCGAGGGCGCGCCAGCGCCCGAAGCCGCGGACGCCGCAGGCGGACGCGAATCCCGTTGGGGGCACCATCGACCTCCCAAGCCCGGTACGCCTGCGTGCCGGGCTTTTTGCTGCCGCGCGCCGGGATTCGAACCCGGTGGGGTCGCGAGGCTGCGCAAACGTCCCATTTTCCCCTGGCCCCTTTTGGGGCAGGGGCATCGGCCTTGTGGAACATGACATAACGTACCTTACAATGGCCCGCTCCTTGAACTATGCTCATACCTGTCATGTCAAAAGCGTGGGAAGGAAACACATGGCATCCGGTAACAACCTCGTCCTGGGCGTCAACGATCGCGTTGAGCCGCTAAAGGCGGTGGGCCTCGCATTCCTGCACGTCCTCGCCATGGACCTCTACGTATGCCCCATCGTCCTGTCGGCGATGCTCGGTCTCGACACCGAGGGCACCAACCAGCTCATCCAGATCTGCTTCTTCACGGCGGGCATCGCCACCCTCATCCAGACGGGTCTGGGCATCAAGCTCCCCGTCGTCCAGGGCGCGAGCTTCGTCGCGCTGTCGGCGCTCGCGACCATCGGCGCGAACGGCGGCATGGCGATGATGGTCGGCAGCATCATCCCCGGCGCGATCATCCTCATCCTGCTCGGCGTCACCAAGCTGTTCGCCAAGATCGTTCGTCGCTGCATCCCGCCCTACATCGGCGGCCTCATCATCGTGATCGTCGGCTTGTCGCTCACCCCGACCGCCGCGGGCGGCGTCTTCAGCATCGATGGCGGCCTCGCCGCCAACCTGGCGCCCGGCCTCGCCGCCATGATCACGCTCGTCATCATGAACGTCATCGCGTACAAAACCGGCTACAAGCACCATCTCGTGAGCGTCCTGTCCGTCCTGTGCTCGCTCGCTGTCGGCTGCGTCGCCGCCGCCATCGTGGGTGTGCTCGACTTCTCGACCGTCGCCACCTCCGCGTGGTTCGCCATGCCCATGCCGTTCCACTTCGGCATGCCGGTCTTCGACATCCCCTCGATCGTGCTCATGACCTTCATCTACTTCATCGTGCTCATCGAGACCACCGGCGTGTGGTTCACCGTCGGCGACGTCACCAACGAGGAGCTCACCGACGAGCGCCTGAACCACGCCGTCATCGGCGAGGGCCTGGGCTGCCTCGTGGGTTCGCTGTTCGGCGGCACCCCGCTCACCGGCTACTCCACCAACGCCGGCATCATCTCCATCACCAAGGTCGCGAGCCGCGTCGTCGTCATGGTCGCCGGCATCATCCTCGTCGTGCTCGGCATGTGCCCCAAGCTCATGGCCGTCATCTCCTCGGTGCCCGAGGCCGCCATCTGCGGCGTGCTGCTCGTCGTGTGCCAGATCCTCGTGGTCAACGGCCTGCGCATCATCATCAACTCCCAGCTCGACCAAAAGAAGATGCTGGTCATCGGCCTGTCGCTCATCTTCACCGTCGGCAGCCTCGTGCTGTCCGCCGACGTCAAGGCCGAGTTCCCCGTCATGCTGCAGTACCTGGTGAGCAGCGGCACCGCCGTCGGCGGCATCATCGCCGTCGTGCTCAACCTGCTGCTGCCGGCAGACCCTGCGGCAAACGGCGAGGAGTAGCCAATCGCGCCTCGGAAAGGAGCAGCCATGTCCACAGTCTCCAACCTGAAAGCCGTCCTCGGCTCGTTTTTCCACACGCCGGTCTACGGCGGCTTCGAGCTTTTGGAGCGCACCCTCATCGAGCTTGACGACGACGGCGTGATCGAGCGCATCACCCGTCCGGACGACGCGGCCTACGCCGAGCACGTCGCCGCCGCCCGCACGGCGGGCGAGCGCGAGCCCGGCTCGTTTATGGAGCTCGCACCCGACACCTATATGCTGCCGGGTTTCGTGGACCTGCACGTCCACGCGCCCCAGTGGCCGCAGGCCGGCGTCGCCCTCGACGAACCGCTGAACGTCTGGCTCGACCAGCGCACATTCCCGCTCGAGGCGCGCTTCGCCGATCCCGAGTTCGCCTACACCGTCGGCGCTGACCTGGCCCGCACGTTCTTGTCGCGCGGCACCACGACGGTGCTGTACTTTGCCAGCGCGCACCTCGAGGGCAGCTACGCCGTCTCGCGCGCCTGCGCCGAAGCCGGCCAGCGCGCCATCGTGGGCAAGGTCGTCATGGACGACCCGGCGGCCAACCACGACTTCTACCGCGACGCCACGCCCGAGCAGGCGCTCGTCGATACCGAGGAGTTCCTCACGCGCGTCGAGACGCTCGACGCGCAAAGCCGCGCGGCCGATCCGCGCTTCGCGGGCGCTTATGCCGCCGTGACGCCGCGCTTCATCCCCAGCTGCACCGACGAGGCACTCGCCGGCCTGGGCCAGATCGCCGCCGCGCATGACGCCTACATCCAGTCGCATTGCAACGAGGGCCAGTGGGAACACGGCGTGGCGATCGAGCGCTTTGGCAAGACGGACGCCGAAGCGCTCGCGAGCTTCGGGCTGCTGGGACCCAAGTCCATCATGGCGCACTGCACGTTCATGAACGACGGCGACACCGCGCTGTTCGCCGAGACGGGCACCGTCGTGGCGCACTGCCCCATCTCCAACGCGTACTTCGCCAACAGCGCCTGCCCGGTGCGCCGCATGCACGAGGCCGGCGTGCGCATCGGCATGGGCACCGACATCTCGGGCGGGTTCTCACCGAGCATGTACGACGACATCCGCCAGGCCGTCATGACGTCTCGCATGCTCGAGGAAGGCGTCGACGCGCTCGTGCCGCAGGAGCGCCGCGGCGCCGGGCGTCCGTCGCGCATCTCGGCACCCGAGGCGCTGTACCTCGCGACCAAGGGTGGCGCGGAGGGACTCGGCCTGGCGACCGGCTCCTTCGAGGTCGGTCGCGCCTTCGACGCGCAGGCCATCGACACGCGTCGCCCGTACGCGGACCTCACGGGCTTCGGGGTCTTCGACGAACCGGGCGACAAGCTCGCCCGCATCCTCTACCTGGCGACCCCCGACAACATCCGTCAGGTCTGGTGCCAGGGCAAACTCGTGATCGAGCGTTAGCGGTCGCACGGCGGGGCGGACAGCGCTTCCGCCCCGATGTTGCCCAGGTCACAACGATAAAAGCCCGGCTGCCGCACTGGCAGCCGGGCTTTCGGTTTTCGCGACGAACAGTCGCGCGATGTCCCGATTTTCTCCTGGCCCCTTTTGGGACATGAAGCCAGGTGCCGCCGTTCTACACGTAGAACAGGATCTCGTCGTAGGTCGGCACCGGCCAGTAGTCGGCCGCCACGATCTCCTCCATAGCGTCGACGGCACCGCGAAGCGTCTCCATGGCGGGAGCCACCTCGTGCGCGTAGCAGTTCGCCTGCTCTTGGGGATCGACCAGCGCCTCGGCCTTCTGATGCAGCGCGTCGAGTGCCTTGATCGCCTCGTTGATCTCCGTGATGCCGCAGCACAGCTTGTTGAGCGTGTTCTGCTCGCAGGTCATCGCGGCCTCGGCGCCGGCGGCGCGGATGGTTTCCAGGCCCTTGGCGACCTTCGTGGCGTACGCGGTAATCACGGGGCGGTACGTGCGGCGCGCCTCGCGAACCATCGTCGTGGCCTCGATGTTCATGAGCTTGTTGTACTTCTCGAGCTTGACCTCATAGCGGCTGAACGCCTCGGTCTCGGTCAGCACGCCCATGCCCCGCCACAGCGCCATGCTCTCGGGCGCGACCATCTGCGGCAGCGCATCGGCGGTCGTGCGCAGGTTCAGCAGCCCGCGCTTCTCGGCCTCCTGCTCCCACGCCTCGGAGTAGCCGTCGCCCGAGAACAGGATGCGACGGTGTTCGTTCAGCGTCTTCTTGCAGTACTCGAGCGCCGCATCGGCGAACTCATCGGCGGGCACGCCCTCGAGCGCATCGGCGAACGCCTTGAGCGACTCGGCCACCGCCGTGTCGAGCACCAGGTTGGCATCGGACGGATTCTGCTCGGAACCGACGGCACGGAACTCGAACTTGTTGCCCGTGAAGGCGAACGGCGAGGTGCGGTTGCGGTCGGTGTTGTCCTGCTCGAGGTTGGGCAGCACGTCGGCACCCAGATCGAGCACGCCGTGACGCGCGTGCACCGACGCCTTGCCGTCCATGATCTTCTGCACGACCTCGGTGAGCATGTCGCCCAGGAAGATGGAGATGATCGCGGGAGGCGCCTCGTTGGCACCCAGGCGATGGTCGTTGCCGCAGCCGGCCACCGACATGCGCAGCAGACCCTGGTACTTGTCGACCGCCTCGATGACCGCGGTGAGGAACACCACGAACTGCAGGTTCTCGAGCGGCGTGTCGCCCGGATCGAACAGGTTCTCGTCCTCGGTGCCGATCGACCAGTTGTTGTGCTTGCCCGAGCCGTTGATACCCTCGAACGGCTTCTCGTGCAGCAGGCAGGTGAGATCGAACTGCGAGGCGACGAGCTTCATCTTCTCCATGACGAGCATGTTGTTGTCGACGCCCTCGTTGAGCTCGGTGTAGACCGGGGCGAGCTCATGCTGGCAGGGCGCGACCTCGTTGTGCTTGGTCTTGGCGGGAATGCCGAGCGCCCACAGCTCGTCATCGAGAGCCTTCATGTACTTGGACACCGACGGGCGGATCGCGCCGAAGTAATGCTCCTCGAGCTCCTGGCCCTTGCAGGGCGGCGCACCGAACAGCGTGCGGCCGCAGATGACGAGATCGCGACGATGGCGATAGGCGTCCTTCTTGATGAGGAAGTACTCCTGCTCCAAGCCCACACTCGGAACGACGCGCTTGGGGTGCTTGCCGAACAGCGCCAGCACGCGCTTGGCCTGCGTGTCGAGCACCTTCATCGAGCGCAGGAGCGGCGTCTTCTTATCGAGCGCCTCGCCGTTGTAGCCGCAAAACGCGGTGGGGATGCACAGCACCTCGTCCTTGATGAACGCCGGGCTCGTGGGGTCCCAGGCGGTGTAGCCGCGGGCCTCGAACGTGGCGCGCAGGCCACCGTTGGGGAAGCTCGACGCGTCGGGCTCACCCTGGATGAGCGCCTTGCCGGTGAACTTGGTGATGGCGGTGCCGTCGTGGTTGGGCTCCAGGAAGCTGTCGTGCTTCTCGGACGTGATGCCGGACAGCGGCTGGAACCAGTGCGCGTAGTGCGTGGCGCCGTGCTCGATCGCCCACTCCTTCATGGCGTGCGCCACGGCGTTCGCCACGTCCAAGTCGAGGGGGGCGCCTCGATCGATCGTCGCAGACAGGCGTTTGTAGATGTCCTTGGGAAGACGCTTACGCATCACGTCCTCCGAGAACACCATGGTGCCGAAGCGACTGGTGAGTTCGGTATCGGCCATAGGGACTCCCTTCATATGCGCGCCGACGGAACACATCGACGCGTTATCCCAACGAACGCATTGTAGGTTACGCGGCGTGCGTTTCGTCGGAATTACCGCCGTGTTGCTAGGTTGAAACGAAAAACACCACGAACGCCGCCAACGGGAGCCGCCGGAAAGCATGACGGCTCTGCCAAAATGGGCGACGGGCAGCGTTCAGCGACCGGTTAGCGACGGATTTGGCCTCGTATTTCCTCGTCCCGAGACCGACTTGGGCAATTTGTTCAGATATGTAGGTTACACTTGGTGAACTAATAGCGTTTGTTATTATCTCGCCGCTCAAAGAACCCAGCTTAAGGTCGCAATGCGGTCAAATCGGTCAGCTTGAACTCCACTTTTCGGGCTTGCGCCCCCATTTTTCCGCTCGGAGCTCCGTCGACACCTTCATATCTGAACAAATTGCCCACCTTGCTGCCGCGCGACATATGAAGGCCGGACAATCCGGCACATTTGCCGTTCCGCCAGACCGACACTGCGCCAAAACCGCAAAGCGGCGCATCCCGTTGTCGCGCGCAATCACACGCGATCCGCCCCGTTTCGCCACCTGTCCTGCAGCGACTTCGTTTGGCCGTCAAATCGAAACCACACGGAAACCGGCGGGAAAACCCGCGGCAACCGCAGCTGTCTACCATGGGTCGCCGCACCCGTGCGCACCGTCACACGCGTGCATGTATTCCCGCCTCGATCCGACAGGGGAGGACGCATGGGCGAACAGACCCTCTACAGACCCGAATTCGAACACGACGCCTGCGGCATCGGCGCGCTCGCCTCGATCGACGGCACGCGCAGTCACCAGATCCTGGACGATGCGCTCTCGGTGCTGGTCAACCTCGAGCACCGCGGCGGCACCGGTCTCGAGCGCAACACCGGCGACGGCGCGGGCATCCTATTCCAGATCCCCCATCGCTTCTTCCGCAAGGAGGCGCAGCGGTGCGGCCAGCTTCTGCCCGCCGAAGGCGACTACGGCGTGGCCATGCTCTTCTTCCCGCAGGATGAGCAAGGTGTCCACGCAGCCGTTCGCGCCTTCGAGGAAGGTTGCGCGCAGGAAGGCATCCCCGTGCTCTTCTGGCGCGACGTACCCGTCGACGCGCACGACCTGGGCGAGACCGCGCGCGCGTGCATGCCCACGATCAAGCAGGCATTTCTGGGTCGACCCACCGACACGGAGCCCGGGGACGCCTTCGAGCGACGCCTGTACGTGTGCCGTCGCACCGTCGAGAAGCGCGCCGCCGCCGAACACGCGCTCGCGGACAAGATCTTCTACGTGTGTTCCATGAGCGCGCGCACGATCGTGTACAAGGGCATGCTCGTGGCAACGCAGATGCGTCGCTTTTTCATCGACCTCAACGACGCCGCTGTCAAAACCGCCGTGGCACTTGTCCACTCGCGCTATTCCACCAACACCACCCCGAGCTGGGAGCGCGCGCATCCTAATCGCCTGATCATCCACAACGGCGAGATCAACACGCTCAAAGGCAACGTCAACTGGATTCGCGCCCGCGAACCGAACCTGTACTCGCCCATCTTCCAGCACGACCTCGAGCGTGTACTGCCCATCATCAACCGTGAGGGCTCCGACTCAGCCATCTTGGACAACGTGCTCGAGTTCCTAGTCATGAACGGCCGCCCGCTCACCCGAGCGGTATCGCTGCTCATGCCCGAGCCCTGGGACGAAAACGACACCCTCACGCCCGCGCGACGCGCCTACGACGCCTATCAGTCGATGCTCATGGAGCCATGGGACGGACCCGCCGCGATCGCCTTCACCGACGGTCGCACGCTCGGCGCCGCACTCGACCGCAACGGCCTGCGCCCCGCTCGCTACATCGTCACGCGCGACGATCGCTTCCTGCTGTGCTCCGAGGTCGGCGCACTCGAAATCGACCCTGCCAACGTGCTCACAAGCGGCTGTCTGGGTCCGGGCGAGATGCTCGAGGTCGACCTCGAGCATGCGCGCATCCGCTACAACGACGAGATCCGCAACGGGTTCGCCAAGCTCAAGCCCTTCGCCGACTGGATCGCGGACGAGACCCTCGAACTGGACGATCTCGACGCGGACGAAGAAGGCACAGCAGATCTCGAACCGGCGCCCCGCCCCGCGGACGCCATGCGCTACGGTTACCACTGGGACGACATCCAGGAGGTGCTGCGCCCCATGGCGGCAACCGGGTCGACCCCGCTCGCCTCGATGGGCATCGACGCACCGCTCGCCTGCCTCTCGCTCAAAACCCGCTCCTTCTACGACTACTTCTTCCAGCTATTCGCGCAGGTGACGAACCCGCCCATCGACGCGCTGCGCGAGCATCTGGTCACCTCGACCGTGCTGTACCTGGGCAACCACGGCAACCTACTCGAGGACTGTCGCGCCTCCTGCCGCCTCATCAAGCTCGAATCCCCCCTGCTCACCCGCGACGGCTTCCGCCGCATCTGCAACGTCGACCGCGCGGGCTTCGAGGCGCGCACCTTCCGCGCCGCCTACCGACGCGACGATGCCCCGGGTTCCCTCGAACGGTCACTGAAGAATCTGTCCTCGCAGGTCATCGAGGCTGTACGGGAAGGCGTGAACATCGTCGCGCTGTCCGATCGCACCCAGACCGGCGAGGTGCCCATACCCGCGCTGCTCGCCGTGGGAGCCGTCCACAACGCCCTCATGCGCGCTGGCCTGCGCACGTTCGCCGACATCGTCGTCGAGTGCGGCGACGCGCTGTCGGCCCACGACTTCGCGGCGCTCATCTCCTACTCGGCGAGCGGCATCTACCCCTACATGGCCCACGCACTCGTAGCGCGCATGGCCGACGAGCGCGACCTCATCGCCGCCGACGGGCACGAGCTCGACGCACGCGAGGCGATCGACAACTACAACCGCGCCGCATTGGCGGGCGTCGTGTCGATCATGTCCAAGATGGGCATATCGACCGTCCAGAGCTATCACTCCGCGCAGATCTTCGAGGCGGTGGGCTTGGCGCCGAGCATGATCGACCGCTATTTCGGCGGCACCGTCTCGCGCGTCGGCGGTCTTGCGGTCGACGGCGTAGAGCGCGAACTGAACGAGCGCTACGACGCCGCCTGCGCCCAGCTCGCCGCAGCCGTCCCTGGCGCGCTGCCGAGCCTCGGCCTCACGAAGTGGCGCCCGCAGGACGGCGAGGACCATCTGATAGATCCCGATACCATCTACCTGCTGCAACAGGCCGTGCGTACCGATTCGTACGAGACGTTCGAAGCCTACAGCGCGCACCTTCGCCGGCCCGGGCGCGCGGTGCGCCTGCGCGACCTGCTGGACTTCGATGACCGCGGATGCACACCCGTGCCGCTCGACGAAGTCGAGGACGCGCGGAGCATCGTCACGCGCTTCAACACCGGCGCCATGAGCTACGGATCGATCAGCCAGGAGGCGCACGAGTGCATGGCCATCGCCATGAACCGCCTGCATGGCCGTTCCAATTCCGGCGAGGGTGGCGAAGACCCACGGCGCGAGACCCCGCTCGCGAACGGAGACTCGGCGAATTCGGCCATCAAGCAGGTGGCGAGCGGGCGCTTCGGCGTGACGAGCCGTTACCTCTCCTCGGCCATCGAACTGCAGATCAAGATGGCCCAGGGAGCCAAGCCCGGCGAGGGAGGACACCTTCCCGGCAGGAAGGTGTACCCCTGGATCGCCCGCGTGCGCCAGTCGACGCCGGGCATCGGACTCATCTCTCCCCCGCCGCACCACGACATCTACTCCATCGAGGACCTGGCGGAGCTCATCTTCGACCTCAAGTGCGCGAATCCCGACGCCCGCGTGAGCGTGAAGCTCGTGTCCGAGGCGGGCGTGGGCACCATCGCCACCGGCGTGGCCAAGGGCGCGGCCGACAAGATCCTCATCTCCGGACACAACGGCGGTTCGGGCGCGGCACCGCGCGACTCCATCTGGCACGCCGGCCTGCCGCTCGAGCTCGGCCTGGCGGAGACGCAGCAGACGCTCCTGCGAAACGGCCTGCGCTCGCGCGTGGTGCTCGAGGCCGACGGCAAGCTCATGGACGGTACCGACGTCGCGGTGGCATGTCTGCTGGGCGCCGAGGAGTTCGGCTTCGCCACCATGCCGCTCATCGCCATGGGCTGCCTCATGCAGCGCGATTGCCAGCGCGACACCTGCCCGGCAGGCATCGCCACGCAGAACTGCCGCCTGCGCGGACGTTTCGCCGGCAAGCCCGAGCATGTCGAGCGCTTCATGCTCTTCGTGGCCGAGCAGCTGCGGCACGTCATGGCGCGACTCGGCTTTTGCACCGTCGACGAGATGGTGGGCCACCCCGAATACCTCCGTCAGGTCGAGGTCGACGGCAACTGGAAGACCGGATGCATCGATCTGTCCTGCGTGCTCGCCCCCGCCACGTGCGAGTTCGGCACGCAGGTACCGGGCGCGGACTGCCCGCACTTCCTGCCCGAGATGGCCGCGGACGTCGAGCTCGACCGCACGCTCGACGCCACGCTGTTCATCCCCTACACCGCCGACGCGCGCCGGCACCTCACCCGCCAGCGCTTCCATGCCGACATCGCCAACGTCAACCGCTGCGTGGGCACCATGCTGGGCCACGCCGTTACCGCGGCGCACCCCGATGGCCTGCCCGAGGGGCTCATCACCATCGACTGCGCGGGCTCGGCGGGGCAAAGCTTCGCGGCATTTTTGCCGCGCGGCGTGGAACTCAACGTCGAAGGCGACGCGAACGACTACTTCGGTAAAGGACTCTCGGGCGGTACCGTCTCGGTCCGCCCGTCCGAGACGGCGAGCTACAAATTCGACGAGAACGTCATCGTGGGCAACGTCGCCTTCATGGGCGCCACCGGTGGCCGCGGCTTTGTGAACGGCCGCGCCGGTCAGCGCTTCTGCGTGCGCAATTCCGGCGCCACCGTGGTGGTCGAAGGCGTCGGCGCGCACGGTTGCGAGTACATGACGGGCGGTTGCGCGCTCATCCTGGGCGAGGTGGGACCCAACTTCGCCGCCGGCATGACGGGCGGCGTCGCCTACGTGTACGACGAGTACCGGACGCTCGCCGGCCGCTGCAACCTCGACACCGTGGCGCTGCGCCAGCCGACCGACGATGAGCTCGCCCAGATCCGCAAGCTCATCGTCGAGCATGCGCGCGCCACGCAAAGCCCACTCGGCATCAAGATGCTCTACCGTTTCGATGCCATCGCGGCGCATTTCGTGAAGGTGGTTCCGGTGGAATACGAACGCGTGATGGCCATCGTGGCCGATGAGGAGCGTGGCGGCGCGACGCACGAGGAGGCGCTCGAGACGGCGTTCGCCGTCGTCACGGGCACGAAGGAGGTGAAGCGCCATGGGTAGGCAGGGCGCGTTTCTGACGTATGGACGGAAAACGCACGAGCTGCGCGCCATCGAGGAGCGCGTGTGCGACTACGACGAGCTCTACCGGGAACTCGACGAGGATGAGCGGCGCATCCAGGCGAGCCGCTGCATGATGTGCGGCGTGGCGTTCTGCCAGGCAGGACACCCCTTCGGGCATGCGCGCTCGAGCGGCTGCCCGCTGCACAACCTCATCCCAGAGTGGAACGACCTGGTCTGGCGCGGTCGCTGGCGCGAAGCAGCCGAACGTCTTGCGCTCACCAGCCCAATGCCCGAGTTCACAAGCCGCGTGTGTCCGGCGCCGTGCGAAGCCGCCTGCAATTTGGGTTCGGTCGAGGGACAGCCCACGGCGATCCACGATACCGAGCGCGCCATCTCCGACTGGGAATGGGCGCACGGCGGACCGGCGGCATTCCCGCAGACAGCCGCCGACGCGCCGCGCATCGCCGTGATCGGCTCGGGGCCGGCGGGGCTCGCCTGTGCGTGGGAGCTTGCACGCCGCGGAGCCCGTGTGACCGTCGTCGAACGCGCCGATCGACCGGGCGGCCTGCTCATGTACGGCATCCCCAACATGAAGCTCCCCAAAGACGTCGTCGAACGCCGATGCGAGCTCATGGCGGAGCGCGGCATCTCCTTCATGCTGGACACCGATGCCGCCAGCTCTGCGATTGCAGCGGAGCTGGCGGCCACGTTCGACGCCATCGTGATCGCGACGGGTGCCGGTGAGGCCCGCACGCTCCGGGTCCCCGGCGCGCACGCGGACGGCGTCGTGCTTGCCGTGGACTACCTTGCCGCGAGCACGCGCGCGGTGTTGAGCGGCAGCAAACCTGCAATCGATGCGCGCGGGCTCGACGTCGTGGTAATCGGTGGCGGTGACACAGGCAACGACTGCCTGGGCACCGCGGTGCGACAGGGCGCGGCGAGCGTTCGCCAGCTCGAGATCATGCCCGAACCGCCCGAGCATCGCCTGCCGGACAACCCCTGGCCGCAGTGGCCTAACGTCAAGAAGACCGATTACGGCCAGCAGGAAGCGATCAACCTCATGGATGGCGAGGTGCGCACCTGGTCCGCGGACACGCGCGAAGTGCTGGTTGACGACGATGGGCGGGTGCGTGCGCTGCAGATTGTCGACGTCGACTGGTCCAGCGGCTCGCCCGCACCCGTTTTAGGGACGGAACGTGAGGTTCCCGCTCAGCTCGTCCTGATCGCCTGCGGTTTTACCGGGCCCCAGCGCGGCGCACTCGACGCCCTAGGCGTGGCCATGCCCGAACCGGGCGCAGGACGGCCCCTGCCGATTATGGGTACGCAGCCTGCGCACCGCTGTGTATGCACGGGAGCTGCACACGAGCCAAGCGGCGGAATCTGGGCATGCGGCGATGCTCGAGGCGGTGCCTCGCTCGTCGTGAACGCAATTGCCGACGGCGTCGCCTGCGCTCGCGAACTCGCAGCAGCCTGCAGGCTCTAGCACCGGCGGGATGGGGGTCCGCTCCCCCCATCCCGCCTTGTTTTTCGGGACTTCGGCACGATTTTGGGCAATTTGTTCAGATATGAAGGTTTTACATGGCGAACTAATATCGTTTGGTATTACTTCGTCGCTCAGAAACTCCAGTGCAGCGTTGCAATTCGGCCAAATCGGCCAGCTCTAACTCCGAATTCCCGGCTTACGGCACGATTCTTCCGCTCGAAGCTCCGGCAAAACCTTCATATCTGAACAGATTGTCCACATTAGCAGCGGGCACGCAGGCGCGGGCCAAAACAACGGTCAAAACGACCTCTCCCGCATGATCAAAACAGCCCGCTCCATGAAACGAATCCGGCGAAACGGCTGAGCGCTTCATCACCCTGGCGACGTGCCAGTCCCACCGGCTTCCGAGCATCCCGCGCATCCCGTGAACAACACGTTTCGACTTGACCACTCGATCGACTCCCACCGTCAGCGGTGTATGATGCCCCCACCGTACCTTGCGCACCGAAGGGGGACGCCATGAGAGTCGACCAGATCTTCGCCGATGCCCGCGCCGCAGGCGCCCAGCCCGTCTCGTTTGAGATGTTCCCGCCCAAAGGCGAGCTCACGCTTGAGCGGGCACGCGAGGTCGCAGGGGGCTTCGCGCCGCTCGCGCCCGACTTCGTGAGCGTCACCTACTCTGCAGGCGGCTCGGGCAACTCCGCGGCAACCGCGCAGATCGCGCAGATGATCAGCACGGAGTTCGGCATCCCGTCCGTCGCGCACCTCACCTGCATCTCGCTCACACCTGATACGCTCGCCGCCAAGATCGACGAGTTCCGCGCCGCGGGCATCGAGAACGTGTTGGCGCTTCGCGGCGACCTTCCCGCCGGCATGAGCGAGGCCGATGCCGAGAACATCGCCTTCCCCTACGCCAAGGACCTCGTGCCGGCGCTCGTGGACGCCGGCTTCTGCGTGGGCGGCGCCGCCTACCCCGAGGGGCACCTCACCTGCGACGACCTGCCGACCTCCGTCAAGCACCTGCGGCAAAAGCAGGACGCCGGTGCGAGCTTCTTCGTCACGCAGCTCTTCTTTGACAACGAGTACTTCTACCGCTTCCGCGAGCTCGCAGACGCCGCCGGCATCACCGTCCCCATCACCGCGGGCATCATGCCCTTCACGAGCAAACAGCAGATCATGCGCATGGTGTTCACCTGCGCCGCGTCGCTGCCCGCGCCCGTCATCAAGATCCTCGCGCGCTACGAGGACGACCCGGCGAGCCTACGCGAGGCGGGCATCGAATACGCCTGCCGCCAGCTCGAGGACCTCGCCGCCCACGGTGCCGACGGCCTGCACGTGTACACCATGAACCGCGCCGACGTCGCCCAGGCGGCCATGCATGTCCTGCGCCGCTAGCAACCCGCAAACCGACGCGAGGGCGTCCGGGGCCCCCGCCGCCGTGCCGGCCGAACTCGCAAGCCCCGTGCTCTACCGGCCCGCTCCCGGTGAGGGCCCGACCATCGATCGCGCCGAGATGCTGCGTTACCTCGGCTATGCCGGCCAGTCGATCGACGACGCGCTCGCCGAACGCATCGAGAGCACCGCAGCCGAACTCGAAGGCACGCTCGCTCCGCGCGGCGTGCGGCGGGTCTTCCCAATCGACGCCGCGGCACGCAACGAGAACGGTATGCCCTGCATCCGCCTTGCCGGCAGTACGGTGGAGCTGAACGGCAGCGACATCTTCCGCCACCTCAAAGACGCCCGCCTGTGCGTCGTGCTCGCCTGCACGCTCGGCATGGAAAGCGAGCGGCGCCTGCGCGCGCTCGCCGGCCAACGACCGCTCGATGCGACGCTGCTCGACGCTGCGGCTTCGGCCGCGATCGAGGCGACCGTGCGCGCCATGGAGAGCGAGGCGATGCGCGACGCGGCAGCGTGCGGCCTGTCCGCCAACTGGCGCTTCTCGCCGGGCTACGGGGACTGCCCGCTTTCCGCGCAGGGCCCGATCGTGGCGGCGCTGAACGCCGGGCGCCTCATCGGCCTCACCGTCACCGACGACGACCTGCTGCTCCCCTCCAAAAGCGTCACCGCCGTCTTCGGCCTGTTCGATGGCGAGCCGCACGCGGCAAACGACCGCCCGTCGTGCTCGATTTGCCGCCTGCACGGCGCCTGCCCGTTCCGCGAGCGCGACACCACCTGCTATTCCGCACTATGATGAGGCCAGCCGCACGTTTCCCACGCTGAGAAGGACCGCCATGGACTACACGCTCGACCCGATCGCCCCCGTGACCGCCGCGCTCGCAGCCGGCGGCACCTACTGCCCACGCACGCTCGACGCACTGCGCATCGCCGACGACGATCTGCACCGTGTGCTGGAAGGCACGCGCCACCTCCTGCTCGACGGCGGCATGGGTACCATGCTGCAGGCGGCGGGCTTGGCCGCCGGCGAGCTGCCCGAGCTGCTGTGCCTCACCGACCCAGAGGCGATCACCGCGATCCACGCCGCCTACGTCGCCGCCGGCAGCGAGGCCGTGACCACGAACACCTTCGGCGCCAACGCCCGAAAGCTCGGTGACACGGCGACGGTCGAGGAGGTGTTCGATGCGGCGGTGCGGTGCGCCCGCGCGAGCGGCGCGCGCTACGTGGCGGGTGACATCGGCCCGCTCGGCGCGCTGCTGCGCCCCATGGGCACCGTGACGTTCGACGAGGCCTACGAGCTGTTCGCCCAGCAGGCGCGCGCCGCCGCCCGCGCCGGCGTCGACTTCTTCATCATCGAGACCATGACCGACCTCGCCGAGATCCGCGCCGCCGTGCTCGCCTGTCGTGAGAACACCGACCTGCCGATCTTCGCCACCATGACGTTCGAGGAGGACGGCCGCACGTTCTTGGGCACCTCGCCCGAGGTGGCGGCCATCACGCTCGATGCGCTCGGCGCCGATGTCGTAGGCATCAACTGCTCGCTCGGACCCGCGGAGCTCCGCCCGTTCGCCGCGCGCATGCTCGCCGTGACCGAAAAGCCCGTCATGGTGCAAGCTAACGCCGGACTTCCCCGCGTCGAGGACGGCGCCACCGTCTACGATATCCTGCCTGACGCCTACGCGCAGGCGGTTCGCGCCATGGTCGACGACGGCGTCGGGGTTATCGGCGGCTGCTGCGGCACAAATCCCGACTACATCCGCCTACTCGCCGACATCGTCGCCGACCGCACCCCCACCGCGCACCGCGTCGCGCCCGCCCTCACCGTCACGAGCGCCCAGCGCACCGTGAGCCTTCCCACCGCATGCCGCGCAATCGCCGTCGTGGGCGAGCGCATCAACCCGACCGGCAAGAAGCGCCTGCAGCGGGCGCTGCGCGAAGGCAACTTAGACTACGCGGTCGGCCAGGGCATCGCCCAACAGGAGCAGGGCGCCGACGTCCTCGACGTCAACGTCGGCATGCCCGATATCGACGAGGTCGATGTGCTGCCCCGCCTCTGCGAGCAACTCTCGGCGGCGACCTCGCTACCCCTGCAGATCGATTCGACCGATCCGCGTGCGATCGAAGCGGCCGTCCGCCGCTACGCCGGCAAACCGATCATCAACTCGGTCAACGGCAAGCGCGAGAGTCTCGATGCCGTGCTGCCCATCGCCGCGCACTACGGCGCGAACATCATCGGCCTCACCCTCGACGAGAGCGGCATCCCCGAGACCGCCGAGGCGCGCGTGCGCATCGCCGAGCGCATCGTAAGCGAAGCCGCGCGCTACGGTATCGGGCCCGAGCGCATCCTCATCGACTGTCTGGTCATGACCGCATCGACCAACCAAGCGCAGGCGCTCGAGATCCTCGACGCCGTAACCGCCTGCAAGCAGCGGCTGGGCGTCAAATGCGCCCTCGGCGTGTCCAACATCAGCTTCGGCCTGCCCGCCCGCGAGCTGCTCAACGCGACCTTCCTCGCCGCCGCCTTCGGCGCGGGTCTTGACGCCCCCATCATGAACCCGGGCTCCGAGCGCTACATGGATGCTGTCCGCGCGTTTCGCGTCCTCAATGCGGAGGACGAGCAGTCGATGGCGTATATCGAGCGCTTCGGCGCCTGGACGGACCCGTACAAGCGCGATGCGCGACCGGCGCCCGGGCAGGACGGCAGCACGAGCGTCTCCCCGACCGACGACGATGCCGACGCCGCCGACCCCATCCGCCACCTCATTCTCACCGGACGCAAGGGCGATATGGCCGCCGCGACGACGGCGCTGCTCGCCGACCACGATCCGCTCGACCTCATCAACGAGCGGTTCATCCCCGCGCTCGACGAGGTCGGCATCCTGTTCGACAAGGGCACGTACTTCCTGCCGCAGCTCATGGCGTCGGCCGAGGCGGCGCGCGTGGGCTTCGACACCATCCGCGAGCGCATGGGATCCCAGCGGATGGCACGCAAGGGCGAGATCTGCCTGGCCACCGTCAAGGGCGACATCCACGACATCGGCAAGAACATCGTCAAGATGCTGCTCGAGAACTACGGCTTCACCGTCTACGACCTGGGGCGTGACGTCGATCCCCACACGATCGTGGACACCGTGCGGAGCCGCGGCGTCAAGCTCGTCGGCCTGTCCGCTCTGATGACGACCACGGTCCGCGCCATGGAGGAAACCATCGCGCTTTTGCGCGTTGAGGCACCGGACGCGCAGGTCATCGTGGGCGGCGCGGTACTCACGCCCGACTACGCCGCGCAGATCGGCGCGGATTTCTACGCCAAGGACGCGGCGGCCGCGGCGCGCATCGCCGAGGAGGTCTTCGGGAGCTAAGCGAATCGCCCCTGCCGGAATGCTCGGCGCGCACGCCCCGCGCGCGGCAGCAACCGTCCACATTCACGCCGCGTTCGCACGCGAACGCGGCCAGTTGGTTAGAATGATGCAAGCATCGCATGCACCGCAACGAACGAAGGAGCGCCCATGGCAATCACGCCTGCCGAAATCGCCGAGACACGCGGCATGGTTTCCGAGCAACACCTCGACATCCGCACCATCACGATGGGCATCTCGCTCATGGGCTGCGCGGACGAGAACCTCGAGCGCATGTGCACGAAGGTCTACGACCGCATCACCACCACCGCGGAGCGCCTTGTGCCCACCGCCGAATCCCTCGAGCGCGAATACGGCATCCCCATCGTCAACAAGCGCGTCTCCGTCACGCCGGTCGCCCAGATCGCCGCGGCCTGCCCCGACGCCGACCTCACGCCGCTCGCCCATGCGCTCGACCGTGCGGCCGAGACACTCGGCATCGACTACTTGGGCGGTTTTTCCGCCCTGGTCCATAAGGGCATCGGCGACGGCGACCGCCGCCTGATCGCCAGCATCCCCGATGCCCTCGCGCAGACGAGCCGCGTGTGCTCGAGCGTCAACGTCGCCAGCTTGCGCGCCGGCATCAACATGGACGCCGTGCTCATGGTCGCCCAGACCATCCTCGACGCCGCGCGCCTCACCGCCGATGCCGACTCGGTGGGTGCATCCAAGTTCGTGGTCTTCGCCAACATGGTCGAGGACTCGCCGTTCATGGCGGGCGCCACGCACGGCTCCGGCGAGGCCGACGCCGTCATCAACGTGGGCGTCTCCGGCCCCGGCGTCATGGCCGCCGCCCTCGAGCAGCTGCCCGATTCCGCGAGCATGATGGAGGTCGCCGAGAAGATCAAGCAGACCGCCTTCAAGATCACCCGCGCCGGCGAGCTCATGAGCCGCGAGGCTGCGCGTCGCCTGGGCGTGGAGAAGGGCATCGTCGACCTGTCGCTCGCCCCGACGCCCGCCATCGGCGATTCCGTCGCGCGCATCCTCGAGATCATCGGCGTGGGCACCTGCGGTGGTCCCGGCACCACCTGCGCGCTCGCGATGCTCAACGACGCGGTCAAGAAGGGCGGCGTCATGGCGAGCTCCAGCGTCGGCGGCCTGTCCGGCGCCTTCATCCCCGTCTCCGAGGACGCCGGCATGATCGCCGCCGTCGAGGCCGGTGCGCTCTCGCTCGAAAAGCTCGAGGCCATGACCTGCGTCTGCTCGGTCGGCCTCGACATGATCGCCATCCCCGGCGACACGAGCGTCGAGGCGATCGCCGGCATCATCGCCGACGAGATGGCCATCGGCGTCATCAACAACAAGACCACGGCCGTGCGCATCATCCCGGCCATCGGCAAGGGCCTGGGCGAATCGGTCGACTACGGCGGCCTGTTCGGCCGCGCGCCCATCATGCCGGTGAACCCGCACGCCGGCACCGTGTTCGCGCACCGCGGAGGCCGTTTCCCCGCCCCGCTCAACTCGCTCAAGAACTAGCCGACAGACAGCATCAAAGCCGCCGTGCGGGGGTCGTTCGAATATCCGGACGACCCCCGCCGCTGTTTTGGGCAGCTTGTGGAGAACGCCCGAACGGGACGTTGCCGCGTTGTTTACCGGCAGGTCGGGCATATGGTGGTCATCCTCCACCATCGCAAAGGAGCTTTTCCATGAACAACTTCACGCGCGCGATCGCAGGAACGCTCGCGGTGATCGTCATCATCCTCGGCATCCTGTCCGCCCTCTGCAACACGGTGCTCGCCGGCACTCCGATCTCGCAGGCCCTACTCGGCATCGGCGGCAACGCGAAATACGCCGCGTTAAACGCCGCGCTGGATGCCTCGGGCGTCAAAGGCATCGTCGAGAACTCCCTGCGCGACAACGTCGACGCCATCGCCGCGACGACCGGCATGTCCGAGCAGCAGGTCGACCAGGCGATCGACGAGCTCGCCATCTCCTCATGGAGCGTCACCGAGCTGCCCGAGGATGCCACGGCGACCGGCAGCGTCCACACCACCTACCAGCAGACCGATGCCACCGTCACCACCTACGACGACCCCTCCTACGTCACCATCGACGCCCTCGGCCAGAGCATGACCCTTTCGGTACCCGACAGCGCGCAGTCCTACCTGTCGTTCCTGTCCTATCTGTAAACGGCCCCCTACTCCTCGTCGAGCCGGACCACGACGGCTCGGCCACCGTCCTCGGTAATCACCTCGATCGCATGCTCCCCGCACTCGATGGCATCGATCGCCCCTTCGCCCGAGAGCACCGATTCGGCCGAAGTTCCCTGGCTATCGATGTAGGACCAGACTTCGTAGCCGTCGTCCGCGTTGGCAGCCACGTACAGCACACCATGGGCATACGCCATACCGACGACATCACCGATGACCTCGAAGATCCCGATACCGTCAGCGGCGCCTGAGTCCACATCGCCGCGTACGATGGTGACACGGCCGTCGCCATCGGACTGTGCGCGATAGACGAAGCGCCCAACGCGCAGCTGCCCGTCAGAAGCTCCCCCATCGAAGGTCACCGCGCGGGCGCTCGTCGCATCGCCTGCCACGGCAGTCGCCTCCTCGACGGCGGCCTCGCCTCTGTCGGAATAGATCATCACGCGAACGACCGCCTGGCTTACCGCATAGAAGGCGAGCGCCGCCAGCATCGCCCCGATCGACAATGCTGCCACACGGATACGCCGCTGCGCTCGCGCGTCGGACGACGCATGCGTCACGCGACGCGCATGCGTGCCCGCGGCAGCACTGCGGAATCGCTCCTCGTCGGCAGCATTATCGGCGCGGGCGGCCCGCTTCGCGGCGTCCACCGCGTTCAGAGGCCGCCGTACCGTAGGTGACGTCGTATCTCGACCGCCATGGCCCGTTCCCATGCGGGTATTCGCGAGTCGGCGCCCATTCGTCGTCGCCGTACGTCGGTCATCTCGATTTCCCGCCACGAAACACCCTCCGATATCCACGGTCGACCCGGCGGCGCATGCACCGCCGCAAATCATCCTACCGTATGCCCGTCGCGTGCGACCTTCTCACCGCGATCGCACGCCTCCATGAAAAAACGGGGGAAGCCGACGCAAAGGGTGGCATTTACCAGCCCCGTGCTATATCGTTGACCGGCGATATCACCTCATTTCCAGAAAGAGAGCTTTCCTCCATGGCACTTACCGGCAAACAGGTCCGTCAGCTTCGCAGCCTCGCCCATCACCTCGAGCCCGTCGTCCACATCGGCCGCGGCGACGTCAACGACGGCGTGGTCGCCCAGGCCGAGGAGAGCCTCGAGGCGCACGAGCTCATCAAGTGCGCGGTCCAGGACGGCTCCGACCTCACCTGCCGTGAGGCAGCCGAGCAGCTCGCCGGGCGCACCGGCGCCGACGTCGTGCAGGTCATCGGTCATCGCTTCGCGCTGTATCGCGAGACCTCCCGCACCGACGTCGAGAAGATCAAGCTCGTCTAGCATCATCTCCCCTCACGTCACAGCATCACCGGATCGCTCCTCTCGTCGATGATCCGCGCATAGACCGCCGCCGTCTCCTTCTCCGGAAGACCTCCTCCCTCGCGCTTGAGATAGTGAAGGTGCCCGTTGTACAGCGCGACCACCTCTCGTCTGCGCCCGCTGCGGTTGTACACGTCCATAGCCCGTCGCAAGAGGTCCTCGCGCGTCGGCGCCTGCCGTAGCGCGGACTCGACAAGCCATGACGCACATGCCAGGTTGTCCACGTGCAATGCCGCGTCGATCCCCCGGATCATGCAGTCGATGAAGCGCGTGGCGAACAGCGAGCGCATCCGCACGAAATACGACGTGTTTCCGCAATCGGGAATATACAGCGGACCCTTATAGAGCTCTTCGAGCTTCAGACAGGATTCGATCGTGCGCTGCGCCGATGACTCCTCACCTCCCAACAGGATGGTTCGCGCCAAAACGTCGAAGCTCCGGATGTCCGTGTAGACGTATTCCGCGTTGAGTGCGATGCCCTCCCCCTGCGCAAGCAGATACTGCGGGCCGTCGCCATGTTGGCCGAGCGCCTGCCGCAGCGACGACAAGGTCACGTACAGGCACTCCCTCCCGTTCGCGTACTCCGCAGTCGGCCATAACTCGTCTATGATCGTCCGCCGATTCACGAACGTCCCCAAATTGAGCACCAGTCGCGCCGCGATGACCGCCGCCTTCTTGCGCCGCCACGCCGACTCGGTCAAGACATGCCCGTTGCGCTCGGCATGGAAGCCACCGAACAGGTTGATGATCACCTCCCCCGCCTCCGCTATGCGCTCGCCCGCCAGCAGCTCGCGCAACGTCTCGGAAGGTGGCTCTTGCCGACCGTTCGGTTCGGCAAACGAACCTCGCTCGCGCGGCACGATCTGCCGCAGCGATTCGCATCGCGGACCCAAAAGGTCCATCACCCGCCGTATGGTCGGCATGATCCACGGATCGAGCATCACGGTCTTGTTGAGCGAATACCACGCGGCGAGTTCCGAGTCGAATCGCGCCGCGGACAGGTGCAGCGCGACCGACCACGCGTCCGCCGCATCGCACCCCTCCTGTGTGAGGTCGAGAGCCTCGGCATCCTGCCTGATCTTCACACGGGAAGTCTCACGGAGGTACGCCGTCCGCTCGAGCAGGTGTGCCCACGTACGCAGAAAGCCCTCGCCATCCCCTGTGAGTTTGAGCACCTGCTGACCGCGGAAACGCGCATTCGCCGTCTGTCCCAAGGTGAGCGCCTGCCAGCCTTCCGCCGCAAGGCAATACAGCTGCGTCGGCAGATCGGACTCGCGCACCGCGATCGTCCCCGCGTCGATGAAGCCCCGTTCGTCCACGATCGGCAACCCCATGGAAAGCCGACAGGTGTTCACCGTCATGCGCATCCGCGCCGCGATGGGCAAGAGCCTTCTGCGCAGCAACCGCTCGGTCATATCCTCCAAGTCGTCAAGTTCCGCCCGCTCGAGTTGTTTCCCATGGAGCGCCCGATCGAGGCAGCGGTCCGCATGAAGCAGCAAAGCGGGGATGTCCATCTCGGAACCATGGAGCATCGGGGGCCTGTCGTCGCCTTCCCAAGATACGCGCCCGTCCCCACCGATCAGCTTTCCGTACACGGACACATGGCGACGCAACAGTTCGGCATCGCGCCGCTGTTTGCCGGATGTGAAGCTTGGCGGCATCTCCGGAAGCCTCACCCCGCTGCACGACGCCCACATCTCGTCAACCGCGCAGGCGCAATCCCAATCACTCGGATCGACCTGCTGGGAGATCTCATCTGCGCGCTTCCTCAGCTCATGGGCGCTCGTCCGCGCCGTACGGTAGTTGCCGAGCGTCAGCGACGCCACGTAGACAGCCAGCAGCGCACCGACCTCGATCCCCGCCGTCGGCGTGGCACCTCCGTCCGCGAACACCTCGGTGATGAATGTCGCATGACCGGCAAGCGCGAACTGCACAGGGTAGTCCGTCGCCAACACCAGCGAATCCCGAGGCGACAGCGTAAGTCGTGCCAACTCGACCGCATCGTCCGTACGTCCGCTCTTCATGAGGATGCGGACGGCCCGATCGGCAAACGCCGGCCGCCTGGCAGCGATATCGCTGCATAGCCGATCGTGTGCCCGCCCGGTCGCCCCAAGGCACGTAAACGCCCGATCGGCACTGTCGATACCGAACACCGGGTAGGCTTTGATCAGGCGCGACATGGTATCGCGTCGCAACCTGATGCCGCCTCGCTCCAAATCCCCCAGATTGCCCGATCCCATCAGGATCAGCGTGCACACGATCCGATACAGGGCGTCGCGCTCCCGTCGGAGTTCCCGCAAGATACTCCCGTACAGCTCCACGATGCCCGCTTCGAGCAGATCGACCTCGTTTTGCCGCTCCGTCGCCGCATGCAGCAGGGCAACGAGGGCCGGAACGCCCTGCGTCAGCGCATAGACGTCCAAACGACGCGAGATCGTGAACACCCTGACCCAATCCGGATACTCGCGTGGCTGCACCGTTAGAGCCTGAGAAGATACCAGCGCCGAGTCGCCCATAGCCGCCACGAAGCCGCGATTCGTCGGAAGGCAGGTCACGACGAATTCGAACCCCTGCCCGCGCATCGCGCGTAGGACCTCGACGACCTCCTTGATCTTCGCCGTCCCGTACAGCGGGAGATTGTCGATGACGACCAACGGCCCCACGCCCGACGGAGCGGATTGCCCGATCTCGTCCAGACGACGCACAAGCTCATGCTTCGTCATGCCGTCCGCATCGATGATCTGGGCATATCCGCGCGTGGGATCGGTCTGCACGACCGCGATGTATTGGAGCACGAGCGCCGTTTTCCCAAACCCCTTCGGGGCGCTGATGATGGTGATACCCGCGCTTTTCCCCTTCGCGGCAAGATCGTGCAGCAGCCGATCGCGCTTGACGATAAGACCTGCGTACACGCCGATTGCTGCCTTTTCGTGATCGGCTGTCTCCAGTCGATCGACCTGATCCGTTTCGATATGCCGCCCGACCGCCATCGTCTCGCCCACCTTCCGTCGGTTGCTTCCCAACGATACGCACGGATGCGACCTCGACGACGGCGAATCTTTCCGATTCGTCCGCGCTGTCGGATCGCGGTAAGCGTCTGCCTTACGTACTGTCGGAGCCTGCGACCTCTCGCGACAAAACAGCACCGCAGCGCCTCCCGTTGGGGACAATCGCTCCGCCCATAGCTCATTCTCCCACGGGTTCATAGGCATGGTGTCGACTATACTTTACATTTCTAGCTGTTTTATATTGTTCTTAAATACTTTTCAGATATGGACTTTCCGATTTCAAGTCCTATTCGGTACATTACGCCCCGTTGTCGGATGCCCCCGAGCTCCGTGTCCGCACGCTGTCGGACGTCCGGTCCTCCTGTGCGCTGCCGCATCGAACCGCGACACTCAGACCGTCGCCCAACACCCGTATAGCGTCCCACCCCACCCGTACACACGAAAGCGCCCCAGGCGGCAAAGCCCGGGGCGCTCATCAAAGGCAACCTGCATCATCGCGCGCAGGCGTGCTCGAACCTCGCTTATGCGAGCTCGTCACCGCACAGCGACAGCGCGGCCTCGTCGGCCACGAGGACCGTGTTGGGGTGCAGCTGCAGGATCGAGGCGGGGCAGGACGGCGTGACCGGTCCGAAGCACATATCGTGAACGGCCTGAGCCTTCTTCTCGCCGTTCGCGGCGACCAGGATCATCTTGGCGAACATGATCGTCTGCACGCCCATGCTGAAGGCCTGGCGCGGCACATCGTCGATGCTGTCGAACAGACGGCTGTTGGCCTGGATGGTGGACTCGGTCAGATCGACGCAGTGGGTGCCCTTGGAGAAGTGGTCGTCGGGCTCGTTGAAGCCGATGTGACCGTTGTTGCCGATGCCCAGCAGCTGCAGATCCGGGTACCCGGCAGCAGCGACGGCCTCGTCGTAGGCGGCGCAGGCGGCCTCGTAATCCTCGGCCATGCCATCGGGCACATGCGTGTTGGCCTTGTCGATGTTCACGTGGTCGAACAGGTTCTCGTTCATGAAGTAACGGTAGCTCTGCGGATTGTCGCCGGAAAGGCCGCGATACTCGTCGAGGTTGTAGCTCACGACCTGCGAGAAGTCGATATCGCCCTTCTTGTACCACTCGACCAGCTGCTTGTAGGCGCCGATCGGCGTGGAGCCCGTCGCAAGACCCAGCACGCAACGGGGCTTCAGGATCACCTGCGCGGAGATGATGTTGGCGACCTTGCGGCTCATATCATCGTAGTCGCGTGCCTTGACGATCGTGATCATAGTGGACCTCTTTCCTTTCCGGTTTCCCTTTTCCCGGTCTCCCATACAAACGGCCCTCCCGCTCGCGCGGAAAGGCCGCCTTACCAACGTTATCGCTCGCGTGCCGTGATGAGCTGATCGAGCTCGGACACGGTATCGCCCACGTTCCCCTTGATGCTTGCGTACTCGACGGAATTGCAGATCAAAATCGGCGCGGTCACGTCATAGCCCTCGCTTTGGATGGCGTCGCGGTCGAATTCGATCAGCACGTCGCCTTTCTTGACGGTCTGGCCGACCTCGGCCTTCACGTTGAAGTGACGCCCATCAAGCTTGACGGTATCCAATCCGATGTGGATCAGCACGTCGAGCCCCTCCTTGGTATGAAGGGCCAACGCATGCCCGGTCGGGAAGATCGCCTCGATCTTGGAATCGGACGGCGCGACGACCTTGTTGCCCGACGGCTCGATCGCGACGCCTTGTCCCAGCAGGCCTGCGGCAAACGTCTGGTCGTTGACATCGGACAGGGGGATGACCTTGCCCGCGATAGGCGATAGCAGCACGTTGCAGCGCCTGCGCAACCCAAACGAACTGATAAGCCTGTTGAACATGTTCCCCCTTGTGGCATGTAGAAGCTTCCACGTCTGTATCGTACCGCAAACGACAGGATGAGAGAGTGTCGTTTTGTCCTATTTCGTGTCGCACGACGGTATATTCCACGCGCACGTGGAATGCGTCAGGCACCGTTTCGCCTCAGACAAACGCCGCGGCAAAGGAAAAGCGGGGCCCACCCGAAGGTAGGCCCCGCTTGCGCGTACATATGACTCGAAGCGATTAGCGCTTGGAGAACTGCGGAGCGCGACGGGCCTTCTTGAGGCCGTACTTCTTGCGCTCGACGACGCGGGCGTCGCGGGTCAGGAAACCGGCGCGCTTGAGGTCGGCACGGTAATCGCCGGCGTTGAGCAGCGCGCGGGCGATGCCCAGGCGCAGGGCGCCAGCCTGGCCGGTGATGCCGCCGCCGTCGCACAGGGCGATGACGTCGAAGGTACCGGCGGTGTCGGTCACCTTGAAGGGAGCGAGCGCGTTATCGACCAGCTGCTTGCGGCCGAAATACTCAGCGGCGTCACGCTTGTTGACGGTCACCTTGCCGGTGCCGGGGACGATGCGGACGCGGGCAACGGCGTTCTTGCGACGGCCGGTGCCGTAGTAAACAACGGTGTTCTCAGCCATCTTTAAGCCTCCAGCTCGATCTTAACGGGGTTCTGGGCAGCATGCGGATGCTCGGGACCCGCATAGACCTTGAGCTTCTTGAGCTGAGCGCGGCCGAGGGTGGTCTTGGGGAGCATGCCGCGGACGGCGCGCTCGATGACCTGCTCGGGGTGCTTGGCCATGGCCTGGCGGAAGCTCTCGGCCTTGAGGCCGCCATTGTAGCCGCTGTGACGGTAGTAGACCTTCTGGTCGGCCTTGTTGCCGGTAAGCTGGACCTTATCGGCGTTGATGACCACCACGAAGTCACCGCAGTCAGAGTTCGGGGTGAACTGAGGCTTGTTCTTACCGCGCAGGATCATGGCGACCTGCGTGGCCAGACGGCCCAGGACAGCACCCTCGGCATCGACGAGGACCCAGTTACGGGCGACCTCGCCCTGCTTGGCGTAGTGAGTCGACTTCTGAATCACTTGACTCCTCCATGTACAGTACGTGTGTCTTAACAGAGATTCACGGGGCTCTGCAAATGACCGTAGAATTATAGCGCGCCCGCCTGCAAGGTCAACGCGGCTTTTTGCTTCTCCCAGACTTTCTGCACATGTCGCGACCCACGAGTAATGTCCCAATTTTCTCCTGGCCCTTTTTGGGACATTCGGCTCAACGTGGGCAATTTGTTCAGATATGAAGGTTTCGCCTGAGCTTTAAGCGGAAGAATCGGGTCGCAGGCCTGAAAAACGCAACTCAAGCTGTCCGATTTGGCCTTATTTCAACTACCAACGCGAGCATCCAAGCGACGAGACAATACCAGACGATATCAGTTTGCCACCTGAAACCTTCATATCTGAACAGATTGCCCAAACCAGCGCTGTGGCGCCGTGATTACCGGCTCGATCCACCCTCAAACGTCGCCGAAATCCGGCGGACGCTTCCCGGCGATTCCATGTTGCAAGACGTGGGCGTCAGCCTAAGAAGGCCTCGATCTCAGCCAGATGCCGTTCGCACTCCTGGCGACCCTGAATGTACAGGTCGAGCAGCTTGGCGGCGTCGTGTTCGATATGCCCGACCTCCACCGGCCGCGGTGGCGCCAGCACGAGGGCACGCCCCTGTTCCTCATAGCTCCAGATATGCTCACGCTGCTCGTTATAGCGCTCATGTCGGCTCGCGATCGCCTCGAGCAGGTACGGATACGCACCGTAGCGCGCCTTCGCGGGCCCCATCAGCTCGTACGGGCCCTTCTTGTAGGAACGATGCTGCGTGAGCACCACGAGCGCACGGTCGAATCCGGCATCCTCAAGTACATGCTCGACCGGTACCGAATCGGCCACGCCGCCATCCAGATACAGATGCCCGTCGATCTCAACCGGCGGCGCCATGAGCGGCAGCGAGGTCGAGGCGCGTACGACGTCGATATCGAGCACGGCGTTTTTGACCTCCATGTAGGCGGCCGTGCCGAACACGATATCGGTCGCGGTGGCGATAAGCGGCATGGGATTGGCCAGATACGTCTCGTTATCAAAGGGATCGAGTCGATCCTGCACGTCGTTGAGCATGAAATCATAGCCGATCACGCTGCCGTTGCGAGCAAGCGACTTGCCGCCCATGTAGCGGCTGTCATTGCAGAAGGCGAGGTTGATGCGGTTGGGCCGACCGATCTGACGCGATTTGTAGCTCAGCGCGTTCAGCACGCCCGCCGAGACACCGTAGCAGGCATCGGGCTGCACATGATGCTCGAGCAGCACATCCAGCACGCCAGCCGTGAACTGGCCTCGGAAACTGCCGCCCTCCAAAATGATCGCCGTCTTGCCCGCGTTGCGTGCCCGTTCGTCCATACGCCGCCCCCGCTCGAATAACCACCGAACGCCTCGACGCCCGGCTGCTGCTTCTGTTCTTCTACCACAAAGGACCGGCATGCAAACATACGAATACGCGAGCCGCACAACGACACGGCACCTCGCACGACGCCCGCGAACCGCATCAAAACAAAAAGTGCCCGGATCCAGGGGTCGAGGCTGGATCCGGGCGAAGGGTGCCTGTCAGCAGGGTCGAAGTCGTGACAGGTACCGTACGTCACGCCTATCTGAGTCGGAGATGAAAGACGCGACGCAGCTCATTCGGACAAAAGTCCGGAATGGCCACTATGGATTACAGGCCGGACGACATGCATCGGCGCCGGACGTGCGCCATGCAAGGTCGCCGAACATATCGGGGTCACTGCAAACGGGTCATCAAAACCCGCGCACTCTACGAAGCACGACGGGCGCGAGCACGCAGCGCCAAACCGGCACCGCAGGCGAGCACGCCACCGGCGAGGACCATCACGAACGGCAGGATGTTGTCACCGGTCTGCGGGATGTCCTCCTCGGGCGTCACGGGCGGCTCAGGAGCCTGCACGAGTTCCAGCTTGGGCGTAGCGTCCACGTCGTACACGTACGCGCCGTCCACGGTGTTGGGCATACCGATCAGGAACGAATCGATCGCCATGTAGCCATCGGCCGGCTCATGCTGGGCCACGAGGTACAGGCCGAGCTCCACATCGGTGAACACCGCGTGCCCCTCATCATCGATGGCCACAGTGGTTCCGCGCAAGCCGTGATCGTCCGCCCACGCAGCGAGCGCCTCGGCAGCCTCGGGCGACTGCAGATCGTCCAGAATCACGCCGCTGCCCCGGTAGTCGTCACCGAGCGCGAACAGATAGTTGCCGTCATCGGACACGACGTCGCCCACACGGTACAGCGCCAGCGTTCCGCCGGGAACCGCCACGTCGTCATACGTCATATCGACAGCGATCGTACCGGTGCGCGACGTGTCGGGAACATCGTGCGCATAGGCGCTCACGGCGCCCGCGCACATCACGACGAGCGTGAACGCAAGCAGAGACGCACGTTTGAGAAGCTTCATGCGATGCCCTCCTACTTCCTGTTGCGCGCACGGACGCGCAACGCGATTCCTGTTCCTATCGCCGCGACGCCGAGTAGCAACGCGACGAGCGCCACCGTCTGCGGTGTGATGGGCGATGTCGCGACCTCGGCGGACACGCCGGAGACGCGATGCCCCCTCACCAGCAGGCGATGGGAGTTGATCCCGTAGGGCGTGCACGTGACGAGCGTGCACAGATCCCGATCGGGATCGATGGCGAGCGCGTCCATGTCGTACGGATCGACGACGAGGATCTGATCGACCTCATAGGTCATGGTCCTGTCGAGAACCGTCAGGGTGAACGTGTCGCCCTCCTCGAGCTTGTCGAGGCCGGTGAACAGCTCCGCGCTCGGCAGGCCGCGATGGCCCGACAAGACGCAGTGCGTCCCCACTCCGCCGGTGGGCAGCGAACTGCCCTCGAGGTGACCGGCGCCCACCTGCAGGACGGATTCCTCCGTACCGTGGTAGATCGGCATCGAAACGCCGAGCCGCGGGATGTCGAGATACCCCATGATGCCGGTGTCGGAAACCCTGAGCTCGTTCTCGTAGAGCGCCCGCTCCGAGTTGTTCATCTCGAAGCGGTCCGGGTCCTGGGCAAGCTCGGCGTTGTATTGCTCCGCCTGTTCCCAGAGCTCGTCGTAGCGCTCCTCGTCAAGCTCCGACACCTGCTCGGTGTAGTCGACGATCGCCTGCGACATGTGGAACGAGTTCCACAAGTTGCTGACTGTCGGATACAGCAGCAAGGACAACCCAACGACGAGCAGCGCGATCAGGACGATGTTGGATGCCTTGATCCGGTTGGTCTTTCTCACGCTGGGCTCTCCTTGCCGCTGTGCCAAGCGGCACGTGTCTGGTCGTGTCCCCGAACCGGGAGGGCGGGCGATACGCTCGCCCTCCCGACTGGGACGCCATGCCCCTATGGGCGGATGGACGAAACTACTTGATGTTCGCGGAACGCTTGCGGTACACGAGCGTGCCGGCAGCCGCAACGACGATGATGCCGCCGGCCACGTAGAAGATCGTGGTGCCCATGCCACCAGTGGTGGGCAGGAGGGAACCGGCCTTGTTGACGACGTGGACGCCGCCGTGATCCCAAATACCGCCATCGACAGTTGCCTCGTTGTTGGCATCCTTAATAGTGATCTCAACGCGCTCGGCAAGCTTGTTGTATCCGTCGGGAGCCTTGGTCTCCTCGAGCCAGTAGGTGTCGGAATCAAAGCCATAAATCCTGAGCTGGCCGTTGACGGTGGTGATGTACTCGACACCCTTCTCGCCGTCCTTGGCGAGGCGATACACGCCGTCGGACACCTTGATGAGGGCGATCTCGTTGCCACCGGTCTTGGCGTTGAAGAGCTTGAACTGGGCACCGTCGAGGACCACGTTGCTACCGTCGGTCTTCACGACGTCGACCTTATAGGTGTAGGTCTTGGTCTCGTCCCACTCGGTGTAAATCCCGTCACCGTACTCGAGTCGGGTCTTGTTGGGGTTGTCCTCGTCAGCGATCAAGGCGTTCTCGTTCAGCACGGCGGTATAGGTGACCTCAATCTTGGTCTCAGTCTTGATGGAGTCGAGGTAAGCCTGGGTGAACGTGACGTGGAAGTCGCAGCCGTCGTTGAGACCTTCGGTGGTAACGGTATAGTCCTCGCCCTCGGTCAGGCCGGTCACCTTGATGGAATCCTTGTTGAGCGTAAGGCCGGCGGACAAATCGTCGTGCAGAACATAGTTCTGCGCGCCTTCGCTAGCGGTGATGGTCGTCTTGAACGGAACCGTATCACCGATCTCAGCGGTGCTGCTGTCGCCCCAGCTGCCGTTAGAATCCTCCTGGACCTGCTTCTCAACGGGCGGAACCTTGTTCTTCTCCTTCATCTCGACGTTCGGAATCGTGGTGTCGAGCGAGCAGAGGGAGCCGACCGTGGTGTCCACGAGGTAGTAACCGAGGTTCAGGCCGGTGAACTGGACCGTAGCGTTATCTGCGGTCTTGGTGGCGGCAGGGCTGATGCTGTTCGCCTCGGCGTACGCGAGCGCGGCCTTGGCAAAGGCGGCGACATCGGCATCCTTGACCCACGTCACATAGCCCTGGTCGTCGATGCTGACGTACTGGGTCTGGGACTTGAGCCACTCGGCCCAATCGTCGTTCGCCTTGTAGGAGTAGGCCTTGGCATCGGTGTTGTAGCTCTCGAGCACGAGCACCTGATAGGCCTTGTAGGTGTGGCCGACCTCAGCGTTGCTGATGGTGATCGAGCCGCTGTTGTCATTGGCGCCCTGCGCCGCGAAGGCGGAGGTTGCCGTCATGGCAAAGACCATGACTGTGGCCATGACCAGGCCAAGCAGCTTCTTCAAATGCCTCATGGGTTACATCCTCTCGTTCGTTCCCATTTGGTACTTACTTGCAGATACAGACGATTCAAAATCAGCGTGACGTGCTCTTGCGCCGATGGAATCCAAGGTAGGTGGCAGTGGCCACGAGCGCGCCGCCCGCCAAGGTGAAGGCGACTGTACCCGGCCCGCCAGTGTCGGGCAGCTTTGGTCGAGCTGTGTTGGTGAATAGTACGATGCTGCTCTTACCAATCGGAGTCGTGCCCGTCACCTCAGCCGACTGGTTAGGAGTGCCGTTATCGATGGTATTGCTGACGGTAAACCCATCTACGTTGGTTTCCTTGATGGTGTAGTGGGTACCGTGCTGCAGGTAATCAATGATCACGTACTCGTTGGCCTTGAGCTTGAACGTGCCCCAGCCATCGGTCAGCAGCGAGGATTCGATCCGCTGGGTACCGTCGGCGTTGTAGCGGACGATGGAGTAGTCGGAACCCTGCGCCAAACCGTCATCGGACCAGATGTTGATGTCGAAGCTGAACTCGGTGTCGGGATCGGCGGTGCCCACAACCTGCTTCTGCACCTTAAGCTGGCCGTTCTGGTATTGCGGCGTGCCGGAGGAAACAGACGGCAGAGTGAACTGCATATAGCAGGTGGAGCCGGAAAGGCCGCGCTCGGTGTAGTAGAACTTGAGCGTGTGCTTGCCCGCATCACCCTTGGCAATGTAATCCCAGAGGTTCACGTACGCACCGACAGAGCTGTGGACGCCACCGATGTCGCAGACGAGACGACCGTCGAGGAAGACCCACATATCGTCGTCGCCGAAGAAGTAGTACTCCAGCGGGCCGACGTAGTCCTCAGTCAGCTCGAACTCGACCGTGTACTGCATGCCGAACATGCTGTTGTGATCCTGGCCATCATCGCTGACCGGGTAAAGCTTATTGCCATCGTAGCCGGAATAGTCTCCGCGATCGTTGTAGTAGCCGGTAAGACCATCCGTGCTAGGACGCCCGTCCATCGGCCAGAAGTTGTTGGTCCAGATGTGGGTATAAGGATCCTTACCAGGAGTCTGCGGATTGTTGAAGTACTCTAGACCGTCGAGATTCGCGCCCTTAACAGAACTCAACGTATAGGTGTCGCCGGCGCGATTGAAATCGAGCGACATGTCCGTATACGTAACCTTACCCGTTGCAGACCCGTCATCGAACAGGTTGGGAGCGGCAACACCATCGGCGTAGACAATATGTCCCTCACTATCGAGGCCCGTTACCAGTCCAAACGTGCAACCTTGAAGCCCGCCACCGGAGCGGTTGTACTGGTTGAGCGTATTGCCGTTCCAAGACTCATTGTGAAGACCCATGCCCGTATTGGCGTTACCAAAGGCGAGCTTGGCACCTTCTTTGTCCTCGTAGTTGCTCCCGCTGTTGATGCCATGCGATCCATTCGTAGCATCCCACGTCGTCTTACCGTCATCGGTAATGTTGTAGTCATAGAACGTCGCAGCGTTGTCGTAGTCGCTTGTCGTCTGGTTGGCGACAAGACGGATGACGGTCCCCTCCTCGATGAGGATGGTGTTCGGCTCATCGGCCTTGTTCGGGTTGTTGGTGAAGTGCAGCTCGGTCGCACCGACGATACCCTTGTGCACCTCCCAGTCGGCCTCGTTCGTGCTCGAGGCGTCCTCCTTTCCTTCCTTGAGCACCCACACCTCGTTGGCGGTGTAGTTACCGTTCTCGCGGAAGATGTTCACGTACGGAAGGCTCGGTGCCTCGAAGTAGTCGTACTCGTTCGCGGTGTAGAGCTCGGTGAGTTCCATGTGCGTGCGAATCTCACGCTTGCCGTTGCCGGCATCGACGAGATACAGGCCGGTAGTCGGCGTGTTGCCTCCGTTGGTGGGGAGCTTTCCGCCCTGATTGTTGCCACCGTTGTCGGTGTTCAGGATCTCAAGATATCCACCGGAATCGCGATCGGTGACCTCAAGATTCGCATAGTACTGCACGGTGAAGTGGGGGTTCAGCGCGTCGCGCGCAACGAGCTGCAGCGCGGGCGCGGCGGCGTTGAGCGCGAGCGTCATCGTCGGGCGCTCGGTCGCGTCCTTCTCGACCAGCACGGTGTCGAGCTCCTCGGCCTCGGTGTCCTCGACGCTCTGAAGCGCGGTCAGCGTCACGCCGACCTCGGCATCCTCGACCGTATCGTCATCGGTCTCGATGGCATTGGCGGCATTCTGCAGCGCATCGCCTGGCGTGACCTCGGCGGTCACCTCGCAACCGGAGACATCGAGCGCCTGACCGTTGTAGGTGAAGGCGAACCGGAGCGCGGAGATGTTGAGCACGCTCTCCGGATCGCTGTCGTCGACGTAAGCCTCGGCAGCCTGATAAGCGGCGTCGT
Organism: Collinsella tanakaei; assembly: GCF_021531055.1. Classification (GTDB taxonomy): domain Bacteria; phylum Actinomycetota; class Coriobacteriia; order Coriobacteriales; family Coriobacteriaceae; genus Collinsella; species Collinsella tanakaei_B. The sequence continues at coordinate 165,194 of NZ_JADYTL010000003.1, forward strand.
CGGCACCGAGCTCGGTCGTATCCATCGCGAGGCCCTCGGCGTCGGTCGCGGCCTCCGCCTCGGCGGCATCACTCGCATCGGTGTCGGCAACGGCATCCTCGGAGGCGTCCGCCAGAGCGGCATCGCCCGACACCGTCACGTCGATCGTGTAGTTCTCGGTCTCATAGGTGAACGTATCGTCGAGGGCGACGGCGCCCGTCGCCTCGTCGACGACGTCGGCATCCTCGGTCTCGGCGGCCTCATCGTCGACCGGCTGCTCGGGCAGCAGGCCGTATCCCACGATGGCCTCGTCGTCGGCGGCATAGGTCACCTTGGCGACCTCGCCATCGACATCGCCCTCGACGACCGTGAGCTGCGCGGGGGTCTCCTCGGTCGCAGCGGCGACCTCGGTTACCACGCCCACGCGGATCTTGTCGGCAGTGTCGGAGACAGTCTCGGTGGTGTCGGCCTCAGCTTCGGTCTCGGCATCGGCCTCAACAGCCTCGTCCTCGACGGCCGCGTCCGCCTCGACGGCGTCCTCATCATCCTCGACCGCCTGCGTGAACACCAGGTCGCCCGGCTCCGCCACATGCTCGGCCGCGGCCGCGTACAGCCCGTCCTCGCTCGTCTGCAGAGTCTCGAGCCACGCTTGGGCATCCGCGTCGGAGGACATGCCCTCGACACCGGCATTCTCCACGCAGAACGACGCGAACAGCGCGTTCCACGCGGCATGCGCATCCCCGGCCCACTCGCCGTAGCGGGTGGAGCCGCGCTGCTCGCCGCCATCGAGGATCACGACGTCGTCGGCGCTCTCGCGATATCCCAGCTGGCTGTTCGCGACCGCGACGACCGCCTCGTCCCACGCGGTGGGCATATCGGCGGGCAGCGAAGCCGTCCAGGTGTCGACGGCCCCGGCGGCGTCCGCGGATTCCTCCGCGACGGTGAACGTGGGGGATGTGAACGAATACGCAGCGAAAAGCGTCGCCGCGACGGCGCAGCATGCGCCCGCTGCGATCCAGCGGCTCTTTATGCGGGAGGCGCCAGCACGTTTGCGCTTGGGAAACGCGTTTCTCATGCGCGTCACCGACCTTTCTCGACCTTGTGTACCAATCGGCAGGATCAAGGCGAGAAACGTCTCCGACCTCGGATGAAGCTCCAAAGCGCCGTGTCCGCAGGGGGTGCTTCCCGAATATGGCACCGCCGCTGCACTACATAATTTTCATTATGTAGTTGACTCCGCTTCCCGTCCCGCGAGCCGACCTGTCGTCTTATATGGCTAGCTTATGGTTTGCCTTTCCAGCTGCATACAAAACAACCCCTACAATGTATCACGTCCGGGGGGTAATCAAAAGCAGGAATTGTTCGGCGGTAGGTGGGTCGATGCACTCGGTGCCGTCGGCGGGCGGTGGCGACAATAGCGTTATCGTGCTGGAACGGTTCGAATCACACGGTCGTCTCCTTTCGAAGATCCGCCAACCACATAATGAAAATTATGTAGTCATCCCCTCAAACGCTCGTTCACCGACAGACTCACAGCACCAATCCGAGCTGTTCGATCCGACGTCGGTGCTCCACTCCGGTACTCATAATATAGATGCGCGTCGTGTTGATACTGCTGTGCCCCAGGATGTCGGCCAGTTTGGCGATGTCGTGCTCGACCGCGTAGAACGCGCGGGCGAACAGCTTGCGCAGGTTATGCGGGCAGACCTTGCTCGCCTGCACCGACGCCGCGCGACAGAGCGCCTTCATCTGAGCCCAGATGTTGCTGCGGTCGAGCGCACGACCATGCTTGGTGATGAAGATCATCCCGTGCTCGATATTGCGCGCTCGCGCATATCGCAGCAGTTTGACGCGAAGTTTGTGCGGCACGAGAATCGTGCGCACCTTGCCTTTGCACCGGACGGTGATCTCGCCACGTCGCACGCCCTCGACCGTGAAGTGGCGCAACTCGGACACGCGGATGCCCGTCGCGCAGATCGCCTGCAGCACAAGCTGTAGCCGCGGCTTGCCGCCCGCCGATTCGAGCAGGCGCCGGTACTCGGCCTGCGTGAGCTCGCGGTCCTCGGCGCAGTACGGCTTGTGCTGGATCTTGAGGCTTTTGACGCGGCAGTCCTCGCGACCCATGAACCGCAGCAGGCTGTTGACGGCTGCCAACATGGAGTTGATCGAGCGCATCGCGTAACCGCGCTCGATCAGGTATCGCTTGTACTCGATGACCAGCGGCTTTGAGACGGCTCGATGCGCGAGGTACACTTGGAAGGCGCGCACATCGCGCAGGTACTTTTCAATCGTGGCCTCGCTCTTCACGTCACGAACCAGGTATTCTTCAAAACGCGCGAGCACCGTCGCGCTGAGTTTTCCGCATGTGGCCATGGTTCCTCCTTACGGATCGTGGTGTACGGCGGATGGCCCGACGCGTCCGCATCGGACGCGTCGCCGTCTTAGCCATGCCCGCGCACGGGCGCGTCTATGTCCGACCGGTGCGCGTGCGCGCAATCTCCCCAGATAATACGTGTGTTTAAGAATGCACCGACGTGGTAGAATACCTATCCCACGGCCGCGCGCCGTGTGAACCTTGACAGGTCGAGCGCTCATGCGCCCATGACCTCCCATTCGGGGGCGACTGGTTTCGACACGATAGCTCTGAGAGAGGAAGCAGGCCGTGGTCTCCTCGCCACGTTAAACAGGGGTACCGTCAAAATGAATTGACAAGAATTCTTCTTACGAGCCCCAGCTGGCTCTTGCTGCTTAATTAATTAGCAGCACGTCGCACTCGGGAGGTTCCCCGACCCGGGTCCGATGTCATTTGAGGGGAATGCTCCCGCGCACGTAATCGGTATGGCGCGGGCTAAGATCGAACCGGTTGGGATGCCGCGAGCGTGTCGCTGCGCGCAACGCATCCGAGACCAAAACAGCGACTGAGCCTGGAGATGCCGATCAGGGGGCTTTCGTGGACCGGAGTTCGATTCTCCGCGCCTCCACCACCTATTCCCATGCGGGCGATGGCATACGCTGCCACGTCCGCATTTTCGTTTCTTAGCGCGGAGAATCGAACTCCGAGCGGGGCGCGAAGCTGAGAAAAGCGCGCAAGCGTCTTTTCCAGCGCAGCGCGCAAGGCGGCAAAGCCGCCGCAGCGGATGCGTGTTCGCGAAGCGGGCACGCGGGATTCTCCGCGCCTCCACCACCTATTCTGATGCGGGCGATGGCATACGCTGCCACGTCCGCATTTTTGCCGCGCGAAGCGCGGGCCTTCGAGCGAGATGCACTCGACGCAACGGACAGAGCTGACAGCCCGCTACGCCCGAAAACCATGTATCGCTCTAGGGCGCGATTTTTCGGTGCGATTCCCCCATCGTCCGAAGAGCCCTTGCAAAACCCCAGTTGTTTCCTGCGGCGTTATCGAGGTATATAGCCATAGGTGGCAAAGGGCACCGAAAAATCGCGCCCTAGAAGGGTTGCATGTTTTTCGCGGGGTGCCGTTTCCGTTTTTTATGCACCGCCGCATCACTTTCCTGCGATGATGCACGGAATTATGCAACGTTCATTAGGGGGACGCTCGTGGCCACCAAAGGGGGCCTGCCGTTACCAAAGAAGGCGTCCGCGCCTATCCGCCTGCCACCCGCAACGAGATCGATGCGGCAGAAGACCACCAGGCGCGATCGGCCGCCGGACGGTATCGCAACAGGCATAACGGCGTATAGCATTTGTGCATGTCAAACCACTCAGAAAGATGAACATGTCCGGTCGACGTAGATGTTTAATCGGCGAACGGTATGTGGAATCGATTCCGTATTTACTTGCCTCCACCAGCAGTTTTGCCAAAAGTCTATCGTTTTGGCCGTTTCAGGACATCTCCACACTCGTGAAAAAACGTCTAAAAGCCTTGCCGAAGGGGCACACCAGTCGCTAAGGTGCATCCAACGTTTTGGTTGCCCTCATAAGGAGGTTACACATGAACACGCAGAACGCACAGCTCGCCGGTGCCCTGGTCGGACTCGGCGCTACGATTACGCAGGCAATGGATCAGATCGAGGACTTCGTCCCCTGCGGCCACCCCGCGTCGGTCGTCATCAACGGCCTCGCGTCGCTCGACGACTCCCTGTCCGACGATGAGCGCGCCGAGCAGGTCTCCTCGGTGACCGGCCTGATCGACCACGTGAGCGAGAAGCGCGGCGTGCCGGCGCATCAGATCGCCGACGTGCTCGAGCTCGGTGGCATCAAGACGCAGCTGCTCGACGAGCTCAAGCATCTCGCGATCGCCATGAAGCCCAAGACCGACACCAATCCGAGCGTGAACGCCTGGATGTACCGTTCGCTCGCCGCCATCGAGCGCAACGGCAACCTGGACGCCGCCGCGCGCATGGCCGAGGTCCGCGCCATCAAGGCCGCCGTGGAAACGCTGTAGCCTCTACCCGGATACCCCTCTTGATGGAAGGGCGGCGCCGCGCAACGTGCACGGTGCCGCCCTTTTTCCGTATCTTGGAGCGTTCGCCTATGACAGGCTTTGCCTTAACAGCTCATTAAACAGCTTGGGGTTGCCCTGACCTCGGCTCGCCTTCATGCATTGGCCCACCAAAAAGCCGAGCACCTTCTGATTGCCGTCGCGGTACTGCTGGGCCTGATCGGCGCAGCGCGAAAGCACATCGTCCACGATCGGCTGCAGGGCACCGGCGTCGCTCACCTGGCGCATGCCGCGCTCGTCGACGATCTTCTCGGGGTCCTCGCCGCTCTCGGCCATGAGGCCGAAGACCTCGTGCGCCTGGTTGGAGCTGATCGCGTCCTCGGCGAGCAGCTTGGCGAGCGATGCCACCTGCGCGGGCGCGATGCCGCTGTCGGCCAGACCGCCGTCCACACCCTTGAGGTAGGCGGCGAGCTCGTTGACGATCAGGTTCGCCACGGCCTGCGCCGGCTTGCCCGAAAGCCCCGCCGCGGACGACTCGAAGAACGCCGCCGTCTCGGGATCGCCGGCGATCTGCTCGGCGTCGGCGCGCTTGATGCCGAAATCGGCCTCGTAGCGGTCGCGCTTGGCGTCGGGCAGCTCGGGGATCTCGGCGCGGCAGTGCTCGATGAACTCGTCGGTCAGATCGAACGGCGCGAGGTCGGGATCGGGGAACAGACGGTAGTCGTCGGCCGTCTCCTTGACGCGCATGACCACGGTGCGCTTGCGGCCCGGCTCCCAATGGCGGGTCTCCTGGTAGATGATGCCACCCTCCTCGAGCACCTCGGCCTGACGGCAGATCTCGTAGGCAAGGCCGTCGTGCAGGGCCTTGAAGGAGTTGAGGTTCTTGAGCTCGGTCTTGGTACCCAGACGGGTCTCACCGCGACGACGCAGGCTCACGTTGCCGTCGCAACGCATGGAACCGTGCTCCATGGAGCAGTCGGAGATACCGAGCGTGAGGAAGATGCGGCGCAGCTTTTCCATGAACAGGCGCGCTTCCTCGGGCGTGCGCAGGTCGGGCTCGGTGACGAGCTCGATCAGCGGCGTGCCGCAGCGGTTGTAGTCGATCAGCGACTCGCTTGCCGCCGCGATGCGGCCCTCTTCGCCGCCCACGTGCACCATCTTGGCCGCGTCCTCCTCCATATGGATGCGCAGGATGCGGATGGGCACCGTGTAGGAGCCGTCCTCGTGGCGCTCGGGCAGGGCGAGGTTGGCGGTGTCGTATCCGCTCATGGCCGACAGTGCGCCCGCGGACTCCCCGCCCGCGCGCATCTGCTGAGCCATGGCGGTCGAGAGCCCCTCGGCGTTGGCCGACGCGCTCGCCAAGCTCGCGGCCTCGGCCTCGCCGAAGGCGCAATCGGGGCGCTCGGCGGCACCGCGACCCGTGACCTCCAGGTCCAGACGACCGTGCATACAGAAGGCAACCGGACCCTGCGTGGTCTGGAAGTTCTTGGCCATGTCGGGATAGAAGTAGTGCTTGCGGTAGAACATCGAGCGCTTCTGGATCTCGCAGTTGGTGGCAAGACCGGCCTTCACGATGCTCTCGATGGCGCGCTTGTTGGGCACGGGCAGCGCGCCGGGCAAGCCCAGGCACACCGGGCAGACGTTGGCGTTGGGCTCGTCATCGTGGGAGAGCTTGCAGTTGCAGAACATCTTGGTATCGAGCGTCGTGAGCTCGGTATGGATCTCGAGACCGATCACGGCCTCCCAGTCGCGCAGGACCTCGGAAAGCTCCTTCATGCCAGCTCACCCCCCTTCCCGGCACAATCGGGTGCGACGCCGAGCGCGGGCGTACCGTCGGCGCCGGCAAAGGCGCGCTCCAGCGCGGCGGCGAACATGAGCAGCATGCGATCCTTGAACGCAGGGCCCACGAGCTGCGCGGCCACCGGCAGGCGCGAGGTGGCGCCCAGCCCCAGCGGCACCGAGATGCCGCCGTTACCCGCGATGTTGATCGAGATGGTGTACAGGTCGGACAGGTACATCTGCGTGGGATCGGAGATCTCGCCGTGGCGCCACGCGGTGCGCGGGCTCGCCGGCATGAGGATCACGTCGCACTTCTCATAGGCCGCCGCATAGTCGGCGGTGATGAGCGTGCGGGCCTTCTGCGCGGCGTAGTAGTACTTGTCGTACACGCCGCTGGACAGCAGGTAGGCGCCGAGCAGCTGACGGCGCTTGGCCTCGTCACCGAAGCCGTGGGCGCGCGACAGCGAGCTCTGCGTGTCGAGGTTGGGGCAGTCGGGCTCCTGGTAGCCGTAGCGGATACCGTCGAAGCGCGCGAGGTTGGAGAACGCCTCGGCCGGGCCGATGACGTAGTATGCGGCGATGGCGGCGTCCAGATGCGGCAGGTCGACCTCGACGAGCTCGGCACCGGCGGCCTCGAGGGCACGCGCCGCCTGCTGGACCGCGTCGCGAACCTCGTCGGTCAGGCCCTCGGCCTCCATGAAGGCGGGGATGATGCCCACCCGGCGGCCCTCGATGGAATCGGCCAGATGCTCGGTGAAGTCCACCGCGCAGTCCTGGCTCGTGCCGTCATAGGGGTCGCGGCCCGCACCCACGAGCGCGTTCATGGCGAGCGCCACGTCCTCCACGGTACGGCCGAACGGGCCCACCTGGTCGAGCGAGCTGCCGAACGCGACCACGCCGTAGCGCGACACCGCGCCGTAGGTCGGCTTGCAGCCCACCACGCCGCACAGCGCCGCAGGCTGGCGGATCGAGCCGCCGGTGTCGGAGCCGAGCGCGAGCGGGACCTCGCCCGCGGCGACCGCGGCGGCCGAGCCGCCCGACGAGCCGCCCGGGATGCGCGCGACGTCCCACGGGTTGTTGGTGGGATGGAACGCCGAGCTCTCGGTGGACGAACCGAAGGCGAACTCGTCCATGTTGGCCTTGCCCACGGGTACGCAGCCGGCGTCGAGCATGCGCTGCACGCAGGTGGCGGTGTAGACGCTCTCGTAGTTCTCGAGCATGCGTGAGGCGCAGGTGGTGCGTGTGCCCACGAGGTTCATGTTGTCCTTGATGGCAAGCGGCACGCCGGCAAGCGGTGGCAGGGGTTTGCCGGCGGCGCGGTCGGCGTCGATGCGGTCGGCCACGGCGAGTGCGAGCTCGGGCGATACCTGCAAGAACGCCTGGACCGCGCCCTCGCGTGCGGCGATGGCGTCGAGCGAAGCGGTCGCGACCTCACGCGCGCTGAACTGTCCAGCGGCGATACCCGCGGCGATCTGTGCGGCGGTCAGGGTGTCGAGGTTCGTCGCCATCAGCGCTCACCTCCCTCGCCTAGAATCGAGGGCACGCGGAAGAAGCGGTCGCGGCTGCTCGCGGCGTTGGAAAGCGCCACGTCGAGCGGCAGGTCGCGCGCGGCGAGCTCCGCGTCCTCGCGCATGACGTTGGCAAGGTCGCCGATCGGATGGAACGTGGGCTCCACATCGGGCAGGTCGTAATCGAGCACGGGCGCGAGCATATCCACTGCGTCGTTGAGATAGGCCGTCATCTGCTCGAGCTCGTCGGGCTCGAGCGCGATGCGGGCGTACTCCGCGATGCCGCGCACGTCGTTGGGGCTGAGCGCCATGGGCACTCCCTTCGTGGTATCAGTCGAACGTCCACCATTATACGCAAGCCGGACGCTCCACCGCGATGGAGTGACGATGGAAACAGGCGCGTGATGCATGAAATTGCGCCAGATGTACTTCCATGCTCATGCCGATTCGGGGCGTAGCAATCTGGTCTGGACAATTTGTTCAGATATGAAGGTTCCGGCGCGCCCGGATATCATAAAACGCTATCGATTTTGCCGTCATACAGCGTCTCAGCACACCACTCCGTTCGGCGCGTCAATGCTAATAATATAATATATTGCTTATTTAGTATATTTTCGCCGCTCAGTCCGACAGCAACCTTCATATCTGAACAAATTGCCCACCCTATCCCGCACGTGAAAAGACGCCAGGCGTGAAATTACATTAAACGTTGTTACATGCCCGTAAACGACACGAGGGTGCCGCGGCGCATCGCCACGACACCCTCGTCGCACATCGGAAACTGGGGGAACATCCCCCGATAGGTACTCTACGGCAGCACCTTGAGCAGGGCCTCCTTGGTCTCCTCCTCGTTACCGCCCACGATGGTGATGTCGATGATGTCACCCTTGTTGGCGTCGAGCGTCAGCATCTCCATCAGATCGCGACCGGACGCGGTCTTGCCGTCGAAGGTGATCTGCACATCGCTGGAGCACTGCGTCAACGTGAAGGCGACGTCCGCGACGGGGCGCGCATGCAGGCCCTCTTCCGCCTCGATGAGATGCTGGAACTTGATCATGATGGTACCTCCTGCTCAAAAGCGCGGCGGGCGATCCGCCCGCGGGGCGACACGCCCTTACGCCACTATACGCCTCCGTAGGGCGTCATTTCGATATATCTTGGGGACCGTCCCATTTGACCGGATGAATGGAGCGCGGCAGAGCCCCTGCCAGCTGAACGGTGCGCATACCACGCGATCCCGCAGCCGAGCAGCACACACCACCCGCCCTTCAACCGAACAGCGCGGACGACGGGCGCACCCCTCGTCCGCGCTGCGAACTCATCTACCTGCCAGGGCAATCCAAGCCGTTAAGGCCGCTTCGCTGCCTAGCGGACGACCTTCACCACGGCGGCGCCGGCAGCCACGGCGGACTCGGGCTCGGCCGTGAGCTGGACGTCGGCGAACTCAGCGGTGTTGGACACGGCGAGCACGACGCAGTCCGGATGACCGGCGGCCTCGATGTCGGCGCGGGTCATCTTGATGACCGGCTGGCCTGCCTTGACGGTGTCGCCCTGCTTCACGTAACCCGTGAAGCCCTTGCCGTTCATGTCGACGGTGTCCACGCCGATATGCACGAGCGCCTCGACGCCGTTGTCGGCGGTGATGCCGATGGCGTGGCCCATGGTCACGGTAACGCTGCCCGAGATCGGCGCGTAGACGATCTCGTCGTCGGGCCAGATAGCGCAGCCCTTACCCACGACCTCGCCGGCAAAGACCGGGTCGGGCACGTCGGTCATCTTGATGACGCGGCCGTTCACCGGGGCGCACAGCACGTCGACGGCCTCCTCGGCGGCAACGGCCGCAGGCGCCGCGGGGGCAGCGGGCTCAGCGTCCTTCTTCTTGAACATATCGAACAGACCCATGCTCTATCACTCCTTTATTTCGTGCCCCGCCCCCTGCGCGGGGCAATCGGAATCGTTACCAACTTTACTGCACTACAGCAACCCGAGATGCGAGAAAGCATTCCAAAGGCCGTCTTCGTCCACGTCAGTGGTCACGAAGTCGGCGGCCGCCTTGGCCTCGTCTCCCCCTCTGCCCATGCACACGCTCGTCGCGCACGCCTCGAACATGGGGATGTCGACTTTCGCGTCACCCATGGCGACCGTATCGGCCATGTCGACGCCCAGATACTCGACCACCCGACGCACGGCGACCGCCTTGTCGACGTCCTTGGTGGCCACGTCGCCGAACAGCGCGAGCTCGCCCGCGCCGCCCCAGGTGCCCACCTTCATGTCCGCCATGAGCAGCACGGGGATGACCGAGCTGGTGTAGCCGGAGGCGGGCATGATGATGGGGATGCCCAGGAACGTGGCGTACCAGGAGAAGGTACCGAAGAAGCCGAGGTCGACGCTACCGAGCACGTCGCCGCCGGTCAGCGCGACCATGGTCGGGTACACGAGGGCCACGCCGATGCCGAGCGCGGTGAACTCGGACATCTTGAACTTGCGCGCCGCGGTGATGGCGAGCATCACGGGCAGGAAGTAGAACAGGCCGTCGGCGATGGTGTAGAGCACCGTGTAGGCGCCGTCATTGGCGAACTCGGGGGCGAACTGCGTGATGCACGCCAGGATGCCCTTCATGATACCCGCGGCGCAGAAGGGGCCGAGGATGGGGGCGAAGATGCCCGAGATCAGGTCGATGGCGATGGCGGCGGGGGTCTTGGGGCCCTCGGCCTCGTCGACCTCGACGGCACCGCCCGCGGCGACGCCGGAGACCTTGATGAACTGCTCGTAGACGTCCTCGACCTTGTTGCCCACGACGACGTGGTACTGGCCGTTGGCGTTCATGACCTTGATGACACCGGGGAGCTTCTCGATGACCTCGGTGTTGGGCTTGGTGTCGTCCTTGAGCTTGAAACGCAGACGCGTGATGCAATGCGTCACGCTGTTGATGTTGTCCTTGCCACCGACATTCTCGAGAATGTCCTGGCAGAGCTGTGTGTAATCCTTACCGGCCACAGTCTCTCCTTCCAAAGATCCAACCGTGCTATGCGGACGCATCCGGGCCCGGGATGCGTCCCACCTACCGGCCCACGAGGAACCGGTTGATGTACACCATGAGGTAGAGGCGCTCCTCGCTGCCGCAGGCGCGGCCGTAGCGCTCCTTGAGGTAGTCGCAGATGAGATTCGTGCAGGCGCTGACCTCGGGGAAGTCCTTCGCGGCGCGGGCGAACAGCCCCTTGTTCTGCGACGAGGCGCTCTCGCCGTTGGTCAGGCGCTTGATAAGGTAGCGGACGTGGATCGCGAAACGGTTGTAGTTGTACGACGCGCGATCGATCTGGATGCCCAGGCACTCCTCGACGATGTAGGTGATCTCGTCGATGGAGCTCATGGCCTTCTGGAAATCGTGGAGGTTGTTGTCGAACTCGCCGCCCGCCTCGGCGGTCACGATGTGCATGGCGACCGAACAGGCCTCGGTACGGGGCAGCTCGACGCCGCAGCGCTCGCGGACGATCCCGATGCTCTGCTCGCCGACGCCGTACTCCTTGGTGTAGATAGCCTGCACCGTGGAGGCCAGGGGATTCTCGATCAGGATATCGTCCTCGGTACGCTCGATGGCGAACTGCAGGTGATCGGCGAGCGTTAGGAACAGATTGCGTTGAGGTCGCAATCGAGGGTCTTCGCAGCAAGGTTGGCGATCTCCACGGCCGAGGCCATGACCTCGGGCTTGATGGAGGAGACGGCCGTGAGCACCTCGTTGTCCACGTGGTGGAACACGGTCTGGATGCTCGACGTGTCCTCCAGCTCGTAGGGAGTGGCGGGAAAGCCCACGCCCTTGCCGAAGACAACAAGGTCCGTGCCGTCATCCGCTTGCGCGAGAGCAACGTTGTTGTTGATCTTCTTGATGATGAGCATGAAAAAAACTCCCTGGGGCCAACCTTGCGTGCATGGAACCCGAGCGCGGGGCTTCGGGTTGGCACGCAAATAATGCCTCCGGGGAGTAACAACTTTGCGCAGGGATTTCGGTAAACCTGCAGAACGCAAAATGGCTGTTTTTCTACCGCGAACGGTCGGCAATCGCCCGCGAACGGAACAGGGGTCGAGATTCAGCACCGCGGGATGGGACGACGTGTCCACCGCGCCCCACCGGAAACGGCAGACCGGGGTGTCCCGATTTTCTCCCGGCCACCTTTGCGACAAGATTGTACCTGGCACCATCTTGTCATGAAAACGGCGGGGAGCCCGAAGGCTTCCCCGCCGCCGATCCGTAACGCCCGGTTCACGCAGCCCGGTTACGCCAGATCCTCGCCGTTGGTCGCGATGACCTTCTTGTACCAGTCGAAGCTCTTCTTACGGGAGCGCGCCATGGTGCCGTTGCCGGCGTCGTCGCGATCCACGTAGATGAAGCCGTAGCGCTTGGACATCTCGCCCGTCGAGGCCGAGACCAGGTCGATCGGGCCCCAGGTGGTGTAGCCGAGCATCTCGACGCCGTCCTCGGTGATCGCGTCGCGCATGGCCTCGATGTGCTGGCGCAGGTAGTCGATGCGATAGTCGTCGTCGATCGTGCCGTCAGGGTTCGCCTCGTCCTTCGCGCCGAGGCCGTTCTCCACCACGAACAGCGGCTTCTGATAGCGGTCGTACAGGTCGTTGATGGTGATGCGGAAGCCCAGTGGGTCGATCGCCCAGCCCCACTGGCTCTTGGCCAGATACGGGTTCTGCACGCCCTTGAAGACGTTGCCGGCACCCTCCTCCTCGGCCGGCGGGTTGGCCGCCGCGGTGCGCGTGGAGTAGTAGGAGAACGAGATGAAGTCCACCGTGTTCTCGGCCAGGATCTTCTCGTCCTCGGCGGTCATGCCGACGTCGATGCCGCGACGCTCGAGGAACTTCTTGGCATACGCCGGATAGTGCCCACGGCTCTGGACGTCCACGAAGAAGTAGTTCTCCTGGTTCTTGATCTGGGCGTCGCGCACGTCGGCGGGGCTGCAGCTATAGGGATAGTACGTGCCGGCGGCGAGCATGCAGCCGATCTTCATCTCGGGGTCGATCTCGCGGGCGATCTTGGTCGCCCAGGCGCTCGCCACGAGCTCGTTGTGCGCGGCGAGGTGCTCCACGGCCTCGCGGTCCTCGCCTTCCTCGAACACCAGACCCGCGCCCATGAACGGCAGGTGCAGGATCATATTGATCTCGTTGAAGGTGAGCCAGTACTTGACCAGACCCTTGTAGCGGGTGAAGAGCGCCGTCACGAGGTTCTTGTAGAAGTCGATGAGCTTGCGGTTGCGCCAGCCGCCGTACTCCTTGATGAGGTGGATGGGGCAGTCGAAGTGCGTGATGGTCACGAGCGGCTCGATGCCGTGCTTCTTGCACTCGCGGAACAGGTCCTCGTAGAAGGCGAGGCCTTCCTCGTTGGGCTCGGTCTCGTCGCCGTTGGGGAAGATGCGGCTCCAGCCGATGGACAGGCGGTAAGTCTTGAAGCCCATTTCGGCGAACAGCGCGATGTCCTCCTTGTAGTGGTGGTACATGTCGATGGCGGTCTGCGCGGGATAGAAGTAGCCGTCCTCGAAGTCGAGCATCTTGCGCTCGCCGGCCATCACCGCCCAGCGTGCCTCGCCGTGCGGGATCACATCGACGTTGGCGAGACCGCGCCCGCCTTCGTCGTACGCGCCCTCGCACTGGTTGGCGGCGGTGGCGCCGCCCCACAGGAAGCCTTCGGGAAATGCCATGGACCTGTCCTTTCTCGCCTTCGGGACGCGCCTGCGCGCGGGTGCCCATCCGTCCATCGATGCCAGTATGCCCGATATACGCCCGCCGCGCAGCAGATGGCCCAGACCGTGCTCACCATGGGCAACCGTCTGCAGGAACTCTCGATCAAGGAGTTCGCCCGCGCCGCCGCCGTGTCCATCGCGAGCGTGCACCGATTCTGCAAGAAGCTCGACCTCGAGGGATACAAGGAACTCAAGGTCGAACTCGCCCGTTCGCTCGCCGCGCGCGCCGACGATGCGGCGGCGGTGGACATCAACTTCCCGTTCGGACCGGGTGACCAAGCGACGACCATCGTCCCGCGCATGCGTTCGCTCTACACCGCGACCCTGCGCGACACCTGCGAGATGCTCGACGAGGAGAGCCTAGCGTACGCCGCCCGCCTGCTCGGAGGCGCGCGACAGATCGTCATCTTCACCCAGTCGCACAACCTGCATCCGGCGCAGATGTTCCGCGATCGCCTCGTCTCGATCGGCCGCGATGCGCAGTGCCGCGGCGACAGCGAATGGCAGCTCAGGCGCGCGCTCGCCCTAGGCCCGCAGGATGTGGCGGTGATGATCTCGTACTCGGGACTCGCGCCCGGCATCGACGACCGGCTCGAGGTGCTGTCCGCCCGGCACGTCCCCACCGTCTATATCGGCACGCCTGACGCGCGCCGCCGACACCCGGGGCTCGACGCCTACCTGCTCGTCGCCGACCACGAGCATCTGCAGAACCGCATCACGCAGTTCGCGAGCCACATCGCCGTGCAATTCGTCCTCGATGCGCTGTTCAGCTGCATGTTCGCCGACAGCTACGACACAAGCACGGCGTTTTTGAAGGCATCGCTGCCCTACATGAGCCTGCTCGGTCGCAACCCTTCCTAGACGCCGCACCGCCGACAAGATGGTGCCGGGTACAAGCCTGTCGCGAGCCTATCGACCTTTGGCGACTAGTAGTGCAAGCGGGACTCGTCGGCGTGGGCGAGATCGCGTGTGAGGTAGCGCTCGGCGAGCCACCGGGCCATCGGCAGGTTCTGGTCGAGGTAGTTGCCGCACTCAGCGGGCGCGGCGCCGGGAATCTCGCCCTCGTAGTCGCGAACGAACTCGAACAGCTCGCGAACGAGCGGCAGGATCTCCTCGGAGGTCACCTCGCCGAACAAGACCAGGTAAAAGCCCGTGCGGCATCCCATGGGCCCGAAGTAGACCACACGGGGTGCCCACGTCGGATGGTTGCGCAAAAACGTCGCACCCAGGTGCTCGATCGTGTGGCATTCGGCCGTGTTCATGACCGGCTCGCGATTGGGCGCAGTCAGTCGCAGGTCGAACGTGGTGACCGCGGTGCCGGCCTGCGGATCGCGGTCGATGCGGGACACGTACACACCCGGCATGAGCCGAAGGTGGTCGACGGTGAAGCTTGCGATCTTATCCATGTGGAAATCCCCTTTCGCACCCTGCCGCCGCGTGTGTCGCGCGAGCCAGTGTGAAACATCGTGCAGGATAACACGTCTCGCGGTACCCATGCGTCGTGGAGAGTGAGGACGGGACATTCGCCATCGATGACAGATGGAGAGCGCTTTCGTATACGGCGCCAAACCATCTTGCCCGCGCACCAGCGCCCGGACGCCATGTAGGTCCCTCTACCAGCACCTAGCTAAAGTCCTGACGGTAAACCGTGGGACAGGCAGCCGCCACGCGGCAGCCCCGCACCCGGTTTCTGCAGTTTTTTGCAAGTTGTGTACCGCTCGATTTCGGTGTCTTGCCAAATGGCATATCCGATTGCAACAAAACCGCAGTTCGCTTGTCATCGCGAGGTGCCGTTTTTCCAGCCATCAAAATCATGAGGTACACAACTTGCAAAAAACTGCAGAAACCAGACCGGGCATTGCCGCGATCGGCTGCACCCGTATTTGATCCAACCCCAGCGGGTATTCATCGCCCCAAACGAACGCGACCTGAGCACAATGACAAACGAACCCGTGCACGCTAGAAATCGCGCGCGCCCCTGACGAACGAATCGAACAGCTCGATCTGCCGTTCCCGATACGCTTTCAGCGCTTTGCGACCCTCGACGCTGTCGCGCGGGACATTGAGGCTCGGCTTGCGCCTTTGCTTGAGCACCTTTCTCGCCCGCTCCCCCATGAGCACCAGATAATTGAAATCGGAGATGTCAGAGGTGACGAGCGTGAAATGCACGAGGTTTCGCACCGTCGCGATGGCGTTTGCGCGATGGCGGTCCTTGACCGCCTTAGCGCTGCCCTCGTGTGTGGAATCGGCATCGTAGTCAAATGCCACGTCGTAACGGACCCCCTTGTTATATGCGGAAATCACGATGTCGGGATACCGCGTCTCGGTCTTTACCTCTCCGAACATGTCGCGACCTGCATACACCTCGACGCTGGGATTAAGCGTGACGGCCCCGATATGCATGCCACCGTAATGGCACGGCAGGCCGTAAAACATCGCGAGCCCTGATTCTTTGGGCGACCAGGCGTGCTCGACTACGTAACGCAACGCCCTCCTCGCGGGTCGAACGCCCTTCATGCCCTGTGCGCGATCGAGAAACCTTCCGATACCCGACACGGAGGTGGGCCTGCGATCGGATGGCGCACGCTGAACCACTCCGCCATCGGCGAGCACATCGATACGGTAATCGGAGCAAAGCGCCATCCCCGTATAGACGGCGGCCTGCAGCGTCGACCCACACGCTACCTGTAGAAAGGCGAGTTCCGGACTCACGACGTAGAGTGGAATCTCATCCCAGCAGCTTGGAATGGAGACCAGTGAGCCCTCGGGCAAGCTCTCAGTGCAAACATGCGTGTTCAGGTTTTTCAAGTGCCTGCGCTTGGAGAGATCGTCCACGAGGACGTCGAGCTTAATGCCCTCTAAACGCAAGAACCACTGAAGGCGCGCGACGGATGATGCATCGGGCGCCGACGCACCCGCAACCGATGCGCGGCTCGTCCGCTCGCCTCGTATGCGGGGAAACTCATGGCGCATATACCAGGTGACGGCTGCTGTATGTGAAAGAATATACTTCATAGTTAATCATTATATCATTTCTATATTGTTTGTAACTATCTATTCACGGTTCACGGGCAACTCTCATGACGGGCGATAGCGCCTTTGCCGCCACGGCGGATGTGTCCAAGGCAGACTCGGCGTGCGTTTCTGCAGTTTTTTACTAGTTGTGTACCGCTCATATTCCGCTCCGGCGGTTTCGACACCGCAAACAGGCCACCCGGTCGACGTTTTCGCAGGTCGGGCGTATTAGGTCCTCTGTCCGTTTATGCCGTTTCCCCGAGTATCGAAATCGAGCGGTACACAACTTGTAAAAACCTGCAGAAAACGGTCTTCGGCCTGCCGCCAGGCGGGACAGACTCGGGCGAGGGCATCGCAGAAGCCGCACGTCAAGGCTTTTGCGCATCTTCGCGCCAGCAACCAAGCCCTTGGAAACCCGTGTCTTCCAAAAAGCGCGACGTGCGCCGTCCATCCGAACCGATGAGGCAACGCGCCGGATGCTGGGATATCGGTGTTATTCTTGGATGAGCATCATTCAACCCGAAAGGGCGTTTGGACTTTGACGACCCCCACGCAACAGGATGGCTTCGGCCGCAGCATAACCTACCTGCGCGTATCCGTGACGGATAAGTGCAACTACCGCTGCGTGTATTGCATGCCGCCCGAAGGCGTCGCGCGGCGCGATCACACCGAGCTGCTCACCGCTGAGGAGACGGCGCATTTCGTGCGCCTCGCGGCGGCCGAGGGCATCCGGCACGTTCGCCTCACCGGGGGCGAGCCGCTCGTGTCGCGCCGCATCATCCCGCTCATCCGCGCGATCCGAGCAATCCCGCAGGTCGAGGACATCTCGCTCACCACCAACGGGGCTCTGCTGCCCGCGCTCGCACCCGAACTGCGCGACGCGGGGCTCGACCGCGTCAACATCTCGCTCGACACGCTCGATCCCGAGCAGTTCGCGCGGATCACGCGGTGCGGCCGCCTCGAGCAGACCCTCGCCGGCATCGACGCCGCACTCAACTTCGGATTCTCCCCCGTCAAGATCAACAGCGTCGTGGTGCGCCGTCTTGATCAAGACGTGCTCGGGCTGGCACGGCTTTCGGTCGACCGCCCGATCCACGTGCGCTTTATCGAGTACATGCCCATCGGCGGCAAGGGCAACCGGGGACAGGGCGACCGCGAGCCCCACTGCTTGCCCGGCATGGGTGCGAACAATCCCGTGGCACACGATGCGGCATCGAGCTACCCGACGCAGTCCGGCGCCCAGGATGCCCTCAAACCCGGAACCTGGAATGAAAGCGATATCGTCCCCAGCGATGAGCTGCGCGAACGCATCTCGCGCGAGGGCATCGCCGCAGGTCTCGGCCCACTGGAGCCTGTCGGTACGGCTCCGGGCGGCGTCGGACCTGCCCGATACTGGCGGTTTGCCGCGGCAGCCGGCACCGTCGGCTTCATCTCGGCGATGTCGAACCATTTTTGCGCGCAGTGCAACCGCCTGCGCCTCACGTCCGACGGCAAGCTACGGCCATGCCTGTTCTCTGATGACGAATACCTCGTGCGCGATGCGCTGCGGGACCACGACGACGCACTGGCGCGCGCCATCTACCGCGAGGCGGTCGCACGCAAACCCAAAGAGCACGATCGCGTCGATGGCACGACGCGCTTCATGTCGCAGATCGGAGGCTGATCGTCCATGGCACGACGCAAGACCGGCAAGACCACCATCAAACGCGCAACCGGCGAGACGTATCCCGTCTCCGTCGTGGGCGAGCCGCCTGCGCAAGACGAGGAGCGGGCGGGCGGCGGCGCGGCGGCGGCGTCCGACGCGGCTGCGTCCGACGGGCCTACCGGAGTCAACGGTGCGGACATGACGGACAGTACCACCGCGATCGACGGTGTGGATGTGAGGGACGGCGCGCCCGCGCCCGCCGCCCACACCGCAGCTCCCACCCGCGACGGCGCGGGCGACGTGCTCACCCACGTCGATGACAAGGGCGATGTGCGCATGATCGACGTCTCCGGCAAGGCGGTGACGCAGCGGCTCGCCGTCGCCGAGGCCACGATCCTCATGCACCCCGAGACGCAGACGATGGTACTCGAGGACCGCGCCAAGAAAGGCGACGTCCTCGCCTGCGCGCGCGTCGCGGGCATCATGGCGTCCAAGCGCACCGGCGAGCTCATCCCCATGTGCCACCCGCTCATGATCACCAAAAGCGCGGTGGATATCGAGCCCATCCCCGCGAGCGGCGAGGGCGCGCGGGACGACGGCCGCGTGGGCTTTCGCGTACAGGCGACGTGCGGCGTGACCGGCGTGACCGGCATCGAGATGGAGGCGCTCACCGCCGCCTCCGTCGCCTGCCTGACCATCTACGACATGTGCAAGGCCGTGGACCGCGGCATGGAAATCGTCGACGTGCGCCTGCTGCGCAAAGAGGGTGGCAGGTCGGGCACGTGGGAGCGCGAGGACAAGGTGCCCGCAACGGACGCGGTGCCCGCCGTCGAGACCCCCACAGCCCCGGCAGATGCCGACGCAGAAACACCTGCCTCTCCGACCTCTCCCCTGCCCGGCGGGCCGATCGCGAACGGCGCCGCGGCGCCGGCCATCGCGTTCATCGGCTATCAGAACTCCGGCAAGACCACGCTGGTCGAGAAGGTCATCGCGCGCCTCACCCAACGCGGGCTGCGCGTGGGCTCCATCAAGCATCACGGCGAGAAGAACATCGAGGTCGATCAGCCCGGCAAGGACTCCTGGCGCCATGCGCGCGCAGGCAGCCGGCATGTGGGCCTCGTCTCCCCGGGGCGATTCGCGGAGTACGCCGACACCGCCGAGGAGGTCCCGGTCGCCGACCTGCTCACGCATTTCACCGACGTCGACGTCGTGGTGGTCGAGGGATACAAGACGGCGGAACTGCCCAACATCGTCGTGAGCCGCTCGGGCGTCGACCGCCTGCGCGGTGACAGCTCCTACGACCTGGTTGACGAGCACACCGTCGCCATCGCCTGCAATGAGCTGGTCGAACGCGATTTTCGCGCCCGCGCCGCCAAGGAGGCCGACGAGGATGGCGAGCCCCGGGCGCTGCCGCCGTTTTTGAACATCAACGATGCAGCGGAAATCGTCAATTTCATCATGCGTCGCATCGGCCGCGCCTAGGCGGACGCAACCGACACGAAGGGGCCGGGTGCGAACCCGTCGCGACAGGTTCGTACCCGGCCCCATCTTGTCACGCGGCCCCTTCGTGCCCGCTACCCGCGCGCAGCGCGCATGCCGCGCAACACGGCGCGGCGCAGGTCGGGAATGCGCTCCTTATCCATGGGCTCCACGCCGGCGAGCGGGTACGCGATACCCAGCTGCTCGTACTTGGCGACGCCCATGGTGTGGTACGGCAGCATCTCGAGCCCCACGACGTTGTGCCACGGCGCGATGAGTCGCCCCAGCGCCTCGCATTCCTCCACGGTATCCGTGTAGCCCGGCACGACCACGTGGCGGATCACCACGTCGATACCGCGGCGCGCGAGCTCATCGCCGAACGCCAGGATGCGCGCCGGGTCGCGCCCGGTCAGCGCACGATGCCCCGCGGGATCGGCGTGCTTGATGTCGAGCAGGACCAGGTCGGTCTCGTCGAGCACGCGCGCCGTACGCTCGGGATGCGCCGGGTCGAACGCATAGCCGCAGGTATCGAGGCATGTATGGACCCGTCCGGCAGGGCGTGCGTGCATGGCGGCGAACAGATCGGCCAAAAAGTCCGATTGCAGCAGAGGCTCGCCACCCGACACGGTGATGCCGCCCGTGCGATAGAAGGGCCGGTTGCTCTCGAACTCCTCGACCAGCTGCTCGACCGCCACGGGCGTTCCGGCTCCGGGGCCGGCATCCCACGTATCGGGGTTGTGGCAAAACAGGCAGCGCATGGGGCAGCCCTGCATGAACACCACGAAGCGAATCCCCGGCCCGTCGACGGTACCCATACTCTCGACGGAATGGATTCGTCCGAGCGCATAGTCCGACTGTATGGGCCCATCCGGCATATCGAAAGTCTTGCGCGCCATCGGGCGCCCCTCCTTAGAGCGACACGTTCGCGTCGGGCACGCTTGCGCCTGCGTCCGACACATCTGCACCTATGTCCGGCGCGTTCACGCCCAGCTCGACCTGCTAGCAGGCGTCGGCGGGAAACGCGATGCCCGCCTGGCGACGCGCCTCGTCCATGATGGAAAGCGAGGCGCAGGTGATGCGCTCGAACTCGTCCGCCTCGCGCTCACCGCGGACGCATGCGACAAAATCCTGCAGCTCATAGCACATGTTGTTATCGCACGGAGCGAACGGCAGCGGCTCGCATACGTCGCCGACCGTGAACTGGCCGGGGCGGGACGCTCCCCCGCATGCCTGCCCGCGCACCGTCAGCGTACCCTCGAGCGGAACCGACACGCCGCCGTAGGTGATCGTGCCGAGCTCGCCTTCGATCTGGCAGGGCAACAGATCCGTGGTGATCTTGGAATACGCCAGCTCGGCGACCATATCAGGATACCGGGCAAGGATCGTGCCCGCCCCGTCGATCACGCCGCCCGTGGTCGCGCAGTCCTCCCCGGCGATGCGCACGGCCTCGCACGCAATCGCCTCGGGCTCGCCGAACAGCGCCACGCACGCCTCGACGCAGTACACGCCGATATCCATGAGAGCGCCGGTCGCCATGCGCGCGTCGAAGATGTTGGTCTGACGCCCCGCCAGCACCTCGTCGTAGCGCGACGAGTACTTACCGAAGCGCAGGCTCGCCCGCCGCACGCGCCCGATGCGCGGCAGCGCGGCGCGCAGCACCTCGTAGGCGGGGTCGTGCACCGAGCGCATGGCCTCCATGACCACGACGCCGGCTGAACGACCCGCCTCGAACAGCATGCGCGCCTGCGCGGCGTTCGCACAGATCGGCTTTTCCACGAGCAGGTGCTTGCCGGCACGGATGCAGGCGAGCGCCTGCTCGGCGTGGAGCGCGTTGGGGCTCGCGATGTAGACCGCGTCGACCTCGTCGCAGGCCGCCACCTCGGCGACCGTCGTGAACGCCCGCGTGCCGCCGAACCGCGCGGACACCCGTGCGGCGCGCTCGGCGTCGCGCGACATGCTGCCCACGTAGACGGCCTCGTCACTCGACGAGACGGCGTCCAGGAAACTCTCCGAGATCGAACTCGTGCCGATGACCGCGAACCTCACGCGCTCCATCGCGACCTCCTCACCGTGCCGGATGAACCGGCGACAACCTACATCTGCTCGTGGAACGTGCGCGAGATGACCTCGTCCTGCTGCTCCTTCGTGAGGTTGTGGAAGTTGACCGCGTACCCGGACACACGCACAGTAAGCTGCGGATACTTCTCGGGATGGGCCTGTGCGTCGAGCAGCGTGTCGCGGTTGAACACGTTGACGTTCAGATGGTGGCCGCCCTTCTCGGCGTAGGCGTCGATCATGCTCACCAGGTTGTCGGCCTGGTTCTGGGAAACCTCGGAAACCTTCATGTCATGCTCCTTCGATAGGTCGTGGAAAACGCGTCGCGTCAGGCGCCGCCACCGGCAGGCTGGACGCCGCCGCCGGCGTGCCGGGCGCCGTTACTGGCAGCAGTCGCAGCTGGGCGCGGGATTCTCGAACTCGATCTCGCCCAGGTCGACGTCGCCGAAGAACACCTGGTCCTCCTTGCCGAGCGCGCCCGGGATGATCGAGAAGGTATTGGAGATGCCGTCCTGCGCATCGCGGAACGGCAGCTTGGCCACACTCGACAGTGAAGCGATGGCGCCGTGCGAATCGCGTTGGTGCATGGGGTTGGCGCCCGGCGCGAACGGCTCGCCCGCGCGGCGACCGTCGGGCGTGGCACCGGTCTTCTTGCCGTACACCACGTTCGACGTGATGGTGAGCACCGAGGTCGTCGGCACCGAATCGCGATAGGTCTCGTTGCGGCGCACGAACTCCATGAACTCGTGCACGACGTCGTGGGCGATCTTGTCCACGCGGTCGTCGTCGTTGCCGTACTTGGGGAAGTCGCCCTCGATCGTGAAGTCGACGATCACGCCGTTCTCGTCGCGCACCGGGTGCACCTTGGCGTACTTGATGGCGGACAGCGAGTCGGCCACGACGGACAGACCGGCAATGCCCGTGGCGAACCAGCGGTGCACGTGATGGTCGTGCAGCGCCATCTGGATCGCCTCGTAGCAGTACTTGTCGTGCATGTAATGGATGATGTTCAGCGTGTTCACGTACACGCCGGCGAGCCAACGCATCATCTCGCGGTACTTGCCCATGACGTCGTCGTAGTCGAGCGTGTCGCCCTCGACGGGCCGGTAGGCCGGACCGACCTGCTTTTTGGAGACCTCGTCGATACCGCCGTTGAGTGCGTAGAGCAGGCACTTGGCGAGGTTGGCGCGGGCGCCGAAGAACTGCATCTCCTTGCCCACGCGCATCGAGGACACACAGCAGGCGATCGCGTAGTCGTCGCCGTGGTAGACGCGCATCACGTCGTCGTTCTCGTACTGGATCGACGAGCTGGCGATCGAGGTCTTGGCGCAGAACTCCTTGAACGCGTGGGGCAGACGCGTGCTCCACAGTACCGTGAGGTTGGGCTCGGGCGAGGTGCCCATGTTCTCGAGGGTGTGCAGGTAGCGGAAGCTCATCTTGGTGACGAGCGTGCGGCCGTCGACGCCCATGCCGCCGATGGACTCGGTCACCCACTGCGGGTCGCCGGAGAACAGCGCCTGGTACTCGGGGGTACGCGCGAACTTGACCATGCGCAGCTTCATGATGAAGTGGTCGACGAACTCCTGGATCTGCTCCTCGGTGAAGGTGCCGCGGCGCAGGTCGCGCTCAGCATAGATGTCGATGAACGTCGAGGTACGGCCGATGGACATAGCGGCGCCGTTTTGCTCCTTGACGGCGGCGAGGTAGGCGAAGTACATCCACTGGATGGCCTCCTGCGTGTTGGCCGCCGGGCGCGAGATGTCGAAGCCGTACGCCCCACCGAGAGCCTTGAGCTGATGCAGGGCGCGGATCTGCTCGGAGAGCTCCTCGCGATCGCGGATGACCGCCTCGGTCATGGTATCCGGCGTGGCGGCCTTCTGGGCCTCCTTGTCGCGGATGAGGAAGTCCAGGCCGTAGAGGGCCACGCGGCGGTAGTCGCCGATGATGCGGCCGCGGCCGTAACCGTCGGGCAGACCGGTGATGATGTGCGCCGAGCGGCAGGCGCGCATCTCGGGCTTGTACACGTCGAACACGCCGGCGTTATGCGTCTTGCGCTTGTTGGTGTAGATGTCGACGATCTCGGGGTCCACCTCGTAGCCGTGCTGCGCCGCCGCCTGGCAGGCGATGCGGATGCCGCCGTTGACGTGCAGGGCGCGCTTGAGCGGCTTGTCGGTCTGCAGGCCGACGATGGTCTCGAGCTCGGGATGGTCGGGCACGATGTAGCCGGCGGGATATGCCGTGATGCCCGTCACGAGATCGGTCTCGATATCGAGGGCGCCGCCTTTCGCGCGCTCCTCCTCCAGCAGGCCGAGCACCGTGTTCCACAACTCGGTGGTGCGCTCGGTCGGCCCGGCGAGGAACGACTCGTCGCCCTCGTAGGGGGTGTAGTTGCGCTGGATGAAGTCGCGGACGTCCACCTCATCCTGCCAGATACCGCCTACAAAGTCTTCCCATGCTTTCATTGGTGCAACCACGCTCCTCGCGGTCGTGCGCATGCCGGTTCGGCAGGCGCCTGGTGAATGCCGTAGCGGCGGGCGACGGATGTCGTCGTGCCCGTATGCCAAGCGGGTTGTACCCGCTGTTGGATATGCTATTCACTCTGTAACATATTTGGTGCCCGCTGACTACACGACATAGGATAGTATAAAAACACCACGGTGCCGCGGCCTTGGGCAGCTTGTCGTGGTTTTCACATTCCGGGATGTGCGAAATGTTCGGATTGGCCGTATAGAGGGCCGAGCGGATGTTGACGGATGACGGTGAAGCCTAGAACTTGCGCAGCGAGGACAGCGAGCGGAGCGACTGCATGATGCTGTCGCGGTCGATACCCGCCTGCGACTGCACCGTCGCCTCGACCGCGCCCTCGACGAAGGGACAGTCGGCCATGCATACATCCGGGTCGTGCAGATCGGACAGGACCATCTTGACGATTGCGGCGGAGGCGCCCATGTCCATGATGACGATGACGCCGTCCGGCCCGTTGACTGCGGAGATGGCGGCGCGGACGCGCGTATAGCTCGTACCGAACGAGCCGTCGGGCAGCCCGCCGGCAAGCGCCACCGGGGCCTTGGGGGCGATGGCCTCGGTGTAGTCATGTAGCGCCTCGACGAGCGCCTTGGAATGCGAGACGAGCACGATCCCCACCATGGCGGCCACTCCTTTCCCCTGCAAGACCGTCATACGAGCACATGGTACCCGTTTCACACCCTTCGAAACATTCCCTCACGGAAAGGAAAGCCTGCCCCGCCCCCTGTATCCCAATTTCCTCCCGGCCCCCTTTTGGGACATGGTGGAATGCCGTTCACCGATGGGTCGAACGGCGTCTTGACGAGAAACCAATGTGATATCACAATGCAATCAACGGGACGCACGGGTCCCGTCGGGGACTGCCCCCCCCCGAAGCAATACGGGGCAGCGTCCGGGCTGTCACGCAAACGCGGACGTCGTTCGAAAGGAACTTCCATGAGCGTGGAAAAGCAGATCAAGGCCAAATCCGGTTGGGGTATGCTCGCCGTCGTCTGCGTGGCGTTTGTCGCCATCGTCGTCGTATTCATCCTGAGCATCATCGGTCTTGCCGACGCCGAAGACGCCGGCGTTCCCATCAACCCGCTGCACGGCTGGGGTCTGGGCTTGAGCATCGCCGCGTTCTGCCTCGTTTGGATCCCCGTCTGCGGCTTCTTTACCCTGCAGCCCGGCCAGGCGCGCGTGTGCATCCTGTTCGGCGACTATAAGGGCACGGTGCGCGACGGCGGTTTCCGCTGGGCCAACCCGTTCTACAGCCGCTCGATGGGCACGAATGCCTCTGCCGAAGAGGCGACCGCCGAGGTCCTCTCCAAGTCGAGCCTATCGCTCGGCAAGCAGATCAGCGTCGCCGCCAAGGCATCCAGCAACCTGTCGACCAAGGTGAGCGTACGCGCCCGCACCCTGAACGGCGAGATCCTGAAGGTCAACGACAAGATGGGCAACCCCATCGAAATCGCGAACGTCGTGGTGTGGCACGTCGCCGACACCGCAAAGGCCCTATTTGACGTGGACAACTACGAGCAGTTCGTCTCCACCCAAGCCGAGACGGCGTTGCGCCACGTGGCGAGCATCTACGCCTACGACCACCTGGAGGACAACTCCGACGACGCCGGCGCCATCACGCTGCGTTCCAACATCGAGGAGGTCTCCGAGGCGCTCAAGCGCGAGCTCACCCAGCGCCTGGCACCGGCCGGCGTAACCGTGGACGACGCCCGCCTCACGCATCTGGCCTACGCGCCCGAGATCGCCCAAGCGATGCTACGCCGCCAGCAGGCCGAAGCCGTCATCGCCGCACGCAAGAAGATCGTCGAGGGCGCGGTGTCGATGGTCGATATGGCGGTGAAGGAGCTCGCCGACGGCGGCACCATCGAGCTGGACGAGGAGCGCAAGGCGCAGATGGCCTCGAACCTCATGGTCGTGCTGTGCGGCGAATCCGAAGCGCATCCGGTTCTCAACACCAGCTCCCTCTACTAGCCCCGGGAAAATAGGGACAGGCACCATTTTCCCAGTATCAGCCCCGTATGGGAAAATGGGGACAGGCACCATTTTCCCATCCCGCACGTCAAAGCAGGTGTCCGCATGGCACGCAAGCAGTATCCACTCCGTATAGACCCCGCCATCTGGGAGGCCGTTCAGCGCTGGGCCGACGATGAGATGCGCAGCGCCAACGGTCAAGTCGAGTGGATACTGCGTGACGCCCTGAAGCGCGCCGGTCGTCTGCCCAAGAAAAAGCCGAGCGCTGACGAGCGCGCCGACCGGTAATGCCCCACGCCCCCACGACCTCACGTGGGGCACGATGCGCGTGCGCGGTTTTGGAACACCTGCTTCCCGACTGCGCGCCTACCGCACGCCAAGACCGGGCAATTTGTTCAGATATGAAGGTTTGGACCTCCTAAAACGCCATCAAATCGGGCTGTTTTGGCAGTACCGTAACTTCTGCAGCCATGCTGTCGACCGCGCATCAGTCGATAGGCAAACTAAGATATTACGTTTTGTGAGATTCCATCATCCGCGGCAGATGCACAACCTTCATATCTGAACAAATTGCCCACCTTCGCGACGCGCACCAGAAATGTCCCAGTTTTCTCCTGGCCCTTTTTGGAATACGCAGGACCTTTTGGAGCAGAGGCATCACAGATCGCACAGATATATGACCGCCCCCTTGTCAAAAGATGCCGTTCGCGACGGAGAACACGACTTAAGAGGTTCTTCAGACTAATCCGACGCCCCTGAGGTACATTCTTTATCGGCGCACCAATCGACCGTCGAGGCGCCCGCGGCGCCTTGGCAACGCTGAACAGGAGATGACACGATGCGCATCGCAACGAAGAGAAAAGAGGACCCTCACCTCGCCGAGACGAACGCTCCCCAGGTGACAACCGCCAAACGCCCGAAACGCTCAAAGGACCAGCGACTCAACCTTAAGCGTTCATACGAAGCGTTTTTGGAAGCGACCAAGAAGGCGGGAGACTCCGCCAAGAGCGTCTGCATTCCCTCCGAGGTCTGGCCGATGCGCCCATACGCGGCATCCATCTAGGCCCTCTTGCATCTGACGCCTTGCCGCACGCGCGCGAGGCACCGAGGCCCCGCAAGCCGGATCACACCGGTTCGCGGGGCCTTTCCATGGGCATGATCGACGTGTGCTGACAGGCGGTGATGAGGATGCCTAGCACGACGATATGAAGAAATTGTGGTCGCATTGCCACAAAAGACGCCAAAAGGGGCACGCAAGGCCCCGAAATCCGCGCTCCACCACTATCCCGCAGTGCAGCATATGCTGCAAAAACAAGGTGTTTACCTGCGCATTATGTGCAACTCTTGAATCGTTTCCAAATGATTGCCAGCGACCCTTGAAACCGTCTGGGCGTCCGATTAGACTTGCCCTCGGCAAATCGGTGAACGGACGATTACCCACAGTAAACGGTCCGTTCAAGTCCATAGCATATCGAAGGAAAGGAAGAACTATGGCCGCCATCAACCTGCTCCAGTCCACCGCCAAGGCTATTGCGAACATCTTCTCCAACGAGCTCGAGGCCGCCGTGCCCGGCATCAGCACTGGTGCCTATCTCGACCGCGCCGCTCACGTGACCCCGAAGGCATCCTCCGCCTACGGCCGTCTCGCCGCCTAGTTCATCTGTGACATACCGTTCGCCCCGCGCGAACGGGAAAGACCCGCAGGAAGCGCATGCTGCCTGCGGGTCTTTTGCATTGCGGCCACGGTGGACCTTCTCGAGCGACTGCCGCGTTTCTCGAAAAGCGGCCAGACCTCTCGCTTACGCGGCGTGACGGGTACGGATGGCGTCGCGCACGATACCCCTGCCCATGACGTACGTCACGCAGAAGTAGCCGCCGTAGGCGATCAGGAAGATGAGCGTGGTGATGCCCACCATGCCGCCGATCGTCATGCCGCCGAACAGCGCCACGAGCTTGATGATGACCGAGAGTGCCACGATCGAGTGCGCGATACCGACCACGACGGGAAACACGAAGAAAATCGTCTGCTGCACGAACACCGAGTGATAGATTTCGCGGACCGACGTGCCGAGCTCGGAGAGGATCCGGTAGTTCCTGCTGGCGTCGGACACGCCGGAGAGCTGCTGGATGGTGAGGATCGCCGCGCAGGCCACCACGAGCACGAAGCCGATGTAGATCGCCAGATAGCTGATCAGACCGTTCATGGAATCGACACTTTGGTACGTGGTGGTGCGCGTGGCCTCGACGCCCCAGCCCGCCACGGATTCGCCCGCCGCATTCGTGACGTCGCCGTAGGTGCGATAAGCGCCGATATAGGCATCGCCCTCGCCGACCGAGACGTCATCGGCGTAGTCCACCATGAGGTAGCTTATGTAGGGCGACAGATCGAGAGCGGCCACCAGATCGTCCGGCAACACGATGGTGCCCGAGTTCATGCCCATCATGGCGTTTTGGAACGTGCTCGCGTCCTCGGGCACGCGGTCCTGCACGGGACGGAGTGCCCGGCCGCCGATCGTGAGCTCGACGCCCTCGGCGAGCACCTTGTTGTAGATGTCGTTTACCGTGGCGCCCATGTCGGAGGTGATCGTGTAGCCGTTCTCGCCGAGCTCGATAGTTTCCATGCCCCGGAAGCGCAGGTACTCGTTGTAGTTCGACTCCGTCATGACCGCAAGGCCGAGCGTGGTCATATCGGAGGTCTCGGTGCCGGCGGGCAGGTCCATGTGCACGAGCCGACAAAGATCCCACAGCGTCACCACGGGCTTATCCGCGTCGCGCGGGATGGAGTCGTAGGTGTCAACCTGCACGGAAGCACCGGCGATGGATGCGAGGTCGAAGGGACGGGCATCGGCGGTGTCGGGATCCACGGTGTCGCCCGCGCTCGCCTGCATCATGTCGATCGGGTCGTCCGCCACGGCGTAGCGCGAAGCATCCGAACGGTCGGCAACCGCCTCCGCATCGCTCGGTGCGCCCGCATCGTGCGCCTCCTGCGCCTGCACCTCGGCGTTCATCTCGTCCACCACGTCGGCGCTCCAATAGACAAGGCAGCGCGTGTAGTCCACCGGCGTACCGCGCTCCACCGTGCTGTTCATCGTGCTCGCGAGCGACATGCCCGTCGTCACGGACGTGATGGCCAAAAACAGGATCATCGCGATGACAGCCATGGACAGGCTCACCGTGTTGACCTTGGCGGACAGCTGCCGCAGCGTGACCATGTTGAGGCCGCGCCAATACAGGCCGCGCGCGCTCTGCAGCGCCTTGAGCAAAAAGCCCGACAGTCCGTAGAAGAACAGGATGGTGCCGACCACCACGATGGCGGTCGTGATGCCGAATGTCTGCATCCCTTCGGGCGTGCCGTCATACGGCAGGCCGTCGTGCAGCAGCCGCACGTACGCGACGACGATGGCGGCAAGGCCCACAAGGAAGATGACCGCCGAGACCCACGGGTTACGGGTCTTGATCGCCTCGTTTTGCCGTCCGGCGCTCATGAGGTCGATGATCTTGGCGCGCGCCACCACGCGCAGGTTGAACACAAGCGTGACGAGGAAGATCGCCGCCAAGCAGCCCACGGTCATCGCGAAGGCACCGAGCGAGAAGAAGAAGTGGAAGTCGGCGATCTGCGTCTTGAACAGCGAGGCGGTGAAGAACACCATGAGCTGCGAGAGCGCGAGCCCGCAGACGATGCCGAGCGCGAGCGCCGCCATCGACACGAACAGGGTCTCGAACGTCATGATGCGCGCGACCTGCCCCTTGCTCATGCCGAGCACCTGATAGAGACCGAACTCCTTCTTGCGGCGCTTCATGATGAAGTTGTTGGCGTAGACCATGAGAAAGCCCATCACCACGGCGAGGAAGACCGTGAGGCCGCTGATGATGCCACCGAGCGTTTCGCCCATGCCGGCGTTCTGCGCGGTTACGCCGGCGAGGTCGACCTGCACCGAGATCGTGTTGAACGCGTAGAACACGGTGACGGCGAGCGTGAGGGTGAGTAGGTAGACGAGGTAGTCCCTGCCGGCGCGGCGCACGTTGCCCCAAGCGAGCTTACAGAGCATCGGAACCCTCACCGCCCATCATCGCCACGACCTCCATGATGCGGTTGAAGAACTCCTGGCGGCTCGCGGCTCCACGGCGCAGCTCGGTGAAGATGCGGCCGTCGCGGATGAACAGTACGCGATTGGTGTAACTCGCGGCGAAGCTGTCATGCGTGACCATGAGGACGGTCGCCCGATAGGTGCGGTTCATGGTCTCGAAGCACTCGAGCAGCAGACGCGCGTTCTTGGAGTCCAGCGCGCCCGTAGGCTCGTCGGCCATGATGATCGCGGGATCGCCGACCAGCGCGCGAGCCGCGGCGACGCGCTGCTGCTGGCCGCCGGACATCTGGTAGGGGTACTTGTCGAGCACGCCGGTGATCGACAGGCGCGAGGCCACCGCCTCGACGCGGACCTGCACCTCGCGCGCGGGCACGCGGCTGATGGTGAGCGGCAGGGCGATGTTCTCGCGCGCGGTCAGGGTGTCGAGCAGGTTGGAATCCTGGAAGATGAAGCCGAGCTGCTCGCGACGAAAGCGCGTGAGCTTGGCAGGTTTCATGCCGGTCACGTCGACCCCGTCGATGAAGACGTGGCCGCTCGTCACGGCGTCGATGGTGGATACGCAGTTGAGCAGGGTCGACTTACCCGAACCCGATGCGCCCATGATGCCCACGAACTCGCCGCGCTGCACGGTGAACGAGACGTCGGCGAGCGCGCGGGTCACGTTGTTGCGCGACCCGTAGACCTTCTCGACGTGCCGGACGTCGAGCACGGGCGGCTGCGCGGCAGCCCCGGTCGTATCGGTGAGATGTTGCATCTGCATAGCTCGTGTTTCCTTTCCTGTAGTAACCATAGCAAGACGAAGGGCCGGCGCGGCCCTTATCGGGAATTCGTCCACAGCAGCCAGATCATGCCGAGCGACAGCACGGCCATGATCAGCAGCCACAGGAGCATCTCGAGTGCGCTCATGCCGACGCCCTGCGGCTCCTCGCGCACGTCGTAGGGATTGCGACGCGGGATGTCGGACTTCGTGTTCATATCGATCGCCTCCATGACGACCACCTCCTGAGGATATGGTCGCGCAGGTAGCAGAGCGTATCCATCGATTTGGCTTACATCTGGATTGCGCTTTTGTAAGGTTGGTTAAGGCGGGCTTAAGGCCGGGGCGCCTGCACGGTGCGCCTCGGCGCGACGGGCAATAGCGCACTTTCAGCACGGCGAAATATAACCGCGGCGCAGCATGCCGACGCCTTACGAACGTCCATCTTGCTGGATTTGCACTTTTCGGGGGTTTTGACGACGCTATTTTGGAATTCGGCAGTTTTCCAGCCTTTGCGCAAAAACGCTAAGCTTCTGACCTGCGCTTTTGCTACCAGCCAAAACGGACAAGAACGAAAACCCCCGAAAAGTGCAAATTCAGCAAGTTGGGCAACCGGAAACGGTTTTCATGCGCAGAGAATCGAGCGGTTACCTAGCCGCGAAAGGGGTCACGCCGTTCAATCTAGGCCGATCGTGCGCTCGGGGGCGTTGATGCGGTCCGGCTCTAGTCCATCCCGCGCGCAGGCGCACCCGCGCCGCTCGATCAGGTCCCATCCCGTGTAGAATGGTGTGCCATGAAGACGATACATGTGGCAGCAGGCATCATACGCAGAGACGGCGATGGCGACGAAGTGCTCGCCGTTCAGCGCGGCTATGGCGATATGCAGGGACTTTGGGAGTTTCCGGGCGGCAAGGTGGAGCGCGGCGAATCGCCGGAGGACGCCTGCGTGCGCGAACTTGCCGAAGAGCTGCAGATCCGCGTGACGGACCTGCGGGATTTCTATACGGTCGAATACGATTACGAGGACTTCCATCTCTCGATGGAATGCTTTTTCTGCCGTATCGACGCGAGTGAGGGCAGCGCGGAGCCGCAGCGCAGCGACCGACAGCTGGATATCCGTTGGGTCAGCCGCCGGTCGCTGGCAAGCCTGGAGTGGATGCCAGCGGACAAGGGCCTCGTCGAGGCGCTCGCCCTCGATGGCACCGAGGCGAACGGACGCGGGATCGATGATGCGGCAGCTGGCGATGGCGGTCCATCGCCAGCAGCGGACGCTGCCCCGAAGCCGCGGCCGCGTCGGAAATCCCGCACGACGAGGAAGAAACCCTCGCTACTCGACGGCATCGACACGAGCGACCTGACCGCCGCCGAGACCGAACTCGTGCGCCGCCGCGCCGCCATCCGCAAATCGATGCGCGGCAACAAGCGAGCCGACACCAAACCCGAGATGCTCGTACGGCAGCGCCTGCGCGAGGCGGGGCTCACCGGTTACCGCCTGCAATGGAAGAAGGCGCCCGGCCGTCCCGACATCGCGTTTCCGGGTCGGCGCATCGCGATCTTCGTAAACGGGTGCTTTTGGCATCGTTGCCCGAACTGCCACCCCAGCATGCCCAAGCGAAACACCGAGTTTTGGGAGGCCAAGTTCCGCCGCAACATGGAGCGCGACGCCCGCGCCCTCGCCGAGCTCGAAGAGCTGGGCTGGACCGCCATCACCATCTGGGAATGCGAGCTCAAGCGCGACCGCATCGACGAGACCATGGCGCGCGTCATCGACCAGATCCGCGCTGTCGGCTAGCGTGGGAGCACCCCGGGCTGGCACACGAAGAGAGCCGGGGGCGAACGCCGTCCCCGGCTCTCCGACCTCCCCGCCTCTCGAAGGCTCTCACCGGATATCTCGGTGGGGAGGACCCTTTCTCTATTCTCTTTATTGCCGCGCCGCGGTGGGATATGCACGCAACCCGCCAAGTCGGCAGCACATGTCGGCAGACGGCCGTTCTCGCACCGCGAACGGCTCACACCGTACCCCACACATTTACGACACACGCACCGGGTGCCCGAACGCACCGCCCGTTCGCGTAAATACGCCTGTTCACCACTATCTACCTGCAGCATCACGAAACGTTCAAACAGGCGTAAGCAAGGCTTAAACAGGGGTTGCACCGTAGCGCGGGCATAATGGGGTCAGCGCACGGAAAGAAAAGCGACACCTGATGTGCGCGGTATCTGGCGGATGAGCGAGGAGGCCGGCATGCATCCTTCCCAACATGCAGCAAGCACATGGTCGCCATTGCAGCCATCCCAACGTGCAGACCGATTCTCCTTCCCCCCGACACAGAGAAACGGCCTCCTCGTCTCCCCCGCCGATCTTCACGACGACACCTCACCAGATGCCGACCATGACGACGAGCCGCATCGGTCGACGAATCAGCAGAAGAACCTGCAGCATTCGCTCGATCGTCTGCTCGACAGCATCGATCATCTGAATCCCCGTGCCGTGGCGGTCTAGCCGCCGCACCCATCCCGCGGCAATTCCATCTGCGTACGCAGCAAAAAGGGCACCGACGCGCGTCGGTGCCCTTTCCATGTACGGACCCTGCGGACCCGCCTCGTCGCCGTACCCTACATCAGCGCGCACACGCTTGCCGCGAAGGCAACGGGGTCCTCGGGCAGGATGCCCTCGACCAGCAGCGCCTGGTCGTACAGCAGACCGGCATAGCGCTCGACCTTCTCGGTGTCGCCGTCCTTCTGCGCGGCGACGAGCTTGGCGAACACCGGGTGCTTGGCGTTGAGCTCCAGCACGCGCTGCGACTTGGGCAGCCCCTCCATATCGCCCTCCGGACCGCGCTGCAGGACCTTCTCCATCTCGAGCGACAGCATGCCCTCGGTGGTGATGCAGGCCGGAGACTCGTCCTCGCCCACCAGACGCGCCGACACCGCGACCTTCTCGACCTTGTCGCCCAACGCGCTCTTCATCGCCTCGAACAGGTCCTCGTTTTCCTTGGTCGCCTCCTCGGCGTCCTTCTTCTCGTCCTCGGTGGCAAGATCCAGATCGCCGGCGGCGACGTTCTTGAGCTCCAGATGGCGATCCTCGACCTCGGGCTCGGCGCCGTCGGCCACGGCCTTGGCCGCCGCCTCGCGAGCGGCCTCGTCCTCGTAGATCTTGGGCAGGTCGTGCGCCACGTACTCGCGCATAGCTTGGAACGTGAACTCGTCGATGTCGGACGTAAGCAGCAGCACATCGTAGCCGCGCGCGAGCACACCGGTCACCACCGGCATCTTGGACAGGCGATCACGGTCGTCGCCTGCGGCGTAGTAGATGGCCTTCTGGTCGTCGGGCATGGCCTTCGCGTACTCGGCGAGCGTGACCATCTTGCGCTCCTTGGCGCTCCAGAACAGCAGCAGGTCGGCCAACTCGTCGGCCTTCATGCCGTAGCTCGAGTAGATACCGTACTTGAGGCCGCGACCGAAGTTCTCGAAGAACGTCTCGTAGGTCTCGCGATCGTTGTCACGCATGTCCTCGAGCTCGCTGGTGATCTTCTTTTCCACGCGACGCGCGATGGCGCGCAGTTGGCGGTCGTGCTGCAGCGTCTCGCGGCTGATGTTGAGCGACACGTCAGCCGAGTCGATCACGCCGCGCACGAAGTTGTAGTAGTCGGGCAGCAGGTCGGCGCACTTTTCCATGATGAGGACGTTGGAGCTGTAGAGCGCCAGGCCCTTCTCGTAGTCCTTGCTGTACAGGTCGAACGGCGCTCGGCCGGGCACGAACAGCAGAGCGTCGTACTCGAGCGTGCCCTCGGCGTGGAAGCTGATGGTGCGTGCGGGATCTTCGAAATCGTGGAACGTCGACTTGTAGAACTCGTTGTAGTCGGACTGCTCGACATCGGAGCTGCGCTTTTTCCAGATGGGTGTCATCGAGTTGATGGTCTCGAGCTCCTCGTAGCTCTCGTACTCGGGCTTGTAGTCGTCGCCTGCGTCCTCGGGCTTGGGCTTCTGGCGACTCTTGGAAACCATCATCTGGATCGGGTAGCGCACGTAGTTGCTATAGCGCTTGATGAGGTCGCGCAGGCCCCACTCGGTCAGGAAGCGATCGTAGTCCTCGCCAGCCTCGCCATTGGCGTCGGCGTCGGAATCGCGCATGGTCAGGATGACGTCGGTGCCGTGACCGGCGCGCTCGCCAGGCTCGATCGTGTAGCCCTCCAGGCCGTCGCTTTCCCACACGTTCGCCTCGTCGGAACCGTAGGCGCGGCTCACGACGCGCACGTGCTTGGCCACCATGAACGCCGAATAGAAGCCGACGCCGAACTGGCCGATGATGTCGACGGCGTCGCCCTGGCTGTCGGCGTTCTCGGTCTTGAACTCCTGGCTGCCGGAATGGGCGATCGTGCCGAGGTTCTTCTCGAGCTCATCGGCCGTCATGCCGATGCCGTTGTCCGAGATGGTGAGCGTGCGGGCATCGTGGTCAAACGACACGCGGATGGCAAGGTCGTCCTCGCCGAGCTTCACGCTGTCGTCCGACAGGCTCTTGAAATTGAGCTTGTCGACGGCATCCGACGCGTTGGAGATCAGCTCGCGCAGGAAGATCTCCTTATTGGTGTAGATGGAATTGATCATCAGGTCGAGCAGTTTTTTGCTCTCCGTCTTGAACTGGCGCATGGGCGTACGACTTCCTTCCTTGCTCCGTTTTGCAAATGCTGGCAAACCGGATCTGCCATTTTTCAACAGTGACTATACTACCCATAACAGCGCTCATAAAACCTGAGCGTTAAAGACTTAGATTTATCTCCAGATGACTAGGCTTCGGCTGCCGCCCTCCTGCCGGCGCGTGACGCATGCCGGAGTAAGCGTTCGTTTCCGTTATCGTGGTCACGATGACACGATTCCTGTCAGTCCGCCGCTGAATCACCCCTCAGAAACGCCTTGAAAAGCGCGCTAAAATGTACAATGCAGCGCTCTGCGGCGAAAAACAGCAGAAGTGAGCCGCGTCAACGTCCCATGCCACGAGAAGTGAACTGCGCCACAGACTCCAACCGCCTCCTCATGGACGTCGCAACGACAGTAATCGTGCTCTCGTGACCATAATCGCGATCACGAACAAAAAACTCACCACAACAGTGCGCACCAGCCGAGCACTATCTTACTGCGTACTTCTTAGTGTTTTATGTATTTACAATCTTCTCTTTATATATAGTCGTATATTTAGTATTGTGCACTTCATCTTGCAATACGGAAAGGTGTAGCATGTCTCGCAAAGAAACATTCTGCCTGTGCGGAAAGACAGCGCTCGAAGTGTATCGAGCTAGCAAGCGTGTTGCCCCCACCGTTCTTGAGAAACCTCGTACAGGCAAGATCGACAACCTGATCATCCCGTTACCTCAAGCAATAGAGGACGAGATGGAGCGTCTAAATGCCTCGAAGCCATACCACATACTGGTAAACAAAAGAATTCCTAAGACACGCAAAGATGTTGTCGGTCACTTTAGAACCAAACAGCTCCCCCGACGTGCACTCATTAAGCTATCCAGATATGTCTACATCGTGAGCCCCGAATTACTGTTCATTGATTTAGCACGAGACGACAGCATCGGCATTGAAGACCTCGCCATCATAGGATTCGAGCTCTGCGGAACGTACCTACTCGATGACTCATGGGACGGACTGACGCAAACCGAAGCGGCTCTGACCTCGACAGTAAAGCTGGAGCGCTTCATCCGTGCGAATAAAGGCTTTAGTGGCGCGAAACGCGCCGCCCGCGCGCTTCGCCTCATCTACGATGGGTCGAACTCTCCGATGGAGACCGCACTTGCCGCACTCGTAACCTTTCCACGAAAGATGGGCGGATTCGGAATCGGTCCGGTTGCCTTGAATCAGGAGGTCGAAACGGCAGATGGCCCGAAGTGGGTAGACCTTCTGATTAAGGGTGCAAATGTGGGCCTAGAGTATAAGGGTCGGGACTCTCATCCGCCGGAGCAGACTCAGCGCGACGATCGTCGCCAAAACAGATTGGTTGGCTCTGGGATCACGATCCTCAACGTGTGGTACGAAGACCTTGCCGAGTTGCATCTCCTCAACAAGCTGCACGCCGATATTGTAAAGGCAATCGGAAAACGCCTGAGAATCCGCGATGAACATTTCGCAGACCGTCAGCACATCTTGCAGGCGCAACTTTTGCCCACCATCAAGAGGTACGGTAAGAGCAAATGACACCAGCGGCGCTTCATGATCGCGATTACGGTCGCGAGAGCACGATTACTGTCAATCTGAACCCAAAAAAGGCGCGCAGCAACAGACGAAGATGGTGAATCAGTAGCTTGCAGCATAAAAGTCATCTCGGAGCATGCCCGAATGGCATGTTTTGTGGTTCCGTATGCGGCATGCGACGAATCATAGTCCTTCCGACAGGACCAGCCTTCCGTTTACATGCGGTCGATTGACAGTAATCGTGCTCTCGTGACCGTAATCGCGATCATGAACGATACGGAAGCCCGAAAGACGGCGAACAAGGCCTACGAAAGACGCTTGGCCATCCAGAGGTGCGGCTGGCCCTCGTCCTCGTAATCGACGTCGGAGATCTGGACGTAACCGAGCTTGGCGTACAGGTCGCGCACGTACTCCTGGGCGTGCAGCTTGCAAACCTCGGCGCCGGCGTCGCGCGCCGCCTCATCGCTCGCCTTCACGAGCAGGCTTGCGATGCCGCGACCGCGGTACTTGGGCAGCACCGCCACACGACCGAGCAGGTAGATCGCATCGGGGGCAACGCCGTCATCGAACGGGCTCACGAGAGATTGCGGCGCCTCGGGTGCCTGCGCGCGCTCCAAGGGCTCGGGGAACACACGTGCGCAGCCGGCGAGCTCACCGTCGGCATAGGCAGTCAAATGCAGGCAGGCGGCATCGTCGTCGATGCCGTCGAACTCGTTTTCGTAGCCCTGTTCTTCCATGAACACGCACCGGCGAACCTCGAACGCATCGTCGCGAGCACCCAAACGAACGGCGTATTCCATGGTCGGCTCCTAAACTCGCATGTGCTTGCCGCGAACGCGGAACTTCTCGCGCGCCTCGGCAAGATACCGATAATGCTCGGGAATATGCGCGTCACTCGCGATGTAGGTGTACATCATCCGGTCGAACATCAGCTTGGCCGGACGACGCTCGCGCCCCAAGCGGCCGCCGGCGATGAAATCGGCCGACGCCTGGAGCTTGCACCCCATGCGCATCAGGCGAACCGCCACGTCGACATCGTCCTGAATGGCCCGATAGCGCTCCGGATGCGCGATGATCACCTCGTAGCCACGCCCTTGCAGCTCGAAGATCGTGCGCTCGTATTCCTGGAACTCAAGTTTACCGGCATGGGTCGACAGCTCGAGCAAAAACTCGTTGCCTCCGTCGAAATGAAGATAGTCGGCCCACTCCATACCGAGGTCCATAAGCTTGGCATGGTTGACCTCGAAACCCATCTGCAGCGGAAAACCGCCGGCATGGGCTTGCAGCAGCTCGAACGCATCCCACATGGCGTCGTAGTCGAAATACGGGTCGCGGCAATGCGGGGTGCACACGATGCTCGTCACACCCGCGGCCTTGGCGGCCTCGAGCATGGCGAGGCTCTCCTCCAGGTTAGCGGCGCCGTCGTCGACGCCCGGCAGGATGTGGGCATGGATATCGCGCATCGCGAATCGATCGGCTTACCTGCGGTTGGCGAAGCGCTTGCCAGCGGGGGCGTCCGACACGGGAGCCGTCACATGCGAAGCCGCATGCTCGCCGGCACCGACGACGGAGCTTGAGCCGTCGCCGCGCGCAACGTCGGGAACGCCGACGCTTCCAGCGGTCCTCCGCGAGCCGTCCTTCGAGTAATAGGAGTAGTAATGCTCGCTGGTATCGACCTCACAGCAGTTCACCACAGCGCCGATGATGTGCACCTCGGCCTTCTTGAGCTGATCGAACGCCTCGACGATCTCGTTGCGCTTGGAGTAGTTCTCGCGGATGACGAACAGCACGCCATCCGAAAGGCGCCCGACCTCGGCGGCGTCGACGAACGCGCCCACGGGGGGCGTGTCGAAGATGACGTACTCGAACTTATCGGCGAGCTCCTCGACCATCCGCGCGAAGCTCTTGGACGCGATGACGTCCGACGGGTTGATGATGTGCGGCTCGGCGAGCAGCACGTACATGTTCTTCTGGCTGGTCTTGGCGACCGCCTCGTCGAGGGTCATCTGGTTGGAGAGCACGGCATAGATACCGCCCTGGCTCCTCGCGCCGGTCATCGACGCGATGCTCTGGCGGCGCATGTCGCACTCGACGAGCACGACGGACTTGCCGCTCGTCGCGATGGCCTGGGCCAGGTTGAGCGCCACGGTCGACTTGCCCTCATTCGGAATCGCCGACGTGACCGTGATGGTGCGGATAGGTCCGTCGATGCCGGCGAAGCGGATGTTGGCGAGCAGGGTCTTCGCGGCGTTCTGGACGACGAGCTTGGTGGATTTCGCGTTCTTGCGGGGCATGGATTACCGGCCCTCCTTCATCGTGGGGAAACGGCC
This sequence comes from Collinsella tanakaei, assembly GCF_021531055.1. Lineage (GTDB taxonomy): Bacteria > Actinomycetota > Coriobacteriia > Coriobacteriales > Coriobacteriaceae > Collinsella > Collinsella tanakaei_B. The sequence goes on from NZ_JADYTL010000003.1 coordinate 204,664, forward strand.
GATAACCGAGACGTCGAGCAGCTCCTCGACTTCCTCGGTGCTGCGGACCCGCGTGTTGAGCATGTCCATGAGCACGACGATGGCAACAGCGAGGAACAGACCGGCGAGGAACGCCACCGCGACGTAGAGGGTGCGGTTCGGGCCGCTCGGTGCATCGGGGGACACCGCCTCGTCGATGACGTTGATACTGTCGGCCATCTCGATCTCCTGGGCGACGATCGAGACCTGGCGCGCCATCTCGTTGGCGACGGCGGCGGTCTCATCCGGATCGGGGCCCGTCACGGCGAGGGAGACCACGCGGGTGGTCGTCTCGCTCGTGACGCTCGCATCGTAGTCGGCGAGGCTCTCGAGCCCCAGCGCCTTGGCGGCATCCGCGCTCACGCGATCGCTGTTCAGAAGCGTGGCGATGTCGTTTGCCAGCAACTGGCTCGCGTTGAGGTCGTTGTAGTAGGTGCTTTGACCTTGGGAGGTGTCCTCATTCGCCAGGATGTACATGCTCGTCTGCGCGGTGTACACATCGTCCATGGCGACGAAGCTGAAGACGCCCATGGCGACCGCGCAGACCAACGGCAGTGCGACCACCAGCTTTACATGCCTTTTTAGCAGCTGAAACAGCTCTAGCAACGTCATAGAGACGCCCCTCCGAATCTGATATTTCACCCTTCCGACCGAATCAGGACCCAAGGGCGAAGGTACATCCGATTCGAGCGTATCCGCGGCACGTCACCCGACCAAAGATGAGCGTGCCGCACGCAAAAGCTCCGTTAATGATATCCAAACGCATACGGCAAAACAACGAGGTGGGCAGTCCAGCACCGACGCCGCGAAAAACCCAAAAGAACACGCCGGAAACCCCGCAGGAGCGCACACCTCCCGATGCGGGACGCCGCTCGGCCGCCCCGATACGGAGCGCGCGCCAGGGCGTCCCCTGAGCCCCACCCCCTATCGGGCCCCTAGAACAGCTCGCCGAGCTCCTGGTCGCCGGCGGGGAACCGCACGGTGATGGTCGTCCCCTCGCCCAGAGCACTGTCCACCGAGATCGTGGCGTCGTGGAACACCGCCGCGTGCTTGACGATCGCCAGGCCGAGTCCCGTGCCGCCGCGCTCCTTGGAGCGGCTCTTGTCCACGCGGTAGAACCGCTCGAACACCTTCTCCTGCTCCTCGGGCGCGATGCCGATGCCGGTGTCCTCCACGCTGATGAACGGCGCGCCGTCCTCCATGCCGCAGCGCATGGTCACCGAGCCGTCGGGCTTGTTGTAGCGGATGGCGTTGCTCGCCAGGTTGTACACCAGCTCGTCGAGCAGGCGCGGCACGCCGAGCACGATCGCGCGCTGCGGTTTGACCGACAGGGTGACCCCGTTCACGTCGGCCACGGTCTCCAGGCGATGGTAGACCGTGTCGAGCGTGCGGGGCAGATCGACCGGCTCGCGGGTCCCCAGCACGCTGTCGGAGGACGACCCGGCTTCGTCGCGCTCGGCCTCGTCGAGGTTCGACAACGTGAGGATGTCGTTGACCAGCGCGGTCAGACGACCCGCCTCGTTGAAGATCCGATGGGCGAAGTCGCGCTGGTCCGCCTCGTCGGACACCATGCCGCTCGAGATAAGCTCCGCATAGCCGGAGATGGCGGTGAGCGGCGTTTTGAGCTCGTGGGTGATGTTGGCCGTGAACTCACGGCGCATGCGGTCGTTGTCGGCGAGCACGCGCACCTGGCGCTTGAGCTCCTGGCGCTGCGTCTCGATGCGCTCGAGCATGGGGACCATCTCCGTATAGGCGTTCTCGACGTTGCGGACGGGGTGGTCGAGGTCGACCTCGAGCAGCGGCTCGATGATCGCGCGCGACTCACGGCGGGCGGCGACCAGCGACACGATGGCGCACAGCGCGACGAGCACGGCGAGCGGCGGCAGCATGCCCACCAGGATGGACAGGTAACCGGCCTGCTCCTGCGCCAGACGCACGACCGTGCCGTTTTCGAGCAGCACCGCCTCGTAGAGCATGACCTCGCCGAGCGTGGTGCTTGCGCGCTCCGCGTCGCCGCGTCCGTTGGCGAAGGCGCTCGCGACCTCGGGGCGGCTCGCGTGGTTGGGCATCGTGTCGGCTTCGGCCTCGGTGTCGTAGAGCACCGTGCCGTCGGTATCGATCAGGGTGATGCGCGTGTTGCCCAGCTCGAGGTTGCGCAGGATGAACTTGTCGTCGGGCATGCTGTCGAGCGCAGCGCGCACGACGTCGGCCTGGCTGTCGAGCTCCTCGTGCGCAAGCGACACCAGACGGCTTTGGACGTAGGCGGTCCCGGCGAGGGAGAACACGGCCACCACGACCATCGCCACGGCGAACACGGTGGCGAACACGCGGTGGGACAGCGAACGGCGAACGGCGCTCATCGGGCGCACCTCGAGCGGCGGCGCATGGCGTTAGGACTCCTTGCCGGCAAAGCGGTAACCCACGCCGCGCACCGTCTCGATGCTGCCCGCGTGGTCGCCGAGCTTTTGGCGAAGGGTCTGCACGTGCACGTCGACCGTGCGCGAGCCGCCGTCGAAGTCCCAGCCCCAGACGCTTTGCAGCAGCGCCTCGCGGCTGAACACGATGCCGGGCTTGCGCATGAGGTACTCGAGCAGGTCGAACTCGCGCAGCGTGAGCTTGACCTCCTCGCCGTCGACCGTCACGCGGCGATGGCTGGGCGACAGCACGATGCCGTCGGCGGACAGCACGTCGCTCACCTGCTTGGTCATGCCGCCGCGGCGCAGCAGGGCGCGGCAACGGCTCGTGAGCTCCATGAGGGAGAACGGCTTGGTGAGGTAGTCGTCCGCGCCGCCGTCGAGCGCGACGACCTTGTCGAGCTCGGTATCCTTGGCGGTGAGCATCATGATGGGGACGGTCGCGGTCTCGGGCATGGCGCGCAGGCGGCGCATGATCTGCAGGCCGTCGGTGTCGGGCAGCATGATGTCGAGCAGGACGGCATCGGGCACGCGACGGGCGACCGCCGCCTTGAACTCGCTGTCGCTTGCGAAGCCCTCGGCCTCGATACCCTGCTGACGCAGGGCGTACAGCGTCAAACCCCTGATGTTATCGTCATCCTCGACGTAGTAGATCATCGCTGACCGCCTTCCTTGCAACCGCCCCTATCTTACCCCGTCATCGAAGCGAACGGGGGACGGCCCCACCGTTGCACACAACGGAAAAGAAGCTGCCCCCGATCCGTCTGCCACCGGCTCGATCAGGACGCCATCAGCCAAAGCGACCGGTCAGGTAGTCGGCCGTGCGGCTATCCTTGGGGTTGGTGAACAGCTCGGCGGTGGGCGCGTGCTCCACGAGCTCGCCGAGCAGGAAATACGCGACCGAATCGGAGATGCGCGACGCCTGCTGCATGTTGTGCGTCACGACGACGAGTGTGTAGTCGCGCTTGAGTTCCATGCAGAGCTGCTCGACCTGGACGGTCGAGATGGGGTCGAGGGCGCTCGTGGGCTCGTCCATGAGCAGGACCTGCGGCTTGACCGCGATGGCACGGGCGATGCACAGGCGCTGCTGCTGGCCGCCCGAAAGCCCCAGGCCGGACTGCTTGAGCTTGTCTTTGACCTCGTCCCACAGGCCGGCGCCGGTCAGGGACTCCTCGACGATCTGCTCGAGCTCGGAGCGGTTCTTGATACCGAGGCCGCGCGGGCCGTAGGCGACGTTGTCGAAGATGCTCATGGGGAACGGGTTGGGCCGCTGGAAGACCATACCGACCTGCTGACGCAGGCGCGTCACGTTGTAGTCGCGATAGATATCCTGGCCGTCGAGGGTGATCGTGCCCTCGATGCGGCAGTCCTTGACCATGTCGTTCATGCGGTTCAGGCAGCGCAGCAGGGTGGACTTGCCGCAGCCCGACGGGCCGATGAACGAGGTGATCTCGCGGTCGCGGATATCGATCGAGACATCCTTCAGGGCCTGGTGGTCGCCGTAGTACAGATCGAGGTGCTCGACGGACATGCGCACCGGGCGCTCCTCGGGCGTCTGCTGCTGTCGAGGCGTCACGCCCAGTTCGCGGTCATGGGCGTCCTTCACGGCTGCCGCGATGGCATCGGCCGATGCGCTCGCCTTGCTCGCTTGCTCCATCTCGTTCACCCTGATACCTCCTCGGGCACGCTGTCATAGCTCGCTCTACATTACGAGCTGCGTTTCATGCGGCCGAAAAGGTATTGTCAGGAGAATGTAAAGCGGTATGGCGGGAGGCCGGCGTAAAAACACCCCGGCGAGGGGGCGGCGGCGTAAAAACACCCCAGGGGTTATTCTACATGGGGCGATGCTGACATCGCCCCATGTAGAATAACCCCTGGGGTGTTTTTACGCCGCCGCCCCCTCGCCTACTCGGGCAGGGTGATGGTGAAGACGGTGTGCTCGGGCGAAGACTCGCAGGTGATCTGGCCGCCGTGGGCGACCACGATCTCCTTGGCGATAGCAAGGCCCAGACCCGCACCGCCGCGATTCGTGGTGCGCGCGGCATCGAGACGGTAGAACTTCTCGAAGATCACCTTGAGCTTGGGCTCGGGAATCGGATCGCCATGGTTCTCGAAGCGGATATGCACCGCACCGTCGGAGCGATCCGCCGAAATGCGGATCGTCGTCCCCTCGTAGCTGTACGCGATGGCGTTCTTCATCACGTTGTTGAACACGCGCGCCATCTTGTCGCCATCGACCAGCGCGATCAGACCGTTGGGAATCTCGATGTCGGCGGTCTTATCCTGCTCGGCAAGGGTCGGGTAGAACTCGTCGACCACCTGTGCCATCATGAGGTTCAAGTCCACGTACCCGCGCGTGAGCACGATATCGTGGAAGTCGAAGCGCGTGATGTCGAAGAACTCCTCGATCAACGCGTCGAGCCGATGCGCCTTCTCGAGCGCCACGCCCGTGAAGCGCACACGCTGCTCCTCGGGCAGATCGGGTGCCTCGTGCAGCAGCGACAGGTAGCCGACCACACTCGCCAGCGGCGTCTTGAGGTCGTGCGCGAGATAGGTGACCAGATCGTCCTTGCGGCTCGATTCGTCGCGCAGCGCCTGCTCGGCGGCACGCTGACGGTCGCGCACCCGGTTCAAGGCGCCTTCGACCTCGAGGTAATCGCCGTCGACCGTCCCCCAGTCGTCCGGATGCTCGATCAGGCGGTCGACCATATGCTCCGCCACCGCACGATCCGCGTCGATCTGGCCGCGCTCGTAGCCGTAGCCGTAGAGCAACTGGCCGATGAAGAACACGCCACACACCGAGACCGCGAGCATGAAGCCGCAGAACATGAACAGTTAGTCGATGCCCACCGCGATGTAGCCCACGCGGTCGGCGAGCAGCAGACCGACGGCCAGCATGGCCAACCAGGGTATGCCGCCGAGCGCGATGACACGGCGCACGTTCGCGACGCGGTCGAGCAGCACGAACCCGGCGAACAGCACGGCCACGAACAGCAAAAAGCTGTCGAGGCCCACCACCGCGAAGTCGAGCAGGATGAGGATGACCGTGGCGAGCACGCGGTTGTCGAGGATCGCCATCAGCTTGTCGTACATCGACATGAACTGGGCATGCTCCTCGTCGGCAGGCGTCACCGGGGCCTCCACCGCCCGGGCGGACGCCGAGGACGGCGCCGCGACTTGCGGTGCGGCAGCAGGGGTGTCGGCGCCCTGCCGCGCTTCATCGGGTGTGCGGCCATGACCGACCTGCGCACCGGTGGTCATCGTCGAGCCGGAGACGGTCGCAAAGGTCGTGTCCGCCGCGTCAGGAGTCGTCGCTTCGGCGACCATGTCGGAATCGCCCGCGGCATCGTCGGTCTGCGCGGGAATCGGCTCCCACGCGGTGCCTCCGGCGACATTCGGCAACCCGGTGGCCGGGTTCACGGGCGCATGCTCGCCGCGCCGCCCGTGGTGCTCGCTAGCCCTCAATCGTGTACCCCACTCCCCAGATGTTCTTGATGAAACGCGGGTTGCTCGCGTCGTCGCCGATCTTCTCGCGCAGGTGGCGGATGTGGACCATGACGGTGTTGGACGAGCTCGCCATGAACTCCTCGCCCCACACCGCGCGGAACAGATCCTCGACCGACACGACCTTGCCGCGGTGCTCGACCAGGTACAGCAGGATCGAATATTCGAGCGGCGTGCAGCGCACGGGTCGCTCATCGACCGTCACGACGCGGGAATCCTTGTTGATCGTGAGCCCGTCGACCGTGAGCTCCACGTCGTCCGCCTCGCCCGAGCGGCTCCCGTAACTGGTGTAGCGACGCAACTGCGCCTTGCAGCGCGCCACGAGCTCCAGCGGACGGAACGGCTTGACCACGTAGTCGTCGGCGCCCATGGACAGGCCCTCGATCTTGTCGGCCTGCGACCCGCGCGCCGTGAGCATGATGACCGGATAGGTGTGCTCGGCGCGGATGGTGCGCAACAACTCGAATCCATCGATGTCGGGGAGCATGATATCGAGGACCGCGAGGTCGAAATCCTGTTCGAGGATCGCCTTGGCGGCGTCGGCGCCGTTATAGGCGAGCGTCACCCGGTATCCTTCGTTTTGCAAATAGATGCCCACCAAATCGGTGATGGCTTTCTCGTCGTCGACGATGAGGATATGCGTATCCATCCGGTCTCCCTCCGACACCCCTCCATTATGCCCAACGCGCCGCGCGACCATCGTTTTGCCACGCGAGATTAAGTCGCGCTTAAGGGGTGCGTCGTCGCCCGCATCGACCCGGCGTGCGCGATGCGCGGATTATCGTTTGAACCGAACGCGAACCTGCGGCATATACCCGCCCGTACCGGTATACTTTCCTAAACGACATCACGAGAACCGACACCCGTCGCAACGAAAGCGAACCGCCATGAAACCCTTCCGCGCCTGCGTCCTTGCCTCCCGCCGTGCGGCGGCCGTCACCGCAAGCCTCATGTTCGGCATCTGCCTCGCCACCGCCCCTGCGCCCGCCTTGGCCGACCAGCCCGATACGGACATCATCTGCGGCATCGCCGAGTCCGAGCGCCAAGATCCCGCCGAGGACCGCCCGGACATCGACGCGCGCAACGCCATCGTCGTCGGCAAGGACGGCACCGTCTACTACGAGCGCGACGCCGACGCGCAGATCGAGATCGGCTCCATCACCAAGGTCATGACCGCCATCGTGGCGCTCGAGAACTCCGAGCTCGACGATACCGTCGTGGTCGACCGTGCGGCCGCGACGGTGGGACAGTCGTCTGCCAACCTGCGCGAAGGCGACGTCCTGACCATGGAGGAGGCGCTCCGCGGCCTGCTCATCCCCTCGGGCAACGACGCCGCCATGGCCATCGCCACCACCGTCGGCGCGAAGCTCGACCCCGAAAGCGACGACCCGCTGGCCACGTTCGTGCAGGCCATGAACGACAAGGCGGACGAGATCGGCATGGACGAGGCCGTGTTCTCCAATCCCCACGGCCTTGACTTCGATGAATGGGAGGGCGAGCTGCACGCGTCGGCGCGCGACGTGGCCAAGATGTTCGCCTACGCCATGCAAAACGAGGACTTCCGCGCGCTCACCTCGAGCACCGACACCAGCATCACCGTCACGGGCGAGGACGGCGAGGAGCGCACCATCGATATGACGGAGTACAACATCCTGCTGGGCAAGGACGGCAACATCGGCGGCAAGACCGGCTGGACCGACGATGCGGGTCACTGCTTCGTCGGCGCGTTCCTGCGCGACGAAGGCGGCGAGATCTACACGGTCGTGCTGGGCTGCGAGGACGACGAGGCGCGCTTCGACCAGACCGAGACGCTGGCGAACTGGTACTACGGACACGTCGTGTCCTATCCGGTCGCCAACACCGATAGGACGGCGCTCAATGGTCAGCCGCTCGTGGCGCGCGCCCCGCATGCCGACTGGACGGACAAGACGGTCGATGTGACCCTCGCCGATCCCGAGCAGACGGTCTCCGTGTTCAGCATGGGCGGCGACGTCGAGCAGGAGGTTGCCTTCGACACCATCACGGGCAACGTCGAAGCCGGTCAGAAGGTGGGAACCCTCACGCTCTCCCAGCAGGGCAAGGATATCGCCACCGTCGATCTGGTGAGTGCCGAGGATGTGAGCGCCCCCGATCCGATCAGCTGGGTGCTTGTGCAGCTCGATCGCATCGTGCGCACGGTAACCGGCCAGCCGACCTGCGCTGAAGGCACGGTCGTGAGCGAGCCCCTCACGATGTCGGAGCTCGACGAAGCGGCATAGCGAAACATACCTGCCGGCGACAAGATGGTGCCAGGTACAATCTTGTCGCTATAACCTTGTCGCGGATGTGAGAGGTGTGGAATCAGGTCGGACGTATGTTCACGCCGGTCCGATTCCGAGCCGACCCGATTGGACTATCGTTGCTCCGCGCGACGTTGGGCCGTGCGGCGCTTACCCTGCACGCGGCCGATGACCAGCAGCACGAACGAGATCGCGAACAGCGCGTAACTCGCGATGTGGAACACCTGCTGCATCTGCCCGATTCCCAGGGCCTCGCCGAAATACGACAGCACGTAGCAGACGATGCCCACGGCCAACGCGGCGAGCATCGCCTTGATGGCGGGCAGGGAGAAAAGGATGTCGTTGTCGACCGAGCGCTCGCGTACCGGCTGGTCGCGAAGCTCCTTGACGCGACGGACCTGGGCGGTGTTGCCCTCACGCCGCGACGAGGTCTTCGTCTCACCCTGAACCTGCTGCGGCGTGCGCTGCTTCTTCTTTTTCTTGGCCATGTTCGCTCCCGCGTATCACCGTCGCGACGCCCGCAGACGACGCGCCATCTCGATGTCCGGCGTCCTTACTGCTGCTCTTCCTGCTCGCGGCGCTCGCGCGTCAGCTTCTTGGCGATGCCGTATGAATGGAAGTACATGAGGCCGCCCATGATGAGCAGGCTGAAGCACACCATGGTGCCACCGCGGAAGAGCACATCGATATCGAAGTACGCGCCCACGCGGGACAGCACGTAGGCGATGATCGCCGCGACGATCACGACGAACATGGCCTTGGTACCGGGCAGGTTGTGCAGGATATCGCGGTCGACGGCACGCCGGTTGGTCGTGGCGGTGCTCTTTACCTCGGCCTTCGCGGCGCTATCGGCATCCGCCTGCGAAACCTGCTCGATCGATGCGTCCGTCTGTTTGTCGGCCTTTGCCATGTGTTCCGCCCCTCGCCATCGTGTTGCGTCACCGAGACGCGCACGCCTCGGTCATAGCTGTGTATCGTACCTGTTCGTCGCCATCGACGCTACCGCAAGCCGGTGCGCCCGGCGTGCACGGAACGTGCTCACGCAACATTTTCATGAACACCTCCATCGTCGGCGTACGCTGCTTTCGACCTATAGCACGCACCCGGAGTACCTCAAGGACCTCGAGCAGGGCGCCGGCCTCATCAACCCGTGGGACCTGGGTCCCGAGCTCACACGGCCCGCACGCGGTCTCAAGCTGTGGTTCACGCTGCAAGCGATGGGTGCGAACGGGCTCGGCTCGGCGGTGGAGCACGGCTTCACGCTCGCGCGCTGGGCGGAGGACGAGGCCCGCAAGAACCCGGATATCCAGATCGTCTCGCCGGCTCAGATGGCCATGGTGAACTTCCGCTACGCGCCCGCGGGCCTCGACGACGCGGCATGCGACGCGTTGAACACCGAGATCTCGCGCCGCATCGTGGAAAGCGGCTACGCGGGCGTGTTCACCACCGTGCTCAACGGGCGGACGTGCCTGCGCATCTGCGCCATCCACCCCGAGGCCAAAGAGGAGGACATGCGCGGCACGATTCGAAAGCTGAACGCCTGCTGCACGGAAGTGCTCGCGGAGTAGCATCCCTGCCGACAAGATGGTGCCAGGTACAACCTTGTCGCTTTTGCATCCGGCGGCGCAGGATAACGCGTGGCCCGCTTTCAGTCCCGGTGCGATTTTTCGTCCCAGCTGGAGTTAACCGAACAGGCGGAGCGAGTTCTCGCGCGCGGCGGCAAGGATCTCGTCGACCTTCTCGCCCGTGCGCTGGGCGCGGTCCTCGGACAGCAGCTTGGCCGTCTGGCAGATCATCGCCGGCTCGCACTCGATACCGCGGATGGGCTCGGGCGCCATGTAGGGACAGTCGGTCTCGAAGACGATGCGGTCGAGTGGGCACGCCGCAAACGCCTCGCGCACCTCGTCGTTGCGCTTGAACGTCGCCGCCCCACCGAACGCGATGTAACAGCCGAGCTCGACGAAACGCTCGGCCGTCGCCCGATCCTCGCCAAAGCAGTGGAGCACGCACCCCGCCGACGGCACGCCGACCTCGCACAACACCCGATAGGCGTCCTCATGCGACGTCCGCGCGGCATCGTCGTTCTCGTGGCGCAAGTGCAACTCGACCGGCATGTTGCGTTCGCAGGCAAGGGCGAGCTGACGGGACATCGCCGCGATCTGCACGTCGTGGGGCGCCGCCTCGATGTCGTCGTCGGCATCGAAATGGTAATCCAGACCGATCTCGCCCACGCCCAGGCACAGCGGGTCGTCGAGTGCCGCTGCGACAAGGCCATGCACCTCGTCGGTGTAATCGGGCGCACCGTACGGATGCACGCCGGCAAGGTAACCCACATGGTCGAACAGCTGCGGCGTCGCACGGGCGGTGTCGACGGCACCATCGCGGAGACCCTGCTCGTACAAGGCGCGCGCCTCGGCGATCCACTCACACAGCAGCTCATGATAGGCCGCGGCCGTCGGTGCGTAACGGACATCGGACAGCGGATCCCATATGGTCACCATGCGCTCCACCCCCGCCGCCGCGGCACGGGCGAGCGCGCCCGCCGGGTTCGCGCGCCAAAAGCTCATCAGGTGTGCATGCGTATCGACCACCGGCGCGCCGAGCGCGGGCAGCTCGAAGCGCTTCGTTTTCTTGGTGTACGTCAGCGACAGGAGGGCGGCGGTGTCCGCCGGCCCCCGGTTTTCGGAATGCTCCTTCACGTCGCCCATCACGCCTCGCCCTCCCGGGAATCGGCGAGCGCGCAGGCCAGACGCACGAAGGTTGTCGTATCGAGCGTTTCGGCACGCGCCGTCGGTGCGATGTCGCACGCGGCAAACGCCGCGTCAAGCGCGGCCTTGTCAAAGCCCGAGGACGACATCGAGTTGCGGATCGTCTTACGGCGCTGCGTGAACGCGGCGTCTACCACCTGGGCGACGAACGCGCGCGAAACCGCCAGCTCCTCGCCTGCCACACGCTCCAGCCGAACGACCGCCGAGTCAACATGCGGCGCCGGGCTAAAGCAGCGCGGCGGCACCTCGAAGCGACCGGTTACTTGCGCAAGCAGCGACAACTTGACCGTATAGGCGCCGTAGGCCTTGGTACCCGGGTGCGCCGCGATGCGGTCCGCGACCTCCTTCTGCACCATGACGACCGCCCGCTCAAGCTCGGGCATCGTCTGGAAGAACTGCAAGATGATCGTGGCGGCCACGTTGTAGGGCAGGTTGGCGACCATGACGGTCGGCGCACCGCCCGACACCTCGGCGATCCGCTCGGGCTCGACCCGCAACGCATCATCCATGATGTAGGAGAACGAATCGTGATGCAGCGCGTGCGTCCGCAGCACGGGCTCAAGCTCGGCATCCGCCTCGATCGAGGTCACGTGCGCCGCCTCCTGCAGCAGCGCGAGCGTGAGCGTTCCGATGCCGGGGCCCACCTCCAGCACGCGCTCATCGCCGGAAAGCGACGCGAGCTCCATGATCTTCTCGATCACATGGTTGTCGATCAGGAAGTTCTGACCCAGGCGATGCTTGGTCGCCAGCCCGTAGGTCTCCAGCAGCGCGCGCGTCGCGCCGGGGCTTGCCAACGGCGATGTCGTCATGTCGCTCCTCTCGCGGCAACCGCGTGCCGAATACGCCGCATACCGCAGGCGACGGAGCCTCCAGCATGCGGCGGTCGATTCCTTCGCGCCGTGCGTGACTAGTCCATCAGGCGCGGGAACAGGGCGTCGCCCTTCTCCACCGGGGCGCCGCCGGCAAGGCCGCCCCAGGTACAGGCGGCGGCAAGGTCATCGGTCGCGGCCTCGTCGGCGCACGAGATGCGGCGCAGCGCCTCGGCGCTCGTGGCGGGCATGAACGGCGCGAGCAGGTGAGCGCAGATGCGGATGGCCTCGAGCAGGTTGTAGATCACGAACGCGAGCTCGTCGGCGCGCGCCGGATCCTTGGCGAGCGCCCAGGGCTCGGAGTCCTCGATGTAGTGGTTGGCGGCATGGATGAGCTCCATGACCTCGGCGGCCGCCTCGCCGTAGGCGAAGGCGCCCATCTTGTCGGCGTAGCGCACGACCAGACCGTCGGCCACCTCGGCCAGCGGATTCGCGAACGCATCGGTCGCGGCGGGCTTGGCCGGCGCGCAGCCGTCGAAGTACTTGGCGCTCATGTTGAGCGAACGCGAGATCAGGTTGCCCCAGCTATTGGCCAGATCGGCGTTGTAGACCTGCTTCATGCGGCCGAAGGAGATGGCGCCGTCGGAGCCGGGCACCACGTCGGTCATGAAGTAGTAGCGGTAACCCTCGACACCCATGAGGTCGATGACCTCGCGCGGGGCGATGGCGTTGCCGCGCGACTTGGACATCTTCTCGGCCTTGCCGGTCTCCTCGTTGCGCACGGTGAGGAAGCCGTGGGCGAACACGTGCTCCGGCAGAGCCTCACCGATCGCCATGAGCATCGCCGGCCAGATGACGCAGTGGAAGCGGATGATGTCCTTGCCCACGATGTGCGTCTGCGCAGGCCAGCGATACGCGAGCTCGGCGCGCGCCTCGTCGGAGTCCACACCGTACCCCACGGCGGTCATGTAGTTGAGCAGCGCGTCGAACCACACGTAGGTCACATGCCCGTCGCCGAAGGGCAGCGGGATGCCCCAGTCGATGTTGTTACGCGACACAGACAGATCCTGCAGGCCGCCGGCGACGAAGGTGCGCACCTCGTTCATGCGGAAGTCGGGCTGCACGAAGTCCGGGTGCTCGTCATACAGTTTGAGCAGGCGATCCTGGAACTCGGAGAGCTTGAAGAACCAACTCTCCTCCTTGATACGCTGCAGCGGACGGCCGCAATCCGGGCAGAGGTGCTCGCCCTTGGTGCCGCGCTCCTCGTCGGCCTTCTCGACCTGGGTCTCGGTGAAGTAGGTCTCGTCGGGCACGCAGTACCAGCCGTCGTAGTTGCCCTTGTAGATGTAGCCGGCTTCCTTCATGCGCTCCCACAGGTACTGGACCGCATGCTCCTGGCGCTTCTCCGTGGTGCGGATGAAGTCGTCGTTGGAGATCTCGAGCTCCTCCCACAGCGCGTGGAACAGCGGCGCCTGGGAGTCGCACCACTCCTGCGGGGTCATGCCGTGGGCTTCGGCGGCCTCGGCGACCTTCTGGCCGTGCTCGTCCATGCCGGTCAGGAACATGACGTCATAGCCCATCGAGCGGCGGAAACGCGCCTGGACGTCAGCCATGATCGTCGAGTACGCCGTGCCCAGATGCGGTGCGGCGTTCACGTAGTAGATCGGCGTGGTGATGTAATAGGACGGCTTGGTGTGCTCCATGGTGGCGCTGCCTCTCCTCGTCGGTAGTGGATACGCAAAATAGTCAATCAAGTTGCCATTCTAGCGCAATCGCAGCTTAGGGGCGTCCATTGCCGTGCGCGCCACGCTTTCTAGACGGCTGTTTTCGGTTCACCCGCGCTGCGAGTTACAAAAACGGGCACTTTCTAGTTACATGAGCGGGGTACGCAGGGCTATACATTTTCAAGACGGCCATATCGGACTTTTTTTATGCCCGTTTTGAACGCTATGCGCACAATATACGAACTTGCCGGGCTTTCCGACATGTCGCTGGATCGAATCCGAGGGTATTGCGGCACGATTTCAACTAGAAAAGGCGCGATTTTGTCACCACGGCGGAAAACGAACGATCCGGCGCGCGAAACACGCCGACGCGGATGAATAAAACAGCCACATCGAGCGCCAAGAATGAATCAAGCGTCTTGAAGCTCGAGCACGAGGTCGTACACCTCGCGCTTGCGACGCGAATAGCGCTGCGACAGATGCTTGGCGATCGCCGAAGCGGGCTCGCCGGCGGCAAGCGCCTCGCGGATGTCGCCGCGCAGCGCCTCGTCGGGATCCGTCTCGCACGCATCGACGGGTATCGAGGTCCTAGATGCAAGCTCATCGGCCGTAGGGGGCGCAACCACCACGACCATCTCGCCGCGCAGCTCCCCGCGCGCACGGACCGTCTCGAGCAGCTCGGGCGCGCGATCGCGCAGCACCTCCTCGTGCAGCTTGGTGAGTTCGCGGCACAACGCGACGCAGCGCGCCGGGAACACCTCGGCGATGGCGACGAGCGTCGCCTCGATACGATGCGGGGATTCGTAGAACAGCAGGGCGCCGGGAATGGCGGCGAGCTCACGAAGCCGTCGCACCCGCTCCCCGTGCCTGCGCGGCAAAAAGCCCTCGAAGAAGAAATGCTCGCACGGGATCCCGCTCGCGACGAGCGCCGTCACGCAGGCAGACGGACCGGGTACGACCTCGACGTCGACACCCGCCTCGCGCGCCGCGTCGACGAGCACCTGGCCGGGATCGGACACGCTCGGCATGCCGGCATCGGACGCGAACGCGATCGTCTCCCCCGCAAGCATACGCTCCACGAGCTGCGGCGCCCGCGTGGCGATCACGTTCTCGTCGCAGCGCACGAGCGGACGCGAGATATCCAAGTGGGCGAGCAACTTGGAGGTCACACGCGTGTCCTCGCAACACACGGCATCGGCCGTGCGAAACGCCTCGGCGGCGCGCGGGGTCAAATCCCCCAGATTGCCGATCGGGGTCCCCACCACGTACAGGCGTCCCATGCGCTTTATCTCCCCCATGGACTAATCGATCATCGCGCGCTCGAGCGGCGCCAGCGCCACGCGCGCATCCCACGACGGAATGCGCTTCTCGGTCTTCCAGGTCTGGAAGTACCAGCCCGCCGCCTCGGAGAAGCTCGCGAGCTCGCTCGAGATGAACACGCGCTCGTACGCGGAACGGCCCTCCGGCGTCACCGTCGAGCTCGACAGCACGGCGGCGGCGGACCATTCGCCCACGATCACGGGGAATCCGCAATCCTTGGCGGCGCTGATGAGCTTGCGGTTGCGCGCGACCGCGCGGGTGATGCCCTTGGGCGAGGTGATATCGATGGCGTTGTCGTCGCGGTAATGGTACAGATGCAGGTCCATGTACACGTTTTGGTACTTGGACCCGCTCATGAAGCGCTTCCACATCTCGGGGTATCCGGACGCGGAGAACACGATCAGCTTGTCCTCGGACAGATAGGTCCGAAGCAGATCGTACGCATCGCGGTAGTAGTTGCGCAGATAGTGGGCGGGAATGCCCTCGGTCACGTTGAACAGGCTCGTCCGCACGCTCATGACCGGGGAGTCGAGCAACTCGATACCGAGCAGCGCCGAGCTCGACGCGTAGCGCTCGGCCAGCCTGCCGAGCACGTCGAGCGCGATCGCACGCCCGTTGGTGGTCGAATGCCAGTCCGCCGTGGTCTCCGGCGTCGTCGCGCGATCGTTGGAATCACCCTGGCCGCCAGGCACGTTGGCCAAGTCGAGCAGGATGGTCATGTCGTACTTCTCGGCCCACTCCATCGCACGGTCGACATAGTCGATCGCGGGGATGTGTGCCAGCGAGTCTCCCTGCGAACCGAACACGTACCACGGCACCGGCAGGCGCACCGAGTTGAACCCGATGGCGGACATGCGGTTGAAGTCGAATTCGCTCACGAACGTCTCGTAATGGCGGCGAAGGCGCTCGCTGTAAACGGTCGATCCCAGCGCCTGCTGCAGCTCGACCTCGTTCGCCGCACCCGTCGCGGCATACAGCGAAGGCGTCACCCAGGGTTCCGGAATAAACCAACCGGACAGGTTCACACCGCGGATTCTCTCTGGCATACCGGCCCCTTTCCTGGCGACTATGAAAAAAGCGCCCGACGCATGCACGCCGGACGCTTTCACATCGTATGGTGGCCAGAAAGGGATTCGAACCCCTGACACGAGGATTTTCAGTCCTCTGCTCTACCAACTGAGCTATCTGGCCAAGTCTGCCGCGAACGACAGCTCGTTTAGTATACCGAAACCAGCAAGCCGGTCAAGCCCGATTTCGGTCTTTTTTGAAACCGCCTGCAAAACCGCCCACACGAACCCATTGCCGGCACCGAAGTCGAAAGATCCCCGGACACAGGAGTGCTACGCTTGCTCCTCGGCGTCGTCTCGCTGCGGCCCTGCGGTGCGCTTCGCCATGGATTGCATGCGCACACGTGCACGAGCGCGCTCGACCTCGATCTTCGCGCGGCGGTCGTCGTCGGCATCCAGACAATCGGTGAGCCACATCTTGATCAGCGACTGGCGCGTGACACCACGCCGTTCCGCAGCGGCATCGAGACGAAGTTGCAACGAGAGCGGAACGTCCACGCTGATGCGGCGTGTCTGCTTGTAGCGAGGGTCGAGTTCCTCGAACGCCGGCCAATCGATGAATGCCGTCGTATCCATACCGTTATCGACCAGCTCGTCGAATTCCTCACCGCTCAAAACGATATCGGTCATATTCGGCCGCCTCCCACCTTGTCGCCCTGTGCACCGTGATAACCCGGATAATGTCCCCTCGCATCGTATACGCCGCCGTCCATACCACACCGGAATGCCGCGCATAGAGGGAATACCGCCGCTCGCCCCGCCTATTGGAAGGCATGACGAGCCCATACGGATCGGACCAGAGCGCCGTCGCCTCGGCGAAATCGATCCCGTGCTTGACGAGATTCGCTTCGCTCTTGTTTTGACTCCATTCGAATCTCAGCACAAGTATATCCGTTTCTCATCCGTTATTAATCTGTTTTTGAACTGATTTGTACTACCTAAGAGGCACGTGAACCGCAAACGTCACATGGCCCCTGCCGGCGATAGGAAGAAGCCGCCGATATCGCCGCACGCTCCAGCACCGCGTCGGCGTCGACACAGCACAGCACGCGACCGGGACCGACGTTTCGGCACAAGCGCACGACGTTGCCCGCACGATCGATGAACACGACATCGAGCGGATAGTGCATGCCCCACGTATGGACCGACCGGCACGCGGGAAAGCACATGACCGCACGCTCGTCGGGCGGTATGCGCATGGCCATCCCCAGCAGCCGGTCCACGAAACGGCGGGCGACCACGATGTCGACCTGCGCCCAGCCCAACGTGCGGGCGGCGATCGCTGCCGCCCGCTCCCAATCCGGACAGGGACCCCTCACAGCACCACCCCCGGCCTCCACGGATCGACCACCACGCTGCGCACGTGCTCCAAGTGCGCCGGCGCCCCGAGATTCACGCCCGCGATGGACAGGCCGCTCGGCCACGGCGCATACCGCATCGTGCAGCGATAGGTCCGTGGAGCGCCCACAAGCGTCAGCATCGAGCCGCCGGAAGCGTCATCGGCATCGCAGGTCACCTCGACCTCCACCTCGTAGCCCTCCATCGCGCGTTCGAGCTGCTCGGCCACCTGCCCGGCCACACCCAAGCCGCCGGACCCCGCCGGCGAGACCGCGTGTGCGATCACCACGTCCGGTGCGACGCGGTCGAAGCGCGCTGTCGCCGATGCGAACATCATCACGTTGTAGACGATCAACGCCAGCACGATCAACACGGGCGCGACGACGACCATCTCCACGGTCGCCTGCGCGCGCGTCTCCACGACAAGCGAGCGCATGGGCCTCACCTCCCACCGGACGTGCCGAGCACGTCGCGCAGGCGGATCGTCAGCGGGATGCTCCCTCCGGCAGGCAGGGGGATCTCGGCTATCGTGAACTCCGCCGATACGATGTAATCGCCCACCTGATAGCCGACCGCCTGGAGCAGCGCCCCGGGATCGGTCGTGCCCAACGGGATGGAACGCAACAGGCCCTGTGCATCGCCGAGCGACGCCATGCCGGAACGCGCGATCACGTTCGAGGTATCCGTGAGCACCGGCTTTTTGAGTCGTAGATCGACCGGCTCCAAGTCGAGCGCGTGAACGGCATCGCCGAGCCGGTCGCGCAGCCAGCTCGCAATCGGCCCCGCGCCCATCCCATCGAGCGAACCGAGCAGATCATCGGCCATATCGGAGAGTCCCTGGCTCAAATCCCCATACGATACGAGCAGGCGACCCCACAGGTCCATCACGCTCCCGACCAAACCGACCACCCCATCGGACGAGGACCGCTCCTCGATCGTGGCGAAAAACGACGAGAGCACGTTGCTCTGCTCCGTCTCGGCCTCCGGTGCGAGCACGGCCGCCGATATCGCGCCGCGCCGATCGAGCGTCGCCGCCTCCGAGAACGCCGTGTCCAGCTCCCTGGGAGATACGACCTCCCCCGACACCACCAACGACAGACAGCCGTAGCGTCCGGGCGGTGCGATGCGCGGCCGCTTCGACCCGAGCACGCTGAGCGCCTCCTCGAACGCATCACCCGCCACGTCGGCCTGGTCGCGAGCCTCGCGCTCGAGCGCCAGCTCGCGGTTGCGGCATTCGACGTACTCATCGAGCGCCAGCGTGAACTCGCGCAGGTGATATTCGAACCCGTTGTCGATCGAGGTCGATGCCGCCGGCGTCTTGCCCAGGTCGCCCACGTCGAAGTGGCAGACCTCGCATTCGCGAGCCCCGCCGCCGGCAAGCGTCGCCAGCGAGATCAGACTGCCCAACGGACCGGTGATACCCGGACAATCCGCCCCATAGTGCAGCGTCGTGCCCCCGGGCTCCTCGCTCGATTGCCACACGGGATCGGTGTACAGGGAGGTGCGACGGACCTCTGAGGTGTTTTTCGGCAGCAGCGGTACCGTCGAGATGACGCGCCCGTCGCGTTCCTCGATCGTCGCACGGTCCATCTGCTTCGATGCGTACCGGTAAAATGCGCGACGCGCAGCGGAATCGGCACGCGCCTCGGCACTCGACCCCTCGGCCTGTTCGTGCTCGGCGCGCCAGCGATAGTACGCCCGAGCGCGTCGAAGCCCCACGATAGGGTCCCATGTGATACTCGATGCGTAATCGGGGTTCTCGCTCGCACTGAGTCCGCTCAGCCGGGCGGCACGTTCCTGCATGTTCATGCCATCACGCCCGCAGTCCGCGATCCACGCCCGTTCCTTTGCGGCAGCGGTCGCCTCGCTCGCCTTCTCCAGCTCGTCGGCCACTTCCTCCAAGTCGTCGGCAACATCCGACAGGCCCTCGGTATCGATCTTCGCGCCCTCGATCGCCGGAAACTCCGAGGCGGAGTCGCGGGGCACCGCCAAAGCGACACCGGAATAGCTCAACGAGCCGGTTGACTGCGCAGCGCACAGACGCGCAGCGTTCGCGCCCACCAGGTAGGGCAGCGAGGACTCCAGTTTTTGCAACCCCTCGGACGCCGACGCGGCGAATCGGTTCCGCGCGTCCAAGATGCGCACCCCGGCGTCCACCACCTCGCTCGCCGCGGCGCTCACAGGCGGAATCAACAGGCCGACCAGCCCGACGCCGGTCGTCAGGAGCCCCGCGAACCCAAGGCTCGCCACGCTCGCATCGACGACCGTCGCCGCGGTCGTATACGACGAGACCACATTCGCACCGGCCAACGCGGCGCTGTCGGCGCTCACCTGGACGTCACCCGCCCGCGACAGGCTCCACACCGCCGTCACGGACGAGAACACGAGCGTCAACACCACCAAGATGGTGACCGCCGAGGCGAGCGTCGTGTACGCCCCGTCCTCTATGAACAGGTCGATTCCCCACCGTGGTCCACGAACGCGATGGCGGCTCCGTATCCTACCCTTCCCACATGGCGACCCATGTCCTATAATCGCCCGACAGCCAAGACGGTCTTCCCTCATAATCCACCGACACCTCCAACGCCACGTCCCCCGATGCGTTCGTCTCACCGAGCAGATGCGCAAACGCCCCGATTACCGGCAACGGCCGCGCGAACCCCTCGATCGACACCGAAACGGCACCGCCCGACGTAGCGGCACGCCTCAGCTCGATGTCCCACGACAAGGGTCCGCCCACATGGAAGATCGAGACGTTCGGAACCGCGGCCAGGCGCCGCTGCGCGAAGGCGACGTAGGCATCATCGTCCCCGTCGGGTGCCGTGATCATGAGCCGCGCCGTCTCGGCCGCCGCCGATTCCATCACGCTGCGGGTGTATAGCAGACAGACCGGTTGCAACGCGATGAGCAGCAGCGTGAGAAAGGCGGGGAGCAGCATCGCCGCCTCGACCGTCGCCTGCGCCATACTCCCGTCCACTTGCTCAATACAACGCGATATCCAACGCGCCCAACGCCCCGAGCACATGCGAGGCGGCTCGCTCGACGAGTCGCGCGAACACGCCGCGCTCGCCCGCATGCCACAGCGCACCCAAGCCGACGATAACCGCCAAAAGCGCCGAGAACGTGATCGCGTACTCGAGCGTTCCCTGCGCGCGGCCCTCTCGCCAAAACCCGCTTCCGTCCCTCGGCTCCTCCGTTCGGCACGTCCTGCTACCCCATCTCCTCATCACGCCCTCCCGCTTCATCCGTCATCGGCGCGAAGACGCGCCACGCGCACCGTCGTCTCACCGCCGTCCTCCGTCGTCGTGACGACGACCATGTCGACCCAATCGGTCCCGCCCTGCACGAGCGCTCCCCACACGTTGCCTTTCAGATCAAGATATCCGCTGGTCACCAACGTCGCCGTCCCCATATCCCGATACGCGCGGATCACGTCGGAAGCAGGTTCGACCAGATCGCCCGAGACGCTCCACGTAACCGACGCGTCACCGTCGTCTGCCTCATCCAAGTCATCCAAGAACCGCTCGGGCGATGACGCACGTGCATCGTGCGTCATCGCCTCGATATCGATGCCGAGTTCCTGGGCGACCTCCACGACCTCGTCCGGTACATCCGCGGCCGATGGGGAGCGGACGCATCGGACCGCGCCCACTGCGATGACCAAACACGCCGCTCCGAGCGTGAAGAAGCCCCATCGGCCGCCAACACGCCTGCGCGTCACAGGCTGTTGATGCCCGACGAGATCGCATCCCACAACTCACTCACCCGGTCGCGGAATGCGATGATCGCCAAGATGGCGATCACAACGAGGACGCCGACCAAGATCGCGTATTCGGTCGTGCCCTGCGCACGCGCCTCATGCGCAAGCGCCCGAACATCGTGTACCAGCTCCGTGGCCATCCGTGAGCATCGGTCACGTACCAGAGATTTCGCCTTCATCATCCAGATACCTCCTCACACCATGCCGCCCGCCGCCAACAGCGGGCCGACGATCGACAACAACAACGCCGGAAGAATCAGCGTCCCCGTCGGGACGAGCATCTTGACGGGCGCACGCTCGATCTCGCGCTCGACGGCCGCACGATGCGCCGCGCGCATCTCGCGACCCTGCCGCGCGAGCGTATCGGACAGCGGCGCGCCCAACGCATGCGCCTGGGCGACGGCAGCTGCAAACGACTCGAGCTGGCGGACGCCGAGCTCGCGCGCAGCCGCCATCAACCCCTCCTCACGCGACGCCATACCCGTCTGCCAACTCATGCGCGCACGCATCATGCTCTCGGAGAGCAATCCCGTGCACTGCTCGCAATACAGCCCGAGCGCAGCGTCGAACGAGAGCCCTGCGGATAGGCCCAGCCGCACGATATCGACCATCTCGGACGCCTCGCCGAGCGTCACCCGGGAGGGTTCGGCCACGCCGGAAACCGCACGCAACCTTTCCCGAATCCCATCGGCCGCCTCGCTCATGCGCGTCACAAGATCGCTTACCGCCACCACGACCGCGCTCGCGCGCACCTCGCACGCACCCCACGCCGCCACGGCCGCAAAACCGCCCACGGCCATCGCCATCGCAACGAGCTCCATCACCATCACGCCCTACAACTCGACATCCATGATCTTCCTGATAACAGACCAGGCGATGACGTTCAGCACGAGCGCCACGACGACCGCAGCGGCACCGGCAGGCCTGGTCACCCCCGTCCGAAAATCGCTCGAAAGCAGCGAGAGCAACAGCACCATCGCCATCGGCATACACGCCACCATGCGGGCAGACATGCGCGCCTGCGACGTCTTGACATCCAGCCTTCGCCTCAGCTCGATACGGTCACTCACCAGCTGCGTCGCCTGGGCGAACAGTTCCTTGAGCGGAGCCCCCGTCCGCTGCGAGACCTTGAGGGCGAGCACCACGAGCTCCAATCCGGGTGCACGCAGACGACCGAGCATCCCGTCGAGCGCCTCGACCATGGGAACCCCGCAGTCGACGGCGAAGGAAACCCGCATGAACTCGGACCGCAACGGCTCGGCGACATGCCCGCTCACGTAGCGCATGGCCTGCGCGAGCGAATAGCCGGATCCCAGCGAGATCGACAGCGCCCCGAACGCCTCGGGCATGATCTCCTCGAGCCGGCGCTCCTCCCCCGCCTTCCGGCGCATGTGCAACACGGCGAGCGATGCCGCCGGCGCCACCGCACCGATCGCGACACCCACGATGGATCCCGAGAGCATACCGAGCACCACGCTCGCGAGCACGCATGCGGCTACCGTAGAGCCGACCGCCATATGCCGGTCGAACGCCGCGCCGCACCATCTCCCCTCCGTATCGAGCAGACGCATCTCCCGCTCCAGGGCCCGCGCCGCATCCGCGCGCACGATACCCGCCGCCTCCAGCCAGGCACCGATCGTCTGCATCCCTGCCCACACGACCTCGTCGGGCCTTCGGTGCGACGCGGAATCGTCCGTCGCGTCGCCGCTCCCACAGTCGGGAATCGCGCAGGCTATGCACACGGCGACGGCTCCCCCGATGCCGCAGGACACAGCGATCTCCAACTTTCCACCTCCTCCTCGCTCAACGCGCCGGAGCGCAGCCCCTCCTCGATGAACGGCGGTTCCGCGACCAGCTCCCAGCTGCGCGTCGCCATATCGAACGCCACGTAATCCGTCAGTTCGACCGTGCCTTCCGCCCCGCGCGACACGCCGGTGTAGGATGACACGTAGCGACGCCCGTCCGGCATGCGCACCGACATGACGATCGCGTCGAGCGCCATCGCGATCTGCTCCTCGATCAGGTCGCCCGGTAGGTCGATGCCGTAACGGGCGAGCAGCGTCAAGCGGACGATCGCCTCGCGGGCGCTACCGGCATGCAGCGTCGTCAACGACCCATCGTGTCCGGTGTTCATGGCCTGCAACATGTCGATGCACTCTGCGCCGCGCACTTCGCCCACCACGATGCGGTCGGGCCGCATGCGCAACGCGTTGGTCACCAGGTCGCGGATGGTTACCGCGCCCTCGCCCTCGATCGACGCCTCGCGCGCCTCGAGCCTCACCACATGCGGATGACGGGAGAACTTGAGCTCGGCGGAATCCTCGATCGTCACGATGCGCTCGCCGAGGGCGATTTCGCAGGACAGCGCGTTGAGCAGCGTGGTCTTTCCCGATCCCGTGCCCCCAGCGACCGCCAGGTCCTGCCGGAGCGCCACCGCGCACGACAGCAGGCGCGCGTACCAATCGGGCAGCGACCCCATCTCGACGAGCCGCGCCAGCGAACTGATGCGGTCCGAGAACTTCCTGATCGTGACCGTCGTCCCATCGATGGCGATCGGCGGAATCACCGCGTTCACGCGGTACCCGCTCGGCAGACGCGCGTTCACGATGGGACTGCGCTCGTCGAGACGCCTGCCGAGCGGCGAGATGATGCGATCGGCGATGATGCGGATCTGCTCATCGTTCTCAAACACGCTCGGCAGCTCATGCAGCACACCCGCCCGCTCGAAAAACGTCGAGGCACATCCGTTGACCATGATCTCGCTCACCGTGTCGTCCTCGAGCAGCGGCTGCAGGGGCCCGAGCCCCACCACGTCGTTCAGCACCTCGTCGACGATGCGTGCGCGCCCCTCGGCATCGATCCCGTCGGGATTCTCCGCGTTCATGACCGCCTCGATTGCCGGGCGCAGCTCCTCGCGGGACCGACGCACGTCGGAAAACCCTGCGATCCGTGCGACCTCGGCAAAGCCGACGCGCTCCATCATCTCGCACTTTATCCGGCGTTTGACCAGCTGGGTACGCCTGCCTTCCGTCCCGTCGGACAGCTCCACGTCGTAGCGCTCCGCTCGACGAACGCGTTCCAGCACGCTCATCGTCCACCTCCTTCCAGCTTATGCCATGGCAGCTTGATGCGCGGACGGTGCGGATCGCCCTGGTTCTGCACGCGCTGCTGCTCGTCCCATGCCTCGAGCGGACACCCGAGCTCTTTCAGCAAGTCATAGGTGCACGCCTGCACATCGCGCGCGAACGCGCCCGGCACCACCATCAGGTCACCCAACCTGCCGAACGACAGCAGGTCGCCCACGAACGACCCGCCGTCGGCGATGCGCACCCGCGAGCGCAGGGCGACCGCCATCTCGAAGCGCATCGCCTGCTCCTCGCCGCACCCCGGAGCCCCGAACCGATTGAACACGCTCGTCATGCGCGTCTTCGGCACCCCGATACGCGAGGCGAGCGACACCGCCCGAGACGCCGAGTCTCCCCCGGACACGCCACCGCTGCCGACGACCAGGCATCGGTCGCAGCGCGAGACTGCCGATGCGGCGGCGTCGCCCCAAAAGACCGAAGTGTCCGCAAAGATGACATCGGCTTCCCGGCGCAATGCCTCGATGAGCTGCTCGCTGGGAAGCGACAGCAGCTCCGCCTGCTCAGGCAGTGAGCAGGGACCCCACAACGTCAGACCCGGCGCGATCTTCATGGCCGTCGCCTCGATAGCCTCCTGCGTGCACGCAGGCTTCCCCTTGGCGTCGACAAGGCCCGCCAAGTCGCAGACACGCTCGACCCCCATCACATCGCAGAGGTTCCCGAACATCAGGTCCAGGTCGACCACGGCGGCCTTCAGCCCCATATGGGCCGCCCACCATGCCATTGCGGCGACGATCGTCGACTTGCCGCATCCTCCTCGTCCCGATATGGCGACGACCAACGGTGAGCGCGGTCTGCCGTCGTCCTCGGATGTGCCCCAGAACCGCTCGCACGCGTTCCGCTCCGCCAGAAGGTCCTCAGCACGCTCACGCGCCGCGGCGATCGACCCCGTCGTCTCAGGCGACCGCACCGGCTCTGCCGCCCCGTTCCACGGCGGCTTTTCCAAATCCTCATCGCGAGCAGGGGGTCCGGGAGAATACTCGGGTCTTCGGTCCTCCTCCAAGCACGCTCCACTATCTCGTAGCTGACATGCAGGAGATCCCCCTGCCGCGATGACCTCGGTTGCCCCCGCATGGAACAGGCGTGCGACGATGCCGGAGTCCACGCGCTCGACGAACGCGAGCAGCGCGACATCTTTCCTATCCTCGGCAAACGAGGCGATCGCCGCCTCCACCTCATCGGTCACGCCATCCACGCACACGACCACGCCGCCGAGCGAATCCGCCAACGACTCCGCGAGGACCCCCAGCGTTGTCACATCACCGAAACGCACGACCTGCGCCGACGGACAGCGCGCGGCGATCTCGGCGCGCACGTCGGTCCCGACCGTCCGCGCGCAGCACACCAACCAAATGGGAGCCATCATGCATCCCCTTTCTCTTGATCGTCCGCGACCGGCTCGCCCGGTACGGCGAGCGTCACCTGACCTCGGGACATCGCCGCAAGGAGTTCCTGCACGACCTTCGGCTCGACGGCAAGCGTCGCCCAGCTCAGCTCACCGCCGCCCGTCGCGATCACGCTCGTATCGAGCACCCGCGCCTGGGTCAGTCGATCGGCCACCGCGTCTTTCGACACATAGACGTCGACGGCGTCCCCGCTCGCCAAGGCGCCACCGACGGCATGCTCCTCATCGACCCCGACGCTCACCGCCACGGACCCATCCGGTACCTCCAGCGCATCGCCGCGCGCCTCGGTGTACGCCGGGCACAACACCGCCCGTTGCGGGATGCGCGACGTCGCGACCTTCCCGGCCACATCCGACAGCGACGTGCACGCATCGCTCGGCAGCAGGCTCGCCACCCATTCCTCGATCGCCACGTTGCTTTCGTCCAGCTGGTCTCCCGGTTCGATATCGCGTGTCGCCACGCATACCTCCACCAGATCGCCGCCATAGCGCTCAAGCGTCTCGCGCTGCGCACGCTCGGCTTCGGCGCGCACCGACGAGGCGTACGTCAGCGAGAGCGCCACGGCGGCGATTCCGCACACCGCACTGATCAATAACCTGTATCTCCGCTTCACCGCGCACCCCTCCATCGATGTCGCACCATCAAGAAGGCTCGTCCGACGCACCGCGTCGTGGCACTCGCCTGCTCGTATTTCATTGTGCGAAGGGGTATCGGCGCTCAGCCGATCAAAGAAGATTTGTCGGTCGCGACCTTACGGATCGACTCTCCCGACCAAACACTGCGGTTGGATGTGCGTCGGACAGCTTCGACGACAAGCATGGCAGCCGGTCGGATCCTCCAGCCAAAACGGACGCACCGCAACGCCGCTTAACGCCCTATCAGCGCCCGCACCTGCAGATTCTTTAGAGTTTCACATCGGGATCGAGGCTCTGGGCGCTCACACGCATCTCGGCGGCAAGCGCCAAAAACGCCTCCAGACGCACCTCGTCTATCCACCGATTTTCGACCGCTTCGCGCACTGCGCAGCCGGGCTCGTGCGTATGCGTGCAGTCGTTGAAACGACAGGCGCGCGACGCCTCCACGATCTCGGGGAACGTACGCGCCAAGCCCCGCTCATGGCCCACGAGCGGCAGGCTCCGCAGACCGGGCGCATCGGCGATCACGCCGCACGGCTCGGGCAGCGACACCATCACGCGCGCGACCGTGGTATGGCGGCCCATGTCGTCGCGCTCTCGGACCTCGCCGGTCGCCAGCGCCTCGTGACCGAGCAGGGCGTTGAGCAGCGTCGACTTACCCGCACCCGATTCGCCGAGAATCATGCCGCAGGTACCAGCGGGAATACAGGCGCGCACCTCGTCGAGACCCTCGCCCGTGGCAGAGGAGGTCACCACGACGCGGGCCTGCTCGCCCGCGATCCGCTCCGCATCGGTGCGCACCTCGGTAAGTTCGTCTTCCGTGCAGCGGTCGGCCTTGGTGAGCACGATGACGGGACGGGCGCCGCAATCGTTGGTAAGCACGAGGCTTCGGGCGATGCGGTCGCGTATGAGCGCACGCGTATCGCGCGTGGAACCCAACGGCTGGACGATCAGGATCGTATCCACGTTCGCGGCGAGCACCTGTCGCTCGCCGCGGTTCTTGCCGCGCCAGCGCTCGAACGCCGTCCGACGGGGCAGCACGCACTCGATGACACCCATGTCATGACCTGCGGCGACGCGCACCGCCACGCAGTCGCCCACCGCAGGGAGCATCCGTTCGACGTCGCTGCGGCCCTTGGCGAAGTTGACGGAATGCTCCGCGCGAAACGTCGAGGATGCCGTTGCGATCAGCGGGAATCCGCGATCGAGTCGCACGACCCATCCGAGTCGCAGCTCGGCCGCCGCCGTCTCGTCCTCGCGCGCACGGTCGGTGCGAAACGCCTCGAATGCGGAGCGCTGCGCGTCATCGATATGCAAATCGTCGAACGAGGGTACGTCGTGAAGCGCGTCGATACGCGGCAGCGCGGCAGTCAACGCCGAGATATCCCCAGCATTCCGACGCTTTTTGCCCTTCGCCCTCGCTTTTCCCACACGTACCCCTTCATCATGGGTTATCCCCAGCGTTTTCCAGAGCCAAGTGTACCCCATGTCACCCCAGAGCGCCGCTTGCGAGATCGCATGTAAAAATACCCCAGGGGTTTTTTGACATCGACGCGCGCGAACCCCTGCGGCCCCACGGCACGTCTTAGTGGTGGGCAATTTGTTCAGATATGAAGGTATGCAGGGGCGAAATCACGTGGGACCCGACGCATCCGACCTCCCGCATAGCCGCCCCACGCCAAATCTCCTCTGTCGAGGCCACTCCATATAGGCCAGATATGCCAAGACAGCCTAAATGGACGCATCTGTTCGGGCGCAAACCTTCATATCTGAACAAATTGTCCACCCGGCACCGGAGTGTAGGCTTCCTCCATCAACTCATGCATAAAAGAGAACCCAATACCTGCCATTCTGCATACCGGCGCTCCGCACGCCCGCACCAGCCGCTGCAATCCCCATGTAAAAATACCCCAGGGGTTTTTTAACATACCCCAGGGTTTTTTGACATCGACACGTGCACACAGAAGGGCGGGCGGGCATCAGCCTTTTCACCGTGAAAGGAGTAAACCGGCAAAAAAGCTGATGCCCGCCCGCCCTTACGGCACGCGAACAGCAGAGACCGCGCGAGAGCTACTTCTCCTCGCCCTCGCTTGCCCCGGACATGTAGCGCATCATCGCGGCGGCAACATTCTTGGCCACGGCGACGGCGCTCACCACGTTCTTGGAACCCGTCACCACGTCGCCTGCGGCGAACACACCGGGCACCGTCGTCATGCCGTCGTCGTCGGTCAGCAAAAGACCCGTCGCGGAGCACTCCAGACCCGGCGTCGTAAGCAGCAGCTTGTTCTTGGGGCCCTGGCTGATCGCGATGATGGTGGAGTCGGCGTGCACCTGATCGAGCTCCTCCTCGCACCCCACGATGTTGCCCTCGTCGTCGAGGATGTTCGTGCGGAACAGCGGGCCTTCCTCGGTGATCTTGACGACGTCCTTGCAGTACACGAGCTCGGCACCCTCGAGCTGGGCGTACGACAACTCGTCGGAGCTCGCCGTCACGTGGCGGGCGCGCGCGTACATGCGCACATGGCGCGCGCCGTGGCGCAGCGCGGTACGGGCGACGTCCATGCCGGAGTTGCCCACGCCGATGATCGCGACGTTCTCGCCCAGGTTGAAGGCGGACGGATCGCTCAGATAGTCCACCGAGAAATGCACGTTGGGCAGCGACTCGCCCTCGAGGCCGAGCGTGCGCGGACGCCACACGCCCGTGCCGATGAAGACCGTCTCGTAGCCGTCGCGCAGGAGGTCGCCGATCTCGAGCGCGCCGCCGATCGTGGTGCATGCGCGGAACTTCACGCCCATCTCCTCGATGCGCTTGGCGTAGCGGTCAAGGATGGTGCGCGGCAGGCGGAACTCGGGGATGCCGTAGCGCATGACGCCGCCGATGCGGTCCTTGGAGTCGAAGACCGTCACGGCGTAACCCTCGCGCGCGAGCTCGATGGCGACCGTCAGGCCGGCGGGGCCGGCGCCGATCACGGCGGCACGATGCCCGTTGGCGGGCTTGCGCTCGATCACCATACGGTCGAGGTACAGATCGGAGATGAACGTCTCGATGGCGCTGAAATGCACCGGGGTCTCCTTGCGACCGCGGATGCAATGGCCCTCGCACTGGCCTTCGTGGTTGCACACCATGGAGCAGACGAGCGAGAACGGGTTGTTCTCGAACAGCATCTCACCGGCAGCGTTGATCTCGCCCTCCTTGAACAGGCGGATCACCTCGGGGATATTCGTCGAGATCGGGCAGCCCTTCTGGCACAGGGGCTTCTTGCACTGCAAGCAACGATTGGCTTCCTCAACGATACGAACGGCCATGCCGTCCTCCTTTCGCCCGACCGCCTGCGCTGGCGGCTCGATCGAATCCGCGAGCATGCGATGACCGCACCCTACGGTTGCGCACGCTGCCTCTGCTCTCGGATTGTTCTTCATGCTAGCAGCGCCGGTATGCACTGCCGTGTACTTGTGGTGTACACCTGATATGACTATATGCGCGCAGCTCAGGCCGTCCCATGGTCCATCGACCAGTTTGTGGGCGCAAATCGGCGCCGCGTTTTGGTCGTGCCCAAAGCTAAATCGTTTCACCATCCAAAGCGATAGAAGGCTTGGTGCGCGGCCGGTGAAAAACGCCAGACGCAAAACGAACGCACAACCCGTGAAAACCCGTCGGGCGTCATTTCGCATCGCACGGGGACGAATTCGCGGGCTAAAGCGCATCAACCGACACGGCATCCCCGTTCGCCAACAAACGTCAGACGTAACTACGCATCGGCAAAAAAAGGACCCCGAGGCGAACCTCGGGGTCCCGGCACTGAATCCGATCAGCGTGCGCTACCGCAAGCCTTAGACCTCAGCGTAGAGATCCTTGAGCTTCAGCAGGTGCTGATAGCGATCCATAGCGGCCTGCTCGTTCTCGGCGAAGAGCTCCTGCGCGCGCTCGGGGAAGGAGCGGAGCAGGGACGCGTAACGGGCCTCGTTCATCAGGAAGTCCTGATAGCCGCCCTTCGGCTCCTTGGAGTCGAGGGTGAACTTCTTGCCGACCTCGGCAGCCGGGTTGAAGCGGAAGAGGTTCCAGTAACCGCACTCGACGGCCTTCTTCATCTCCATCTGGCAGTTCTGCATGCCGCCCTTCTTGATGGAGTGCATCTCGCAGGGGCTGTAGCCGATGATGATCGACGGACCATCGTAGGCCTCGGCCTCCTGGATGGCCTTGAGCGTCTGAGCCGGGTTGGCGCCCATGGCGATCTGCGCCACATAGACGTAGCCGTAGCTCATAGCGATCTCGGCGAGGCTCTTCTTCTTGGTGGCCTTACCAGCAGCGGCGAACTGAGCGACCTGGCCCAGGTTGGAGGACTTGGAAGCCTGACCGCCGGTGTTGGAGTAGACCTCGGTGTCGAAGACGAACACGTTGATGTCGTGGCCGGAAGCCAGGACGTGGTCCAGGCCGCCGAAGCCGATGTCATACGCCCAACCGTCGCCGCCGAAGATCCAGAAGGACTTCTTGGTGAGGTAGGACTTGTCGGCCAGGATCTCCTTGGCCTTGTCGCAGCCGCAGGCCTCGAGGGCAGCGACGTACGCGGCGGCAGCGGTCTTGGAGGCCTCGGCATCCTTGCGGGAGTCGAGCCACGCCTGACCGGCGGTCTTCACGTCCTCGGGCGTGCCGTCCGCGGCGATGAGCGCCTCGGTGTCGGCGACGAGCTTGTTCTGGACGGCCTCGTAACCGAGAGCCAGGCCCAGACCGTGCTCGGCGTTGTCCTCGAACAGGGAGTTGTTCCACGCCGGGCCGTGACCGTCCTTGTTGGTGGTGTACGGGCAGCGGGCCGCGGGGTTGCCCCAAATGGAGGAGCAGCCGGTGGCGTTGGAGATGAACATGCGGTCGCCGCAGACCTGGGTCACCAGGCGAGCATACGCGGTCTCGGCGCAGCCGGCGCAGGAACCGGAGAACTCAAGCAGCGGCTGCTTGAACTGGGAGCCCTTGAGGTTGTTGGTCTCGAGGACCGGCTTGGGCTCGACCTCGGCGACGCAGTAGTCGAAGACGGCCTGCTCGGCAGCCTCCTGCTCCTGCGGAACCATGGTGAGGGCGCCCTTCGGGCAGACCTTGACGCAGTTGGTGCAGCCCATGCAGTCGAGCGGGGAGACGGCCATCGTGAACTTGAGACCGGTGTCCTTCGGCATCTTGATGTCGAGGGTGCGCAGGTTCTCGGGGGCGTTGGCGATCTCGTCCTCGGTCAGGCCGAACGGACGGATGGTGGCGTGCGGGCACACGTACGCGCACTGGTTGCACTGGATGCACTTGGTCTCATCCCAGTGCGGGACCATGACGGCGACGCCGCGCTTCTCGAACGCGGAGGCACCGGTGAGGAACTGACCGTCCTCGTGGCCGGCGAAGGCGGAGACGGGCAGCTCGTCGCCCTGCATGCGGGAGATCGGGTCCATGATCTCCTTGACCTGCTTGGCGATGGCGGAGCACTCGGCATCCGTGAGCTCGGCGGCCTCGTCGGTGGCGTCGGCCCAGTCGGCGGGCACCTCGAACTTGCGGAACGCGGTGGCGCCGGCGTCGATGGCCTTCCAGTTGGCCTCGACGATGGCCTGGCCCTTCTTGGCGTAGGACTTCTCGGCGGCGGCCTTCATGTACTCGATGGCGTCAGCCGCGGGCAGGACCTGCGCCAGCGCGAAGAACGCGGACTGCAGCACCGTGTTGGTGCGCTTGCCCATGCCGACCTTCTCGGCCAGGTCGATGGCGTCGATCAGGTAGACGTTGATGTTGTTCTTGGCGATGAAGCGCTTGGCCTCGGCGGGCATGTGCGCGGAGAACTCCTCGTCATTCCACTGGCAGTTCACCAGGAAGGTGCCGCCGGGCTTGACGTCGCGGACCATCTTGAAGCCCTTGACGATGTAGGAGGGGTTGTGGCACGCCACGAAGTCGGCCTTGGAGATGTAGTACGGCGAACGGATCGGGGAATCACCGAAGCGCAGGTGCGAGATGGTGACGCCGCCGGTCTTCTTGGAGTCGTACTGGAAGTAAGCCTGGACGTACTTGTCGGTGTGGTCGCCGATGATCTTGATGGAGTTCTTGTTGGCACCGACGGTACCGTCGCCGCCGAGACCCCAGAACTTGCACTCGATCGTGCCCTCGGCAGCGGTGTTGGGAGCGTCGTCCATCTCGGGCAGGCTGAGGTTGGTGACGTCGTCCACGATGCCGACGGTGAACTCGCGGGCGGGAGCGTCCTTCTTGAGCTCCTCGTAGATCGCGAAGGCGGACGCCGGGGTGGTGTCCTTGGAGCCGAGGCCGTAACGGCCGCCGACCACGGTGATGCCGGTCTTGCCAGCCTCGAAGAGGGCGGAGACGACATCCTGATACAGGGGCTCACCGATGGAGCCGGGCTCCTTGGTGCGGTCCATGACGGCGATCTTGGTGCAGGTCTCGGGCAGCACGTCGACGAAGTGCTTGATCGAGAACGGACGGAACAGGCGGACCTTGACCAGGCCGACCTTCTCGCCATGAGCGTTCAGGTAGTCGATGACCTCCTCGAGCGTGTCGCAGAAGGAGCCCATGCAGACCACGACGCGGTCGGCATCGGCGGCGCCGTAGTAGTTGAACAGGCCGTAATCAGTGCCGAGCTTGGCATTGATCTTGCCCATGTAGTCCTCGACGACGGCGGGGAGCTCGTCGTAGGCCTTGTTGCAGGCCTCGCGGTGCTGGAAGAAGACGTCGCCGTCCTCGTGGGAGCCGCGCGCGGAGGGGTGCTCGGGGTTGAGCGCGTGATCGCGGAAGGCCTGGACGGCGTCCATGTCGACCATCTCGGCGAGATCGTCGTAGTCCCAGATGGCGACCTTCTGGATCTCGTGGGAGGTGCGGAAGCCGTCGAAGAAGTTCAGGAACGGAACCTTGCCCTCGATGGCGGCGAGGTGCGCCACGGGAGCGAGGTCCATGACCTCCTGGACGTTGCCCTCGGCGAGCATGGCGAAGCCGGTCTGGCGGCAGGCCATGACGTCGGAGTGATCACCGAAGATGTTCAGAGCGTGGGAGGCGACGCAACGGGCGGACACGTGGAAGACGCCCGGCAGGCCCTCGCCCGCGATCTTGTACATGTTCGGGATCATGAGCAGCAGGCCCTGAGACGCCGTGTAGGTCGTGGTCAGAGCACCGGCACCGAGCGAACCGTGGACGGTACCGGCGGCACCGGCCTCGGACTCCATCTCGATGACGTTGACGGGCGTACCGAAGATGTTCTTCTTGCCCTGCGCGGCCCACTGGTCGACATGGTCGGCCATCGGGCTGGACGGCGTGATCGGGTAGATACCCGCAACTTCGGTGAACGCATACGATACGTATGCGGCCGCCTCGTTGCCGTCCATAGACTTGAACTTACGCGCCATATACCCCTCTCCTCTCAAATTGGGTGTACATGTTCCGAGGACCTGTGCCCCCGGGGATTACCGCGCATGGATGCCGCCGGCGATTGGCTGGCATCGATGGATCGTGAAAATCCACATGCACGATTATTGTACTCCGAACGCGGTGTGGGACAGCCGAAATCTGCAGCGGAATTTACCATGATGCATTGTTATGGATACCAGCGATTTATGTGGTGCGCTGCGGTATTCGGCGCGCTGTGGGGCTGCGAAAAAGAACAGAGGCGGCACACGGCGGCGGGGCGGGGCGGGGCGGCGGACGCTCCCCGTGTCCCAAAAGGGGCCAGGAGAAAATTGGGACACACCGGCCGCTGGCGACGCAACCGTCGGTTCATGATGGCGCCTGCGGGGCTGCGCTGCACTACAAAGGGGCTGCTCCAAATTGAAAGAACACCCATGAACGGAACGATTCTGCAAGGATTCTCGTGGTACCTGCCGGCGGACGGATCGCACCGCTGTTCGACGTGCTGCTGCACTACAACCTCCGGGCGGCATCGTGCTCGAACGGCGACGTCGACCTGTCGAAGATCTTTGCCGGCACGCTTGTCGAGCGCGATCCGATGCACGCGGTGACCTTTGCCGAGAACCATGACACGCAGCCTGGCCTGGCACTATAGTCGTTCGTGCAGACGCGATTCAAGCCCGCCGCGTACGCGCTGATCCTGATGCGCGAGGCAGGCTACCCCTGCGTGTTTTACGGCGACCTGTACGGCATGCCCAATGACGGCAACATCCCTGCCGTGCGTGAACTGCCGCTGCTCATGGAGATCCGCCAGCGCTTTGCCTACGGCGTGCAGCACGATCACCTCGATGCGCCGGACGTGATCGGCTGGACGCGCGAAGGCGATACCGAGCACGAGGGCAGCGGCGTAGCAGTGGTGATCACCGACCGCGACGGCGGCGAGAAGCATATGTTCGTGGGCGCGGCGCATGCCGGCGAGACCTGGAGCTGCGTTATCGACGAGCAGGATGACGTCGTGGTGGACGCCGAGGGTTGGGCCACGTTCCGCACGCTCGACGGGCGCATCTCGGTCTACCTGCCCGAAAGCGCCGCCGACGCGCTCGAACATGACCGCGAACTGCACCGCATCGTCCGCGAGACGGCCGAAGACACCGAGGAACTGCGGGCGTAGCCGGCGGTTTTCGCCGATAAATACCTATTTGCTGTCTGCGGATGTCTTGGCATTGTGGGCGACACCGCCTTTGCCGCCCTGACGGGTGGGGCTAGGGCAGACCCGACGCGCGTTTCTGCAGGTTTTTACAAGTTGTGTACCGCTCTTTTTCCGCCCCAGCGGTTTCGGTACCGCTGGCGAGCTGCCCGGCCGACGTTTTCGCAGGTCGGACGCTTCAGGCACCCTGTCCGTTTGTGCTGTTTCCCCGGGTATCGAAATCAAGCAGTACACAACTTGTAATAAACTGCAAAAAGCGACCCTCCGCCTGCCGCCGGGCGTGGCGAACGCAGGCGACAAGATGGTGCCAGGTTCAAACTTGTCCATGAAGCTGCAGCTCATAGCAGGACCTTGCTGCAATGAGGCCAGCAACTGTCTGCGGCCGGAGTCCTAGACGGCGCCGCTTGATTTGGATGGGGCTGGCTACCGC
Source organism: Collinsella tanakaei (assembly GCF_021531055.1). Lineage (GTDB taxonomy): Bacteria > Actinomycetota > Coriobacteriia > Coriobacteriales > Coriobacteriaceae > Collinsella > Collinsella tanakaei_B. The sequence continues at coordinate 239,852 of NZ_JADYTL010000003.1, forward strand.
TTAGCGGTGGGCGGCCTTTCCTCCCCTTCTCACGTATGTTTGTAGCCTCGAGCCTTGGATACGAGCTTGATTGCCGCGATGGCGTGGCGAGCAAATCGAATGAGAAGAAGGCGCCGGAATCAAATCGCAGAAAAGCCAGGTTGCGCGCTTCGTCGCCTTCTCCATTAGGGGGTTATAGCACGTTCCCCCGTACCGGAGAGATCCCCGGCCCTTGGAAGCTCGCACTTACGGTCGGGCCATATCAGGTGTGCCTACGGTGTCTCGGCCTTGCTGCCCGTCGGCTTACAGCAGCTTCCTTCGGATCTTTTTGAGATAGTCCTTCGTGAAGCTATGCTTCGGGAAAGCGCTCAGAACAACAAAGTCGTCAAACCTCAGTTTGTCGACCTGGGTAACGAAGTCTTCGAATCCGAGCTGAGACGACATTTCTGGTATTGGAATTTCAAAAGACTTGAACGCCCTCAGGTCAATTCGAGGCATCTTTGCTCCCGCAACATGCTGCGAAATGAACCGCACAAATGAATCGCTGCGCAGTGTATAAGCAAGATACACCTGAGTTAAATAATCCTTGTTAGGAAGTAGTGGAAGCAGCTCAGAAGTGCATATGCCTGCAGAATGGGGTATTACCACCTTATTCAAGTACGGCCGCAACTTAGAAATTAGGACGTGACGTTCGCTAAATGCAATAATTGATGACTTAGTATCTTGAGCTTCAGTCATCTCATTACGAAGTATCCTGCCGGTCCCAGACTCAATAGCATCCAGGTTTAACAGCCAAACTGCTCCCGATTTCGGCATTGAATCGCCCTCGATTGGCGCGACGGATGCCAGCGTTTGAGTGGGCAACGCCTTAGAGTTGCTTACAGGGTCGCCAAACAACTCGATAAACCGGGATTTGACAAAACAGGTTGACCTAAGATGAGGGGGGCTAGCAAGCCATCTCTTTCGAACGGCACACATGAACCGCCCCCACACAGGTAACGCTGCCGGCCGTCGGCGCTTAAAAGCGCTTCGTGCCACCTTTCACCTGAAAAAGCTCTTTCCTCAACAGCAGGGCCTTATAATTGGCTCACTGTACTCTAATCGACGGGAATGTTATGAACTTCGAATTCCTTAAGAAGGCAACGGGGCTCGAGACCCTTTACGAATGCTGCAACAAAGCGGAGCAACTCGCGCTTTCTTTTCCCGATATGAGCTGCACTTCCGCACGCACCGCGCTTGAATACTTGGTCTCCATCGTCTATGGGTCGATCAGCAATTTCGACGATTCGTCTCGTACGCTCTTTGAGAAGGTCACCGACCCCGTCTTCGTCAACTATATTAACGATGAGACCATACTCACCGCGATTCACACCGTTCGAATGAATGGCAACAACGGCGCGCACGGAAACATGGTTACTCCGCTCGTTGCATGCAAAACACTAGAGCAGCTCCAGTACGCCGTTGGGGAGATCTGTATCAACATGGGAGCTGTCGACGATTATCCACCTTTTGTCTCACCGCTTAACCGAGCACAAAAAGCAGCAAAGGCACCTTCATCGCCCAAAACCCCCGCAACGCCCGAATCGCCCTCGGCATCAAGCGCCACTCCTGCGCCAACGAAAGAACAGATTGCTTACTTCGCGCCAAAACTGCGCAGAGCAAAATTCAATGTCTCACGCCGTCGAGACGAGAGCGAAAACAGAAAACTATTCGTCGAGGCATCGCTGCGCGAGTCACATTGGCCAATCGCCAACAGCAGTAACCGAGCAGTTCCCTCTACCGCCTCGATTAACATGTCGTTGGACGATGGGTCCGAGATTGACTACATCCTCTATGGTAAAGACGGCAAGCCTCTTGCTGTTATCGACTTTTCCCATTCCGGAAGCAATCCCATTGAGGGAAGGGCATCGGCACAACACGCCGCGGAAGTCCTCAAGACACGCTATGGCTACCTGCCCACGGCATACTATGTCTCCGGATATCATATTTATTGCATTGATTGCCTGGGCTTTCCCGTGCGACGCGTATTCGGCTTTCATTCGATTGATGAGCTCGACCTTCTCAAGCAACGCGCCTCTGGACGTAAAGACATCGTCAACCCCACCATCGATGACGAAATCACTAACCGTCCCTATCAGAAAGCCGCCATTACGGCTATCTGCCGTGCCTTTAGCGATAAACGCCGTCGAAGCCTTGTGGTCATGGCAACGGGAACCGGCAAGACGCGTGTCTCCATTTCCGCAGTCGATGTGCTGCTTCGCGCTGGATGGATTAAAAACGTGCTCTTTCTCGCAGACCGCACAAGTCTTGTCCGCCAAGCGCACCGGAACTTCAACAAGCTACTTCCAGATGTCACGACGTCGGTGTTCACGGGAACGAGCGATAACCGGGACAAAAACGCCCGCATCGTCTTTGCCACGTATCAAACCATGATTCGCATGGTCGATGGAGACACCCGGGAGTTCGGCATCGGTCGATTCGACCTCATCATCGTTGACGAGGCACATCGCTCCTTGTTCTCTAAGTTTGGCAGGCTTTTCAACTATTTCGATGCACTTATGATCGGCCTTACGGCGACTCCGCGCAGTGACCAGGATAAGAGCACCTATGACGTCTTTCAGCTGCCGGAGGCAGAACCCGACTTCGCCTACGAGCTTGAAGATGCAATCCGGGACAAGTATCTCGTAGGCTTCGAGATTCGCGACCGTACGACCGAAGGGCTTCGTCGCGGAATAAGCTATGACGACCTTTCTGATGAAGAAAAGGCGCAAATTGAAGAAGAGTTCGGGGAGGATATCGATACCATACTCAAGGTCTCCGACGAATCCGGTAGGGTCGTCATCAAGCCCGATAGCAGAACCATCAATATTCCAACCATCGACCTCATGCTTGCCGACCTCATGCAGGAAGGTCTCAAGATCAACGCAAACGACACACTGGGCAAAACCATCATCTTCGCCAAGAGCCACAAGGAAGCAGAGGTGATCACCCAGCGCTTCAGCGTGCTCTACCCCAACCTGGGTGCAGATTTCTGCAAGCTCATTGACAGCCAAGTTGAAGATGCCCTCAAACTCGTAGACTCATTCGGAGAGCGAGATAAGCTTCCCCAAATTGCCGTGAGCGTCGATATGCTCGATACCGGAATCGATGTCCCCGACGCGCTCAACCTGGTCTTTTTCAAAGCAGTGCGTTCCAAAATCAAGTTCCTTCAGATGGTCGGCCGCGGTACGCGTCTGTCAAAGGACATTTTCGGTCCCGGCAACGACAAGAAGGGTTTCCTCGTTTTCGACTATTACGATAACTTCCGGTATTTCGGAACCCATGACACATGGTCGACTGTTAAGGGCAGTGGAATGGGGCAGAAAGCAACTTCGCAAAACGTCGTTCGCGATGAGCTCATGCTCGACGTTCTCGCTCAACTTCAGGGAAATAAGCACCGCACACCCTTTGAAACCACACATATGCATGCACTGAAAGATTACTTCGAGTCCGGTGTTCACGCGCTCAACAACGATGCCATCGAGGTCGACCGAAACATCGCCTTTGTAAACAAGTATCGAACCGATGGGGCATGGGACGCTCTTACCGAGAGCCAAACAACCGAAATCGAGGAGCGCATCCTCCCGCTCCTACCCCACGAACCGGAACCTGCCAAGGTAAAGAGCTTTGACATTCTCATCTACACCGTCGAGGCACAATACGACGAGTACATCGAAAGCGGCAAGGATCCGCGTGCCATCAGGCGCGGTTTCCAATGCCTAGGAAACGATTTTACGAGGCGCATGAACGAACTGCTCAAGCTCAAAAGCATCCCTGAGATTCTTGAAAAGGAGAAGCTTATCATCGACATGATAGATGGAGCGTATCTCCTTGACGATTACTCGCTCGAGCGTGCGGAGCAGGTACGGAATGAGCTGCGCGGCCTCATGCAATACATCCCCGATCGACAGGAGTACTACATCGTCAACGTGCCGGACTCCCTCATCAAAGGCGAAGATGTAGATGGGCTGCAGGGCAAGACCTACGTCGATCGCTACGAAGAATATCTGCGAGATGACGACAACATCGCGCTTTCCAAGCTACGCATGCTCGAACCTCTTACAAGCGAAGAGAAAAATGAGCTCAAAGATGCGTTCACCAAAAGGCTTGGCACCGAAACAGAGTATGCCGCCTGGTCGGATAACACGCCGCTGCTCTCCTACCTGCGCAAGCGAGTGGGCATTTCGGAACAGGCGATTGAATCGAAGCTTGGACATATCTTGAATAACCCCTCCCTCAGCAGCGAACAGCTCGCCTTTATCGAGCAAGTCGTGGAATATGCTCGTGCTAACGGCGACGTTGAGTCAAAGACGCTTCTCCAGACGAGCCCCTTTAACAGCTACGATTTCCATACGCTCTTCGGAGAGAAATTCCCCTTGCTGAGAGACCTGCTGGACACTCTGCATAAGCCGGTGGTCTAGTAATGGCAATGGACGTAAAGCGTATTCTAGACAACCAGGGGACACAGCTGCTCGATGTCGACCTTGACGTACTCGAAGAGGAGCTGCAGACTGGCGGATACGACGCCACCTACATTCGGTACTGCCAAGAGCTCATCGACGATTTCCGAACCTTGCATAAAGGAAGCGCTAAAGAGCGGAAAACGGTCCCCAACGAGATGCCGATGGCGTCCAATATCGCGAACGGGAACAGCCTCTCGCCATTCAACGAGGCCTTCGAAACGACCACCATATCGAATCGAAGCAGGTTCGCGCGAGACCTTCTCACAATCCGGGATGCAGGTAGACCGACAGGGGCCTTCCGCAAACTCCTGTCCAGCTCCCCTTATGTCGACGAGAAGTTTATCGACGACAATATCGATCTCTTCACCCCGGACGAGCTCAAAGAACTGCTTAAGTTCATGCCTCTCAGCGAGCGTTTCCTTGAAAAATACTTTGCCTCTCTCGACCACGAGGCGTTGGCAAAGAACCAAGAGTTCTCTGAGGAATTCTTTATCTCCCACTACAGCGAGCTCGACGCTCAAACGGTCCTGAAAAAAGGCGTTAATGCCTGGAGGGTAAAGGGCCGACGCTCCCCCAAACTCGACATGTTCCTTCGCATCAAGGGAGTTCGATTTTGATATCCATCAACATCGCGAAGCGCCTCGTTAAGCGCGCTCTTCTGGCGAATATCGCCACCGAGAAAAAGGGTCTTGCCATCACTCCCCTCATTTCAGGCAAGCACGGAATCGGCAAGTCTGCCATCGTGGAAAGCATTGCCGAGGAACTCGGAGGCGTGTGCATGACCATTGAGGGTGGTACGCTCAAAGAGGGCGAGATAACGGGCCTGCCTTACCAATACGACTCTGGCAACGGCCATATCGGCTTCCGCTTCCTTCCGTATTACGCCGTCGAACGCATCCAAGAAGCAGAGAAGGCGATCTTCAAGAGGGCGCATGCAAGCGACTCGTCTCTTGGCGCAGGCGACTCCCCAGAAGCCACGCTTTCGGGGGATGTCAACCGCTTCGCCATGAACAACATTTCACCGGCAGAGAAGGTTCGGCTGCTCTCTACGGGCAAAATCGCACCGGTAATCGTTTTCATCGATGAGATAAACCGTACGGAGAACACCGTCTACAAAGAACTCATGAATATCCTTCTCACCAGGACGGTTAACGGCTACCGCTTCCCCTGGTGGGTGTTCTTTGTTGGCGCAATGAATCCGAGCACGCAGAACAGTGTCTATGCCACCAACGAAATGGATCCGGCGCAGCTCGATCGTTTTCTTAAACTCAAAGTCACCAGCAATAGCGGGGAATGGCTACGCTACGGCAAGGAGTCGGGAATCTCGCCCTCAATACTCCGATTCATAAAAGACCATCCCAAGTGCCTCTCCGAATCTTCTGCGGAGCTCGAGGACGAGGAGAAACCAACACCCTCTCCTCGAGGGTGGGACATGGTCGACACCATCCTTTCGAGCGAACCCTTACTCCGTCCGTTCTTCACTGAAGCGGAAAACAGCGAAAGAACCGTTTCGCGCGATATGAAGGCGCTCGTTTCGGCAAAGTTGGGATCCACCGTCGCCACCATGTACTTTGCAAGCCTAGCCGAGACGACCCCTGCGCTTAGCGCAGAGCAGGCACTCGGCCTTGTCGACAAAGACATCGATGTCGCCGATAAGATTGGCGCCATGACGGTTGCCAAGCGCGTTCAGACATGCGACGCCGTCCTGTCCTATCTTGCCGACAATATCGAATTTCTCATGCTCGATAAGATGGGATTCAGCACGGCGAAAGCGTCTCTCTCCAATTTCATGGACGCCTTGGATCCCTCGACGAAACTGCTTTTCGCTCAGAAGGTCGCTGCAACGGTGACATCGGACGGAAACAACCTAATCGAGTTCCTCTTCGACATCTTTGAAGGGGATTTGACGGATATGCTCGACCTCTCTGACGAGACGAGGGCGCTCATAGAGAAGAGCTGATGTGGCTAGAATGGAAAGCATAGCAACGATTCACCAGGAGATGCGCGAGCTGGTTGAGGGCTACCAGAGGGAGCCGCAACCACAAATCCTGCAGCGACTTGATAGAGGCTTCCAGCGATTCACTCAGCTCGCCACATTGTTCCTGGTATCGGAGCGCGATACCTATTACGGGTACTTCTTTATGTCCATGTCCTTCAGGACCAACTACTCAACGGATGCCATCGCCGGCATTCTCCTCGATGTCTACCCTCCCGTCTTTGAGGCGAATCCCCTTCTCCTGTTCATGCTCTCGCTCAAAGAAGTCATGTACGCGTTCTGCCATGAGGTCGACCATGTCGTTTTCAACCATCCGGCGGAGATGGTCCGCACCAATCCAGAAAGGGACCCTGGTCTGTTCAAGCTCTTCAACTACGCTGCCGATGCCTCGGTAAACGATCAACTCAACTACGAGATCGCCCAAGGGAAGAAGTTTCTCTCCCCTCCCAAGGGAGTCATCACTTCAGAATTACTCGCAAAGCGATTCGGTCTTTCGAAACTGGCACCGCGCCAAGACTATCTCTACTACTTCAACCGAATCAAAGACAGAGTCAATGCAAGCGATGACAGCGAAGAAGCCTCGAGGCGGTCCGGGACAGCTCAGAAGAACGCCGCCCCCGACGGTCGCCAAGGTCAAAAGGGCTTCAGCATAGGCAACCACACCTGGGAATCAGCCTCCGGAGAAGACGGCGGCGACACGGGAGCTCTTGACGAGATGCTTGAATCGGCAACAAAAGAGCTGCTCAACAATGTCAACGATCTCATGGATGAGGAGGCGCGCAGCATGATGCCAGCACGCTTCACCGAGAGAATCGCACAAATCAATGAACCGCCGAGGCTCAATTGGAAACAGCTCCTCAAGCAGTATGTCGGAACTATCTCTGCAGAAAAGCTCAAGACCAGATCCCGTCTCAATAGACGTCAGCCCATGCGCTACGACCTGTCGGGCACGAAAGAAAGCAAGACGCTCAAGATTGCTGTTGCCATAGATACCTCCGCTTCCATGGACACCGAGCAGCTGAAATCGGTCTTTACCGAAATCTTCGCCATCGTCGCGCACCGCCGCTATGAAATAACCGTCATCGAGTGCGACGACTCGGTACAAAACGTATACCGCATCAAATCGCCTGAGGACGTGAAACTCGACGTGACCGGTAGAGGAGGAACCCTCTTCTCGCCGACTATCTCATACATAAATGATAATCGCTATTTCAGGGATGCCCTACTCATCTACTTCACGGATGGCTTCGGAGAGCGGCGAATCCCGCGTCCGCGAACATACCGAAATCTCTGGATCATCCTCGGTCCAATAAAACATCTGTCCGTCGAGAACCCCTATGGCATCGTGCTTCCTATGGAGGACTGATGGAGCGTGTAAGCAGAGATAGCTACATCCAACGAAAACTCTATGCGAACGCTGCCCGAGACTGGTGCCGGTCTCTCGAGAACAATCGTTCTGGCGTCGAGTTTAACGAGGCGGACTGTCGCGGTGATGCACTTGTTCGCTGCCTCATCCAGAAGGTCGGACCGCTGGACATCAAAATCGGCTACGACGATGTAACTGCTGAATGTGGCGACATCACCAGATTCTTAGCGATATACGCCAATGAGCAGTTCAACCAGCTTGCATTCCAATCGCGACTCGACACTTTGCTCTTCGACATCTTGGCTGGGACAACACCTTCCAACCAAGAAGATATCCTTCTAGAGGGAGCGCGTACGGAGGTCCCGCTCGATCGCTACGAGCGGAGCAACGCCGCGCGAAAAGCGTGCCTTGCTGCCCATGGAACCTCTTGCGCGATCTGTGGCTTTGACTTTGCGCGCGCATACGGTCCGCAATTCGCCGGAATCATCCAAGTGCACCACATAACGCCCCTCTCTGCTTCCGGGGGCGAACATGAAGTCAACCCGGTAAAGGACCTTATCCCCGTGTGTCCAAACTGCCATGTCGCGCTTCATTCAAAGCCGGGCGGCACATATCTTCCCGAAGAATTGCGCGCGTTGATGAGATAATGAAACGGTTGAAACTCGGCGAACGGAGCGTCCATGATCACTGGTGAACTCAAGACCAAGGTCGACGGCATCTGGGACATTTTCTGGTCCAACGGCGTGAGCAACCCGCTCACCGTCATCGAGCAGCTCACCTATCTCATGTTCATCAAGATTCTCGATGACAACGAGACGCGTCGCGAGAGGAATGCGGAACTCTTGGGCGAGCCCGTCACTGATTCCATCTTTGATGCCGAGCACCAGAACTGTCGGTGGCATATCTTCCGCAACTACGAGCCTGATGCTATGTACGAAAACATGGTTCAGAACGTGTTCCCCTTCATCAAGGGTGAGCTTGGCTCAAACAAGGACACCGCCTTCGCAAAGTACATGAAGGATGCCATTCTCGTGGTGAGCAACGCGCGCACGCTCACCCGAATCGTGGACAAGCTCGAAGAGATCGACCTCTCCAACAAGGACATCATGGGCGATGTCTACGAATATCTTCTCTCCAAGCTCGCCACCAGCGGGCAGAACGGTCAGTTCCGCACGCCGCGCCACATCATCAAGATGATGGTCGAACTCATGCAGCCCGCCCCCGAGGACGCCATCTGCGATCCGGCAATGGGCAGCGCAGGCTTCATCTGCATGGCGGCCCAGTACATCAAGGACCACTACAAGACCGAGCTCATGCGCTCCGACGTCCAGCAGCGTTTCCAAACGACCATGTTCGCCGGTCACGATACGGATTCCACCATGATGCGCATCGGCGCCATGAACATGATGCTGCACGGCGTCGAAGCGCCCAACATCTCCCAACTTGACTCGCTTTCCGAGGACAACGAGGAGCGCGACGCCTACACCCTCATCATGGCCAACCCGCCTTTCAAGGGCAGCCTCGACAAGGAGACCATCGCCAAGGATCTGCGCAGCACGGTGTCGACAACCAAGACCGAGCTCCTGTTTCTGGCGCTTTTCCTCAAGAGCCTAAAGGTCGGCGGCCGCTGTGCCTCCATCGTCCCCGACGGCGTGCTCTTTGGCTCCCAAAAGGCGCACAAGGCAATCCGAAAGGAGCTCATCGAGAACAACCGCCTCGTCGCGGTGATTTCCATGCCCTCCGGCGTGTTCAAACCTTATGCCGGCGTGTCCACCGCCATCCTCATCTTCACCCGAACCGACAACGGCGGCACGGACAACGTCTGGTTCTACGACATGCAGGCGGACGGCTTCAGCCTGGACGACAAGCGAGAGCCCATCAAGGACAACGACATCCCCGACATCATCGAGCGCTTTCACAACCTCAACGCTGAGAAGGACCGTGCCCGTACCGAGAAGAGCTTCATGGTGCCGGTGCAGGAGATTATCGACAACGACTACGACCTCTCAATCAACAAGTACAAGGAGATCGTCTACGAGAAGGTCGAGTACCCGCCCACAAGCGAGCTAATTGCAGAAATCAAAGATCTCAACGAACAGATTGCCAAGGGCATCGCCGAGCTGGAGGCGATGCTGTGATGGCAACCGCAAAAGAGATGGCAAGAAAATGGGGCTGCTCGGAAAGCACGGTAAGAAATTACTGCGCATCTGGAATAATCCCACCAGCTGAGAAAAGCGGAGTTCCGCGAAAGTGGGCCATTCCGGATGACTGGCCCAAGCCGCCAATGGGCCGTCACGGACTTTGCTTTCTGCTAGATACGATTCATCAGCTTAACAGCGGAGTGAAATATGAATCGATAAAATGGGGCTACAAACCTAGCGAGATTCAGGTGGCGTACGCATATCTAATATCGGCAGCGTTTATGTCGACAATCGACACGAATCGCTTATCAGCCGAATTACATAAATCGATGGTCACCCCCCGTGGTGCTGAGCTAATTGAGCGTGAAAATCGAGAGGGCAAAAGCAGCACGAAGTTCAGAGCAAATTTCAAGGTCTCTGGAGATGTCGGTATAGCATCATTCGAAGTAGGCGGAGAGATGTCAAATGCCCGAGACTAGCACCAAGCGCATAACACACTCGAAATTAACTTCCTTGGTAGGCCGCGCATCATTTTCTGAGGCTTTCAAGGACGTTTCTAAGGGTGTCACTAAAATCAAGCAGGGAGATTACCTCACTTCCGGGTCGCATCCCATAATCGATCAAGGCAAGCAGCAAATTGCCGGATACTCCAATAATGAGGATGGGCTATTTACTGATGTTCCGGCAATTGTTTTCGGAGATCACACTAGATGCGTCAAGTATGTTGAAGACCCGTTCTTTGCAGGGGCGGACGGCGTGAAGATCCTTAAGCCTCGTTTGTCCAACAATGTTCGTTATTTGTATTACGCACTGAAAAGTCTGAAACTGGAGGACCTCGGATACAGCAGACACTTCAAATTATTGAAGCAGTCCACTTTCGTGCTTCCAGACAATAATCGCCAGAGCTATATCTGTAACGTGCTCGATTCTCTTGAGAATCTGTCGGAGTATTCTCAACGCTGCCTCTCTCTCCTTGATGACCTAGTCAAATCCCGGTTTCCTCGAACGGCGGTGACGGCATGAAAACGCGACTATCGGACCTCTATACGCTGCAAATGGGCAAAACTCCTTCTCGAAATGTACCGGAGTATTGGCAGGGAGGAACTTATCAATGGGCTTCGGTGTCCGATTTGAGCCGGGGAGGAAAGCATCTTGCTAAGACGCGAGAACGGATAACCGAAGCGGCAATCGAGCAATCCGGAATAAAGGAAGTTCCCGCAAACACGGTTGTTATGAGCTTCAAGCTATCGCTAGGAAAGGTTGCGATAACTAGAGAGCCGCTCTTTACCAATGAGGCCATTATGGCATTCATCCCCAAAGACGATCGAGCTCCAATCGCAGAATACCTGTTCTACCAGCTTCAGTGCCATGATTGGGTGAAAGAGTCGGCTAATCGAGCGGTCATGGGCGTGACTTTGAACAAGGCGTCCCTCTCGAAAGTCGAAGTAACCATTCCGCCCAAGTCTGAACAGGAGAGAGTAACTGAGCGTCTCCGCCATTTAGATGCTCAGCTTCATAGCTGCAAAATCACTGTGAACAAGCTTGATGAACTGGTCAAATCCCGGTTTACCGAGATGTTCGAAACTGCCGAAATCAGACGTGTTCGACTCGCGGACTGCTGCGAAAGAATCACCAAGGGCACAACCCCTACGACTATTGGGTTCTCCTATGAATCAACGGGGGTTAATTTTATAAAGATAGAGACTATCGATAGTCGAGGGGAGCTAATCCCCGACAAAGTTAGCCATATTTCCCCGACCTGCCATTCCGCAATGGGTCGTTCACAACTATTCGAGGGTGATCTGCTCTTTTCGATTGCGGGAGCAATAGGACGCTGTGCCATAGTCCCTTCATGGGTACTCCCGGCCAATACCAATCAGGCACTGTCAATAATTCGTTTAAAGAATGATGCGCCGTTGAATCGATTTTATTTGAAAGAAGCGCTCTCATCTTCATTGATTATTGAAATGACAAGAAGGGCAAAACGAGGCATTGCACAAGTGAACCTCTCACTTAAAGACGTGGGGAACTTCTCGATACCACTCCCCCCTATAAAGCAACAGGAGCGGTTCGCCGAATTCGTTAATCAGGTCGACAAACTGAGGTTTGATGTCCAACAGCAGATTGAAAAACTCGAAACTCTGAAGAAATCTTTGATGCAAGAATATTTCGGATAAAACTATGTCACTGTTTGATCAGATTGAGGAATATAGAAAACGAGTCCTAATCGCTCACTGGGAGGCGTTTAACTGTATCAAACACGCTCCTACCAAGGGAAAGATAAGGGAACGCACAGTACGTACTTTGCTACAAGAGGAATTTAACATCACTCCTGTTAGCGGAATAGTATGTGATGATAAAGATGATTGGCAAAGCCCCGAGATAGACATAATGCTTCTTTCCCAGGCAGCTCGACGTGGCATAGCGAACATCTATCATCTTGATGATATTGTGGCAACGTGTGAAGTGAAGTCCTTTGCTAGTTCAAAAGACTTCACTTCAGCTGAAAACTCTGCAGCAATATTAAAGAATCACTCTGACAACAAAATAATAACCACGCTTTTTGCCTTCGCTACTCGAGCGAAGAGAGAGACAGTCTGTACCCATTTTGGCTTTTCGTTTGATCTGACTATTGAGGCATACACAGGCTACTGCAAAGACACCGACAGTTATGGTCATATCGATCACTTCATCTCATTAGATGCAAGTGATAGAAAAGAGCCATTTCTGATTACCAGAGGCATAACTGGAGAACGATCACTTCAAATTGGAGGACGTCCAATCGAACAATTTCTTAAATTATTCCAGCCCGATTATTTCTGATGCTTTTAGCAAAAGCGAAGTAGGGGCTGTATCTTTCAGAAGATATCTATCACTTTATTACGCGCGCAATAGAGCTCATCACAGCAATGCTGGAAACAGCGCCAGCCCCACGCGGAAGTAAAAACCCAGGAGAGCAATTTCTCCAAGGGAATCACCTCCCTTCGCATATTATTTCCCAGCGAAATACTGGGAATAGTCTTGATTATATCCTTTCGCAAAGACGGCGGGCGCGCTTTGTCGAAAACATAAACCGTTAACGTGGAGAGGGAAATGAGTCAACAGACGGTCATAAACATGATCTCGCAGGCAATGCTGCCCCATCTGGATAATGCACAGATGAGACAGCTTTCTTTTGTCTTGGATAGAGTGCTAGCCGAATACAACTTACAGCCAAGAAACTCAGAAGCCGAAGTCACGCTCGGACCATCAAGCCTTGAGCTTATGAAGGCATTTCTCTCTGCAAAGCACCTCGAGGGCTGTAGCGAGAACACGCTCAGATACTACAGATCCGTTCTCTCGCGCATGCTCAGCACAACCAGCAAACATGTGACTCATATGAGAACAGAGGACCTACGCCAATACCTTTCCAACTACGAACTCCGATCACGCTGCAGTAAAGCAAACATCGACAACATCCGCCGCATTCTTTCGAGCTTCTTCTCATGGCTTGAAGATGAGTGAGTAATCGTCCTTCTCGGTACCTGGTGTAGCGCGAATCGATACCGCCCGGCGCCCCCGCCGATATTCCCGCTCGATACCGCCGATATTCCGCATCGATACCGCCCGCGGGGGCTGCGGCGCCGGC